>NZ_BOMV01000059.1 GCF_016862375.1 Paractinoplanes rishiriensis | reverse complement strand
CAGCGACTTTCGTATCTCTGGTGTGGACTGTCGTACGCGGCTCGCTGCAATGAGATGCAGCGGGATGCCCTTGCGCACCGCAGCCGGCCGGCTTGGCCTGGGCGACGCGGCCGAGCTGCCACTCCAGGCCGCAGGGCTTATGCCTGGCATGTGGTGCCTACGGCTACTGCGCCTCCGGCGGGGGCGCTCCGGCTCCGGGATGGCGCGCGCACCGTCACCCTCGCCCCGGGGCAAGCCGAGCAGACCCCGCTGGCGGATGCCCGCTCCCACGGTGGGCGGGTCGAGGGTGACGGGATGGCTTGCATGCAAGTGGCCTGGGGTCAAGGGACGCTCAGGGGTGGCCTGAGTGACCCCGGCCGGTTTACCGCGGCCGACCCCCGCGAGCGGGCATCTGAGCCCAGGCCGCACTGCGGCCGAGCTGTCATGCGGGCGACGATGAATCTGTCGCGCAGTGGCAACTCGGAGCCGGAAGCTTGGCGCTGAGACCGGTTAGCACCAGGCGCGATCAAAGGGAACGCTCACGCCTTGCGGAAGTCTGGTCTCCTCGTCAGCGACTGCGCACCGCAAGTTCGCCGTCTCCAGTCCGTAGGCTGACCCGAGGTCAGCGCCGGTTAGGTTCGCGTCGCTCAGGTTTGCATCGGCCAGGTCCGCCTCGAACAGGCGTGCGCTGGCCAGGTTCGCGCTGGGCAGGCTCGCGCTGTTCAGGCTCGCGCGGTCCAGGCTCGCGCGGTTCAGGTCTGCAAGCAGCAGGTCCGCATTGTTCAGGTTCGCGTCGCTCAGGTTCGCGCCGTTTAGGTTCGCAAGCATCAGATTCGCATGGTTCAGGTTCGCGTCGGTCAGATTCGCGTCGC
This sequence comes from Paractinoplanes rishiriensis, assembly GCF_016862375.1. Taxonomy (GTDB): domain Bacteria; phylum Actinomycetota; class Actinomycetes; order Mycobacteriales; family Micromonosporaceae; genus Actinoplanes; species Actinoplanes rishiriensis. The sequence continues at coordinate 297,403 of NZ_BOMV01000059.1, read as the reverse complement.
TCAGGTTCACGCCGATTAGGTTCGCATTGCTCAGGTTCGCGCCGGTCAGGTTCGCGCCAGTCAGGTTCGCGCCACTGGGAGTAGTGCCGTTCAGCTTCGCGCCACTGGGGAACGTTTCGATTACGTATGAACCGTAACGCGGGTGGTAGCTCAGATTAGCGCCGCTAAGCTCTGTTCGACTCAGGTCTACGATGCCGTACTGCGGATCGGTGCCGAAGCCGGGCTTATCGAAATTGGGCCGCCGTCCAAGCACAGTCAGAGCGGCTTGCACGTCTGTTGCTGGCACACCCTCTGAGGGCATTGGTGACGAAGTAGGAGTGGGCTGAACGGTGAGGCGAGCGTGCTCACGAACGAAAGCGCAGAGGATCTCAACGATGTTGCGTTCGTCGTCTACAGAATCCCGCATGATACGTTCCAACGCGTAGATGCCGCCCAAGCGGATTGCCACCTTACTGTTGCCCTCCTGGCCGAGCTGATCGATGGCCTTCGTAAAACGGTCGGTAATCTGCCCCTGCTCAGCTAGGCGCTGCTGACCTTGGTTGGCCTGATTGGTCGACAGTAGGGCGATTACGGCTACCAAGACCGTGAAGCCAGTCACGAGCGGCGAAAGAATTGCGGCGATCGCGGTGACGTTCTCCCGCCAGCCGGGCCCTTCCGAAGTCGGTGCGGGAGCCGGCGGTGCGGGAGCCGGCGGTACGGGAGCCGGCGGTACGGGAGCCGACGGTACGGGAGCCGGCGGTGCTGTTGGAGTGCTGCCGCGCCACGCAGTGCGAACGGCCGATAGCCGCTTGGGACCGTAAGCGCGCCAGGCGGCGCGCGCCGCCGTCACTCGGTTGCCGAACTTGGCCACGTCTCATTGGAGCGGACTGCGCATCGCTGCGCTAGGCCAAACCGTCCGCAGCGAGATCTAGCTGGGATGCAGGAGCTGGTCGAGCTGGACCCGGCAAACTCCGGCCAGCTGGTAGTAAGTAAGTAAGTAAGGACCTGCCGTCCGATCATGGCAGTCCGTCTAACAACCTGGGGCTGTCACCCCGCGTGCCAGATCCCGTGCCAGATCGGTCGGTCGTAGCGGGAGCATGCCGTGGACCGACGGTGAGTTGCTCTACATCATCGCTGGTGAGCCCATCGGAGGTCAGCGATCATGGGCGAGGACCGTCATGGCAGTGCGGACCTCACGCGACGGCCCGGATGGGTAGCGGGCACGCTAGGAACACACGATGGATTGGGCCCGGCCTGTCCGCCCGATATGAGTCGCCCAGCTCAAGCCCTAGCCGTGTCGCGTCCACATCGGTGAGGATGGCGTGATGGCATGGGAGTGGGTCGCCCCGGTTACCACGCTCGCTGCCGGTGTCGCGGGCATCGCCGGTACGGTAATCGCCGCTAGATACGGCAGGCTGACGCAACTCGAACTCGCACGCATGGCACCTGCTCAGGCCTTACTAGCCGAGAAGCGGCTGTCTTACGCCAAATTTTTACGCGGAGCTGACGAGCTGCTCGGCGGGATGAGAAGGATCCGGCGCATCGAGAGGCTGAGATCGCGATCCGAAGAGGTCGAGGGAACGCCTGAGGAGTCCAGGGTTCTAGTAGATCTTAACGAGGCGCTTGAAGGCGCAGAAGATCTTAGAGACCACCTCCTAGAGCTCCAAAAAGATCTAGGAGGCATTCGCCAAGAGTTGACAGTTCTTAGCGGATTCGAAATTGGGGCCCTGGCTGCCCGCGCTCTGGCGGTGGTTTCGCGGATAGACGGAACGGATGAAGAATGGGAGGCGAGGGCGCTCGCGGCAGTCAATACCCTTGCCTTCACGATGCATATCGATACAAATCCGCTAAGCCAGGATATTGCGAACGATGTCAAATCGAAGGTAGCCGCTACGGTTGAGGACTTCGAGAACGGCGTTGTAGCGGAACACCTAAATCCTGACCGCTCAACGTCGCCGTAGCGGACTAGGACAACACGCCTCGAATTGGATTTAGATGCGTTCGGTCTAAGTTCAGCGGGGCCGAAATCGAGCGAGACGCAGAAGCTGCAACGCGGGAGGCGGCATCGAAGAGGCTCCAACGCAGTACATCGTGGCCTGGGTTGAGGCGTCTGCCGCTTACGGATCCGCCTTGGTTACCTGGGTGACTAACTGAGTGACAATCGCCGGTGATCACAGAGGACGCCCACGGACGACTGAGGACTGATGTGTGCAGGTCGTCAGTAAGTTGACCAAGCTCATTCAAAGATCATGAGTTGCATGGGGGTCAAGGAGTCGCTGACTACGGCGAGCCCAAGGAGCCGCATGATCCAGCCTCCCTGCGCTGGAAACTCGTACTGAACGCCTTCGCCATCACGTTCGGTGACCGCTGGCCGGCCGCCGAGCTCTACTAACCGAATGCCAGAAACACCGTTCGCGTTACGGACCCGCGCGCACCGGCTCGCGTTCGCGATTCGTTTTGTCGTGTATGGCAGCTGCGGTTCGGCTCGGGATCGGTGACTTCGACGCTTCAGGTATCGCTTTCGGCCTGTTAGTCAGAGTCGTCCGCAGCTTGTATTGGTGGCGTGAGTCGTGTGCTGTTGGGCTCGATCTCGGTGCTGCGACGGGTTGTCGATCCGGTTGGCGGGCCTGTGGAGTTCGTGTCGGCGTTGGACAGGAACGCCACAAGGTCGAGGTTGGGGCGGCCGATATCGGGTGGATAGGCTGATTGAGCCGATGATCGAAACTGGATGATGGGTCCGGTGGCCGCTGTTCGGGACTATTGGAACTCGTTCCCGAGTGGTGCGGCCGTTGCTTCAAGGCGGGATGCCGCGTCGAAAGCCACAACCGGGTGGCGACAGCTCCCGAGAATAGCGAAGGTCGATCTCACACCGACGCCCTGGTATGGCCCTAGAGGGGCAATTTGAGGGTGCCCGGGTGGCGCGGATCTCTGGATCGCTGCTGTTATCCGGGTGGCGCGGCGGCAGATCGGAAGGCAGTTGGGTGAGCGTCGCTGCAAGCGGGTAGGGGTGACGGCTTGCGGAAGGGCGCAGTCGGGTGGCTTCCCCAGAGATGCTGTCGGTGGGATGGATCCGTTGACGGCCTGGCGCTGGGAGCGGGGGAACTGCGAAGGCCCGGCCGATGATGCCGGGCCCCTCGCGGGAGTTATTTCACGTTGTCGAAGTCGCCGTCCTTTGCGCCGGTGAGAAACTCTCGCCACTCCGTGGCGGAGTAGCGAAGGATGGGTCCGGCGGGATCCTTTGAGTCGCGAACAGCGATGGTGCCGTCGCCGACTGCGGCGACCTGGACACAGGCCCCTTGGCTGCAGGACCGGGAGGTTTGCCAGTCGAGGTCGGCGGATCGCGGAGGAAGCACTTGATCTCCATTTAAAGTTGGCGCAGGGCTCCGTCCGGTAACGCTACAGCTCATGTACGATTTTTCGGATCAGTTTCACGGTTTCGGACGTCGGTAGGGCTTGAGCCGTCAGGTTTTCGAAGGCTCTGGCGTACCGCTCAACATCCCCGATTTGATCCAGGTAGAGCTCGCCCGCGAGCCCTTCGACGTATACCACGGGCGGAAGAAATTCTAATATGGGCGACTCAACCGGATTCGAAAAATCGAGCAAGATGAATCCGCTGTTCATTCCCTGGTGGGCGCCTGCGGAAAAGGGGACTACGCGGAGGGTGATGGCCGCGCGCTCCGACAGCTCGATCGCGTGCCTGAGTTGCTCGCGCATAACGTCCGGACCGCCGACGAGCCGGCGCAGGGCCGCTTCGTCGAGAATGATTTCCAGCCTGGGTGACTGGTCTCCGGTCAGGATCTCTTGTCGCCGCATGCGTAGCTCGACGGCACGCTCTCGCTGTGGGGAGCCGGCTGGGTGCCAGTTCGCCAGCATCGCGTCGGCGTATGGGCGGGTTTGGATGAGGCCGGGGAAGGCGGAGGTCTCGAATTCCCTGATTGTGGTGGCCGAACCCTCCAGTCCGATCAACGTCTCCAAAGCAGGCTCCAGGCCGGCCGCCTGCCACCACGCCCGCTGCCGACTCTCCTGTGCCATGGTCATCAGCTGCTGTCGCACCACGGCATCCGAAATCCGATAAAGATCACATAGGTCGCGAACGTCCCGGAGAGTCGGATTCCGCTGAGCGGTTTCGATCCGGCTGATCTTGGTGGCCGAGCAAAGGAGATGGCCCGCCACGTCGGAGACGGTCATGCCGGCGTCTTCGCGATAGCGACGAAGCACGGCTCCAAGCTGCCGGCGGCGGACCGTCGGGCCAGGGTCGCTGGGCACGGTACACCTCCGTCTTCGGAGATTCATGCCATCTGGCAACGAGCCATATGGCAATTTCCGTTGGCAACTGTAGCTTGGCAAGTGCCTCTTGGCAATTAACGTCCGGGGTGGTGGACTGGTTCCTACGTTGCGTAGCGAGACGGTGGCTCGCCGTCGAGTGGCCACTCCCGGCATGCCCTGTACACACAGAAGGCGCTGACCCAAAGAACGAGCGCGTCCACCGGTCGATGCGCGCAACGACAAAGCTGGGCCGATGCGGCTACATCGACCCAGCTAGTTACCTCCCCGGCTGCTAGCCATGAAGGAAGGTCACCATGCGCAAAAATACCATGATCTCCAGATCGGACACCTCCGCCGACTTTGCGAAACGGCCTGCCGCCGAGACGGGAGGCGGACGATGAAGTTGTGGTCGGACGTCTCGACGATCTTCAGGCTTGTTCTGGTCTGCCTTCTGCTCGGCTTCCTGGCCGGTCTGTGCGCCGCCGGAGGCGTGCTTGCTCCGCAACCGCGTGGCCCGGCGCCGACCCTCTCGCCCGGACGGAACACCGTTCCTCCGGTAGCGACCATCAACAAATGACCGGCGATCGAATGAGGGAGCGGCGCCGGCATCGATTCACTCCAGGCGGCATCGATGTCGGCACCGGTTGGGTCAGCGGTACATGAGCAGCTGCCGCACCATCGAGATGTGCAGGGCGTTCACCTGGGCCAGCATTGCCGCGGCCGACTCCGCTCGGATGCTGTTGCGGGTCATGGCGAGGGTCTCCTCGGCGACGTCGACACCGACCAGGTTTTCCAGCGTCGAGGTCACGGCGGTGGAGTGGGACGCCATGGCGGTGGCGTGGTAGCCCATTGCGGAGGAGACGCCTCCGGTGCTGGCCAGGCTTCCGACGACGGCGTCTCGGGCCGCGTCGATGGCGGTCAGGGTGGCTGCCCGGGTGGTGCCGCCGGCGAAGTCGATGCTGGCCAGGTCGAGGGAGCCGTCGCCCAGGTCGGCTGCGGCCACCGAGATGGCCGTCAGCTCCACCGCGTCGGAGGCGGTGCCGCTGCCTGCCACCGTGAAGGACAAGCCCGTCGTGGCGATCGAGCCGTCGAGGAGGGCGTCGCCGCCCACCGACGTGGTGGTCTGTGCGATTCGGGTCAGTTGGGCGGTCAGCTGGTCCACCGTGCTCTGCACCGCGCTCACCGAGCTTGCGTCGTTCTCGTCCATGCCCAGGACCGCGTTGCGCAGCTCGAGCAGGAGGTCGGATGCCTGCTGGAGGCCGCTCGAGGCCGCGTCTGCGGCTGCCTTTGCGTCCTGGGTGGCCCGCAGGTGCAGGCCGGCGGCGCCCTGCTGGGCACGCAGCGAGATCTCGCGGGTGGCGGCGGCTGGGTCTTCGGCGAACGAGGTGAAACGGCGGTCGGCGGCGATGCGGGCGGAGGACTTTTCGACCGCGGCCAGCGCCTGTGCGTGGAAACGGGCGATCTGCGACGCGGCGGCGGTGTTTGCTCCGGTAACGAACATGGGGGACTCCTATGGTGGGGGGCGAACCCGGGGGAAAGGGGGGTTCTGCCTGGGGGGTGAACCCGGGGGAAGGGGGTTCAGCCGTGCTTAGTCGGCTCCCGCTCCCGCAAGGCAACGATCTGAAGGCTCAGATCCACCGGAATCCCGAACAATTAGCCGAACGACCTAGGAACACCTACGCCGTGCGCCGGGCCACCCGGAGGAACGTCAGGTAGCAGCGGGACGCGCGGTCGTCCAGACGGGTGCGGATGCGGTCGGCTACCGCGTCCAGCAAGGGCTCGCGGACGTCGGGAGGCAGCTTGCGGTACATGGAAGTGGAGCGCATCAGGTCGGCGTAGCCCTGGCCGTCGAACCACTGGACGGTCGGATACCAGTGCACGGCCGGCGGCTCGAACAGCGGGCTCCACTCTCCGGCCTCGGTGCGGGCGTCGTGCTCGAGTGGCGGGTGGCCCCAGTCGGGGTTGCCGGGGACGAAGTGTTCGTGGAGGTCAGCTGTTTCCGCATATACCTCGGGCAGGTCGGGGCGGCGGACCACGGTGTAGCCGAGCAGTGCCAGCGAGCCGCCGGGGCGGAGCAGGTCGTGGGCATGCTGCCAGCCGGTGGACGGGTCTACCCAGTGCCATGACGAGGCAGCAACTACCAGATCGAAGCGCTGCCTGGTCGCGTACCATTGCTCGAATTTTGTGGTTTTGATCTTGACCTTGGGGAAGGTGGCCAGGCGCGCGCGGGCCAGGTCGGCCATGTCGGGGCCCGGTTCCAGGGCGGTGATGGCGCAGCCCAGGGTGGCCAGTGAGCGGGTGGCCTGGCCGGTGCCGCAGCCGACCTCCAGCACGGTGGACTGCTCGTCGAGGCCGGTGCTGGTGGCCAGGTCGTCGAAGAGTGCGTCGGGGTAGCCGGGCCGGACCCGGTCGTAGAGTTCGGGGACCTCGTTGAAGATCCGGCCTAGAGGTTGTCCCGTCATCGCGTGAGCATAGGGGGTTGCGCCGGGCGCGGATGATAGGCGGATGAGGAAGCGGGCGGACGAGCTTGCCCACGACCTGCCGCAGGCGAAAGAGGCCGCGGTTGGCGGGATGGCCGTGCCACTGTCCAATCAGATGCTGCAGCGCGCGATGACGCAGCCCGGCGACGCGCTGGAGCGGGAAGCCGAGCGGGGCGGCGAGGTCCGGCAGACCGATCACGGCGGCGGGATGCTGCCGCGGGCGGTGGTCGAGACGCTGAGCGGTGCCGGTCGTGCGCTTGAGGGCGCGACGATGGCGGCCATGCAGCAGCGGTTCGGCAAAGATCTTTCGGGGGTACGGGTACACACGGGCGGAGCGGCAGCCCGGTCGGCGGAACAGGTCGGTGCGGCTGCCTACACGGTCGGCTCGGACATCGTGTTCGGCGCCGGACGGTACGCACCGGGCACGTCCGCCGGTGACCACCTGCTCGGCCACGAGTTGACGCACGTGGTGCAGGGCGGGTCGACGCTCAAGCGCTTCCACCTGCCGCACGGCGCGCACCAGGGTGCCAAGTACGACGAGACGCCAAAGATGGCCGGCACCTACGCGGCCATGCTGGCCACCATTCAGTCGATCATCACGGCCTCGGTCTCGTACGGGACCACGGTCAGCATGGACACGTTCGTGGAGAACTGCGGCGGAAGCTCGGCGGGGCGCAAGATCTCGGCGAAGCTGGGCTCGAACCAGCCGACGATCAAGTCCATGCTGCTGCCGCGCTACCTGCTGACCCGGCGCGCCGGACTGCTCGACATGCGGCACTTCTTCCAGTTGCTCTACATCTCGCACTTCGTCTCGGGCGCGTCGCCCGGCACCAACGGCAACCGGTCGGCCACCCGGCAGGGCCGCGAGCACGAGTTGGAGGCCGAGTCGGAGTCGCGGTTCGGGGCCGAGGACGCCACCTCGAACGCGATCGGCGCCTACACCGGGAGCCGCCTGGCCGGCTCGCCGCAGTCCGCCGACCTGTTCGCCACGATCAAGGACATGCTGGACCGCTGCGACCCGGTCGACTTCGACGCGCTCAGCGGGCCCAGCAAGTCGGCCATCCTGCACTTCTACGGCGACCTGGTGAACGATCCGAAGGCGAAGAGCCCGGGCGACATGATCCCGGCCAACCAGAACGAGTCCGCGGTCCCGCCCCTGCTGACCATCCCCGAGTTCGCCGGCAAGGAGCGCTCGTTCCCGTTCGTCATCGACCCGGACGACCCCAAGACGATCACCGACACCGACTTCCTCAAGGGCGCACTCAGCGTCGACGACGATGACGACGTCCGCGAGTACACGTTCACCCAGCGCCCCGAGGTGATCAAACTTCTCACACCCCAGGAAAAGGTACGCATGGCAGAGCTGGCCTTCGAGGACTGGGTGGCCGACGGCGACATCGACGCGATCGAGGTGCTCTACAAAAACTCGACGCCGGCCGAGAAGGCGCTGATCCGCAAGGCGATCGACCCGGGCGACCTGTCCAACGACGACCAGGAGGCACGGCTCAGGGCGATCTTCGCACGCTAGCGACCTCCCACAGCGAGCTCACCGGCATCGCGCGCAGTTTTGGACCGAACGGCAACGTGGTGGTGCCGGTGTAGAGCACGATGCCGGCGATGAAGTCGTCGTCGAGGCGGTCAGCCAGTCGGCGCAGGGCACGGAAGTCATCGGTGCCGACGGTGGACGCGGCCTTCACCTCGATGGCGACGATCTGGCCCTGACGGCTTTCCAGGATCGCATCCACCTCGTACCGGTCCCGGTCGCGGTAGTGCGACAACTCGGCCTGGTGCCGTGACCAGGTCAGCTGCCGAGCCAGTTCGGACAGGACGAACGACTCCAGCAGCGGGCCGAACTGCCCGGCGGGGCGGAGAAGCGACCGTGCATCCGTGCCGACCTCCTGGGCCGCGATGCCGGAGTCGACGAAGAACAGTTTCGGGGTGGCGGTGGCGCGCGTTCCGAGGTTGCGTGACCACCCGGGGATACGTTTGACCAGGAAGATCTCCTCGAGGGCCTGGAGGTATCGGGCGATCGTGGGACGGCTCAGGCCGAGCTCGGACTCGAGCGAACCGGCCGCGATAAGTGTGCCGTTGCGGGCGGCGAGCAGCCGGACCAGGCGGCGAAGCTCGCCCTTGCGCTGGATCTCGGAGAGTTGCCGCACGTCCCGGTCGATCAGCGACTGCACGTAGGCGTCGAGAAAACGCGCTCGTCGCTGCGGGTCGGTGCGCCCGACTGCTTCCGGCAAGCCACCGCGGACGACGCGTGCTGCGTAGTCGGCCCGGGTGACTGCGGAGTGGTGCGTCAGGCTCGGACCTGCGTCGAAGATGGCGTCGACAAACCGTCGGGCCCGCCGTCGAGCTCGCCCTGGGAGAACGGCCACAGCTCGACGGTTTCCATGCGGCCGGGCAATGCGTCGGGCGCGGCGAGCATGCCGAAGAGGCGGGATGAGCCGGTGAGCAGGAAACGGCCGGCCCGCGGGTCGTCGTCCACGGCGACCTTGATGGCCAGCAGAAGCTCGGGTACGCGCTGGATCTCGTCGATGACCAGCAGCCCGGGCTGGTCGACGAAACCCACCGGATCGGCGACCGCGGCGGCTCGATCTTGCGGGCGGTCCAGATCGCGACGCTCGACCGCCCGGTCGCCGGCCACGAGTTTGACAAGGGTGCTCTTGCCCGCCTGCCGAGCGCCGTTGATCAGCACGACACGGGTGTCCGCGAGCGCGGCCCGTACCTGCGCGGCGGCTCGTCGCGGACGGATTTCGGAAGCCGCCATCACCCGATCGTACGGCAGGATGTTCGATCTGCGGGGGTGGAGGCTTTCGATTTGCGGACCGGTTGGCTTTCGATTTGCGGACGGGGGATGTTCACGAATCGGGCCTGTTCAGCGTCAGTGAACAAGCCCGATCGGTGAACGGTGATCAGGTGTGGCGGCCGAGCTGGGGCTTAGCGCCTTGGTCTCGGTGGTTCCGCGCTCGGCTGGCCGGGGCCGGGGACGGGGCCGTTGGGCGGCTGCTGGCCGTCGTTGCCGGTGCTCGGCTGGAGGACCACCACGCCGCCCTTGATGGTGCGGCCGCTCGGGTCGGTGCCGGCCACCGTGCCGGCGGGGCAGTTCGAGTTGATCGGGGAGCCGATCGAGACCGAGAAGCCGGCGTCCTCTAGGCGGTCGCGGGCGCTGTCGACCGAGTCGCAGACCACGTCGGGGATCGAGCGCTGGTCGCCGACCGCGATCTTTTCGTTGTCCGGCTTCTTGAACTGGACCTTCGGCTTGCCCTCCATGTAGTCGGCCAGGGTGTTGTAAACCGCGGGGTTTACCACGCTGTGCGACATCCGGTCGGGGTGGTTCTGGTAGTCGGGGTTGACCAGGTAGCCGGCTACGACCAGCGAGGTGGTGCCGGCGACCAGGGACGCGGTCTTGTCGGCGTCGGTGGTGCCGGTCTTGCCGAACACCGGGTGCTTGACCGTGGAGCGGGTCTGCGGCGCCGTGCCGCCCCGGCACTGGCCCAGCTGGGCCGAGTCGCCGACCGGGCAGCGGGTCGCGTCGAGCGTGGCGCGGGCCACGTCCTTACTGGTGGCGCGGATGCAGTGCGGCTTGCCGATGTCGAGCTTGTCGCCGTTCTGGGTGATGATCTGCTCGATCGGGGTGGGCTCGCAGTACATGCCGTCGCCGGCCAGGGTCGCGTACGCGTTCGCCATGTCCAGCGGGGTCGTGTTGGAGACGCCCAGGGTGAACGCGCCCCACTGCGGTGCCCGCTCCGGAGTGGCCAGCTCGGCGTCCTCCGGTGCGCGGAACTGGATGCCGAACCGCTTGGCGACGGCCACCACGTTCTCGGCGCCGACCCTCTCCTCCAGCGGAACGAAGTACGTGTTGATCGACTTACCGAAGGCCGTCCACATGTTGTAGACGCCGGACCCGCCGCCGCCGGAGTTGCTCGGGCACCAGAAGTGCGTGCCGGGGCAGGCCGAGTCGTTGCCCGAGTCGATGATGTAGCCCGACTTGTAGCGCTTCTCCGCCTTGATCGTGTAGCCCAGCGGGTAGCCCTTTTCCAGCGCGGCCACCATCGTGAACATCTTCATGACCGAGCCGGCCTGATAACCCGTGATGTCGCCGCCGCCGGTCAGCAGCGGGTTCGTGGTGTTCGGGAACGAGCCGCGGATGCCCTGCCGGGCCTTGCGCGGGTCGGGCGACATCTCGTTCTTCGGGTTGGTCGGGTCGTCCAGCTTGTACTTCCGGTTGGCCGACAGCAGCCGCACCTTGCCGGTCGCCGGTTCGACGCCGGCCAGCAGCAGCGCGTCCTGGTTCTTCTCGCCGATCTTGTCCGAGATCCGGTCCCGGGCCGCCTGCTGTCCCTTGATGTCCAGGGTGGTGGTGATCCGGTAGCCGCCGCTCTTGAGGCGACGCTCCCGGTCGTACGAGGTCTCTCCGAACTGCTCCTGGCTCATCCACCAGCGGTAGAAATAGTCACAGAAGAAGCCCCAGCTGTTCTTGGCCACCGAGACGCAGCCGTTGCCGACCGGCTTGACCTTGGTCGGCATGCCTTCCTTCTTGGCGGCCTCGGCCTGCTCCTTGGTGATGGCGCCCATCTCGAGCATGCCGGGGATCACGTAGTTGTTGCGGCGCTGGAGCAGCTGCTCGTGACCCTCGGTGCTGGTCGGGTTGAAGCTGGACGGCGCCTTGACGATGCTCGCCAGCATCGCGGACTGGGCGACGGTCAGGTCCTTGGGCTTTTTGTTGAAGTAGACCTGGCTGGCCGCGAAGACGCCGTACGCCTGGTTGCCGAAGGGCGCGATGTTCAGGTAGCGCTCGAGGATGGCCTCCTTGCCCAGGTCCTTCTCCACCTGGAGCGCGTACTTCATCTCGGTGATCTTGCGTTTCGGGGTGTCCTTGGTGGCGTCGACCACGTCCTGGGGGTTGGTCGCCGAGTAGGCCAGCGACATCCGGACCCACTGCATCGTGATGGTCGAGGCGCCCTGCTTCTGCTTGCCGTTGTTGTTGTTCACGAAGGCGCGCGCGACGCCCTTCAGATCGACGCCGTTGTGGTGGAAGAACTCCCGGTCTTCGGCGGCCACGATGGCGTCCCGCATGTGCTTCGAGATGTCCTTGAGCGGTACGTCGCTGCGGAACTCGTCGTAGAACTGCGAGATCTGGGTCTTGTTGTCGGAGGCGTAGATGCGCGTGATCTGCGGCGAGCTGAAGTCTTTGATCTCACTGGGCAGGCTCGCGAACGTCTGGCCGCCGGCCTTGGCGGCCAGACCGGACATCGCGGCGGCGGGAAAAACCGCGGCCGCCACGACGACGCCGGCGAGTAATCCGCAGATCAGCAACGAGGTCGCGTTGGCGAAGATGTTGTGATCGCGTCGGCGCATCCAGGAGGTCACCTGAGCAGGGTACGCGAAGGGCACACGCGACCGCCCGTCGAGAAGCTCACGGTTCGCCCAGAATGATTGTGCCCCGCTTCGGGGCGTCTTGGTGCCCACTTAAAGAACTTCTACGGAAGCGCTTCGTGGCCTTTGCCCGGTACTACCGGGCTATACGTATTTGAGGGACAACGTTGCGTAATCACCCGACTACAGAGCATGATGGTCCGGCGAGCTGTCGCACGACGTCTGCGCTGCCTGGGGGACATGAGCAGGCCGGCGTCAGGGGGTGAACGCAAGGGGGGACGTGTACAGATGGGGATGATCAGCGACTGGCCCAGCATGGCGGCGTGTCAGAGTGGCGACCCTGACGCGCTGTTCGTGCAGGGCGCCGAGCAGAACGTGGCGAAGAGGATTTGCCGCAGCTGCCCGGTTCGCTACGAATGCCTCGCCGATGCCCTGGACAACCGGATCGAATTCGGCGTCTGGGGCGGCATGACCGAGCGCGAGCGGCGGGCGCTGCTGCGCCGGCACCCGCAGGTGGCCAGCTGGCGAAAGATGTTCGAGGCCGCGATGCGCGAGAAGAGCGCCGACAAGGTGCTCGTCCCGACCCGCTGATCCGCTGGTTAACCGGCGAGCAATGCGCCGATCGTCCGCAGCCCGTCGACGTCGTGTACGTCGGCGGGCTGCGCCGCGACTGCCACGGCCGGCACCGCGGGGAACTGATCGGTGAACGCGGCGGCCACGCGTACCTCTCTCTCCGTCTGGCGCATCAGTCCGGCATGCACCCGCAGCGCGTCCGCGGTCATCTCCTGGTCGCCGGCCGCCGCCAGGGCGGCCGCGGCGGCCTCGCTCTGCTCCGAGGTGAGTTCGGCCACTGCCGACCGGTGCATCCGGTTGAGCACCAGTCCAGCCAGCGGCATCCGCTCGGCCACCAGCCGCTCCGCGAAGTAGGCCGCTTCCCGTACGGCATCCCGCTCCGGCGCCGCGACCAGCAGAAACGCGGTCTGCGGGTCTTGCAGGATGCGGTACGTCTCGTCGGCCCGGTGCCGGAAGCCGCCGAACATCGAGTCGAGCGCCGCCACGAAGCCGGACAGATCGGTCAGCAGCTGGGCGCCAAGAACCTTTTGCACGGTCCGGGAGAACAGCCCGAACGACGCTGTGACCAGGCTGAACATGCTGCGGCCGGACCGCGCGGGCGCGAGCAGCAGGCGCAGCATCCGGCCGTCCAGGAAGCGGGACAGCCGGGCCGGCGCGTCCAGGAAGTCGAGCGCGGAGCGGGACGGCGGGGTGTCCACCACGATCAGGTCCCACTCGTCGCCGGCCCGCAACTGGCCCAGCTTCTCCATCGCCATGTACTCCTGGGTGCCGGCGAAGGTCGAGCTCATGGCCTGGTAGAAGGGGTTCGCGAAGATCTCGGCGGCCCGCTGCGGCGTGGTGTGCTGCTGCACCACCTCGTCGAACGTGCGCTTCATGTCGAGCATCATGGCGTGCAGTTCGCCGCCGTTCCCGCCGTCGATGCCCTTGACCTGCCGCGGGGTGTTGTCCAGCTCGCTGAGTCCCATCGACTGCGCGAGCCGGCGCGCCGGGTCGATGGTCAGCACCACCGTGCGGCGCCCGTGCACCTCGGCGGACCGCACGCCGAGCGCGGCCGCCGTCGTCGTCTTGCCCACCCCACCGGCACCGCAGCACACGATGATCCGGGTGGTCGGGTCGGCGAGCAGAGCGTCGACGTCCAGTTGTTCAGCGGACAGTTCAGCCACCACTACTCCAGGGTAATGCGTCGGTGATCGACTCAGGCCCGCATGAGGGCGGCCGCGAGCTCGTACAGGGCGGCGCGGTCGATGCCGCCCGGCAGCAGCGGCAGTTCCACCACCGGCCGGCCGGACTCGGCCAGTTCGCCACGCAGCGACTCCTCCAGCTCGCGGCGGGTCAGGTAGGCCTTCGCCTCGGCGGCCAGCCCGTTGACCGTGGCCGCGTCGGCCGGCAGCCCGGCCTCGGTCAGACCGCGCTTGAGCTCGGCCTTGGTCACCTTGCCGCCGGTCAGCAGGGCCGGCCGGGCGCTGTTCACGATGATCCGGCCGAGCGAGATGTTGAGCGACGCGAGCTCGCCGAGGGCGTCCAGGGTCTCCTGTACGGGCATCTCCTCGAGCAGCGTGACCACGTGCACCGTGGTGATCGGGGAGCGCAGCAGCGACGCGACACTGTCGCTCTGCTTTTTGATGGGGCCGACCTTGGCCAGTTTGGCGGTCTCGGCCGTGACGTTGAGGAAGCGGCCGATCCGGCCGGTGGGCGGCGCGTCCAGCACCACCGCGTCGTACGCCCGGCGGCCCTCGTGCGCGCGGGTGGTGGCCTCCTTGACCTTGCCGGTGAGTAATACGTCACGCAGGCCCGGGGCGATCGTGGTGGCGAAGTCGATGGCGCCCACCTTGCGCAGCGCCCGCCCGGCCGCGCCCAGGTGATAGAACATGTCGAGGTATTCGAGCAGGGCCTCCTCGGGGTCCACGGCCAGCGCCCGCACCTCGCCGCCGCCCTCCACCCGGGCGATCCGCAGCTCCTGGTAGGGCAGCGGCTCGACCTCGAAGAGCTGGGCGATGCCCTGCCGGCTCTCGACCTCGACCAGCAGCGTGCGCCGGCCGCCCGCGGCCAGGCCCAGTGCCAGCGCCGCGGCCACCGTGGTCTTGCCGGTGCCGCCCTTGCCGGTCACCACGTGCAGCCGTGCCGGCCACCGGGTGTTGAACTGCTCGCCCATGACTCACACGGTACGGCGGCAAGTCAGCCGGCCACCTCACAGACCAGCCACCCGGTCTTGCGGATCACCGTGAACTCGAGCTCCTGCTGCGCCGTCTTTTCATCGGCCGTCGACAGCGTGAGCTGCACCGACACCAGCGCGCGATCCTCCCCTGAGCTGGCCACCGCGGGCTCGGCCCAGCGATAGACGGGCTCCTGATAACCATCCGAGTACGTCTTGATCTCGCGGACCCGGTCGGCCAGTTTGGTCTCGTCGCGTGCCTCGCGGCAGACGAGTTCGTCGGCGGCGGTCGCGTCCTGCTGGGTGTAGACGGCGTCGAGGAAGCGGTTGACCGCGGTGGCCGGATCGGGTGAGCCGGGGTTGTCGGCGTCCCGGAGCAGGAGGTATGCCGAAACGGCGCCGCCGCTGCACAGCAGCAGGGTGGCCACCAGCGCGAGCGAGACCCACAGCGCGTTGCGCTTGCCGGGGACGGCGGCCGGGGCCGGCGGCACCTGCACCGGCTGGCCCGCGCCCTGCCAGATCGGATCACCGCCCGGGGGAGCCTCGCCCGGCGGTGCGGCGGTGTGCTGATAGGCCAGGTGCTCGGGCGGCTGGGTCTGCCACTGGCCGGGGGCCTCGTGCTGCGCATACCAGGGCTGGGGCCCGGCCGGCGGGATGACCTGGGTGCGCTCGGGCACCTCGGTCACCGCCGGCATGTTCGCCGTGGGTGACTCGTCGGCGAAGGCTCCGGGCGGGGGAAATTCGAGGGCGTACGGGTCGGGCCCGGCATCGATGAACTCGGCCGACGACCGCGGCGGCCACTCGTGCGGGGGCTCCGGCGCGGGGATCGGATCGGCCGGCGGGATCGGCTGCGGGGGCTCCGGATCGGGCGACGGCAGCGGGGAAGGCTCCGGGTGCCCCGGCTGGCCGCCCTGCGCGTGCGTCATGTCGCCCTCCGTGATCTCCTCTGGTGGGTTTCAGCGTAACCAAACGGGCATCTCCGCGGGCCCTAAGCTGGCCCGGTACCCGACTATTAGGGAGTAGAGCAGGCCATGCAGAAGTGGGAGTACGTGACCGTGCCACTGCTGGTCCACGCGACCAAGCAGATCCTCGACAACTGGGGCGAGGACGGCTGGGAGCTCGTCCAGGTGGTGCCGGGACCTAACCCGGAGCAGCTGGTCGCGTACATGAAGCGGCAAAAGTCATGACCACGCCGATCGCGGGCGAGGGCGGCGTGGACGCGTACGCGAAACTCGCTCAGCTCGGCCTCACCCTGCCGCAGGTGGCGCCGCCGCTGGCCGCCTACGTCCCGGCGGTGCAGACCGGCAACTACGTGTACGTGTCCGGCCAGCTCCCGCTGGTCGAGGGCAAGCTGCCGGTGACCGGCAAGGTCGGCGCCGAGGTGACCGAGGAGCAGGCCGCCGAGCTGGCCCGGACCTGCGCGCTGAACGCGCTGGCCGCCATCGAGTCGCTGGTCGGCCTCGGCCGGCTCGTCAAGATCGTGAAGCTGACCGGCTTTGTGGCCTCGGCGCCGGGGTTCACCGGGCAGCCGGCGGTGCTCAACGGCGCCTCCAACCTGCTCGGCGAGGTGCTCGGCGAGCAGGGCCGGCACGCGCGCAGCGCGGTGGGCGTGGCCGAACTGCCGCTGGGCGCCCCGGTCGAAGTCGAGGTCATCGCCGAGGTGGCATGAGCTGAGTGGGGGCTGAGATCGCACATCCGGTCCTCGGCTCCACCCCCATGCGCGACGTACGATTTCGCGCATGGGGGGTGCTGCGGACGACGGCCTGCCGGCCTGGGTGTCGCTGCTGCGTGCGCCCAATCCGGGGCCGATGACGCTGGACGGCACCAATACCTGGGTGATACGCGCGCCGGGCGAGCGGCTCGGCGTGGTGATCGATCCGGGCCCGCTCGACGAGGAGCATCTGGCCCGGATCGCCGCGTCCGGCCCGTTCCGTTCGATTCTGATCACGCACGGTCACCACGATCACGTCGAGGGTGCCGACCGGCTGGCCGAACTGCTCGGCGGTGACACACCGGTGCTCGCCGCCGACGCCCGGCACGGCGCGCCGCTCGACCGGCACAGCTCGGACGACGACCTGCGCATCGAGGTGCTGGACACCCCCGGGCACACCGCCGATTCGGTGTGTTTTCTGATCGAGCATGGGAACACCCGGGCGATGTTCACCGGCGACACGATCCTCGGCCGCGGCACCACGGTGGTGGCCGCGCCCGACGGCGACCTCGGGTCTTACCTGGCCAGCCTGGAACTGCTCGCGGCGTACCCGGAGGTGGTGATGCTGCCCGGCCACGGCCCGGCGCGGGACGACGTCGCCGCGATCGCGCGCGAATATCTCGACCATCGGCGCCAGCGCCTGGCTCAGGTCGAGGCGGCCATGGCGGCCGGTGCCGAGACCCCCGAGCAGGTGGTCGATCTCGTCTACCCCGACATCGATCGGGCCGTACGCTTCGCGGCTGTCTTCTCCGCGACAGCCCAACTGGATTATCTCCGTCACAGAAATCGGGAATCAGGAACAAGGGCCGACGGGTTGGATCGGCTGTGACCTGTCCCGTGTGTGGAACCGTCGCCGTACCCGGCGCCCGTTTCTGCCACAACTGCGGCGCCGCCCTGCCGGCCGCGGCCACCCTGCCGGCGGCCGAGCGGCGCATCGTAACCGTGCTCTTCGGCGACCTCTCCGACTTCACCTCCTGGTCGGAGGACCTCGACCCGGAACGCGTCGGCGCCGTCACCGACCGGGTGCTGGCCGCGCTGGCCGGCGCGGTCAAGACGTTCGGCGGGCACGTCGACAAGCTGACCGGCGACGGCATCATGGCGGTCTTCGGCGCCCCGGTGGCCCATGAGGACGACGCCGAGCGGGCGGTCCGCGCCGCGCTGAGCATGCAGCGCGCGGTCCGCCGGGTGCTCGACGACGAACGTGGCGGCGGCGCACCGCTGGGCCTGCGGGTCGGGCTGAACACCGGCGAGGTGGTGGCCGGCATCCAGGCATCGATCGAATACACGGTCATCGGCGACACCGTGAACACCGCCGCCCGGCTGGCCGACGCGGCCGCGGTCGGCGCCGTCTACGCGGGCTCGCGCACCAGCGCCGGCACCCGGCACGTCGCCTCCTGGCGGCAGTTGCGGCCGTTGCGGCTCAAGGGCAAGCGCGAGCCGGTGCCGGCGTTCGAACTGCTCGGCCTGCACGACGCCCCCGGCACCCGGTCGGGTCTCGGCGACGAGGCACCGTTCGTGGGCCGCGAGACCGAACTGGGCCGGGTGGCCGGCCGGCTTGCCGAGGCGATCGACTCGGACACGCCGCGGGTGATGGTGATGACCGCCGAGGCCGGGATCGGCAAGTCCCGGTTCGCCGGCGAGGTCAAGCGGCTCGCCGCCGGCTACGACGTCAGCGGCGGTGGCCGGTACGCGGCACACACCGGCGCCCGGGTGCTGCGGGTGCGCTGCCGCGCGTTCGGCGAGCGCCGCCGGTTCGCGCCGCTGGCCGACCTGGTGCGCAAGTCGGTCGGCCTGCCCAAGGACGTGGTCGCCACGGTCGGCCGCACGGTGGTCGAGGAGCGGCTGCGCAAGCTGGCCGTCCGGCTGGGCGCCAGTCTCGACCTCGACCGCCTGCTGGCCCTGCTCGGCTACGGCGAGGCGCCGGCCAACCCGGTCGGTCCGGCCGCGGCCGCCGATTGGCAGCCCGCCGCCAAGCGGCTCGACGCCGAGGCCGTCTCGGCGGCGGTGGCCGACCTGCTCAGCGCGCTGGCGGCCGAGGCGCCGCTGGTGGTGATCGTGGACGACCTGCACGACGCCACCGCGTCCACCGTGGACGCGCTGGGTCGCACGCTCTCGCTCCTCGAGGGGCCGGTCGTGGTGCTGCTGCTGGGCCGGCCCGAGCTGGTGCGTACGGCCGGCGCGCTGACCCGGCTGGCCGACGCCGAGGTGCACACGCTGCCGCCGTTGCGCGGTGCGGACGCGGCCCGGCTGCTCACCTCCTATTTGAGCGGCGGCAAGCTGACCCAGCCGGACACCGACCGGCTGCTGGCCACCGCACAGGGCAACCCGTTCTATCTGGCCGAGATGGTCACCCTGCTGATGGAACGTGGCGCACTCACACCGGCGGTCGGCGCCAACGCGGCCGGCAAGTGGCAGCTCGCCGACGGGTCGCTGGGCCGCCAGTTGCTCTCCCGCGACCTGGCCGCGGTGCTGGCGGCGCGCATCGACGCGTTGCCCGCCGAGCCGCGCGCGGTGCTGCGCGACGCGGCCGTGGTGGGTGACACCGTGCCGACCGGGGTGATCGAGGCGCTGCGCGAGCGGCGGGCGACCAGCGACGCGCGGCCCGGCGCGGTGGCCGCGGTCGAGCTGGAACGGTCGGTCGACGAGCTGCTCCAGCGCCGGATGCTGCACCGGGTGCGCGGCGGTTACGCGTTCACCACGCCGCTGATGCGCGAGGCCGCATACTCCGGGATCGGCAAGGCCGACCTCGCCGACCGGCACGCCTACCTGGCCACCTGGGCCGCCCCCGAGACGATCAACCGGCTCGGCTACGACGGCGCGAGCCGGCTCAGCCTGGCCGAGAACGAGCGCGACGCGTTCGTGGCCATCCACGCCGAGTGCACGGTCGAGCTGGCCGACCAGGTGCGGCTGCGGCCCGAGGCGGCGGTACGCGACGTCGCCCCGCTGGGCGTGGCGGCGCTCGGCCGGATGGCCCGCCGGGCCCTGGCCAACATCGAACCGGCCGCCTCGATCGAGTACGCCGAGCGCGCCGCCGCGCTGGGCAAGGAGGAACTGCCGCTGCCCGACCAGCTGGTGCACGCCCGCGCGCTGCTGCGCCTGGGCCGGGCCGAGGAGGCGCTCGCGTACGGCGAAAAGATCGCCGAGAACGCCGCCGAGGATCCGGTCTGCCGGGCCGAGGCGCTGCTGGTGGTGGGCCGCGCGCACGAGGCGCTGGGCGACAGCGCCCAGGCCGTGACGGCCTGGCAGGAGGCGCTCGACGTGGCCACCGAGGCCGAGCTGCTGCCGGAGCGGGCCAACGCGATGCGCCGGCTCGGGATGGCCGACTTCCTGGCCGGCCGGCTGAGCCAGGCGAGCAGCCGGTTCGCGGCGGCCTACCAGGTGACCCTGGCGGCCGGCGATCGGCACGGGCAGGCCTGGGCGCTGCAGAACCTGGCGTGGGTGACCACCACCCGCGGCGACTTCGCCGGGACCGACGCGGTGCTCGGCCGGGCGGCGCGACTGTTCGCCGAGCTGGGCGACCCGGTCGGGCGGTCCTGGCTGCGCGGCACCACGGCGTTCGCCCGGTTGCTGGCCGGCCGGTTGCAGGAGTCGCGGCGGCTGGCCCGGATCTTCCTGCCGTTCGGCGACCGGGTGGGTGAGGCCTGGGCCGTCGGCACGCTCCGGGCGGTGGAGGCGTACGCGGCCTCCGAGCTGGGCGAACTCGGCGAGGCCGACGGTGAGGCGCGCCGGGCGTACCGGGACTTCAACGTGGTGGGCGACGACTGGGGCCGCGGCCTGGCGCTGGTGGTGCGTGGCGCGACCGCCCGCGGGCTGGGCGAGTTCGACCACGCGTACGACCTGCTCACCGACGCACTGGAGTACGCCGGTCGCACCGGTCATCCGCTGCTGCTCGGGATGGCCGGTACGCTGCGCGGCTTCGTGGCGCTGTACCGGGGTGACCTGGCCCAGGCCGAGGCCGACGCCCGCCGGGTGATCGCCGCGGTCGAGCCGCACAATCCGCTGGCACCGGCCCAGGTGGGTCCGCGGGTGCTGCTGGCCGAGGCGCGCACCCGGGCCGGCGACGCGGCCACCGGCATCGGGTTGCTGGCGCCGATCGCCGCCGACCCTGGTGCGTCGCTGCTGTTCTCCCGGCGGCACGCGCTGGCCTCGTACGCGTCGGCCCTGCTCGCCGACGGCCGGGTGGAGTCCGCGCTGACCTGGATCGAGCGGGCCCGCGAGGTGCCGGCCGAGGACGTGCGCAGCGGCGTGGTGGCGGCCATGGTGGCGGCCCGGGTGCTGGCCGCCGCCGACCGGTGCGAGGACGCGGGCCGGGCCGCCGAGGAGGCGGTGCTGCTGGCGTACAGCACCGAGCAGGTCAGCGAGCGGGCCGCGGCCGAGGAGCTGCGCGACACCCTCACGTCGGCCGTGCTGGAGTCCTCGCCGCCGGAAACTGTCGCCTACGCGTCTGACGTGCCCTGATGATCACCGCGGTCGTTGGCGTATTTTCTGTTCCATGACGGAGACCCCGCCTGGCCGGCTGCCCGTACCCTACGTACCAGGCATGTCTAGTTTGTCGGTTATGGCCCGAGGGGGTTATGCCACCGTCTATCGCGCCACCCAGGACTCGGTCGGCCGCGAGGTCGCCATCAAGATGGAAAACCGGCGCCTGGAGAGCAACCGTGACCAGGCCCGCTTCCTGCGCGAGGCGCGGGCGGCCGGCCGGATGTCGTCGCACCCGCACGTGGTCGACCTGTTCGACGTCGGCGTGACCGTCGACCAGCACCCGTACCTGATCATGGAATTGTGCGACGGCTCGTACCTGGACCGGATGCGGATCTCGCCGCTCGCCGCGACCGAGGCCCGCGACGTGGGCATCAAGATCGCCGACGCGCTGGTGCACTCGCACGCCAACGGGGTGCTGCACCGCGACGTGAAACCGGCCAACGTCCTCTACTCGCACTTCAACCCGGCGGTGCTGGCCGACTTCGGGCTGGCCGTGCTGGGCGAGATGCGCGACTCGTCGGTGACCCTCGAGGTGCTCACCCCGGCCTACGCGCCGCCCGAGATGTTCCGGCACGACGACCCGTCCGGCGCGGTCGACGTCTATGCCCTCTGCGCCACCCTGTACGCGGTCATGCACGGCCGCCCGCCGCGCTGGGAGACCGACCGCAGCCCCAGCCTGATCACCCTGATGGACCTGTTCCACCAGCCCATCCCCGACCTGCCCGGGGTGCCGCACGCGCTGATCGAGGTGCTGCGCTACGGCATGGCCAACGACCCGCGCTCCCGGCCCACCGCCGAGCAGTTGCGCGACCTGCTGACCAAACTCGACCTGGACCCGAACCAGTCGCGGTCGGTGCCGCCGCCGCGCTACTCCGCCGGCGACGACACGCCGACCGTGCGCAACGCGCACAAGCCGGCCCGCAAGAAGTGGCTGTTCGGTCTACTCGGGATCCAGGACCGCTAGCAGTTCCCCGGTGGCCACCTCGGCGCCCGGGTGCACCGGCAGCGAGGCGACCACGCCGGCGCTGGGCGCGTGCACCGGGTGCTCCAGCTTCATCGCCTCGAGGGTGAGCAGCAGTTCCCCGGCCCGCACCCGCTGACCGGGCACCACCAGCACCCGGCGGACCGCGCCGGGCAGCGGGGCGATCAGTGAGCCCTCGGCGGCCTCCGGCGCGGGCAGCGGGAAACGGGACAGCTCGCGCAGCGCCACCGAGCCCTCCGGACTGTCCACGTACGACACCTCGCCGACCCGGTGCACGTTGAAGGTCAGCCGGATGCCGTTGACGTCCAGCACCACCCGCTCGTCGCTGGCCGTCACCACCACGGTCTCCGGGTGGTCGTCCACCACCGGGGGCTGGCCCACCAGGCCGGCCAGGTCGATCTCCTCGGGGTCCACGGCCCTTACCCACCAGCCGGCCAGCTCGCCGTGCCGGTTCATCCGGTAGCCGACCTCGACCGGGCCGGCCGGGCCGTCGTACACCGCGGTCTGCGAGCCGGACGGCACGTTGCGCCAGCCCGACGGCAGCGAGCCCAGTACGGTCGCGCCGGTCCGCCGGGCGGCCGCCCCGGCCAGCGCCGCGGCCAGGCAGGAGATGCGCACCGCGTCCACTGCGGACAGCAGCGGGGCGAAGACCTCGGGCCGCTTGTCCAGGAAGTCGGTGTCCACGTCGCCGGTGCGGAACGAGTGGTGCCGCAGCACCCGCACCAGCAGGTCCCGGTTGGTGGCCACGCCGTGCAACTGGGTCCGGGTCAGCGCCGAGGCGAGCATCCGGGTCGCCTCCTGGCGGGTCGGTGCCCAGGCGATCAGCTTCGCCAGGGTCGGGTCGCGGTGCACGCCGACCTGCGAGCCGTCCTCCACCCCGGCGTCCAGCCGCAGGCCGGGCTGGGGCAGCGGGCGGAACGTGCCGGCCACGTCCGGCACCGCGAACCGGTGCAGCGTCCCGGTGGCGGGCAGCCACGCGTACGCCGGATCCTCGGCGCAGATCCGCACCTCGATGGCGTGCCCGCGGATCGGCGGCGGGCCGGGCATCGGGAGGCTGCCGCCCTCGGCCACCAGCAGCTGGAGCCGGACCAGGTCGTAACCGGAGACGCACTCGGTGACCGTGTGGTCGGCCTGCAGGGTCGGGGTGAGCTCCAAGAACCAGAAGTCGCCGTCCGAGTCGAGCAGGAACTCGACCGCGCCGGCGCCGACGTAGCCGAGCGCCCGGACCGTGATGATCGCCGCGCGGCACAGTTCCTCGCGCAGCCCCGGGTCGACCGCCGAAGACGGCGTCTCCTCGATGATCTTCTGGTAGCGGCGCTGCACCGAGCACTCACGCTCGCCGAACGGCACCACGGCGCCGTGCTCGTCGGCCAGGATCGGGATCTCGATGTGCCGGACGTCCTCGACGTACGGCTCGCAGTAGACCGGGCAGCCGGCCTCCCGCCTGGTGGCGGCCACCGCCTCGGCCAGGGTGGCCGCGTCGCGGACCACCCGCAGCCCGGCGCCGCCGGTGCCGGCGTCCGGCTTGATCAGCACCGGGTACGAGGACACCTTGGCCGGATCGGTGAACGTCGGCAGCACCGGCACCCGGGCCTCGGCCACCAGCGCCTTGGTCTCGCTCTTGCTGCGCAGCATGCCCAGCGTCTTGGCCGGCGCGCCGACCCAGATCATCCCGGCGTCGGCCACCGCGGCCGCGAAGTCGGGGTCCTCGGCCAGCAGGCCGTTGCCCGGGTGGATCGCGTTGGCGCCGGTCCGCTGCGCGGCGGTGATGATCAGATCACCGCGCAGGTACGCCGAGCCGGTCGTCTCGCCGTCCAGCCGGACCGCGTAGTCGGCCTCGCCGACGTGCGGTGCGTCCGAGTCGGCGGCGGAGTAGACGGCGACGGTCTCGATGCCGACCAGGCGGCAGGTGGCGAACACCCGGCGGGCGATCTCCCCACGGTCTGCCACCAAAAGCCGTCGGATCACTGGTCTGCCTTTCCGGGTCGGAACACGCCGACGTGCCCGGCGCCCTCGACGACCGCGCTGTGCACGGCGGAAAGGCAAAGTCCGAGGACGGTACGGGTGTCGCGGGGGTCGATGACACCGTCGTCGTCACCGCCGACCGGCTTGGCGGCCGGCCAGCTGAACACGAAGCGGGGGTCGCCGGGCCGGCCGCTGTTGACGGCCAGATGCGGCACGGTGGAGTGGGCCAGCGCCTCGACCTCGGCCGGGCCGAAAGCGGCCGACAGGAACAGCAGCGAGGTGTCGGTGGCGTTGGCGAGTTGGATCAGGTGCACGGCCTTCTGCGACTCGGCCGAGGTGTGCAGCGCGCCGGTGCCGGCCAGCACGCCGACCGGGTAGCCGTGCAGTTCGCCCCAGCCGGCCACCAGCGCGGTGCCCAGGGCCGGCTTGAACTCGTCGAAGTCGCTACCGTCCAGCAGCCGGGCGAGCAGTTCGCGCGGGTCGGCCGGGTTGTCCTCGCCGGTCACGGCGAGCAGGTCCTCCGGGTCGTACTTGGGCGGTGCCGGCGGCCAGGTGCGCGGCAGCGGGCCGCGCTTGCGCCAGTTGAGCCGGCGCACGCACTGCCGGGCCAGGCGCAGGCCGTCCCGCTCGTCCTCGGCCGGGTGGTGGGCGGTGCCGCTCGCGGCCGCGGTGCTGGACCGGCCGTTCAGCACCGGCTGCGGGCTTTTCGAGTAGCCGCGCACCGTGATCGTGTAGTCCGACATGGCCGGCAGGTAGGCGATGTCGCCGCTGGTGGCGCCGAACACGACGCAGACGCTGGGTACCCGGTCGGTGGCCAGCCGGTTGAGGTCCCGGGCCAGGCCGCCACCCGGTGGCGGTCCGCCGGCCGGGCTGTCGCCGCCCGACTCGACGAGGTTCACCAGCGGCAGGCGGTTGGTCGCGGCGATCCGGGCGGCCCGGCGGATTTTTTCGAGGGGGTACGGGTCGGCAGCGTTGCGGTCCACCGTGGGGTCGGTCGCGATGATCACGCATTCCACGCCCTCGACCGCGCCCACCCCGGTGACCACGCCCGCCCCGACCGGGAACTCGGTGCCCCAGGCCGCCACCGGTGACAGTTCGAGGAACGGGCTGTCCTGGTCGAGCAGCATCTCGACGCGTTCCCGGGGCAACAGTTTGCCTCGGGCGTGGTGCCGGGTCACGGCTTTCTCGCCGCCGCCCGCGCGAGCCTGCTCGAGCGCGGTCTCCAGCAGGGCGAGTCGCTCCAGGGCGGCCCCGCGGCTCTCCAGATAGGCGGGCGTGCGCGGGTCGATCGCCGTGTCGAGCACCGTCACGTCGGTACCCCGATGCGGTGTACGCCCCCCACCATGTTCAAAGCCGCGCCCTTCCGTGTTCGCCGGTGCCTCTCGACCACCTCCGTAACGAGTGGCTGAGCGGGTGCGACACGGATCCGAATGCGGCGGCTTTGTCGCCTTTTCGGGCGTAATTAGTGCGTTTGCGGGGTGATCCCCGCAAACGCCCTGAAATAGGTCAGACGCGAGCCCGGCGCGCCAGACGCTCCGGGTCGAGGATGATCACGCTCTTGCCGTCCAGGCGCAGCCAGGCGCGCGAGGCGAAGTCGGCCAGGGCCTTGTTGACTGTCTCGCGGGAGGCGCCGACCAGCTGGGCCAGCTCCTCCTGGGTGAGGTCGTGCGTGACGCGCAACACACCGCCGTCCCGGGTGCCGAACCGGCCGGCCATCTGGAGCAGGTTTTTGGCGACCCGGCCGGGCACGTCCGTGAAGATCAGGTCGGCCAGCGCGTCGTTGGTGCGACGCAGGCGGCGGGCGAGCACCCGCAGCAGCTGCTCGGCGATCTCGGGACGGTTGTTGAGCCAGGGGCGCAGGGACGTCTTCTTCAGACGGGCCAGCCGGGCGTCGGTCACCGCGGTCGCGGTGGCCGTGCGCGGACCGGGGTCGAACAGGGAGAGCTCGCCGACCATGTCGGACGGGCCCATGATCGAAACGAGGTTCTGCCGGCCGTCCGCGGCGCGGCGGCCCAGCTTGATCTTCCCGGACAACACGATGTACAGGCTGTCACCGGCCTCGCCCTCGTTGAACAGGACGTCGCCCTTGCGGACCTCGACCGTGTCCATCTCCTTGGCGAGCGCCTCGGCGGCTTCCGGGTCAACGCCCTGGAAGATCCCGCTGCGCGCCAGTACCTCATCCATCGCCGCACCTCCGAACACGCGCAACGCCTGCGCTCGATCAGTCTAGGCGCACGCGGGCGGGAATCGGCCAGGCACCCCTTGATCCAGATACCGCAGGGTAACCAATCCGACCATGACGGGCGGTGGTCGTCGGGACTCCGGATGAGTCACCCCAAGCCATTCGTACGGGTCACCCGCGTTGCTTTCTGACGGTATCGTCGCTGTCGATGAATGCCCACCCTCCATCCCGTGGCCAGGGGCTTTTCGGACGTCCCGTCCTCACTGTCACGATTGTTCTGGCAATCGTGATCGGGGCCGGTGTCGGAAGTGTCGCTTTTGCTGGCCGGGACTCCGCCAACAAGTCAAGTTGGCACCAGCCTGCAGCGGCCGGTCCGGCGACCACCGAGCCGCCCGCCACCGAGCCGGTGGCCAAGGAAGAGGTGCGCAGCATCACCATGTCGGCCACTGGCGACATCATGATGGCCAACGCGCCGGGCCGGCTGCCGCCGCGGGACGGTGACGGTTTCTTCGACGACGTACGCGAGGACCTCGCGGCGGATCTGGTGATGGGCAACCTCGAACAGCCGCTCACTGCCGACACCGGCACCTCGAAATGTGGCTCGCCGCCGTCGCCGAACTGCTTCGCGTTCCGGTCGCCGACGTCGTACGCGAAACACCTCAAGGACGCCGGGTTCCAACTGATGAACCTGGCCAACAACCACACCCGCGACTTCGGGACGGCGGGCGCGCGCAACACCCGGGCGGCGCTCGACGACGCCGGCATCAAATACACCGGCAACGCCGGCGAGGTCACCGTGGTGGAGATCAAGGGCGTCAAGGTCGCGGTGATCGGTTTTTCGTCGTACGCGGGCGCCAACAACCTGACCGACATCGCGGCGTCCAAGGCCGCGGTCGAGGACGCCAAGGGTCAGGCCGACCTGGTCGTGGTGCAGGTGCACATGGGTGCCGAGGGCTCCAACAAGCAGCACGTGAAGCCGGGCACCGAGCTCTTCTTCGGAGAAAATCGCGGCGACCCGGTGAAGTTCAGCCGCGCGGTGATCGACGCGGGGGCCGATCTGGTGGTCGGGCACGGTCCGCATGTGCTCCGGGGCATGGAGTTCTACAAAGGCAGGCTGATCGCGTACAGCCTCGGGAATTTCGCCGGAGGCGGTAAGACGCTGTCCGGCGCGGGGGTGCTCAAATACGGCGGCGTCCTGCGGGTCACGCTGACCGCGGACGGCACCTTCACCGGGGGCGAGATCCGGTCGACCGCGATGAGCTCGATCGGCCTGCCCACCCGCGACGCGAACAATCGCGGGCGCAAACTCGTCGCCCAGCTGAGCGAGGACGATTTCGGCGACAGTGGGGTAACGATCGGCGACGACGGGTCCATCGCCCCTCCGGCGTGACAGATCCTGTCGTACCCCCGACGTACTCTTTAGCGGTGAATCTGGTGGGGCGTTCGGTCAAGCGGTTCGCGGGGGAGACGCCGATCGGGCGCAAGCGTCGCGCCCGCAAGATGGCCAAGGTGCTGGCCGAGACCCATCCCGACGCGCACTGCGAGCTCGACTTCACCACGCCGCTCGAGCTGGCGGTCGCTACCATCCTGTCGGCGCAGACCACCGACGTCCGGGTCAATCAGGTGACACCCACCCTCTTCAAGCGGTACGTGTCCGCGGCCGACTACGCCGCCGCCGACCGCACCGAGATGGAGGAGTTGCTGCGGCCCACCGGCTTCTTTCGAGCCAAGACCGACTCGCTGATCAAACTGGGCCAGACCCTGGTCGACAAGCACGACGGCGTGCTCCCGGCCAAGCTGCCCGACCTGGTGGCCCTGCCCGGCATCGGCCGCAAGACGGCCAACGTGATCCTCGGCAACGCGTTCGGCGTCCCCGGCATCACGGTCGACACCCACTTCCGCCGCCTGACCAACCGCTTCGGCTGGGTGCAGGAGGAAGACCCGGTAAAGATCGAGTTCCTGGTCGCCGACCTGATCGAAAAGCGCGACTGGACCATGCTGTCGCACCGGGTGATCTTCCACGGCCGCCGGGTCTGCCACGCCCGCAAACCGGCCTGCGGCGCCTGCACCCTGGCCGCGATGTGCCCGTCCTACGGCGCCGGCCCGACCGAGGCGCCGGCCGCGGCCAAGCTGCTCAAGGGCCCGCGCGCCCGAGATCTCGCGGCCGCCGCCGGCGTCGACCCCGACCTGGTGCCGGTCGCCGCGGTGACGACGCCGGAGGCTCCGTGAGTCCGGCGGCCTCGCCAACGGATCGGCCCGCGCCACCCGTCTCCAGGTCGGCAGCACCCGCGCGATTCTCGTGCCCGGCCGCGCCTACCTCCCATGGCCCGGCCCTGCGGCGACACGCTGGGCCGCTTGCCCTTCTGCTGCTGGCCGCCATGACGGGATGCACCGCGTCGGCCCAGGCCCCCGCCACCCCGTCACCGTTCGCCGATTGCGCGGCATTGCAGCCCTCTGCCTCTCCCACTTCCGACAATGATTTGCCCGATTTGCGGCTGGCCTGCTTCACCGGCGGGGCTGAGGTGTCGCTGCGTGCGTTGCGCGGCCCGGCGGTGATCAACCTCTGGGGTTCGTACTGCGAGCCGTGCCGGCGGGAACTACCGGTGATGCAGCGTCTCGCCGACGTGGCCGGTGACCGGATCACCGTGCTGGGGGTCAACACGTTCGACGCGCGCGAGGCGGGTGCCTCCTTCGCCGAGGCGGTCGGTGTCAGCATGCCCACGCTGTTCGACCCGGACCGCAGGCTGAGCGACGCGCTGGGCGGCACCGCGATGCCGCTGACCGTCGTTGTCGACTCGTCCGGGCGCAGCCTCGTGCACCGGCTGCCGCTCGACGCGCCGAAACTTGCCGAACTCGTGCGCAGCCACACCGGCGTGCAGGTGACGCTGTGAGTCACGGGCGGGTGCTGTCGCGGCCCGAGGGGTTGCCGTCCTGGTTCGAGCCGCTGCTGACCCGGGCCGGCAACTGCCGCACCGAAGACTTCACGACGCTCCGCCCGCCGGCCGGTGGTGGCCGGCCCAGCGCGGTCCTGGTGCTGCTCGGCGAGAGCGACCCGGCGGCGAACACCCCGGGCGGTCCCGACCTGCTGGTGCTCCAGCGGGCGGCGACCATGCGCAACCACGCCGGGCAGCCGGCCTTCCCGGGCGGCGGCACCGACCCGGAGGACGCCGACGCGGTGGCGACCGCGCTGCGCGAGGCGCAGGAGGAGGTCGGGCTCGACCCGGAGAGCGCCGAGGTTCTGGCCCTGCTGCCCGATCTCTACATCCCGGTGAGCTCGTTCGTGGTGACGCCGGTGCTGGCGTGGTGGCGGCGCCCGCACCCGGTGAGCCCGCGGCAGCCGGAGGAAGTCGCACATGTGACTCGGCTGCCGATAAGTGAACTCGTCGACCCGGATAACCGTATCCGCGTACGGCATCGCAGCGGTTGGATCGGGCCGGCGTTTCAGGTCCGGGGACTGCTCGTCTGGGGCTTCACGGCAGGGGTGATCTCGACATTGCTGGACATGGGTGGCTGGACCCGGCCCTGGCAACCTGGCCGTCTGGTGGAACTGCCGGAAGCCGTTACGCCGGTGCCGGCGGCCCGAGGCGGGGCACCTGATGAGGTTTTGCCATGATCACGGACTGGCCTGCCGCGTCTACGCTGGATGAGTGTCCGTGGTCGATGGCGTACTGATCCTGCTTGCGCTGGTCTTTGCGATCAGCGGTTACCGCCAGGGTTTCGTGATCGGAGCCCTGTCCTTCGGCGGCTTCTTCAGCGGCGTGCTCATCGGCCTCCAGGTCGGTCCGCTCATTGCGGACCGGTTCCAGGACCCGACGGCCCGCCTCATCGTGTCTCTCGGGGTGATCTTCGCGCTGGCCGTGCTCGGCCAGACCCTGGCCGGCTGGCTGGGCACCCACCTGCGGCGGCAGATCGCCAGCAAGCCGCTCCAGCGCGCCGACGACGCCGGCGGCGCCCTCATCTCGCTGATCGCGGTGCTGCTGGTGGCGTCGCTGATCGCGGTGCCGCTGGGTTCCACCCAGTTCCCCGGCCTCAACCGCGAGGTCCGCCGCAGCGCCATCCTCAACGGCATCAACAACCTGCTGCCCGACCAGGCCCAGGCACTCTCCGGCGCGCTGCGCGACACCCTCGACACGAGCGGCTTCCCGGACGTCTTCGGCGGCCTGGCCCCCACCGAGGCCAAACAGGTGGCGGCGCCGGATCCCGCGCTGAAAAACTCACAAGTGGTGCAAAAGTCGAAACGCTCGGTCATCAAGGTGCTGGGCACCGCGCCGAGTTGCTCGCGGCGCATCGAGGGTTCCGGTTTCGTGTACGCGAACGAGCGCGTGATGACCAACGCCCACGTGGTGGCCGGCACCCGCGACGTGGTGGTCGAGGTCGACGGCGGCCGGCTGGAGGCCACCGTCGTCGTCTACGACCCCGACCGCGACCTCGCGGTGCTGTACGTGCCCGGCATGCGCGTCCCGGTCATGCCGTTCGTGGCCAAGCAGGCCCAGACCGGTGCGAGCGCGATCGTGCTCGGCTACCCCCAGGACGGCCCGTACAACGCCCAGTCCGCCCGGGTCCGCGACGTCGGCCGCATCACCGGCCCCGACATCTACGACTCCGGCGACGTGACCCGCGAGATCTACACGATTCGCTCCCTGGTCCGCAGCGGCAACTCGGGCGGCCCCCTGGTGGCCCCGAACGGCCAGGTCCTGGGCGTGATCTTCGCGGCCGCCGCCGACGACAAAAACACGGGCTTCGCCCTGACCGCGAACGAGGCGGCCCCGGTAGCCCGCGAAGGAGTCCGCCGCACCCGAGGCGCCCCCACCGGCGACTGCGCCTGAACCCGGCGGCCCGCATCGGCTCGCAGCGCGTCCGGCCCGTCCGTCCCGCAATGACGGCAACCCGCCGGGAACGTTGCCCTGCGGTGATCACCACCGCGAGGGATTTCCGGCCCTGTTCGCAGGCTAGGTGGGTCTTGCTGGTCAGCCCGCCCCTCGAGCGGCCCAGCCCGTGATCGGCCGGCTCGGGCTGGCACCCGCCGGGAGGCTGCTTCTGCAGGTGGCCGTCGCGGCGGGCACCGGCGGCTCCACTGCACCACGAAGAAGACTCCCGGCCGAACACGAAACCTTCGAAGGTCTACCGGGTCGCGGGCTTATGGGCGCGTCTGAGGCTTTTGCTCGCGTAGGAGCCACTCGGTGGGATGGTCGTCCACTTTGGCGGGACGGCGCGGTCAGGTCGTGTGGGCGAAGCGGCGGACTGTCAGCAGCGCGGCCAGCGTGGAGATCAGGAACAGGGCGCCGGCCAGCCAGCGGGCGCGGTGGGACGGCTCGGGGGTGGACGGCGGGGGTGCGGCCGCCTGGCCTGAGTCGTTGGTGGTGTCGCGGGGGGCGGGGGCGCTGCCGGACTCCTCGGGGGCCGACTGGGCCTGGCCGGGGGCGGGGGCGCTGCCGAAGCGGGCTATGCCGGGGGACGGGGACGTGTCCAGCGGGTTGTCGAAGACGGCGGGGACTTCGGCGGTCAGGGCCGCGGTGGGGTCGAGCACGCCGAAGCCGAAGGTGGCGTCGCGGCCGGCTGGGCCCCGGTCTTTTGCGGTCTTGATGATGCGGTTGATCACCTCGCCGGCGGGCATCGTGGGCCAGCGGGAGCGGATCAGGGCGGCGGTGCCGGCGACCATGGGGGCCGCGAAGCTGGTGCCCTGCACTCGCCAGTATCCGCCGCCGGCTCGGGCGCCGACCAGCTGGGTGGCGGGGGCGGTGATCACCGTTTCCTTGCCGGTGATCGAGCCGGACCACAGGCGTTCGCCGTCGCGTTCCATGCCGGCCACGGCCAGCACGCCCGGTTCGCGGGCCGGGTACCAGACCTCGGTGTCGGAGGAGGCGCTGGTGTTGCCGGTGCAGGCGACAACCACCACGTCTTTCGCGAACGCGTAGTCGAGCGCGGCGGCCAGTGCGGCGCTGGTGCCGTTGCCGCCCAGGGAGAGGTTGATGACGCGGGCGCCGTGGTCGACGGCCCAGCGGACTCCCTTCGCCACCACGATCGCGTCGTCGTAGCGGTTTTCGGCGTCCAGGACGCGTACCGGGAGAATTTTTGCTTTTGGTGCAATGCCTATGACGCCCACCTGGTCGTCGCCCCGGCCCGCGATGATCGCCGAGACCGACGTGCCGTGGCCCACCTGATCGCTGTCGCCGTTGCCCTTGGGGTCGACCAGATCGCGGCCGGGGAGCACCTGGCCCACCAGGTCGGGGTGGGTGGCGTCGACGCCGGAGTCGATGACCGCGACCGTGATGCCGGCGCCGGTCGAATAGGTCCACGCCTCGGCGATGTTCAGCGCCGTCAACTGCCACTCGTCCTGGCGGAACTGGTCGCCGGTGAGTGGGCTCGGCGGTTCGGCGAAGGGGGTGGCAACGGCCGACGCCGCGGGGACGCCGACGGCCACGAAACCGGCTAGCGCGGCGGCCACGAGCCGCACCGGGCTCAGCAAGGCACACCGCCGCCGGGCATGGTCAAAGGCGGCCTGCCGGGCCGGGAACTCACGCTCGCAGCACTCACGGGTCGCACCCAATCCGATCCTGGACGGTCGATGCAGATTACTCCGAAACCGCGTCAAGTTGGTGGGGTCGGTCAATGGATATCGCACGCGTAGTCTGCCGAATCCGGAGAGTTACGCGTACGGCTGGAGGTGTCCCAGCTGAACCAGGCGCACTCCCTCACGCCTGGTGAGCAGGCGACCACGGCCCGGCGGCATCAGCGTGGGCCGGACCGCGCCGATGAGCGCACCCTCGTCGGACGGGCCGGACATCACCATGCCGGGCGCCGACAGCTCGCGCAGCCGCTGGATCACCGGCTCGAACAGCGCCCGGCTCGCGCCGCCGGCCCGCCGGGTCAGCACCAGGTGCAGGCCGACGTCGCGGGCCTGCGGCAGGTATTCGAGCAGCGGCGTGAGCGGATTGGTCGGGCCGGCCACCACCAGGTCGTAGTCGTCGACCAGGACGAAGAGTTCCGGGCCGGTCCACCAGGAACGTTCGCGCAACTGCTGGGCGGTCACGTCGGGGCCGGGCAGCCGGCGTTCCATGTAACCGGCCACCGACTGCATCAGCTCGAGCGTCTTCGCCGCCTGGATGCCGTACCCGATCCGGTGTTCCGACTCCGGCAGGTCCATCAGGCTGCGCCGGTAGTCGACCAGGATGATCCGGGCCTCCTCCGGCGAGAACCGGCGGATCACCGAGGTGGCCAGCGCGCGGAGGAACGACGACTTGCCGCACTCGGCGTCGCCGAACAGCAGGAAGTGCGGGTCGGTGGCGAAGTCGATCTCGACCTGCTGCAGGTCGGATTCGGAGATGCCGATCGGCAGGCGCAGGCCCGAGCTGCGGTCCAAATCCATTTCCGTGTACGGGACCGAGGACGGCAACAGGCGCACGCGCGGCGCGAGCGGGCCGTGCCAGTTGGTGGCGACGGCCTTGACCAGTGCGTTGGTGTCGGCCATTGTGCTCAACTCGGGCCGCACCACGAGCAGGTGCAGGAACTTGTTCTTGTCCGTGGGGTGTTCGAGGATGCCGCGGCCCGGCTTCTCCGGCACGGTGAGCGCGGCCCGGCGGTTGACCGTCGAGTCGCTCGGGTCGCCCAGCCGCAGCTCCAGCCGCGAACCGAACAGGTCGCGGATGGCCGGCCGGAAGTCCATCCAGCGCGTCGACGCGGCCACCACGTGGATGCCGTAGGAGAGACCCCGGGTGGCGATGTCGGTGATCACCGGCTCGAGTTCCTCGTATTCCTTGCGGAGCGTGGCCCAGCCGTCCACCACCAGGAACACGTCGCCGAACGGGTCGCCGTCGGCGGCGCCGCCGGGCAGCCCGGCCGCGGTGGCCCGGCGCCGCCGGTAGGACGCCATCGACTCGATGCCGCTCGCCGCGAACCGCGCCTCGCGCTCGCTGAGCAGGGTCGAGATCTCGCCGACCGTACGCCGGACACCCACCGTGTCGAGCCGGCCCGAGACGCCGCCGACGTGCGGCAGATCCTTGACCGTGGCCAGCGAGCCACCACCGAAGTCGAGGCAGTAGACCTGCACCTCGGCCGGCGTGTGGGTGAGCGCCAGCCCGCAGATCATCGACCGCAGCGCGGTGGACTTGCCGGACAGCGTCGCGCCGACCACCGCCACGTGTCCGCCGGCGCCGGCCAGCTGCAGCCACATCACGTCGCGCAGCTGCTCGCGCGGCTTGTCGACCATCGCGATCGGCACCTGGAGCGCGCCGTGCAGCTCGGGGTTGGCGAACGCCAGGCCGCGGTTCGCGTCGGCGACCACCGGGCCGAGCAGCTCGTCGAGTGCCGGCGACTGGTTGAGCGGCGGCAGCCACACCTGGTGGGCCGGCGGGCCCTGGCCGTTGAGCCGGTCGACCATCACGTCGAGCACGCTCTCGCCGGCGGCAGTCTCCTCGGGCTTCGGTTCGACCGGCTTGACCGGTTTTGGCGCCGGGACGTACCGGGTGGAGTATTCGAGGACCTGCGGCACGGCTCCGGTGCCGCCGGCCGCGGTGCGGGCGCCGGCCTTGCGCATCGGGCCGGACACGTACGCGGCCTTGAAGCGCAGGAGCGGCTCGGTGCCGAACTTGAGGTAGCCGTGACCGGGTGCGCGCGGCAGCTCGTAGGCGTCCGGAACGCCCAGCACGGCCCGTGACTCGAGCGCCGAGAAGGTCCGCAGGCCGACCCGGTAGGACAGGTGGGTGTCGAGCCCGCGCAGCCGGCCCTCCTCCAGGCGCTGGCTGGCCAGCAGCAGGTGCACGCCGAGCGACCGGCCCAGCCGTCCGATCTGGACGAACAGGTCGATGAAGTCGGGCTTCGCGGTGAGCAGCTCGGAGAACTCGTCACAGATCACCAGCAGCGACGGCAGCGGCGGCAACGCGGCGCCGCCGGCCCGGGCCTTTTCGTAGTCGCGCAGGCTCGCGTAGTTGCCCGCCTTGCGCAGCAGCTCCTGCCGCCGGATCAGCTCGCCGTCGATCGCGTCCACCATCCGGTCGACCAGCACCAGCTCGTCGGCCAGGTTGGTGATCACGGCCGCGGTGTGCGGCAGCCGGTCGAGCGACGAGAACGTCGCGCCACCCTTGAAGTCGATCAGGACGAAGTTGAGCGTTTCCGACGAATGCGTGGTGGCGAGCGCCATCACCATGGTGCGCAGGGCTTCCGACTTACCGGAACCGGTCGCGCCGATGAGCAGCCCGTGCGGGCCCATACCGTCCTGAGCGGACTCCTTGAAGTCGAGCTCGATCGGGCTGCCGTCGACGCCCACGCCGATCGGGACGCGCAGCTTGTCGCGGTTGGGCCGGGGCGCCCAGCTCTGCTGCACGCTGAACGTCTCCGGGTCGCCGATGCCGAGCAGCTCGGGCAGGCCCATCTCGGTGGCCAGCGGGGTGTCCGACGACTTGGACATGGCGGCCAGGCGCAGCGGCGACAGCCGGCGGGCCACCGCCTCGGCCTGCGGCACGCTGAGCTGGTCGGGCACGCCGACCTCGGCCTCGTGGTCCATCGCGTACGTGTTCAGCGCGCGCCGGCCGGCCGCGTTGGCCACCTCGAGCACCAGCAGCGACCGGTCCAGCAGGCGCGGCGGCTGCTCGTCGAGGTCGAGCACGGTGACCCCGTCGATGCCGTCGTCGAGCTGGGTGGCGCCCTGCAGGTTGATGCCGTCCAGCACGATCACCACGTGCGGCGACCCGCTGCTGATCCCCGCCGGGTTGAACCGGGGCCGGTTGCCGATCACGTCCTCGAGGAGTTTTTCCAGGTCCGGGCCGGTGCTGGCGACCAGCCGGACGTGACCCAGCGCGTCGGTCCGGGACGGGTGCAGGTTGTGCGGGAGCCACTTGACCCACTCCCAGTCGGCCCGTCGCTCGGGGCCGGCACAGATCGCCACGATCAGGTCGTCCGGCGCGTGGAAGGTGGCCAGCTGGCAGACCACGGCGCGGGTCAGCGCGCGGGCGTCGGCCTCGCCGGTCGCGCCGGTGCCGCGCAGGAAGACCCGCGCGAAGCCGCGCAGCGACGCCGCCACCGGCAGATCGGGGACGACCGAGTACGCGTCCAGGAAGCGGCGCAGCGCACCCGCGGTCATCGGCTCGAGCTCGTCGAGCGGCCGGGTCACCGGCGGGACCAGCGGGGTGGCCAGGGTCTGCGGACCGACCGCGAGCCGCACCACGCCGAAGTCGGGGTCGGACGGCCGCCGCTCCCAGACCCGGTGGCTGCTCGCGGTGGACCAGAGCTGGCCCGGGTCGGGGTGCCGGTAGAGCAGGCCGACCCGCTGCTTGCCGGCGGTCTCCCGGACCCGGCGGCGCAGACCGGCCAGGTGCCGCAGATATTCCCGGCGGGCGGCCATCATCTCGGCCTTCTTGGGCGAGCCGTTGGAGCCGAAACTCGTGGCGAGCATGGCGATCGAGGAGACGCCGAACAGGCCACCGATCACATAGGCGTACGGCCCGCTGCGGCCCTGGCCCATCATCATGGCCATGGCCACCGAGCCGCCCAGCATCGGCAACGCCATCATCGCCTGCTGCCAGCGTCCGCCCGTGTTCTGCGGGATCTCCGGCGGCGGCTCGACGGCGATCTCACCGGTCGGAATCTCCGGTGCGGGCCGGCGGGCGGACCGTTTGATCACCACCGTGCTCATGCGAGATTTGTCCCCTTCGTCCACAAGGGTGTGTGGTCACCCCCCGTGCGCGCGCCGGTAACCGGACATCGCGACGCGCCCATGGTAGGTAAAGTCCCCTCCGTTCCGCGCCCCCATCCAACCACCCCGCCCACCGCCCTTGAATCGATAGAGGCTTTTACCTCGATGGGAAGAGAGTCATGAGCGTCGGTCTAGCCCGGGTCACGATCAGCGCGCCGACCCGGCGCATCGACGTCGCGCTGCCCGAGCACGTTCCGCTCGCCGAACTGCTGCCCGAGGTGCTGCGGCACGCCGGTGAGGGTCTCGCCGACGACGGCGAGAAACATGGCGGGTGGGTGCTGCGGCGCACCGACGGGGTCGCGCTCACCACGACTCAAGGTCTTTTCCCCCAGGGCGTACGCGACGGCGAAGTGCTCCACCTCGTGCCGGCGCGCAACGAGTGGCCCGAACTCGAGTACGACGACGTGGTCGAGGCCATCGCCGAGGGCGCCCGGCGCCGGGGCAGCGCCTGGACACCGGCGTCGACCCGGACCGCCACGCTGGCCGCCGCCGGGGTGCTGCTGCTACTCGGACTCATCGCGGTGCTGCTGGCCGGTCCGGCCTGGACCGGATCGGCGTTCGTGGGGCTCGGCGTCGCCGTGGTGCTCGCGCTGGCCGGCGTCACCGCGTCGCGGGCGTACGGTGATTCGCGCGCCGGTGCGGCCCTGGGTGCCTACGCGATGCCGTACGCGTTCGCCGGCGGCGCGGTGCTGGTCGCCACCAACGACCGGGTCGGCGTGCTGTCCCCGCTGCCCTGGCTCGGCGGTTCCGAGCTGCTGGCCGGTTCGGTCGCGCTGCTGCTGGTGGCCGCACTCGGCGGGGTCGGTGTGGCCGGTTCGCTGCGGCTGTTCACGGCCGGGTCGGTGGTCGGCCTGCTCGGTGCGGTCACGGCCCTGACCAGCTGGCTCACCACGGCCGCCGGTGCCGCCGCGGTGCTGCTGTCGATCCTGGTCTGCGGGATCGGCGCGCTGCCGCTGCTGGCGATCCGGTTCGGCAAGATGCCCACGCCGCCGGTCACGCTGCCCACCGGGGTCGACGCCTCGGCCGGGTTCACCGGCGTGAGCGTGGCCAGCGCCCTGGACGCGGCCCGGGAACGCCCCGACCGCGCCACCATCTTCGCCGCCGTGACCCGCACCGAGGAACTGCTCGCCGGCATGCTGCTCGGGCACGCGGTGCTGGCCGCCGGAGCTTTCCTGGTGCTGGCCACCTCGGGCTCACTGTCCGCCCGGCTGCTGATGGCCGTCTCGGCCGCGGCCCTGCTGCTGCGGTCCCGGCTCTTCGTCACGCTGCGCCAGCGGGTGCCGCTGGTGGTGGGCGGCCTGACCGGGACCTTCGCGCTCGGCGCCGACCTGCTCACCCGGGCCGATGCCACGCTGCTGCTGGTGGTCACCGCGGCGGTCCTGGTGCTGGCCATCATCACGGTGGTCGCCGGTGCCACCTATTCGCGCAAGCCGCCGTCGCCGTATCTGGGTCGCGCCGCCGACCTGCTCGACACGCTCGTGGTGGTGTCGGTTATTCCGGTGGCGTGTGCGGTGGTCGGCCTCTACGCCGCGGTCGGCAACATCAGGTAAGCGCCGATTCCACTTTGGGGTAACACCCATTCATCCGTACGGACCAAATAATTGCTCCATAAAGCCACATGGGCGGCCGCATCTGCGGCCACCCATGAAAAGGCGGGGATATTCGGGAGTGCGGGACGGCGGCGGTGTGGATCAGTGTTCGTCGTGGTCGGAAACCGTCGCGCGCTTGAACGAGGCGCGGATCTCGTCCTCGGCCTCGACCCGGCCGACCCAGGTGGCGCCCTCGACCGACTTGCCCGGCTCCAGGTCCTTGTAGACGGTGAAGAAGTGCTGGATCTCCATCCGGTCGAACTCGCCGAGGTGGTGGATGTCGCGCAGGTGCTCCTGGCGCGGGTCCTCGTAGGGCACGCAGAGGACCTTGTCGTCGCGGCCCTTCTCGTCGGTCATCCGGTACATGCCGATCGCCCGCGCCCGCACCAGGCAGCCCGGGAAGGTCGGCTCCTGGATCAGGACCAGGGCATCCAGCGGGTCGCCGTCCTGACCGAGGGTGCCCTCGATGAAGCCGTAGTCCGCCGGGTACTGCGTGGCGGTGAAGAGGGTCCGGTCCAGCCGGATGCGGCCCGTCTTGTGGTCGACCTCGTACTTGTTCCGCTGGCCCTTGGGGATCTCAACCAGAACGTCGAAATCCATCGTTTGCTCCCTTGACTCGCCCGCTAAATTGCCGGTCACGACGGGCGGGGAACCGAGGCGAAATCATGCCCACAGGATCCGCGCGCAACGATGTGCCGGATGTCGCTAGTCTCCCCTAAGTCCGTCGCGGAGGACGAGGAGGGGCGCGTGGGGAGGCAAGGTTCACACAACGGGCCCGTTTACGACGGTGTGCCCGAGCCCCGTCATCTCCCCGGCAACGGTAACGCATCCGCGGGCCGGGCAAGGGTTCCTTCGCCGGACTCTGCCACTCACCGGGGATCACCGTGGACTGATCCGCCAGCACCACGCGCGCAATCGGACAGCACGTCTGCCGCCACCCCGCGGCCCGAAACGCAGAATGGCGAACAGCCGGATCGATCGGCGGAGACTTCCCCGCAAGACCAGCGCGGCGGCGCGGAATGGGCAGAAGATCAACAAATGCAACCCCGCGACACCGCCGACGGCCGCCCGCTGCCGGACGACCACCCGAGGCTGCCGACCCCGGAGGAAGCCGGCCGCGCGCCGTTGCCGGCTGATCGGCGCGGCGCTGCCGGGCGAGCAACGTCGGGACGGGCGGCATCGGGGCGGGCTACATCGGGACGGGCGGCTGCTGGGCCGGCGGCTGCTGGGCTGGCGGCTGCTGGGCCGGCGGTGCCGCAACGGCCGGGCTTGAGCAACACGGCGGGCGGAAAATCGGCGGAGCGTGCGCAGGGTGCCTGGGCGACCGCTCCGGGGGATGCGCCGGGCGGAACCTATGGGCGGGCCTCGGTGCCGCTTAACACGGTCCGGCCGGCTGCGGACGGCCCTGCCGTCGGTGGCGTCCAGGTGCCGGGGCGGGCTGCGGTGTCTGGCGCTGCTCAGGTGCCTGGTGCAGCGGTTGATCACGGCGGGGACGGGGTGGGCGCGGCGGAGCCGCGTGGGGAGGGTGACCATGCAGGACAGCCCGCAGCTGGTGCAGGGGGCGGGACCAACGACGGCGGCCGTCTCGAGCTCCAGGAGGCCGGTCGGCCGACTCGTACCATATGGGTTTTGGCTTCTGTTCTTGTTCTGATCGTTGGTATTGCGGTGGTGGGGCTGATCCGGCCGGGGCCGGTGCGGGAGTGGCTGGGCGCGGAAGGCAGTCCGGAGCCGACGGTGGTGCCTCCGACGGTCGAGCCGGTGCCGACTCCGGTACTGGTGGCGGCCTCGGCGGGTGGGGTGGCACCCAGCTCGGCCAAGGTCAAGGCGGCGCTCGATCCGCTGGTGAAATCGTCGTCGATCGGCAGCACGGTGCACGTCTCGGTGGTCGATGTGGCCTCGGGCGACGTGCTCTACGCGCGGAACGCGGACGTGCCGACCACGCCGGCGTCGACCACCAAGCTGCTGACCGCGGCGGCCGTGCTGTCCGCGCGTGGGCCGGCCCATCGGATCAGCACCCGGGTGGTGGCGGGCAGCGTGCCGGGTGAGGTGGTGCTGGTCGGTGGCGGTGATCCGACGCTGTCGGTGAACGGGAAGGCGCTGTTCCCGGGGGCGGCCCGGCTCGACCAGCTGGCGGCGCAGGTCAAGAAGTCGCTCGGTGGCACCGAACCGACCCGGGTGCTGGTGGACACCTCGCTGTTCAGCGGGCCGGAGACGGCCAAAGGGTGGTCGCCGGATGACATCTCGTTCGGGCAGGTGTCGCGGATCCAGGCGCTGATGACCAACGGTGGGCGGGTCAAGCCGATCCACAACGAGTTCGGCGGGGACCCGCGGTCGGGCGATCCGGCGATCGCGGCGGGCAAGGCCTTCGCGAAGTTGCTGAGTGCGCCGCAGTCGACCGTGCGCCGCGGGAAGGCGCCGGCCGCCGCGACCGAGCTGGGTGTCGTGCAGTCGCCGCCGATGGTGCAGCTCAGCGACTGGATGCTCGAGGAGAGCGACAACACCGTGGCCGAGTTGCTCGGGCGGCAGGTGGCGCTGGCCCGGAAGCGGCCGGCGACGTTCGGCGGGACCACCGACGCGATCGTCGGGCAGCTCAAGGACCTCGGGCTGGGCACCGCCGACCTCGACCTGTCCGACGCCAGCGGGCTGTCCCGGAACAACGCGATCAGTCCGGAACTGCTCACCCGACTGCTCGGGCTGGCCGCGTCGGGCGAGCAGCCGGCGCTCAGCGGGATCTTCGGCGGGCTGCCGGTGGCAGGCTGGTCGGGGACCATGGAGAAGCGCTTCAAATCGCCCAAGCCCAACCAGGTCGGACAAGGGGTGGTGCGGGCCAAGACCGGCACGCTGAGCGGGGTCAACACGATGGCCGGGCAGCTGATCACCGAGGACGGCCGGTTGCTGGTCTTCGCGGTGATGGCGAAGGGGTCGCCGAACGCGGTCACCGGCAAGGCGGCGGTCGACAAGGTGCCGGCCCGGCTGGTGAGCTGCGGCTGTTAGGTCAGGGTTTCACCCGAGGGCGGGCTGGATATCCGCGGGTACGGTGGGGGCATGGCGCAGTTCGTTGACTGGGATCTGGCCGCCGCTACCGCGGGCGCGCTGTCAAAATCCGGCCCCGCGGTGTCGTACGACGAGGCGATGCAGGTGGTCGCCGAGTTACGGACGCTCACCGACGAGGCGGCCGGGCACGTCGCGGCATATACCGGCCTGACCTCGCAGATCGAGGTGCCGCCGGTGCGCGTGGTGGATCGCAAGGACTGGGCCGCGATCAACATCCAGGGCCTCAAGCAGGTGATCATCCCGCTGGTCACCCGGCTGTCCGGCGACAAGCCGCCGGGCGGGTTCGCCGACGCGATCGGCTCCCGGGTCACCGGCGTGCAGGCCGGCACCATCCTGGCCTACCTGTCCGGCCGGGTCCTGGGACAATACGAGGTGTTCTCCGGCAACCCCGGCCAGTTGCTGCTGAACGCGCCCAACATCGTCGACGTGGAGCGCAAGCTCGGCGCCGACCCGCGCGACTTCCGGCTGTGGGTCTGCCTGCACGAGGTCACCCACCGCACGCAGTTCACCGCGGTGCCGTGGATGCGGGGCTACTTCCTGGGCGAGGTGCAGGCGTTCGTCGACGCCTCGCAGAGCGGCGAGCACATCCTCGAGCGGCTGCGCCGCGGCGTGGCGTCACTGTCCGACGCGCTGCGTGACCCGGAGAGCCGCTCCTCGGTCCTCGACCTGGTGCAGACCCCCGGGCAGAAGGCGGTGCTCGACCGTCTCACCGCGCTGATGACGCTGCTCGAGGGCCACGCCGAGTTCGTGATGGACGGCGTCGGCCCCGAGGTGATCCCGACCGTCGAGTCGATCCGGGCCAAGTTCAACCGCCGCCGCGAAAGCGGCAACCCGCTGGAAAAGGCCATCCGCCGCCTGCTGGGCATCGAGGTCAAAATGCGCCAGTACGCCGAGGGCCGCAAGTTCGTGCACGGTGTGGTCGAGCGGGTCGGCATGGACGGGTTCAACAAGGTCTTCGACTCGCCGCTCACCCTGCCCCGCCTCGACGAACTGGGTGACCCGGACGCCTGGGTGACCCGGGTGCACGGGCCGCAGCCCGCGATCGGCGGGTAGTAGTTGGCCCGCATCCCGGCGGCGGTCGCGGCGGTGCGGCAGGCCGTCCGCCGCTCGCTCCCGGACGGCCTGGTGCTGGTGGCGTGCTCGGGTGGGGCGGATTCGCTGGCCCTGGCGGCCGCGGCCCGGTTCGTGGGGCGGCACGTCGGTCTGGTCACGGTCGACCACGGGTTGCAGGAGGGGTCTGCGCAGCGGGCCTCGGATGTGGCGTCGTGGGGTCGTGGTGCCGGGTTCTCGCCGGTAGAGGTGGCTACGGTCGACGTTTCGGGGCTGCCCGGGGGGCCGGAAGCGGCGGCTCGGACGGCTCGGTATGCGGCGCTGACCGCGGTGGCCTCCCGGGTGGGGGCCGCGGCGGTGCTGCTCGGGCACACCCGGGACGACCAGGCGGAGACTGTCTTACTCGCGTTGGCTCGGGGGGCCGGGCCTCGGGGGCTGGCGGGGATGCCGGCTCGGCGGGGGATCTTTGTGCGGCCGCTGCTCGATGTGGGGCGGGCCGATACCCGGAAGGCGTGCGCGGCCCTGGGGCTGGTGCCCTGGGAGGACCCGCACAACTCGGATCCGGCGTTTGCGCGGGCGCGGGTTCGGGGGGAGGCGCTGCCGGCGCTGGTGGCTGCGCTCGGGCCGGCGGTGGTGAGCAATTTGGCGCGGTCTGCGGGGCAGATCGCGGCTGATAATGCGGCGTTGGATGAGCTGGCTGCTGCGGCGTTGGCCCGGGCCGGCTCGGCCGCTGGGCTGGACATTTCCGATTTATACCTGCTTAGCACCGCCATCCGGACGCGGGTGCTGCATGCCTGGGCCAAGCAGCTCGGCGCCGCCGGCGGCGCCCTCTCGCACCGCCACGTCGCCGCCCTGGACGCGTTGATCACCGACTGGCGTGGTCAGGGCCCGGCCTCGCTCCCCGGCGGCATTGTGGTCACCCGACGGCGGGGGCTACTCGTTCGGGTATCCGCATGAGTTGTGAGAACGGTCACTATCATTGTCCGATTCGCCGGTAACGCCGGGCCGAACCCGTCAAATTCCAGCGGATCGCCACCCGACCGGGCCGGACCCGTGCGACCGGACGCAACCTTGATACGGCAGTCTTACCCCCATGGCTGACGGCTCCTGGTACGACGCCGACATCGACCGCGTGATCATCTCCGAGGAGCAGATCCGAGAAAAGACCGCCGAGCTGGCGAAGCAGGTCTCCGCCGACCATGCCGACGTGGCCGGGGGTGTGCTGCTGGTCTGCGTGCTCAAGGGTGCGGTCATGTTCATGGCCGACTTCGCCCGCGCGCTGGGCGCCCACGGCCCGTCCACCGAGATGGAGTTCATGGCCGTCTCGTCCTACGGCCAGGGCACCACGTCCTCCGGGGTGGTGCGCATCCTCAAAGACCTGGACCGCGACATCACCGGCCGGCACGTGATCATCGTCGAGGACATCGTCGACTCCGGCCTGACCCTGTCCTGGCTGATGAAATACTTGCAGTCCCGGTCGCCGGCCAGCATCGAGGTGGTCGCTCTGTTCCGCAAGCCGGACGCGGTCACGGTGCAGGTCCCGGTCAAGTACGTAGGCTTCGACATCCCGAACGAGTTCGTGGTCGGTTACGGTCTGGACTTCGCCGAGCGCTACCGTGAGCTGCCTTACGTAGGCGTACTCAAGCCGGAGGTCTACGCCCGTAGCTGAACCACTTTCTCAGCCTCTTCTCAGAATTCGCCTTTATGGGTGGATTTGTTCCAAAAGACGGCTGAAGGGATGGGGGCTGAGGGGTGTCCGGCCGACGGGCTCACGGGTTCGCGAACGGCACCCACGGTGTACGGTCGAGTGACCGATGGCGCAGTGTGTCACTTGCGCAGGAGGGGCGAGCCGCCGATGGCGGCGACGTTGAGGTGACCAGGACGCCGATCAGGAGGGTCCGGGCGCTTGGCGCCCGACAACAGCATGGAGCGTACGCGTTTCTTCCGCCGCCCGGTGGTCTGGATCAT
Source organism: Paractinoplanes rishiriensis (assembly GCF_016862375.1). Lineage (GTDB taxonomy): Bacteria > Actinomycetota > Actinomycetes > Mycobacteriales > Micromonosporaceae > Actinoplanes > Actinoplanes rishiriensis. The sequence goes on along the minus strand of NZ_BOMV01000059.1, from coordinate 252,904 downwards.
TCTGGTGATCATCGGTGTGATTGCGCTGAGCTCGTTCTTCACGAGTGGACCGAGCTATCAGCGAGTTGACACTTCGGTTGCGCTCGAGCGCCTGAACCAGCCCGGCATCAAGAAGGTCGTCCAGAAGGACAAGGAGCAGACGCTCCAGATCGACCTCGCGACGCCCGGGCAGTTCGAGGGCAAGACGACCGACAAGATCGAGACTCAATACCCGTACGAGGTAACGAGGGAGATCTGGGAGGACGTCCAGCAGGCGAAGGCCGCCGGCCGCATCACCGGAAATATCAACACCACCGTCTCCGGCGACAACATCCTCTTCAGCCTGCTGATCAACCTGCTGCCGATCGCCATCCTGGTGATCCTGCTGCTGCTGTTCATGTCGCAGATGCAGGGCGGCGGTTCGCGGGTGCTCAACTTCGGCAAGTCCAAGGCCAAGATGATCACCAAGGACACGCCGAAGACGACGTTCGCCGACGTGGCCGGCGCCGAGGAGGCGGTCCAGGAACTCCACGAGATCAAGGACTTCCTGCAGAACCCGGCGAAATACCAGGCCCTCGGCGCCAAGATCCCCAAGGGCGTGCTGCTGTTCGGCCCGCCCGGCACCGGTAAGACGCTGCTGGCCCGCGCGGTCGCCGGCGAGGCCGGGGTGCCGTTCTACTCCATCTCGGGTTCCGACTTCGTCGAGATGTTCGTGGGCGTCGGCGCCAGCCGGGTCCGCGACCTGTTCGAGCAGGCCAAGTCGAACGCGCCCGCGATCGTCTTCGTGGACGAGATCGACGCGGTCGGCCGGCACCGTGGCGCCGGCATGGGCGGTGGCCACGACGAGCGCGAGCAGACCCTCAACCAGCTGCTGGTCGAGATGGACGGCTTCGACACCAAGGGCGGGGTCATCCTGATCGCGGCCACCAACCGGCCCGACATCCTCGACCCCGCGCTGCTGCGTCCCGGCCGGTTCGACCGCCAGATCCCGGTCGACAACCCCGACATGGAGGGCCGCAAGGCGATCCTGCGGGTGCACGCCAAGGGCAAGCCGTTCACGCCCGACGTCGACCTCGACTCGGTGGCCCGTCGCACGCCCGGCTTCTCCGGCGCCGACCTGGCCAACGTCATCAACGAGGCGGCCCTGCTCACCGCGCGGAACGAGAAGCGGGCGATCTCCAACGAGTTCCTCGAGGAGTCGATCGACCGGGTGATCGCCGGTCCCGAGCGCCGCACCCGGGCGATGAGCGACAAGGAAAAGAAGATCACCGCGTACCACGAGGGCGGGCACGCGCTGGTGGCCTACGCGCTGCCACACTCCGCCCCGGTGCACAAGGTGACGATCCTGCCGCGTGGCCGCTCGCTCGGGCACACGCTGGTGCTCCCCACCGAGGACAAGTACACCCAGACCCGGGCCGAGATGATCGACACCCTGGCGTACGCGCTGGGTGGCCGGGCCGCCGAGGAGCTCGTCTTCCACGAGCCCACCACCGGCGCCGGCAACGACATCGAGAAGGCATCCGGCCTGGCCCGCGCCATGGTCACCCAGTACGGCATGAGCTCCAAGCTCGGCGCCGTGAAGTACGGCACGAGCGGTGATGAGCCGTTCATGGGCCGCAACATGGGTCACGAGCGCGATTACTCCGACTCGGTGGCCGCCGACATCGACGCCGAGGTCCGCGCACTCATCGAGCTGGCCCACGACGAGGCCTGGGAGATCCTGGTCGAGTACCGCGACGTCCTCGACACCATGGTTCTCGAGCTGATGGAGAAGGAAACCATCACCCGCGAGGACATGGACCGGATCTGCGCACGGGTGGCCAAGCGCCCGCCGATGTCGCCGTTCAACGGCTTCGGCAAGCGACTGCCCTCCGAGGCGCCGCCGGTGCTCACCCCGGCCGAGAAGGACAAGCTGAAGGCTCAGGCCGAGGCGGACGGCCAGGTTGCGGTGGGCCCCAGCTCCGGTGCGAACGGCTCGGTGGAAGGGCAGTAACCGATCAGCGAGGACCTCGACTATCTCGCCGCGCGCCTGGTCGACGGCAAGCTCACCGGCACCCCGGTGGAGCAGGCCGTCGACCTGGCCCGGATCGAGAAGGCGATCCGGGAGATCCTCATCGCGGTCGGTGAGGATCCGGACCGGGACGGCCTGGTACGCACGCCGACCCGGGTGGCCCGCGCGTACGCCGAGCTCTTCGCCGGTCTCCGGGTCGACCCGGCCACGGTGCTGACCACCACGTTCGAGGCCAACCACGAAGAGCTCGTGCTGGTCCGGGACATCGAGGTGATGAGCATGTGCGAGCATCACCTGCTCCCGTTCAAGGGCGTCGCGCACATCGGCTACATCCCGGGCACGCACGGCCGGATCACCGGCCTGTCCAAGCTGGCCCGCCTCGTCGAGGTCTTCGCCCGCCGCCCGCAGGTGCAGGAGCGGCTCACCTCGCAGATCGCCGACCTGCTGCTCCATCAGCTCGAGGCGCGCGGCGTGATAGTGGTGCTGGAGTGCGAGCACCTCTGCATGGAGATGCGCGGCATCCGCAAGGTGGGCGCCCGCACGGTCACCAGCGCGGTCCGCGGCGCGTTCCAAACCGACGGAAAGGTACGCGCCGAGGCCATGGCGCTGATAAACGCCCGATGATCGAGAAACTCAACCCGCCCGGCGTGCACGAGACCGCCGGCTACAGCCACGTGACCATCTCGCCCGCCGGCCGGCTCGCCCACCTGGCCGGGCAGTGCCCGCTCGACCTGGCCGGCACCGTGGTCGGCCCGGGCGACTTCGACGCGCAGACCGACCAGGTCATCGCCAACTGCCTCACGGTGCTGGCCGCGGCCGGCGCCAAGCCCGCCGACGTGGTCCGCTCGATCATCTACGTGGTGAGCCCGGACAGCGCGGTGCTGGGCGGCGTCTGGCAGCGGCTGATGGACTCCGACCTGGCCCCCGCGTTCGGGACGGCCAGCACACTGCTCGGGGTGGCGTCGCTGGGCTACCGCGGCCAGCTCATCGAGATCGACCTGACCGCCGCCCTGCCCGACTAGATCACCGTACGGAAGGTGTCGGCCGCGTCCATTGCGGCGCGGGTCAGCTGGGCGGCCTCGTCCAGCCGGGTGCGGGCCTGTTCGAGGTGGGCGATCGCGGACGCCACCGACGGGTGGAACGAACCCACCGCGGTCATCCGCAGCAGGGCCAGCGCGTCCTCCAGCTGGTCGCTGATCTGCTGGATGCCGGTCGCGGCCCGGCCCGCCCCGTCCACCGAGGCGGCCACGTGCGCCTTCACCTCTTCGACACTCGCCACGCTGGAATCGCCCTCCTTTACCGGAAGAACGCCGTCAATCCGACGCCCATGCAGGTGAGCAGCACCGGAACAAGGCAGGCGACCGCACCGAGGATCGGGGTGCGGTCGACCGGTCCCTGGTCGCTCCCGCCGTACACGAATCCGATCGTGACCCAGCCCAGCCCGAACGCCAGCACCGGCAGGCTGAGCCCGCACAGCAGCGCGTAGGTCGGCACCGAGCCCTGCGGCGCCACCAGGTAGAGCACGATCTGTACGACCAGCACCGCAGCCGCGAACGGACCGTAGATCAGCAGGTTGCGGACCATCGGGCGCAGCGGTCGCGCCGGTCCCGGACCGATGATGGTGGCGTCCGCGGCGTCCGCGGTGCGCCGGGCCTGCTGCAGCGCCGCCAGCACGGCGGCCGGGCCTCCGGCGACAGCCTGCCGCGCCGCCTCCAGCTCCGCGGGGCCCGGGGTGAGATCAGATTCCGGTACGCCGAAATCGCGCATCATCCGAGCCTGCTGGGGCGCGAGCCGCGCGCGTACCGCCAAAAGCTCTTGATTTGCCGCCGCGAGTGCCGCCTGTTGCTCGCCCGCCGCCGCGCTCGCGGCCCGGCGAACCGCGTCGAGACGCTGCGCCGCCGCCAGATAGTCGTCCCACGGGCCGGGCGCGGGCGGCGTCGGCTGCGCCGGGATGCCGCCGGTCGTCTCCTGCTCCTGCTGGTCGGTCATAGCTCGTCGCTCTCCGGCCGCAGGAACGGCACCACGGTCACCGTGCGGTCGGCGTGCCGGTCGTGCAGCAGCGCGCGGTTGGGCCGCGGATGCCAGTCGACCGGCCGGCCCAGCATCAGGCCCACTTCGGACTGTGGCACGTTGAGGAACAGCAGGCCCGCCACGTCCTCGCGGCCCGCGCTGCCCCCGGTCTCCTCGTTGAACCGGCGCAGCCCGCGCCACCAGGACAGCAGGTGCACGCCCCGGCCCGGTCCCTCGCGCAACAGTTGGCGCAGGCCGGGCAGGCTGCCGGGGCTGGCCGCGTCCATCCCGAACACCACGCGGTAGCCGGGCGAGTCCAGCGTCATCTCGGCCGCCAGGCCGGCCGCGTCGACCAGCGCGACCTCCTGCCGGTGGCCGATCTCCGCGGCGAGTTCCTGGGCGATTTGGTCACCCTCAGCGACCAGAGAGGCAATGACAAATCGAGCCGTACGCGGGGCGTGGCACGCGGCGACGCTGCGCGCGGCGGCGTCGAGCACCTCGGAACCGGACGCCTGCGACCCGAAGATGGCCAGGTGCCGGCCCGGCGAGGCGTCCAGCGAGAACGTGGCCGACGAGAGGTTGACGTCGATGACCCGGCCGACCAGCGCGGCGGGGCGACCAGCGCGCCCAGCCATCGCGGCCCGGTAGGTCGGGTCGTCGGCCAGGTGTTGATGCGCGTACCCCGCGAAGATCCGCGGCGGCAGCGCCTCCGGGTCGCGGGCCGCCCACAGCCGGTGCCGCAGGTCGCTGAGCAGCTCACGGTCGGCGTGCGGGTCGGGGAAGCGGACCGTGCGCTCGTGCCCGCGGGTGGCGCCGCGCGGGCCGCCCAGACCACCGGCGGTGTTGACCACCGCGGTGCCCAGCGGCAGGCCGGCCGCGGCGTCGTTGGTGGGCTCCAGCACGTCACCGCCACCCGGCAGCGCGATCCGCACCGGGAACTGGCCGAAGATCGAGTCGCGCTTCGCGTAGAGGGCTTCGACGCCGAGCACCGTCTGACTGGCCAAAATCAAATGGATGCCGTACGAGCGACCCTTGCGCGCCAGCGACTCCAGCAGCCCGACGGCCTCGGTGGCGGTCGGGTCGCTGCCGGCCAGCAGCACCTGGAACTCGTCGATGACGCAGAGGACGCGCGGCATCGGCTTGCGCTGCCCCTCCTCGGCCGCCACCGCGCGCAGGTCGGCGAACTTGGTGACGCCGGCCCGCTTGTAGGCAACCGAGCGCCGGGTCATCTCGGCGTCCAGTTCGCGCAGCACGGCCAGCCCGTACTCCCGGTCGGACTCGACGCCGACCGCCCGCGCGTGCGGCAGCCAGGTGCGGTCCCGGCGGGTCGGCACGAACTCGGCGAAGGACACGCCCTCCTTGAAGTCGAGCAGGTACAACGCCATCTCGGCGGCGCTGTAGCGCGCGCCCAACCCGTACAGGACATTGATCAGGAACGCGGTCTTGCCGGCGCCGGACCGGCCGCCCACCAGCCAGTGCGGCGTCAGGTCGTTGAACTGGAGCACCAGCGGGGTGTCGCCGTCGTGCCCGAGGATGGCGCTGAGCCCGTCGGAGGCGTCGCCGGTGCACAACTCCTCACCCGGCTCGGGAAGCAGGTCGGCCAGCTTGACCTGGGAGGCCACCGCCGAGTGCGCGGCCAGCTCACGGCACACCGCGTCGATCAGGTGTGGCGGCGGGTCCTCGTCGAGGAAAACCGGTGCGTTCAGCCAGAGCGCGGAGGGGATGGAGCCGTACGTGGCGCCGGGCGGGTCACCGATGACCGCGTACGGGTTACGGACCGAGATCGATGTGGTGCGGGGCAGCGGCGGCTGAGTCGTCTCGGCGGTCAGCGGCGGCGGCGGCCACCCCGCGACGATCAGATGCAGCCCCGAATCGGGCCCCTGCTGGGCAAGAGCCGCGATCCGCCGCAGTTCCTCACCCTCGGTCAGCTCCGGAAGACTCGCGATGACCAGCAGCATCATCCGGTCCCGCCGACTGCGCCGCGGCGCCGCCCCCCGCCCCGGCCGCAGCCACTTGTCGGCCTCGGCGAGCACATCCCGAAGCCCCTGCCGATCGGTGGCCGGCGGCGACATCAGCCCCGCATCGGCCAGATCGGCAAACGGCGCGAACACGGCACCGCCCCCGATCCCGTCCACGGCCCGGATGAGCAGCGAACCGGGCGGTGCGGCCGCCAGCAACCGCAGCAGAAGACACCGGATCAACCCGAAAACCCGGGCATCGGTGGCCGTGGCGTCAACGGTCAGGTGCCCCGTCCCGAGCAGCGGAACAACAGCCGGAAACCGAACATCATCGAGCGGCTGAGCCACCCCGATCCGCACGAACTGCGGCGGAAACACCCCACCGAGCGGAGCCGTGTCGGACTGGGCGTCAAGGTTGGCCCCCAGCCACCCCGGAGCCAGCGCCCGCCCGGCCTCCCGCAACTGCTCGGCAATAGAGTGCTGCTCCATCGAGTCGACCCCTTGGGGCAAATCAGACTCAAGAGCCACCACCGCAGCCTCAACAACCGCAGCCGCCTGCCGGTGCAGGGCAGCAGCCTGCTGGACCCGCATTCCCGAATCCGCCACCGCCCTCACCTCCCTGTGTGCGGATAAAACTTATCCCAGACCGGCGGCCACATCGCGTTCCCGCCCCCCACCACCTTGCGCGCCGCGACATTCACACCCGTGCGCGGCTTGGCACGGTCTGTGCGCCGAGAGGCACTACTGTCGTATGTGTGCAGCCGCAAGAGCCCGTGACCGGCCCAACGCCACAACCCCCAGCGGCCCGAGGCCCATCACCCGTGTCAGGCGCGCCGCCCCCACCTCCGGCCGGCGCACCACCACCACCACCACCACCGGCGGCCGCCCGCCCCCCAAGGCTTCGCAACCGCCGAGCACGCTTAATAGTCGCGATGGTGCTGGGCTTGTCAGCGCTGCTGTGCTTGGGCGGCGTAGGCGTAGTGGTTTCCTTATACGACGAGGCAACCGAAATCAAACGAACAGCACCCGACGCAGTTACTGATAGCTTCATCCGCGCCTACTTAGTAAACAGAAATGATCAGGAGGCGTCGCTCTATCAATGCAAGTCGGGCGGGGATTTTGGTGAGATTGCGGCCTTTCGGGACGACATAGTCGGTCGGGAGCAGCAGTATTCAATTGGCATCAGAGTGACGTGGACCAGCCTCGCTGTCTCCAATGAGGGTGGGCAAACGGTGGTCACCACCGATCTTCGCCGCGCGATTACCGACGGCAGCGAGCGAACGACCGATAAGTGGAGGTTTATCCTCGTCGATCAAAATGGTTGGCGAGTGTGCGGCGCAGCCAAGGTCTCATGACTACTCGACCCACAACAGATGAACGGGAACCTCCAAAGTGCGAGGTGAGCGCCCGCTCCATCCCCATCGGTACCAGTCCAATTCTGCGGTCACTCGCGCGCAGACATCGCCACTTTCACTCGCGTGTAACTCCGTAACAGCGCGCAGATCGCGACGTTCGCTGCCATCGTCCGCGATTTGAATTACGCGTTTGCCCATTAGATTCGATGCATCGAGCGCGGCTGTAGGAACTTGGCGTGAGGGCTCGTCCAGCGAGACGAGCCGGGATCCCACATCAAGCCCCCGCCCGGAGGCACCAAATGCGACGCCGTATTCTTCGACCCAAACCCGTTCGACTGGCACGAGTGGCGCAAAAACTTCCGTTTGCTCCGATTCAGCGCGGTACCACTCCGACTCCGGCATGACTGGAACGTAGGTCCGGCTTCCCTGGACGACCTTTTCGTCGGCTCTCAGGTCTGCGCGCCATCCGTGACCAGGCATACCGATAAGTACCCGGCGACCTCGTAGGTTGCCACACATGCTGGCCGGCGTCGGAACTATCGGGCGCGGTGGATCGAGAGACCAGTCGGGATGACCGGCGAACGGATCGGGCACGGAGTCTCCGGTCATCCTTCACCCCCTAGCGGCGCGCCCTGCTCGCGCATGAAACGCACAGGATCGACAGCTCCTGCGCTCGAGCGATCGTTGTTGAGGTGGACTTCGAAATGTAGATGCGGGCCCGAGGAGTTGCCGCTGCTTCCTACGCGGCCGATAACGTCACCCGCTGTGACCTCTTGGCCCTCCCGGACAAACGGCCGCTGGATCATGTGGCAATAACGAGTCATGACATCACCAGCATGATGGATCTCGACCATCCAACCGCACCCGCCCTTGCCCGGATAACCGTCCACGTTGCAGCTCAGCCTGCCGCGACGGTCCTCATCGCACTTAACCATCGAGACGATTCCACTTGCGGCCGCAGCAATGGGGGTATACCTGCCTGAACTCAAGTCGACGCCCTGGTGGCTGGGGCGCGACACGGTTCGAAATGCGCTACCGACAACATCCTTCACCGGAATCGTCCAGCCAGAAGCTGCGATCTGGCCAGCCGACGCACAAACCATCTCGAGTGAGCTACCCACCGCGTTGGCCGCGCCGTCGGCCAGCATGTTGACGATCTGGGTGGCGAGGGGCTCGTGCTTGGCATAAGCGTCCGGATAGGCGCTGATCTGTACCCGCTGTGCGGCATTTGTGAGCGGCAGGTTTTCCCAGCCTTCGATGGTCTTGAGCTTCTCGTAGAACTTCGTGCTCGCGTACACCGGATCTCTGATTTGCTCGGGTGTCCCCCAGCCGGAGCTTGGCCGCTGCTGGAACAGGCCGAGCGAGTCGTGGTCGTTTCGGGCGCCGAGGTTGCCCAGGTTGGTGAGTCGCGACTCCTGCATGGCCGTGGCCACCGCGATGACCCAGGCGCGGGGTGGCAGCTTCTGGTCGGCACCGACGTTGATGATGATGGCCGCATTCCGGATCTGCGTGGCGCCGTACGGCCGAATCCGTGGCAACTTCGAGTCCGGGTCGACGGGACCGCCCTTGCCGCAGCCGAGAGCTGCGTTCAGATTGTTGTTCTCGTCGGTTAGGCCGCCGAGCAACACCGCGCTGATACTTCCGCCGCAGCACAGGAGCGCGAGGGTCGCGACCAGCGCGATCAAGAGCACGATCTTGCGCGGGCGCGGGATGTTCATCCCTGTTCCCAGTCGATTCCGTCGACCAGCCAGGTGCCGTCCGGTGCGACCAGGCGCAGGTTGAGTTTTCCAGAGTTCATCGTGACGACCGCGTTGACGACGGTCTCGCTCACCGGTATCAGACTTGGCCGGCCAACTACCCGGTCGGCCGGGACGCCGACCGGGTCCACGCCGGTGAGTTCGTCGGCAAGGTTCTTGGTCGAGTTCGGCAGGAGCCGGTCACGCCAGGTCTTAGAAGTCGTGTTCTTGTGGTTCGCCCAAGCCGAGGCGAAGGCGTAGGCCACCGCCTCGGGTTGAGCTTTTCCGGGGCCGGTCGTCGGGCTCGGCGGTGGGCCGGAGTCGATGACGCTGTCATCGTCCTTCGGGTCAATGCTGACAGCCGGGGCCGGTGACACGCTGCCGAGCGAAGGTCCGGTGTTGCTGCCATCGGACAGCAGTCGCCCAATGCCCACCACGGCCACCACGATGCCGACGATGACGATCGCGACGCCCCAGCGGGACCGGAATATGCGGTTGAGACCCAGTTCGAGAATTCGGGGCATACCGATCACTTAGCCTCGGAGCGCACCCGAGGGCTGGCGGGCTCCTGGGTGGTGCTTCCGGTCTCTGGTCGATAGATCGCATAGGACGCCGGCTGCTCGGCCACATCCGGTTCGGTCCAGGTCGACGCGCGACGGGGACGTGCCGGGCCGCCGGGATCGCGACGTGCGGGCGGCGGAGAAGCGTCGTGCACGGACTCGTTGCCGTCGGGGCGGGTCGTGGAGGAGCCGTCGGGTCGACCGCCCGCGCCGGGCGGCTCGGTTCCGCCACGGTTGACGGCCGCATGAGCCGGGTCCTCCAGCCGGGCCTCGGGGCGAAGGTTGCTCTGGTCGGCGTAGACGGTTCGACCGCGGCCCTTGCCGATCACCGGCTCGTTGGTTCCGCCGCCCTCGGAGATTTCGAGCTTGGCTGCCTCCCGCATGTCACGGAAGAACCGGCGGTGCCACGAACCGGCCGAGGCGATCGCGCGGGTGCCGTCCTTACCTCCGAGCTGAGTAATTCGGCGATATGGCCTCAAGAGCAGCCAGCCAACCACCCCACACAGCCAAACCAAAACGACTTGCAGCCATCCAGCAAGACTGGCTGTGTTCATGATCAGATCAACGGCGAAAAGGTAGATCGCCGCCCCCGTGCCGAAGATCGCAATGTTGAAGACGGCGGCGACGACTGCGTTACCCAGACGCCGGATGCCGGAGCTGGCGGGGCGTAGTAGGCCAACGGTTCCGAGGATCGGTGCCGCAATGACCGCCCACCTGAAAATCAGGAAACCGAGCAAGACTAGGATCGAGGCCGTTAGGTCAAACATTGCGAACATGATTGACGCAAGTACCGCGATAAAGCCGGCGCCGATGCGGTCCATCCCATTTATGCCCTGTAGGTATTCGTAGGCCTCAGGGTCTTCTTGCTTGATTTGCTCCGCGACCTTCTGCCACTGCGTCTTCTTTCCGTCAAGAACGCCTTCGCGGGTTTCCGGGTTATCCCTGATACGTTGAGCTTCGTCCCAGGTCAGCGATCGGGCGTCGTAGAGTGCTTGACCATACTTCTTTGCAGTTTCGCTATCCGCTGATCCAAGAATGCCGCGGAGCCAGTTTCGATAAAGCATAGTTTCGGCTGCGGTGTCGCTGGCGCGAACTGCTGGGGGTCGTTGGTCCTGGCAGGCATCGGGTTTGCCAAGGCGGCACTCCGCGCTCGCCCCGCTCTCAGGTCGGGGGCCCACGGCGTCATGTACGACTCCGAGCGTGGTGATCAAGCTTTGATCGGCGAGGTTCGCAGACCGGACTGGCCATGCTGCAATTGCCGTGACTGCGACCATGACCAGGATCGCCCATCCGGCAGTTGTTGTGGCAGCTCCCATGTCGGCCTGGCGGGATCGCCAAAGAAGATATATTCCAACGATCGCGAGCGTGATCACACCGAAAACGCTGAAGACCTTCTCGTAGACTGCCTTGGTGGCCTGATCGACGAGCGGGTCGGCCCAGCCCCAAAGTGTCTGCGGATCCCAGGCCCGCTCACGCAGTGCGTTGGAAGCGCCGATTACGGCGGTGGCCACCATGAATTCGCCGTTGGCAATTGTGGTCTCGAACTTGAAGTCTGGATCTATGAGCGTTGACGCGCAGCCGCTGTCAAGGTCGTATGTGGTGTAGCTGTAACCCGCATAGCCATATTCACTATAGATTCCTTGCGGGCCTGGCTTCGTAGAAGATTCCGGCCTTTCGACGAACCATCCAGCGAGACCTGCGTCGGGAGTGCTTGGGGTCGGCGGAAGGAGGCACTGAGCCCGGTTTGCGCTGACGTCGGCCAGGCGGCTCACGCACGCCTTAAAATCGTTCTGCCACTCCTCGGTGCTGCAGGCGCCCCCCGGTGCCCTCTCCGGCGCCGCCAGTGCGGCATTAGGCGTTGCCACCGCCCACACGATCGACGCCACCACCGTGACGAACATCGTCATGGCCAGCGCCAACGCTCGCCGCACCATCTCAAACCTCCAGGTCGGACGGCGACATCGGAATTGCCGTCGGCGCTGCCTTGGCCGCTGACGGCGTGGTGTCCAGGTGCTCCAGCAAGCCTTCAACGTACGACACGTCGACACGTACCTTCTGGACGCGTCCGTCCACGTCTCGCATCACGAACTCGCGGAAGCCGAGGCGGTGTTGCGAGGACGCGTCGACCTGGGACAACGATGCCAGCGTGGCCTCGTAACCGTCGTGTACGGGGACCCGCAGCAGGCGCAGGGCCTCGGACGCGATCTCCTGGTCTTCGGCGATGCGGCCTACGAAGACCGTGGACACCAGGTTTTGCACGTCAAGGCCCAGGATGTCGCGCGGGTTCTGGGACGCCACCAGGGCCGCCAGGTTCCACTTTCGGGAGTCTCGGGCCAGGCGCACCAGGAAGGACCGGCCGGAACGCCAGCCCTCCATGAAGTGTGCCTCGTCCAGGCCGACCATTTTGCGGGAGCTCATCGAGCCGCCGTAGCAGCGCCGGACCGCCAGGCGGTGGGCCGTGTGCAGCATGGGCAGGGCCAGCGACTCCTCGGCCGACCAGTACTCGCGTTCGATCTTCAGGTCGGGCAGGCGGAGACCGGCCATGGTGATGACCGTGAGGGCCGCGTCGGCGCCCAGCAGGTGCTGCGGCGGTGAGCCGAAGAACAGCAGCGCCAGCGGCATCTCGGCGGTGTCCAGCAGCAGGTTGGCGAGTTCCTTGCCCTCCTCGTCGTCCAGGCCCTGCAGAGTGCGGACCACGTCGTCGAGGGTGGACGACTCCTCGGCCGGCACCTGCCGCACCGCGTGGCGGAGCAGGGTTGCCGTGGTCGCTTCCTTGGCCACCTGGGGCGGCACCAGCATCGAGCAGATGTCCTGGACCAGCATGCGGCGTTCGGCCCGGGCGTTGGAGACGGCGATCTCGAACTCGCGGTCGCCGCCCGGACCCGTCGCGAACTCGGAGCGCACCGGGGTCGGGATCAACGCGTAGGGCGCCAGTGTGCCCTGTTCCGAACCGGTCAAATTCAAAACACGGCTGTACGGGCGCAGCTCCGGCATCTGGCACAGGCGCGCCAGCGGGCCCGACGGGTCGAGCAGGGTCACCTGGACACCACGCCGGGCGTTCAGGTAGCCGAGCGCACCCATCAGCGTCGACTTGCCGCCGCCCGGCTCGGCCACGAACACCCCGAGACCGGACCTCTCCCGCACCTCCATCGGAAAATGCAGGTCGAGGAAGACCGGGCGCCGGCAGGTCCCCGAGGTGCGCCCGATCAGGTCGCCGCGCCGGTCGCCCACCGTGGAGGCCGCCTGGGGCAGTGCTGCGGCCAGCAGCTTGACCGGCATGCGACGCACGTAGCCGGTGTTCGCGATCGGCTCGCCGGGGATGAACTCGCGGGCCAGCTGGTCCTGATTTTTCGGGTGCTGCAGCGAGATGCGCAGCTCCCGGGAGTACAGCTGGATGAGCCGGCGCGCGCGTTCCAGGCATTCCTCGCGACTGGAGCCGCCGACCGCGATCCGGTGCCAGCCGTGCGCCCGGGCCGACTCGACCGGCAGGCCGGTGGTCATCTCGTCGCCGATCACCAGGGCCCGCTTGGCGAGTCGTTCCAGCTCGGGCGGTGCGTCGATGCCGTGCTCGGCGTAGTCCAGCTGCTGCGAGCGGATCATCCGGAGCCGGTGTTCGAGGTTCTTGAACGAGCTGTTGGAGCCGAGGATGTCGAGCCGCGAGGACAGCTCCATGGGCCACGGCAGCCGCTCGTGGAAGTGCAGCCACGGCTCGTGCTTCTCGGGGATCTCCAGCGGCTCCATCCGGCCCACCGAGAGCACCGCGACGTGGCGTTCCTCGCCGCTCATCCGGTTGACCAGCTTGACCGTGGAGCCGTACGGGGTGCGGTAGCGCTCCACCTGCTCGGTCAGCGCCAGCAGGTCACCGGTCTCCCAGTGCCCGTTGGTGATCGGCGAGAGCAGCGCGGGCGGCGCCATGCACAGCGCCACCGAGCGGTACATCAGCCATTCCAGTTCGGCCGGGGCGACCCGGCGCCCGCGCATGCCGAACGCGTTCAGCACCTCGTCGAACTGTTCGACCGTGCGGCCCAGCTTGCGCCGCTCGTTGTCGGAGGTGCCCCGGCCGAAGGCGCGCAGCACCCGCTCGGCGAACGTGTCCCCCAGGGACCGTCGGGCGAACGTCACGCCGAGGTAGGTCTGCCCCTCGGCGTGGTTGACCGACAGCAGGTGCCGCTGCGCCGCGACCAGGTGGTCCGACCAGGAGGTGGCATTGTGCACGTCGGGCAGCGGCTTCGCGGTGAACGAGTCGACCGTCCGCGCCCACTCGTCGGCCGGGAACGGCCGGTTGGTGCGGCGCAGGTGCAGGCGGAACCCGGCCAGCCCCGCGTACTGCTCGGAGATCGCGGAGAGCAGCGCCTCGCGCTCGGCGTCGGGCCGGAAGGCCCAGCGCACCTCGGGCAGGTAATACCAGGCAGTGACCGTGCTCTGGGTGAAGGTCAGGTGCCCCGCGATCTCACTGATGGCCAGCTCGAGGACGGGGTCGCGGTCGCCGAACTTGAGCTTGTGCGGCCGCAGCGGCGCCGGCTTGACGTCCTTGCCGCGCTGCCGTGCCGGCAGATTTTCCTTGGACTTGCGCTTGGCCGGCGACTTCTCCTTGCGCTTGGCGGGTGCTTTTTCCGTGGCCGGTACGGGTAGAGCAGCCGCCTCCGCTTCGGTCTCCTGCGGTGGCGCGGCGTACGGCTGGACGGCCGACTGCCCGGGATGGCGGGTGCCGACGGTCTGCCACAGCGGCGGGGTCGCCACCGGTGGCGTCGGCTCGGGTGCGCCGGTCACCGGGGGAGTCACCGACGACGTCCCCGGCCAGTCGTCGAAGTCCGGCCAGGCCTCCGCCGGCGCCGGATTGTCCTGGTAGAAGTCGGCCTTCGGCCCGACCGGGGCGCGGTTGTACGGCGAGGACGCGGGCGGCCCGGACGCGGGCGGCCCGGACGCGGGCGGCCCAGATGCGGGCGGCCCAGATGCGGGCGGCCCAGATGCGGGCGGCCCAGATGCGGGCCGAGCCGAACCGGGCGGTGCCGAGGCAGGCCGGACGGAGGCGGGTGGTCCGGAGGCAGGTGGTCCGGAGGCGGACGACCCGACTGGTGGCCCGAATGCGGCCGGCCCAGATGCGGGCGGTCCGAAAGCGGCCGGTCCAGAAGCGGGTGGCCCGGAGGCGGGTGGCTCGAAGGCGGCTGGACCGGGGGCGGGCGGCCCGGAGGCGGGCCCGTAGGCAGGCGGCCCGGAGGTGGGCCCGTAGGCAGGCGGCCCGGAGGTGGGCCCGTAGGCAGGCGGCCCGTAGGCAGGCGGCCCGGAGGCGGACGACCCGAAGGCGGCTGGTCCGGATGCCGGCGGTGCGGACGCGGGCGGTCCCGATGCGGGCGGTGCCGACATCGGGCGCGCCGGAGCCGGCGCCGGGCCCGCCGAAGCGGGCGGTGCTGATGCCGGCGGTGCTGATGCCGGGGCGGCCGGGGGCGTGGAGGACTGCGGTGCGGAGGTCGGTGCGGATTTCTGGGGCGGCAGGTCCGCGTCGAAGTCGAAGCCGAAGTCGAAGTCCGGATCGCAATCGGTCTCGGGCGGGTAGGGGCCGTTCGCCGGGGGAGCCGGCGTGCCCGCGGGTGCGGCGGTGCCGCCGAAGAGGTCCAGGAAGGGGGAGTCGATGTCCAAGGTGGCGTCCACCGAGCCGCCGCGCGGGCGGACCGGCTGCGGCGCCTGGAAAACACCCACCGCGCCGTGGCTCGGCGCGGCGACGAATTCCTCGGCGGCGCCGTCCAGGGAATCGGGCGAAGAGTAGTTGTCCGAACGCATTCCGTTACTCTGCCTGCCCGGCGTCGTCGCGTCCGCGCGGGGATGCCCGTGCGGTGAGGTTCCGCTCATGCGCATGCTCCGGGGGAAAGTACGGCAAAACTGGTCATACCAACTCCTCCCGAACCCGGATGCGAGTGGCGACAAGTCTCGGATCGCGTTGCTCGACGGCCGGCTCGCGGGTGCGGCGCCAGTCGGTGAGCGCGGTGCGGATGACGACCCGGGCCGGACGGTCGGGGTCGACATGCCGGAACACGTACGACGTGGTCACCATGGCCAGGGCGATCTCCCAGGCCGGGAACGCGTCGAAGTCGAACGTGATCAGGTAGTGCAGGAACATGAACAGGGGAACCAGCGCGACGAACATCCCGTACTGCGCGTACGGCAGATGGATGGGCAGCGTGTATCCGGGCGGACCCAGATAGACCAAGCGCGCCCGATAGATGTCGTCGTCGGTACGAAGCCGCATCTCAGCTGAAGATCAGATCGATGAGGTAGTCGCCGACGAAGAACAGGGTCGCCGCGCCCGCGATGAAGGCCAAGCCCACGATGGCAATGGCCGAGCTGGTCAGCACCTTGGAGATCTCACCGCGGCTGGCTCGTCCGATGAAGATCACGCCGAGCACCGCGAGCAGGATGGGTGCGATGTTGCTGGCGAAGAAAGTGACGATGCCTTCGGTGTTGATGCCCTTGGGCTCGGGCGCGGCCAGCGTTCCCTCGTGGAACGCCGTCACGACCTGCGTGGCGAGCTCGGTGGCGATCATTGGTAAACCTCCCCGTATCCGGTTAGGGGGATCCGGACACGTCGCAGTGGTGAAGCCGCACGGCAACGCCCATATCGTGCTACTTCCAGCTCAGCGCGTCGAGTGAGCCGTTCGGGCACTGCCATCCTCATCTGCTCTCTTCGGTTCCTTAATGATGCCCAGATCCGAAGAGTACGGCCCGCACTTCTTAGCTACAAGCGCCTGATTCGTTACGCAAGGTAAGGGTGCGTATGAAGATGAGTTACCACCCATCGTACGCACGTGCGACAAGTAGCCGGGCCGTACCCTCGTCCCGTGACGGATAAGCCGAGAGACGCGCAGCTCACGGGTGGGGAACTTATTCGCCGAGATCACCCGGTCGTGATGGGAATCCTGAACGTCACGCCGGACTCCTTCTCGGACGGCGGCCGGTACACCGACGTGGATGCCGCGATCGAACATGGCATGGATCTGTACCGCGCCGGCGCGGACATCGTGGACATCGGGGGCGAGTCGACCCGGCCCGGAGCCGCCCGGGTGGACGCCGCCACCGAGGTGAGCCGGGTGGTTCCGGTGATCTCCGGGCTGGCCGCGGCCGGCGTGCCGATGAGCATCGACACCACCCGGGCCGCGGTGGCGTCCGCGGCGCTGGCGGCGGGGGCCTCGGTGATCAACGACGTGTCCGGCGGCCTGGCCGACCCGGCGATGGCCGGGGTGGCCCGGGACGCCGGGTGCCCATGGATCCTCATGCACTGGCGCGGCCACTCCCGCGACATGGCCCAGCTGGCCGTCTACCGCGACGTGGTGGCCGAGGTGTGCACTGAGCTGCTGGCCCGGGTCGAGAACGCGACCGCCGGCGGCGTCGACCCCGGACAGATCATTCTCGACCCCGGCCTGGGCTTCGCCAAGACCGCCGAGCACAACTGGGCGCTCAGCCGGCGCCTCGACGTCCTCGTCGATCTCGGCTTTCCGGTCCTCTTCGGCGCCAGCCTCAAGACGTACCTGGGCCGCCTGCTGGCCGGCCCGGACGGCACTCCGCGCCCGGTCGACCGGCGCGCGGACGCCACCCTGGCGACCTCGGTGCTCGCGGTTGCCGCCGGCGCCTGGGGGGTACGTGTGCACGACGTCGCCGCCACGGTCGACGCGCTGGCCGTGTGGCGCGCCACGGGTTCGCCGAGACTCGCGAAACCCTGACCGTCCGGTGGCAGGCTGTAACGGGTGAATGAGAGAGAAGGAACCTCGTGAACGGGCGGATCACGCTGGCCGGACTCCGCGCCAAGGGCCATCACGGCGTCTACGACTTCGAGCGGACCGCCGGCCAGGATTTCGTGGTCGACGTACGCCTGGACCTCAACGTCAGCAAGGCCGCGGCCAGCGACGACGTGTCCGACACGGTGCACTACGGGGAACTGGCCGAGCGGCTGGTGGCGGTGCTCACCGGCGAGCCGGTCAACCTGCTCGAGACGCTCGCCGTACGCCTGCTCGATGTTTGCCTTGCCGACGATCGGGTCATGGCCGCCGAGGTGACCGTCCACAAGCCGCAGGCACCCATCGCGCACGAGTTCGCCGACGTCTCGGTCACCCTGGCCCGGAGCCGGTCGTGACCCGGGCGGTGCTCGCCCTGGGCAGCAACCAGGGCGACCGCTACCGGCACCTCCAGCAGGCGGTCCGGCTCCTCGGCGAGAGCGTGGCGGTGGTGTCCGGCGTCTACGAGACCCCGCCGTGGGGCGACGCCGACCAGCCGGCGTACCTCAATGCCGTGCTCCTCGCCGTGGATCCGAGGGCCGCGCCGCACGACTGGCTGGCCCGGGCCCGGGCCTGCGAGGCCGCCGCCGGCCGGGTGCGCGACCCGGAACGCCGGTACGGCCCGCGCACCCTCGACGTCGACGTGATCGAGGTGTGGGACGCCGACGACCAGCCGGTGCTCAGCGAGGACCCGGAACTGACCCTGCCGCACCCGCGGGCGCACGAGCGGGCGTTCGTCCTGCGCCCGTGGATCGACATTCAGCCGTACGGGCAACTGCCCGGTCACGGGTGGCTCACCGACCTGCTGAACGAGCCGGCCCTCGCCGACGACCTCGCGGCGATGAGCCCCCGCCCGGACCTGCCGCTAGAGTCGGTTGGGTGAGCAGTAACCCGCAGGCGCCCAAATCGGACCCGTCGATGCGGCCGACGAGCATCTCGGTGCTGGTCGTCGCGGGTCTTGCGGCGGCGGCGCTGGGCTGGCTGCTGCTCAGCTTCTCCTACTCGCGGCTGCCCGACCTGCCCTGGTCGCCGGTGATCGTGCTGGTGGTGCTGGCGATTGCCGAGGGCATGCTGGCGCAGAACACCGCCAACCGGATCCAGCGCCGGCCCCGCACCATCCCGGTCGATCCGCTGGCGGTCGCCCGCTACGTCGCGCTCGCCAAGGCGTCGTCCCTGGTCGGCGCGATCTCCGCCGGGTTCTCGGCCGGCCTGCTCTCGTGGCTCGCGATGGAGCCGACCCAGGCCGCGCGCGACGACCTGCCGACCGCCGTGGTTGGCCTGGTGGCTGCCCTCGCGCTGATCGGCGCGGCGCTCTGGCTGGAGCGTTCGTGCCGGATTCCGAAGCAACCGAAGTCGAAGGACGAGAACGACAGCGGTCGACCGACGGGTCTACGCTGATCCAGCACGACTTCGGCCTTGAACTGAGACCGACTCGTATCCGTATGCTCTGGGCGCGGGCCATGCGCCCGGTGATTTCGGCGTGCGTCTCGACCGCACGGGAGACGCACACGAGGAGGCGCTGACCATGGCGTACGAGGACACGACGACATACCGTCGGACTGACGAGCCAACCGAACCGTCCGCCTACCGGGCCAGTTCGCTCGCCGCGGCCGAGCAGCGCCGCCGGGCCGACGAGATGGAAGCCATCGAGGCGGCCGACGCGCAGCGCGTCGACGACGGCCGGGACCGGCTCGGCATCCACCTCGGCTGGGAGGTGGTACTGCTGCTCGCCGCGGCGGCGTTTGGCTTCCTCCTCTGGCAACAGGATCCGGACAGCCTGCAACGACCAGGCCTGGACAACCTGCTGGTGAACGGCGCCGCGATCGGCCTGCTCACGCTCGGCGCCGGGCTCACCCTGCGGGCCGGCGTCCCCAACCTCGCGCTCGGCCCGATCGCGCTGGCCGCCGCCCTGCAATACGCCGAACAGGGCGACCAGGGCCTGGTCAAGGCCGCGGTACCGGCCCTGATCGTGGCGGCCGCCGGCGCGGTGGCGATCGGCCTGCTCGTCCTCGTGCTGCACATCCCCGGCTGGGCGGCCACGCTGGCCGCCGCGCTCGGCGCCATCGTCTACATCCAGCTGCGCCTCGAACCGGTCGACGTGCAGGGCGGCTACGACCCCACCGACCAGGCGTTCTTCCTGTTCGGCGGCTTCGCCCTGCTGGCCGTGATCGGCGGCGCGCTGGGCACCATCACGCCGGTCCGACGCTGGCTGGGCCGGATGCGCCCGGTCGGCGACCCGGCCCACCGCCGGGGTGGTGCCGCGGTCGCGCCGGTGCTGATCGCGCTGATCCTGTCGTCGGTCTTCGCGGTGGCGGCCGGCTTCCTGCTCGCCGCCCAGTCGGCCGACCCGATCGTGCCGGGCACCGGCCTGGAGTGGACCGGCATCGCGCTCGGCCTCGCCATGGTCGCGGGCACCAGCGCGTACGGGCGACGGGGTGGGATTTTTGGCACTTTGTTCGCGGTGGTCGCGTTGACCCTGTTCCTGGACTGGTCGGACCGCAAGGACCTGGAGATCGCGCTGTTCGCCACGGCGGCGGCGGTCTTCGGCGCCGGCTTGATCGTGACCCGCCTGGTGGAGACGTACGGGAAACCGCTCACCCCGGCCACCACGGTCGACGACTGGAACGCGGCGCCCACCACGGCGACGAACTGGACCCCCGACCTGGAGAGCTGGTCGCCGACCACCACCACGACCACGCCGAACCGCTGGGATGCCGGCCCGTGGGGTTCCAACCGCTGATCGGGCGGCCCGCATAGACTTTCCGCCATGACCACCCCGAGCTTCGCCGAGCTGGACGCCCTGCCCACCGACGAGCTGCGCGAGCGCGCCTTCGCCCTGGCCCGCCGGCACATGGACATCGGGTTCTTCTGGTCGGTGGTCAAGCACCTGCCCAACGCCGACGACGCCGCCGAACTGGACGGCGCGCCCAACTCGATCGGCCCGGCCATCGACGAGGCAGTCGCGCTCTGGCGTGAACTCGAGGGCCACAGCGGGTACGGGGAGCAGGAGCCGCTGCTGCGGGCCGCGTTCATCGATTACCTGCAAAAGCACTGATTTACGGGCGTCGTTTGAAAAGAGCGCCGCGCTGGGAACTAGCGGCGCATGGCTCTCGGTAACCGTTACAAGTCCGCTCCCGGTGCGGGCACGCTTGCCGCACTGATACTGGTTCTCGTCTTCGGCAGCCCCTGGTATGCCGACTGGGCGAACGAGAACACCAACCCGAACACGGCCGGCGGCTGGTGGCTGCGACTGCTCACCTGGCCGCGCTGGTCGTTCGACTCCAGCGACTCGCTGCGCGAGATCATCGTCGGCGACCTCAAGGCGATCCTGCTGGTCGTCCTGACCCTGCTCTTCCTGTTCCTGCTGCCCGGCTCGCAGTTGGCCCGGGCCCGCGGCACGATCAGCCAGTTCTTCGCCGGCTGGGCCTCCTACATCTTCGCCGGTGGCTTCGCGGCGCTCCTCACCACGCTGTTCCTGGCCAACCCGTCGCTGCTCGGCGCGTTCCAGGCGGCCGGCAACGGCGCCTCGTACGGCCTCTTCGTGGGTTGGATCGTGGGTCTTGCCACCCTCGGCGGCTATCGCGGCACGCGGTAGCTTTCACACCGGATCCGGTACGCCGAACACGGCGGTCCGCGGAATCACGCCAACCGGCCGGCCGTCCTCGAGCACCAGCACCTCGGGGGCGCCGGCCGCCAGCATGACCGCCAGCGCGTCGTAGAGCGTGCCGGACACGTCGACGGTCGGCCGGTCCGCGGTCGGTTGATCACCGTTCAGCGGGCGGGCCGCCGCCCGGGCCGGCGTCACGGCCAGCCGCCGGATGCCCCGGTCGGCACCGACGAAATCGGCCACCGTGTCCGAGACGGGCCGGCTGAGCAGGTCGGCCGGCGGCGCGTACTGGAGCAGTTTGCCGCCCTCGGCCAGCACCGCGATCCGGTCGCCCAGCCGGACCGCCTCATCGATGTCGTGGGTGACCAGCACGATCGTCTTGCGGACCGTGGCCTGGAGCCGGAGGAACTCCTCCTGGAGCCGGCCCCGGGCGATCGGGTCGACGGCCGAGAACGGCTCGTCCATCAGCAGCACTAGCGGGTCGGCGGCCAGCGCCCGGGCCACCCCGACGCGCTGCCGCTGGCCGCCGGAGAGCTCGTGCGGGTAGCGCTTGGCGAACCGGGCCGGGTCGAGGCCGACCAGTTCGAGCAGCTCGTCGGAGCGGGTCGCGATCCTGGCCCGGTCCCAGCCGAGCAGCCGCGGCACCGTCCCGACGTTGGTCCGGATGTTCTGGTGCGGGAACAGTCCCACATTCTGGATCACGTAACCGATGTGCCGGCGCAGTTCGACCGGGTCGCGTTCCAGGATGTTCTGGCCGTCGATCAGGATCCGGCCGCCGGTCGGCTCGATCAGTCGATTGATCATCCGGAGGATCGTGGACTTGCCGCAGCCGGACGGTCCGATCAGTACGGCCAGTTCGCCCGCGCCCACCTCGAGGCCGAAGTCGCCGACCGCGACGGTGCCGTCCGGGTAGGTCTTGCCGACGTTCTCCAGCGTGATCGACGCCGCGCTCCGGGCCTGCCGGGATTCGTTGATCGCGGTAGCGTCCACGTATGTCCTTCCTGTTGGGTGGCCTGGCGGCCGTGCCGCTGGCCGCACCCGCCTCCGACGGGCCGGGAAATCCGTGGTTCTCCTGGCACTACGTGCAGAACAACGCGGAAACCTTGCGCAGCGCCGTCGAGTTCCACGCGAGTCTCACCGCCCGGGCGGTCATCCTCGCACTCGTCGTCGCCGTTCCGCTCGCCGTCCTCGCGTACTGGGTCAGGCCGTTGACCGGCCCCATCCTCGCACTCTCCGGCGTGCTCTACACGATTCCGTCGCTGGCACTGCTCGCCCTGCTGGCCCCCCTGGTGGGCACCACCACGGACACGGCGGTGCTCATCGCCCTGGTGCTCTATGCGCTGCTGGTCCTGGTGCGCAATGCGTTGACGGGCCTAATTCAAGTGCCTGACGAGGTACGCGACGCAGCCACCGGGATGGGCTACGGCCGGCTGGGCCGGTTGCTGCGGGTCGAACTGCCGCTGGCCCTGCCCGGCATCCTGACCGGCCTGCGGCTGGCTACCGTCTCGACCGTGGCCCTGGTCACCGTCGGTGCGCTGATCGGCAAGGGCGGCCTCGGCGACCTGATCCTCGGCGGTTTCCGCAACAACTTCTACAAGGCCGAGATCCTCACCGGGACGATCCTCTGCCTGGTGCTGGCGCTGGTGCTCGACCTGCTGCTGGCCGGGCTGGGCCGGCTGCTGACGCCGTGGAGCCGGGGGCGGGCGGCGTGAACTACTTCAACGAAGCCGTGCTCTGGCTCAACGACCCGCTCAACTGGACCAACCCCGGCGGCCTGGTGGACCGGCTCACCGAGCACCTGGTGATCAGTTTCTGGGCGGTCCTGCTGGCCTGCCTGGTCGGCTGGCCGATCGGCATCTGGCTGGGGCATCGCGGCCGGGGCGGGGCCGCCGTGGTGACCCTGGCCAACGTCACGCTGGCGCTGCCCACGCTGGCGCTGCTCACCATCCTGCCGCTCACCCCGCTCGGCTTCGGCAAACCGCCGGTGGTGGTGGCGCTCGCGGTCTTCGCGGTGCCGCCACTGCTGGCGAACGCGTACACCGGCTTGCGGGCGGTCGACCCGGAGGTGCGGGACGCGGCCAAGGGCATGGGTCTGTCCGGCCGGCAACTGCTGACCCGGGTGGAACTGCCGCTGGCGGTGCCCTACCTGGCGGCCGGCCTGCGGACCGCGACCGTCCAGGTGGTGGCGACCGCAACCCTGGCCACCTTCGTGGACGGCGGCGGGCTCGGCGAGATCATCAGCGCCGGGTTCGGGCTCGGCATCAGCGTCGGCGGCGGTCAGATCGTCGCGGGCGGGATCTTTGTGGTCCTCCTCGCACTGATCGTCGAGGGCCTGCTGGCCGGGGTACAACGCCTGGTCACGCCCCGTCCACTGCGCTCCGTGCGGAGCCGCCGGCCGACCGCCGCGGCGCCGGCCGGGTAACGGACTCGCATCGTTCCTCCGAAGTTGTCATACCCACCGGGTAGACCTGGCTGGAGACCCAACGGGCAACGCTTCCTGGCTGCCCGTCCGGACACGCGGTGCGACCACCCCGGTCGCACCGGGACACAGAAGGCGGCAGTATGCGTCGACAATTTGTTGTGATGGTCGCCACCGCTGCGGCGGCCGTCGTTTCCCTGGCCGGCTGCGGTGAGGCCGGCTCGTCCGGCACCGAGGCGCCGCCGTCCGCCGCGGCGGGTGCCGGCTGCGCACCGGCCGCGGGCGAGACCCTGGTCGTCCTCGAGGACGACAAGAAACTTCAGAACACCGACAACGTCCTGCCCGCGCTCAACAAGAAGTCCTCCTCGCCGGAGCTGATCGCCGCGCTCGACAAGGCCTCCGCGGCCCTCGACACCGCCAAGCTGATCGACCTCAACAAGGCGGTCTCGGTCGACCGCAAGTCGTCCAAGCAGGCCGCTCAGGAGTTCGCCACGGCCAGCAACCTGACCGCCGGCATCACCAAGGGCGCCGGCGGTGAGCTGACCATCGGCACCGCCGACTTCCCGGAGAGTGCCACGCTGGCCGAGCTCTACGGCGTCGCGGCGACCGCGGCTGGCTACACGGTCAAGGTGCAAAAGATCGGCAACCGTGAGCTGTACGAGCCCGCGCTGGAGAAGGGCGACATCGACGTCGTCCCGGAGTACGCGGCGACCTTCGCCACGTTCCTGGCCGGCAAGGTCGACGGCAAGGGCTTCAAGGACCCGTCCTCGCCCGACCTGGCCACCACGATGACCAACCTCAAGACGTACACGGACAAGGTTGGTCTGGTTGTCGGCGAGCCCTCGCAGGCACAGGACCAGAACGCGTTCGCGGTCACCACGGCCTTCGCCGACAAGAACGGCCTCAAGACGCTGTCCGACCTGGCCGCCAAGTGCTCCGGTGCGGCGACCGTGCTGGGCGGCCCGGCCGAGTGCCCGCAGCGTCCGAAGTGCCAGCAGGGCCTGGTCGACACGTACGGGTTCCAGGCCGGCAAGTTCAGCAGCCTGGACACCGGCGGCCCGCTCACGCTGACCGCGATCAAGCAGGGCACGGTCAGCGTCGGCCTGGTGTTCAGCTCCGATCCGGCACTGGCCAGCAGCTGACCCGGGCGACGGTCGAGCGCCGGGCCGGTTTTGTCACGTCGCCCGGCGCTTGACCGTTTCGCCCCTGGCCCAGTCTCGGTAGTATCGGCGCCCATGCCGGACCGGGATCCCGAGGCTGGACACAGCTCACGCCTGCTCCGCGGCCTCACCTGGGCGGGCGTCGTGCTGGCCCCGCTGGCCGCGGTCATTGTGCTGCTCGGCCAGAGCTCCGGCTCGGTGCGCTTCGCGGTCCTGCTGATAGCCGTCAGCGTCGTCCTGATCGGCGCATCGGTCCTGATCCGCAGCGACCCGGTCCTGAGCCGCATGGACGTCGAAGACCGCGTCGCCGACGAGGTCGCCGCCCTGCGCTCCGAACTGAGAGCCGAATTCGCCGGCGCCGGCGCCCGGCCCGAGCCGGCCGCGCCGCCGCCGCGCTCCCAGCCCGCGGCCCCGTCGCGCTCCCAGCCCGCCGGTCCCTCGCGCTCCCAGCCCGCCTCCGGCTTCTTCGCCGACGACGAGCCGTCCGGGTTCTTCCACGACGAGCCTTCCGGTGATCCGTTCGCCGGCCAGCATCCCGGCCCGCATTCCGGCCCGCATCCTGGCTCGCATTCCGGCCCGCACCCCGGCCCGCATCCTGGCTCGCATTCCGGCCCGCACCCCGGCCCGCATCCTGGCTCGCATCCCGGCTCGCACTCCGGCCAGCACTCCGGCCCGGCCGGCGTGCGCCGGCCGTCTGCGCCGCCCAGCCCGAACGGCGGCCGCGCCAGCGTGCCCGCGGCGGTGGCGGCGGCCGCGGTCCGCCCACCCGCCGCCGTGGGTCCGCACCGCGAGCCGGGCATGGTGACCGGCGATCGCGCGCCCGGCCGGTCGACCGGCGCCCGCGCACCGGGCCGACCAACCGGCGACCGGGAGGCAGACCGCCGCGAACCCGGCTTGTCGACCGGCAACCGCCCACCTGGCCGGCCGGTGGGCGACCGTGAGCCCGGGATGGCGACCGGGGACCGCGCCCCGGGCAGGTCCACCGGTGGCCGGGAGCCCGGTGGCTCGACCACCGGGCGGGTGGCGGCGGCTTCGGCCTCCGTTCCGCCGCAGCGGGGCTCGGCGTCGGTTCCCACGCCCGCGCGTGCGGCGGCCTCGGTGCGTCCCGGTGCCCAGTACGGCCATCCGGAATCGCTCGACAGCGACTTCGGTGCCAGCGACGGCTACGCCACCGTGAACGGAAGCACGCCGGGAGCCCACGGATCGGTGCGGGGCGGTACCTACGGGTCCTCCGCGGTGAGTGGTGGCTACACCGCCGCGGGCGTCGACTACCACCCGGCGGACAACGGTTACGGCCCGGCGGATGGCCTCGGTTATGGCTCGGCCAACGGCTACGGCGCGGCGAGCGGCAATGGTTACGGCCACGCCTATGGTTCGGCGAACGGAAACGCCTACGACGCGGCCAGCGCGAACAGCTACGGTGCGGCGAGCGCGGGCGGCGGTGGGAACAGCTACGGCGCGGCGGGTGCCGGTGGCAACGGCTACGTCGCGGACGGCTACAGCTCCGGGGAATACGGATCCGCGGGCGACTACGGCCAGGCCGGCGGCGGCTACTACGACCAGCAAGCCGACTCCTACGGCCTCGACGGCGGCTATGACGCCGCCGAGGTGCACTCCTCGGGCGACCCCAACTACAAGGCGCGCCGGCACCGGCCGTCGGCCAACGACACCAACATCGGCACCATGGAGGACTTCTCGTCCTACGGCGGCGGGGGCTGGTCGGATGAGCGCTACGTCCAGGGCTACGGCCCCACCCGGCGGCGCTGAAACAAGGCGCTGAACGCTACTTGTCGATGTCGCCGACCACGAAGAACATCGAGCCCAGGATCGCGATCAGGTCCGGCACCAGGCAGCCGGGCATCAGCGTGGCCAGGGCCTGCACGTTCGCGTAGGAGGCCGTGCGCAGCTTGAGCCGCCACGGGGTCTTCTCGCCCCGGGACACCAGGTAGTAGCCGTTGATGCCGAGCGGGTTCTCGGTCCAGGCGTACGTGTGACCCTCGGGCGCCTTGACCACCTTGGGCAGCCGCACGTTGACCGGGCCGCCGATGCGGTCCACCCGGTCCAGGCACTCGTCGGCCAGGTCGAGGGAGACATACACCTGGTCGAGCAGGACCTCGAACCTCGAGTGGCAGTCGCCGGCGGTCTTGGTGATCACCGGGACGTCCAGTTGGTCGTACGCCAGGTAGGGCTCGTCCCGCCGCAGGTCGATGTCGAGTCCGCTGGCCCGCGCCACCGGACCGGACGCGCCGTAGGCCGCGGCCTGGGCGGCGCTCAGCACCCCGACGCCGACCGTGCGGGCCAGGAAGATGTCGTTGTGCCGGATGACCTTGTCCAGGTCGGGCAGGCGGCGGCGGACCGTCTGGATCGCCTGCCGGGCGCGCTTCGTCCAGCCGGCGGGCACCTCCTCCTTGATGCCGCCGACCCGGTTGAACATGTAGTGCATCCGGCCGCCGGTGGCCTCCTCAAGCACCGCCTGGAGGGTTTCGCGCTCGCGGAACGCGTAGAACATCGGCGTGATCGCGCCGATCTCCAGCGGGTACGAGCCGAGGAACATCAGGTGGTTGAGCACCCGGTTCAGCTCGGCCAGCGCGGTGCGCAGCCAGGTGGCCCGCTCGGGCACCTCGATGCCCATGAGGCGCTCGACGGCCAGCGCGACGCCCAGTTCGTTGGCGAACGCGGACAGCCAGTCGTGCCGGTTGGCCAGCATGATGATCTGCCGGTAGTCGCGTACCTCGAAAAGCTTCTCGGCGCCCCGGTGCATATACCCGACGATGGGCTCGCACGCGACCACCCGCTCGCCGTCCAGCGTCAGCTTGAGCCGCAGCACGCCGTGCGTGGACGGGTGCTGGGGACCGATGTTCAGCACCATGTCGGCGGTGTCCAGGCCGGCACCGGTCCCTACGGTCATCTCTCGGAGAGCGTCGGTCACCAGAGCATGCTCCCACGTGCGTCTATCCCGATCGTGTGCAGCAGCCACCAGTGTCCGCCCAGGCCCGCGGGCTCGGTGAGTTCGGCGGCTGCCCCGGCCGCGGCCAGCCGTCGCACATAGCCGGCCGGATCACTGCGGGCCAGATCGATCGGTGGGCGCGCGCCGTCGACCCCCAGCGCTTTCAGCGCCTCACGCTGCCGGATCATCCGGTACGGGGCGCCGGCCGCGGCCGCGACCGCATCCATCGCCACGTGGGCCGTCACGTCGCAACTGCCGTCCGGCACCGGCACCACCTGCCGGCCGCCGCGATAACCGGTGAGCGTGCCGAACGCCGGGCGCTCGGTGCGCAGGTGGCCGTAGTCGACCGCGAGCGCGCCGCCGCGGCCGACCCGGCTCACCGCGTCGGCCCAGGCGGCGTCCCGCGGCCAGCCGATCTCGGCCCGGCCCGGCCCGGGCCACCAGCGGTGCAACCAGAACAGGTCGGCCGGGTCGACCAGGCCGCCCAGCTTCTCGGCACCGGTGGCCGGGTCGACCAGCACCCGGCGCAGGCGGCCGTGGTCGTCGGTGTCGGCCACGTCGAGCGGCACGTTGTCCAGCCACTCGGTGGCGATCAGCAGGCCGACGATCCGGTCCGGTAGCTCGCGTTGCCAGCCGATCCGCGGGTCCAGCCGGTGCGGTCGCGGCGCCACCTCGACGCCGGTGAGCCGGGCCCGCCCGGCGAGGTCGTCCGGCAGCAGCGCGCACAGCGTCGTCAACAGTTCGCCGCGTCCGGCACCTACGTCGACCAGGTCGAACGTCGTGGGCCGGCCGAGCGCGTCGTCGAACCGCTCAATCAGCCGCAGCAGCGCCCCGGCGAACAGCGGCGACGCGTGCACGCTGGTGCGGAAGTGCTCGGCCGGACCGCCGGGCTCGCGGACGAAGAAGCCGTCCGGGCCGTACAGCCCGGTGGTCATCGCGGCGCGCCACCCTGTCACTCCGACACCATAGGCCCGTCCGGTTGGTGCGGTTGTTCACAGGTTGTTGTCACGAGCGCGTTACGTCGACGCATACTGGCGCTCGACCGGTACCCCATCTCGAGGACTGGATCCACAACATGAGTGCACCGCCCCTGACCGTCGGCGTCGTCGGCGCGGGCCGGGTGGGCGCCGTTCTCGGTGCCGCCCTGGTCGCCGCCGGGCACCGGGTCGTGGCGACCGCCGCGGTGTCAGCTGCCTCCCGCGAGCGTGCTGCCCTCCTGCTGCCGGATGCCGCCGTCCGTCCCGCCGACGAGGTCGCCCGGCAGGCCACCGATCTGCTGTTGCTGGCCGTGCCGGACGACGCCCTCGCGAGCGTGGTGGCCGGGCTGGCCGCCACCGGCGCGCTGCACCCGGGCCAGGTGGTGGCGCACACCTCGGGCGCGCACGGGCTGGCCGTCCTGGGCGACGCCGACGTGAACGGCATGGCCCTGCACCCGGCGATGACCTTCACCGGCACCGCGGCCGACCTGGCCCGCCTGCCCGGCATGGCCTGGGGCGTCACGGCCCGCGACCGGGCGTTCGCCACCCGGCTGGTGGCCGACCTGGGCGGCGTTCCCGAGTGGGTGGCCGAGGACAGCCGGCCCGTCTATCACGCGGGCCTGGCGCACGGCGCCAACCACCTGGTGACCCTGGTGAACGAGGCCGCCGACCTGCTGCGCGCGGCCGGCGTGGACGACCCCGAGCGGGTGCTGCGCCCGCTGCTGACCGCCGCGCTCGACAACGCGCTGCGGCTCGGCGACGCGGCCCTGACCGGGCCGGTGTCCCGGGGCGACGCCGGCACGGTCGGCCGGCACCTCGACCGGATCCCGGCCGAGAGCCAGGCGGCCTACCTGGCGCTGGCCCGCCGCACCGCGGACCGCGCGATCGCCGCCGGCCGGCTGCGCCCACAGGACGCGGCCCCGCTGCTGGACGCCCTGGCCCGAGCCGCTGTAGGGAGCGCACTGTGACCGACGTAATCCACACCCGGGCCGAACTGGTCGCGGCGACCGCCGCGGCGCCCGACCAGGTGGCCGTGGTGATGACCATGGGTGCGCTGCACGAGGGGCACCGGCAGCTGATGCGCGCGGCCCGCGAACGGTCCGCGTTCGTGCTGGTCACCATCTTTGTGAACCCGTTGCAGTTCGGGCCGGGCGAGGACTTCGAGAAATATCCGCGGACGCTGGAGGCCGACCTGGAGGCGTGCCGGGCCGAGGGTGTGGCGGTGGTGTTCGCGCCGAGCCGCGCCGAGATGTATCCGGACGGCCCACCGCAGATCACGATGAACGCCGGACCGCTCGGCGAGATCCTCGAGGGCGCAAGCCGGCCCGGCCACTTCGCCGGCATGCTGACGGTGGTCGAGAAGCTGCTCCGGTTGACCCGGGCCGACGTCTCGTACTTCGGCGAGAAGGACTACCAGCAGCTCACCCTGATCCGCCGGATGGTCTTCGACCTGGAACTCGGCGTCGGGATCGCCGGGGTGCCGACCGTACGGGAACCCGATGGCCTGGCCCGGTCCAGCCGCAACCGGTACCTCTCGGCCGCCGAGCGGACGTCCGCGCTGGCCCTGTCCCGGGCGCTGCGCGAGGGCGCCGCGCACGACGATCCGGACGCGGTGCTGGCCACGGCCACCAAGATCCTCGAGGACGAGCCCGGCATCCGCGTCGACTACCTCGCCCTCACCGGCGCCGACCTGGGCCCGGTGCCGGCGAGCGGTCCGGCCCGGCTGCTGGTCGCCGCCCGGGTGGGTGGCACCCGGCTGATCGACAACGTGCCGGTCCGGCTGGGGAAGGGCCATTGATGCTGCGCACCATGCTGAAGTCGAAGATCCACCGGGCCACCGTGACCCAGGCCGACCTGCACTACGTCGGCTCGGTGACGGTGGATCTCGACCTGATGGACGCCGCCGACCTGCTGCCCGGCGAGCAGGTCGCGATCGTGGACGTGACCAACGGAGCCCGGCTGGAGACGTACGTGATCCCGGGTGAGCGGGGCAGCGGCGTGCTCGGCATCAACGGCGCGGCCGCCCACCTGGTGCATCCGGGCGACCTGGTCATCCTGATCTCCTACGGGCAGATGGACGACGCCGAGGCGCGCACCCACCGGCCGCGGGTCGTGCACGTGAACAGCCGCAACGAGATCGTCGACGTGGGCGCCGACCCGACCGCGGCGGCCGCCGGCACGGCCGGTGATCCGGTGCGCGGAGGACTGACCGTCGCCATGTAGATACCGCGGGTTTGCCGAATGCCCGGAACGCACCGGTTGATCGCCATATGATCGAAAAACCGGACATCGGCGGCCATGCGGAGGCAGTGTTACATGCGACACCGGCGAGGCGCCCGGCTGTCGGTCACGGCTGCCCTCGGCGCGGTGCTGCTGCTCGTCACCGGCTGCGGCACCCCCGGCGGGGTGGACGGCGATCTCACCAACGGCTGGGCGGTGATGGCGCCCGCCAACGGGTTCGAGCCGAACGCGGGGGCCTGCCACAGCTCCAACTTCAGCTCGGTGGGCGGCCGCAGCACGTACGAGGAAATCGACTGCAAGCTGCCGCACCGCACCGAGACGGTGTACGTCGGCACCTACGAGTCACCGGCCGCGGACGCCGACGAGCCCCCGCTGGACGGCTCGGCCGGCGCCAAGGCCGCGTACCAGGTCTGCGACGAGAAGACGACCGCCTACCTGGGCGCGCCGTGGCGGACCGCGCGGATCTGGATCGGCGTGACCCACCCGACCGCCGCGGCCTGGGCCGGCGGCGCCCGCTGGTTCCGCTGCGAGGCGGTCGAGGTCGCCTCGGTCGAGGACGACGGCGGCCTGGTGCAGCGCACCGGCAGCCTTCGCGACGCGCTCACCGGCGACGGCTCGAACCTGCTGCTCACCTGCTATGCCGTGACGCTGGACGGGTCCGGTGCGATCAACGGCATGCCGGCCGCCGCCTGCACCGCCAAGCACAACGCCGAGTTCGTCGGCATCTGGCAGGCCAAGGATCTCGAGTACCCGGCGAACGACGCGACCTGGGCCAAGTTCCACGACGGCTGCCGGGGGCTGGTGGCCGGCTACGCCGGCGTCCCGAACGACAAGGATTTGCAATTCCGCACCGGGGTGATCTCGCTGCCCGGCGACGACGACGTCTGGGCGCTGGGCGATTACGGGGTGCGCTGCTACCTCTGGCTGGACGGCGCCTCGCTCACCTCGACCCTCAAGGGCAAGGGCGCCAAGAGCCTGCCGGTCCAGTACAAGTAACGGCGACCACGAATGTCGGCCCCGCCGCACACCCGCCGGCCCGGCGGAGTGTACTGAGCAGATGTCACCTCTCGAGGCCGGCTTTCCGGAGCTGCCGCGCCGGCTCGCCGCCGCCGACCCGGGTTGGAGCGAGACCACCGACGTCCTGGTCGTCGGCTCCGGCATCGCCGGGCTGACCGCCGCGCTGCACCTGCGGGAGCAGGGCCTGCACGTCACGGTCGTCACCAAGGTCAACATCGACGACGGCTCGACCCGCTGGGCGCAGGGCGGGATCGCCGCTGTGCTCGATCCGCTGGACACGCCCCAGGCGCACGCGCACGACACCGAGATCGCCGGGGTCGGGCTGTGCGATCCGGTCGCGGTCCGGGTGCTGGTCGAGGAGGGCCCGGCCCGGGTGCGTGAGCTGATCCGGCGGGGCGCCGCGTTCGACCGGCATCCGGACGGCTCGCTCATGCTCACCCGCGAGGGCGGCCATCGCGCCGACCGCATCGTGCATGCGGGTGGTGACGCGACTGGCGCCGAGGTGCAACGTGCGCTGCATGAGGCGGTACGCCGGGACCCGTGGATCCGGCTGGTCGAGCACGCCCTGGTCCTCGACCTGCTGCGCAGCGCCGGCGGCCGGGCCTGCGGGCTGACCCTGCACGTGCTCGGCGAGGGTTCCGAGGACGGCGTCGGCGCCATCCTGTCCCGGGCCGTGGTGCTGGCCACCGGCGGGATGGGCCAGGTCTATTCGTCCACCACCAACCCGTCGGTGTCCACCGGCGACGGGGTGGCGCTGGCCCTGCGCGCCGGCGCGACCGTGACCGACGTCGAGTTCGTGCAGTTCCACCCCACCTCCTTCATGAGCGCCGCGGTGACCTCCGTGCAGCGTCCGCTGATCTCCGAGGCGCTCCGCGGCGAGGGCGCCCACCTGGTCGACGAGGCCGGCAAGCGGTTCATGGTGGGCCAGCACGAGCTGGCCGAGCTGGCGCCGCGCGACGTGGTGGCCAAGGGCATCCACCGGGTGCTCCGGGCCACCGGCGCCGACCACGTCTATCTGGACACCCGGCACCTCGGCGCCGAGTTCCTGGAGCACCGGTTCCCGACCATCGTGGCTTCCACCCGCGCGGCCGGCGTCGACCCGGCCACCGACCTGATCCCGGTGGCGCCCGCGGCCCACTACGCGTCCGGCGGGGTCCGCACCGACCTGGCCGGCCGCACCAGCATCCCCGGCCTGTACGCCTGCGGCGAGGTGGCCTGCACCGGCGTGCACGGCGCCAACCGGCTGGCCAGCAACTCGCTGCTGGAGGGCCTGGTGTTCGCCAAGCGGATCGCCGACGACATCGCCCGCGACCTGCCCGGCCAGGCCGACCCGGTGTCGCCGGTGGCCGGGCCGGCCTGGGTGGCCGACCCGGAGGTGCGGCCCGACCTGCAGCGGGCGATGACCCGCGGGGCCGGCGTGCTGCGCTCGGCCGGATCGCTCGACACCGCGGCCGCCGAGCTGTCCCGGCTGGCCGGCCGGCGGGCCACCCCGCGCAACGCGGCCTGGGAGGCGACCAACCTGCTGACCGTGGCCGCGGCCCTGGTGGCCGCGGCGCAGACCCGGCGCGAGACCCGCGGCTGCCACTGGCGCGAGGATCACCCCACCGCCGCCGACGAGTGGCGCGGCCACCTGCTCCACGGCCTCGACCGCGCGGGCCGGCTGTCGCAGCGTTTTGAGGAGATGGCGTGACTGACCGGCTGAGTCCTGATCTGGACCTCGACGAGGTGCAGCGGATCGTCTACACCGCGCTGGGTGAGGACCTGGGTGACCCGCCGCGCGACGTGACCAGCGCGGCCACCATCCCGGTCGGGCAGCAGGACACCGCCGAGCTGGTGGCCCGGGCCGACGGTGTGGTGGCCGGGCTGCCGGTGGCGGCCGAGGTCTTCGCGGCCGTCTCGGCCGGTGCGGTGACCTTCGAGGCGCGGGTGGCCGAGGGCGACCGGGTGCGGCGCGGCGACGTGCTGGCCGTGGTCAGCGGGCCGACCCGGGCGCTGCTCACCGCCGAGCGCACCGCGCTCAACCTGCTCTGCCGGATGTCCGGGGTGGCGACGCACACCCGGCGCTGGGCCGACGCGCTGGCCGGCACCAAGGCCACCGTGCTGGACACCCGCAAGACCACGCCGGGCCTGCGGGCGCTGGAAAAGTACGC
The DNA here is from genome assembly GCF_016862375.1 of Paractinoplanes rishiriensis. Taxonomy (GTDB): domain Bacteria; phylum Actinomycetota; class Actinomycetes; order Mycobacteriales; family Micromonosporaceae; genus Actinoplanes; species Actinoplanes rishiriensis. The sequence continues at coordinate 219,014 of NZ_BOMV01000059.1, read as the reverse complement.
GGTCCGGGCCGGCGGCGGCACCAACAAGCGGATGGGCCTCTACGACGTCGCGATGATCAAGGACAACCACAAGCTGGCGGCCGGCAGCATCGCGGCCGCGTTCCGGCTGGTTCGCGAGCGCTTCCCGGACGTGCCGGTGCAGGTCGAGGTCACCACGCTGGCCGAGGCTGAGGAGGCGGTCGAGGCCGGCGCCACCTTCCTGCTCTGCGACAACATGGCACCGGAGCGGCTGCGCGAGGTGGTCGTGGCGGTGGGCGACCGGGTCGAGCTGGAGGCCACCGGCAATCTCACCCTCCAGACCGTCGAGGCGTACGCGGCCACCGGGGTCGACTACCTGTCCGTGGGCGGCCTGACCCACTCCTCACCGATCCTCGACATCGCACTGGATCTGCGTCCCCGATAACCGCCCGGACCGGGTGGACTGCAACCATGGAAGCAGTCGTCGCGCGTACGATATGAGGCTTTTGATGTTGCTTTGTATTGATATCGGTAATACGAACACTGTGCTGGCCACCTTCGACGGCGACAAACTCGTCCACAACTGGCGGGTGAAGACCGATGCCCGGTCGACCGCGGACGAGCTGGGGCTGATGTTCCGCGGGCTGCTGGCCGGCGACGCCGTGGAGGTGACCGGCGTGGCGGCCTGCTCGACCGTGCCGGCCGCGCTGCGCAGCCTGCGCACCATGCTGGCCCGCTACTACGGCTCGCTGCCCAATGTGGTGGTCGAACCGGGCGTCAAGACCGGGGTCCAGCTGGCCATCGACAACCCCAAGGAGGTCGGCGCCGACCGGGTGGTCAACACGCTCGCGGCGCACGCGCTCTACGGCGGCCCGTCGATCGTGGTCGACTTCGGCACCACCACCAACTTCGACGTGATCAGCGCGCGCGGCGAGTTCCTCGGTGGTGCGTTCGCGCCGGGCATCGAGATCTCGTTCGACGCGCTCGCCGCCCGCGCCGCCCAGCTGCGCAAGGTCGAGCCGGCCCAGCCGCGCTCGGTGATCGGCAAGAACACCGTGGAGTGCCTGCAGGCCGGCATGTACTACGGCTTCGCCGGTCAGGTGGACCGGATCGTCGAGCGGATGATCGAGGAGCTCGGCGAGGTGCGGGCGGTGATCGCCACCGGTGGGCTGGCCTGGCTGGTCAAGGACGAGTGCCGCACGATCACCGCGCACGAGCCGATGATCACGCTGATCGGGCTCCGGATGGTATATGAGCGGAACGTCTGAGCTGTCCCCAGTACGCTTTCCCCTCGTCCGTCCCACCCATTTCGTCCGCTTACCCACAGAGAGTCGTGCCGTGACCGAGCAGAATGCGCCCGTGACCGATCCCGCCGAGGACCTACCCGAGCAGATGCGGGTCCGCCGGTCCAAGCGGGAGCGGCTGCTGGCCGGGGGAGTCTCGCCCTACCCGGTCCAGGTGCCCCGCACCGCGACGCTCAAGGAGCTCCGGGAGAAGTACGCGGAGCTGCCCACCGACACCGCCAGCGGCGACCAGGTCTCGATCACCGGCCGGGTGATCTTCATCCGCAACGGCGGCAAGCTCTGTTTCGCCACCCTGCGCGACGGCGACGGCACCGAACTGCAGGCCATGCTCTCCCTCGACAAGGTGGGCGAGCAGGCGCTGTCCGACTGGAAGCAGCTGGTCGACCTGGGTGACCTGGTCGGCATCACCGGCGAGGTGATCACCAGCCGCCGGGGCGAGCTGTCGGTGCTGGCCGGCACCTGGGTGATGAGCGCCAAGGCGCTGCGCCCGCTGCCGGTGGCGCACAAGCCGCTCTCCGAGGAGACCCGGGTCCGGCAGCGCTATGTCGATCTGATCGTGCGTCCGGCGGCGCGCGACAACGTGCGCACCCGGGCCACCGTGGTACGCAGTCTGCGCGAGTCGCTGTTCCGCCGGAATTATCTCGAGGTGGAAACGCCAATGTTGCAGTTGCTGCACGGCGGCGCCACGGCTCGGCCGTTTGTGACGCACAGCAACGCACTCGATACTGATCTTTATCTACGCATCGCGCCGGAACTCTTTTTGAAGCGGTGCGTCGTCGGCGGCATCGACCGGGTCTTCGAGATCAACCGAAACTTCCGCAATGAAGGTATGGACTCGAGTCACTCCCCGGAGTTCGCGATGCTCGAGGCCTACCAGGCGTACGCGGACTACAACGTGATGCAACAGCAGACTCGCGAGTGGATTCAGGAGGCCGCCTTCGCAGTCGCCGGATCACACGTGGTGACGCACCACGACGGCACCGAGTTGGATCTCGGTGGCGAGTGGGCGTCGGTCACCCTGTTCGGTTCACTCTCGGCGGCGCTCGGCGAAGAAGTCACGGTGGCCACCGATCGGTCGCAACTTCTGCGGTACGCGGAAAAGCAGGACCTTTCCGTCGACCCGAAGTGGAGCGCCGGCAAGCTGGCCGAGGAGCTGTTCGAGCACCTGGTGGTGCACACCCTCCAGGCACCCACATTTGTGCGGGATTATCCCGAAGAGACGGCTCCGCTGACCCGGGCGCACCGGGAAACTCCGGGCCTGACCGAGAAGTGGGACCTGTACGTCCTGGGTTTCGAACTGGGCACCGCGTATTCCGAGTTGGTCGATCCCGTGGTGCAGCGCGAACGGCTCGTCGCGCAGTCGCTGCTGGCCGCCGGCGGCGATGCCGAGGCCATGCAGCTGGACGAGGATTTCCTGCGGGCCATGGAGTACGGAATGCCGCCCAGCGGCGGGATGGGAATGGGAATCGACCGCCTGTTGATGGCCCTCACCGGCCTCGGCATTCGGGAAACGATCCTGTTCCCCTTGGTTCGGCCCGAGTAATGTTCTACCCGCCATTGACGGATACTGCGCCTGTGGAGTTATTGTCTTGACCGTTGCGGGAGAACCTGTGCTCGGGAGGATAGCGGCGCGTGGCCAAGCAGATCATTCACAAACTGGTCGATGACCTGGACGGCGGTGACGCCGAGGAGACCGTCAAGTTCGCGCTCGACGGCATTCAGTACGAGATCGACCTGTCCGACAAGAACGCCGCGAAATTGCGGGAGGTGTTCGCCCCATACGTCACCGCCGGCTCGAAGGTCGCTCGCGGTGGTGTGGTGGTCGGCGGCCGTGCAGCGCGCGGCCGCGGTGGGGCGACCGCCGACCGGGAGCAGAACAAGGCCATCCGGGAGTGGGCCAAGAAGTCCGGCAAGGACATCTCCGACCGGGGCCGGATCCCCCAGGAGATCGTGGACGAGTTCCACGCCAAGGGCCCCGGCCGGGGCTGAGTCACACGCGTACCCCCTGCAAGGCCCGTCGCGCGCTGCGCGGCGGGCCTTGCGGCTTTTCGCTCGGTCTTCGCGGGTGTTGCGTACCGTTGGAGTTATCCACAGGTGTGGACGAGGTTGTCCACAGGCTGTGGATGTGACGTCTGGGGATTTCGCTGTCCGCGTACACGTTCGGGTAGGGGAACAGCCGCTGAGCGTGCGAAGTTGGCTAAATCAACGTTGCGGACGGTTTCGGGGGGACGGGAGGACCCAGCAGAGCCACCCAGCGGCGATAGAGTTACAGCACGGGCATCACCGATGCCCGTGCCGGACCAACAGGGTTTGGGGCCCCGCCAGTTCATTGGCGCACGGCACGTGAGGAGCACGAGGGCATGTTCGAGCGGTTCACCGACCGAGCGCGACGGGTTGTCGTCCTGGCCCAAGAAGAGGCCCGGATGCTCAACCACAACTACATCGGGACCGAGCACATCCTGCTCGGCCTGATCCACGAGGGCGAGGGCGTCGCCGCCAAGGCTCTGGAGAGCCTGGGCATCTCCCTCGAGGGAGTCCGGCAACAGGTCGAGGAGATCATCGGCCAGGGTCAGCAGGCACCGAGCGGGCACATCCCGTTCACGCCCCGGGCAAAAAAGGTGCTGGAGCTGTCGCTGCGCGAGGCGCTGCAGCTCGGGCACAACTACATCGGCACCGAGCACATCCTGCTCGGCCTGATCCGCGAGGGTGAGGGCGTCGCCGCCCAGGTGCTGGTCAAGCTCGGCGCCGACCTCAACCGGGTCCGCCAGCAGGTCATCCAGCTGCTCTCCGGCTACCAGGGCAAGGAACCGGCCGCAGCCGGTGCGGCGGCGGGCGAGGCCGCGCCGTCGACGTCCCTGGTGCTCGACCAGTTCGGGCGCAACCTGACCCAGGCCGCCCGGGAGGGCAAGCTCGACCCGGTCATCGGCCGGGAAAAGGAAATCGAGCGGGTCATGCAGGTGCTGTCCCGCCGCACCAAGAACAACCCGGTGCTCATCGGCGAGCCCGGCGTCGGTAAGACCGCCGTGGTCGAGGGCCTGTCCCAGTCGATCGTCAAGGGCGAGGTGCCCGAGACGCTCAAGGACAAGCAGCTCTACACGCTCGACCTGGGCGCGCTGGTGGCCGGCTCCCGGTACCGCGGTGACTTCGAGGAGCGCCTCAAGAAGGTGCTCAAGGAGATCCGCACCCGGGGCGACATCATCCTGTTCATCGACGAGATCCACACCCTGGTGGGTGCGGGTGCCGCCGAGGGCGCGATCGACGCGGCGAGCATCCTCAAGCCGATGCTGGCCCGTGGCGAGCTGCAGACCATCGGCGCCACCACGCTCGACGAATACCGCAAGCACCTGGAGAAGGACGCCGCCCTGGAGCGTCGTTTCCAGCCCATCCAGGTGGGTGAGCCGTCGCTGGCGCACACCATCGAGATCCTCAAGGGCCTCCGGGACCGCTACGAGGCACACCACCGGATCAGCATCACGGACGCCGCCCTGGTGGCCGCCGCGACGCTGGCCGACCGGTACATCTCGGACCGCTTCCTGCCGGACAAGGCGATCGACCTGATCGACGAGGCCGGCGCCCGGATGCGCATCCGCCGGATGACCGCGCCGCCGGACCTGCGTGACTTCGACGAGCGCATCGCCCAGGTGCGCCGCGACAAGGAGTCCGCGATCGACGCGCAGGACTTCGAGCGGGCCGCCCAGCTGCGGGACAAGGAAAAGCAGCTGCTCGGCCAGAAGGCGCAGCGGGAAAAGGAGTGGAAGGCCGGCGACCTGGACGTGGTGTCCGAGGTCGACGACGAGCAGATCGCCGAGGTGCTGGGCAACTGGACCGGCATCCCGGTCTACAAGCTCACCGAGGAGGAGACCTCGCGGCTGCTGCGCATGGAGGATGAGCTGCACAAGCGGGTCATCGGCCAGGAGGACGCGGTCAAGGCGGTCTCCAAGGCGATCCGGCGCACCCGGGCCGGCCTCAAGGACCCCAAGCGGCCGTCCGGCTCGTTCATCTTCGCCGGCCCGTCCGGCGTCGGTAAGACCGAGCTCTCCAAGGCGCTCGCCGAGTTCCTGTTCGGCTCCGAGGACGCCCTGATCCAGCTGGACATGTCCGAGTTCCACGACCGGTACACGGTGTCCCGCCTGGTCGGTGCGCCTCCCGGCTACGTCGGTTACGACGAGGGCGGCCAGCTCACCGAAAAGGTGCGCCGCAAGCCGTTCTCGGTGGTCCTGTTCGACGAGATCGAGAAGGCCCACCCGGACGTCTTCAACACGCTGCTCCAGATCCTGGAGGACGGCCGGCTGACCGACGGTCAGGGCCGCATCGTGGACTTCAAGAACACGGTGATCATCCTGACCACCAACCTCGGCACCCGCGACGTTGCCAAGGCGGTGTCCCTGGGCTTCCAGGCCTCGGAAGACACCGAGAGCAACTACGACCGGATGAAGGTCAAGGTCAACGACGAGCTGAAGCAGCACTTCCGCCCGGAGTTCCTCAACCGTATCGACGACACGATCGTCTTCCACCAGCTCCGGCAGGAGGAGATTCTCCAGATCGTCGACATCTTCGTGGCCCGGATCGAGACCCAGCTCAAGAACAAGGACATGGGCCTCGAGCTGACCGCCAGCGCCAAGAAGTACCTCGGTAAGAAGGGCTTCGACCCGGTGCTGGGTGCCCGGCCGCTGCGCCGGACCATCCAGCGCGACCTCGAGGACACCCTCTCCGAGCAGATCCTCTTCAACGAGCTGCGCCCCGGCCAGATCGTGGTGGTGGACTGCGAGGGCGACCCGGAGAACATCGAGAAGTCCAAGCTCACGTTCCGCGGCGCCGACCGCGGTGTCTCGGTCCCGGACGCCGTTCCGGCCGACCTGGGCGCCTCGACCGCCGAGGAGTAGGACACCAAACAGAACGGCCCGGCTGCTCAGCAGCCGGGCCGTTCCGTGTTCCAGGTCAGAGCACGGGGTCAGTCGAGCTTGAACGCGGTGCCCGAACTGGCCAGCGTGATCGCGTTGCCGGAGACGCGCAGGAAGCGCCCGTCCTCGGCCTTGATCTTGATGGTGTTGCGGTCGGCGACCCGGCGGAACGCGGTGCCGGCCGGGTCCAGCCGGACCAGGTTGCCGTCCACCTTGAGGAAGCGGTCCGGGTGGTCGACCGAGCGGATGACCTCGGTGCCGTCCTCCCGGGCCTCGAACCGGAACTGGGTCGGGGCCAGGTCGTACGGGGCCTTCTCCAGCACGATCACGCCGTCCGCGTTGTGCCGGACGAAGTGGTGGCGCCGGTCCGCCGGGGTGAGCCGGACGATCGGGCCGCCGTCGCCCACCGGCACGCCGAACAGCGGCGTGCCGTCCGGGTGCCAGTACAGCTTCTGCACCCGGGTGTGCCGGTTCGGGTCGTACAGCGGGTCGCCGGTGATGTCCCGGTAGTCGCGGGCGTGGTAGACCAGCACGTCGGTCACCCCGTCCTCGGCCACCGTGAACGAGTTGTGTCCCGGCCCGAACCGCTTGGTGGCCTCGTTCGTCACGAAGATCGGGTCGGGCGTCTTGACCCAGGAGTCCCGGTCCAGCAGGTCGGCGTCCGCGTCCGCGGTGAGCAGACCCATGCAGTAGCGGGCGTCGGTGGCGCTGGCCGAGAAGACCAGGAACACCCGGCCGTTGCGGATCAGCACGGCCGCGCCCTCGTTCACCCGGAAGCCCTGGATCTCCCAGTTCTTGGTGGGTGTGGTGATCCGGGTCGGCTTGCTGGCCAGCGTCCACGGGTTCGCCATCCGGGCGATGTAGAGGCTGGTGTTGACGGCGATCTCCGGCTCGCTCTGCGCCCACACGAGGTAGCGCTTGCCGCGGTGCGCGAACGTGGTGGCGTCCAGGGTGAAGCCGTCCCACTCGGTGGCCAGCTTGCCCTTGAGCGTCCAGCCGGCCGGGTCCCGGGGGTCGGCCAGCGCGGACTCCAGCACGTACGTGCGGATCCGGAACACGTCGTCCGAGTCGCCGGCCGCGAAGTAGATGTACCAGCGGCCGTCGATCCGGTGCAGCTCGGGCGCCCAGATGTGGCCGGCCATGGTGCCGGTGGCCGGCCGGCGCCAGATCACCGTCTCCTCGGCGTCGGTCAGGCCGGCGAGCGTGGACGCGCCGCGCACCACGAGCCGGTCGTACTCCGGCACCGAGCCGGTGAAGTAGTACATCCCGTTGGTGCGGGGCGTGATGAACGGGTCGGCCCGCTGGCTGACCAGCGGCTGGACGGTCGGGACGCCGTAGACCTCGGCGTCCGTCTCGAGCGCGGCCGCCTCGGCGGAACCCGCGGCGGCGAGCCCGGCGACACCCGCTCCCGCGGCCACCCCGAGAGTGCCGCGCAGCAGTAGGCGCCTGCTAATCGCGTAGCTCATGGAACTCGTCTCCTATCGGGTGGTCTTGATGCGCAGGAACGTGACCGAGTTCGCCGGGAACTCGCGGGTGAAGGTGGATCCGATGCCGTTGACCGTGCTGGTCACCGGCTGGATCGGCTCGGCCGAGCGGGTGTTCTGCTCGCCCGGGTCGCCGGCCAGGACGGTCATCCGGGCCGTGCGAGCCACCTTGAGGCCGCCCAGGTCGATCCTGGTGAGGGCGGCGCTGTCCTGCGCGTTGACCACCTTGACGATCACCTCGCCGGCCCGGTTGTCCCGGGTGACGACGTGCGCGAACGGCTCGGGCACCTGGTTGTCGTCGAAGCCGCCCCAGACCTCGCCGTCGCGGATCAGGGTGACCTTCGTGCCGCGTACCTCGATCTTGAGGTTGTAGGTCTGCCCGGTGACCACGGTGTCCGGCCTGGTGAGCAGCTGCTCCTTGGCGTCGGCACTGCCGGTCGCCTTCTCGACGGCACCCTGCGTGTTGTTCCAACCGCCCAGGTTCCACCAGTACCAGCTGTTCGAGTCCTTGATCCCGAACGGGATCAGGAAGCCCTCGGCGCCCGCGGTCTTGGTGGCCTTGAGCGTGATGTCGTAGTCGGTGGCGGTGATGTTCGTGGCCGCGGCCACCATCGTGTTCGTCGCGGCGGCGTCGGTCTGCACGTAGGCGCCGTCCTGTACCGCCCAGGTGCCGCGGTTGGACAGCGTGGACCAGCCGTCGGCGTTCCCGTCGCTGAAGTCGTCCGAGAACAGCACGGTGCCGTCGGTCCCGGTGACCTGGAGGTCGTCGTAGCGGGCCGCGGTGGCCCAGGTGGACAGGCCGACCCGTCCGGTGATCGGCTGCGGCTGGAGGATCGAGCCGCCGGTGGCCTTGCTCGGGATCACCCGGTCGCCGACGTTGTTCATGAACAGCTTCTGCATCTGGTAGCTGGTCGAACCCCACGACTCGTCGTTGTCGAACCAGATCATGTCCGGCCGCCACTGCACGTTGTCGATGTTCGCGAGCAGCGGCGCGTACGAGGCCATCTTCACCACGTCGGCGTTGCGCTCCAGGCCGGTCATGTAGGCGGCCTCGGACAGCGAGTTGAAGAACTTGGCGTCCTGCGACGCGTACTCACCCAGGAAGACCTCCGGACCGGTGCGGTCGTAGGCGTCGTACCGGGCGTTGTTCTTGAGGAACCAACTCGGGCTGTTGTAGTAGTGCTCGTCGACCATCTCGGTGCCGAACGCCTTGTTCTTGGCCCACAGGTTGTCGAACGTGACGCCGGTGTCGTCCGGCCCGGAGTTGCTGATCACCGTGATGTTCGGGTACTTCGCCTTGATCGCGGCGTGGAACTGGGTGAAGGCCGCCCAGTACTCCTCGGGCAGGTTCTCCTCGTTGCCGACGCCGACCATGGTGAGGCCGAACGGCTTCGGGTGGCCCATCTGCGCGCGCAGCTTGCCCCAGGTCGAGGTGACCGGCCCGTTGGCGAACTCGATCAGGTCGAGGGTGTCCTGGATGTGCCGCTGGAGCAGCGCCGGGTCGTTGGTGGCGCGGTTCTGGCCGCAGCCGGTGACCATGGCCGGCACGACCGGCAGCGGGGCGGCGCCGATGTCCTCGGAGAACTGGAAGTACTCGAAGTAGCCGAGGCCGTAGGTCTGGTTGTAACCCCAGAAGTTGGCGTTCGTGGCCCGCGTCTCGACCGGACCGACGGTGTCCTTCCACTGGTACGAGCGGGCCCGCGGGAAGTTCGAGGCCTCGTCGTACGCGTAGTGGCTGCCGGTGTTGACCAGGCAGCCGCCCGGGAACCGGACGAAGCCGGGGCGCAGCGCCGCGATCTTCTCGGCCAGGTCGACCCGCAGGCCGTTGGGCCGGTTCTTGTACGTCTTGGGGAACAGCGACACCTCATCGAGGCGAACCGTGCCGGTGCCCTCGGCCAGCACCGAGAGGCGGCCGGCGTCGCTGGTCGTGGTGGCGCGCAGCCTGCCCGCGTACCTGGTCCAGGTGTTGTTCTTGACGTTGATCCGGATCGGCGTGGCCAGCTGGGTTCCGTCGGCGAGGTGCAGCGAGACGGCGAGCTTGGTGCCGGCGGCCGCGTCGGTGCGCGCCCAGATCGAGAAGTCGTACGTGTCGCCCTTGCGCAGCGCGAAACCGCTGTTGTAGCCGGCGTTCGTCACGCCGTACGCGCCGCCGGCCGGGTTGGTGAGCCCGAGCTGGAGGTAGGTGCGGTTGCGCTCGTTGAGGCGCTCGGCGTCGCCGACCGTGGTGGCGGTGCCGGCGCCGGAGGCGGCGGCGACCGGGGTCCAGGCGGTCAGCCCGGTGTAGGTCCTGTTGTCCGCGGCCTGGAATTCGAACGAGCGGTTGCGGACCAGCTCGGCGTACAGGCCACCGTCGGCGGCCCAGTTGATGTCCTCGAAGAAGACGCCGTACATCGCGTCGTCGATGGTGGCGCCCTGGGCGGCGGGGTTCACCGTGATCGTGTAGTCGGGTGTTGCCGCGGCGGCGGCCGGTGGAGCAACGGCCAGCGGGAGCGCCGCCAGCGCTGCGGTCACACCGGCGAGCCGGGTGCGAAGTCGGGGCATGACGGGAGATCCTCCGAAAAGCCTGTTTACGTCAACAGCGGTGAAGCCGCCCGGGAGCTTGGTACGGGCGGTCAGTTTTGGAAAATTTGCTGCTGAACGCCGTCTTTCGTCCTGCCGAGGCTCCTGACGGCGATCGATGTGAACGTTCACCATAGCCGTAACGCATCGGTAATGTCAGTGGCTGGTAGGCGCTTTCCTTCAGAGGCTCGGGCCGTCGCCGGCCAGTACGAAGTCGTTCGCACCGAGCGGCTCGACCAGACCGTCGTCGACCAGCCCGGCCAGTGCCCGGGCACGCTGCACCTCGTCCGGCCAGACCAGGTCGAGGCGCTGCCGGGGCACCGGGGCGGTGGCGTGCCGCAGCACCTCCAGCAGCAGGCCGCGCACCTGCCGGTCGGTGCCGGCGTAGCGCTGTGGCTTGCGGCTCGGTCCGGCCGGCAGGTCCTGGCCGGTGCGGCGCCAGGCGCAGACCTCCTCGAACGGGCAGATCGTGCAGCGCGGCGCGCGGGCGGTGCAGACGATCGCGCCGAGTTCCATGAACGCGATGCTGGCCCGGGCCGCCCGGGCATCCTCCGGCGGCAGCAACTCGGCCATCGCGGTCAGGTCGGCGGAGGTGGTGGCCGGGCCGGCGTCCGGTTTGCCCTGCACGGCGCGGCACACCACCCGGCGGACGTTGGTGTCGACCACCGGGTGCCGCTGCCCGTACGCGAACGTGGCCACCGCCCGCCCGGTGTACGTGCCCACGCCCGGCAGTGCCAGCAACTGCACCAGGTCGTCCGGCACCACGCCGCCGTGCCGCTCCACAATCGCCACCGCGCACGCGTGCAGCCGCATGGCCCGGCGCGGGTAGCCGAGCCGGCCCCACATCCGGATCGCCTCCGAGGGCGGGTCGTCGGCCAGGGCGGCCGGCGTGGGCCAGCGAGCCATCCAGGAATGCCAGGCGGGCTCCACCCGGACCACCGGGGTCTGCTGGAGCATCACCTCGCTCACCAGCACGCCCCAGGCGCTCGTGGTGGGCTGCCGCCAGGGGAGGTCGCGGGCATTTTGGTCGTACCAGGCGATGGCGTCGTCGGCAAAAGTCATAGAGGACTTACTGTAGGCGGGTGCACGAGCTAGCCATCACCGTCATCGGTCCGGACCGGACCGGCATCGTCGCCGACGTCTCCGAGGCGCTCGCCGGCGTCGGCGCCAACCTCACCGACTCGACGATGACCCGCCTCCGCGGCCATTTCACGATGACCCTGATCTGCACCGGGCCGACCGCCGAGGAGGCCTCGTCGGCGCTGGAGTCGCTGGCCGACGTGGTCACCGAGGTACGCAGGATCGAACCCGAGGCCGATGCGGCCACCAGCGGCGAACCCTTCCTGGTCAGCGTGCACGGCGCCGACCGGCTCGGGATCGTGGCCGCGGTGACCCGGGTGGTGGCCGGCTCCGGCGGCAACATCACCGACCTCAGCACCCGCCTCACCGGGCCGCTCTACGTGCTGATCGCCGAGGTCGACCTGCCGGTAGGTGCCGCCGACGAACTGGCCGAGCGGCTTGCCGTGGCCGCCGCCGAGCTGGGCGTCGAGGTGACGCTCCGGCGCGCCGAGTCGGAGATCCTGTGACGTCTCCGGAGGGACGCGTCCTGCCGGTCGTGACCGCGCCGGCCGCCGTGCTCAGCGCCGTCGGCGACGAGGTCGACCCGACCGCGCCCGAGATCGTCCAGCTGGCCGCCGACCTGGTGGCCACCATGAAGGTCTCGCCCGGCTGCGTGGGTCTGGCCGCTCCGCAGGTCGGGATCGGGGTGCAGGTCTTCGCGGTGGACGTCACCGGGCACCCCAAGGCGGTCACCACGCACGGCACCTTCGTGCTCTGCAACGCCAAGATCGTCGAGGCCAGCCGCTGGAAGGCCGGCCGGGAGGGCTGCATGTCCGTCCCCGACCTGACCGGCGACGTGAAGCGGGCCGGCCGGGTGGTGGTCGAGGCCGTGCTGCCCGGTTCGGGCGACCCGATCACGGTGACCACCGACGCGTTCGAGGCCCGGGCGCTCCAGCACGAGATCGACCACTGTGCCGGCAAATTGTTCCTCGACCGGGTCGCCGGAGCACATGCGATCTACCAGCGCAAGGTCTATCTCTAACGACTGATAAGCGAGTCGGTGTCGCATAACCGGCGCGTCGCAACCATGGCCCACGCCTGTCCGGGTTTACGGTGGCCCCATCATGCGAACGACGGTTGGTCCCCTTCCTTCCGCCGTCTACTGGCGGCGTCGTGCGGTCGTGCTGGGCGCGGTCCTGCTCGGCATCATCGTGCTGTTCGTGTCCTGCTCCGGCGACGACAAAGACGGTCAGCGCGGTACGGGCGCCCCGGCGTCGAAATATCCCACCCCGGCGCCGGACGACAGCGCGCCGGAGACCGAGCCCTCCTTCCTGGACGGGATCCCGGGCGGCAACAACGGCCCGTCCCTGCCCGCGCCCGGCGACGTGTCGCCGAACGGCGGCGCGGACGACGGTGACGCCCCGCCGACCCTGCCCGGAAGTGGCAACGGGACCGGCACCGGCCAGAACTCGAATGTGACCGCCCAGGCCGAGGGTGCCTGCGCCGACCAGGAGATGTCCGTGGTGCCCAGCGCCGCGTCCCGGTCCGTCAAGCGCGGGGCCACCCTGGAACTGACCCTGACCGTCAAGAACGTCGGCACCCGCACCTGTTCGCGTGACGTGGGTGCCGGCCCGCAGGAGCTCTACCTCGACCAGGGCGCCCGCAAGTACTGGTCGTCCGACACCTGCAGCACCGACAAGAGCAGCGACGTACGCCAGTTCAACCCGGGCGACCAGCGGATCTACAAGATCACCTGGAACGGCCGCCAGTCCAGCAGCTGCTCCGGCAACCAGGCGTCCGGCCCCAACCCGCCACCCGGCCAGTTCGAACTGCGGGCCCGGCTCGGCACCAAGGTGAGCGACCCGATCGCGCTGGCCATCGCCTCCTGACTGGTCGCGGCGCTCGAGCCCTCTCTCGACGTAATTGACCGGTCCCTATCATGGCCGGATGCTCACCGGGATTGACGAGATCGACTGGGCGTCCTACCAGGGCGCATACGGCCCGGCCACCGAGGCACCGGACATCCTCCGGGCGATGGCCGACCGCGATCCGGAGACCGCGGCCGGGGGCATGTTCGACTTCGGCTCGTCGCTGTGGCATCAGGGCACCGTCTTTCCGGTGACGGTCGCGGTGGTGCCGTTCCTGGTCGAGCTGGCCACCACCCGCAGCGTGCACGACCGCCACCACGTGCTGCGCATCCTGGGCGCGATCAGCGACCCGGCGGAGAGCGACGGTCCCGATCAGCCCGCCGTCCGTGCGGCGGTGGCCGCGCATGCCGACCGGTTGCTGCCGCTGCTGTCCGACAAGCAGGTGGAGGTACGCGAGGCAGCCGCGTACACGATTGCGCAGTGCGGCGGCGACCCCGGTGACCGGCTGCGTCAGCGCTGGACGGCCGAACGGAACCCGCAGGTCCGCGCCTCGCTGCTGATGGCGATCGTGCACCAGGAGACCGGTGGCGCCGCCGACCTGCTGCGTGAGGCGGCGCTGAGCCAGCCGTTCCCGGTGCCGGTGGCGGCCGCGCTGGCCGCCGCCCGGGCCGGCCTGCCGCTCGCCCCCGAGACGCTGCCGCCGATCGCCGCCGCCTTCGCCCACAAGGACGAGTGGGATACCGCGTGGAGCGACGGTGAGGTGCTCACCGAGGTGCTCGAACTGGTCGACGACGAGACCGCGGCCGCGCTGGTGCAACGGCCGGCACCGGCCCGGCGCCGCTGGTGGCAGCGTTCCCGCCCGGACGAGTCGCCGGAGGCGCGGGCCCGGTCGGCGTTCGCGATGGAGGAACGGTTCCGCACCCGGCGCTCCGCGCCGGAGAAGCTGATGCCCCGGCTGCGCGAGCTGCTGACCGATCCCGATGCGGAGGTACGCGACGCGGCCGCCGGCGCCGCCGCGAACGCCGGCCGGGCCGCGGCCGCGGTGGCCGACGAGTTGGCAACGCTGGCCCTCGGCGATCTGACCGAGCACCGCGGCGCCGCCCAGAGCGCGCTGAACACCCTGGTCCGGCTCCGCGATCCGCGCTGGCGCGAGCCGCTGCTGGCCGCCTGGGACGCCGGTCGGGAGGTGTCGGCGAGCGGGCTGCTCCCGACGTATCCGATCCCGTTCGATCCGGAGGTGTTCGCGGCGGCCCGGCGGCGGCTGACCGCGCTGCTGGCCGCCCGGCAGACCGGCAATCCGGTGATTCGCACGATCAACGTGCTGCGGATCTGGGAGCCGGAGGTGGCGGACGCCCTGCCCGAGCTGATCGCGGCGCTGCCCGCGGCGCCGTGGGTGACCACGCAGGTGCTCGGCAGCCTCGGCCCGGCCGCGGCCGACGCCCTGCCCGTGCTGAGGGTGGCCGCCCGCGACGGGATTCCGATGCCGTTCGACGGGGTGACCAGGGTGCGGCCGGCGCACGCGCTGTGGCGGATCTCCGGCGACCCGGAACCTCTGGTGGTGGCGGCCAACCTGATGCTGAACGGCCCGCTGGCCGGCCGGCACTGGGAGCTCGGCCTGATCGCCGAGGCCGGCCCGGCCATGGCGCCGCTGGTGCCCCGGCTGACCGACATCCTGACCGGCAGAGCGGCGGACACGTTCCCGGATCGCGTCGCCCAGGTGGCGGCCGCTCGCGTGGTGTGGCGGGCAACCGGCGAGGTGCTCCCGATCCTGGCGGACGTGCTGCGGGCTGGCGACAACCCGGTGCGGGAAGCCGCCGCCCTGGCCGCCGAGATCGCCGCGGTCACCCCCGGCTGGCTCGGCGACCTGGCACCGCCGCTGCGTGCGGCGCTCCGCGGCGAATGGGGCCGGGTGAGCGCCGCCCGGGCCCTGTGGCTCCTCGGCACCGACCCGGCCGACCTGGTGCGGCCGCTGCTGGCGGCGATCGACGACGGGTGGGGCGACGACGGCGGGGTGGCGCTGCTGGTGGAGATGGACGCCCGCGGCGCCGCTGCGGGCCTGCGCCGGCTCGCCGACCGGGACGAACGCGTGGTCCGCCACGGCGAGGAGCAGGAACCGGCCTGGCGCGACGAGCGGCTCCGCGACGAGCTGCGCGCCGCCGCGGCGACGCTGTCCCCGGCGGCTCAGACGTAGCGTTCGAGGATCGAGGCCTCGGCCAGCCGGCTGAGGCCCTCGCGGACCCCGCGGGCCCGGGCGTCGCCGACGCCGTCGACCGCCTGCAGATCTTCGACCGTGGCGCCGAGCAGGCGCTGGAGGCTGCCGAAGTGGTCGACCAGGCGGTCGACGATCGGCGCCGGCAGGCGTGGGACCTTGGCCAGCAGGCGGAAGCCGCGCGGGGAGACGGCGGCGTCCAGCGCGTCGGAGGCGCCGTGATAGCCGATGGCCTTGGCCACCGCCACCAGGTCGATCATCTCGGTGGCGGTGAGCAGGTCGAGCTCGACCAGCGCCTCGTCGAGCGTGCGGGCCTTGCGGCCGATCGGCAGGTAGTCGCGGATGACCAGGGTGCGGTCGGCGTCGACGCCGGCCATCAGCTCGTCGAGCTGGAGGGCCAGCAGTCGGCCGTCGGTGCCCAACTCGACCACGTAGCCGGAGATCTCGTCGGCGATGCGGCGGACCATCTCGAGGCGCTGCACCACCGCCACGGCGTCGCGGACCGTCACCAGATCCTCGATCTCGAGCGCCGAGAGGGTGCCGGAGACCTCGTCGAGGCGCAGCTTGTAGCGCTCGAGGGTGGCCAGCGCCTGGTTGGCCCGGGACAGGATGGCGGCCGAGTCGTCGAGGACGTGGCGCTGACCGTTCACATACAGCCCGATGATGCGCATCGACTGGCTCACCGAGATGACCGGGAAGCCGGACTGCTTGGCGACCCGCTCGGCGGTGCGGTGCCGGGTGCCGGACTCCTCGGACGGGATCGACGGGTCGGGCATCAGGTGGACCGCGGCCCGGACGATGCGGGTGCCGTCGCTGGAGAGCACCACGGCGCCGTCCATCTTGCACAGCTCGCGCAGCCGGGTCGCGGAGAACTCGACGTCGAGCGGGAAGCCGCCGGTGCAGATGCTCTCGACCACCGTGTCGTGGCCCAGCACGATGAGGGCGCCGGTGCGGCCGCGCAGGATGCGCTCCAGGCCGTCCCGCAGGGCCGTGCCCGGAGCCATCAGCGCGAGGTTGGCACGCAGCGGATCGCCGCTCACGCCGCCGCCGGAGAGGCCGGGGCTGGCCGGCGCCGCACGATGCACCGCACCGTTGACGCCGGGGCGCGGCGTCGGTGCGGCGGCGGCAGGTTTGGAACCATCGCGGTCGAGCGGCACCTGGACATTCTACGGACTGCCATCCAGGTCAACGAGGCGTGGTTCGATGAATGCTCCGTAGCGTGATGAAACGTCACCGATTGTCACCGTGATCCGTGCTCCGCGGAGGCGCGCGCGGCCGCCTGCAGGGCGGAGCGGAGATCGCCCACCTCCTGCACCTGCATCCC
Organism: Paractinoplanes rishiriensis; assembly: GCF_016862375.1. GTDB lineage: Bacteria > Actinomycetota > Actinomycetes > Mycobacteriales > Micromonosporaceae > Actinoplanes > Actinoplanes rishiriensis. The sequence continues at coordinate 202,348 of NZ_BOMV01000059.1, read as the reverse complement.
CTTGGGTGCCGCGCCGTCCGATCCGCAGCCGGGCGGCACCAGCGCCACCCGGAAGCCCAGCCGGCCCGCCTCGGCCAGCCGCCGGCCGATGGCGCCGACCCGGCGGATCTCGCCGGTCAGGCCCACCTCGCCGATCGCCACCAGGTGCGGGGCCATGGCCAGGTCGAGGCCGCCGGACGCGACCGCGAGCGCCATGGCCAGGTCGGCCGAGGGCTCGACCAGCCGGATGCCGCCGACCGTGGCGGCGAAGACCTCGCGGTTGTAGAGCTTGAGCTGCTTGGTGCGGCGTTCGAGCACGGCCAGCACCATGGCCAGCCGGGCGCTGTCGAGGCCCGACACGGTGCGTCGCGGCGAGCCCTGCACCTCGGCGCCGATCAGCGCCTGCACCTCGGTGACCAGCGCCCGCCGGCCCTCCATGGCGACCGTGACGCAGGTGCCCGGCACCGGTTCCTGATAGCGGGTGAGAAACAGGCCGGACGGGTCGGCCAGGCTGGCGATGCCGCCCTCGTGCATCTCGAAGCAGCCCACCTCGTCGGCGGCGCCGAAGCGATTTTTGACGCCGCGCACCAGCCGCAGCGAGGAGTGCTTGTCGCCCTCGAAGTGCAGCACCACGTCGACCAGGTGTTCGAGCACGCGCGGGCCGGCCACCTGGCCGTCCTTGGTGACGTGGCCGACCAGGACGGTGGCGATGCCGCGCTCCTTGGCGACCCCGACCAGCGCCGCGGTGACCGCGCGCACCTGGGTGACGCCGCCCGGCACGCCCTCGGTGCCGGGGGCCGAGATGGTCTGCACCGAGTCGAGCACCAGCAGGCCGGGCTTGACCGCGTCGAGGTGGCCCAGGACGGCGCCCAGGTCGCTCTCGGACGCCAGGAACAGCCGCTCGTGCAGGGCACCGAGCCGCTCGGCCCGCAACCGCACCTGGCTCACCGACTCTTCCCCGCTGACCACGAGCGACGGCGAGCCGGCGCCGGCCGCCCACTGCTGGGCGACGTCGAGCAGCAGTGTGGACTTGCCCACACCGGGCTCACCGGCCAGCAGTACCACGGCACCCGGCACCAGGCCGCCGCCGAGCACCCGGTCGAGTTCGCTGACGTTGGTGGGCACGGCCTTGGCGGGTGCGGCGCTGATCGTCGCGATCGGGCGGGCCGGTTCGGCCGGCATGCGCGAGCTGACCACGCGTCCGGCGCCCAGCGGACTGCTCACCGTGGACTCGATCACCGAGCCCCACTCGCCGCAGTCCGGGCACCGGCCGAGCCATTTCGGCGGCTGGTGCCCGCAGGCGTCGCAGACGTACGTCGGCCGGGCAGCCTTGGCGGCCGTGCGGGAGTTTGTCACCGGGGCAGGCTAGCCCGCGGGTACGACAAAACCGCTCTAGTGGCCGCCCTCGCCCTCGCCCTCGGCGGCGGGACCGCGGGAGGCGGGCGAGGTCGGGATCGCGAACGGCGCCAGCACCTCGAGCGGGGTGGCCGACGTGCTCACCTCGATGGTCAGCGCCAGCGAGTAGCCCGGGGCGAGCCGGCCGCTCAAGCCGATCGCCTGGAGCATCTCGGTGTCACCGGGCAGGAAGGTCTGGCTGCTCAGCGGCGCGATGGTGAACCGGGCCGGCTGCGCCGCCGACCCGGCGGGCGCAGCGCTCGCCGAAGCGGACGGGTCCGGCGCGGCGGAGGGGTCGGCGGACGGCGCCCCGGACGGCTCGGCGGACGGCTCGGCGGGCTCGGACGGCTCGGCGCCACCGGCGCGCAGCGGGCCGACGCCGACCTGGCGGGCCGACACCGCGGTCTCGCCGCCACCCTCGGCGGGCGGCCGGCTGCTGATCAGCACGGTCATCGGCTGCTCGGTCTGGTTGAATAGGCTGACCTGGATCGGCGCGTTGCCGCCGGCCGGGTAGCCCTCGGGGCTGTTGTAGACCACCTGGAGGTTGCGGACCAGCAGGGTGCCGTCGGGGCTCTGCGTGTCGAGGCCCGAGATCGGCGCCTTCAGGATGGCGGTCTCGGCGACCTGACCGGCCGAGCAGCCGCCGAGCGCGATCACGGCGACCATCGCGGCACCCGCGGCCTGTGCGACGCGGCGGGTTCCCAGCGAGCGCATCACGATCCTCCAAGAAAAGACACCAAGGGCGTACGGCTCAGCCTAGAGGCCCGTGATCCGGCTCGTGCGCCGACCCGTCCATTCACACCACCCGCCCACTGGTGACCAGCAGCAGAACGTCGATCAGCGCTACCACGAGCACCGCCCGGAACATGCCGGCCCGCCCACCGCCGGCCCGGCGCCCCGCGTACCACCCCAGCGGAAGGACCACGACGGCGGTGACGGCGGCCGCCCAGCCTGCCCACGACGGAGGCCCCGCCGGCCCCAGGACCAGCGTGAGCGTCGCACCCAGCAGGAGAATCGCGGCCGCGACGGCGGCACCGGCCGCGCCGAGCCGATGCGGCAGGCCGCGCACCCCGGTGGCCGCGTCGTCGTCGAGATCGGGCAGCACGTTCGCGAAATGCGCGCCGGCGCCGAGCAGCGCGGTCGCCGTGACCAGCCACAACGGCGGTGCCGGATGCCCCGGCAGGGCGGTCACCACAAAGGCCGGCAGGAGACCGAACGCGACCAGATAGGGCACTACCGAGAACACGGTGGACTTCAGCGGCCAGTCGTAGAGCAGTGCGACCAGTGTGGCCAGCGTGATCAGTGCGGCCGGCAACCAACCAAAAGGCAAAGCCAGGAGAGGTACGGCGAGAGTGGCCGCCAAGCCCGCGAATCCGACCGCCCGGGCGCTGATCGCACCGGACGCGACCGGCTTGTCCCGCCGGCCGGCCCGGCGGTCCCGGGACGCGTCCAGCCAGTCGTTCACCCAGCCCACCGCGAGCTGGGTGGCCGCGACGGTGAGGAGGATCCCGGCGATCCGCCAGCCGCGGTGCCCGGCGCCGATCGCCAGCAGGGTCATCGCGACGGTCACCGCGGCGCCCGGCTCCGGATGGGACGAACGAATCAGGGCAAGCGTGCGTGACATGGGCACAAGTGTGGTACTCGGCGCGGATGCGTGCCACGCTCGATCACATGGCGTCGATGTCTCGTAACGATCCGCGTCAGTACGACGACCTCGCCGCCGAGTGGTGGCGCCCCGGCGGGGGCTTCGAGATCCTGCACTGGCTGGCCGCCGCCCGCGCCCGCCTGATCCCACCGGCCACCCGGCCCGGCGCGCTGCTGGTGGACGCCGGCTGCGGCGGCGGGCTGCTGGCCCCGCACCTGGACGGCAAGGGCTACCGGCACGTGGGCGTCGACCTGCGCCGATCTGGCCTACGGCAGGCCGCGCGGCACGGCGTGCTGCCGGTGAACGGCGACGTGACCGCGCTGCCGCTGGCCTCCGGTTCGGCCGAGGTGGTCGCGGCCGGCGAGATCCTCGAACACGTCACCGACCTGCCCGGCACGGTGGCCGAGCTGTCCCGGGTGCTGCGGCCCGGCGGGCTGGTGGTGCTCGACACCGTCAACGACACCGCGCTGAGCCGGTTTGTGACGGTCACCGCGGGGGAGCGGCTCGGCGTCGCCCCGATCGGCCTGCACGATCCGGCCCTCTTCGTGCGCCCGCGCCGGCTGATCGCGGAATTCGCCCGCCATGGCGTACGCCTGACCGTGCGCGGCGCCCGCCCCACGGTGACCGGCATGATCCGCTGGCTCGCCCTGCGCCGGCCACACACCCGGGGGCGGATCGTCCCGACCCGGCCCACCGCGGTCCTCTATCAGGGCACCGGCCGCAAGGAGCAGTCATGATCGACCAAGCTCGGCGGCTGGCACCGCGGTTCGCGGCCCGGGCCGCGGCCCACGACCGGGACGGGTCCTTTCCCGCCGACGACTTCGCCGACCTGCGGGGTGCCGGGTTCTTCGGCCTGCTGGTGCCGCAGCGGCTGGGCGGGGCCGGCGCCGGGTTCGCCGACTACGCCGCGGTGGCGTACGAACTGGCCCGCGGCAACGGCGCCACCGCACTGATCTTCAACATGCACGCCTCGGTGACCGGCGCGCTGGCCGGCGTCACCGACGAACTGGCCGACGCGCTGGGCCTGCCGCCCGAGGCGATGCGGGCCCGCGACGACCACCTGCGCGCGGCCGCGGCCGGCAGTTGGTACGCGGTGGCGATGAGCGAGCGCGGGTCCGGTTCCCGGCTGTCCCAGATGGCCAGCCGGTACCGCGCGGTCGACGGCGGCTTCCACCTCGAGGGCGCCAAGACGTTCTGCTCGGGTGCCGGGCACGCCGACGCCTACCTGGTCGCGGCCCGCAGCGAGGCCGACCCCACCCAGGTCTCCCAGTTCCTGGTGCCGGCCGGCACCGGGCTGCGGGTCGAGGAGACCTGGGACGCGCTCGGCATGCGCGCCACCGCCTCGCACGACCTGCACGTCGACGTCACGGTCCCGGCCGGTGCGCTGCTCGGCGGGGTCGAGGGCCTGGCCCTGGTGGTGGCCCAGCTGGCGCCGCACTGGATGGTGGCCAGCTATGCGGCGGTCTACGTCGGGGTGGCCCGGGCCGCGGTGGACGCCGCGGTCGAACACGTGACCGCCCGCAAGCTCGGTCACCTGCCGGCCATCCGGGCCCGGATCGGCCGGGCCGACGCCGCCGTCGCGGCCGCCCACCTCGCGGTGCAGGAGGCGGCCCGCCGGGTCGACGAGGCGCCCGGCGAGGCCGAGACCAACCGCTGGGTGTGGCGGGCCAAGCTGCTGGCCGGCACCACGGCGGCCGAGGTGGCGGCGTCGATGCTGGAGGCGGCGGGCACCTCGGCGATGCGTCGCGGCCACCCGCTGGAACGCCTCTACCGGGACGCCCGGGCCGGATCGCTCCAGCCGGCCACCAGCGACGTCTGTGCCGACTGGCTGGGGGTGGACGCGCTCGGCGGCGATCCCGACTCCGACGGCTCCGCCCCCCGCTGGTAGCCCGTCGTGCAACGCTTCGCCTCGGTCGCCGGCGTGGGCATCGCCGTGCCGCCGCCGGTCACCCAGGACGAGATCTGGCACGGCTACTTCGCCGGCCATCACACCGGCCCTCGACAGGCGCTGGCCCGGCGGATCTTCTTCAACGCCGGGGTGCGGACCCGGCGGGCCGCGGTGAGTCCGCTGCTGGAGGACGTGGCGCACTGGTCCACCGAGCGCCGGATGCGCCGGTACCAGCTGGAGGCGGTGCCGCTGGGCAAGGAGGCGGCGGCCCGGGCGCTGACCGACGCCGGGTTGGCGGCGGACCGGCTGGGCCTGTTCGCGGTCTGCTCGTGCACCGGCTACGCCACTCCCGGGCTGGACATCCTGCTGGCCCGGGACCTGGGCATGGCGCCGGACGTGCGACGGCTGTTCGTGGGGCACATGGGCTGTTACGCGGCGCTGCCCGGCCTGGCCACCGCCGCCGACTTCGCGATCGCCCAGGGCCGGCCGGCGCTGCTCCTCTGCGCGGAGCTGACCAGTCTGCATCTCCAGCCGCCGGAGATCCGCGCCGACCTTCAGCAGATCGTCTCGCATGCGCTTTTCTCGGACGCCGCAGCCGCCGTCGTGGTCACTCCGGGCGGTGCGGGGTACGCGCTGCGTGAGGTAGCCGCGATCACCGACCACACCACGGCCGATCACATGACCTGGGAGGTGACCGACCTGGGGTTCCGGATGGGCCTGTCGCCGCGCGTGCCCGACGTGCTCGCGCTGCACGTCCGCGGCCTGGTCGACGGCCTGTTGGCCAGGCACGGCGTACGCATCGAGGACGTCGACGGCTGGGCCGTGCACCCCGGCGGCCCCAAGATCCTCGACGTGGTCCAGGACCGGCTCGGCCTGGACGACGAAGCGCTGGCCACGTCGCGGGAGGTGCTCGCCGCGTACGGGAACTGCTCCTCACCCACGGTGCTGCTGGCGCTGGACGCCCTCCGCCGTCGCCCGCGCCCGCCGCAACGGGTGGTGCTGCTCGCGTTCGGGCCGGGGCTCACGCTCTACGGAACTCTGCTGGAGAGCTCTACAGTCACAGCGTGATGAGCGAGCGGATGCGGGGCGTGGTCCTGTACGGCTGTGCCGCCGCGCTGCTGGCCGGCGGCGGGACGTGGTGGTTCACGGCCGCGCCGCGCGCGGAGATCGACCCCCAGATCGAGCAGTGGACGCAGGCCGCACACCGGGTCCTGCCGGATGCCCCCGACCAGCACGAGGCCGAGACGGTGGCGCTGCGCGGCGGGTACGACCACGAGGTGGTGGCCGAGTTGGAGCCCGGCAAGTATTGGGTGTCGGTCCTCTGCGTGGGCGGCGCGAGCAGCCACGTCCGGGTCACCCTGGGCGCCGCCGGCACCGACTCGGGCCTGGGCCTGACCTGCGCCGGCGACAACAAGCCGGACGTCTTCTCGGTAGGTATAGCCGACCGCCTCCGCATGCAGGTGAGCGTGAACGACGCGGGCCCGGTCGTCTTCCGCTACGCCCTGCTACGAGACCGTGACTGACCTCCTCTGCCACCATGTGCCAGGGCGGGCGGCAGCGTCAGATGCGGGCCAAATGGTGTCGAATGCTGTCGACGGATTTGGTGCGGTCAACCTTTATCGCGATATGGCCGGATTTATCGACCAGGAGGATCGCGGCGGTGTCGTCGGTCTGCGTGAGCGCGGGGAGGCCGAGCTGATCACGGACGTTGCCGGCCGGGTCGTGCAGGGACCGGACGTATTTGCCCTGGGCCTGCGGGGTTGCTCCGGTGGGCGGGGTGCCGGCGGCGGTCGCGGCGGCGGCCGAACCGGCGACGGTCAGCACCGCTATTTCGGGGCGTACCGCGGCGACGGTGTCGGATACGAGCGTTGCGCAATCGCACTTTTCGACGAAAAGGATTACGGCGGGTAGCCGTCCGTTGAGCGGAACTGTCTGACCATCGGTGCCGACCAGCTCGAGCGCGGGCAGGACGGTGCTGCGGGCCTCGGCGGTGGCGGCGGTGCGCTGGGTGGCCGGCTGGCGGGGTGGTCCGGGCCAGGCCGACGCGAACAGGCTGGCCACGGTGACCAGGACGGCCATCGAGATGATCAGTACGGGGGCACGCAGGCCGGTGGACGCGATCCGGCGGACCCGGCGCATGGCGGGCCGGTTGGCGAAGCGGCTCCAGCGGGTGGACTCATCGGTCAGGCGCAGCTCAGCCCGGATCGCCTCGACCTCGTCGTCCAGCTCGGACAGATCGTCCGGGATGACGATCACGCCCCACTCCTCGGGGAGGTCAGGCAGGTCGTCGGCCGAGCCGCCCTCGGACGACCATCCGCCGTTGTCGCTCGGACCAGCCATGACTCACCCTCCCCCCTGGCCGACCCTGTGGTTCTTCGGTCGGGGACGTATCTCGTCCAGCCTCCCTTAACGTCGGCCCGACCGCCAGTAGTGCGCGCTTCCGGACCTTAGCGATAAGCTTGACCTCACAAACGCCGTAGGTACGAAATATCCGACTCGCTGGACATGGCGGTCACGCTTTCGTCACATTGCGTTACTGAGGCAGCTCTCGGCGCTCCTGTCAAGCCGTAGAAACGCCCATCACAGGCCCTCTGAGCTGCACTAACAGTCACCGACTGGGTGGGACATCGCTGCCTGAGCGTGTTACCCTAGACACAGCGAAAGGGGCTTCGAACCTATGGTTTTCAGTGTCGGCGAGACCGTTGTTTACCCCCACCACGGGGCCGCACTCATCGAGGCAATCGAGACTAGGGTCATCAAGGGCGAGGAAAAGCAGTATCTCGTTCTGCGAGTCGCCCAGGGTGATCTGACTGTTCGGGTGCCCGCTGAGAACGCCGAGATCGTCGGCGTGCGCGAAGTGGTTGGCGAGGAAGGCCTGGGTAAGGTCTTCGACGTCCTCCGCGCTCCGCACACCGAGGAGCCGACCAACTGGTCGCGGCGTTACAAGGCCAATCTCGAGAAGCTTGCCTCCGGTAACCCGCTCAAGGTTGCCGAGGTTGTTCGTGACCTCTGGCGTCGCGAGCGCGAGCGCGGTCTCTCGGCCGGAGAGAAGCGCATGCTCGCCAAGGCCCGCGACATTCTGGTCGGTGAGGTGGCTCTCGCGGAAAAGAGCACCAAGGACGAGGCCGAGGTTCTCCTCGACAAAGTCCTCACCGAGGCCTGACCGATCCACCCCGTATTACCGCAATTGCACAGGACCGCGACGTGACCGCGAAGCTCAATGCTCGCGGTGACGTCGCGGTCCTCGTTCCTGCGGCGGGTGCCGGCTTGCGACTCGGCCCGGGCGGGCCCAAGGCGTTACGCCTGCTCGCCGGCGAGCCGTTGCTGGTGCACGCCATCCGCCGGCTAGCGGCAGCACCCTCGGTGCGGGTGATCATCGTGGCGGCCCCGGCACCCGAGACCGAGGCCGTACGCGAGTTGCTCGCCCCGATAGCTCCGGTGACCGTGGTGGCCGGCGGCCGGGAACGGCAGGAATCGGTGGCCCGGGCCCTGGCCGCGGTACCCCCCGACGTCGACATCGTGCTGGTGCACGACGCGGCGCGCGCGCTCACGCCGCCGCAGCTGATCGAGTCGGTGGCCGCCGCGGTCCGGTCCGGCCATCCCGCGGTGATTCCAGTCCTCCCGGTCGTGGACACCATCAAAGAGGTCCACCCGGCCGCCGCGCCGGCCCCGGCCGGCGTCGCGGCCCCTCCCGCGGCTGAAATGCCGTCGCCGGGTCGGGTGGAGGTGGTGGCGGGGACGGTCGATCGGGCGGTTTTGCGCAGTGTGCAGACTCCGCAAGGGTTTCGGCGGGACGTGTTGGTGGCGGCTCATGCGGGCGCTGACGGGCTGGTCACCGATGATGCGGGGCTGGTGGAGAAGGCGGGCGCGGCGGTTGTCTGTGTGCCGGGGAGCGAGCTGGCTCTGAAGATCACGCGGCCGTTTGACCTGGTCCTGGCTGAGGCGCTGCTGCACGTACCCTGGGCGCCGTGATCAATCAGCGGGTGGGGATCGGTACCGACGTGCATGCGTTTGCGGAGGGCCGGCCCTGCTGGGTGGCGGGACTGCTGTGGGCCGATGAGGTGGGTCTCGCGGGGCACTCCGACGCTGACGTGGCGGCGCACGCGGCCTGCGATGCGTTGCTCGGGGCGGCGGGGCTCGGCGACCTGGGGAGCAACTTCGGGACGTCGCGGCCGGAGTGGGCCGGTGCCTCGGGGGTGGCGATGCTCGGTGAGACCGTCCGGCTGGTGCGGGCCGGTGGCTTCGAGGTGGTCAACGTGTCGATTCAGGTGATCGGCAACCGGCCCAAGATCGGTCCGCGGCGGCAGGAGGCCCAGCGGGTGCTCTCCACGGCGGTGGGTGCTCCGGTGACCGTGTCCGGCACCACCACCGACGGGCTCGGGCTGACCGGGCGCGGCGAGGGTGTGGCCGCGATGGCGGTGGCCCTGGTGACCGCTCGCTGACAGCACGCGACCACCCCGACCCGGGTGATATCGCTCGCGCGGAGCGCCTACGCTCGACCCGTGGCCGCTCCCTTGGATCCCGAGACCACGCCGGAGGAGTACCGGCAGCGCGCGCTGCTGCTCGCCGACCTCGGCCGGTACGACGAGGCCGCCGGGGAGATCGCGGCGGGTCTGACCGACGCGCCCGACGAACCCAGCCTGCTCGGCACGCTGGCGCGGATTCACCTGGCCGCCGAGCAGCCGGCCGAGGCGCTGGTGGCCGCCGACCGGGCTGCCGCGTCGGCCCCGGCCATGCTGTCCACGCTGGTGGTGCGGGCCATGGCGCTCACCGACAGCCGGCGGTACGCGGAAGCGGCGGGCGTCGCGGGTGACATTCTGCAGCGCTGGCCCGCGGATGCGTACGCCCAACGCACCGGAGCCGCCCTCCTCAGTGAGTCGCGCAACGGCCAGGAGGCCCTCAACGCCGCGTGGAACGGTGTCCGGGCCGCGCCGACCGAAGCCGAGGCGCACCTGGTCCTGGCCGTGGTGGCGGCGCGGCTGCGGCTGTTCGAGCTGGCGCAGCGGGCCTACGCCGAGGCGCTCGACCTCGACCCGGCGATCGGTGACGCCCAGCGTGACGTGGGCATCGTCCGGTTCGAGCGGCGGCGCTGGGCGCAGGCCCTCGAAGACCTGGCCGACGAGGCTACGCTGCCGGTACCGAGCGACGACCGACCGGATCCGCAGCCGTCCCCCCGCGCCAACCCGGCGCCCGACCGGCCCGATCCGGAGGGTGCGCCGTCGCGCGGTTCGGCCAGTTGGGCCGGCCACTCCGCGGTGCAGCGCCCGACCGGCCCGGTGCTCGACCTGTCGATGGAGTCGACCGACGTGGTCCGGCGCGGCGTCCGCATCGGCGCGACCGGCATGCTGCTGGCCGGGGTGACGTCGGGCGCCATGACGCTGGTGAACGAGGGCATCTCCCGGGTGTGGGCGGGCATGATCGGGGTGCTGTTGCTGTTCGGCCTGATCGTCTGGCTCAACCGCAGCCTGACCGAACCGCTCGGCGGTGTCCTGTCCCGGCTGCGCCGGGTCAACCGGCCGCTGGCCGGCGCGGTTTACCTGTGCTTCGTGGCGCCGGTGCTGCTGCCGGTCTATGCGCTGGTGGGCGGGGTGATCCCGCTGGTGGCCGGCATGGTCCTGGCGGCAATGGCCGAATTGCTGGTCCTGACCCGCCGCTGAGTACGGGCGATGGGCCGCTAGTCGAGGACTGGGTCTCGCTGACTGGTGCGCGAGTGGTCCGGGGACGTCGGGGCTGAGTTCGCTATCGCGGCTCGCAGCCGGGGTTCGGCTGGGGGAGCTGCGGACAGGGCGTCCAGGGCCAGTAGGGCTGCGCCTGCCACCGGTGGGGTGTCCAGGACCGTCACCTCCACCGCTGGGGCCTGCTGACGGGCGCCGGCTACCACCCGGTTGTGCAGTTCGGGGTGTTGGGCCTGGAGGACGCCTCCGCCCAGGACCAGCGCGTGTGGGGCGGCCAGCAGGTTGAGGCGGCTGGCGGCTACCCGGTGCTGGGCCAGGATTTCGGTGGCCTGGCGGGCTACCAGGGTGGTGGCCACCTCGTCGCCCCGGGCGGCGGCCTGGAAAAGCAGGGGGGTCAGCTCGGCTATCCGGTCGGTCGGCAGGTCGCCCAGGTGCAGGGCGATGCTGACGGCCGCTACCGAGGGCAGGGCGAAGTGGGCGGCCACGGACGCCGACAACGCGGTGCGGCGGCCTCGGCCGTCCTCACCTCTCGCGGCGGCGCGCAGCGTGTGGTCGGCCAGGTCGTGGCCGCCGCCCCAGTCGCCGGAGATCGGGCCCAGGGCCAGGAAGCGGGCGGTTCGGCCGTCGGCTGCGCGGCCCACGCAGTTGGTGCCGGCGCCGCACACCACGGTTACCGCGTCGGGCCTGGCGGTGCCGGCCCGGAGCAGGGCGAAGCAGTCGTTGTCCACGATGGAGCGCCGCGCCCAGCCGGCCGACGACACGGCTTCGTGCAGGCGGGTCACCTCGATCGGCAGGTCGGCGCCGGCCAGGTAGACCGTGACCACCTCGATCGGGGTTTCCGGCAGCAACCCGGCCCCGGCGACGGCGGCCCGGACCAGGTCGTCCAGGACGCGGCGGGTGCCGGCCAGGCCGATCTGATGCGGGGACGAGGTGCCGCCGCGGACGAAGGACAGCACGGTGCCGGTGTCGTCGCCGAGAACCACGTCGGTCTTGGAGTTGCCGCCGTCGACGGCCAGGTAGAGCGCTCTCATCCGGCCCACGCGAGATGGTCCCGGCCGGCCGCGATCAGGTCGCCGGTGAGTTTGGCCGCGTATTCGTGCTGGCCGATCAGCGGGTGTGCCAGTAGCGCGCGATAGACGCGGTCCGGGCCACCCCGCACGGCCGCTTCCACGGCCAACTCCTCGTACCCCCAAATGTGGGTGATCAAAGCGGCCAGGTCGGGCGGCAGTGGGGTGACCGGCAGCGGAGACGGGCCCTCGAGGCCCGCCCGGGCCGAGACCTCGATGACCGCGCGGTCGGGGAGGAAGGGCAGCGTGCCGTTGTTGCGCAGGTTGACCGAGTGGACCGAGTTGTCGTCGTGGCCGAAGAGTGAAGCCAGCAGGCCGACCGCCGCCTCGGAATAGAACGCGCCGCCGCGCTCGGCCAGCAGGGCCGGCTTCGCGTCGAGGGTGACGTCGCGGTACATCTCCAGCAGCGTCGACTCGATCTCGGCAACGCGCTGGCCGCGGGTGGGGGCATTGCGCGCGTCCCGGACATGGCGGTCGTGGGCGTAGAAATAGGAGAGGTAGTACGAGGGAACGACGCCGAGCGCGCGGATAACCTCGGACGGCACGTCGACTTCCGCGGATATTTCGGAAATATGGTTTGTTAACAGGTCGGGTAGGCGATCCACATTGTCCACATAGGCGGCGCGTTCCCAGGTCAGGTGGTTGAGGCCGACGTGGTCGAGGATGACCGACGAAGGGTCGACGCCCAGGAGGCCGGCGAAGCGGCGCTGAAAGCCGATGGCCACATTGCACAGTCCGACCGCGCGGTGGCCCTCGTCGAGCAGCGCACGCGTCACGATGCCGACCGGGTTGGTGAAGTCGACGATCCAGGCTCCGGGCTTGGCGCGAGACCGGATCCGCGCCGCCACATCCAGGATCACCGGCACCGTACGCAGCGCTTTCGCCAGCCCGCCGGCGCCCGTGGTCTCCTGCCCGACGCAGCCGCAGCCGAGCGGGAACGTCTCGTCGCTGATCCGCGCCTGCTGGCCGCCGACCCGCAACTGGAGCACCGCGGCGTCGGCGTCGGTCACCCCGGCATCGAGGTCGCCGGTCCAGGTCACCTTGCCGGGATGGCCATGACGGGCAAAGATCCGGGCCGCGAACGCGCCGACGACCGCGAGCCGATCGGTGGCGGGGTCGATGAGCACCAGTTCGTCCACCATGGAGCCGAGCCGGGCGAAGCCGTCGACCAGTTCCGGCGTATAGGTCGAACCGCCGCCGATGACCGCAATCTTCACGCGTGGTATCCCTCGCGAATGGCCGCGATCAGGGCTTCCCGGACCGCCGTGAGTCCGGCGTCGAGCGCGCCCAGCAGAACAGCGTCGTCGTCGATCGTGGTGACCGCGATCGGGCTCTCCAGGGGTGCGGCCCGCCGCATCGCGGCGGTCACCGCGGACCGCAGTGTCTCGCCGCCGGCCTGGGCGATGGGTCCGGCCAGCACGACCAGGTACGGGTCGAGGACCGCGATCACCGCGGCCAGGCCGATCGCGATCCGGTCGGCCAGGTCGGTGCAGAACTCGGGCGCTCCGATCGTCGCGGCCCGGACGACCTCGGCGGGGGTCCGGCCCTCGACGCCGTTCTCCCGGCCCAGTTCCAGGATCGCGGCGCCGCCGAACAGATCCTGGAGGTCGTGCTTGCGGTGCTGCGCGCCGGGGGCGTACAGCGGCATGTAACCGATCTCGCCGGCTCCGCCCCGGGCGCCGCGTAGCAGCGTGCCGGCGATGTCGATGGCCAGGCCGAGACCCTCCTGACCGAGCCAGAGCAGGGCGAAGCCCTCAGCGTCGCGGGCCACCCCGCGCTTGCGCTCGGCGACCGCGGCCAGGTTGACGTCGTTGTCCACACCCACCTCGGTGCCGAGGGCCGCGGCGATCTGCGGCACCAGGCCCGGCCGGCCGAAGCCGGGTACGTCCACGTGCCGGATCGTCTGGGTGCCGGGGTCGTACGAGCCGGCCACGCCGATCTGCACGTGCCGGATCCGCTCGGGCGGCGTGCCGGTCTCGGACCGCAACTGGGCGACCGCGTCGACCAGCGCGGTCTGCGGGTCAGTGGTCAGAAAGTCGACTCGCGACTCGATCTGGCCGCGGACCGCGCCGGTGAGATCGCAGAGTGCCGCCACCACCGACGGCGCGCCGCTCGGGCCGATGTCGCGCACCGAGACCGCGGCCGCGAACGCGGCATCCGGGTTGGCGTCGTAGATCTCGGCGTTCGGCCCGGGGCGGCCGCTGTTGTGCCCGACCACGTTGACCAGGCCCGCCTCGGTGAGCCGGCGCAGCACCTCGGAGATCGTGGGAGTCGAGAGCGCGGTGAGTTCGCGCAGGTCGGCCCGGGTGAGCATGCCCGGATCCAGGAGGTGGGCGAGGGCGGCGCTCTCGTTCATCGCGCGCAGCAGCTTGGACGACCCGGCGAGACGCGTCACCGAGACCCCCTCGGTTGTGATAGGCAAACTGACTAACAGTTGGCTCGGACGGTAGGCATGGCGCCGGCACGTGTCAAGGCCGACCCTGAGCAGCCTAGACCGTCATATTGACCATGATTTATAAACCAAGTTAACTGTTACGAATGCCTGCCCGAAAGGGCAACGCCGGGCCGGCGGGGCTCGGGGCGCGGTGAAAACCGACATAGCGGACGTGGTTGTCCGGTTCTCGAAGCGTCTATTAGGTTCAGTTTCGTGTCAACGCTGGTACCCAAGCTCTTCGCCGGACTGGTGGATGATGCGTCCCTGTTGCCCCCCAGCTTCATCAGCCTGCCCGACGCCGTGGTCAAGCACGGTGAACATCGCGCCTCGTGGTTCGCCACCCTGCTCGGCCCGCTGCTGGTGCCCGGCTCGGTGATCAATGTCGATCTGTCCGGGCAGCGGCTGCCGGTTGCGCTGGTCGGCGACGTCGCGGTGGGTGCCGTCCCGGTCGCCGTGGAAAAGCTGCGGTCGGCCGGCGCTCTGGTCGGTCACGTCGAGGTGCCGGTGGCCCGCCGCGGCGAGGACCCGCAGCCCGGACTCGCCGAGTTGCGTTCACTGGCCGAGCAGGACAGAGACCTTGAGGTGTACGCCGAGATCCCGCTGAGCTGGGGACTGCTGGCCGCCCTGGACACGGTCGCCGAGTGCCGCGCCGAGGGGCTGCGCCTCGCCCCCAAGTTCCGGGTGGGCGGGCTCGCCGCCGAACTTTTCCCGACCCCGGTCGAACTGGCCGCGGTGCTCTGCGCCTGCCGCGACCGCAAACTGCCGTTCCGGCTGGCGGCCGGCCTGCGGCACGCGATCCGGCACACCGACCCGGAGACCGGCTTCACCCACCACGGCTTCCTCAATGTGCTGGCCGCCGCGATCGAGGCCGCGGACGGCGCCGAGGTGGCCGAGGTCGCCGAGGTGCTGGCCGCCACCCACCCACTGCCGCTGGTCGAACCGTGCCGGGCCCGGCGCGACGGCGACCGGCCGCAGTTCGTCGGCTTCGGCGCGGCCAACGTGGTCGAGCCGCTCACCGAGTTGGTCCGGCTGGGCCTGGTCAACGGAGATCCCGGGTGAGCCGGTACGGCATCGACAACCTGCCCTACGGGGTGTTCAGCCGCCCGCGCGGCGACCGGCGCATCGGCGTACGGCTGGGGTCGACGGTGGTGGATCTCGCACCGCTCGGTGGCCTCCTGGCCGCACCCACGCTGAACCCCCTGCTCGAGGCCGGCAGGCCGCAGTGGACCGAGACCCGGCGCCGGGTGACCGAGTACGTGTCCGGCACGACCGGCCGGATCCCGCTCAGCGAGGTCACCCTGCATCTGCCGTTCGAGGTGGCCGACTACACCGACTTCTATTCCTCCGAGCAGCACGCGCGCAACGTCTCGCAGATCCTGCGGCCGGACTCGCCCGGCCTGCCGCCGGCCTGGCGGCATCTGCCGATCGGCTACCACGGCCGGTCCAGCACGGTGGTGGTGTCCGGTACGCCGATCCGCCGGCCGTCCGGGCAGATCGCCGAAGGGGTGTACGCGCCGAGCGAGCGGCTGGACATCGAGGCCGAGGTCGGCTTCGTGGTGGGCGTGCCCGGCCGGCGGATCCGCACCGCCGAATTCGCCGAGCACGTGTTCGGCGTGGTGCTGGTCAACGACTGGTCGGCCCGGGACATCCAGGCCTGGGAATACCGTCCGCTCGGCCCGTTCCTGGCCAAGTCGTTCGCCACCTCGGTCTCGCCGTGGGTGGTGCCGCTCGACGCGCTGGCCACCACCGAACCGGTCGCGCAGGATCCGGTGCCGCTCGACTATCTGCTGCCGGCCGGCCCGGCCTTCGACATTCGGCTGGCCGTGGACTGGAACGACACCCGGGTCGCTACCCCGCCGTTCGCCGCGATGTACTGGACCGCCGCCCAGCAACTGGCCCACCTGACCAGCAACGGCGCCGGGGTCCGCACCGGCGACCTGTACGCGTCCGGCACCGTCTCCGGCCCGGCCCGCGACGAGGTGGGCTCGTTCCTGGAACTGACCCGCAACGGCGCCGAGCCGGTGAAGCTGACCGACGGCAGCCTGCGGCGCTTCCTGCTGGACGGCGACCGGGTCACGATCAGCGCCACCGCACCGGGCGCCGGCGGCACCGAGATCGGCTTGGGCGAGGTAACCGGAACCGTACTCGCATAGTCACTGTCGGAAACCGGTCTTTCCTCGTACGGTGTACGCGGGAGGTCACGCTATGTCGACAGTCGCGGTCACACGGTTGATCGAAGCGCCGGTGGTCACGGTCTGGCGGGTGTTCACCGACCTCGCCCGGCGTCGCGAGTGGCTCTCCGCGGTCACCGACGTCGAGGTGCTCACCGCGGGCCCGTTCGGGGCCGGCACGGTGTGGCGCGAGACCCGCCGGATGGCCGACGGCGGCGAGATCACCGAGGAGTTCCGGGTGCAGGAGTGCTCCATCCCGGACCGGTTCGTGGTCACCTCGCCGGGCATCGGCGCCGACTACCGGATGACATACGAGTTCGTGCCGGTGATCTCCGGCCGGCACCGCGGCGGCACCATGGTCACCGTGGTGCAGGACGGCGGCGCCACCGAACCGGCCGGCCGTTTCCTCGCGCTGATCTTCGGTGGGCTCGCGGCCGGGGTGGCCGAGGGCGCGCTGCGCCGCGACCTGGACGATCTCGCGGCGGCCGCCTGAGTCGGCCGCCTGAGTCGGCCGCCTGAATCGGCCGCCTGTCGGGTCGCTATGTCGGGTCGCTTGTTGGGCGTTGCTGTGGCGGGCGATTTCGGACCTATGACTCAGATCTTGTGGAACTGGTGCAACTGAGGAACGCGAACTCGCCGTGATCGAGTGCGGATCGCCCGATATGCGTGTTATGTGAGAATTGCGGGCGGCGGTGGGTCCGAATTGCGAAGGCTTGGTCCACGATCCGGGAGGGCAGCCACGATCTTGGAGCGGGGCTGCGATCTGGGTTGGCACCCACGCCTCGCAGGGCGGTCGCGAGCTGGCAGGGCGGCCGCGAGCCGGCAGGGGCGGTCGGACCTGGCAGGGCGGTCGGGACCTGGCAGGGCGGTCGGGACCTGGCAGGGCGGTCGGGACCTGGCAGGGCGGTCGGGACCTGGCAAGGCGGTCGGGACCTGGCAAGGCGGTCGGGACCTGGCAGGGCGGTCGCGAGCCGGCAGAGCGGCGCGATCTCGGGATATTAGGGCAGCTGGGTTATGAGTCGGGCCCAGGCCTCCTCGCCGGCTCCGGCTATGGGGCCGTCGTCGCCGAGTGTGGCTGGCAGGATCGGCGGCGGGGTGGTCCGGCGTACCGACATTAGTCCGGCCCGGTAGGCCGCGTTGATCTCCGGGCCGGCGGCGGCCAGCAGGTCGACGCCCACCCCGCCGAGCGTCACCAGGTCGGCGTCCAAGGCGTTGACCAGGCCGGCCATGCCTCGGCCGAGGGCTGCCGCGACGGTGCGGACGGCGGTGCGTTCCGGCTCGGTGGTGGCCGCGATTATCCGGCGGGCGTAGCTGACCGGGTCGGGTGGTTCGGGTTGGCCCAGGAGGCGGGCCAGGGCGGTGCCGTCCACGGCGGTGCCCCAGCAGCCGGACGCGCCGCAGCCGCAGGTGATCGCCGGGTCGCCGAACGGCATGTGGCCGAACTCGCCGCCGGCACCGCGCGCGCCGACCAGCACCCGGCCCTGGTCGACCACCGCGCCGCCGAGACCTCCCTCGATGCGCAGGTGCAGGGCGACCGCGGCGCCGGTCGCGGCGCCCCGGGTGGATTCGGCCGCGGCGGCGAGAGTGGCGTCGTTGCCGGCCACAAGAACAACTGTGGATGAGAGTGGCGGCCAGAGCGAGTTCAGGTCTATGTCGTGCCAGTCCAGGCCGCTGGCGTCCAGGCGCAGGTCGGGGGAGACCGTGCCGGGCACCGAGAGGCCCATGGCGCGCAGCCGGTCCCCGTACGTCTCCCGCAATTGCTCGACCGCGGCCGTGACCAGCGCGGTCACCGCAACCCATGACTCGCCGCCGTGCGGACCGCGGGTGGACGCCAGCGCCTTACCGCCCAGTTCGACCACGTCGGCCCGCCACGCCTCGTGGGTGATCGCGACCGCCACCACGAGCGGCCCGGCCGGGTGCGGTACGAGAACCGTGGTGGGCCGGCCGCGGGAGCCGCTCGGTGCGGCCGGTGCCTCGGCCAGCAGCGACTGCTGGGCCAGCCGGGACACCAGCTCGGTGGCCGCGCCGGTGCCGACGCCGAGCAGGCGGGCCGCCTCGGCCCGGGTGACGCCGGGGCGCGCGTGTGCCACCCGGAGCAGCTCGGTTGAGCGCGTCGTCACAGTGGGTTCCCCTTTTTTGCTCGAATCTAGAGCTTATTCTGCGGTGGTGACCATGAACCGCTCCGCCCTGGTTGCCCTCGGCGGCTCCACCTTCTGTTACGTGGCTGCCGAGACGCTGCCGATCGGTCTGCTGCCGCAGATCGCCGGCGATCTCGAGGTCGCCGAGTCGGACGTCGGGCTGTTGCTGACCAGCTATGCCGTGGTCGCCGCGGTGAGCACCATCCCGCTGACCGCGCTCACCATGCGGGTGCCCCGGCACCGGCTCATCGCGATCACCGTAGCGGTCTTCGCGGTGTCCCAGTTCGCGGCCGCGCTGGCGCCCACCTTCCTGCTGCTCACCCTGGCCAGACTGGTCTGTGCGCTGGCGCACGGCGTCTTCTGGTCGGTGCTCGCGCCGGTCACCGCCCGGCTGGCGCCGCCGGGGCGGGCCGGCCGGGCGACGGCGCTGGTCTTCGTCGGCAACTCGCTGGCCGTGGTGGCCGGCGTGCCGCTGGGCACCGCGCTGGGTCAGTGGCTCGGCTGGCGGGTCGCGGTCGGCGCGTTCGCGGCCGGCGGCGCGATCTGCGTGCTGCTGTTGTGGCGCCTGCTGCCGGCCATGGATCCGCTGCCGCGGGACCGGAACACCCGGGTCGGCACGCAGTTGCTGGCCGCGGTGACGATCGTCCGGGACCGGCGGGTGCTGCTGCTCTGCCTCACGACGGTGGCCGTAGTGGTCGGCCACTTCGCGGCGTACACCTATCTCGCCCCGCTGGCCCGGCGCAACGGCGACCTGGAAGGGCTCGGGCTCAGCGCTCTGCTGCTCGGATACGGCGCAGTGGGGCTGATCGCGAGTTTCACGGTGGGCCGCTTCGTCGACCGGCGGCCGGGCCCGGCGCTGACCGGCCTGCTGGCGGTGATGGCCGTGTCGGTGGCCCTGCTGGCGCCGGTGCTCGGGACCGTGCCCACGGTGATCGCGACCGTGCTGTGGGGCGGCGCGTTCGGTGCCATGCCGGTCTGCCTGACCGCCACCGTGCTGCGGGTGGCACCCCGGGCCCGGGACGCGGCCTCGGCCCTGCATGTGGTGTCGTTCCAGATCGGGATCGGCGGTGGCGCGTTCGTCGGCGAGCGGCTGACCGCGACCGGGCACCTGGGCGTCGCTCCGCTGCTGGCGGCCGGCCTCGCGCTGGTGGCGCTGCTGCTGGTCGTCTCGGCGCGGCAGGTCTTCCCGGTCCGGCTGGACGAGGAGGAACACCGCCGCGTCGAGGCGGCCCTGGTTGGTTAGCCCTGCTGGTCTAGGGCCAGTTCGGCGGCGGCGAGGAACGCGTCGTTCTCCTCCGGGGTGCCGATCGTGACGCGTACGCCCTCGGGCTGGAACGGGCGGACGATCACCCCGCGCCCCTCGCAGACCGCGCCGAAGGGCGCGGACCGGTCGCCCAGCGGCAGCCAGACGAAGTTGGCCTGGCTGTCCGGCACCGCCACGTGCAGCTTGCGCAGCGCCTCGGTGACCCGCTCGCGCTCGGCCACCACCAGCGCGCAGCGGCGGGTGACCTCGGCCTCCTGCTCGAGCGCGGCGAGCGCGGCGGCCTGCGCCACCAGGCTGGTGGAGAACGGCGTGACCACCTTGCGGATGGTGGCCGCCACCTCGGGCTGCGCGACCAGGAAGCCCATCCGCAGCCCGGCCAGGCCCCACGCCTTGGACATCGTGCGCAGCACCACCACGTTGGGGCGGTCGGCGTAGGTGGCGAGGGCGTCCGGCACCTCGGGGTCGGTGACCATTTCGCGGTACGCCTCGTCGATCACCACGAGCACGTCGGACGGCACCTCGGCGAGGAACCGTTCGAGCTCGGCCCGGCGGACCGCGGTGCCGGTCGGGTTGTTCGGGTTGCAGACGATCACCAGGCGAGTCCGGTCGGTGATCGCGTCGGCCATCGCCGGCAGGTCGTGGCCGTGGCCCGCGGTGTTCGGCACCTTGATCGAGGTGGCCCCGGAGCCGGCCGAGATGATCGGGTACGCCTCGAACGAGCGCCACGAGTAGACGATCTCGTCGCCCGGCAGACAGGTGGCCTTGACCAGGATCTCGGCCAGCGCCACCGACCCGCAGCCGGTGACGACCCGGTCGGCGGAGACCCCGTACCGCGCGGCCAGGGCGTCGCGCAGCGCGACCACGCCCATGTCCGGGTAGCGGTGCGCGGTGCGCATCGCCTCGGCCACCGCCTCCGGCACGCCGGGCAGCGGCCCGTACGGCACCTCGTTGCTGGCCAGCTTGATCGCCTCGGCGATGCCCAGCTCGCGGGTGAGATCGGCGAGGCTGCGGCCGGGCACGTACGCGGGCAGGCTGTCCAGGTCGGCGCGGGTCAGGCGGGTCATCATCGTCCCCCGGTGGAAGTGGAAGTGCCGCCGCCGCCGGTGGTGGCGTCGACGGGCTGACGGTCGTCGGGTGGCAGCGCGATGACCACGGTGCGGGCCGTCTTGTCGTGGTATGCCTGCCGCAACTGCGGGTCGAACACCGGCGACAGCGAGTCGATGAACTGGAACAGCAGGCCGATGCCGAGGCAGCCCCAGGCCGGGGTCCACATGCCGAGCTGGGCCCACCGGCGGAACGCCCGGCCGAAGCCGAGCGGCTCGGTGTTCTCCAGCGCGACCACCTTGATCCGCATCAGCCGCTTGCCCAGAGTCTGCCCGCTGCTGCCGATCGACGGTGCCTCGTAGACCAGCCAGAGCAGGGTGGCCACGATCAGCATGGCCCAGAGCAGGCCCTCCATCCGGCCGGACGGCTCGACGTCGTACGCGCTCCCGCCGTTGGCCATCTGGTCGAGCGTGGCGCGGTAGATCGGCGCGAACTCCTGGAGGAACTGGTACGCGAACCAGCCGTTCACCACGATGTTGAGCAGTAGCACGGCGAGGATGTCGAGCAGGCGGGCGACCAGTCGCGGCCCGAGCCCGGCCAGCGCGTAGCCGTGCGGGCGGGCCTCGGCCATCGGGTAGTAGCCGGCGCGCATGCCGGGCGGCGGTTGCCAGCCCGGGGGCGGCTGCCAACCCGGAGGCGGCTGCCAACCCGGGGGCGGCTGCCAGCCGGGCGGCGGCGGTTGCGGTCCCCAGCCGGGCGGGGGCGAGGTCGGCTGCGGTGGCGGCGCCTGCTGAGGCGGCGCGTGCTGGGGCGGCAGCCAGGCCGGCGGGGACGTGGGCTGGGTGGCAATCGGCGGCGTCGGCTCCGCCGGGGTCTCCTCCTCGGGCGGCGGAGGACCGTCCGGCGGGACCGCGTCGGCGGGGATGGCCTTACCGATCCAACCCTCACCGTCCCAGTAGCGCTGGGTGGAGGTGTCGGCGGGGTCCTTGTACCAGCCGGCGGGCAACGAGCTCATGGGGAAACCTTAACCACCACGGTTTTTGCGGCCTTGTCGTGCAGGGTCTGCTGGTAGGGCTTGTCCCAGAGCGGCCAGAAGCAGTCCACATAATGCAGAAAAGGTACGAACGAACCGGCCACGAACTCGACCAGGTAGCGCTTGACCGCCATGCCGCGGGTCAGCCGCCGGGCCGGGTCGATCGGCACCACCCGGATCCGCATGAGCCGCTTGCCCAGTGTCTGTCCGGTGCGGTGCATGTACTCCACCGCGTAGAGGTAATAGCCGAGCAGCACGACGATCAGCAGTCCGGCTTCGATCAGCAGGACCGGCAGGACGACGTCGAACGGGTCGAAGCCGGCGGTCACGGTGCCGGGCTCCGGTAGGACCTGGAAGATCAGTACCGCCACCACCGGTGCTGCGACCACGACGGTGCCGGCTGTCAGCAGAGCAATATCGATCATGTACGCGAGCAGCCGCGTACCGAAATCCGCCAGTGGCACCCCGCCCGGGCTCAGTGGCGCGGGTGGCGGCACGTGCCACCGGTAGGGGCCGCCGGGATGCCCGGGCGGCACCGGCACGAAGTAACCGGGCTCCTGCGTCACGCGGACAGTGTTACAGGTTTCCGGGGCTGTGCAATACGTACGGTAAGTTCCCCGGATGACTATGCAGTCTGTTCAGCTCGACGCCCTCGATGCCCGCCTGGTCGAACTGCTCGACGAGGCGCCCCGGATCGGCGTCCTGGAACTCTCCCGGCGGCTCGCGGTCGCGCGCGGGACCGTGCAGGCGCGGCTGGACAAGCTGATCGCGCGGGGCGCGATCAAGGGCTTCGGGCCCGAGGTGGTCCCGGACGCGATCGGCTTCGGGGTGATGAGCTTCGTGACCTTGGAGATCAGTCAGCGGTACGGGCACACCGCGGTGGCCGAC
This sequence comes from Paractinoplanes rishiriensis, assembly GCF_016862375.1. Classification (GTDB taxonomy): domain Bacteria; phylum Actinomycetota; class Actinomycetes; order Mycobacteriales; family Micromonosporaceae; genus Actinoplanes; species Actinoplanes rishiriensis. The sequence continues at coordinate 179,727 of NZ_BOMV01000059.1, read as the reverse complement.
CATCTCGCCGACATCCCCGAGGTGCTGGAGGCGCACACCATCACCGGCAGCGGCGACGTGCTGTGCCGGATAGTGGCCCGGTCGAACGCCGACCTCCAGCGGGTGATCGACCAGATCGTCGGCTACGAGGGCATCGTCCGGGCGCACACGATCATCGCCCTGGCCGAGTTGATCCCGTACCGGACCCTGCCCCTGGTCCGGGCCGCCGCTACCGGGTGAAACCCAATTAAAGACATCGACACGGACAAATCGGAGATCCATCCCGCGGGGGATTGACGTCGTTAGCGTGTCGCGCATGGCGTCGGCGGGCAGTCCCTGGAGGAGCTATCTCCTCGCCGCCGTCATTGTCGTGATCGTCCTGGCCACCACGAACACGTGGAACCCGTGGCCGAAGTTCTGGGCCTGGTTCAACACCAGCGAGCCGATCGCGTCCGGGGTGTCCCGCTGGCAGCAGACCATCGGCGGCAGCCCGCAGAGCGTCACCATCGCCGGCGACGCGGTGATCGTCGAATACCGCACCTCGGTCGAGTCATACGGGCTGCACGCCGGCGTCCGGCTGTGGGGCAACGACGCCGACTGGGCCGCGGTGGCCGGCGAGGGCAACGACGCCGTGGTGGTCACCGGCCGGCTGCTCACCAAGGGCTACCAGGTGTTCGACCCACGCAGCGGCACCATCCGGCGGGCCGACTCCGAGGCGACGGCGGTGTGGGCGTACCAGAATGCGATTGTTGATCTTCGTTGTGGCAAGGGCGGCGAGTGTGAGCTGACCGCCTGGGACCCGCGCGGCAACGCCCGGTGGCGGGTGAGCACCGGCGGCATCGGCTTCGTGCTGAACGCCGCCAACCCCGACCTGCCGGACACCCAGGCGATGACCGCGAACGGGGTGGACGACGACGTGGCCGGTCCGCGGCGCATGCCGGCGCTGCTCGGGCTGCCCGAGGACGGCAAGGTCCGGGTGATCGACACCGCCACCGGCAGGCTCGTGCAGACCGCGGAACCGGCCGGCGACCAGCGGATCGCGGTGGCCGGCGGCCGGGTGCTGACGGTGACCGCCACGGCCGCCGACGGCACCTGCTACTTCGACGTGGTGGCCACCGACCCGCCGGCCGGCGGCACGGTCTGGCGGCGGGACGGGCTCAACCTGCGGACCGCGGACAACGGCTCGGGCTGCCGCCAGGACCGGGACCCGGCCGGCGGCGAGGACGTGGTGCTCGGCGTCGACCCGGTGGGCAGGCAGGAGTTGCTCGCGGCGCACGACGGGCGGGCACTGTGGCAGGGCAACCGGGGCGAGGAGGTGCTCGCGGTCAACGACCGGTTCGCGGTGGTCCGCAGCGCCGACAAGGCGACATTGCGCGGCATCTCGCTGGCCCGCGGGCGGTCGGCGTGGACCCGGCCGGCCGGGACGGGGTCGTCCGCGGCGCTCTCCCCGCACGCTGTGGTGACTGTCACTACCAAGCCGGCCCGGGTGACGGCGATTTCACCCTCGAACGGGCGGGTGCTCGCCGATGTCCGTACCCACGCCAAGATTTTCGCGGTCGGCCCGGCCGGAATGATCGCCGTCGACGGGCGCGATATGGCATACCTGCCGTTTGCTTGACCGAACTGGTATCCCGGCACCCCCGGGAGTGGTTCGCGCCCGGCGCCACCGCTGTCCTAGGCTTGCCCGTCATGAGCAGAGGCGCCGCATTCTCCTACTCGCCGCTCTTGCCGATCGGCGACGACCTGACCGAGTACCGCCTGGTCACGGACGAGGGTGTGGACGTGGTGCACGGCCCCGGCGGCCGGCGGTTCCTGACCGTCGAGCCGTCGGTGATGACTCAGCTCACCGCCGAGGCGATGCACGACATCGCGCACTACCTGCGCCCGGCTCACCTGTCCCAGCTGCGCTCGATCATCGACGACCCGAAGGCCTCGCCGAACGACCGGTTCGTCGCGCTCGACCTGCTGCGCAACGCGAACATCGCGGCCGGCGGCGTGCTGCCGATGTGCCAGGACACCGGCACCGCGATCGTGATGGGCAAGCGCGGCCGGCACGTGCTCACCGACGGCCGCGACGAGCAGGCCATCGCGCAGGGGGTCTACCAGGCGTACACCCGGCTCAACCTGCGCTATTCGCAGCTCGCGCCGCTGACCATGTGGGACGAGCGGAACACCGGTTCCAACCTGCCGGCCCAGATCGAGCTGTACGCCGAGGACCCAGGTGGCCAGCCGGACGCGTACAAGTTCCTGTTCATGGCCAAGGGCGGCGGCTCGGCCAACAAGTCGTACCTCTACCAGGAGACCAAGGCGCTGCTGAACCCGGCGCGGATGATGCAGTTCCTGGACGAGAAACTCCGGCTGATCGGCACGTCGGCCTGCCCGCCGTACCACCTGGCCGTGGTCATCGGCGGCACCAGCGCCGAGTTCGCGCTCAAGACGGCCAAGCTGGCCAGCGCGAAATACCTGGACAACCTGCCCCGGCACGGCACCATGTCGGCGCACGGCTTCCGCGACCTGGAACTGGAGGCCGCGGTGCTCGAACTGACCCGCGACTTCGGCATCGGCGCCCAGTTCGGCGGCCGCTACTTCTGCCACGACGTGCGCGTGATCCGGCTGCCCCGGCACGGCGCCTCCTGCCCGGTCGCGATCGCGGTCTCCTGCTCCGCCGACCGCCAGGCCCTTGCCAAGATCACCCCGTCCGGCGTCTGGCTGGAGCGGCTCGAGACCGACCCGGCCCGCTTCCTGCCGGACGTCGAACTCGACGAGGGCCCGGTCGTCCAGGTCGACCTCAACCGCCCGATGGCCGAGATCCGCGCCGAACTGACCCAATACCCGGTGAAGACCCGGCTGTCGCTGACCGGCCCGCTGGTGGTGGCCCGCGACATCGCCCACGCCAAGATCGCCGAGCGCCTCGCGGCCGGCGAGCCGATGCCGCAGTACCTGCGCGACCACGCGGTCTACTACGCCGGCCCGGCGAAGACCCCCGAGGGCTACGCGTCGGGTTCGTTCGGCCCGACCACGGCCGGCCGGATGGACGCGTACGTCGAGCAGTTCCAGGCCGCCGGCGGTTCCCTGGTGATGCTGGCGAAGGGCAACCGCTCGACCCAGGTGACCGACGCCTGCAAGTCCCACGGCGGCTTCTACCTGGGCTCGATCGGCGGCCCGGCGGCGCGGCTGGCCCAGGACTGCATCCGGAACGTCGAGGTGCTCGAATACCCCGAACTGGGCATGGAAGCGGTCTGGAAGATCGAGGTGGAGAACTTCCCGGCCTTCATCGTGGTCGACGACAAGGGCAACGACTTCTTCGCCGAGGTGACCCGCCCCAAGACGGTCGTCCAGATCGGAACGGGCCGCGCCTAACCCGGGTCAGCCGCAGTAGCCGGCTACCGGGTTCAGCCACTCGGTGAACTGGGCCTCTACGGATTTGTTCAGGTCGGTCAGGGTTTTGACCTTGTCCATGTACTTGCGGTCCTTGGCGCTCGTCTCCAGCTTGGCGGCGGAGACCTTGCCGGCGGCCTGGAAGTCGGGGTTTTCGGCGGCGGCGGTTTCCTTGCGGATTTTGGTGGCTGCGGCCTGGAGCTGGCCGGCTGCCACGCGTTCGGCCTTTTCCGCCTCGGAGGTTTGCTTCTCCTCCTTGTAGGTCACCATCTTGCCCATCGCGGTGCCGAACGCTCGCAGCTCCGTGGTGTACAGCGTCTTCAGCTTGTCGCAGACCAGCCTGGTGCTGGCCGAATAGTCCGGAGGTGCGGTGTTGGCCGCGGTGGACGGTGCCACCGACGGGGGTGAGCTGGCGGCGGTGGTGTCGGTGCTGGTCGCGTCGCTGTCACAGGCGGAGCCGGCCAGCACGGTGGCGCCGGCGAGCACGGCCACGATGGCGCGTCGCATCAGGAGATCCTTGTCGTCGGGGGTGCAAACCTTGCCGAGGTTACGTTCCGCCGCGCCGCTCGTCCAACCGAGAGTGATCATCGTGATACGAACAGCCCGCCCGAGCCGGTGGCCGGGCGGGCTCTCAGTCCCCCGTGAAACACAATGCGGCGCCCCACCGCGCTGGGGCGATGCCTTGGGAACATCCGCGGTGGAGCGACGCAAGTACAGCTTGCCCGGCCACGCTCTCGGATCGCTGTCGATCCGCTCTCACCGATCTCGGTTACGCTTCTCCGACCGGAACAGGGTCGGGGTGGCGCAAGCGCGACGCGTCTCACGGCCACTGTCAGTCACCAGCGATCACCACGGGGTGTGATGGGTGATCAGATATAGCGTGCTCGGTCCGCTCGCGGTCGCCGGTGATCCGATCACCGCGGGGCGGGATCGCATCGTGCTGGCCATGATGCTGCTGCACCCGGACCGGGTGCTCACCGCCGCCGAACTGATCGACGCGGTCTGGGACGAGCAGCCGCCGTCCACCGCGCGCGGCCAGTTGCAGACCTGCGTGTCCCGGCTGCGGCGGGCGTTGCCGTCGGGCGTGATCAGCACCGACCCGGCCGGCTACCGGTTCGCGCTGGCACCGGACGAATTGGACGCTGCGGTCTTCGGGCGGCTGGTGGCGCAGGCCCGCGAGCGGCGCGACCCGGATCTCTACCGGCGGGCGCTGGAGCTCTGGCGGGCGCCGGCCCTCGTCGAGATCGACAGCCAGGCGGTGCGGCGGGCCGCCGCGGTGCTGGACGAGCAGCGCGCGGTGGCCATCGAGGACTGGGTCGACCTGGCGCTCTCCGCGGGACACGACCGCGACCTGGTCGGCGAGTTGTCCGGACTGGTCGAGCAGTTCCCGCTGCGGGAACGGCTGCGCGGGCAGCTGATGGTGGCGCTGGCCCGGGCCGGGCGGCAGGCCGACGCGCTCGCCGAATACCGGCGGGCCCGCGCCGCGCTGCGCGAGGAACTGGGCATCGAGCCGGGCCGGGCACTGCGCGAGCTGCACAAGCAGATCCTGGCCGGCGAGCCGCCGGAGGAACGGGCGGAAATGATCCGCTGCCTGCCGCGTACGGTCGGCGACTTCACCGGACGCGAAGCGGCGGTGCGCCGGCTGCTCGGCGTGGTCGAGGCGGCCGGCCCGCACGAGCCGGCCCTCGCGGTGATCGACGGGATGGCCGGCAGCGGCAAGACGACCCTGGCCCTGCACGTGGCGTCGCTGGTCGGCGACCAGTTCCCGGACGCGCACCTGTTCGTCGACCTGCACGGGCACAGCGACCGCGAACCGCTGGACCCGGCGGTCGCACTCCTGCTGCTGCTGCGCCAGCTGGGCATCGACGCCGACCGAGTGCCGCCGGCCTTGGACGAGCGGATCGACCTGTGGCGCAACGAACTGGCCCGGCGCCGGGTGCTCGCGGTGCTGGACAACGCCGCCTCCACCCGGCAGATCGCCGAGCTGCTGCCGGCCGCGCCGGGCAGTCTCGCGCTGGTCACCAGCCGCCGCCGGTTGTCCGGTCTGGACTCGGTGCACAACGAGTCGCTGTCGGTGTTCACCGAGGACGAGGCGCTCGCCATGCTGGCCCGGATCGCCGGCGAGCGGGTCGGCCTGGAACCGGAGGCCGCCGCCGAGGTGGTGCAGCGGTGCGGCGGGCTGCCGCTGGCGCTGCGGCTGGCCGGCGCCCGGCTCGCGCACCGGCCGCGCTGGCAGGTGGCCGACCTGGTACGCCGGATCGGCACCTCGGCACTGCCCGAACTGGCCGCCGAGGACCGGACCGTGGCCGGCGCGTTCGCCCTGTCCTACGGCCAGCTCGCGGCTCCGGCGCAGCGGCTGTTCCGGCTGCTCGGCCTGCATCCGGCGCCCCGGTTCGACGTGCTCGCGGTGGCCGCGATCGACGACCTGTCCACCGCCGACGCCGAGGATCTGATCGACGACCTGGTCGACGTACACCTTCTTGAGGAGCCGGCGCCCGGCGTCTTCAGATTTCACGATCTGCTGCGCGAATACGCGACCGCGCTGGCCGCCGAACTGCCCGAGGCCGAGCGGACGGCGGGGCTGGTCCGGGCGCTCGACCTGGCCCTGCACGCGGCCGTGGCGACCAGCGTCAACGCCCGGCGCAGCGCGCTGATCCGCGACCTGGGCCGGCCCGAGCCGCTGCGTCCCGATCTGCTGGCGGCGCTGACCGGACCGGACGAGCGGCTGGAGCGGGAACGCCCGGCGCTGGCCGGTTACGTGGACGCGGCGTTCGCGGCCGACCGGCCCGACTACGGCTGGATGCTGCCCCGCGCGGCCTGGCACTTCCTCTGGTCGCGCGGCTACACCGACGACATCGAGACGCTGCTGGCCCGGGCGCTGCTGGCGACCCGGCAGACCGGCGACCGGCGGGCCGAGGGGGTGGTGGCCAACTATCTGGCCTCGGCGCACTACCGGCACACCCGCTATCAGGCCGCGCGGCCGCTGCTGGAACGCAGCATCCGGCTGCTGCACGAGGTCGGCGACCCGATCAGCGCGGCCAACGCGATGTGCAACCTGGCCATCGTCTTCTACCAGGTCGGCCGGCTCACCGAGTCGGTGGAGCTGTGCGAGCGGGCCCTGGTGGTGCTGGCCAACCAGGACGAGGGCGTCAGCCCGGGGCTCTGCCTGGACGCACTGTCCTATTCGCTGGCCGCCCTGGGCCGGTACGACTACGCGTTGCGGATGCAGCGGCGCCGGTTCCTGCTGTCCGCGCTGACCGGCGACCGCAACGCCGTCCTGCACTCGCTCATGCACCTCACCGTGATCCGGCAGCGGGCCGGCCGGATCGCCCCGGCGGTGGCCGAACGCAACTACCGCACCCTGCTGCGCTGGGGCATCCGGCTGCCCTACCGTGCGCTGGTGTCCGATGTGACCAGTGAGCTCGCCGTCGTGCTGCTCGACCAGGGCCGCTCCGGCGAGGCGATGGCCGAGCTGCGCCGCTCGTTCGCCCTGTTCCGGGACATGGGCGACCGTCGCCTGGTGCCGTGGATTCTCAACCTGATGGGCCGGATCACCCGCGAGTCCGGCGACCCGGCCGGCGCCGCCGAGCTGCACCGGCGGGCGTTCGACCGGGCGGCCGCGGTGCCGCAGCCGATCGAGCAGGGCCGCGCGCTGCTCGGCCTCGGTGACTGCCTGGCGGCGGACGATCCGGCGGGCGCCGCCGCTAACTGGCGCGAGGCCCGGGACATCTTCGAGCGCCTCCAGGTGCCCGAGCGGGCCGAGGCGGAGCGCCGGCTGGGTGATCCCGTTGCGGTGGGTGGTCGATGATCCGGTACGGGGTGCTGGGCCCGCTCGCGGTGGCCGGCGACGCGGTGACCGCGGGCCGGGACCGGGTGGTGCTGGCGATGCTGCTGTTGCACGCCGATCGGGTGCTGACCGCCGGCGAGTTGATCGACGCGGTCTGGGGCGACGGTCCACCGTCAACCGCCCGCGGCCAGTTGCAGACCTGCGTGTCCCGGTTGCGGCGGGTGTTGCCGCCGGACGCGATCGGCACCTCGCCGGCCGGCTACCGGTTCGCCGCGCATCCCGAGGAACTGGACGCCGAGGTCTTTGCCCGGTTGGTCGCCGAGGCCCGCGAGCGGCGCGACCCGGCGCTGTTCCGGCAGGCCCTCGACCTGTGGCGGGGACCGGCACTGGCCGAAATCGACAGCGCCGCGGTGCGCCGGCACGCGGCCGTGTGGGACGAGCGCCGGATGACCGTGACCGAGGAGTGGGCCGAGCTCGAACTGGCCACCGGCGCCGAACCCGACCTGCTCAGCGAGCTGGCCGGGCTGGTCGAGCGGTTCCCGCTGCGGGAGCGGCTGCGCGGTCAGCTGATGGTGGCCCTGTTCCGGGCCGGCCGGCAGGCCGACGCGCTCGCCGAGTTCCGCCGGGCCCGCGACGCGCTGCGTGACGAGCTGGGCGTCGACCCGGGACGCGAGCTGCGCGACCTGCATCAGCAGATCCTGGTGGGGCAGCTGCCGGGCGCCGAGTTGCCGACGCCGGCCCGGGTGCGCTGCCTGCCGCGTACGGTCGGCGACTTCACCGGCCGCCAGGCCGTGTTGGACCGCCTGGTGCGCACCGTCGAGGATGCCGAACCGACCGGCCCGGTGGTGCTGGCGATCGAGGGGATGGCCGGCAGCGGCAAGACCACGGTGGCCCTGCACGTCGCCTCGCTGCTCGGCGACCGCTACCCGGACGCGCACCTGTTCGTCGACCTGTACGGGCACAGCGACAAGCAGCCGCTGGACCCGGCCGCCGCGGTGCTGAGCCTGCTGCGGCAGCTCGGCGTCAGCCCGGATGCGGTGCCGATGGAACCGCGCGACCGGGTGGCCCTGTGGCGCAGCGAGGTGGCCCGGCGCCGGGTGCTGGTGGTTTTCGACAACGCCTACACAAGTGCCCAGCTCACCGATCTGTTGCCTACCTCGCCGGGCGCGCTCGCCCTGGTCACCAGCCGGCGCCGGCTGGTCGGCCTGGACGGCGTGCACCCGGTGTCGCTGCCGGTGCTGACGCCCGCCGAGGCCGCCACCATGCTGGCCCGGATCGCCGGCGAGCGGGTGCTGGCCGAACCGGAGGCCGCCGCCGAGGTGGTCCGGCGCTGCGGTGGCCTGCCGCTGGCGCTGCGGCTGGCCGGTGCCCGGCTGGCGCACCGCCCCCGGTGGCGGGTGTCCGACCTGGTCCGCCGGCTGGGCGCGTCGGCGCTGCCGGAACTGGCCGCCGAGGACCGCTCGGTCGCGGACGCGTTCACCCTCTCTTACGGCCACCTGCCGGAGAACGCCAAGCGGGTGTTCCGGCTGCTGGGCCTCTATCCGGGCGGCAGTTTGGACGCGCTGGCCGCGGCGGCGCTGACCGGCCTGCCGCTGACCGACGCCCGGGACGCGCTGGACGACCTGATCGACGTGCACCTGCTCGAGGAGCCCGAGCCGGACGTCCACCACCTGCACGACCTGCTACGCGAGTTCGCCGCCGCGCTGGCCGCCGACGTGCCGGACGCCGAACGCCGCGAGGCGCTGACCGGGGTGCTGGACTTCCAGCTGCACGCGGCCGCGGCGACCATGCCGGCCGCGTTCCGCGAACTGTCCGACCGGGACCTCGGCGGGCCGCAGGCGCGACGGCCCGACCTGCTGGCCGAGATCACCGACCCGGCGGCCCGGTTCGAGCGGGAACGGCCCAACCTGCCCGCTCTGGTCGGGGTCGCGGCCGCGGCCGGACACCCGGAGTACGCCTGGTGGATTCCGCGGGTGGCCTGGTGGTACCTGTTCACCCGCGGCTTCGGCCTCGAGGTGGCGGCCCTGTTCGACCGGGCGATGCCGCTGGTCGAGGCGAGCGGCGACCGGGCCGGGCTGGCCACCGTGGCCAACTACCTGGCCTCCGGCTACACCCGGGTGGGTGAGCCGGGCCGGGCCACCGAGTTGCTCCAGCTCGCCATCCGGCTGCGCGCCGAACTGGGCCAGCAGAGCGCGGTGGCCAGCGCGATGGGCAACCTGGCCGCGGTCTACGAGTCGATGGGCCGGTTCGCCGAGGCGGTCGAGCAGTCGCTGGAGGCGCGCCGGGTGGCGGCCCTCGCCCGGGACCGGACCCGTGACCTGGCGGCCCTCAAATACCTGTGCGTCGGCTGCGCCCGGCTGGGCCGGCACGCTGAGGCGCTGTACTTCGCCCGGTTGCTGCTGATGAGCGGGATCGACCAGAACGACGAGTCGGTGGTGCTCGACTCGCTGATTCAGGCGTACCGGATCCGGCGCTGGCAGGGCAGCCTGCCGGTGGCGACGCTGCGCCGCCGGTTCGAGGTGGTGCTGCGGCGGGCGCAGCGCCTGCGGGTGCTGCCGATCGAGGGCGAGACGCACAGCGAGCTGGCCCAGCTGTTGCGCAGCGAGGGCCGGTTCGCCGAGGCCGGCGTCGAGCACCGGGCCGCGGTGGAGATCGCCCGGCAGACCGGCGACCGGCGGCACGAGGCCGAATTCCTGACCGAGTACGCGCGGACCTGCCGCGCGGCCGGCGACCTGGCCCGGTCGCGTGAGCTGTGCCGGGAGGTGCTCGACCTGGCCCGGACCGCGCGGCTGGGCTACGAGACGGCGCGCGCCGAGGCGGAGATCGCCGAGAGCCTGGCCGGCACCGACCCGGACCGGGCCCGCCGCTCGTGGACCGCGGCGCTGGCCGCGTACCGGGCGATGAATGTGCCGGAGCGGTTCGCGGTGGAGCGCCGGCTGGCCCGCTGGGGTGGCGAGGATCAACTGCGGCCCGGGGCCGGCCGAGAGACGATGGTGCGGTGACTACCGAGCAGAGTGGCTACCGGGTAGAGAAAGACACGATGGGCGAGGTGCGGGTGCCGGCCGACGCCCTCTGGCGGGCGCAGACCCAGCGGGCGGTGGAGAACTTCCCGATCTCGGGGCGGGGGCTGGAACCGGCCCACGTCGCGGCGCTGGCCCGGATCAAGGGCGCCGCCGCACAGGTGAACGCGAGTCTCGGCGTACTGGAAAAGGATCTCGCCGAAGCGATAGCGACGGCAGCGGCGCACGTGGCCGCCGGGGGTTATGACGACCAGTTCCCGATCGACGTCTTCCAGACCGGCTCGGGCACCTCCTCGAACATGAACGCCAACGAGGTCATCGCCACCCTGGCCGCCCGCGAGCTGGGTCGCGAGGTGCACCCGAACGACCACGTCAACGCGTCGCAGTCCAGTAACGACGTCTTCCCGTCCTCGATCCACCTGGCCGCCACCGAGGCGGTCGCCGAGCAGCTGATCCCGGCGCTCGAGCACCTGTCCGCGGCGCTGTCCGCCAAGGCCGGCGAGTGGGCCGAAGTGGTCAAGAGCGGCCGGACCCACCTGATGGACGCCACCCCGGTCACGCTGGGCCAGGAGTTCTCCGGGTACGCACAACAGGTGGCCAACGGCATCGAGCGGCTCGAGGCGACCCTGCCCCGGCTGGCCGAGTTGCCGCTCGGCGGCACCGCGGTCGGCACCGGGGTGAACACCCCGCCCGGCTTCGCGGCCGCGGTCATCGATCGGCTCCGGGAGACCACCGGCCTGCCGGTGACCGAGGCTCGCAACCACTTCGAGGCGCAGGGTGCCCGGGACGCGCTGGTCGAGGCGTCCGGCCAGCTCCGGGTGATCGCGGTGGGGCTCTACAAGATCGTCAACGACATCCGCTGGATGGGCTCGGGACCGCGGGCCGGCCTGCGCGAACTGCGCCTGCCCGACCTCCAGCCGGGCTCGTCGATCATGCCGGGCAAGGTCAACCCGGTGGTGCCCGAGGCGGTCCGCCAGGTCTGCGCCCAGGTGATCGGCAACGACGCCGCCGTCGCGTTCGCCGGGAGCCAGGGCGACTTCGAGCTCAACGTCATGCTTCCGGTGATGGGCCGCAACCTGCTGGAGTCGATCCGGCTGCTGGGGAATTCGTCCCGCATGCTGGCCGACCGGTGCGTGGCCGGGCTCGAGGCGAACGTCGAGGTCGCGCGGGGATACGCGGAGGGCTCGCCGTCGATCGTCACCCCGCTCAACCGCTACCTCGGCTATGACGAGGCGGCCGCGATCGCCAAGGCCGCGCTGGCCTCCGGCCGGTCGATCCGCGAGGTGGTGATCGAACGCGGCCACGTCGCCTCCGGCACGCTCACCGAGGCACAGTTGGACGAGGCGCTGGACGTCCTCCGCATGACCCGGCCGTGACCCCAGTCGGTACCCTTGTGCGGTGACGCTGCGCTTGTACGACACCGCGACCCGATCCGTCCGGGACTTCGTCCCGAAGACGCCCGGTCAGGTCGGGATCTACCTGTGTGGTCTCACCGTGCAGTCCGTGCCGCACATCGGGCACCTGCGCTCCGGGGTCAACTACGACGTGCTGCGCCGCTGGCTGCTGCACACCAACCACGAGGTCACCTTCGTCCGTAACGTCACCGACGTCGACGACAAGATCCTCGACAAGGCGTGCGTGCAGGGCCGGCCGTTCTGGGCGATCGCGTACGCGAACAAGCTCGTCCTGGACGCCGACTACCGCGGCCTCAACGTGTTGCCGCCGACCTACGAGCCGCTGGCCACCGGGCACATGCTCGAGATGCACGAGCTGATCGGCGAGCTGATCGAGCGCGGGCACGCCTACCCGGCGGCCGGCGGCAACGGCGACGTCTACTTCGCCGTTCCGTCCTATTCCGAGTACGGCGCGCTGTCCGGGCAGAACCCCGACGACATGCGCCCGCCCACCGACGGCGGTGAGCCCGACAAGCACGACTACCGCGACTTCGCGCTGTGGAAGGGTGTCAAGGCCGACGAGCCGGCCGACGCCTCCTGGCCGTCGCCGTGGGGCCGCGGCCGGCCCGGCTGGCACATCGAGTGCTCGGCGATGGCCCGGCGCTACCTCGGCGACGAGTTCGACATCCACGGCGGCGGTCTCGACCTGACCTTCCCGCACCACGAGAACGAGATCGCCCAGTCCCGCTCGGCCGGGCTGCCGTTCGCCCGCTACTGGGTGCACAACGCGCTGCTCAACCTCGGCGAGGCCAAGATGAGCAAGTCGCTGGGCAACGTGATCGACATCGCCGCGGTGCAGGCCATGGGCATCCGCCTGGTCGAGCTGCGGTACTACTTCGGCACCCCGCACTACCGCTCCCGGATCGACTACTCCGACGATGCGCTGCGCGAGGCCGCGGTGGCCTACCGGCGGATCGAGGGCTTCGTGCACCGGGCCGCCGAGGTGGTCGGTCCGGGCCGGCCCAAGGACGTGCCGCCGGCGTTCGCCGCCGCGATGAACGACGACCTCAACACCTCGGCCGCGCTCGCGGTCGTGCACGACACCATCCGCGAGGGCAACACCGCTCTCGCGAACGGCGACGAGGCGGGCATCCGCGGCGCGCTCACCGCGGTCCGCGCAATGCTCGGCGTGCTCGGCCTCGACCCGCTCGACGAGGCGTGGACCGGCGGCGCCACCGTCGGGAGCGACCTCAAGCCGGTGGTTGACGCCCTGGTCAAGCTCGCGCTGGAGCAGCGCGCGCAGGCCCGGGCACGTAAGGACTGGTCCGCCGCCGACTCGGTGCGCGACCAGCTCAAGAACGCGGGAATTCAGGTGGAGGACACTCCGGCCGGGCCGCGCTGGACCGTAGGAGAGCACTGATGCCGGGTAATTCCCGCAACGCGAGCAAGCGGGTCGTGTCCAAGAAGGGCGCGGTCGCGGGCTCCGGAGGCAAGAACCGGAGCGGTCTCAAGGGCCGGGGCAAGACCCTGCCGGCCGACGAGCGACCGTGGCACAAGGGTTACTCGGGCACCGAGAAACTGCCCGAGAAAACCGCCCGTAAGCAGGACAAGGAGCGCCGCGCGGCGGCCGCCGAGGGCCGCGCGCCCAAGGTCGGCCTCCCGGGCACCAAGGACACCACCTGGGGCCGGGGCGGCCGAGACACCGGCCGGCCGATGCCGCAGCGCAATCCGCGCGCCGGTGTGCGCAGCGGCCCACGGGTCGCGCCGGGCCGCCGGTCCAACCCCACCAAGGAGGGCCCCGAGCTGCTGCTCGGCCGCAACCCGGTGGTCGAGGCGCTGCGCGCCGCGGTGCCGGCCACCGCACTGTACGTGGCCCTGGGCATCGACATCGACGACCGGGTGGCCGAGGCCGCCCGGACCGCCGGCGACCGCGGCATCCCGATCCTGGAGATCAGCCGCAACGAGCTCGACCGGATGACCGGCGGCGTGCTGCACCAGGGCATCGGCCTGCAGGTGCCGCCGTTCGCGTACGAGAACTACGACGACCTGCTGGCCGCGGCGCTTGAGCAGACCGCGCCGCTGCTGGTGGCCCTGGACGGAGTGACCGACCCGCGCAACGTGGGTGCGGTGATCCGGTCGGTGGCCGCGTTCGGCGGGCACGGCGTGTTCATGACCGAGCGGCGAGCGGCCGGCATCACGGCGACCGCCTGGCGCACCAGTGCCGGCGCGGCCGCCCGGGTCCCGGTCTCCCAGGTGGTCAACCTGACCCGCGCGGTCAAGGCGGCGCAGAAGGCCGGCTTCACCGCGATCGGCCTGGACGCCGACGGCGAAACCGGCCTCTACCAGCTGGAGGCCGCGGTCGGGCCGCTGCTCGTGGTGGTCGGCTCCGAGGGCCGGGGCCTGTCCCGCCTGGTCGGTGAGACCTGTGACCTGCGGGTCAGCATCCCGATGGCGTCCGAGGTGGAGTCGCTGAACGCGAGCGTGGCGGCCGCCGTGACGCTGGCCGAGGTGGCCCGCCGCCGGGTCCACGGCTGACGACTCAGTAGCAGGACTCAGTAGTACGCGCGCAGTTCGCTGCCGTCGGTGACGAACAACCGGCCACCCGCCACCACCGGCGGGTGGTCCTGGTAACTGCGGATCGCGGTCGCCGGTCGGGGCTTGCCGGTGGCCGCGTCGGCGATCGACAGCGGTGAGCCGGTGCCGTTGGGGGTGTAGAGCAGGCCGCCCGCGCGTACCGGCCGGCCGCCGGCCCGGGGCAGGTGGATCGACCAGAGCTTGCGTCCGGTGGCCGCGTCCAGGCACTCGACGCTGCGCTCCCGGATGAAATACAGGTGCCGGCGGTCGGCGGTGACGTCGCCGGTGGTCCAGTTCGCGGTCCAGAACACCCGGCCGGTGGCGGCGTCGACCGCGCTCAGGCCGTTTCCGGCGAGATAGAAGCGGCTGCCGTCCGGGCTGCTGCCGGCCGCGTACCAGTTGCGTTTCGTCTGCCAGAGCACCCGGCCGTCGGCGATGGACACCGCGACGGCGCCGCCGTTGGCGCGGCGCAGCAGCAGCCGCCCGCCGGCCGAGACCAGGCCGTCGCCGCGGTCGCCCTTCCGCAACCACAGACGCAGGCCGTCGGTGACCCGGTAGGCGATGGTCGAGGCGAGCCCGTCCTGGTTGCTGTCCAGCGCCACCACACCACGGTCGACGCGCATGTCGTAGCTGAACTTGGCCAGCCCTCGGCTCCAGAGCCGCGCGCCGTCGCCGGGATCGTACGCGGTCAGGAAGCTCTCGAACATGCTCCCCACGTTGCACGTCGAGGACAGCATCAGCAGTTTGCCGTCCGCGACCGCGAGCCGTCGGACGCTGGTGCGGGGCAGGTCGACGTGCCATTTCCGGGCGCCGGTGGCCGGGTCGTAGCCGCCGATGCCGCCCGGATCGCTGGTGAACAGCCGGCCGCCGGACACCACCGGCGCGACGCCGACCTCGCACAGCGACGTCGAGTGGGTGGCCAGGGTCCAGCGCTGCCGGACACCGCCCACGGTCTGGGCGTTCAGCCGGGACTCGTCCGGGTTGTAGTAGGTGTTGCCCGGCCCGTAGCCGGTCTGTGACCACTCCGACGGCGGTGCTGCCGCCGCCGCGGTCGCCGGCATCAGAACGAGCGCGGCGACCGCGGCGTACAACTTGATCTTCATGGTTTGATCAACGACGGATCACCACAGGGAGACGCCATAGGCCGCGCTGTAGAACGGCAGGGAGTCGGCGACCGGGAAGTAGTACGAGACCGGCACCGCCAGGCAGTTGCCCCCGACCAGCGAGGCGCCGCTGCTGACACCCTCCGGGGCCGGCGTGACGATGAACATGTTGATGTTCGAGCCGCCGGAGTCGCCGGGCTCGTAGCAGGCGTTGTTACGGGTCAGGCCGTAGACCGCGCCGGCCGCGTAGTTGACGGTCCAGTTCTTGCCGGTGATGCCGCCGCAGGTCAGCAGCGTGGTCCGGCCGGACTTGCAGATCAGGGTGCCGATCGGGCCGTCGGTGTAGCCGGAGTTGATGGTCAGGTAACCGGGGTAGAGCCAGATATACGCACCCTGCGCCCAGGCCCCGTTGGTGACCTGGATCAGCGCGTCGTCCCAGGTCGGGAACCAGGACGAGGTGAACGATCCGATGTTCACCCCGCCGGCGCCCACGGCCGCGGTGCCGTTGACGTTGTCGCCGGGGTCGCCGCAGTGCCCCGCGGTCAGCACATACTCGGTGCCGGCCGCGATGTTGCGCACGTTGAAGCCGGTCGAACAGCCGGTGCCCGCCGAGGTGTTGTCGTACGGCAGCCCGCCGTCCAGCCACGGGAAATTGGTGGGCTGCGGCCGGTGCGCCGACTCCTCGATGGCGACGGCCTGGCCGTACTTCTGCACCAGCGGCCGGATGGCCTCGGTGCGGCCGGTGGACACGGTCAGCACGACCTGGTTGCGCTGCACGTCGACGCCCCACGAGTGCGCGTCGGCGAGTGCCGCTGGGCTGGTCCGGGACAACTTGTCCAGATCGGTCTTCACGGCGTCCAGCTGCCGCTCGGTGCGGGCGACCAGAACCGCGGTCGCCCCGGCGCCGGTCACCACCTGCGCGTCGGCGGCCGTGGTCACCGCGACGCTGAGCTTGCCGGTGCGCGTCTCCAGCCACGACCCGCCGAACGCCGCGCCGAGCCGGCCGCGCAGCTGAGTGTCGGTGGTGGCGGAAACCGCCGCGGCGGTGCGTGCCTGCTTGAACTGCTCGGCGTTCAGGCCCAGGTCACGCTGGAGGGCGGCGAGCGCGGTGGCGTTGCCGGCCGGATCGGCCGGCCGGCCACCGGGCTGGGATGGGGTCCCGCCCTGCGGCGTCGCGACCGGGGCCCCGGACGAGGCCGGGGCGACCCGGTCGGGCTCGGCGGCGGACGCGGGCACGGCTGACCCGATCCCGGCCAGAATCATTGCCAGAAGGGCGGTGGTGGTGGCGCTGCGATGCATGGTTCCTCCCGCGGGAAGTGATTTCCCAGCAGGACCCGCGAGAGCGCGGATGGATACGTAGAAGTTTGATGGAGCCCCCGGTCGGGGTCGAACCGACGACCTCCCGTTTACAAGACGGGTGCTCTGGCCAGCTGAGCTACAGGGGCGCGGGCCTCAGCATAACGTCCCATTACTTAGTGACCGCCTTGGCATGTCACGTAAAAACCTTTACGTTTACAGCGCTGTTCCTCCACTCGGATCGTCCGGCACGTTCCTGCCGGTGGAAAGGAAGTCGGTTCACCATGGCTACGGTCACCTATGACAAGGCCTCTCGTATCTACCCGGGCTCTGAGCGCCCCGCGGTTAACGAGCTCAACCTCGAGATCGGCGACGGGGAGTTCCTCGTGCTGGTCGGCCCCTCCGGTTGCGGTAAGTCCACGAGCCTGCGCATGCTCGCCGGCCTCGAGGACGTCGACCGCGGTCGCATCCTCATCCAGGGCAAGGACGTCACCAACCTCCCGCCGAAGTCGCGCGACATCGCGATGGTCTTCCAGAACTACGCGCTGTACCCGCACATGTCGGTGTACGAGAACATGGCGTTCGCCCTGAAGCTGCGCAAGACCTCGAAGGCCGAGATCGACCGCCGCGTGAAGGAAGCCGCCCAGCTCCTCCAGCTCGACGAATACCTTTCCCGCAAGCCGAAGGCCCTCTCCGGTGGCCAGCGTCAGCGTGTCGCCATGGGTCGCGCCATCGTGCGTGAGCCGCAGGTGTTCCTCATGGACGAGCCGCTGTCGAACCTCGACGCGAAGCTCCGCGTGCAGACCCGCTCGCAGATCGCGACGCTCCAGGCCAAGCTCGGCGTCACCACCGTCTACGTGACCCACGACCAGGTCGAGGCCATGACCATGGGCCACCGGGTGGCGGTCATGCTGGACGGCGTGCTCCAGCAGGTGGACACCCCGCGGGCGCTGTACGACACCCCCGGCAACGTGTTCGTCGCGGGCTTCATGGGCTCCCCGGCCATGAACATCAAGACGGTGACGCTGACCGAGTCGGGCGCGGGCTTCGGTTCGCTGCTCATCCCCCTGTCCCGCGAGCAGGTCCATGCCGCGTCCAACGGTGGCGGCAAGGTCACCATCGGCTTCCGGCCCGAGGCGGCCGACCTGGTCTCGGCCAACGAGGGCGGCATGCCGATCGTCGTCGACCTGGTCGAGGACCTCGGCTCGGACGCCAACGTCTACGGCCACGCCGCCCTGGACGGTGGTTCGGAGCGCTTCACGGTCCGCACCGACCGCCGGCACATGCCGCACATGGGCGAGACCGTGTACGTGAAGCCGCAGGCCAACGCGATCCACGCGTTCAACGCGAACACGGGCGTGCGGATCTGACGCAGCTCTTCCGGAACGGGCGGCCTTCGGGCCGCCCGTTCTGCTTTTCCTACCCCGCGAAGGTCTGCAGAACGAAGTCCTTCTCAGCCACGCAGGCCAGGCGCTCGGTGTTCCAGGCGCAGGTGTCCGTCCGGATGTCCCGGAACGACCCGAGCGGCACCGCCTGATCGCCCAGGTGCCGGCCGGACACCGCGTGGTCGCTCGGCGAACGGCTGAGCGGCTTGGAGAACTCCAGCACGTTGCCGCCGTCAAGCCGGGCCGCCTCGCCGGCGTGCGTCCAGACCTTCCGGCCGGCCGCGTCGATCAGCGTCATCTCGCCGGAGGTGCTGCTGGCCAGCACCGCCTCGCCGACCGGCACCAGCGCGTCGACGTCAGCCAGCGGACGTCGCCAGACCCGTTTGCGCTCCGCCACGTCGAGCGCCACCACCGCGGCGGTGTCGCCGTCGAAAGCGACCTCCTCACCGAAGCAGACCCGGTCGTCGCCGCACGGCACCAGGTCTTTCATCCGGCTGTTCTGCGCCTGCGGTGTGTAGAGCACGCTCGGTTCGCCAAAACCCTCGAGTTGGTACGCGACCACGCGCTGATCCTCGGGCTGGAGCACGACGAGCCGGCCGTGGTGTGCGACCACCTCGTCCTGCGGCCCGGCCACGTTCTGCCGGGTGGTCAGCACCTTGCCGGTGTCGGCGTGGATGACCCGGGCCGACCGGTCGGCCGCGATCTGCACCACCCGCGGATCGTCGGCGAGGTCGGGTTCGTACGGCCGCCCGAAAACGGTGGCCGGGCCGGCCAGATCCTTGGGCGTGGTCACCGCGACCACGTTGGTGTCGAGCGAGAGGGTGCTGGCCGGGTCGGGTTGCGCCCAGCGCTGGACGCCGTCGGCCAGCCGCAGCCCGAGCAGCCGCTTGCCGGCGCGGTCGGCGATCACCGCGTTGCCGCCGGCGAAGTGCACCACGTCGTCGCTGCCGAGCGTGCGTTCCCAGAGCTTGGTGCCGCGCTCGGCGCCGATCACCACCATCCGCCGGGTGCTGGTCGCCGAGTCGACGTCGGTGAACAGGGCCAACCCGACGGGCAGCGCCGTCATCGACCGCCAGCGCGGGGCCCGGCCGATCTCGGCGCTGCTGCTCCAGGCGGGCTTGGTGGCGTCGAAGTCGATCGCCACCACGCCGACGGCCCCGCTGGTGGTGTCGGAGCTGGCGAAATAGGCGCGACTGCCATAGATCGCCGCATCGGACCAGTCCGCGGTGACCGGGACGGTCGGTGCGATGCGCTGGGGCTCGCTGAGCGGCCGGTAGTCCAGTGCCGGGTGGTCCGGCCAGAACGCCCAGGTGAGGACGCCGCCGGCGGCGACCAGGACGGCGACGGCGGCCGCCACGACGGCGTAGACGAGTCGCCGTTTCGGTCGCTTTGGCTGGGCGCCGCTGGCCGGGGGTGTGGGTGGCTGCCAGGGCGGCGTGCCCGCGGCATGGGGAGCAGAGTGCGGCGCGGCCTGATGCGGGAGGGCGGAGTAGGGCGCGGCGGTTTGGTGCGGCGGCGCGGAATTTGGTCGCGGGGTGCCCTGGTGCGGCGGGGCCGAGGTCTGTGGGGACGTCGAGTAGGGCGGGGGCGAGTGGGGCGCGGAGGGGTGGCCGGCCGCGAGCGCGGCCGCCTCGCCGGTGGCCCAGGGGTCGACCGGCGCGGCCCGCAGCCGCTCGTCGGTCTGCTCGGCAGGCTCCCTCGGCGCGGGCGCGGCTGGGGTCGGGGCTGGGGCCGGGGCTGGGGCTGGGGCTGCGGGTGCCGTGTCGTGGGTCGGTGGCGCGGCCGCGTCAGCCTTGGTGTCGGTGATCGGCGGGGTGCTGTCCGGGGTGAAGCGGGCCGGTGGCGCGCCCACCGAGGCCAGGATCGCGCCCTCGGCCACCGGCAACTCGGGCTGCTCCAGCACCGTCGGGGCGATGCCCAACTCGCTGTGCAGCAGCCGGGCCACCAGCGGCACCCGGGACGAGCCGCCAACCAGGAACAGCCCGGCCAGATCGGACGCGGACAGGCCGGCGGCGGCGAGCACCGCGGCCGTCTCGGCGACGCCGCGGCGGACCAGCGGGTCGGCGGCGGCCTCCAATTCGGCGCGGGTCAGGTGGACGGCGTGTTCGACGCCGGGGACCGGGACCGGGGCGAAGGCGCTGCGGGACAGCATCTCCTTGGCTCCGCGTACGTCCTCCCAGAATTGGCGCCGTGCGCGCCACTGCGCCAGGGTGACCGGATCGGTGAGCGCTCGCCACGCCTCAGGCTCGGCCGCCGAGAGGGATTTGCCCAGGTGATCGACCAGGGCGGCGTCGAGGTCGAGGCCGCCCAGGTCGTCGGCGCCGCCGGACGCCGTGACGGTGAACCGGCTGGGACCCTCGTTGCGCACCACCGCCACGTCGAGCGTGCCGCCACCGAAGTCGAAGACGGCCAGCGAGGCTCCGGCGGGCACCGGGCGGCGCAGGACGTCGGCGAAATAGCGTGCGGCGGCGACCGGCTCGGGGAGCAGGCGGGTGCCGGCCGGCCAGCCGGCTCGGTCGAGGGCGTCGGTCAGCACGGCTCGGCGCGGCTCGCCCCACGCGGCGGGGTGGGTGAGCACGGCGGGCGGCAGGTGGCCGGTGATCGCGACGGCCTCCCGCGAGACCGCCGTGAGCAGGGCCGCCAGCAGGTCGGGGACCGGCACCGCGGGACCGTCGCCGAGCAGCACCTCGCCGTCGTCGACGCGGCGTTTGGGGTGCGGCTCGATGCGGGCCGGTTCGGCGTGGCCCAGGCGGAGCGCGTCGGCGCCCACGTGCAGGCGGCCCGCGGTGTCGCGGAAGACGGCGGACGGCAGCAGCGGCTTGCCGTCGAACAGCAGCGGGCGGGTGCGTCCGTCGGGGTGACGAAGCATCGCGACCGTGTGCGAAGTGCCCAGGTCGACGCCGAGCAGGAAGCCCTCGATCTCCGTCACACCGGCCATGCTACGACCCGCCTACGACGCTTTAGGGTGGGCGCCATGCGGATCGAGCGGGTCACCGATGCCACTGCCGTGACCGCGGCAGCCGATCTCTTCGACGAGCCGCCGATTCCGGCGGCGACCGAGCGCTTTCTCGCCCATCCGGGGCACCATCTGCTGTTCGCGTACGACGACAGCGGGCGTGCGGTCGGCATGATCTCGGGGGTCGAGATGACCCATCCGGACAAGGGCACCGAGATGTTCATCTACGAGCTGGGGGTGGCACCCGCGGCCCGGCTGCAGGGGATCGCCACCCGGCTGGTCGCCGAACTCGCCGCGATCGCCCGGCGGAACGGCTGTTACGGCATGTGGGTGGGCACCGAGAACGACAACGCCGCGGCCCTGGCCACCTACCGCCGGGCCGGCGCCTCCGAGGAGACGTCGTTCACCCTGCTCAACTGGGACCTGCTCCAAGACTGAGCGAGGAAGCCCGACCGGACTTCCTCGCTCAACTTGTCCTACTTGTACTCTTCGTCGATCCCGGCGATCGGGCGGCCGTCCGGCGAGAACGGGCGCTGCGACGCCTCACCCTCGACCGGCTCCTCGTGCAGGCGCGGGTCCTCGGGCTCGACCGCGGGCCGTGGCTTCTCGCCGGCCGGCTTCCCGGGCTTCGCGGGCTTGGCCGGTGCCGGGTCGTCCTGCTTCGGCTTGTCCGCCGCCGGGTCGACCTGGCTGGTGTCCGGCTTGGTGTCGCCGAACGCGGGCGGCGTGGTGGCCGCCGGGAGCACCGCCATGCCGCCGGCCGGCAGCCCGGAGGTGTCCGGCTTGTCGCCGGCCGGCGCGGTCCGCGGCAGTTCGTTCACCGGCATCAGGCCGCCCAGGCCGCCGAGCAGCGGCAGGCCGCCGTCGAAGTGCTCGGCCTGGCGGGCGGTGGCCGGCTGCTGGATGGCGGCGCCGGAGAACCGGCCGTCCGGCGCGAGGCCGAACAGCGGCAGCCCGCCGAGCAGGTTGCGCAGCGGCAACTGCTGCAGGTTGAGTCGGTCGAGCGACGAGTTGCCGGCCGGCCGCTGCAGCGCGCTGCCGGGACGCTGGAGTGCGCCGCCGACCACGTCGGCCGCGGGCAGGCTGGGGCGCGGTTCGTTGGCGGACTCACCGGGCAGCAGCGGGTTGAGGTCGGGCGAGTTCTGCCCCGACTTGAACTGCATCACCGGGCTGTTGCCGAGCGGCGTCTGGCCCATCGTGCTGTACCGCAGCGGGTTCTGCACGTCGATGCCGTTGCTCTGGCCCAGCAGATCGGCGAGCCGCTCGTCCGCCTGCTGTTCCGCCGTGCCGGTTCCGGGCAGCAGGTCGGCCTGCGCGGGGGTGGCACCGAACAGGACGAACCCGCTGGCGGCAACCGCACCGGCATACCACAACTTGCGCACTGATTTCCTCCTGGCAAATTCGGGCTTGGGCAACTTTGCAAAGTCGGACGAATGGCGTCGGAAAGGGCAACGAGTGGCCCCGCCGACCGGTTCCGGCTGACTACCATCACGGACGTGGTTACCGAACCGTCCAAGGAGGTCACGCGGCGTTCACTGGTGTCCCGTCTGCGCGACCGCAACGGCGACGATCGCCCGCATTTCGTGATCTGCGGCGCCGATCCGCTCGTCTACACGCTCGCCGAGGAACTGGTCACTTCCGGCCATGGCCTGCGGCTCACCGTGATCACCCGGCCCGACCTGCGGCCGAACGTGCCCGACCTGGACGGTCTGCGGTCCCGCGGGGTACGCGTGATCACCGCGGCCCGGCTGGACGAGCACACCTTCCGCGACGCGGGTCTCGACGGTGCCGAGGGTCTCGCCCTGGTGATGCCGGACGACATGGTGAACCTGCATGCTGCACTCTGTGCCCGGGCCGTCGAGGGTGACCTGCGGCTGGTGATCCGCATGTTCAACACCGGCCTGGCGCAGGGCGTCCGCCGCCTGTTCGCCGACTGCGCGGTGCTGTCCGACGCGGGCATGGCGGCACCGTCGTTCGTGGCCGCGGCGCTCGGTGAGGTGGCACCAACCCATTTCCGGTACGCGGGGCGCACCCTGCACGTGGCGAAGCGGGAAGACGTACGGGCCGAGGAGGTGGTGCTGGCCCTGACCGCGCCCGCGGACGGCGGTCAGGTCGCGGTGCTCCCGGCCGAGCAGGAGTCGACGCGGCCCGGCGACCTGGTGCTGGCCGAGGCGACCGGCCGTCCGGCCGCGCAGGCGGTGGCGGCCCGCCGGCTGGCCCGGGCCGGTCGGCGGCGGCGGCCGTGGCTGTCGTTCGGGCGCGCGCTGCGGGCCGGGCTGACTCGCAAGCTGGGCATCGCCGTGCTGGTCACGCTCGGCGTGACGGTGGCCGCCGGTGCCCTGCTGACCATGTTCGACGAGGATCACGGCTTCTGGCGTTCGATCTACATCACGTTGCTCACCGTAGTCGGGTCGTCCGATGTGGAACCCGACCTCAACCCGATCGCGCAGGCCGCCCAGTTGGTGCTGACCATCGCCGGGGTGGCGCTGCTGCCGCTGATCACCGCGGCCGTGGTGGACGGCGTGGTCCGCACCCGGCTGGCGATCGACCGGGGCGAGGCGTTCGGCGTGCACGTCGACCACATCGTGCTGGTCGGCCTCGGCAACGTCGGCACCCGGGTGCTGCGCCAGTTGCACGACCTCGGCGTGGACGTGGTGGCCATCGACCGCAACCCGGACGCGCCCGGCGTCAAGGTGGCCGCCCAGCTCGGCGTTCCGATGATCGTGGGGGACGCCGCACGCGAGGAAACCCTGCGCTCCGCCTCGATCGACACCTGCCAGGCGCTGGTGGTGGTCTCCACCGACGACGCGGTTAACCTCCAGGCCGCGCTGCACGCCCGCGCGGTCCGCGCCGATCTGCGGGTGGTGCTGCGCCTGTTCGACGACGACTTCGCCCGGCGGGTCCAGACGGCATTCAACATCAACATCTCCCGCAGTGTGTCCCGGCTGTGCGCGCCGGCCTTCGCGGCCTCGCTGCTGGAACGCGACGTCCTGGCCACCCTGCCCGTAGAGCGGCATGCCTTGCTGGTCGCGGCGGTCAAGGTGCTGCCGGGGTCCGAGTTGGACGGTGCGCCGCTGAGCCGGGCCGACAAGCCGCGGAGCGCTCGGGTGGTCAGCATGTCGGCGGCCGGCTCGGGCTGGGTGGACTGGTCACCGGACCCGCGGCGGGTGCTGGCGCCGGGAGATGAGGTCGTGGTGGTGGCGCGGCGGGCGGGCTTGCGGGTCTTGCTGGCGCAGGCGACGACGGACGCTTCCGGACCGTAACCCCTCGGAGAGGGCCGCCGCGGCGCTCAGGTCAGCGCGCTGACCTCCACGCCGAGCACCGCCTGCTCGTCGGGTTTCTTGACCAGCACCTCGGTCAAATAGGACTGCACCGCGGGAGCCATCCCCACGTCCCGGCCCGCTCGCTCGGACAGCAGCCACTTGTGCTGGATGATCTGGGTGAAGATCTCCTGTGGTTCCAGCTTGCGCCGCAGGTTGGCCGGCACCGCCCGGACGACCGGCTCGAAGACCTCGGTCAGCCAGCGGTGGGCAGCCTGCTGTTCGTCGGCCAGTGAACTCTCCGCCCGGTACGTGTCCAGGTCGTTGAGCAACTGCCGGGCCTGATTCTCCTCGGCGTCCAGGCCGGTCAGGCGCAGCAGGCGGCGGGTGTGATAGCCGGCGTCGACGACCTTCGGGCGGACCCGATAACCGTCGTCCATCGTGGACATGGCGACCTCGGCGACGTCGAAGCCCAGTTCGTTGAGCCGCCGGATCCGGCCCTCGATGTCGTGCCGGGCGTCCCGGCGCGGCACTTCCTGCTCGTACGTGACCTCATGCCACAACCGCTCGTACCGCGCCACGATGTCGTCGACCACCGCCTCCGGGTCGATCGACTCGTGCAGCAACTCGGCGGCCTGCAGGTCGAGGCACTCGCCGAAGATGTTCAGCCGGAGGATCTCGATGTCCTCGCTGCGCTGCCCCTCGGACAGTTTCGGGTAGAGGTTGCCGGTCTCGGCGTCCACCAGGTATGCCGCGAACGCGCCCGCGTCCCGCCGGAACAGCGTGTTGGACAGTGAGCAGTCGCCCCACGAGAACCCGGTGAGGTGCATCCGCACGATCAGCGCGACCAGCGCGTCGATCAGCCGGTTCATCGTCTCGGGCCGCAGGACGTGCGAGAACAGCGCCCGGTACGGCAGCGAGAACTGAAGGTGCCGGGTGATCAGCACGGTCTCCAGTGGCTCGCCGGCGTCGTCCTGCCGGTCGGCGACGATGCCCACCGCCTCGACCGCCGGGAAGTCGATCCGCTCCAGGGCCCGCAGCAGGTCGTACTCCTTCTCGGCGATCCGCTCGCGGGTCTCCTTGAGCGCGTAGACCACGCCGTTGAGCTTGACGAACCGCACGATGTGCCGGGAGATGCCCTGCGGCAGAGCTACCAGATGGTCGGCGGGCCACTCCTCGAGCGGCACGCCCCACGGCAGATCCAGCAGCGCCGGGTCAACGACGGCGGAGGTGATGCGCACGGACCCAGTGTGCACGGTCTCTCCGGCGCGTCGCCGCCGCGCGTGGCTCGTTACACAGGTGCGAGAACGCCGGAACAGCACATATGTCCCTGATATGACGTGAATGGCGGTAGAGATGCGACGGAAGGCAGGCGTGGCGGCCGGGGCCTGCGTGGCCCTGGTGCTCACCGGGGTCGCCGGTGCGACGGCTTGGTCGTACGCCGGCGACGAGGGCCGGCCGGTCGGTACCTGGCACGAGCCGCCGGGCGTCGCCCGTACGCCGGTCGC
The DNA here is from genome assembly GCF_016862375.1 of Paractinoplanes rishiriensis. Classification (GTDB taxonomy): domain Bacteria; phylum Actinomycetota; class Actinomycetes; order Mycobacteriales; family Micromonosporaceae; genus Actinoplanes; species Actinoplanes rishiriensis. The sequence continues at coordinate 154,087 of NZ_BOMV01000059.1, read as the reverse complement.
CGCCGAACAGAAGGCGGAGCCCGCGGCGGAGCCGCAGGTCGCCGATCGGACCGAGGCCGCCACGGTCCCGCCTCCGGCGGACAACAAGAACACGGAGCCGCCTGCTGCCGAAGGCCGCCGACACCTCCCGGAGTCGGCCACCACCGCCAACCGTCAGCGGGTCGGCGAACTACTTTCGGTCAACAAGCTTCTCGGCTATCTGACCGGTGCGCCCAAGCGGGAGACGTTCCGCTACCCCGGCGCTTCCTACGTGAAGCTGCACTTCAGCCGGATGGCGATGCGGCCCGGTGACTACCTGACGGTGTCCAACCCGGACGGTACCGAGTCCTACCGGTACGACGCCCCGAAGACCCTCAACACCGGCACGATCGACAAGTGGGCGATGTCGATCACCGGCGACACCGCGATCCTGGAGATGCACCGGGCCGGCGACCCGCTGGGGTTGTCCTCGCTGCTCGGTCGCATGGGCGTGGACGTCGACCAGGTGGCGCGCGGGTTCAGCCGTACCGAGCAGCGCCGCCAGCCCGAACGCCAGCCCACCGCGCCGGGGCGCACCGGCCGCGAGGAGTCGGTGTGCGGCAGCGACACCTCGGCGGACGCCGTCTGCTACCGGTCCGGCGACCCGGTCGCGTACACGAAAAGCAAGGCCATCGCGCGCCTGCTGATCAACGGCACCGAGTTGTGCACCGGCTGGCGGGTCGGCCCCAACAACCGCATGCTCACCAACAACCACTGCTTCACCACGACGTCCGAGGCGTACGACACCGAGGTGTGGTTCAACTATCAGTGCGCGACCTGCGGCGGCTACAACGTCTTCCGCCCCACCAAGGTCTGGGGCGACAAGGTCCTGGCCACCGAGCACGTGTACGACTACACCCTCTTCTCGGTCGCGAACTTCGCCGCGGTCAAGAAGTTCGGCTACCTGAACCTGGACGCCGCCCGCCCGGCGAAGGGCCAGCAGTTGTACGTGCCGCAGCACCCGGCCGGCGAGCCCACCCGGATTGCCGGCACCCTGGGCGAGCGGGCCGGCAACTGCTCGGTGGAAAACCCGTCCTACACCGGTTACGCCGCGAACTCGGACGTCTCGTACTTCTGCGACACCGAGGGCGGCTCGTCCGGTTCGCCGGTGCTGTCCCGGGCCACCAACAAGGTCGTGGCGCTGCACCACTTCGGCGGATGTCCCAATTCCGGGGTCCGCGGCGACCTCCTGGCCAGCCGGTTGCGCGGCCGCCTCTAACGTTAGGGGCGTGACCTCGACGATCACCCCGCAAGTCCGGACCCGGCCGTTCCTCGGCTGGTGGCTCGACCTGGCCCTGCTGGCCGGCTTCGTGGCGCTGACCGTCGCGCTGGCCCGCGGCCACCTGCTGACACTCGACCAGCGGGTGGCCGACTGGTCCCTGGCGCACCAGCCCGACGTGCCGTATTGGACCGCAAGGGTCTTCAACTATCTGGGCCAGGGCGGCCAGGTCCTGATGCCGCTGGCCCTGATCCTGACCGGCACGCTGGTCTACCGCACCAGGTCGGTGCGTGCGCTCCTGCCGTTCGTGACGGCTTTCCTGATCCTGTACGCGACCATCGGCCCCCTGAAGATCTGGGCAGACCGAGCCGCCCCGCGTTTCGACGGTCCGGACAAAGCGGTCATGTTCAACCCGCACGCGAGTGGTGCCCTCACGATGAGTTACCCCTCCGGCCACCTGGGAAATTCCCTGGTCTGGTACGCCGTGCTGGCCCTCCTGCTGGCCGCCGTCCTGCACCGCCCGCTGCGCCGCGGGGAGACGTACGCCCTCCGGGTGGCCCCCGTGGTGATCGTCTTCATCACCACGATCTACACCGGCTTCCACTGGCTCACCGACTCGATAGCGGGCGTGCTGCTGGGCTTGGTCCTGGCCCGCCTGGTAGAGCGCATCCCGTGGGACGCGATCCCGCTACCGCGCCTGTCCGGCTGGGAACGTCCCGCCGGCCTGTCCTAGCCCGCCACCCACGACCAGCCGCGCCGCAACTCGTCAAGATTGGCAGGCAACGGCGGGCGGGGTGGCACGCGCTGAGGTGGCGGGGTGGCGGTGCTAGATCCAGGTGCCGGCTCGCATTACCCGTTTTAGTTGCAGGTTTGCGTCCAGGACGGCCAGGTCGGCTCGCAGGCCCGCCTCCAGGGCGCCCAGCCGGTCGTCCAAGCCGAGTGCCCGCGCCGGTGTTGTTGCCGCCATCGCGGCGGCGTCGGGGAGGGAAATGCCGGCGGCCACCGCGTTGCGCAGGGCCGCGTCCATGGTCAGGGTGCTGCCGGCTATCGCGCCGTTGCGGGACAGCCGGGCCACGCCCTCGGCCACGATCACCTCCTGGCCGCCCAGGTCGTAGCGGCCGTCGGGCATCCCGGCGGCGTCCATGGCGTCGGTGATCAGTGCGGCTCGGCCGGGGCCGGCCGAGTGCGCCGCGAACGCCAGCATGCCGGGGTGCAGGTGGATGTTGTCGGCCACCAGTTCGCAGATTGCGGCTGAGCTGAGCAGGCCCACCACCGGGCCGGGCTCGCGGTGGTGCGGTGGGCGCATGCCGTTGAAGAGGTGGGTTCCGACGCCGGCGCCGGCCTGCAGGGCCAGACGGGTTTGGTCGTACGTGGCATCGGTGTGACCCAGGGCGGCGACCACCCCGTGCCGCCGGAGCAGGGCGATGGCTTCCAGAGCGCCGGGCAGTTCGGGGGCGATGGTCACCATGCGCACGCCGCCCAGGGCGATCAGCGCCGTCAACTCCGCCACCGACGGGTCGCGCAGGTAGGCCGGATTCTGGGCGCCGCAGCGCGCGCCGGACAGGTAGGGGCCCTCATAGTGCACCCCGGCCAGCACGCCCTCGGAGATCAGCGGCTGATAGGCCGCCGTGGCGTCCCGCATCAGCTCGAACGGTGCGCTCACCAGGCTGGCCAGCACCGTGGTGGTGCCGTGCGCCAGGTGGAATGCGGCCGCCCCGCGCGCGGCCTCCGCGTCGCCGGTCGTGAACGTGTGGCCGCCGCCGCCGTGGCAGTGGATGTCGACGAAGCCGGGCACGATCACGTCGTCACCGGCCGTGGGGTCCGCCACCACCTCGACGATCGCGGCGCCGTCGACCTCGACGTAGCCGGGCACCACCGCGCCCGGCCGCACGATCCGGCCGCCGATCCGGGTCATCGGGTCCGCTCCAGGTGGTCCAGGGCCAGCAGGGCCGCGCCCAGGCAGCCGGCGTTGTCGCCCAGTTCGGCCCGGACCAGCGCCGGCTCCCGGTGGAAGGTCACCCGCTCGGCGAACCTCGACCGCAGCGGCCCCAGCAGCGTGTCGCCCGCCTCGGCCAGGCCACCGCCCAGCACCAGCACGTTCACGTCGTACAGGGCCTGGCAGGTGATCAGGCCGTCGGCCAGTGCCCCGACCGCGTCGGTCCAGACCGCGGCCGCCACCTCGTCACCCGCGGCCTGCCTGGTCACCACGTCGAAGGCGGTCGCGTCGGGGGTGCCGGTCAGTTCCGCGTACCGCCGTCCGATGGCTCTGGCCGACGCCTCCGCCTCCAGGCAGCCGCGCGCGCCGCACCCGCAGGGTGTGCCGCCGGGACGGACCACGATGTGTCCCACCTCGCCGGCGGCCCCGTGCGCGCCGGCGAATCCGGTGCCGTCCACCACCAGGGCGGCCGCGATGCCGGTGCCGATCGCCACGAACAGCACGTGCCGTTTGCCTCGTCCGGCGCCCAGTCTGGCCTCGGCGATGCCTCCCACGCGCACATCGTGGCCGAGCGCGGCGGGCAGGCCGAGGCGTTCAAAGATCAAATTCCGCAGGGGTACGTCGCGGAAACCGATGTTCGCGGACCAGACGGCAACCCCGTTCGGCTCGTCCACCACGCCGGGCACCGCGACGCCGACCGCCACCGGGTCCTGGCCGTTCGCCCGGGCGCGGCCGGCCAGGGCGGCCGCCACGTCCAGGATGTTCGCGATCACTGCCTCCGAGCCGCGCTCGGCCAGGGTGGGATGGCGTTCCGCGTGCTCGACCGTGCCGTCCGGGCGGACCAGCGCGCATTTCATCCCGGTGCCGCCGACGTCCAGGGCGACGACGACCGGCTGCGTCACGTGAGAACGACCGAGCGGCTCAGGTGGCGCGGGTGGTCCGGGTCGAGACCCTGGCTGGTGGCCAACAGCACGGCCACCCGCTGCGCGACGACCAGGTCGGCCATCGGGTCGAGCGGATCCCGGCCGCCGCACCAACTGCCCAGCGCCGCGTAGCCGCCGTGGTAACGGCTGTGCACGAACGCCGCGCCGGCCGCCTCGACGTCGTCGGCCAGGCCGGCCGGGATGTCGCCGAACGACCAGACCACCCGGCGCGGCCGGGCGATCGAGATGGGGCCGTGCCGGTAGTCCATGGCGGGGTACGACTCGGCCCAGTAGGCGGCGGCCTCCCGGCACTTCAGCGCGGCCTCGTGCGCCAGGCCCACGGTCCAGCCCTGGCCCAGAAAGGTGATCTGCTCCGCCAGCGCCGGGTGCACCGGCAGCGGCAGCCGCACCGCGACCTCGGCGTCGGCCGCGATCGGGTCGATGTCCTCGCCCAGGTGGGCGCGCAGCACGGCGAGCGTGCTGGTGGCGAAGCGGGTCTGCACCACGGCCTGCTCGTCGGCGAAGTCGAGCACCACGGCGTGGTGGGCGCGGGCCGCCGCGGGCTGCGCCGGGTCGGCGGTGAGCACCGTGGTGGGCACGGCGCCGTCGAGGCCGTCGAGCAGGTCGAGGATCTCGGTGGTGGTGCCCGAACGGGTGATCGCGACAACCCGGTCGTAGCGGCGGCCGCGGGGGAACTCGGAGGCCTGGAACGCGTCCGTCTCGCCCTGACCGGACCGCTCGCGCAGGGCCGCGTACGCCTGCGCCATGAACCACGACGTGCCGCAACCGGCCACCGCAACCCGCTCGCCCGGTGCGGGCAGCCCCGGCGAGTCGAAGAGTTTGGCCGCCTGCCGCCAGCAGTCGGGCTGGCTCGCGATCTCCGCCTTGACGTGCGTCATGGGCCACCCTTCGCAACCGTGCCGCTGCGCATAACCGCTCGGTTCTCGGCACTTTCGAGCGCCATTCTGCGGATATCCACGACGTGGATGCAACCGTCACACGCCGACCGCGCAGTGCCGAGGTTTGCTTCCCGGGCTTTTGCGCAATAATGTGCACACACTTATCACGGAACGTGCATCGGGAGTGGTTGGTGGACCGGTACGCGCGGTGGAATGCCCTACTTGAGTTACTCACGGAGACCGGCCGGGTCAGCGTCGAGGACGCGGCAGACCGGCTGGACGTCTCCCAGGCCACCATCCGGCGCGACTTCGACCAGCTCGCCCAGCAGCAGATGATCACCCGCACCCGCGGCGGCGCGGTGGCCAACGGCGTCTCCTACGACCTGCCGCTGCGCTACAAGAGCGCGAAACACTCGGCCGAGAAGCAGCGCATCGGCGAGGCCGCGGCCGGCCTGGTCACGCCCGGCACGGTGGTCGGCCTCAACGGCGGCACCACGATGACCGAGGTGGCCCGGGCCCTCGCGGTGCGGCCCGACCTCAACTCCGGCGGCGAGGGGGCCCAGCTCACCATCGTCACCAACGCCCTGAACATCGCGAACGAGCTGCTGGTGCGTTCGCGCATGAAGATCGTGGTGGCCGGTGGCGTGGTCCGCCCGCAGTCCTTCGAGCTGGTCGGCCCGCTCGGCGGCGCGCTGCTGAAGGAGGTCACGCTCGACGTGGTGCTGCTCGGCGTGGACGCTCTCGACGTGGAACTCGGCGCGGCCGCCCACCACGAGGGCGAGGCCGCGATGAACAGCCTGATGGTGGCCCGGGCCAAGCGGGTCGTGGTGATCGCCGACTCGTCCAAGCTGGGCGGGCACGCGTTCGCCCGGATCTGCCCGATCTCCAAGGTCGAGACGCTGGTGACCGACTCCGGCGCGGCGCCCGAGATGCTGGCCGCGGTGCGCGACGCCGGCGTGCAGGTGATCTGCGCGTAACCGGTTCGTGACGGCGTTGACCTGGCTGTTTAAAGTCTCCCGTCATGAGCGCCGTACTGGAGATCTCCGGGCTGCAGAAGACGTACCGCAGCCGGAAGCGCGTGCGCCGGGCCCTGGACGGCTTCGACATGGTGGTCGAGGCCGGGCAGGTGCACGGCTTCCTGGGGCCGAACGGCTCGGGCAAGACCACCACGCTGCGTACCCTGCTCGGCCTGATCAAGCCGAACGGTGGCCGGATGTCGATCCTCGGCCAGGAGGTGCCCCGGCACCTGCCGGAGGTGGCCGGCCAGGTCGGCGCGATCGTGGAGAGCCCGCAGTTCTTCGGCAACTTCACCGCCCGGGACACGCTGTCGCTGCTGGCCGACGCCGGCGGGGTGCGGCCGGAGCGGGTGATGGCGGTGCTCGAACTGGTCGGGCTCCGCGACCGGGCCAAGGAGCGGGTCAAGACGTACTCGCTCGGTATGAAGCAGCGGCTCGCCGTCGCCTCGGCCCTGCTCAAGGAGCCCAAGCTGCTGATTCTCGACGAGCCGGCGAACGGTTTGGACCCGGGCGGCATCCGGGAGATGCGCACGCTGATGCGCGACCTGGCCGAGTCCGGGATGACCGTGGTGCTCTCCAGCCACATCCTCGGTGAGATTCAGCTGATCTGCGACTCGGTGACGATCATCTCGGCCGGGCGCCGAGTGGCTGCCGGTTCGGTGTCCTCGGTGCTCGCCCAGCACGCCTCGACCACCGTCAAGGTGCGGCTCGAGCCCGGGGTGGACATGTACGCCGCGACGGAACTGCTCCGGGCCGCGGGCGCCCAGGTCACCCTCGAACGCGACCACTTCACGGTCGGCAATGCCAGCAATCCGGCGCAGATCACCCGGATCCTCGCCGAGCGGCAGGTCTACGTCACCGAACTGACCCCGGTGGCGGTCGACCTGGAGAGCGTGTTCCTGGAGCTCACCGGCACCGCGCCGGTCGACGGCCAGAACCGTCAGGTGGACCAGAGCGCGCCGGTGCCGGCCGCGGGCGGGTGGGGACAGTGAGCCTCTACAAGGCCGAGACGCGCCGGCTGGTCAAGCGGCGGTTCACCAAGCTGTTCACGCTGGGCGTGCTGCTCGCGCTCGCGGCCGTGCTGGCCGGCGTGTTCCTCAGCAACGAGAAGGTCGGTCCCGAGCAGATCGCCGCCGCCCAGGCCGAGGCGCGGGCCGAGTATCAGCGGATCCTCGCCGACCTGGAGCGGGCCCGGCAGGACTGCGAGGCGGTTCAGGGCACCCCGCGGGCGAGCGAGTTCCCGGCCAACTGCGCGGAACTCCAGCCGCCGCCCGAGGACCAGATCGATCCGCAGTGGTTCATGCCGCCCACTTTCGACTTCCGGAAGAACTTCCCGGACATGGTCACCACCCTGGGCGCGCTGGTGGCGGTGCTAGCCTTCGTGGTCGGCGCGTCCTTCGTGGGCGCCGAGTGGAACAGCGGCGGGATGATGAACCTGCTGCTCTGGCGGCCGCAACGGCTGCGGGTGCTGACCGCCAAGCTGGCCGCCCTGCTGGTCAGCTTCGCCGGCTTCTTCGTCGCCCTGGCGGCGGCCTGGACCGGCGCCTTCGTGCTGGTGGCCAAGCTGCACGGCAGCACCGCGAGCATGACCGGCGGCGCCTGGCAGTCGATCGGGCTGATGGGGTTGCGGGCGCTCGCCATGGTCCTGGTCGCGGCCGCGCTCGGATTCGGGCTGGCGTCGCTGGGCCGGCACACCGCGATGGCGCTGGGCGTGATGATCGGCGTGATCATCGTGTTCCAGTTCGGTCTCGGCACGGTGCTCAACCTGGCCAAGGTGAAGTTCGCCGACGCGTACCTGATCCCGGTGTGGGTGATCGCCTGGCTGAACAAGGAGTACAAGATCGAGGACTACAACTCGTGCGACTTCAGCGCGTTCGGCGGCTGTCAGCCGCCCATCTTCACGATCACCTGGCAGATGGCCGGCGGCGTCATGGCGGCCGTCTTTGTCGCCATTGTGGGTGCCGCTATGTGGACAATGCGTAAGCGGGACATAACGTGAGGTAGCGTTCTCCCGTCCTGCGCGGGGGGCGTCGGCCACATATGCTGCGGTCGATCCCCCCGCCCTTTTGTCTTGGGAGCACCATGCAGCCCGCCGCCGATCATTCCGAAGACCAGCAGCAGATCCCGGCGCCACGGGCGGCAGAGGAGGCACCGCCGGCCGACGGTCTCACCGACCGCGACCGCGAGATCCTGGCGTTCGAGGCGCGCTGGTGGAAGCACGCGGGCGCCAAGGAGCAGGCCATTCGGGACGCCTTCGGCCTGTCCTCGACGCGCTACTACCAGGTGCTCAACGCGCTGCTCGACAAGCCGGCCGCGGTCGAGCACGACCCGGTGCTGGTGGGCCGGCTGCGCCGGCTGCGGGCCACCCGGGCCCGCACCCGGCGGCGCTGAGGCTCAGCCGGGCTGGTGTGCCGAGGCGTACCCGGCCAGCCAGGCGACCTGAGCCGGGTCGAGCGAGGCCCGCACCCGCTCCCGCGCGGTGGCCACGTTGGCCGCGGTCACTGTCGACGCCTCCAGCGAGTTGCGCATCGCGGCCAGCGCCGACTCCCGGATCAGCGCGGCGCAGTCGGCCGCCGAAAAGCCGTCCAGATCGGCGCCCAGCTTGTCCAGGTCGACCGCCGGGTCGAGCGGCACCTGCCGGGACGACGCCCGCAGGATCGCGGCCCGCGCCTCGGCGTCCGGCGGCGGCACGTAGACCAGCCGTTCCAGCCGGCCCGGCCGCAGCAGCGCCGGGTCGATCAGGTCGGGCCGGTTGGTCGCCCCGATCACCACCACTTTGCGCAGGTCCTCCACCCCGTCCAGCTCGGTGAGCAGGGCGGCCACCACCCGGTCGGCGGTGCCGCCGTCGGTGGCCTGTCCGCGGGTCGGCGCCAGCGCGTCCACCTCGTCGAGGAAGACCAGCGTGGGCGCGGCCTCGCGGGCCCGGCGGAACAGCTCGCGGACCGCCCGCTCGCTGTCGCCCACCCACTTGCTGAGCAACTCGGCGCCCTTGACCGAGAGCACGTTCGCCTTGCCGGTCCCGGCGATCGCCTTGACCAGGTAGGTCTTGCCGCAGCCGGGCGGGCCGTAGAGCAGCACACCGCGCGGCGGCGAGACGCCGAGCCGGGCGAAGGTGTCCGGATAGGTCAGCGGCCACAGCACCGACTCGGTGAGCGTCTGCTTGACGTCCGCGAGGTCGCCGACGTCGTCCAGGGTCACGGCGGCCACCTCGAGCGTCGACTCGGCCATCGAGGTGGGCCGGACCACGTCCAGCGCGGCCTCGAAGTCGGCCATCGTCACGGTCGGCGACTCGGCCTCCTTCTGCCGCAGCGCGGCCCGCACGCCGGCCTCGCGGGCCAGGCCACCGAGGTCGGCCGCGACAAAGCCGGGGGTACGCCCGGCGACCTCGTCCAGCCGTACGTCCTCGGCCAGCGGCATGCCGCGGGTCAGCACGCCGAGCTGTTCCCGGCGCATGGCCGCGTCCGGCAGCGGCACCGCCAGCTGCACGGCGAGCAGGTCGGGGGCGCGCAACGACGGGTCGACCGACTCGGGCCGGCTGGTGGTGCAGACCACCGCCACCCCGGCCCGGACCGTCTCCTGGAGCACCTGGCGGAACACCGTGGCGATCGGGCCCGGCTCGTCGCGCGGGGCCAGCGTCTCCACGTCGGACACCAGCAGCACGGCCGGGCCGCGCTCCCGGGCGTCCCGGGCTAGGGCGCGCAGCCGCTCGGCGGCCGCGTTGTTGGTGAGCGCGGCCAGTTCCGGCGCCCAGGCCGGCAGCACCCGCGCACCCACCTGGGCCGCCACCGCCCGGACCAGGGCCGACTTCCCCGAGCCGGACGGGCCGGAGATGAGGACGCCGAGAGAGACCTTGGTGCCCAGCCGGGCCAGCACCTCGCCGTGGTGGAAGCCGAGATCGAGCAGTTCCTCCAGCTCCTTGGCCTGGGACCGGAGCCCGGGCAGGTCGTCCACGCTGGGCGGCGGCACCTCGGGATCGGTGGCGGCCGGCGCGCTGCCCCGCACCGCCGGGGTGGTGGCGGTGCCGCCCGAGGTGTGGTGGCCGTGCTCCCAGCCCACCACCGTGTCCATGGTGACCAGGGCGGCGTCCGGTTCGGCCGTGACCACGGTGAGCAGCGCGCTGGTCCAGCCGTAGCCGACCCGGTTGGCCAGGCTGCGCCGGGCCGCCTCGACCAGGGTGCGGTGCCCGGCGTCCGGCAGCACGTCCTGCGGCAGCAGTGAGACGTCGTCGCCGGCACTGATCACCTTGCCCAGCAGCGCCAGCCGGAGCATCTCGGGCGAGACCACCGCGACGATCTCGGGCGGGCCGCTGAGCGACACCCGGCGGGCCTCCACCACCGGCAGCGGCGCGACCGTGACCTGGCCGCCGTCGCGCATGCCGAGGTTGCCGATGGTCAGGTCGTCGGCGTACAGCAGGGCCCGGCTGGCACCCGCCTCGGCGCGCGCGGCCACTCCCGCGGTGGTACGCGACCCCGCCAGCCGTACCGGATCCCCGGGGTTGATCGCCAGCGCGGCCATCACCTCGGGATGCAGGCGGACGATGCCGCGGCGGGCGTCCAGGGCGGCCGGCCGCAGCGTGACGGTCAGCGTGAGTTCGTCGGGCACGCTGTACACGCTATCGCCGATGGTCTCGCGCCTCTCGGCTGAGAGAGTTCACAGCCGGGTTCCGGCTCGGGCGGCTACCGTTTGGCCCATGTCCGCCCTGTCTAGCCGATTGCGCCGGGTGCTGCCCCGGCCCACCCGGCGCCGTGTCGTCTCCACCTCGATCGTGGTCGTTCTGCTCGGTGGGCTGATCGGCTGGGCGGTGTGGCCGGACCGGCCAGGCTGGACCGAGCGGGACGAGCGGATCTCGGTGCGCACCGGGCCGGCCGGCGACCAGGCGGTCGACCTGGACGCCCGCTTCTATCTGCCCCGCGACCGCGACGGCAAGGTGCCGGCGGTGCTGCTCGCGCACGGATTCGGCGGCACCAAGAACTCGGTACGCGAGGACGCCGAGGCGCTGGCCGACCGGGGTTACGCGGTGCTCACCTGGACCGCGCAGGGCTTCGGCCGCAGCGGCGGCCAGATCCACCTGAACAGCCCCGACTACGAGGTCCGCGGCGCCCAGCAGCTGGTGGACTGGCTGGCGGCCCGGCCCGAGGTGCGGACCGACGCGGCCGGCGACCCCAGGGTCGCGGTGGTCGGCGGGTCCTACGGCGGCGGGCTGGCCCTGCTGCTGGCCGGCCAGGACACCCGGGTCGACGCGATCGTCCCGTCGATCACCTGGAACGACCTCACCAAGGTGTTCCTGCAGCAGTCGGCGGGCACCGACGCCACCGGGGTGTTCAAGAAGGGGTGGGCCGGCCTGTACTTCGGCAACGGCGCCGCCGTCGTCGAGGGCGCACCCGGCAGCACCGAGCCGCCCACCGAGTCGTCCGGCGGGGCCGAGACGCCGGCCGGCGCCCCCGACCTGCCGGACGCCGGCGACCCCGCCTGCGGCCGGTTCGCGGCCGACATCTGTCAGGCGTATCTCGACCTGGCCACCGACGGCCAGCCCGAGGAGTCGACCGTGGCGCTGCTGCGGCGGTCCAGCCCGGCCACCGTGCTCGACCGGATCAAGGCGCCGACGCTGCTGATCCAGGGCGCGGTCGACACGCTCTTCCCGCTCACCGAGGCGGACGCCAACGCCCGCGGCATCGCGGCGACCGGCACCCCGGTCCGGGTCGCCTGGTTCACCGGCGGGCATGACGGCGGCCGCGGGCCGGGCACCGACCAGGACCGGGTCAAGTTCCTCACCGTGCAGTGGCTCGACCACTACCTCAAGGGCGAGGGCGAGACGCCGTCGGACAGCTTCACCTACTCCCGGGTGGCCGGCTTCAGCGCGCTCGACCGGGGGCTGGTGACCAACGGATACTCCACCGACGCGTACCCGGGCCTGGCCGGCAGCGGCACCACCCAGGTGACGCTGGACGGGCCGGCCCAGCCGGTGGCCAACCCGCCGAACGGCAATCCGGGCGCGCTGTCCTCGCTGCCCGGCGCCGGCGGCCGGCTCAGCGAACTCCTCGGTGGCATCGCCGGCGACATCCCCGGCCAGTTCGCCACGTTCGAGTCGGCCCCGGTCGGCGCTGCCATCGAGGTGGCCGGCTCGCCGACCATCCAGCTGCGGGCCGCGTCGCCGACCGGCGAGGCCACCGTGTTCGTCAAGCTCTACGACGTCGACGAGTCCGGCGCCGAGACGCTCAGCGCCGGCCTGGTCGCGCCGGTCCGGCTCACCGGGCTGCCGGCCGCGATCGACCAGGCCCAGCCGGTCACGGTGACGCTGCCGGCGATCGTCCGCCGGATCGACGCCGGGCACGCGGTCCGGGTCGTGGTGGCCACCAGCGACCAGGCCTTCCTCACCCCGGCGCAGCCGGCCACGTACACCGTCGCGGTGGGTTCCGCGCTGACCCTGCCCACCCTGGTGGGCACCCCGATCGCCAACCCGCAGACCATCTGGCGGTACGTGCTGGCCGGCCTGGTGCTGGCGATCGCGCTGGCGGTGACCGGGCTGCTGCTGGTGCGCCGCCGGATGCGCCGGCGCCGGCAGGAGGAGGTGGTCGAGGAGTTCGCCGACACCCCGCTGGTGGTCCGCAACCTGCGCAAGGCGTACGGGGACGGCTTCGTGGCGGTCGAGGAGATCAGCTTCACGGTCGAACGTGGGCACGTGGTCGGCCTGCTCGGGCCGAACGGCGCCGGCAAGACCACCACGCTGCGGGTGCTGATGGGCCTGACCATGCCGAGCGGCGGTGACGCCCTGGTCTTCGGGCACCGGCTCACCCCGGGCGCGGCGATCCTGTCCCGGATCGGCTCGCTGGTCGAGGGGCCGGGCTTCCTGCCGCACCTCAGTGGATACGACAACCTCAAGGCGTACTGGCACGCCACCGGCCGGCCGGAGGCGGAGGCGCACTTCGAGGAGGCGCTGGAGATCGCCGGCCTGGGCGACTCGATCCACCGCAAGACCCGCAAGTACAGCCACGGCATGCGGCAGCGGCTGGCCATCGCCCAGGCCATGCTGGGCCTGCCCGAGTTGCTGGTGCTGGACGAGCCGACCGACGGGCTCGATCCGCCGCAGATCGCCGAGATGCGCCGGGTGCTCAAGCGCTACGCCACCGACGGCCGGGCCGTCCTGGTCTCCAGCCACCTGCTCGCCGAGGTGGAGCAGACCTGTACCCACGCGGTCGTGGTCAACAAGGGCCGGATCGTCGCTTCCGGCCTCGTCGACGAGATCGTCGGCGAGTCGCCCTCGGTGCAGCTCGCGGTCTCCGACGTGCCGGCCGCGTCCCGGGTCCTCGAGGAACTGGGGGTGAAGTCGGTGACCCCGGACGGCGCGTCCGGCCTGATCGTGGACGTGAACGGCACGCCGCGCGCCGAGGTGGTGGCGTCGCTGGTCCGGGCCGGCGTGGACGTCGACCGGGTGGTGCCGCGGCGCCGCCTCGAGGACGCGTTCCTGGCCCTGGTGGGCGACAACTCGCGGGGGAGCGGAGACCGATGAGCGCAGGTAGTGGTAGCGGCCTTCAGTCGTCTTCAGGGCGGCGGGTGGGGCGGTCGGATGGCGGATACCGGCAGTCGGCGACCCTGCCACTGTGGGCCGAGGTACGCCGTCAGGCGAGCCGGCGGCGTACCCATCTCGCTCTGGGTTTCATGGTTCTTCTGCCCTTGATCATTCTGGCCGCCTTCGAGTTCGGTGGGGACGGGGACGACGACAACGGCGGCGGAGCGTTCGGCAGCCTGGTCGACCTGGCCACCTCGGGCGGCCTTAACTTCGCGCTGTTCTGCCTCGCGGTCTCGGCCGGCTTCCTGCTGGTCGTGGTGGTCGCGCTGTTCTGCGGCGACCCGGTGGCCAGCGAGGCCAGCTGGGGCAGCCTGCGCTACCTGCTGGCGATCCCGGTGCCGCGGGCCCGGCTGCTCGGCGTCAAGCTGGTGGTCGCGCTGGGTTACTCGGCCCTGGCCCTGCTGATCCTGACCGCCACCGGCCTGCTGGTCGGCACGCTGCGCTACGGCTGGCACCCGCTGGGCAGCACGATCGCCGCCGCGGTGCCGCCCGGTGAGGGCCTGCTGCGGCTGCTCGGCATCGTGGCCTATCTGGCCGTCACCATGCTGGTGGTGGCCGGCCTGGCCTTCCTGCTGTCGGTGCTGACCGACGCGGCGCTGGGCGCGGTGGGCGGCGCCGTGCTGCTCTGGATCCTGTCCAGCATCCTCGACCAGATCACCGCCCTGGGCGGCCTGCGCAATCTGCTGCCGAGCCACTACAGCGACGCCTGGCTGGGCCTGCTGTCCACCCCGGCGCAGGTGGACGACCTGGTCAAGGGCGCGATCGCGGCGGTCTGCTACGCCACCCTGTTCTGGTCGCTAGCGTTCTGGCGCTTCACCCGCAAGGACATCACGTCGTAGCTCACACCTCGGGATACCGAGACGCCATTTCCGCTACCGCGACGTAAAGTGTGGGACACAACTGAATACCTCATCCAGAGGGGCTGAGGGAACGGCCCGATGACGCCCCGGCAACCACCGCACAAGTCTCGACGGCGAGGCGCGCGTGCGGCAGGTGCTAATTCCGTCCCCGATCGGCAGGTCGCCGTGGGGAAAGATGAGAGGAACTCGTCGATGACGTCTGTCGTCAGCCACCCCGCCGCCGTTGACTCGCCCGCCCGTGGCCTGGTGTGCCGCGCCTGCGGCAGCGAATACCCGCTGATCGCCCAGCATGCCTGTTACGAGTGTTTCGGCCCGCTCGAGGTGGCCTACGACGAGGCCGCACTCGCGCGGGTCACCCGGGAGCAGATCGAGGCCGGGCCGCAGAACATCTGGCGCTACGCCGGCCTGCTGCCCGCCGGCCAGGACCCGGCCACCCGGGTGAGCCTGGACCCCGGCCTCACTCCGCTGGTCAGCGCGCCGGCCCTGGCCGCCGCGGTCGGCCTGCGGGCGCCCCTGCACGTCAAGGACGACTCGGCCAACCCGACCCACTCCTTCAAGGACCGGGTCGTCTCGGTGGCGCTCACCGCCGCCCGCGGGCTCGGCTTCACCCGCTTCGCCTGCGCCTCCACCGGCAACCTGGCCAACTCGGTGGCCGCGCACGCCGCCCGGGCCGGCGCGCCCAGCATCGTCTTCATCCCGTACGACCTCGAGCAGGGCAAGATCATCACGACCGCGGTGTACGGCGGTGACCTGGTCGCCATCGAGGGCTCCTACGACGACGTCAACCGGCTCTGCGGCGAACTGGTGGAGACCGACGAGTTCGAGGACACCGCGTTCGTCAACGTGAACGTCCGGCCGTTCTACGCCGAGGGCTCCAAGACGCTCGGCTACGAGGTGGCCGAGCAGCTCGGCTGGCGCATCCCGGCCCAGGTGGTCATTCCGATGGCCTCCGGTGAGCTGCTGACCAAGGTGGACAAGGCGTTCGCCGAGCTGGTCGAAATCGGCCTGGCCACCGCGCCCGAGGGCGGCTGGAAGGTCTTCGGGGCTCAGTCGGCCGGCTGCAACCCGATCGCGGTGGCGCTGCACGCCGGCACCGACCAGATCGTCCCGGTCAAGCCGACCGGCATTGCCAAGTCGCTCAACATCGGCGACCCGGCCGCGGGCGCGTACGCGATCGAATCGGTGCGCCGGACCGGCGGCTGGATGGACTACGCCGACGACGACGAGATCCGCGACGGCATCCGGCTGCTGGCACAGACCACCGGCATCTTCGCCGAGACCGCGGGCGGCACCACGGTGGCCGTCCTCAAAAAGCTGGTGGCCAGCGGCAAGCTCGATCCGGATCAGGAAACGGTCGTCTTCAACACCGGCGAGGGTCTCAAAACGTTGGACGCGGTCGCCGAACTCGTCGGGCCGACTCATCGCATCAAGCCGTCGCTGCGCGGCGCGCGTGAGGCTGGCCTGCTCGGATAACGGTGGGTGACCGGCGATCAGCCAATCGTCGAAGATTCCATCGCCGGAGGACTTGCGCACCGATCTCAGGGTCGGCAGGATGCTCTCTGCGGGAGGGCCGACGCCGTACGCGGCCCCTCACTCTCGAGCTTGGCGACAATCTCGTGAGGTGCCCAACGACCCAGTGCCGGAGGCGCTGTGTGTCCACCCTCCCGACCAAAATCGTTCGTGTTCATGGCCGTCACCCGGCAGGGTGACGGCCATGACTGTTTCGACGGGTCCGATGGACGCGCCACCGGCGGCCTATGCGATCGACCGGGCCTGCGGCGAACATGACCAGCCCGACATTCCGCACATGTCGCTGGAAAGCTTCCTGATCGCCCTGGCCAACCCGTGGCCCGGTCAGGCGTTCGAGCGCTACTTCGGCTATCTGGACGGCGAGCCCGTCGGGCACCTGGAACTCGGCCTGCCCCTGATGGACAACCTGGACAACGTGTACGTCGGGCTGAACGTGCTGCCCTCGGCCCGGCGCCACGGGGTGGGCCGGGCACTGCTCGACCTGGCCGTGGAGCGAGCCCGCACGCTCGGCCGCCGGCACCTGCAGGGGTCGACCGTGCTGCGGCACCCGGACGGCCCGGCCTTCGCCCGGGTGGTCGGCGCCGCTCCCGGCCTGGAGGAGACGCGCAGCCGGCTCGACGTGCGCACCGTCGACCAGGCCCGGCTGGACGCGATGCTCGCCGACGCCTGGCAGCACGCCGGCGGTTACCGGCTGATCCTGTGGACCGGGGTGCCGGCCGACGAGATCATCGACGACGTGGCATACCTGGACAGCCGGTTCAACGCCGACGCCCCGATCGGCGACCTGGCCCTCGAACCGGAGAAGGTGGACGCCGAAAAGATCCGCGAGGCCGAGCAGCGCCGGGTGCAGACCGGCCGGACCACCTATCACGCCGGCATGCTGCACGGCGACCGGCTGGTGGCCTGGACGACGCTGGTCGGGCTGCAGGCCGAGCCGGCACACGCCTGGCAGAGCATCACTCTGGTGGACCGGGCGCACCGCGGGCACCGTCTCGGCATTCTCATCAAGCTGGCCAACCTCGCCCAGATCCGGCAGTTGCAGCCGGGGGTCGAGGTCATCGACACCTACAACGCCGGCGCCAACGAGCACATGCTCCGGATCAATGTGGCGATGGGTTTCCGGGAGGTGGACGCCTCGATCGAGTGGCAGCTGACCCTCTGAGACGCAGCAGCCACGGACGCAGCGGCAGATCGGTCGGATAGCCGCCGGACTCCAGCCCGGCCAGCCGTTCGAACAGGTTGCGCGCGCCCCACGACCCGCTCGTCGTCCAGGAGTATCCGCAGGCCAGCCAGTATGCCGGCCAGAACAGCGGGCCGAGGACGGCGTATTGCCCGGCGTGCTTGCACTCGTGCCCGAACAGCGCCGACCGGTCCTCGTGCAGCAGCCACTCGGCGCTGCGCCGGCACATGATCACCGAGCCGACCGTGAAGCAGGTGGCCGGCGGCGCCGGGAGCCGGTATCCCTCGGCCACCAGGATGCCGCCCGGGCCGCGACGGATCTTGGCCCGGCCGGCCAGGGCCACCAGCAGCCCGGCCGCGGTGGTGCCGTTCAGCGCGGTCACCCAGGTCCGGGTGCGGGGCCAGGGCATCAGATCCGCCGGCGCATGCGCAGTTCGGTGAGGGCCGGGAGCACCGGGTGCGGCACCCGCTCGCCGGTGTCCTCAAAACCCAGTTTCTCGTACGCGCGGACCGCGCGACCGTTGCCCGCGACCACCTCCAACATGAGCCGCTGCCGGCCGCAGTCCCGGGACCAGCCGGCCACCGCCTCGACCAGTTCGGCCAGCACCTTGCCGCCGCGGTGGGCCGGGCTCACGTAGACCGCGAAGATCACCGTCTCGTCCGGCCGCTCCGGCAGTACCGTGCCGCCGGCGTGCCCGACCAGCCGGGACCGGCCGCCCGGGTCGGCGATGAACTGCGCGGTCTGGCCGCCGTACGCCGCCTGGGCGATCCGCTGCCGGTAGGCCTCGTGCGGCCGGGCCGCGGCCTGCGCCAGCGTCTCCAGGAAGGCCAGCGGGGCGTCGGCCAGCATCTCCAGCCGCAGCGCCCGCATCCGTGCCGCATCCGCCTCGGTCACCCGTCGTACCTGCCAACCGTCCACGCGTTCTCCCTACCGGCTCGGCGGCGGACGGGCAAGCAGGTTGCCGATGCCCGAGGGGTGGCGAACCCGCCCGGGCTGGGGCAAGGTAGGTCGATGGATCCGGGCGAGGACGTGATGCACGTGGTCGCCGGGCCGGTGGTGGAGAGCGCCGACCCGTTCGACCCGGAGTCCCGCACGGCCGAGTTGGCCCGTCCGGGCGCGCCCTCGGCGTTCCTGCCCGACCCCGACGACCCGCTGGTCCCGTCGCGCTCGGCCGGCCTCACCGGCTGGGCCCGCAAGGTGGGTGGCGTGCTGCGCCGCTGCCTGGCCGGCCTGGTCCCGATCGGTCTGCTGGCCGCGCTGCCCATGCACTTCTTCGTCGGCCGGGTCGACGACACCGTGGTGGCCGCGCCGGCCCTGTCCGATCTGGCCGGCGGCTTCGGCCTGCTGCTGCTCCCGCTCATGTGGGTGGCCTACTTCGCGGTCTCTGCTTTGCCCCTGGTGATCTGCCTGGCCGGCACGGCCGCGGTGGCGCTGACCGAGGCGGCCCGCGGCACCCTGCCCCGGCCCGGCGTGGTGTGGCGCCTGGTGGCCTATCGCCTGCGCCCGCTGTGGGTCTGGTTCGCGGTGTTCGGCCTGCTGACCCAGTCACTGCCGCTGCTGCTCACCGCCGACCGGCTGGGCACCGCGGTGGCGGCGCCGCTCGCGGTCTCGCTCGGCCTGCTGTCCACCGGGGTGCTGACCTTCACCGGCCTGCTCGGCAGCGTGGTGCTGATCGAGCGCGGTCCCGGGCCGCGCCGGGCCACCCACCTGTCGTCGATGGCGCCGCTGGCCGGCCTGGTGCTCGCCTCGCTCGCGGTCACCGTGCTGCCCCGGTTGGCCGACCTGTTCCTGGGCGGTCCGGTCTCCACCCTGGTGGCGGTCGTCACGGCGCTGGGCTGGGCGGTTGCCGCCCTGGTGACCTATGCGCACGCCCGCCGCGCCGAGGGCCCGGCCACCGCGGTTTCGCTGTACGAGGAACTCTCGGCACCCGAGTTCGACTGAGGCCTCCGACAGGTGGCGTTTTCTTGCACTCGACCCCTGGGAGTGCTAAACAGGTCATTGGCACTCGCGACTGCTGAGTGCCAAGCAGGTCGGGACGGTGGGGTCTCGGTCGCGGTGCCGCCATCGGCGCCGGGACACGGGACCGGTCGTCGCGGGCTATCCGGCTCGGCCTGAGGACGTCACATCGCCAGGTGGTGACGTCCGCAGAGTTCGCAACTGTCCAGGAGGACAACGCCGTATGGCCAAGATCATCGCATTCGACGAGGAAGCTCGTCGGGGCCTCGAGCGAGGCATGAACCAGCTCGCTGACGCCGTCAAGGTGACGCTCGGCCCCAAGGGCCGCAATGTCGTGCTCGAGAAGAAGTGGGGCGCGCCCACCATCACCAACGATGGTGTGTCGATCGCCAAGGAGATCGAGCTCGAGGACTCCTTCGAGAAGATCGGCGCCGAGCTGGTCAAGGAGGTCGCCAAGAAGACCGACGACGTGGCCGGCGACGGCACGACGACGGCGACCGTCCTGGCCCAGGCGCTGGTTCGTGAGGGCCTGCGCAACGTTGCCGCGGGCGCCAACCCGATGGCCCTGAAGCGGGGCATCGAGGCGGCCGTGGCCAGCGTCTCCGAGGGTCTCACGCAGATCGCCAAGGACGTGGAGACCAAGGAGCAGATCGCCTCCACCGCGTCCATCTCCGCCGGTGACTCCACGGTGGGCGAGATCATCGCCGAGGCCATGGACAAGGTCGGCAAGGAAGGCGTCATCACCGTCGAGGAGAGCAACACCTTCGGTCTTGAGCTCGAGCTCACCGAGGGCATGCGCTTCGACAAGGGCTACATCTCGGCGTACTTCATGACCGACGCCGAGCGGATGGAGGCCGTCTTCGACGACCCGTACATCCTGATCGCCAACAGCAAGATCTCCGCGGTCAAGGACCTGCTGCCGGTCCTCGAGAAGGTAATGCAGGCCGGCAAGCCGCTGGTCATCATCGCCGAGGACGTCGAGGGCGAGGCCCTGGCGACCCTGGTGGTCAACAAGGTGCGCGGCACCTTCAAGTCCGTCGCCGTCAAGGCCCCGGGCTTCGGCGACCGCCGCAAGGCCATGCTGGAGGACATCGCCATCCTGACCGGTGGCGCCGTCATCAGCGAGGAGGTCGGCCTCAAGCTCGACAACGCCGACCTGAGCCTGCTGGGCACCGCCCGCAAGATCGTCATCACCAAGGACGAGACCACCGTCGTGGACGGCGGCGGCAACGCCGAGCAGATCCAGGGCCGGGTCAACCAGATCCGCGCCGAGATCGAGAAGTCGGACTCCGACTACGACCGCGAGAAGCTGCAGGAGCGCCTGGCCAAGCTGGCCGGCGGTGTTGCGGTCATCAAGGTCGGCGCGGCCACCGAGGTCGAGCTCAAGGAGCGCAAGCACCGCATCGAGGACGCCGTTCGCAACGCGAAGGCGGCCGTCGAGGAGGGCATCGTCCCGGGTGGTGGCGTCGCGCTGGTGCAGGCCGGCAAGACCGCGTTCGACAAGCTGGACCTGGCCGGCGACGAGGCCACCGGTGCGACCATCGTCAAGCTGGCGCTGGACGCCCCGCTGCGGCAGATCGCCGTCAACGCCGGCCTCGAGGGCGGCGTCGTGGTCGAGAAGGTGCGCAACCTCGACGCGGGTCACGGCCTCAACGCCGCGACCGGCGAGTACGTCGACCTGCTGGCCGCGGGCATCATCGACCCGGCCAAGGTCACCCGTTCGGCGCTGCAGAACGCCGCGTCGATCGCCGCGCTGTTCCTCACCACCGAGGCCGTCGTGGCCGACAAGCCCGAGAAGAGCCCGGCTCCGGCCGGTGCTCCGGGCGGCGGGGACATGGACTTCTGAGTCCAGCCCACAGCTGAGAAAGGGCGGGTCGCCTTGGCGGCCCGCCCTTTCGCTCTGTCTTGCTCGCGCTCTGCCGGCTTGCGCCCGCCCTATAAGGGTGGAATATGCCGGTTAGCAGTCACTGTGGAGACCGAAGGGTGAGAGTGCTCGGCACGACCATCTCAACGGGATGTCGGCGAGCTGGCGGGGGATGACCGTCCACCCAGCCAGATGAGGACGCCGCCGGCCACCGCGGCGAGCAGTCCGGCCTTGATCAGGGCCAGCGCGTCTTGTCCGGTGACCGGCAGTTCGGTGACCGCCGCGACGTGGACGGTCACGGTTGCGGTGGCGGTGCCGCCCCGGCCGTCGGAGACGGTGTAACCGAACGTGTCGGTGCCGGTTTCACGTGCAACATAGGCGATCGTGCCGTCCGGCTCGGCGGACACCGAACCGGTGATCCGCACGATGGTGAGCTGGTCACCGTCCGGGTCCCGGTCGTTGAGCAGCGGCCGCAGCACGACGGTGTCCCCCTCGGCGAGGCCCGCCGAGTCGTCGGCCGCGACCGGCGGCCGATTGAGAACGGGCGGCTCGGTGCCGGGCGGCTCGGTGACTGGTGGCTCGGTGACTGGTGGCTCGGTGACTGGCGGCTCGGTGACTGGCGGACTCGTCGGTCGCACCGTCACGATGATCGACGCCTGGGCCACGTTCCCGTCCTCGTCCACCACCTCGTAGGTGAACGTGTCCGTGCCGGTGAAGCCCGGGTCCGGGGTGTAGGTGACGGTGCCGTCGGCGTTCAGGACCGCGGTGCCGTGCGCCGGCTTGCCGATTTTGCGGATGGTGACCGGGCGGCCGCCGTTGTCGGTGGCCGGCGGCGTGATGCCGACCGCGGCTCCGGGCTTGCCGACCACCGCCTTGTCCGGCACGGTCGGCGCGGCCCCGACCGTCACCGTGACCTCCGCGCCGACCCGGCGGCCGAGGGTGTCGGCGGCGGTGTAGCCGAACCTGACCGGGCCGGAGAAGCCGTCCGGCGGAGTGTAGGTGACCGCCGCCGCGGTGAAGTCAACTGTGCCGTGCGCCGGCCGGCCGGCCGAGGTGATCTTCAGGGTCCCGGTCGGATCGACGTCGTTGGCGAGCACCGGGATGGTGACCGCCTTCCGGTACGGCGTGCTCCGCTCGTCCGGCACGGCCATCGGCTGGGTGCCGGCCACCACCACGAAGACCTGGGCGCCGGCGGTGTTGCCGGCCGGGTCCCGGATCGCGTACCAGAACGAATCCGTCCCGGCGAACGCGACGCTCGGCAGGTAGCGGACCGTACCGTCCGGGTTGAGCGTCGCGGTACCGTGGCCGGGCGGGTCCAGGCGGTGCACGGCGAGTGTGCCGCCCTCGGGGTCGCTGTCGTTGGCCAGCACCGGGATGTCGACCGCGGTGGCCCACGAGGTCGAGGCCGCATCGTCGCGCGCCGTCGGCGGCGCGTCGAGCACGATGGTCACGGTGGCGGTGTCGGTCGCGCCCAGATCATCGGTGAGCACGTACGCGAACACGTCGGCACCGGTCTGGCCGGGGTGCGACCGGTAGGTCACCGTCGTTCCGTCCGCGGCGGGCGTCAGCGTGCCCTTGCCGGCCGCGCCGACCGAACTGATCCGCAGCGGCTGCCCGGTGTTCGCGTCCCGGTCGTTGGCGAGCAGCGACAGCGTGGTGAGCACCTGGGGCCGCACCACGATCCAGTCGTCGACCGCGTCCGGCGGTGCGTTGCGGACCGTGACCGTGACGACCGCTGAGGAGGTCAGCCCGCCGGGGTCGGCGATCGTGTAGACGAACGCGTCGGTGCCGTAGAACCCCGCGTCGGGCGTGTAGATCAGCGTCCCGCCCGGTCCCGGGATGACCCGGCCGTGGCCGCCGTGCACCGAGCCGGCCACCGCGATCGGGTCGCCGTTCGGGTCGCTGTCCCCGGTCAGGACCGCGATGGTCACGGGTGTGCCGGTGTCGGTGCCGGCCGCGTCCGGGCGGGCGACCGGCGGGGTGTTCACCACCGTCACCGTCACGGTCGCGCCGGTGACGCCGCCCGCGCCGTCGTCCAGCCGGTAGTGGAACGTGTCGGTGCCGCGGAAGCCCGGGTCGGGGGTGTACGTGATCCGCCGGTCCGCGCCCACCGTCGCGGTGCCGTCGCCCGGTGCCGCGTCGATCGTGACCAGCAGGGGCTGGCCGTTCGGGTCGTCATCGTCGTTGGCCAGCACGTCGATCGGGATCGGGGTGCCGCCCGGCGCGGTCGCGTGGTCGGCCCGGGCCACCGCCACCCCGTTCGCCACGGTCACCGTGATCGTCGCGGTCGCGGTGCCGCCGTTCCCGTCGTCGATCGTGTAGCCGAAGCTGTCGGTGCCGGACCAGGCCGGATCCGGGGTGTAGGTGATGCCGCCGCCGGCGTTGCGCACCGCGGTGCCGTGCGCCGCGGCGGACACTCCGGCCACCCGCAGGGTGTCGTTGTTGGGGTCGGTCGCGTCGGCGATCACGTCGAGCGTCAGCGTGCCGCCGAAGACAATGCTTTCCAGGTACGCCGCGGCGCTCGGCCCGGCATTGCCGACCGCGACGGTGACCTGGGCGGACGACGTGCCGCCGTGGCCGTCGCTGATGTCGTAGCCGAACGTGGCCGGGCCGGAGAACCCGGCCGGCGCGGTGACCTCGATACCGCCGGCCACGGCCGCGGCGGTGACGGTGCCGGGCGTCACCGGGCCGACCGCGGTGATGGTGAGCAGGTCGTTGTTCGGGTCGCGGTCGTTAGCCAGCACCGGCACCAGGACCGGCACCCCGGGCGCGTACGGCGCGGCCAGCACGTCGTCGGCGGCGGTCGGCACGGCGTTGGCCACGTCGACCGAGACGGTGGCGGTTGCGGTGCCGCCGCTCCCGTCGTCGATCGTGTAGGTGAACGTCGTGGTCCCGGCGAACACCGGGTCCGGGGTGAAGGCGACCTGGTTGCCGGCGATCGCGGCGGCGCCGTCCGTAACCGGCGGCTGGGTCACCGCGGTGATCGTGAGCGGGTCGCCGTTCGGGTCGGTGTCGTTGTCCAGCACATCGAGGGTCACCGGTGTGTTCGGCGGCGTATTGATTGAGTCGTCCAGCGCCACCGGCGGTGCGTTCGCGGTGGTCACCGTGGCGGTGCCGAGATCGGTGCCGCCGTGCTGGTCGTCGACCCGATAGGTCAAGCTGTCCGGACCGGCCCAGCCGGCCGCCGGGGTGTAGGTGACCGTCTGATCGGCCTCGACCACCGCGGTGCCGTGACCGGGCGGGGTGACGATCGAAATCCGCAGGTCGGTCCGCTGGTCCTCGGGGTCGCTGTCGTTGTCCCGGACCGGAACGGCCACGCTGGTGCCGGTCGGGGTGGCCGCGACGTCGGCGACGGCCTGCGGCGCCGAGTTGACCCGCAGGGTGGCGGTGTCGGTGTCGTTGCCCGGGGTGCCGTCCGCGCCGCTGCCGGTGGCACGCAGCGTGGCCACCGCGGTGGTGGCCGCACCGGCACCGGCCACCGCCGGGATCGGCACGCTGGCCGAACTGCCCGCCACCAGCGGACCGAGCGCGCAGGTGACGACCTGGCCGTTCGCGGTGCACCCGGCCGGTAGCGTGCCCGGGGTGACCCCGGCCGGCAGGGTCAGTTCGGCGCCGGCGGCCGGCTCCAGGTCGCCCGAGGCGTTGGTGACCGTGGCGGTGTAGGTGAGCGCGGTGGGTGCCGCGGCGCGCTGCACGAACACCGGGCTGACCGCGAGCGTGGCGGCCCGGTCGGCGTGCGGCTGCTGAACCGTGGTTGCCGTGGCGCCGCCCTGCCCGGCCACGTTCACGCTGGTGGTGCGGCCGGTGTAGCTGACGTTGACCAGATTGGTGATGGTGTGCCCGGCCGGCGCGCCGACGCCCACCCGGACCCGGAACGTGACGTAGGTCGTGCCCAGATAGGGGATGCTGCCGAGATTCCAGCCGGTCGAGCCGGCCGCATACCAGCCCGCGTCGTCCCCGGTGGCGTCCGTGAGCGGAGCGCCCTGCAGGGTGAGCCTGCCCGGCACGTACGTCGTGTGCAGCGGGACGGCGTCGGCCAGCACCACGTCGTCGGCCGTGTCGCTGCCCTCGTTGCGTACCCCGATCCGATATTCGATCTCGTCGCCCGGCAACAGGTCGCCGCCGTTGACGTCGGTGCCGGTCATGGTGGTGACGATCCGGGGCGCGTAGAGGTCGATGGTGAAGGTGATGACCCCGGGGTAGTAGGCGTCGCCGGTGGTGGTGAGCGTCAGCGTGGTGGCGGTGGCGCCGTGCCCGAACAGCCCGGTGGCGTCGACCTGGTCGATGTCCAGGCCGGTCAGGTTCGGATAGTTCGGATCGCGCCCGCCCACGTGCGCGCCGGCGTCGCTGACCGTGCTGTTGAAGAAGTTGTTGGACAGGTTGGCGGCGTCGCTCAGCGGCTGCCCGTCGACCAGGAAGCTGTCGCCGCTGGTGCCGCGGTCGCCCTCGTAGGCCACCGCGCCGATCCGGGCGTGCACGGTGCCGGCGTGCGGCGTCTCGAACCCGGTCATCGGGATGACGAGGTTGCCGCTGGTCAGCGACCCGAAGCCGTCGTAGATCCGCAGGCTGCGCAGGTCCTCGGCCGGGTTCCGGTACGCGATCACCAACGACCAGCCGGCGTACCGCCCGAGGCCGATGGCGGCCTGGATGTTGGCCACTCCGTACACGCCGTTCCCGGCGGCGGCCACCTGCGCGGTCACGTCGGCGAAGCCCTGATAGTTGCCGCCCGAGGAGAACAGGCTGCTCGCCGTGACCGGGGTCCAGGAGGCACCCGCCGGGGTGCGGAACAGCACCTGGTTGCGCAGCGGCAGATTCGACTCGGCCCCCCAGTACAAGCCTGCGAACAGCACCGCGCTGCCGGCCGGCATGTCGATGGTGGCGGTGCTGTCGTTGAACGTCGCCAGGTCGTTGTCCGCGTCCGTGTAGACCATCGCGAAGTCGTTGTTGTTGACCGCGCCGCCACTCCCGTTACGCGCGTTCGCACAATTGGCCGCGAGCGTGGGACAGGTGAGGTTGGTGTTGCCCCGCAACAGGATCGACCCGTTCGTGTTGACCTCGAACCGGGTGGCGAACGGCGTCGTGATGGCGGCTGCGGCCGGGACGGGCGCGCGGACGGCGGCCAGCAGCACGATCGCCACGACAACGAACAACCCCGCGGCGGCCCGACGCACACCCACGCCCCGACGTTAGGTCAAAGGGCCTTGCGATAGAGGAAGAACACTCGTTCGACCCGTGCGCCGACCGTGGCGGAGTAGAAGGGGACCGGGCCGACCCAGCCGATCTGGGCGGTCTCGTGGCCGGCGGCGCGCTGGTCGGACAGGCATCGGCGCAGCAGCACCGAGCCGATGCCGCGGCCGCGGGCCGCCGGGGTGGTGCCCATCGGGCCGAACCAGGTCGGGCGGGACGAGCCGTATGCGGCGAAACCCAGTAATTTTCCGTCCGCTTCCAGGGCCAGCCAGCAGCCGGCGCGGTCGCGGCCGATCGAATGGGTGATCTCGCCGGCCCAGCCGGAACCCCAGTTGGCCAGGACGAACTCGGTCAAGGACGGCACGTCGGCGGGCTCGGCGCGGCGGACCGTCACGCCGTCGCCGGCCAGGCGCATCTCGTCGGGGCCGGTCGGGGCCAGCGTGCGCAGGTCGGCGGTCATGTTCCAGGCCGGCTGGTCCTGGGTGAAGCCGAGCGCCATGGCCGCGCAGATCGCCGGCGTGTACCGCACGTCGATGCCGGGCCAGGCGTAGTAGGGAGCGTTGCCGGCCAGCACCACGTCGCTGGCGCCCAGGCCGGCCAGCGCGCCCTCGACCCGGGCCAGCATCTGCCGGGCCACGCCGCGGCGGCGCTCGCCGGGGTGCACGGCGATCAGGTCGACGTGGCCGATCGAGGAGTCCCGGTGCGAGACCGAGCCGAGCACCACGCCGATCAGCCGGTCGCCGGGGGCCTGGGCCAGAAATCCGGTGAGCCGGCGCGGCTCTGACTGCCAGCCCTCGGTGCCGGTGGTGTCCCGCAGCCGGTGCACGATCTCGGCCGCCTCCGCGGCGTCCTCCGGCAGGTCGAGCGCCACCCGGCACAGCTCGATCACGGCGGGCAGGGCGTCGTCGGTCAGCTCGGAGATCCAGAACTCGCGGTCCACAACCGCCGAACCTACCCATTCGCAGTGAGATTTCCCCCGCCGGGGTGACGCGCGCGGGCGCTAACGTGGGACGGGTGCGCGATCCCTCCGTCTCTCGCTACGCGGCCGGCCGGCTCTCACCGATCCGCCGGATCGCCGATCTGCGGCGCCTGCGCGACGAGCAGTTCGACATCCTGGTGGTCGGCGGCGGGGTCACCGGCGCCGGCGCGGCCCTGGACGCCGCGTCCCGCGGGCTCAAGGTGGCCCTCGTCGAGGCGCGTGACCTGGCCGCCGGCACGTCCAGCCGGTCCAGCAAGCTGATCCACGGCGGTCTGCGCTACCTGGAACAGCTCGAGCTGCACCTGGTGCACGAGGCGCTCACCGAGCGCGGGCTGCTGGCCACCCGGCTCGCCCCGCACCTGGTGCGGCCGGTGCCGATCCTGGTGCCGCTGCCGGCTGCCAACCCGCCGGCCCGGGTGTGGCACCGGGCCTACTACGGGCTCGGCGTGGCCGCGTACGACGCCTTTGCCGGAATGTTCGGGGGTGGCCGGGGCATGCCGCTGCACCGGCACCTGACCCGGGACGGCGCCCGGCACCTGTTCCCGAGCCTGCGGGCCGACGTGCTGACCGGCGCGATCCGCTATTTCGACGGCCAGGTCGACGACGCCCGCCTGGTGGTAAACCTGGCCCGCACCGCGGCCAGCCTGGGCGCCGCCGTGGTGACCAGCGCCCGGGTGGTCGGCTTCGTGCGCGAGGCGCGCGAGGTGGTCGGCGTCCGGGTCCGCGATCTGGAGTCGCCCGATTCGCCGGAGTTCGAGGTGCGTGCGCGGACCGTCGTGGCCGCCACCGGCGTGTGGAGCGACGACATGTCGCGGATGCTCAGCGACGTGGGCGTCCGCCCCGGCCTGCGGGTCCGCGCCTCCAAGGGGGTGCACCTCGTGGTGCCCCGCTCGGCGATCACCGGCGAGGCCGGCCTGATCCTGCGTACGGCGACCTCGGTCCTGTTCGTGATCCCGTGGGGCGGCCACTGGATCATCGGCACCACGGACACCGACTGGAAACTCGACCGGTCCCATCCGGCCGCCTCGGCGCGCGACATCCGCTACCTGCTCGACCAGGTCAACGTGGTGCTCGACCGCCCGCTGACCACCGATGACATCGAGGGCGTGTACGCCGGACTGCGCCCGCTGCTCTCCGGCGAGGCCGACTCGACATCCAAGCTGTCCCGCGAACACGCCGTGGTCGAGCCGATGCTCGGCCTGATGCTGGTGGCCGGCGGCAAATACACGACGTACCGGGTGATGGCGGCCGACGTGATCGACCGCGCGGTGCGCCGCCTCGGTGGCCCGCCCCGCCCCTCGCGCACCGACCAACTGCCGCTGCTCGGTGCCGACGGCTTCAACGCCGCCTGGCGCGACCGCCAGGACACGGCCCGGCGGCACGGCGTCACGGCCGGGGTGATCGAGCATCTGCTGGAGCGGTACGGCACCCTGACCGTCCACCTGCTGGCCATGATCGCCGCCGAGCCCGGTCTGGCCACCCCGCTAACCGGCGCGCCGGAATATCTGACCGCCGAGATCGCCTATGCGGCCCTGGCCGAGGGCGCCCTGCACCTGGACGACGTCCTGACCAGGCGCACCCGCATCTCGATCGAGACCCCGCACCGGGGCGCCGAGTCGGCCGAGCACGCGGCCGCCGTGATGGGCGACGCGCTCGGCTGGGACAAGGTGGTCCGGGCCCGCGAGGTCGAGCACTACCTGGCCCGGGTCGCCGCCGAGCGCCAGTCCCAGACCATGCCCGACGACCTGACC
Source organism: Paractinoplanes rishiriensis (assembly GCF_016862375.1). GTDB lineage: Bacteria > Actinomycetota > Actinomycetes > Mycobacteriales > Micromonosporaceae > Actinoplanes > Actinoplanes rishiriensis. The sequence continues at coordinate 125,202 of NZ_BOMV01000059.1, read as the reverse complement.
GCCGACGCGGCCCGCATCGGCGTGCCCGACGTCCGGGGCTTCGCCGCCGACCGGGGGATAGACCTGCTCGAGATCGATCTTTGATCCTCGTCGACGAGCCGCGCTGGCCCGCCCGCGGCCGTCTCTGGTCCCACCTGGTCAGCGACGTCTCCTACGCCGAGTTGCACGTGTTCGCCGAAATGCTGGGCGCGCCCCGGCGTGCCTTCGACCGCGACCACTACGACATCCCGGAGTTCCGCTTCCGCCCGGCCCTCTGGCTGGGCGCCACCCTGCTGCCCTCCCGCGACCTGGTGGCCCGCCTGCAGGCAGCCGGCCTGCGCCGCCCCAAGCATCTGCGTGCGCCGGCCCCGCGCTGAGGCCCGCTTCCCACAGCGGCGCACCTCTTCTCCCGCCGCCGTCACCGCATGCCGGGATCTGCTGACCGCCTCGTGGGCATGTCCTGGATTGCGGACGCTCATTCCACTCGCCGGGACACCCTCCTGGGCAAAAGCCGCTTAATACCTTGTAACGTCGCGCCACCGATAGATCGTGGCGAGTTCCCGTTCGAGGCGGGCAGCGGAGACGGCGGTGGCTGGGCACCTGCTCAGCTTTTGAGTTCGCGTTCCAGGTTTGCCCGGGCCTTGGCCTCCCACGCCTCGCGCAATGGTGGCAGCCGATAGATCGACGGCAACTCCAATAGGGCGGTCAGGACCCGGGCCCGGCCGGCTTGGAAGTCCTCGTCGGGCACGTGGGCGTACTCGCGCCGGATCGCCGTCACGTAGGCCTGGTACGCCTCGTCGTCGCTGGCCAGGATGGCCAGGTCGGCGTCGCAGAGTAGCTCGCCGTCCGGATCTTTGTCGTCGGTGGCGTGACCCGCGGTCAGGTTTACCAGGCGGGCCACCTCGGTGATCGCCTCGTCGGGGACGCCCAGGGTGGCCAGCAGGCCGGCGGCGAACTCGGCGCTGTCCCGCTCGTTGGCGTCGCCGAGTGCCCGCGGGTCGTACACCGCGTCGTGCATCCAGGCGGCCAGCCGGACCCGGTCGGGGTGTGGAGCAAGACCAGCAAACCGATCAACCACATCCAGTACGGCGGTCAGGTGCGCGACGGTGTGGTAGTGGCGCTGCGGCTCGGACCAGCGGGACAGCAGGTACTCACCGGCGGCGGCCAGGTCGGACCGGTCGGCGGTGGCGCCGGCCGAGCGGGCTGCGGCGACGAATCGATCCACTGGTGATGTCACGCGGGTCATCCTGGCACGGCTGTCAGTATGGTCTGCAGGCATGACGCCGGTCCTCGCTCGTGTCGGTGCGCGGTCGCGCGCCGGGGTGGCCGCCGGCCTGCACCGGGTGCGCGGTGGTCTGGCGCTGGCCGCGCAGGCGGGGGTGGCCGCGGCGCTGGCCTGGTATGTGGCGCACGACCTGTTCGGGCGGCCGATGCCGTTCTTCGCGCCGATCGCCGCCGTGATCACGCTGGCCTCGTCGGTCGGGCAACGCGCCCGGCGTACCGCTGAACTGGTGTTGGGTGTTGCCATCGGGATCGGGATCGGCGACGCCATCATCCTGCTGATCGGCTCGGGGCCGTGGCAGATCGGGCTGATTGTGCTGCTCGCGGTGCTGGTGGCCACCGCGGTCGGCGGCGGCACCCCGTTGGTCGTGCAGTCCGCCTCCTCGGCCGTGCTGGTGGCCACCCTGACCTCGGCCACCGGGCTGCCCTGGACCAGGTTCCTGGACGCGCTGGTGGGCGGGGGAGTCGGCCTCGCCGTGATGACGGTGCTGCTGCCGCTCAACCCGCTCACCGTGGTGCAACGCGCCGCCGGACCGGCCCTGCAGGCCCTGGCCGACGGGTTGCGCAGCGTGGCCGACGGCATCCGGGCCGGCGACGCGGACCGGATCGACGAGGTGCTGGCCCGGCTGCGGGCGGCCGAGGCGGACTTCGCCGGCTTCTCGGCCGCGGTCGCCGCCGCCCGGGAGAACGTGGCCTTCGCCCCGGCGCGGTGGCGCACCCGCGGCGCGCTCACCCGGTATGTGGAGGGCGCCACCCAGGTCACCCACGCGCTGCGCAACGTCCGGGTGCTGATCCGCCGGGTGGGGACGGCGCTGGCCGACCAGGAACAGATCCCCGAGGTGCTGGCGAACTCCGTGGGCCTGCTCGGCGACGCGGTGGAACTGCTCAAACAGGAGTGGGCCAAGGATGTCGAGCCGCTGGCCACCCGCGAGCGCGCGCTGCGGGCGGTGGCCGAGGCCGCCAAGGCGTACGAGGACGGCGTCGGCTTCTCCGGCGGCGTGATCTTCGCGCAGATCCGCTCGGCCGCCGCCGACCTGTTGCGGGCCACCGGGGTCGACTTCGCCGAGGCGCCCCGGCTGGTCCGCCGGGCCGCCGGTTGGCACAGCCGGTCCCGGCGCCGGGCCGGCCGCACACCACCGCCGATGCCCGGTCACGGATAGAGCGGACGGATAGAGCGGTCAGAGCGGGGGCGCCCGTCCTCGTTCGGGTGACTACGCTTGCTCACATGGCCGACGTTTCGCCGGGCGGGCCGCCCGACCAGAGCGCCCCATCACCGGCTGCCCCGACGGTGGTCGAGCCGCCGCAGCCGGCGGCGCTCACCCAGGCGTTCTCGGCGCCGCCGCCGGCGGAGCAGCAGCCGCAGGGTGAGGTGACGGCGGCGCTGGAGTCGCCGGTGCGCCGCATCGGCTGGCGCCGCTGGCTCCCGATCGCGGCCGTCATCACGTTCCTGCTCATCAGCGCCGTGGGCATGCTGCTCTTCCTCGGCGTCGACATGGGCCCGGCCAACCTCGCGGTCGGCCTCACCGCGGCCGTGGTGCCGGTGCCGCTGCTGGTCGCCAGCTTCCTCTGGCTTGACCGCTACGAGCCCGAGCCGATCCGCTACCTGGCCTTCTGCTTCGCCTGGGGAGCCGCGATCGCGACCTCGGTGGCGCTGGCGGTCAACACCGGCTCGGCCCTGCTGTTCGACCGGATCGGGCTGCCCGAGTCGCTGGTGGCGGTGCTGGTGGCGCCGTTCATCGAGGAGCTGATGAAGGCGCTGGCCCCGATCCTGCTGGTCTGGCGCCGGCGTCGGGAATGGTCCGGCATCACCGACGGCATCGTCTACTGCGGCATGTCGGCGCTCGGCTTCGCCATGGTCGAAAACGTGCTCTACCTGGGCAAGCACGGATACGCGACGGGCGTCGAGGAGTTCGGACCGGCGACCGGCCTGCAAAACCTCTTCCTGATCTTCATCGTGCGCATTCTGTTCACCGGCTTCGCGCACCCCCTGTTCAGCGCCATGACCGGCATCGGCCTGGGCATCGCGGCCCGCTCCGGCGACCGCCGGGTGCGCTGGCTCGCCCCGATCGCCGGCCTGCTGCTGGCGATGCTGCTGCACGGCCTGTTCAACCTGCTGCCCACGCTGTCGGTGAGCCTCGCCCAGCCGTACATCATGCTGTACGGCTACCTGGGCTTCATGGTCCCGTTCTTCTTCGCCGTGGTCGGCTTCGCGATCGCGCTGCGCTCCTGGGAGGGCCGCCTCACCGAGCGGATCCTGCCGTTCTACGTGCGGGCCGGCTGGTTCTCGCCGCCCGAGGTGGCCGCGCTGGGCAGCCTGGCCCGCCGGCACTCGGCCCGGCATTGGGCCCGGCGGGTGGCCGGTGAGGCGGGACAGAAGGCGATGCGTAACTTCCAGTTTGCCGCCACCCAACTTGCCCTGCTGCGCGACGGCATGAACCGGGGCCTGCACACCGACCCGCGCGACCTGCACAAGAACGCCACCGAGGAACACCGCCTGCTGACGTCCATGCAGGGTTACCGGGATGCCTTCGCCAACCGCGATCCGCAGACCCCGAGGGCGTTCTGGGACGGCCTCAACTACCAGGTGACCTTCCCGGACGGCCAGACCCGCACGGTGCCCGCCCCGGCCGAGCCGGTGGTCCCGGTGCCGGTGCGGCTGGCACCGGCCTTTCCGGTGTACGCCCCGCCGGCCTACGGCTTCCCGGGGTACGGCCCGCCGCCCGGTTACGGAGGCTACGGCGGTTACCACTACGGCATGCCGAGTTATGGCCAGCCCAACTACGGTCCACCCCAGCAGTATTACGCGCCGCCTCCGCAGTATTACGCGCCGCCCTACGGCCCGCCGGTCATCTCGTCGGCGCCGCCGTTCCCGCAGCCGCCGGCTCAGCCGGAGGGCCCCCCACAGCAGCAGCCCTAGAGATAGAGGCCGGTCCCGTCCGACTCCACCCGGGACGCGGCCACCGCGTGTACGTCCCGCTCGCGGAGCAGCACATACTCCCGGCCGTGCAGTTCGACCTCGGACCGGTCGTCCGGGTCGAACAGCACCCGGTCACCCACGACTATCGACCGCACGTTGGGCCCGATGCCCACGGCGGTGGCCCAGGACAGCCGCCGCCCGACCGAGGCCGTCGCCGGAATCACGATCCCGGCCGAGGACCGGCGTTCCCCCTCACCCCCGTCCTGACGGACGAGGACACGGTCATGCAGCATCCGGATCGGCAGCCCGGTCTCGGTGTGGGTGTCGGCGCTCACGAAGCAGACGGTACGCCGGTGATCCGGCGCGCCTGCGCCGTGGTCGGCACCGACCACTACGGTGGTGGGTGCGTGACGCTACGGCAAGGGGGTTGGCGGTTGATTCGCCTGCAGCGTGTCCGGGACAACCTGCGCCGGGCCTACGATTCGGGCCGGGAGTCGGTGCGTTCCGCGCGCGTCGACGAGACCACCGGCGAACCGGACCGCACCGAGGAGTTCCAGCCGCCCGCCGAGCCGGAGCTGGTGCACAGATCGACGAACAGCCGGGACGACGCCGAGGTGCCGCACCCGCTGCGGATAGCGGCCGCCTGGAGCTGGCGCCTCATCGTGGTCGGCGTCGTCGGCTGGGCGCTGCTCAAATTCGTCGGCACGGTCAGCATCGTGGTGATCCCGCTGGCCATCGCCCTGCTGCTGTCCGCCCTGCTGTCACCGGCGGTGAGCTGGCTGCTCCGGCTCCGGGTGCCCAGTTCGCTGGCCACGTTCCTGGTGCTGATCTGCGGGATCGGTGCGGTCGCCGGCACGCTGACCCTGGTGATCAACCAGTTCGTGGAGGGCATTCCCGAGCTGACCCAGAACGCGGGCGCGGGTGTCCGGCAGATCCAGGAGTGGCTCAAGACCGGCCCGCTGCACCTGTCCGACGATCAGGTCACCCAGGCCATCGACAACGCGCAGCAGTGGGTCAGCGCCAACACCGCGTCGCTGACCTCGACCGGCATCGCCACCGCGGCGACCGTGTTCGAGGTGGTCACCGGCATGCTGCTGGTGCTGTTCTCGACGTTCTTCTTCCTGCGCGACGGCCGCAAGATCTGGCGGTTCATCGTGCGGCTGTTCCCGGTGAACGCGCGCTGGTCGCTGGCCGACGCCGGCGACGCCTCCTGGGGCACCCTGGGTTCGTACGTGCGGGCCACCGTGCTGGTCGCGTTCATCGACGCGATCGGCATCGGCATCGCCCTGGTGGTGCTGAACGTCCAGTTCCCGCTGCCGCTGGCCGCGCTCGTCTTCCTGGGCGCGTTCATCCCGATCGTCGGTGCGAGCGTCTCCGGCGCCGTGGCAGTGCTGGTGGCCCTGGTCGACAAGGGCTGGGTGGTGGCGCTCGTCCTGCTCGGCGCCGTGATCCTGGTGCAGCAGCTGGAGGGACACGTCCTGCAACCGCTGATCATGGGCCGGGCGGTGGCGATCCACCCGCTCGTCGTGATCATCGGGATCGCCTGCGGGGTGACCCTGGCCGGCATCATCGGCGCGCTGATCGCCGTGCCGCTGATCGCGGTCCTGAACACGGCCGTCCGGAGGCTGTCGCGCCGCCGCCCCGAGGTGCCGCCGACCGCCGTGGTGGTGGCCACCAAGGACAGTTGAGGGGGCGGGGACAACCCCGCCCCCCGCACTGGGAAATCAGGCCACGGCCACCGAGAGCGCGACCTCGTTGATGCCGCGGGCGGCGTCGACGGCCAGTTCGCCGTTGCCGTGCCGGCTCAGCGCCCGCAGGGTCCACGACCCCGGCGCCGCGAAGAACCGGAACAGACCCTCGGGCGAGGTGACGACCTCGGCGGTGAACTCGCCGGAGGCGTCCAGCAGCCGCACGTACGCGCCGCCGACGGCCTCACCGTCGGCGTTGCGCACGATGCCGGTGATGACGGTTTCCTTCTCGAGGTCGACGCTGGCGGGGAGGGGCGCCGACTGATCGGGCGCGGCGCAACCGGCCGCGACGTTGGACGGAGAAGTCATGATCAGGCCTTTCCGGGTTCGTCGCCGAGCGCGATCGGGACGCCGATGAGTGAGCCGTACTCGGTCCACGAGCCGTCGTAGTTCTTCACGTTCTGGTGGCCGAGCAGCTCCTTGAGCACGAACCAGGTGTGCGAGGAACGCTCGCCGATCCGGCAGTACGCGATGGTGTCCTTGCCACCGTCCAGACCGGCCTCACCGTAGATCTTGGTGAGCTCCTCGTCGGACTTGAAGGTGCCGTCCTCGTTGGCGGCCTTGCTCCACGGCACGCTGAGCGCGGTCGGGATGTGGCCACCGCGCTGCGACTGCTCCTGCGGCAGGTGGGCGGGGGCGAGCAGGCGGCCCGCATACTCGTCGGGGCTGCGCACGTCGACCAGGTTCTTCACGCCGATGGCCTGCACGACCTCGTCGCGGAACGCGCGGATCGACAGGTCCGGGGCGGACGCCTGGTAGTTGGTCTTCGCGCGGCTCGGCACGTCCTTGGTGTACGCGCGGGCGTCGAGCTCCCACTTCTTGCGGCCGCCGTCGAGCAGCTTGACCTGGTCGTGGCCGTACAGCTTGAAGTACCAGTACGCATACGCGGCGAACCAGTTGTTGTTGCCGCCGTAGAGCACCACGGTGTCGTCGTTGCCGATGCCGCGCTCGGACAGCAGCGCCGAGAACTGCTCCTGGTTGACGAAGTCCCGGCGCACCGGGTCCTGGAGGTCCTTCTTCCAGTCGAGCTTGATGGCGCCGGGGATGTGGCCGCCGTCGTAGGCGGTGGTGTCCTCGTCGACCTCGACGAAGACGACGCCCGGAGCGTCGAGGTTCTTCTCGGCCCAGTCGGCCGAGACGAGTGCGGTGTCGCGACTCATCGGTTCACTCCCTTGATGGGTGAGATAGGGGAGAGTCAGCGCACGGAGATCTGGTCGCACCCCGCGCGGGACCCAATTCAAAACGGACGGGATCTCGGGCTGCGACGGCGCCACTGCCGGGCGGAAATCGAGCTAGAACATGCTCAGCACTGGTGGCCCCGTCAGAGGACAGGGCGACACAGGCAGGCGGCCATGCGGCACAGGTCGACCGCACGCCTCTTGGTGAGCAAGGGGCTCATGGAAAGCGACCCTACCAGCGGTTCCAGACCGCGGAACAGCCTCGACCACCATCCGGGAAGGAGGCCGGGATCACAGACCGCTCGAATTGAGCGGTACGTCCCGCGCGCCCGCGGTGAACTCGAGGCCGTCCGCCAGCGGCTGGACCTTTTCCACGGCCAGCTTGAGCGGCAGCGGCGGCACCCGAAGGTCGAAGGCGAGGCGTTGCACGTACGTGTTGATCAGCCCGCGGATCACCGAGTTGTTGGGCAGGCCGTCGGTCTGCACCTCGCTGAACCGCACCTGGACCACGCCGCTCTTGACGGTGAGGGCCGCCGCGGCTCGGACCGTGAAGGTCTGACCCAGCGCCTGCACCGGGGCCTTGCCGATCAGCTTGCCGTCCTTCTCGCTGAGTTCCAGGCCCTGCTGGCCGACCAGTTCGACGAGTTGGGCGTACTCGATGAGGCCGGTGCCGGTGACCGCGCCCGCGGTGATCTCACCGGTGCCGGTGCGGATCGTCTCGAGCGGCGCCCGCACGTCGGTGGCGCGTACGTCCAGAAGCTTGGTGGAGATGGTCCGGCCGTTGCCCGCCGGACCGCTGAAGCCGGGGACCTCAATGTGGATCGCGTCGTAGCGACCGGCCGCCACCTGGGTGAGGAACGGGAAGCCCTCGACCGTGACCTGCGGCTTCTCGCTGGTCGCCTTCTGGTTGGCGATCTGTTCGGCGACCCGGTCCGAGATCGTCCGTTCGGCGTACGACCGGGCGTAGCGGTCACCCACCACGAGCGCCACGGCCACCAGGACCAGCAGCACGAGAAGGAAGATCAGAAAGCGCCGTCCCCAGCGCCGCCGTGGCCGGACGCGCGCACCGTAGACCTCGCTCACCGGTCCTCCTCAACTTCTCGAACGCCATTGATTCCGGCTACTTGCCCGGAAGACAGGTGCGTCGAAACGGTTACTGGAGATACCAGTGTGCCAGCGCGTAGGCGAACGGCGCGGTGAGCGCGAACGCGCCCAGCGGACCCTGCATGTGCCGGGCCACCCAGAACGTCGGTGCGTCGCCGGCCAGCCGCCGTCCCGCCTCGTCGAAATTGACCGCGAGGTCGACCAGGCTGGCCACCACGGCGGCGATCAGGCCAACCACCGCGCCCTTGGCCGGGGTGAACGGCAGCACCAGCACGCTGCCCAGCGCGGCCGCCGCCAGCGTGCCCAGCATGGCGCCGAGCACCACGCCGGTCGCGCCGCGCGGCACCTGCGGCGCGATCCGCGGCTTCGGGAAGATCGCGTCGGCGGCCCGGGCGACCAGCAGCGCCACCCCCGCGCCCACGGCGCTGACCACCACCACCTGGGTGCCGACCTCCTGCCGGGTGAGGATCAGCGGGATCGCGTACGCGGCCACGCCGGACACGATGATCAGGGTGATCCGCCAGGAGTCCTTGGCCTTGGCCCGGTCCTCCGGCCGGATCAGCTGACCGGCCAGGGCCGCCACGAAGCCCGCGAGTACCACCAAGACCAGCGGGAACAGTCCGGCGGGCGTACGGGAAACAGCGAGATAGTCGGACACCAGCGCGACCACCACGCAGACCCCGGCGGTCGGGCCGGGCGCCGGCGGATGCAGGGCCATGGTCCAGGCCAGCAGATAGAGCACCTGGACCCCGAAGAGGACGATCGCGAAGGGGGCGCGGTAATCCGGGGCGGACGTCTGCGCGCCGAGCGCGAGGCCGAGCGCTAGCAACCCGGCGAACCCGGCGATGGCCAGCGACAACTGGCGGCGCACCGGGACGACCTCGACCTCCTCCTCGCCCGCCTCGTCGTCCTGGTCGGGCTCGTCGGCGTCCGGGTCGCGCGCCTCGGCCTCGTCCGGCACCGCGCTGTAAAAGCCGGCCGGTGGCCGCCCCGGGCCCGAGCGTGCGATCTCGCGCGAGGCGTCGGCATCCCAGGGCTCGTCCTGCGGCATGGAGGGGAACACGCCTGCGATCGTGCCAGAACGGCTCGCGCGGCCCAATTCCGCGCTTTGTTTCCGCCTTATTTCGGGCGGTGCGTTCCACTCGGGTAAAAGGCCGGTAACGAATCAGCCGTTCGGTCACCGTACGGGCGTTCACTGCATCACTTGCTCACACGATGAGGGCGTTCGGGCTGCTGGATCGGTTAAGGTAACGCCAGCCCACCCGTCGGTGACGCCGGGGAGAAATGTCCTCCGGGCGCGGCGCTATGAGCGGCCGCGATCCGGGTCACCCGCGCGGCCCACGCGCCGCAAGGACGGAGGTGAGTGTGGAAATCCTCTTGTTGGTGACAGCACGTGCGGGGGAAACCTCGACCGTACTGCCCGCGTTGGATCTGCTTCCCCACTCCGTACGCACCGCACCGCGCGACGTGCGCACGCTGGTGTCCGGGCCGAGCCCGGACGCGGTGCTGGTGGACGCCCGCTCCGAACTCTCCGAGGCCCGCGCCACCTGCCGCATGCTGCACGCGACCGGCATCGGCGTACCGCTGCTCGCCGTGGTGACCGAGGCCGGCCTGATCGCGCTGAACGCCGACTGGGGCGTCGACGACGTCATCCTGGCCAGCGCCGGTCCCGCCGAGGTCGAGGCGCGCCTGCGCCTGGGCGTCGGCCGCCTCAACAACGCGACCGCGGGAGCCGGCGGCTCGATCCGGGCCGGCGAGCTCAACATCGATCCGGACACCTACGCGGCCAAGCTCAAGGGCCGCCCGCTCGACCTCACCTACAAGGAGTTCGAGCTGCTCAAGTTCCTGGCCCAGCACCCCGGCCGGGTCTTCACCCGCGACCAGTTGCTGCGCGAGGTCTGGGGCTACGACTACTTCGGCGGTACCCGCACGGTCGACGTGCACGTGCGGCGCCTGCGCGCCAAGCTCGGCTCCGAGTACGAGTCGATGATCGGCACCGTCCGCCAGGTGGGCTACAAGTTCGTCGTCCCGCCGAGCGGCCGCCAGCTGCCCGACAACGAGCCGGTCTCGCTGCCGGTCTGACCCCCGCCCCGCTCGAATGACGAAAGTCCGGTCCACGGACCGGTTGACCGCCGGGGAGGCGGCCGACGTCCTGACGTTGGCCGCCGCCGCCGAACGGTTCGACGGTGCTTATCCGCTCTCCGAGGACACCGTGCTCCGCGTCCGCAACGGCGGCGGCAAGCACCTGCTCTCGTACGCCGACGACACGCTGGCCGGTTACGCCTATGTCGACAGTTCCGGCGAGTTGGTCGTGCATCCGGCGTTCCGTCGTCGCGGCCACGGCACCGCCCTGCTGGTGGCGGCCGGTGCCGGACCGCTGGCCTTCTGGGCACACGGCGACGAGCCCGGCGCCCGCGAGTTCGCGGCGCGGCACGGTTTCGACCGGGTCCGCGTCCTGTGGCAGATGCGGCGTCCACTGGGCACCCCCCTGCCCTCGCTGCCGCTGCCCGACGGCGTGACGCTGCGCGCGTTCCGCCCGGGGCAGGACGAGCCGGCCTGGCTGGGGGTCAACTCCCGGGCCTTCGCCCACCATCCCGAGCAGGGCCGCTGGACCCTCGACGACGTGCTGGTGCGCGAGGCCGAGCCGTGGTTCGACCCGGACGGCTTCCTGCTGGCCGTCGACGCCGCGGACACCCTGGTCGGCTTCCACTGGACCAAGGTCCACCCACCCGCGGGCGGCGAACCTGCCCTCGGCGAGATCTACGTGCTGGGTGTCGTCCCGGGTGGCCACCGGCGCGGCCTGGGCGCGGCGCTGAGCGTGGCCGGCCTGCGCCACCTGGCGTCGGCCGGCCTCACCCAGGCCATGCTGTACGTCGACGAGTCGAACGAGGCGGCCGTGGCGCTGTACCGCCGGCTCGGCTTCGAGGTCCACAAGACCGACGTCAACTACCAGCGACCCTAGGGCCGCCGGCCCGCGGTGTCGGCGACGGCCGCCGAGAGGATGGCCTCCCGGGCGATGGCGTCGCCCGGCCGCAGCCCGGTGACCCGCAGGTCGGCGGACGACAGCGCGGTCGCGGTGACCACGGTCGAGTTGGCGCCCAGGTAGGCGTAGGACGACGGGTCGAAGAGCAGTTCGTCGCGGATGCCCTCGGCCACCCGGGTGACGGCCACGCCGGGCCGGCCGGTGACGTCCCGGGCGCCGGTCCGCACGGTGGTGCCGGGGACGGTGGAGACCGCCTCGAACACCGCGGCCTGCACCTGCGGCCTGAGCAGGCTGACCCGGAGCACCTCGGTGGCCCGGCGGAACGCCCGCTGGTCGGCCGGCACGTTACCGCCGAACCCCTCGGACCCGGCCTCCGCCCGGTAGAGGTAGCGCCGCATGGCCGCGGGATCGGTCGGCAGGTCCGGCCGGCTCGCCGGCTGCGGCGTGCACGACTCGGTGTGTCCGGGCCGGTCGAGGGTCGGCGCCCACCGGCCGTTCCGGCAGCCGGGGACCGGCACCCGCACCCACTCCTGCGACGACGAATACTCCCGGGACCGGCTCACCCCGTCGTGTTTGCCGTCGACCGATCGCCACTCCTCGACCGAACGCGGCGGCGCCGGCGTCACCCGGACCACCCGGTGGCCGGCGTCGTCCCGGCCCTGGTTGTGGATGCGGATGCCGGCCTGCACGTAGGCGACGAAGACGAACTGGTCGGCCCGCCCGGTCGGCGCCGGCGCGGCCGTGACGTGCTGCGCGGCCAGGCGCAGCACGACCGCGGCCTCCGGCTTCGCGGCCACCGCGCCGGTGGACGGCGGATCCGGAACCACCGGGGCCGGCGTGTTCAGCGCCTGGCTGCCGGCCAGGGCGACGGCTACCGCGGCCGCGCCCAGCCCGGCGAGCCGCCAGACCGCCGGACGGTGCCGGCGGGGCGCCCCGGTGAGGACCCGGCGGCGCAGGTCGGCCGGTGGCGCGCCGGCGCCGGGCCCGCGGTCCTCGCCGAGTTCGCGGAGCAGCATCAGGTCGTTTGTCATCGGTCGTCCTCCGTTGCACTGATCGGGTTGACGCCGCCCAGGGATTCCTTGACCTTCCGGCGGGCGCGGTTGAGGCGGGACCGCACCGTGCCCACCGGGATGCCGAGCGCGGCCGCGACCTCCTCGTAGCTCAGTTCGCCCCACGCCACCAGCAGCAGGACGTCCCGGTCGCGGGCCGGCAGGCCGGCCAGCGCCGCGCCCAGCGCGGCCCGCGCGGCGTGCGCCGTGACGCGTTCGGCCACCACGTCGGCCGGACCGTCGATCGTCGTGTCCACCGAGGAACGGGACAGGGCCCGATAGTCGGCCCGTTCCGACCGGCGGTAGCGGGCCAGCTTGCGGGTGAGAATGCCGAACAGCCACGGTCGGGCCTCGGGCCGGTTCGCGTCGTAGGCGGTCCGCCGCTGGAACGCGGCCAGGAACGTCTCCGCGACGACGTCCTGCGCCGCCTGCGGACCGACCCGCTGGTGCGCGTACCGGTAGAGGGCTCCGGCGTACCGGTCGTACAGCGTCGCGAACCGGTCCGGCTCGGCGATCGACGCCCGCATCACCTCGGCGTCACCTTGGGCTTCGACCCGGGCCACGGGAACCTCCTCGACGAAGAGTTGTCACCAGTGTCTTTCCGCGACCGCCGATTCGGGTTCACGCGGTGCGCCGGCCGGGCCGGGATTCGCCGACTTATCCGTCATTACGGACTCCGACCTCCCAGTTCACGGAACGGACAACTCGGGCTCAGGGCAAGGCCACCTCGCGGGCCGCACCTGTTCACCGCTCGTTCATTTGTGGCCGGGGCGGCGTCTACCTACCGAATTTAGGTTTCGGGTGTGCCGGTGCGAGATCGGCATCTGTGCACCTCACCCCGAAGGGACGATTGTGAAGCTCCAGCGGTCCGGTTACCTGGCCGGCATTGCTTTGACTGCGACGCTCGCGCTCGCCGCGTGCGGCTCGGACAACAACACGCCGGCGGGCGGAAGCTCCGACGCTTCCGTGGCGGCTGGTAACTGCTCGTCTGGCAGTCTGACGGCGCAGGGCTCCACGGCCCAGAAGAACGCCATGGACGAGTGGATCAAGACCTACCAGGGTCAGTGTTCGAACGCCAAGATCGACTACCAGGGCACCGGCTCCGGCGCCGGTATCCAGGCCTTCATTTCCGGCACCGCCGACTTCGCCGGTTCGGACTCCGCCCTCAAGGAGGACGAGCAGACCCAGGCCGACGCGAAGTGCGGCGGCGGTGCCGCTCTGCACCTGCCGATGGTGATCGGCCCGATCGCCGTCGTCTACAACCTCGAGGGTGTCGACGGCCTCCAACTGGACGCCTCTACCCTCGCCAAGATCTTCGGCGGCAAGATCACCAAGTGGGACGACCCGGCCATCGCGGCGCTGAACAGCGGCGCCAAGCTGCCGGCCACGACGATCCAGTCGGTGCACCGCTCGGACGAGTCCGGCACCACGGACAACTTCACCAAGTACCTGAGCAAGACCGCCGAGGCCGACTGGACGTTCGGCAACGCCAAGGCGTGGAAGGCCCCGGGCGGCACCGGTGCGGCCAAGTCCGATGGGGTGGCCAGCCAGGTCAAGAGCACCCCGGGCACGATCTCGTACGTCGAGCTGTCGTTCGCCGAGAACAGCGAGCTCCAGCAGGCGAAGGTCAAGAACGGCGCCGGCGAGTTCGTCGAGCTGACCGGCGAGAGCGCCGGTAAGGCCATCGAGGGCGCCAAGGTCACCGGCACCGGCAGCGACCTCAAGATGGAGATCGACTACGCCACCAGCACCGCCGGCGCGTACCCGATCGTCCTGATCACGTACGAGATCACCTGCAGCAAGGGTTCCGCGAAGGCCGCCGACATCAAGGCGTTCCTGTCCTACACCGCGAGCACCGGCGGCCAGTCGGCACTGGCCGAACTCGGCTACGCGCCGCTGCCCGAGTCCGTGCGCGCCAAGGTCGAGGCTTCGGTCGCCTCGATCAGCTGACGCCGTACACCACATCCCTCCGAACGACAGCGAGCGAGCAGATGGGTGACTACCCCTCCCGCTCGACGAACGCCACCGCCGGCGGCCCGGGTACTGATCCCCGGTCCGCCGGCACCGGCGTTTCGCCGAGAAGCTACAAACAACCCCCGATCGGCGGCGGTGGAGCCCTGCCCAAGAAGGCCCGGTTCTCGATGGAGACCGGGTTCCGCGGCGTCTCGACCGCGGCCGGCGCGATGGTGCTGGTCATCATCGTGGCCATCGCGGTCTTCCTGATCTCGAAGGCCGTGCCCGCGATCCAGGCCGACACCGAGAACTTCCTGACCTTCAAGCAGTGGTTCCCGAACGACTCCGAGCCCAAGTTCGGCATCGCGGCCCTGGCCTTCGGCACGGTGCTGACCTCGATCATCGCGCTCATCGTGGCGGTTCCCATCGCGCTGGGCATCGCGCTGTTCCTGTCGCACTACGCGCCCAAGCGGCTCGCCAACCCGCTGGGTTTCACCATCGATCTGCTCGCCGCTGTGCCCAGTGTGGTGTTCGGCCTGTGGGGGCGGGACGTCTTCCTCGAGCCGGTCCGGGACTTCTCGGTCTGGCTCAACACGTACTTCAGCTGGATTCCGATCTTCGGCGGTGACGGACCGTTCGGCCGCTCGGTTCTGCTCGGCAGCCTGGTCCTGGCGATCATGGTGCTACCGATCGTCACCTCGCTCTCCCGGGAGGTCTTCCAGCAGACCCCGGCCATGAACGAGGAGGCGGCGCTCGCCCTGGGCGCCACCAAATGGGAGATGATCCGGACCTCGGTGCTGCCCTACGGCAAGCCCGGCGTGATCGCCGCGGTGATGCTCGGCCTGGGCCGCGCGCTCGGCGAGACGATCGCCCTGGCGCTGACGCTCGGCACGGTCTTCAACATCTCGTTCAACGTGATCGAAAACGGCGGCAACTCGATCGCCGCCAACATCGCCAACACCTTCGGCGAGGCCAACGCCACCGGCCGCGGCGCGCTCATCGCGTCCGGTCTGGTGCTGTTCGCCATCACCCTGGTGGTCAACATGGCGGCCCGGGCGATCATCTACCGCCGCCGCGAATTCCGGGACAGTGCCGCATGAGTCTTCTCGAACGCGAGCTCAAGAGCGTCGTCATGACGCCGGACAACATTCGGACCAGGAAGCTGTCGCTCGGCGTGAACATCGGCATCGCGGTCCTCGCCGTGCTGCTCGGTGCCGTCGTCGTCTACGGCCTCGGCATCGGCAACTGGGTCCTGGTGCTGGTGGTGGCCGGCATCCTCTACCTGGCCGGCCTGTTCGCGGCGGCGAGCCGGGTGGAGGGCCGGCGCGCCGCCCGCAACCGGGCCTGGAAGTCGCTGATCTACTCGGCCTGCGTGCTCGCCATCCTGCCGCTCGCCTCGGTGGTGTGGACGTTGATCTCCAAGGGCGTCGAGCGGCTGGACGGTGACTTCTTCGGAACCTCGATGAACAACATCGGCGCCCGCGACCCGAACGGCGGCGCCTATCACGCCATCATCGGCACCCTCGAGCAGGTCGCCATCGCCACCCTGATCGCCGTGCCACTCGGCGTGCTCGGCGCGATCTACCTGGTCGAGTACGGCCGGGGGCGGTTCGCCAACACGGTCCGCTTCTTCGTGGACGTGATGACCGGCATCCCGTCCATCGTGGCCGGCCTGTTCATCCTGGCGTTCTGGGTGCTGATCGTCAGCCCCTGGTTCAACGACGGGCAGCCGCGCTTCTCCGGCTTCGCCGCCGCGCTGGCGCTGTCGGTGCTGATGTTGCCGACCATCGTCCGCTCCACCGAGGAGATGTTGCGACTGGTGCCGGGGCCGCTGCGGGAGGGCGCGTACGCGCTCGGCGTGCCGCAGTGGAAGACGATCCTCAAGATCGTGGTGCCGACCGCGCTGCCCGGCATCGTCACCGGCATCATGCTCGCGGTCGCCCGGGCGGCCGGCGAGACGGCCCCGGTCCTGCTGGTCGCCGGCGGTGCCGCCGCGATCAACTTCGATCCGTTCGGCGGCAATCAGTCGTCCCTGGCGCTCTTCGTGTACCAGCAGGCCGGCGACGCCTCCCGGTACGCACCGGCGCGCGCCTGGACCGCCGCGCTGACGCTCGTCGCCCTCGTGCTCATCCTGACGATCGCGGCCAAGATGCTCGCCCGTCGCAACAGTCTGTCCCGTTAAGAGGTGTCCACCATGGCCAAGCGCATCGAGGCGAGCAACGTCTCCTCCTACTACGGCTCGTTCAAGGCGATCGACAGTATCTCGATGACCGTCGAACCCAAGACGATCACCGCTCTGATCGGGCCGTCCGGTTGCGGCAAGTCCACCTTCCTGCGGTCGATCAACCGGATGCACGAGGTGCTGCCGAACGCCCGCATCGAGGGCCGGCTGACCATCGACGACCAGAACATCTACGACGCCGACGTGGACGTCACCGCGGTCCGTCGCATGATCGGCATGGTCTTCCAGCGGCCCAACCCGTTCCCCACCATGTCGATCTACGAGAACGTGGTGGCCGGCCTCAAGCTCAACGGGGTCAAGAAGAAGTCTCTGCTGGACGACGCGTGCGAGCAGTCGCTGCGCTCGGCCAACCTCTGGGAGGAGGTCAAGGACCGGCTCGGCCGTCCCGGTGCCGGCCTGTCCGGCGGCCAGCAGCAGCGGCTCTGCATCGCCCGCACCATCGCGGTCGAGCCGCAGGTGGTGCTCATGGACGAGCCCTGTTCGGCGCTCGACCCGATCTCGACGCTGGCGATCGAGGACCTGATGTTCAAGCTGAAGGACCGCTTCACGATCATCATCGTCACGCACAACATGCAGCAGGCCGCCCGGGTCAGCGACCGGACCGGGTTCTTCTCGATCGACAAGACCGGCGACCCGGGCCGCCTGATCGAATACGACGACACCCAGAAGATCTTCAGCAACCCGACCGAGAAGAAGACCGAGGACTACATCACCGGTCGCTTCGGCTAATCACGGCCCGGCGGCGCCGTCTCACGGCAGGTGCAGGACGGCGCCGCCCTCCGGCGTGATCTCCACGCGAGGCATGACCGGGGTTGCGGCATCGCGGCGCGTCGCGGCCGCGACCACTTCTTCAATGCGGCGGTACGCCGAGAGCGAGTCGACGGTCGAGCGGGTCGGCGGGAGCATGGCCAAACCGTCCGCGGCCGAGGGGTCGATCCAGCTGACCGCCTCGCTCTCGCCGGACACGTCGCGGGCCGTCTGGCCGTCCGGCAGCAGGGCCACGAAGAACCACGTGTCGAAGCGCCGCGGCTCGAACTCCGGTGTGATCCAGCGCGCCCAGGGCAGCAACAGGTCGTCGCGCAACCGCAGCCCGCGCCGGGCCAGCAACTCGGTCATGGTCAGCTCGCGGGCCGCCACGGCCGCGCGGTCGGCCTCCCAGTCGTCCGCGCTCACGTCGCCGACGACCCCGTGCGACACCACGCCGGTCAGCGTGCCGTCGCTCACCGTCCGGTCGAGTTCGCCGACCGGGCCGGCCAGCAGCACGCCGGCCTCCTCGAACAGTTCCCGGGCGGCCGCGCCGACCACGGCCCGGGCCTGCTCGTCGGGCACGCCGAGCCGGTCGGCCCAGTCGTGGCGGATCGTCTCGGGCCGGTCGGACGGGTCCACGCCGCCGCCGGGGAAGGCGTACAGGCCGCCGAAGACCATGGTGGCGGCTCGCTTCACCACGTACAGCTGGAATTTGCCACCCTCGGGGCGTAGGAGAACGACGGTGGCCGCGGGGCGCACGGGCGCGGGTTCGCCGCGAAACTCGCGGGCGCGCTGCACCAGAGCGGGTGGTAACGACATCGCGGATACCTCGGCCGGTCGGCCCGCATTCGAGTCGGTCACCCGTCGATCCTGCCATTGGAGGCGGCCGAGGTACTACCGTGGCGATCATGACCGAACAGAAGGTCCGCTGGGGCATCGTCGGCCTCGGCGGGATCGCCGCACAGTTCGCCCGGGACCTGCCGCTCGCGCCGGGCGCCGAACTCGCCGCGGTCGGTTCGCGGTCCGCGGAGACCGCCGCCGCGTTCGCCGAACGGTTCGGCTTCGCCCGCGCCTACGGCTCCTATGCCGAACTCGCCGCCGACCCGGACGTGGACGTCGTCTATGTGGCCACGCCGCACGCGCAGCACCTGGACGCGGCCCTGACCTGCATCGAGGGCGGCAAGGCCGTCCTGGTGGAAAAGCCGATCACGCTGGACCTGGCGTCGGCGGCGTCGCTGGTGCAGGCCGCGCACACCAGGGGCGTGTTCCTCATGGAGGCGATGTGGATGCGCCTCAACCCGGCCGTGCTCAAGGTGGCCGAACTGGTCGCCGAGGGGGCGATCGGCTGGGTCAGCGCCATCCACGCGGACTTCGGTCTCCAGGGCCCGTTCGAGGCCGAGCACCGGCTGCGCAACCCGAAGCTGGGCGGCGGCGCGCTGCTCGACCTGGGCGTCTACCCGATCCACCTGGCCCACCTGATCATGGGCGCGCCGCGGTCGGTGCAGGCCTGGGCGCACCTGACCCCGGAGGGCGTGGACGAGAACACCGGCGTCCTGCTCGGCTGGGAGGCGGGCGCGGTCGCGGCCCTCACCTGCAGCATCAACGGCAACAGCCGGAACGGCGCGTCGATCACCGGCACCGACGGCCGGATCGACCTGCCGCCCGGCTTCTTCGTGCCGCGCGAGTTCGTGCTGAACCGGCCGAACCACGCGCCGGAGACGTTCCAGTTCCCGTTCGAGGGCAACGGTTACCAGTTCGAGGCGGCCGAGGTGCAGCGGTGCATCCTGGCCGGCGACCTGGAGAGCCCGCACGTCCCGCACGCCACCACTTTGGAGATCATGGGGCTGCTCGACACGATCCGCGACGAGATCGGCGTCGCGTACTGACTATTGTGGGCCCATGCCGTCGAGGAAAGTCGGCGGCAAGCCGACGTCGAGCGACGTGGCCGCGGCCGCCGGGGTGTCCCGGTCGGCCGTCTCGTTCGCGTTCAACAACCCGCAGCGGATCTCGGCGGCAACCCGTGAACGCATTCTCGCGGCGGCCGCCGCGCTCGGCTACACGCCGAACACGCTCGCCCGGATGCTGCAGGCCGGCACCACCACTTCGATCGGGGTGCTGCTGCCGCAGCGGCTGGCCCAGGTCATGGAAAACCCGTACTACGCCCGCTTCCTGATGGGCGTCGGGCAGATCTGCGACCAGGAGGGCTACACGCTGCTGCTCACCCCGCCGCTGGGGGATTCGGTGCTCAAGGCGATCCCGTACGCGGCGGTGGACGGCTTCATCGTCTGCGGTCTGGAGACCGAGGGCGCCGAGGTGGTCGAGCTGGAGCGCCGCGGCATCCCGTACGTCCTGGTCGACAGCGACCGCTTCGAGAACGCGGCGAGCGTCGAGGTCGACGACCGGGGCGGGGCTCACGACGTGGCCCGCTACCTGCTCGAACTCGGCCACCGGCGGATCGCGCTGCTGTCCATCGGCCCGGGTCCGGACGTGGCGACCCGGGGTTACCGCGGCCCGCTCGGCCGCCGGCTGACCGGGATCGCCGAGGCGCTGGCCACCGCGGGCCTCGCGATGTCCGACGTCGCGCTGGCCGAGGTGCCGGTGAGCCGGTACGAGGGATACCGCGCCACCAAGCAGCTGATGTCCGCCGCCGAGCGGCCGACCGCGATCCTGGCGCTGTCCGACGTGCTCGCGTACGGCGCCGTCGACGCCCTCGGCGAACTGGGCCTGGACGTGCCCGGGGACGTCTCGGTGACCGGCTTCGACGACCTGGCCGAGTCGGCCTGGTTCCGCCCCCGGCTGACCACCGTGCGGCAGCCCATCGTCACCAAGGGCCGCAGCGCCGCCAGCTTCCTGATCTCCGCGGTCCGCGGCGAGGACCAGCATCCGCACCAGTTCCTCGGCACCACCCTGATGGTTCGCGAGTCGGCGGCGAAACCACGGATGTAACACGAGTTAGTAACCTGATACTGTGATCGGCTATGACCGATCTCCTCGCGCCGCGTCCCCCCGCTCCTTGGTGGCGAGACGCGGTCATCTACCAGATTTATCCGCGCAGCTTCGCCGACGCGAACGGCGACGGCATCGGCGACCTGCCCGGCATCCGCAGCCGCCTGCCGTACCTGCGCGACCTGGGCGTCGACGCGGTGTGGCTGTCGCCCTTCTACCTGTCACCGCAGGCCGACGCCGGCTACGACGTGGCCGACTACCGCACCGTGGACCCGATCTTCGGCACCGTCGAGGACGCCCGCGGCCTGGTCACCGACGCCCACGACCTGGGTCTGCGGGTGATCGTCGACCTGGTGCCGAACCACTCGTCCGACCAGCACGAATGGTTCCAGCAGGCGCTGGCTGAGGGCCCGGGGTCGCCGCTGCGGGCCCGCTATCACTTCCGGGAGGGTCGCGGCTCTCTTCCGCCGAACGACTGGCCGTCCATCTTCGGCGGCCCGGCCTGGACGCAGGTTCCCGACGGCCAGTGGTACCTGCACCTGTTCGCCGCCGAGCAGCCCGACTTCAACTGGGACCACCCCGCGGTGGCCGACGAGTTCCGCACCATCCTGCGCTTCTGGCTCGACCTGGGCGTCGACGGCTTCCGCATCGACGTGGCGCACGGCCTGGTCAAAGAGGCCGGGCTGCCGGACATCGGCCGCCCCACCGAGTGGCATCTGCTCGACGTCGGCGAGAGCCCGTGCTTCGACCGCGACGGCGTCCACGAGATCTACCGCAGCTGGCGCAGAATCCTCGACGAGTACCCCGGCGAGCGGATCGCGGTGGCCGAGGCGTGGGCGCCCACGCTGTCCCGGGTGGCCGACTACGTTCGCGCCGACGAGCTGCACCAGGCGTTCAACTTCAGCTACCTGGGCACCTCATGGAACGCCGGCGACCAGCGCAAAATGATCGCCGCGTCGCTCAACGCGATGGGTGCGGTGGGCGCACCCACCACGTGGACGCTCTCGAATCACGACGTGGTCCGGCACACCAACCGCCTGATGCAGGACACCCAGGGCGACGTCGCCGGCCGCCGCCCCACCGAGGTCGACCCGGTGGCGGGCCTGCACCGGGCCCGGGCGGCGTCGCTGCTGCTGCTGGCGTTGCCCGGCTCGGCGTACCTCTATCAGGGCGAGGAACTGGGCCTGCCTGAGGTGATCGACCTGCCGCCGGAGGTGCGCCAGGACCCGGCGTTCCACCGCGCCACCGGTCAGGACGGCTACCGCGACGGCTGCCGCGTCCCGATCCCGTGGAGCGGCGCCGAGACCCCGTACGGCTTCGGCCCGGCGGGCGCCCCGACCTGGCTCCCGCAGCCCCCCTCCTGGGCCGCCCTGAGCGTCCAGGCCCAGGACGGCGTGCCCGGCGCCACCCTGACGATGTACCGCGACGCCTTGGCGCTACGCCGCAAGGTCTTCCACAACGAAGACCTGACCTGGCAGGACGCGCCCGAGGGCGTACTGGCCTTCGACCGCGGCGAGGGCTTCCGCTGCACGGTCAACATGACCACCGAGCCCCTCCGCCTCAACCGGCCGGGCGAACTGCTGATCGCGAGCGGCCCGCTGACCATGGAGGACGGCACCGCCATACTCCCGCCCGACACCACCGTCTGGTGGTCCCTCTGAGTTGTCCCTGACCGGTCCGACCCGCTTGGGGTCGGGCCGGGGCGGGGCGCCGGGGTGTGTCCCAACGCGTGCTCGCCAACTGCCGCTCGGTCAAGGTGAGCAGGTTGAACACGTCGCGCGCGAGGTAAGCGACGGTGCCGCGGGCGACGCGCTTCCGGCTCAGGATTCCGGCCTCGGCCAGCTCCTCGAGCGCCGCCGGCCCTGAAGATCAGGTGAAGAGGGGCCGGACGGCGAAGTAGAAGAGGCTGGCGAACAGCGCCGCCGCCGGGAACGTGGTGATCCAGGCGATCACGATGTTGCCGGCCACGTTCCAGCGGACCGCGCTCAGCCGCTTCGTGGCGCCTACACCCATGATGGCCGAAGTGATCGTGTGGGTCGTCGAGATCGGGGCGTGCAGGACCAGGGCGTTGAAGAACAGCACCGAGCTGGCCACCGTCTCGGCCGCGAAGCCCTCGGACGGGCCCAGGTCGATGATTTTGCGGCCCAGGGTCCGGATGATGCGCCAGCCGCCGGCGTAGGTGCCGGCCGCCAGGACCGCCGCCGACGTCCAGAACACCCACCACGGGATGTGCGTGGAGCTCTCCTGGAAGCCGGCCGTGTACAGCGCGAGCACCACGATGCCCATGGTCTTGGCCGCGTCCTGCATGCCGTGGCCGACGGACATCGCGGCGGCCGAGACGGTCTGGGCGATGCGGAAGCCGCGGTTGAGCTTGCCGGGGTTGCCGCGGCGGAAGATCCACATGATCGCGACCATGGCGGCGAAGCCGAGGAGCAGGCCGACGATCGGCGAGGCGACCATCGGGATCAGCACCTTCTCGGTGATGGTGAGCCACTCGACGGTGCCGTTGGTGTACCACAGGGTGGCACCGACCAGGCCGCCGAACAGGGCGTGCGACGAGCTGGACGGCAGGCCGAAGTACCAGGTGATCAGGTTCCAGGCGATGGCCCCCAGCACGCCGGCGAAGACCACGCCCAGGCTGGGGATGCCGACCGGGAGCTTGACCAGGCCGTCACCGACGGTTTTCGCCACGCCGGCGCCGAAGTGGGCGCCGATGAAGTTGCCCACCGCGGCCATCGCCAGCGCGGCCCGCGGGGTGAGCGCGCGGGTGCTGACGCTGGTGGCGATCGCGTTCGCCGCGTCGTGGAAGCCGTTCGTGTAGTCGAACGCCATCGCAGCCAGGATCACCGCGAGAGCTGCTACGAGCTCGGGAGACAAAGTCTACGACTCCTTGACGGCGATCGTCTCGACCGTGTTCGCCACGTGCTCGAACGCGTCGCAGGCCGCCTCCAACTCGTCGGCGACCTCCTTCATCTTGAGTACGGTCAGCGCGTCGTACTCCCCGGAGAAAAGACGAACCAAGAGCATCCGGTACGCGCGGTCGCCGTCGTTCTCCAGGCGGTTGATCTCGATCCAGTACTCGTCGAGGCCCTTCATCGAGCGCAGGTTGGGCATCGCCTCGGCGGTCAGTTTGGCCTGCTGGTCGAGGACCGTGATGAGTTCGTGCATCTCGCGCGGCAGCGACGGCAACTCGGTCAACCCGTACAGGTAAAGCAGGTTGCCGACCGCCTCCAGGTGGTCCATCACATCGTCCAGCTGGGAGCCGAGCGAATAGATGTCGGCCCGGTCGAACGGGGTGATGAAGGTCGAGTTGATTTTGCGGTACAGCTCGTGCGTGATCTGGTCGCTGTCGTGCTCCACATCGGTCAGCCGTTCGCTGACCGATTGCACGTCCACACCCGGCAGCGCCAGTTCGTTCAGCAGCTCGGTGCCCTTGACCAGATTTTGCGCAGCCTTGGTGAAGAGATCGTAGAAAGCGCCCTCCACGGGGCGGAAGGAGAACTTCACGGCGCGGACCTCGATCGACGGGCGTGGGTTGGATCTCCACGAATGCTAGCGGTCCCCCTGGATTCACCTTGCGTTCGCCTGCTAAACGGGTTCGTGGCGACGTTCTGGCCGGGGTGCGTTCGGGCGTGGTGAGCTGCGGCGGACCGCTCGGGTGGGCAGCGGCGCGCGGGGTACCCAACGGCTCACCGGGTGCCGGCGCAGATGGCGTACGAGTCCATGCTGGTCTCCGTCGGCGATCACGTCGACGCCGGCCGCACCCAGTTCGGTCCACACCGCGCGGCGGGCCCGGCGGGAGCCTTCCGGCAGGCCGGAGATCCGCACGGTACGGCCGTCGTCGTGCGCCGACCGCACCATGGCGTGCAGCAGGTGGCGTTCCTCGGCCGGGATCGGCTCGCGGCCGTCCCACCCGAACCGCCGCCCCCACGGCTCGCTGATCATCGGGACCAGGGTGGGTGGTGCCGAGCGCGATCCGAGGTCGTCGAACGTGCCGTCGGCGAAGCAGTACCGCTTGCGCTGGGCCGCAAGCAGTTCGCGTACGTCGACAATGCCCGCAACCGACACGGTGACCGCGCCCGGCACCAGGGTGTTTCCGTCGCAATGACTGAGGAGCGCCGCGTGGTCGCGCAACTGCTGATCGAGCATCTGGTACGCGCGCAGCAGCGTCTCCGGTTCCCGGTTGGCCCCGACGAACTCGACCACCAGCCGGAACGGCACCTGCTGGTCGCGGGCGAGCCGTCCACCGCGGGTCTTGGCCCGGGCGAACAGTGGCGTGAGGACGAGCCGGCGCAGCGTGTGACCCGGCTGCGGGCCGCCCGGACCGAGGAACAGTTCGCCGTGCGGGCCCGGGGTGACCGGTACGGTCAGGCCGCCGAGTCCGAGCCGCAACACGCCGGGCAGCGGGTCGGCGGCGCGCGGGCTGGCGATCGCGTGCGCGGCCGGCAGGTAGGGCCCGGGCCGGCGCAGCAGCGTGTTGCCGATCGAAACGGCGCCGGCCACACCGGCGAGGCCGGCCAGGCCGCCGGCGAAGGTAGCACCGTTGTCGTTCACACCACACCATCCGATTAGTCCGAATTAGGCGTTTCCTACTGTGTCACAAGTGTTACCCCCGGCCGGGCAATCTCGCGCAGAATTCCCTCCATGCCGTTGCCGCCCACCACGTCGCCCGAGACGGAGTTCGAGGCCGAGCGACCGCACCTGCTCGCCGTCGCCTACCGCATGCTGGGCAGCCGCGCCGAGGCCGAGGACGCCGTGCAGGAGGCCTGGTTGCGGTACGCCAAGGCGCGCACCGGCGGCGAGATCCGCGATCTGCGCGGCTGGCTCACCACGGTCACCGGCCGGATCTGCCTGGACGTCCTCAAGTCGGCCCGGGTGAGTCGCGAGGCCTATCCGGGGCAGTGGCTGCCGCCGTACCTGGTCGATCCGGATGCCGATCCCGCCGGGCGGGTCGAGATGAGCGACCAGGTCGCCCTCGCCCTCCTGGTCGTCCTCGAACGACTGACCCCCGAGCAGCGGGTCGCGCTGGTGCTGCACGACGCCTTCGCGGTGCCGTTCGAAGACGTGGCCACCGTGCTCGGCACCACCGAGACCGCGGCCCGGCAGCACGCCTCGCGCGGCCGCCGGGCGGTTGCCGCCGGTGGCGTCCGGCACAACGCCGGGCTGGCCGAGCAGCGCCGGGTGCTCGGCGCGTTCCTCGAGGCGGCGAACACCGGCGACGTGCAGGCCCTGGCCGCGGTGCTGGCGCCCGACGTGGTGGCCATCGGCGACGGTGGCGGTCTCGTGCCCGGCGTGGGCACCCGCGCGATCGTCGGCGCCGACAAGGTGGCCCGCTTCTACCTCGGCATCATCGGCACCAAGCTGGCCGAGGCCACGGTGGAGCCGGTGCTGGTCAACGGCACGTCGGCGGCGGTGCTCATCCGGGGGACATTCGCCGACGGCCGGCCGCTGCTCTCGGTGCTGGCGCCGGCCGTCGCCGACGGGCGGATCACCGGCCTGTTCAACCAGCTGAACCCGAACAAGCTTTTATTGAACGACCTGCTGTAGGTACTTGTGGTACTGCGAGGCGAACGGCTCGGTGCCGTCGCCGAGCGCCGCCATCAGCCGGCCGGCCGCCGCCCGGGCCTCGGCCACCAGGTCGTCCGGGTAACCGAACTCGACCCGGTGCTCGTCGAACTCGTCCTCGTCGCGCAACTCGACCAGGCCGGTCTCCCGGCGCCGCACCACGTCCAGATCAAGATCAATGATGTGTACGGTGTCACCCTCCCACCGGGCCGGGGTGGTGATGTCGCAGTACACCTCGCTGGTCCGCGGTGGCGGGTTGAACATGCCGGTCCACCACGCGTGATGCGGGATCAGCAGCACGAACGGGATCTGCTCGACGGACTGCCGGCCGTGGTAGACCGAGGGCGTGCCGTGCGTGACGCCGACCCAGACCCCCAGGTCGTCCTCGTCGAACCGGCGGGCCGGATAGTCACGGTGGGCCGAGCCGTCGTACTTCGTGTAGACGACCCGGACCATCTCGTGCGGCATGCGAGAACCCTAACGGTGGTCGGCTTCTGTCGGTGGTGGCGGGTACCGTCTCCCCGTGCCCGCAGCAACCCGCAAGAAGGCGTCCGCCGAAGATCTCCTGAACGCCGCCGTGGGTGCCGTCCCCGGCGGCGCCTCCCGACCCGGTCAGCAGGCCATGGTGGCCGCCATCGACAAGGCCGTCCGCGACCGTGAGCACCTGCTCGTCCAGGCCGGCACGGGCACCGGCAAGAGCCTGGCCTACCTCACGCCCGCGCTGCTGGTCGACGGCCCGGTGGTCGTCTCCACCGCCACCCTGGCCCTGCAAAACCAGCTGGTCGAACACGATCTGCCCCGGCTCGCCGCCGCGGTCGAGCCGGTCCTCGGCAAGAAGCCCACGTTCGCCGTCCTCAAGGGCCGGCACCACTACCTCTGCCTGGCCAAGATGGAGCACGCCGACGAGGAGGCGCCGACCGACACGCTCTTCGACGACGCGCCGCCGCGGGCCACCCAGTGGCTCGGCGAGGCGGGCAAGCTCGGCAAGCAGATCCAGCGCCTGCAGGCCTGGTCGGAAAAGACGGCGACCGGCGACCGTGACGAGTTGGACCCCGGCGTCGACGACACGGCCTGGCGCCAGGTCTCGATGCCGGCCCGCGACTGCGTGGGCGCGCAGAAATGCCCATACGGTGCCGAGTGCTTCGCCGAGGCGTCCCGGGCCCGCGCCCGCGAGGCCGACATCGTGGTCACCAACCACAGCCTGCTGGCCGTCGACATGCTGGCCGACCGGCACATCGTCCCGCCGCACAAGCTGCTGATCGTCGACGAGGCGCACGAGCTGGCCGATCGGGTTTCCTCGGCCGCTCAGGCCGAGCTCACCCCCGACGCCATCGAGCGTACGGCGAAAAGAGCCCGCACCCTGATCCCGCCGGCCGCGGCAGAGTCCCTGGCCGAGGCCGCCGACGCGCTCACGGTCGGCCTCGCCGACCTGCCCGCCGGCCGCCTCACCACCGGCCTGCCCCCGCTGGTCCGCCAGGCCGTCACCCTGCTCGAGACCGCCACCCGGGCCGCACTCACCGCGATCGGCGACATCAAGGCCGACGACCCCGACCCGGTCCGCAAACAGCAGGCCAAGGCGGCCCTGGGCGACCTCAGCGACACCGCGCAGCGCCTGCTCGAGGAGTCCGACTTCGACGTCGCCTGGGTCGAACGCTCCGACCTGGGCAGCGGCCGCCGCGCCCTGGTGGTCGCCCCGCTCTCGGTGGCCGGCACCCTGGCGCAGGGCCTCTACGCCGACCGCACCGTGGTGGCCACCTCGGCCACGCTCACCCTGGGCGGCCGCTTCGACACGGTGGCCCGCTCGCTGGGCCTGCCCGCCGCCACCCCCGCGGTCCCGTCCGCCCGCACCGCGGTTGCCGAGACGGCCGCACCCGGCGCACTGACCGCGGACGCCCCGCCCACAACAGGTGATGGTTGGACCTCACTAGACGTAGGTTCCCCTTTCGACTACCCCAAGCAGGGCATCCTCTACGTCGCGGCACACCTGCCCCGCCCGGCCGCCTCGGGCCTGCCCGACCAGGCCGGTGCCGAGCTGCTCAAGCTGGTCGAGGCCCTGGGCGGCCGCACCCTGGGCCTGTTCTCGTCGCGGCGCGCCGCCACCCAGGCCGCCGAGCTGCTGCGCGCCCGCACCGACCTGCCGATCCTGCTCCAGGGCGAGGAGGCGCTGCCGCTGCTGGTCCGCAAGTTCCGGGAAGACAAGCCCAGCTGCCTGTTCGGCGTCATGTCCCTGTGGCAGGGCGTCGACGTCCCCGGCGACGCCTGCCAGCTGGTGGTCATCGACCGCCTCCCGTTTCCCCGTCCCGACGAGCCCCTGGCCGCCGCCCGAGCCGCCGCGGTCGACGCCGCCGGCGGCTCCGGCTTCGCCTCGGTGAGCGTCCCGATAGCCGCGATCCGCCTGGCACAGGGCGTAGGCCGCCTGATCCGCTCCACCGGCGACAAGGGCGTGGTCGCGGTGCTCGACTCCCGCCTCGAGACGGCCCGGGGTTACGGCGCTTTCCTGCGCAAGTCCCTGCCCCCGTTCTGGTACACCACCCGCCCCGACGTTGCTGTTGGTGCCCTCCAGCGTCTCGCCAAAGACGCTAGTCACTAGTATAGTTGACTCATGACCCCTCTTGTTGCAGATAATTGCACTAGCTTGAGACGCATGCCCACCGAACAAGTCACCGTCGAAATGGACAAAACAGCGCTCTACCTCGCGCGGGGGGCGGCCGAGGCGGCGCACCTGTCGCTCGGAGACTGGCTCTCCAAGGTTGCCCGCGAGCAGGGCATGGTGATCGCCGCCGAGCAGGCGGCCGAGAACGATCGCCGATTTCCCGACGAACCTCCCGGTTGGGCGGATGACGTGGAGGACTGCATGTTCCGGGAGGGTGACTGATGAAGCGTGGTGACGTCTGGGTCAAGTCCCGGCTCGGGCACGAGTACAAGGTTGTGGTGGTAGGAAACGACGGTCTCACTGCTACCCGGCCATACGTCCTCGTCGTGCCGATTTCTGATGTCACGGACCCTGGTCTCGTCCAACCGGTCGTCGCTGACGGTGATGGCAGTGCGCTCGGCGTGGCCCAGATCCCGCGGGTCGGCGAGGTCAGCAAAGCGTCGCTGATCAAGCAGTCCGGTGTGCTGGCGCCGGCGAGTGTCGAGATGGTCGATATGGCGTTGCGGGCGGCGCTCGCGCTCTGACGCGGGCGTGTCACCATGGCTGCCGTGAGCGAGCCGGAGAACAGTGGGGTGCCGCGGCGGAAGCGGCGGCGAGTCTGGCTGATCTGGCTTGCGGCGGCCTGGGTTGTGGTGGTGTCCGGGCTGGGCGCGTGGTCGGTTCGGCGGGATGCGGCGACCGTTCCGGAGCAGCGGGACATCGTGACCGCGGTCGGCGACCTGCAGCGGACCGTCGGGGTGCTGTTCGCGGCGGCCGACGGGGACGGGCGGGCCGTGGTGCTCGGTGGGCTCGACATGGTGCCGGACTGCCGGGTCACGCCGGTGCGGCGGGGGATGATCGCCAGCCGCGAGGTGACCGTCTATGTGGCCGAGGGCGAGGCCCGGACGGCGTTTGACGCCATCGCGGCGGGACTGCCGAGCGATTATCGCGCGGAAGTGTCCGAGTTGCGGGGCGGGACCCGATTGTCGCTGTTTGCGGACGCGGGAAATTTCGTGGCGATCGACGGGGATGCCGAGGCCGGGGCCGGCGCGCTGACCGTGCGCGTCACCACCGGGTGCCGGCCACGTGGTGGCACGGAGCCCGACAGGGCCGATCCGGTGCCGGGTGGGGCGCCGGTTGCGCTGAGCGCGCTGGTCAACGCATTAGGCGGTACGCCGTCAGAGCCGTCCATGGTCACCGCGGTGAACTGCCCCGAGGGCGGGGTGGCGGCCACCTACGCCGTCGACGAGGTGGCGGCGCCGGCCGGGTTCGAGGGCCGGATGCGGGAGGCCAGCGCCGGCGGGACCCTGCTGCGCGCCGACGAGTCAGTCTGGGCGTACCGCCTGGATGGTGACTCCGTGGTGGTCGTGCCGGATGAAAAGAATGTGCGAATAAGCGTCAGCAGTGGCTGCTGAGAACTGTAAACGTCCTGATATTCAGCCATTTCCAGAAAAGTCGGGTAGGCAAATTCCGGCCGCCATAGCGTGTGCAGGCGGCGGCCCCGCCACATGAGGGCCGCTTTCGATCCGGCGTGCGTGGGGATGCGGCATGTATTCGCGGGGAAAGCACAGGCGGGCATCGCAGTACGGGCCGGTCCTCCCGGCGATCGTGATCTGCGGGCTGTTGTTGCTGGTAGGCGCCGTCAATCTGGTGGTGCAGGGCGGCCCGGGCATGGTGCTGCAAGCGGCCAACCCGTGCCCTACGGCGACCTCGTCATCCCCGGACCCGTCGGCGTCTTCGGCGGAACCGGATCCGTCGGCGTCTTCACCGGAGCCGGACCCGTCGGCGTCTTCGGAGTCCGATCTGTCCTCGTCGGAGTCGAACCCGCTCGCGTCATCTGAGGCTTCCCATCCGTCGCCTTCGACGGTCGCGCCTATGGTCGCTCCGGCGCCGCCGACCGCTGGCGCCTCGACCGACGAACCCTGCGTGCCGGAGGCGACCCCGACGGTCACCTCGACGCCGACACCGTCGGAGACGCCCACCGGCACACCCACGCCGACCCCGACGGACACCGTGATGCCCACTCTGACGGCGACCCCCACCCCGACGGTGACGGCCACGCCGACCTCGACGGTGACGGCCACGCCGACCTCGACCGTGACGGTGACGCCGACCCCCACGGCCACCCCCACCCCGACTGGCACCACTCCTGACCCGGGCGCCCCCGCCGCGCCCACCGGCGTGACCGTCGTGGCCGGCTACTCCTCGATCAAGGTCTCCTGGACCGCCTCCGCCGCCGGCGGTGCGCCGGCCGCCAGCTACCGGGCCGTGGCCGACCCCGGACCGGCCTCCTGCACCACCACCGACGCGACCTCCTGCGTTCTCGGCGGTGAGGCCGGCATCGCGTACACCGTGACGGTGACCGCCTACTCCGCGACCGGCGCCGCCGCCACCTCGGCCGCCTCGGACACCGTGGTGCCGACCGTGCCCGACATCAGCACCACCCCGCCGGTGACCGACCTGCCGCTGGGGACCGGCGACGGCGACATCTCGGCCACCGAGCCCGGCGAGGAACTGGTCGTCATCGGCGACGGCTACGCGCCGTACTCGACCGTCACGATCACCGTCTACTCCGACCCGATCGTGCTGGCCACCGTGACCACCGACGAGGCGGGTGCGTTCCGGCAGGCGGTCATCGTCCCGGAAATCTTGAGCGCGGGTCTGCACTCGTTCGTGGCCGCCGGCGTCGATCCGAGCGGTGAGTTCCGGGCGCTACGCCTCGACATCACGGTGCAGGCCGGCAGCGGCGACAGCGACCTGCCGGTGACCGGACCGGCGCTGATCTGGCTGATCGTGGCCGGCTTCGGCGCCACCCTGGCCGGTGTGGTGCTGCGGAGCGTGCGCCGCTAGTGCGGGTGTGCTGCGGAGCCTGCGCTCAGTAGACGATCGCCTGAGCGCCGTCGGCGGTGATCTCTTCGACGAAGACGGCGGCGCCCGCTATCCGGATGCCCGGCAGCACGTCGTCGGGGCCGACCGCCCGGCGGGCCGCGCACTGCGTGCAGGCCGTCACCCGGCCGTTTGCCAGCAGCAGCTCGAGCAGGTCGGGCAGGGGCGCGGCGTGCGGCAGCTCGAACTGGGCGGCGCGGCCGGGCAGCGCGAACCAGGTGGACTCGCCGGTGAGCCAGAACGACACGTCCACCCCGGACACGGCGGCCGTGCTCGCCACCGTGAACGCCTGTGAGCAGCGCTCGGGTGCGTCCGCGCCGGCGGTGGCCTTGACGACCAGCAAACGTGCCATGCGGGCCAGCATAAGATGGGCCCGTCATGGTTACCGAGATCGGGTTCGTGAGTCTGCTGGTGGCCGGCCTGGGTGCGCTGGCCGGCGGCTTCGGCTATGTGGCGATACGCATTGCGAGGGGGCGTTGGTGAGCGGCGAGTCGGACAATCCTCTGGGCCCACCGCCCTGGTTGCACGCTCCGCCGGTTGAGCGCTACCCCTATGCCGACCAGGCCACCCACGACCTGCGCGAGGGTGCCGACCTGCATCCGGGGCTGCTCGGGCTGCTGCCGTTCGTGGGTCTGTGGCGCGGTCGCGGGCAGGGCGGCTTCCCGGCCGACAAGGATTACAACTTCGCCCAGGAGGTCCGGATCAGCCACGACGGCCGGCCGTTCCTGCGCTACGAGTCGCGGTCCTGGCTGCTCGACGACGACTCGCAGCCGGCCGGCATGTGGCTGGACGAGTCCGGGTTCTGGCGTCCGGTGCTGGTGGACGGCCGCGCGTCCGACGAGATGGAAGCGACCATCGTCACCCCGGAGGGCACGGCCGAGCTCTACCTGGGCAAGACCATCGGCACCACCCGGCTCGAGATGGCCGCCGACGCGGTGGCCTACACGCCGTCCGGCCTGCACGTGACCGGCGTGCACCGGCTCTTCGGCATCGTCGAGGGCGCCCTGCTGTACGCGCACGAGATGGCGATCGACGACAGCGGCATGCGCCCGCACATGTCAGCCCGCCTGTTGCGGATCGGCGGCTGACCATCCCCGCAGGTCGACATAGCCCAGCAGGGCGAGCAGCCGCGGGGTCCACGCCGAACGGTCCCGCGGCTGTCCGTCCACACTGATCGCCTCGGCCAGCCCGCGCAGCGCGGACGCCAGCCAGATGCCGTCCACCGTGCGCAGTTCGTCGATGGTGATCATGCGGCGCACCGGGCGGAGTCCGGCCGAGCCCGCCACGTCGAGCAGCCGGGCCACGGTCGTGCCCGGCAGGATGGCGGCCTCGTCCGGCGGCACCGTGCCCAGTTCGTCGCCGGCCAGCCACACCAGCGACGCCGTGGGCCCCTCCAGCGCGTACCCCTCCGGGGTGAGCCAGAGCAGGTCGTCCGCACCCCGGTCCCGCGCCCATCGCCGGGCCGCGAAGTTGGTCGCGTACGACAAAATCTTGGCACCGGAGAGTGACCAGGGCGCCGGCCGGCCCGCCTCGGCGCTGATCAGCCGGATGCCGTCGCGCCGCTCGCGCACCGCTGCCGCCGGAACGGCACCGACCGTGACGTGCATCGCCTCGCGGGTGCAGATGATCCGGAGGGCGCCCTCGGCGCCGGGGAAGCCGGTCACGGCCGCCGACACCCGCTCCGCGATTTCGGTACGCGGTGGCAGCGTCAGCTCGAGCATGCCGGCCGACCGGGCCAGCCGGTCGAGGTGCTCGTCGAGCAGCCACGGCCCGTCCGGCCGCAGGTGCACCGTCTCGAAGACGCCGTCGCCGAACAACTCGGCGGGGGAGACCACTAGTCGCTCGGTCACGGGCGGAGCGTAACCGCGATTCGAACTATGCTCGTGAGGTGTCCAGCTCATCGCTAGCCGAAATGCTCCGGGAGCGCGGCCTGCGCCTGACGCCGCAGCGCCAGCTGATCCTGGAGGCGGTGCACGACCTAGGTCATGCCACCCCCGAGCAGGTCCATACGGCGGTGCGCGAACGCGTCGCGGGCGTCAACATCACGACCGTCTACCGCACCCTCGAACTGCTCGAGGAGCTGGGCCTGGTCAACCACACCCACCTGTCGCACGGCTCGCCCACCTACCACCCGGCGGGTGAGGATCAGCACGTTCACCTGGTCTGCCGTGGATGTGGCTCGATCAGTGAGGTAGACCCGACGGTGATGCTGCCGGTCACCGACTGGCTGCTGTCGGAGCGGGGCTTCCGGGTCGATGTGGGCCACGTCTCGCTCTTCGGCGTCTGCGAGGACTGTAAGGAGCCGTGAGATGACCGTCGTGATGGTCGAGGACCTCGATCCTTCGTCCGCCGACGCGGGGGTTGCCGCGCACCTGGGCGACCCGATGCGGGAGCAGCGCCTGCTGGCCACCGCGGTGGGCCTGGTCGACCGGTCGCACCGCGATGTGGTGGCGGTGCCGGGCGAGGAACGCGCCAGTTGGCTGCACACGCTGACCACCCAGCACCTGACCGGCTTGTCCGCCCTGCAGGGCTCCGAGCTGATGGTGCTGTCCCCGCACGGGCATGTTGAGCAGCACGCGTACGTGACCGAGGACGGCTCGACGGCGTGGCTCGACACCGAGCCGGGCGCCGGGGCGGGCCTGCTCAAATACCTCGAGATGATGCGGTTCTTCACCCGGGTCGAGCCGCGCGACGCGTCCGCCGAGATCGCGGTGTTGTCGCTGGTCGGTCCCGGCGCGGCCGACCTGTTCCCCGATCTCGCGCCACCCCGGGTGGCGGTGGTGCCGGGTCCGAAATTCGCCGCCGGCCAGGTGCCGGCACAGGCAACGAGCAATTACGCCGTACGCCCGTACGAGGGTGGCCTGGCCCGGCGGGTCCCGCTGGGCGTCGACCTGCTCGTGCCGCGCGCCGCCCGGACGGCCGTGATCGAGAAACTCGGCGTGCCGCTCGCCGGCCTGTGGGCGTACGAGGCCATCCGGGTCGAACACCGCATCCCGCGCCTGGGCTGGGAGACCGACCACCGCACCCTTCCGGCCGAGGCCGGGTTCACCGCACCGGCCGTCCACCTCGACAAGGGCTGCTACCGCGGCCAGGAGACGGTGGCCCGGGTGCACCACCTCGGCCGGCCGCCGCGCCGCCTCGCACTGCTGCATCTGGACGGCATCGCCACCGACCAGCCGCCGGCGCAGGGCACCCCGGTGACCCTGGACGGCCGTGCGGTCGGCTTCGTCGGCACCGCGGTCCGGCACCACGAGCTGGGCCTGATCGCGCTGGCCGTGCTCAAGCGCAACGTGGCCGACGATGCCGAGCTGCGGGTGGGCGACTCGGTGGCGGCCGTGGACCCGGCCTGAACCATCGATCATGCCTGAACCATCGTTCATGCCTGAACCATCGTTCATGCCTGAACCGTCGCTCGTGACAGGATGCTGAGCATGACCGGTACCGTGATCACCGTTGCTCCGACCGGCGCGGAAAATCGCAAGTCCGACGTTCCCGCGCTGCCCGTCACCATCGACGAGCTGGTGTCGACCGCCAAGGAGTGCGAGGCCCTCGGCGCGTCGATCATCCACGTGCACATCCGGGACGCCGCCGCCGAGCCCACCCTCGACCAGGGCCGCCTGCGCGCGACCGTGGCGGCGTTGCGGGAGGCCACCGACCTGATCGTCCAGCTGTCCTCGGGCGGCGCGGTCACCGACCCGGAGTCCGACCGGCTCGCCGTGCTGGACGCCGCGCCCGAGATGGCCTCGTGCACGATGGGCACCGTCAACTTCGGCGACGGCGTGTTCCTCAACCGCTGGGAGTTCATCGTCGACCTGCACACCCGGATGCAGGAACGCGGCATCGTGCCGGAGTACGAGATCTTCGACCTGGGCCAGCTGACCACGCTCCAGCGGTTGCTCGGCAAGTACGGCCTGCCGGCCGGCGGCCACGTCCACGTCGACCTCGTGATGGGTGTGCCCGGTGGGATGCCCGGGACGGCCGCCGCGCTGGTCGCGTGCGAGCAGGCCATCCGGGACCTGCCGGCGGGCACCACGTTCTCGGCCACCGGCATCGGCCGCAGCACCATCCCGGTGATGCTGGCGGCGCTCGCGGCCGGTGGTCACCTTCGGGTCGGTATGGAAGACACGATCACGTACGCGAAGGGTCAGCCGGTCGAGTCGAACATGCAGCTGGTGGCCCGGGCCGCCGGGTTCGCGCAGCTCGCGCAGCGGCCGCCGCTGACCGCCGCGGCCACCCGGGAGCTGCTCGGCCTGCCCGGTAGGTGAGACGACTCACGCTAGCTAAAGTTAGCGTTTTGCTTGCAACAGCTAGCACCCGCGGCTACCTTCGAATGCATGGCCACGCCCAAGGATCTGCCGCAGGACATCGGTGCCTTCATCCGTGACCTGAGGCAGACCGCCCAGATCTCGCTGCGCCAGCTCGCCGACAAAGCCGGCGTCAGCAACCCGTACCTCAGCCAGATCGAGCGTGGCCTGCGCAAGCCCAGTGCCGAGGTGTTGCAGCAGATTGCCAGTGCCCTGCGGGTGTCAACTCCGGCGATGTACCTGCGGGCAGGCCTGCTGGACGGCGAAGGTCAGCAGGGGGTGCTGGCCGCGATCGCGGTGGACCCGGACCTCACGATTGCCCAGAAACAGTCGCTGTCGCAGATCTACGAGACGTTCCGCAACGAGAACGCCCGGCACACACCCGAACCCAATGAGGATGCCGAGGAGACGAAATGACCGAGCAGACCAAGACCCGATTCCCCGCCCCGCTGTACGCCGCGGCCGGTGCCGGTGACCTCGCCTATCAGCAGCTGCGCAAGCTGCCGGCCGTGGTCACCGAGCTGAGCGAGCGCGCCGCCGCGTCGCTGCGCACCTACAACGAGCAGGCCAGCACCAAGGCCGCCCAGCTCCGCGAGAAGGCCGGCACCACCGACTTCGACGCCCTGCGTGGCAACGCCGCCAGCGTCGCCACCTCGCTGGCCCAGCTGGCCCAGGACCGCGCCGTCACGGCGTACACCGCCCTGGTGGCCCGCGGCGAGCGGGTGGTCGGCAGTGGCATCGTGGCCAGCGCCGACGTGGTGAACGCCGACATCGAGGCGACCGAGGAGCCCAAGGCTGTCACGGCCGCTCCCGACGGCAAGCCGCGCAAGCGTGCCGCGAAGCCGGCCGGCGAATAAGCATGATCAGCGGGCCCCGGCGACGGCCGGGGCCCGCGGCATAGACTTCCCCTCATGGCCTCTTCCGCGCCGATCTTCTACCTGGCAGTCGTCAGCTACCTCAACCTGCTCATTTTGATCTTTTCGCTGGTCGTCCAGGCGGTTGCGCTGATCCACTGTCTGACCCAGCGGGGCGACGGATTCCAGGCGATCGGCACCCTGCCAAAGGGCGCCTGGGCGGCGATCCTGGGTGTCTGCATCGTGTTGACTCTGCTGTTCAGCGGCCCGATCGGCATCTTCGGCCTGATCGGTGTCGCAGCTGCCCTGATCTATCTCCTGGATGTCCGTCCCGGCCTCAAAGACCTGTCGGACGGCAAAGGCTTCTGGTGAGGAGCTTCAGGTGAGGCGGTTCGGTCCGCCTCCGCCGGACGGCGGGCCGCGCCTGCACCGGGCCGATCCGACCGGCCCGCGTTCGGGCCGGCCCACCCTGCCCGGTCCATCCACCGAGTTGGTCGGCACGCCCGGCGGCGTACGCCTCGAACAACTGGTCACCGGCGCCGGCGACCCGGTGACCGTGTTCGCGCACGGCCTCGCCGGTGACATCGCCGGCACCCGGCCGCTGGCCAGCGCGGTCGGCGGCCGCCGGGTCTTCTTCCACTTCCGCGGGCACGGCCGCTCCGACGCGCCGGTCGGCCCGTGGACGTTCGCCGACCTCGCCCAGGACCTGCGCGCCGTGGCCGACCTGGCCGGCGCCACCCGGGCGCTGGGCGTCAGCATGGGCGCCGCCGCGCTGTGCCGGCTGCTCAGCGAGTCGCCGGGCCGGTTCGAGCGGGTGGTCTGTTACCTGCCCGCCGCACTGGACGGCACCCGCCCGGCGGCCGCCGAGGCCCGGATGGAACGGCTGCTCGCCGCCGTCGAGTCGGGCGAGGCGGCGTCGATCGCGGCCGCGGTCGAGGGCGAGTTGCCGGCGCCGGTGCGCAACACTCCGACCGGCTGGAGCTACCTGCGGCAGCGGGTCGAGCAGTTGCAGCGGGACGGGCTCGCGGCCGAACTGACCACCCTCTGGCACGAACCGGCGGTGCCCGACGAGGCGGCGCTGGCCGAGTTCCGGGGCCGGGCGCTGGTCATCGGCTGTCTCGGCGACGATGCGCACCCGGCGGGCTGGGCGGAGCGGCTGGCCGGCCTGCTCCCTGGCTCCGACCTGCACGTTTACGACCGCCCTGCGGTCCTGTGGACGCACCGGGCCGAGTTGCGCGACCGCATCTCCGCGTTCCTCAACGCTTGATCGACCGTATTGATCAAGCCCGACCCGTAACTTTTCCCTGCCGCCGACCGGTGTTCTCGGCGTGCGGCTATCGGCTAAATCCATCTTTTTCGGACTAGTGGCTTTCGGGCTCCCGATCTCTCTGGC
This sequence comes from Paractinoplanes rishiriensis, assembly GCF_016862375.1. Lineage (GTDB taxonomy): Bacteria > Actinomycetota > Actinomycetes > Mycobacteriales > Micromonosporaceae > Actinoplanes > Actinoplanes rishiriensis. Next base: position 87,441 of record NZ_BOMV01000059.1, on the reverse strand, counting down.
GATCGGGTGGACCCTGGCCAGCCCGGCGCGCAAACCGGCTCCGGTCGGTGCACCCACCGGAACCGGCGGCATCGGCGCCGGCGGTCTCGGCGCGGCACCGGAACGGGGCGGCCAGCGGCAGCCGGTCACCGCGGTGGACTACTCGTCCCAGCCCCCGCGCCCGGGTCTGTCGTCGGCACCCGTGCCGCCGAGTGCGGCCGCGAGCGCGCCGGTGACCGTCCTGCCCTCGACGACCGTGACGGCGACCCCGCCGACCGCGACGTCGGCGCCCACGCTGCCGCCGCTGACGCTGCCCCCGGTGCCGACGCCCACCGACGTGAGCTCACCGGCCGGCCCACCGAGCGCGACACCGTCCGAACCGAGCAGCACCGCCACCACGCCCTAGGGTTCCGGGGGCGGCCGGCGAGCGGGACCGGCCCGCAGGTCCTAAGCTGCCGGATCGTGACTCCTGTTCGGCAGTTCCTACAGGGGGCCGCCCTCCTCGGCCGCGGTCTCGGCCTGATCCTGCGCAGCCCCAAGCTGCTCGGGCTCGGCCTGCTGCCCGCGCTGATCTCCGGCGTGCTCTACACCGTTGCCCTGGTCGTCCTGCTCAACTTCCTGCCCCGGCTGTCCCGCACGGTCACCTGGTTCGCCGCCGACTGGGCGGAGTTCTGGCGCGAGCTGATCCGGGTCTTCGCCGGCGTCGGCCTGCTCGGCGTGGCCGCGCTCTTCGGAGTCCTGACCTTCACCGCGGTGACGCTGCTCATCGGCGACCCGTTCTACGAGCGGATCTCGGAGCGGATCGAAGACCGGTTCGGCGGGGTGCCGAACGCCGTGGAGGTCCGGTTCTGGCCGTCGCTGGGGCGCAGCCTGGTCGATTCGCTGCGGCTGATCGGGCTGTCCGTCCTGATCGGTATCCCGTTGTTCCTGCTCGGATTCGTGCCGGTGATCGGGCAGACCGTGATCCCGGTGCTCGGCGCGACGGTGGCCGGCTGGCTGCTCGCGGTCGAGCTGTCCGGCGTCCCGTTCCAGCGGCGCGGCCAGCGGCTGCGGCAGCGGCGGCACGCTCTGTGGACGCAGCGACCGCTCGTGCTCGGCTTCGGCGTCGCCGTCTTCTGCTGCTTCCTGATCCCGCTCGGTGCCATCCTGCTGATGCCGGCCGCGGTCGCCGGCGCCACGCTGCTGTCCAGGACCGTCCTCGGCCACCCGGTAACCGGGGCAGGACAGGCCCGGTCAGGCGGACTCGCGGATCACCAGCTCGGTCGGTAGCACCACGGCGTCCGGCTGGTGTGGCTCGCCGTTGATCAGCCCGAGCAGCTGGCGGGCCATGGTCCGGCCCATCTCGACGATGGGTTGCCGGACCGTGGTGAGTGGTGGCTCGCTGTAGCGGCTGATCTCGAAGTCGTCGAAGCCGATCACCGCGACGTCGCCGGGCACCCGGCGGCCGGCGTCCTTGAGGGCCAGCAGCGCGCCGTGCGCCATCATGTCGGACGCCACGAAGACCGCGTCCAGCTTGGGGTCGTCGGCGAGCAGCGAGCGCATCGCCACGATGCCGGACTCGCGGGTGAAGTCGCCGACCGCCACGTGCTGGGCCAGGCCGGCCTCCTCCAACGTGGCCCGATAGCCGGCCAGCCGGTCGATGCCGGCCACCATGTCCTGCGGTCCGGCGATGGTGGCGATCCGGCGGCGGCCCGAGGTGACCAGGTGGCGGACCGCGCCGACCACCCCGCCGAAGTGGTCGACGTCCACGTACGGCACCGCGGCCTCGCCGATGGGCCGGCCGCTGCACACCACTGGGATGCCGAGGCGGACCAGTGTGCCTGGCAGCGGGTCGGCGCCGTGCATCGAGGCGAACATGACGCCGTCCACGTGACCGGCCACCGCGTACCGCTCCACGCGGTCGTGGCTCTTGGCGGAGCCGGCCATCATGAGCACGAGTTGCTTGTCGGCAGCCTCGAGTTCGCCGCCCACGCCGCGGATGATCGCGGGGAAGAACAGGTCGTCGGAGAAGACCCGGTTGGCCGTCTCCGGCAGGATCAACGCGATCGACTCGGTGCGCTGGGTCACCAGGCTGCGGGCCGCCTGGTTGGGCACGTAGCCCAGTTCCTCGACGGCCCGGGTGACTGCCTCGCGGATGGAAGCGGCCACCGAGGTGGAACCGTTGACGACACGGGAAACGGTGGCCCGGGAAACTCCGGCGCGTCGCGCCACCGCCTCCAGGGTTGGCCGCTCCCGCGTCACCACCAGGTCACCCCTCGCTCTCTCCCGGGTCGGCGATGCCGTTGCGGCGGATCACATCCCGGTACCACTTCGCGCTGTCCTTCAGCGTCCGCTGCTGCGTGCTGTAGTCGACGTGCACGATTCCGAAGCGCTTCGCGTACCCCTCGGCCCACTCGAAATTGTCCATGAGCGACCAGACGAAGTAACCGCGCAGATCGACGCCGGCTGCCAAGGCATCATGGCAGGCTCGCAGGTGGCCGTCGAGATACTCGACGCGGCGGGTGTCGTGCACCGCACCGTCCGCACTCGGGCCCTCCGGGTACGCGGCGCCGTTCTCGGTGATCAGCAGCGCGGTGCCCGGGTAGTCGTCGTGGATCCGCTTCAGCAGGCGGGTCAGGCTGGACGGCTCGACCAGCCAGTTCATGTCGGTCACCGGGCCGTCCGGGGCGCGGTACCCGACGCCTTCGCTGCCCGGCTGGTCGGGCGAACCGGTCGCGCCGGGTTTCGCGTACACGTATGTCGGTTGGTAGAAGTTGATCCCCAGCATGTCGAGCGGTGCGTTGATCGTCTTCAGGTCACCGTCCTGGATGTAGGCCAGATCGGTGAACCGGGCCATGTGCTCGAGCATGTCGGCCGGGTAGCGTCCGCGCAGCAGCGGGTCGAGGAAGACCCGGTTGGACAGGCCGTCGATGACCCGGGCCGCCTCCCGGTCCGCCCAGCTGTCCGGGTCGACCGGCGAGACCGCGTTCGGGTTGAGCGTGATGCTGATGCTCTGCGCACCGGCGTCGCGCAGCGAGCGGGCCGCCAGGCCGTGGCCGAGCAGCAGGTGGTGCACGGCGGCGAAGGTGGCGGCCGGGTCCTTCTTGCCGGGGGCGTGCAGGCCGCTGGCGTAACCCAGGTACGCCGAGCACCACGGTTCGTTCAGCGTGGTCCAGGTCTTGACCCGGTCGCCGAGCCGGCCGTGCACGATCCGGGCGTACTCGGCGAACGCCTCGGCGGTCTCCCGGACGGCCCAGCCGCCCCGGTCCTCGAGCGTCTGCGGCAGGTCCCAGTGGTAGAGCGTGACCACCGGGTCGATGCCCTTGCCGAGCAGCGCGTCGGTGAGCCGGTCGTAGAAGTCGAGTCCGCGGGCGTTGACCGGGCCGGTGCCGTCCGGCTGGATCCGCGGCCAGGCGACCGAGTACCGGTACGACGCGAGGCCGAGGTCCGCCATCATCGCCACGTCCTCGACGTAGCGGTGGTAGTGGTCGCAGGCGACGTCGCCGGTGTGCCCGGCGTAGACCTTGCCCGGTGTCCGGGTGAAGGTGTCCCAGATCGAAGGGCCGCGGCCGTCCTCCCGGGCGGCGCCCTCGATCTGGTACGACGCGGTGGCCGCTCCCCAGATGAAGCCGTCGGGGAAGGTGATCCCGGCAAGGGCCGGCTGCGCCGACGTGGACGTGACGGTTGCCGTCATGCGGTTTCCCCGCTTCCTGGTGTGCTCCCGAGTCAACTTAACCGGTTAATCATAGGCGCGAATTTCGCGACGACGAGGGCCGGTAAGACGAATACTGCCGGGTCAGCCGGTGCGAAGTGCGGTGAACAGCCGAGGATCACCCGTCACTACCAGACGGTCTGCCCGTTGGCGCCCCATCAGGGCGAGCAGCAGGTCGCTGGCGGTGCCGGTCGCCTGGGCCCGGGCGTGATGGTCGTCGGTGTCCAGGATCGTGCCGGTGTCGAGCAGCGCCACGCCGGCACCGCGGAGCCGGACAAACCACTCATGCCCGGCGTCGTTCGCGACCAGGTGCACCACGCCGTGCAGATCGGTGGGGCCCTTCCGGCGTCCGGCGGGCAGCCAGGTGTCGAGCACCTCGCTCACCCCGTCGGCGGCCAGCTTGGTCTCGATCGGGGTGGGCCGCCCGGCCGCAGCCTCGGCGTCCCAGCGGTGCACGGAGATCTCGTGGGCCATCCGGCGGTGCCAGAAATGCGCCTTCTTCGCCTGGGGTGCCCAGTTCCACGCCGGGAAGTCGGACTCGACCGCCTCGAGCGTCTCGATCGTGCCGGTGAGTTCCCGGCGCAAGCCGTCCAGCGCCTCGTCCCACCCGGGCGGCGTGCCGTCGCGGACGGGGCTGGTCGCCGGCCGCTCGGTGGTGCCGCGCGGCACCGTCTCACGGACCCAGTGCAGCAGGCCGGTGAGGTGCTCGACCAGGTCGGTGCCGGTCCAGCCGGGGCATGATGGCACCTCGACGGTCGGCCCGGCCTGGGCCACCGCGTCCTGCAACGCGGGGCTGTCGGCGCGCAGGGCCGCCATCCAGAAGTCCTTCGTCGCGTGCAGCCTGTTCATCGCATCTCTCTCCACTCCACCGGAGGTGCCGATGAGGTGCCCCAACCCTTGAGCCTAGGGTGAACGGCGTGTCTGACGTTAGCGGCGATCGCCAAACTGCCACGCCCGCCGGTTCACTCGCGGCGTACACGACGCTACGCCTCGGCGGGCCGGCCGGCATCCTGACCGTCGCTACCGACCATGACAAAGCAGTGGAAACTGTACGGAAGGCCGCCTCGGACGGCCGCCCGGTGCTGATTCTGGCCGGCGGCAGCAACGTGGTGATCGGTGACGACGGGTTCCCGGGCGAGGTGCTGCTGCTGCGCACCCGGGGCAGCCGGGTGGTGGCGAGCGACGCCGGCAGCGTGGTCCTCCGGGTGGCCGCCGGTGAGCTGTGGGACGACCTGGTCGAGCACGCGGTGACTCAGGGCTGGTCCGGCATCGAGTGCCTGTCCGGCATCCCGGGTTCGGCCGGTGCCACCCCGATCCAGAACGTGGGCGCGTACGGGCAGGAGGTCGCGCACACGATCGTGGCGGTGCACGCGTACGACCGGGAGGGCGACACGATCCGCGCGATGTCCCCGGCCGAGTGCGAATTCGCGTACCGCTCCAGCGTTTTCAAGCACAGCGACCGCTACCTCGTGCTGGAGGTCGACTTCCGGCTCGCGGTGTCGCCCGGCTCGGCCCCGATCCGGTACGCCGAACTGGCCCGCAGCCTCGGCGCCGAGCCGGGCGACCGGGTGCCGCTGCAACAGGCCCGGGACACCGTGCTCAAGCTGCGGGCCGGCAAGGGCATGGTGCTCGACCCGGACGACCGGGACACCTGGTCGGTGGGCTCGTTCTTCACCAATCCGGTGGTGTCCACCGAGGTCTGGCAGGGGCTGTCGCTGGACGCGCCGCACTGGCCCGGCGAGGACGGCAGCGTCAAGATCCCGGCGGCCTGGCTGATCGAGCACGCCGGATTCGGCAGGGGCTACCCGGGCGCCGGGGTGTCCATCTCGACGAAGCACACGCTGGCGCTGACCAACCGCGGCGAGGGCAGCACCACGGCACTGCTCGACCTGGCCCGCACCATCCGGGACGGCGTACGCGCGCGGTTCGGTGTCGAGTTGCATCCGGAGCCGGTCCTCGTCGGCTGCGAGTTCTGACCACCCTGGGGTTCACTCGTAGCCGAAAACCTGCGTGAAATAAGGCAGACCGTTCTTTCCGTACGCGACGCCGGTGCCGATCGAGTGGGCGCTGCAGTTGAGGATGTTCTCCCGGTGCGTCGGACTGTTCATCCAGGCCTCGACGACCTCCTCCGAGGTGCGGTAACCCCAGGCGATGTTCTCCCCGGACGGCTGGCTGTATCCGGCCGCATGCGAGCGGGCCACGAACGTCGTGCCGTCCCGCCAGACGTGGCTGAAGACGCCGGTGCGGGCCATGTACAGGCTCTGCCGCACGGAAGCCACGGTCAGCTCCCGGTCGACCCCGAGCTGGCCGCAGCCGTTGGCGCGCCGCTGCTGGTTGGTCCTGGTCACCACTTCGGACATCAGCACGGCCGGCGCGACGGACCCGGCCGGCGCGTGCCTGGGGAGCGGCGGAGCCGGCACCTTCGCGTCCGCCGGCGCGGCCATGACCAGCAGCGCGGGTGCCGCCGTCAGTACGGCGAGACGTCGTACGACCTGGTCGAGCACGGGTGCCTCCCGAATCCGAAGGGGGCCGAGTCGCCCACCAGTGGATATCGCATCCGTTTCTCGGCCGTACGTCCCTTATTTCCGCGAAACCGGAATCGGCGTACGCAAAAGTGTCAGGCTGGTGGGATGGTCGTGCGCTCCCGTCGCTCGGGCCTCACCGTTCCCGATGGCGGATCCGGCCGGACCGGCCCCGATCGCCCGATAGCCCGCTAAACTGTGACTGTCCGTAAATAGACCGTGACATCACGCTATCGTGGGTTTGCGCGGTTGATTCCGTCGCTCGCGGTCTGCGAGTGGCGCCGAGCAAGAAGCTGACCGGACGGGTCGCCCCATCGGCGAACTCGGCGGTGGGCCGTGTGCGGACGCGGCGCGCGAGCGAGGGGTGGGGGCCAGGGTGAGCACACGATGAGTCGCCTTCTCGTCGTCGAGGACGACCCGGATATCGCCCTTGCCCTCCGGCTGTTGTTCAGCCGTGCGGGCTACGAGGTGGCGCACGCCGGCGACGGCCGGACCGGTCTCAAGGAGGCCTACGCCGAGCACCCCGATCTGGTGGTCCTCGACGTCGGCCTGCCCGAGATGGACGGCTGGCAGGTCCTCGAGCGGCTGCGCGACGTCTCCGACGTGCCGGTGCTGGTGCTGACCGCGCACGGCCAGGAGGCGGAGAAGGTACGCGGCCTGCGCGGCGGCGCGGACGACTACCTCACCAAGCCGTTCGCGAACAACGAACTCCTGGCCCGGGTGGAGGCGCTGCTGCGCCGGTCGTCCAGCGGCCAGAACAGCTGGGCCAGCCAGGTCTACGACGACGGCCTGGTGCACCTCGACCCGACCAAGCGCCGGGTCTACGTCAAGGGCGACGAGAAGCGTCTCACGCCCACCGAGTTCCGCCTGCTCAACGCCCTGGTCCGGCATGCCGGTGCGGTGCTGAGCCCCAATCAGCTGCTGACCCAGGCGTGGGACGACCCCACCGGCATCGGTCAGGAGCGGGTCAAGTTCGCAGTACTCCGGCTACGCCGCAAGCTCGGCTGGTCGGATCCCGACGAGTCGCCGATCGAATCCGTCCGCGGATTCGGCTACCGCTACCGCCGGCCGGGCGGGGAAGCCTGATTCCCGTCATCCCGGCAGCGTTGTTCTCAGGAGGCGGGTGCCCCCGTCGATGAGGGCACTGGAAGCCGAGCAGGAGGTACTGAAGCGTGGAAGACCTTGGCGAGATCGTTGGCGAATTCCTCATGGAAAGCCACGAGAACCTTGATCAGATCGACCGCGACCTGGTCTCCCTTGAGCAGGAGCCAGATTCGCGCGACCTGATCTCCCGGATTTTCCGGGCGATCCACACGATCAAGGGCACCAGCGGCTTCCTGGCCTTCAGCCGGCTCGAGAAGCTCGCACATGCCGGCGAGTCGCTGCTCTCCAAGCTGCGCGACGGCGTGCAGCCGGTAACCCCGGCCACCATCACGACGCTGCTGGCCACGATCGACGGCGTACGGTCGCTGCTGACCGCCATCGAGGAGACCGGCTCCGAGAACGACGTCGACGTCGACAGCATCATCACCCAGGTCAACGCGCAGATGAACGCCGGTGAGGCGGCTGCCGAAGCGGCGGCCGAGGCCGGTGCGCCGGCGGCGGAGGCGGCGGCCGAGACCGCCGAGGCCGCGCCGGCCGAGAGCGCCGAGAAGCCCGAGCCGCTCGAGGAGTCGTCGGTCCGCCCGGCGCCCGAGCCGGTCGAGGGCCAGCGCCGCCCGCTCGGCGAGATGCTCGTCGAGTCCGGTGCCGCCCAGCCCGCCGACGTCGGCTCGGCGTTGCAGCAGCAGCTCGAGGGCGACGAGCGCAAGCTCGGCACGATCCTGCTGGAGGAGGGCAAGGCCAAGCCGGCCGCGGTCAACGAGGCGCTGCAGGCACAGACCCCCAAGCGGAGCATCGCGGACAGCGCCATCCGGGTCGACGTCGACCTGCTGGACACCCTGATGAACATGGTCGGCGAGCTGGTCCTGGCCCGGAACCAGCTGGTCCGCGGCGTCATGGAGATCGGCGACGCCACCCTGGTGCGCAGCGCGCAGCGGCTCGGCATGATCACCAGTGAGCTGCAAGAGGGCATCATGAAGACCCGGATGCAGCCCATCGAGCACATCTGGTCCAAGCTGCCCCGAGTCGTCCGGGACCTGAGCAACTCGATGGACAAGCAGGTCCAGCTCGTCATGGAGGGCAAGGAGACCGAGCTCGACCGGAGCCTGCTGGAGGCGGTCAAGGACCCGCTGACCCACCTGGTGCGCAACGCGGTCGACCACGGCATCGAGACCCCGGAGCAGCGGATCGCCTCGGGCAAGGGCCCGGAGGGCACGCTCACGCTGCGCGCGTACCACGAGGGCGGGCATGTCGCGGTCGAGGTGGCCGACGACGGCGCCGGCCTGAACGTGGAGCGGATCGCGCAGAAGGCGGTCGAGAACGGCCTGCTGCGTCCCGACCAGATCCCCAACATGGACCGTCGCGACATCATGGCGATGGTCTTCCAGCCCGGCTTCTCCACCGCCGCCAAGGTCACCAACGTGTCCGGCCGCGGCGTGGGCATGGACGTGGTGAAGACCAACATCGAGAACATCGGCGGTGCGGTCAGCGTCGACTCGACGCCCGGCGAGGGCACGGTCTGGCGGCTCACGATTCCGCTGACCCTGGCCATCATCCAGGCGCTCACCGTCGACTGCGGCGACCAGCGCTACGTGGTGCCGCAGGTCGCGGTGCTCGAGCTGGTCTTCATCGACGGCCAGTCCACCAAGATCGAGTACGCCTCCGGCGCGCCCGTCTACCGGCTGCGCGGCAAGCTTCTCCCGCTGGTGCGGCTGGACCGGGCGCTCGGCCTCGACGTGGGCGGCGACCAGGGCGTCTACATCATGGTGCTGCAGGCCGACGGCCGGCGGTTCGGCCTGGTCGTGGACCGGGTGCTGAACACCGAAGAGGTCGTGGTCAAGGCCCTCAACAGCCGGTTCAAAGACATTGGCCTGTACGCCGGAGCGACCATCCTGGGCGACGGCAAGGTGGGCCTGATCCTGGACGTCTCGTCGCTGGCCCGGCGCAGCCACCTGGCCGCCGACGCCGAGCGGCAGAACCTCGAGGCGTCCTCGCGTGCCTCCGGTGCCAGCGGTACCGGCGAGCGGCTGCTGGTCACCGCGGTCGGCGAGCGGCGGGTCGCGATCCCGCTGGACACCGTCACCCGGCTCGAGGAGTTCCCGCGCGAGCGGATCGAGCACGCCGGGTCCCGCGAGGTGGTCCAGTACCGCGGCCAGATCCTTCCGCTGGTGCGGCTGTCGCACCTGCTCGGTGCGTACGGCGAGGAGCCCGAGGGCGACACCGTCTCGGTGGTGGTCTACAGCGAGGGCGAGCGGAGCGTGGCACTGGTGGTGGACCGGATCGTCGACATCGCCGAGAACTCGACCACCACGCGGCGGGACGCCGAGGAGGACGGGCTGGTCGGCACGGCGGTCATCCAGCAGCGGGTGACCGAGCTGCTGGACGTGCGCCGCGCCATCCTGGCCGCCGACCCCAACTTCTACACCGACCTGGAACACGACGAGATGCTGGTGGAGGCCTGACATGACGAGCCGACAGTTCGCCACGTTCGAGGTGGCGGACCAGCTCTTCGGGGTCGAGGTGCACACCGTGCAGGAGGTGCTCTCGTACAACGAGTACACCCCGGTGCCGCTCGCCCCACCGGCCGTCGGCGGGCTGTTCAACCTGCGCGGCCAGGTCATCCCGGCGGTCGACCTGCGGGTGCAACTCGGGCTCGCGCGCAAGGCCCTGCAGGGACCGGTGATGAACGTGATCCTGCGCGGCGACGGTGAACCGGTCAGCCTGCTGGTCGACAAGATCGGCGAGGTGGTCGACCTGGACGACGACACCTTCGAACCGCCGCCCGACACGCTCAGCGGGCCGACCCGGGAGCTGGTCGTGGGCACGTTCAAGCTGGACGGACGGCTGATGCTGGCGCTCGACGTCAACCAGGCCGTCGACACGTACCGCGCCACCACCTGATGTACAGCCTGGTCAGCGCCCCGGTCCTCGGGTTCGACCTGACCCGCCTCAGCGGCGGGTCGGCGACCGCCGAGGTGGTGCTGCGTGGCCTGCGGCTGCAGAGCGCCGATCTGGCGGTGCTCGCCGAGCGGCTGCCCGACGAGGGTGTCCGTGGACCGCTGTGGGTCGAGGTGGAGAGCGCGGCGCGCCGGATGCCGTCGCTCAAGGGCATGTCGAAGGACGATCCGGCCGGCAGCCTGGCGCTGGTCGAGCGGGCGCCGATCGGTTCGGTCGACGCGCTGCTGACCTGTCTGCGCTACGACGTGATGGCGTGGACCTGGCAGGGCACCGGCCGGGACGCGCAGCAGAGCGACACCGCGGCCGCCGCCACCGCGCTGCTCTGCGACGCCGCGGTGGCCAGCTACCTGCGCGAGGTGTTGGACACGGACACCCGTCGCCGGCTCGGCGCCGGCTGGGTCTCGGCCATGCGCAAACTCCCGGTGGGTGCCCCGATCGACCTGGGACCGCATCACTACGTGGTGTCGGCACTGCTCGACCGGCTGCGCTCACTGCGGTCGAAGGATCTCAGCCGGCTCGCGACCTCGGCCGAGGACGCCCGGCGCAACGCCGGCGGCTGGTCGCCCGCCGTGCACTCAGCTTCCTGGGCCGCGTATCTCTCCGATCGGGTCCGCACCGCCGCCGCGGCGCAGATGCTGTTGGTACAGGCCGTCGACACGGCCGACATTCCGCTGGCCGATCGGGCCGGCGGGGTCTGGAACATGCTCAGCGGTGCCGTGCAGGCGCTGGTGGTACGTGACCTCCTGGACACCTCCACGGCGCATCGGCTGCTCGCACCGGTGGTCGCGGCACTCGGCCCGGCGTGGCTGGGGTGAAGGGGGTGGTTCGATGATTTCGGTCCTCGTCGTCGACGATTCGGTCGTGGTTCGTCGGCTCATCGTCGACGCCCTCGGCAGCGCCGAGAACATCGAGGTCGTCGGCACGGCGTCGAACGGCCTGCTGGCCCAAGCCAAGATCGACCAGCTCAAGCCCGACGTGATCACGATGGACATCGAGATGCCGCAGATGGACGGCATCGCCGCGGTGCGCGAATTGCGCAAGCGGCACAAGCAGATTCCCGTGATCATGTTCAGCACGCTGTCCGCGGCGGGTGCCAGCGCGACGCTGGAGGCGCTGTCGGCCGGTGCCACCGACTACGTGACCAAGCCCAGCAACGTCGGGTCGGTCAACGAGTCCATCGCGGCGGTCCGGGAGCAGCTGGTCCCCAAGATCCACGCGCTGGGCGGCAAGCGCCGGCCCGCCGCGCCGTCCGGCCCGCCGGCCCGTCCCGGCGCCGCGTCGCCCGGACCCCCGGCCCGTCCCGGTGCCGCCCCGCCGCGCGCCGGCCAGCCGCCGTCCGGTCCCGGCCGGCCCGGCGCCCCGCCGCCCGGCGCAGCTCGGCCGGCCAAGCGCGGCGCGCCCGGCGGCCGGATCGACATCCTCGCGGTCGGCTCCTCGACCGGTGGCCCGGACGCCCTGACCAAGGTGCTGACCGGCATCCCGGCCGACTTCCCGGTGCCGATCGTGGTCACCCAGCACATGCCACCGGTCTTCACCAAGATGTTCGCCGAGCGGCTGGACCGCAGCACGCCGCTGCGCGTGGTGGAGGCCGGCGACGGGATGGAACTGACCCCCGGCTGGGCCTACATCGCTCCGGGCGATCACCACCTGGTGTTCCACCGCCGGGGCACGGCAACGCTCACGCAGCTCAGCGGCGCGCCGCCGGAGAACTCCTGCCGACCGGCCGTGGACGTGATGTTCCGGTCGGTGGCGCAACTGTACGGGGCTTCCGCGTACGCCACCGTACTCACCGGAATGGGACATGACGGACGGGGTGGAGCGAAGGTGCTGAGGGACGCTGGCGCCGAGGTGTTGGCGCAGGACGAGGCCACCTCGGTGGTGTGGGGCATGCCGGGCGCGGTCGTCGGAGCCGGTCTGGCCGACGAGATTCTGCCGCTGGACCGGATCGCCGCGTTCCTGGTCAACCGGATCAAGTCGGGTCGTTCGGCGGCGGTGGCCCGATGAGTCTCACGCAGGCCGAGTTCAACTTCGTCTCCACGCTGGTCCGGCGCGAAGCCTCGATCGTCCTGGCCCCGGGCAAGGAGTACCTGGTCGAGGCGCGGCTCATCCCGGTGGCGCGGGCGGTCGGCGCGGCCAACGTCACCGAGTTCCTGGCGGAGTTGCAGCGCCGCCCGAACCCGCAGCACCAGCGCAAGGTCATCGACGCGCTCACCACGAACGAGACCTCGTGGTTCCGGGACCGGGAGCCGTTCGCGGCCCTTACCGACCAGGTCCTCCCGGAACTGATCAAGTCGCGCGCGACGGCCCGCAAGATCCGGATCTGGTCGGCCGCGAGCTCCAGCGGCCAGGAGGCGTACAGCCTGGCCATCACCATGCAGGAGAAGCTCCCGGCGGGCTGGACCTACGAGATCATGGGTACCGACATCTCCACCGAGATGGTCAAGCGGGCGGAGACCGCCGAGTACAGCCAGGTGGAGGTCAACCGGGGTCTGCCGGCGAGCCAGCTGGTGCAGTACTTCGAGCGGGCCGGTGCGCACTGGCGGGTCACTCCGGCGCTGCGCCGCAACGTCTCGTTCAAGCTGATGAACCTCACCGCCCCGCTGCCGCCGATGCAGCCGTTCGACATCATTTTCTTGCGAAATGTCCTGATCTATTTCGACGTCGCGACGAAGCGGACCGTGTTGCAGAACGCCGCCAAGCTGCTGCGTCCGGACGGCTGGCTCTTCCTGGGTGCGGCCGAGACGACCATCGGCATCGACGACAACTACGAACGGGTGGCCGCCGGCCGCACCTCTGCCTACCGAGTCCGAAGCGGGGTGCCCGCGGGCGCTCCGAGAAGGGGATGACGCCGGATGCGCGCCATGGTGATCGACGACTCCCGCGCAATGCGCATGATCCTCAAGCGCATTGTCACCAAGCTCAATTTCGAAGCGGTGGAAGCAGGCGACGGCAAGGAAGCGCTGGACCTGCTCACCGAGATGACCGAGGTGCCGGAACTGGCCCTCATCGACTGGAACATGCCCAACATGAATGGGCTCGAGTTCGTCACCCACGTCCGGGCCGATCCGCGCCTGCGCGAGATGACCCTGGTCATGGTCACCACCGAGAGCGAACAGAGCCAGATCGTACGGGCGCTCGCCGCGGGCGCCCACGAGTACGTGATCAAGCCCTTCACCGAGGGCGCCATGATCGAAAAGCTGGCCCTCCTGGGCCTTGTCCCGACCGGAGCGAACTCATGAGCGTCGAAGTCGAGGTCGACGAGAACGACCTCGCCGAGATGGTGGAGCAAGTCTGGATGTCGTACCTGGATCCGGAGGGCGTCAGCCCGCTGATCCCCAACTACGACGAGAACCAGCCCACCGAGGTGCACTCGTCGGTCTCCATCACCGGCTCCTGGACCGGACACCTGGTGTACGCGTCCTCCACCGAGGCGGCGCGCCGCGCCGCGGCCGCATTCCTCGCCATGGAGGCCGACGAGGTGAGCCAGGAGGACATCTCCGACGTGCTCGGCGAGTTGGCCAACATCGTCGGCGGCAATGTGAAGGCGATGCTGCCGCCCGGCGCCCTTCTCTCCCTGCCCCAGGTGGTCCTGGCACCCGAAACTACCGCCCGGTTCCCGAACACCGAGCGGATCAGCGGCGTCTACGGCGTGTGGGAGGGCGAACCGGTGTCCATTTCCATGTGGCAGAGCCGCGGTGAGGACAAGGAGGAACAGCAATGAAGATTCTCATCGCCGATGACAGCCGGGTGATGCGGCAGATCGTTGTCCGCACGCTGCGCCAGGCCGGCTTCGGCGACCATGAGCTGATCGAGGCCGTCGACGGCAAGCAAGCCTTGGACCTGGCCAAGTCCGAGAACCCCGATCTGGTGCTTTCTGACTGGAATATGCCCGAAATGACCGGTATCGAGGTATTGCGGCAGTTGCGAGCAGCCGGTAACGACATCAAGTTCGGATTCGTCACCTCCGAGTGCACGCCCGAGATGCAGCAGGCGGCGGAGGCGGCCGGATCCCTGTTTTTCATCGTCAAGCCGTTCACAGCTGAGCGATTCGATGAGGTATTCGCTCCTATTTTGGGATGATTAAGACATGTCCGACGTCTCGGTTCTTCCAGGCAGTGTGGCCGTTCGCAACCTCTTCGAGGACCTGCTCGGCCGCGAAGTGACCGTCAGCCCCGGCGATCCGCTCTCCGCGGACGACATCGCCACGGCCACGGTTGCCATTTTCACCGACAGCGCGCAGAAGATTTACGGCGTCCTCGGGATGGATCTCACGCTGGCGGCCAACGCCGGCGCCGCGCTCGGCCTGTTGCCGGCCGGCGCGGCCGAGGACAGCATCGACGAGAAGAAGCTCTTCCCGAATCTCGCCGAGAACGTCTTCGAGCTGTGCAACGTGCTGACCAGCCTGCTCAACCGGGAGGGCAGCCCGCACATCAAGATGTACCAGGTGATCTACCCCGGCGATCCGCTGCCCGCGGACGCCCGGGCGCACCTGATGGCCCTGGGCCGCCGGATCGACCTGCTGGTCGAGGTCAACCGGTACGGCAAGGGCAAGTTCAGCCTGTCGCTCGCGCCCTGAGTGACGGTTCTCTCTCCGATCGCGGGTCCACCCCTGTGGGTGGGCCCGCGATCCTTTTTGGGGCTAAGCAAAATCGCGCTCCGGTCGATCGCGTAGGTAGAGCATCAAACGGACGGGAGAAATTCATGACCTCGCCGACCTCGGGAATCTCGGGCAGTTCGGGCTCCAGCGCGGTGCCGGGAAACACCAGCATCGCGGCCAAGAGCAAGGAACTCGGGGACAAGGACACGTTCCTCAAGCTGCTCGTCGCCCAGCTCAAGTACCAGGACCCCACCAAGCCGGCCGACTCGACCCAGTTCCTGGCGCAGACCGCCCAGTTCACCCAGGTGGAGAAGCTGGGCGATATCGCCGACATGCTCAAGTCGCAGCGCATGCTCAGCGCGAGCGCGCTGGTCGGGCACTCGGTCAAATACATGGACGAGTCGGGTGCCCACCAGGAGGGCGTCATCTCGGCCGCCAAGCTCAACGGAGACAGCGAACCGGTCCTGCGGATCGGCAACATGGATGTGCCGCTGTCCAAGGTCATGGAAGTCCAGCCGATGGCGACCGGCGCTGCCGCTGCCGGTACGACCGCCCCGCAGTCGAGTGCCACGCCGGCGGCCCCGAAGCCGTCGTCCGTCACTCCGACGACCGGTCCCGCGACCGCCTAATTTAAGGACACCACCCATGCTGCGCTCTCTCTACTCAGGCATCAGCGGCCTGCACGCCCACCAGCAGATGATGGACGTCACCGGTAACAACATCGCCAACGTGAACACCGTCGGCTTCAAGGCCAGCACGATGCAGTTCCAGGACACGCTCAGCCAGATGCTCGGCGCCGCAGGTGCGCCGCAGAACGGCCAGGGCGGCTCCAACCCGGCACAGGTCGGTCTCGGTGTGGCCAACGCCGGCATCCTGTCCAACTGGGCACAGGGCTCACAGCAGACCACCGGCCGCTCCGGCGACATGATGATCCAGGGTGACGGCTTCTTCGTCACCCGCAGCGGCAACGAGATGCTCTACACCCGGGCCGGCTCGTTCTCGTTCGACGCGAACGGCCTGCTGGTCACCGCCACCGGCGAGCCGGTGCAGGGCTGGACCGCGACCGACGGCGTCGTCAACGCCTCGGCCAAGCCGGACGACATCCGGATGCCGCTGGGCAGCACGATCGCGCCGAAGGCAACCGAGACCATCACGCTCAAGGGAAATCTGAGCAGTGACGTCACGCCCGATCCGAACAATCCGGCCAACACCGGGTTCGGCGTTTACGACCCCGGCCCTCCCAACAACTCGGTCGGTTACGAGACCACCATTCCGGTCAAGGTGTACGACGCGCAGGGCGCCACCCATACGGTCGTCGCCATCTTCCACCGGACCAACCTTGACAACGCCGCCAATCCGCAGACCTCAAGCTGGGACATCGATCTGCGGGCCGAGGACGGCACCTCACTCGCGACGGATGACCTGGACTTCTCCGGTGGCCTTCCGAGTGCTGCCTCGCTCAATGCCGACGGCAAGACGATGACGATCGGCGCCTACACCGTTGATTTGTCGGATGTCACCTCGTTCTCCGGTATCTCCGACGCGCGCGTGTTCGACACCGACGGCCAGGCTGCCGGTGCGCTCACCTCGCTCTCGTACACCGTGAACGAGACCGGCCAGATTCTCGGCGTCTACAGCAACGGCATGAAACAGGTCCTCGGCCAAGTCGCGATGGCGACCTTCAAGAACGTCAACGGCCTGGAGAAGACCGGAAACTCCAGCTACCGCTCCACCGTCAACTCCGGGTATGCCCAGGTCGGGCAGCCCGGCAGCGCCGGCATGGGCGGCGTGGTCAACGGCGCCCTGGAGATGTCGAACGTCGACCTCGCGCAGGAGTTCACCAACCTGGTCATCGCCCAGCGTGGCTTCCAGGCGAACTCCCGCATCATCACCACCTCCGACGAGCTGCTCCAGGAGCTCGTCAGCATGAAGCGCTAGCACCACCGGTAGCCGGCCGACGGCCGGGACGGGCAGTTCGCTGCCTGTCCCGGCCGTCGTCTTTTGCCCGAACGGCTGCACCCGTAAGGCGACCGGATGGATCTCATCAGCAACCGTCAAGTCGCCGATTCTCCTTGTGACGGGCCACGGACGGCCTACCAGCCCAGGACCACACCACCACCCAAGGACGGATGTAAGTGATCCTCGTAACCCGCATCAACGGTGCCGTGTTCGCCCTGAATCCGGACCTGATCGAGCGTGTGGAGTGCACGCCCGACACGGTCGTAACGCTGGTTGACGGCACCAAGTACATCGTCGCCGAGTCCGTGCCCGAATTCATCGACTCGGTCCGCCACTACCGCGCCTCGCTGATCGCCCAGGCGAGTCGCCTGGAGGCCGAGCCCACGGCCACCGCCCTGACCGCAGACGACCACGAAGACCTCGACGCTAAGGTGCTCCCGCTGCACCGGAAGGAACGCTGATGGATATCTCCACCATCGTCGGTGTAGGCGCCGGCCTCGTAATCGTCTTCGCCGTGCAGATCCTCGAGGGTGGTTCGCCGTCCTCCATCCTGCTGATCCCCTCGATGCTGCTGGTGTTCGGCGGTGGCTTCGCCGCCGCGATGGCCGGCGGTGTGGTGAAGGACTGGTCCGGCGTCGGCGCGCAGCTGAAGAAGGCCTTCCTCACCAAGGTCCTGCCGCCCACCGAGCTGGTCGACAACGTCGTCAAGCTGGCCGAGCGGGCCCGCCGCGAGGGCCTGCTCGCCCTCGAGGACGCGGTCAAGACGGTCGAGCACCCGTTCCTGAAGCGCGGTCTGCAGCTCGCGATCGACGGCACCGACCCGGACGAGCTGCACGACATCCTGCACGCCGAGATCGCCGCGAAGAAGAAGTCCGACAAGGCCTCCGCGAAGCTGTTCGAGAACATGGGCGGCTACGCACCGACCATCGGCATCGTCGGTACGGTCATGGGCCTGGTGCACGTGCTGGAGAACCTCGACCAGCCCGACACGCTCGGCCACTCGATCGCCGCGGCGTTCTGCGCCACCCTCTGGGGCGTGCTGAGTGCCAACCTGATGTGGCTGCCGATCGCGGCCCGTCTCGCCCGGCTGAGCCAGGTCGAGGCCGAGGAGATGGAACTGGTCGTCGACGGTGTGCTGGCCATCCAGGCCGGCTCGAACCCGCGACTGGTCGCCCAGAAGCTGCGCAGTCTGCTCCCGCCGGACGAGGCCGCCAAGGCCGAGGCGGCCGCGAACACCAAGAAGGCGGCATAACGAATGAGTTCAGGTGGTGGCGGCGGCGGCAAGCGCAAGAAGCCGCATGAGGAGCACGAGGAGCACGTCAATCACGAGCGCTGGCTCGTGTCGTACGCCGACATGCTCACCCTGCTGTTCGTTCTGTTCGTGGTGCTCTACTCGATGAGTGACGTGAACATGAAGAAGTTCGCGCAGCTCGCCAACGGTCTCTCCGAGGGATTCGGCGCGCAGAGCGCCGCCTTCCAGGGCAAGCAGGCAGTGCTCGAGGGTTCCGGCAACAACACGCAGATCGTGTCGATCGACCCGGGCGCCGGCAGCGGCGACGGCAAGGCCGGCACCTCCGACATGACCGCCAAGGAAATCCAGGCGGTGCAGAACGCCCTGGTGGCGCAGAGCCGCGCCAAGGCCTCCAAGGACGCTCAGGCGGCGACCAAGGAAGCCGAGGACCTGAAGAAGATCGAGAACAAGATCTCGGACGCGCTGGCCAAGCAGAAGCTGCTCGGCCAGGTGAAGTTCACGATCGACCGGCGCGGCCTGGTGGTCACGGTGGTGACCAACGAGATCGTCTTCGCCGGCGACCGGGCGGACCTCAAGTCCGGTGGCCAGAAGATCCTCAACGCCGTCGCGCCGACGCTGGCCAAGCTGCCGAACAGCATCGAGGTTGACGGCAACACGAACCAGCTGAACGCCAGGACCAAGTACTACCCGAGCGGTTGGGAGCTGTCCGCGGCGCGGGCCTCGACCACCGTCCGGTACCTGTCCAGCCACGGCATCGCCAAGAACCGGATGAGTGCCGTCGGGTTCTCCGACACCAAGCCACTGATCGACCCCGCCGACCCGCGGTCGATCACGATGAACCGCCGGGTGGACATCGTCGTCCTCACCACCCTGCCGGCCGACCAGGCCGCACTGCTGCCCACCGCGTCCGGTTCGGACGCCAAGCTGCACACCGGCCAGACCACGGCGCAGGCCGAGGCGATCGCGAAGGCGGCCGAGCCGGCCGCGAGCACCACCCCGACCACACCGACCACCACCCCGCACGACTGACGAGAGGAGCTGCTATGAGCGACAAGGATGCTGCTGCCCCCGAGGCGCCGAAGAAGTCCAAGAAGATGCTGATGATCATCATCGTGGCGGTAGTCGTGCTGCTGGGCGGTGGTGCCGGCGCGTTCTTCATGATGAAGGGCGATTCGGCCGAGGCGGCGAAGGAGCCCGTGAAGGGCATCGTCGTGGGGATCGAGGACTCGCTGACCGTGAACCTGGCCGACGGCCACTACCTGAAGTTCAAGTTCGCGCTTCAGCAGACCGAGGAGGCCGGCGCCGAGAAGGTCGACCTCAGCGAGGCGATCAACCTGGCGATCGACGAGTACACCGGGCGCAAGGTGGCCGAGCTCTCGACCGAGAAGGGCCGCGAGACCATCAAGCACGACCTGCTGACGAAGATCGTGAAGATCTACACCGAGAAGGACGTCAAGATGGTCATGGACATCTACTACACCGAGTTCGTGACCCAGTAAGGGATTCCGAATCGGCAAAGCGGACGGGCGGGCTCACTCCGGTGAGTCCGCCCGTTCGTCGATTCAGGGATAAAAACGCTTCTCGCGCTCAGCGGTTCCGGAAATGAGCCGATGGGGACGACGTGACCTCCGCTACTCGATCCCCGGGCAAGATGTCGCGTCGCGGCCAGGGCGGAGGGCCGACCGCGTACGACTTCCGGCGCCCGGTCAAGCTCTCCCGGGACCACGTCCGCACGCTGCAGACCGCGTTCGAGACGTACGCCCGTAGTTGCGGCACCCTGCTGACCACTCGCCTGCGGGTGGTCAGCAGCGTCACGCTCGCCTCGATCGAGCAGCTCAACTACGACGAATACGTGGCCGCGCTGGCCAACCCGACGGTGATCGCCGTGGTGACCCTCGAGCCGCTGGACGGCACGGCCCTCATGGAGCTGTCCTCGTCGGCCGTGATGACCGCCATCGACCACATGCTCGGCGGCCCCGGCGGGCCCCAGCCGGAGCGGCCGCTCACCGAGGTCGAGATGCCGCTGCTCCGCGGGCTCCTGGAACGGATGCTGGGCGAGCTGCGGTACGGCTTCGAGGCGCTCGTCGACATGGCGCCGACGCTCAAGGAAGTCGAGTACAACGCGCAGTTCCTGCGGGCACACGCGCCCGGCGACGCCTGCGTGGTCGCCACCTTCGACCTCAAGATCGGTGCCGAGGAGTGCATGGCCACGATCTGCATGCCGTTCAACATGATCCTGCCGGTGCTGAGCCGGACCGAGACGATCGTGCTGAGCGACAAGGAACGGGCCAGCCGGGATCTCGCGTTGCGCAACCTCACGGCCGGCCTTTTCTCGGCTCCGATCGACGTTGCGGTCCGATTCCAGCCCATTCGTATGCGTACCGATGACATCGTGGACCTGCGTCCCGGTGACGTCGTGCCGCTCGGTCATCCGACCAGCAGGCCGCTCGAGGTGACGGTCAACGAGACCGTTTTCGCTCACGCAGTTCCCGGTAATCAGGGCGCCCGGCTCGCCTGCCTCGTGGTGCCGCCGCCCAAGGAGTCGTCCAAGGAGTCTGGCCGTCCATGACCGCGCCCACCATCACCGCGCCGCAGCTCACACTCGCCCGGAACGCCGCCGACGCGGCGCTGGCCGTGCTGCCCACCAGCCGGGCGCTGAGCGCCGCCGCCCCGATCGCGGCGACCGCCGACGTGCTCGCCGACGGCCAGGCGGTGACGGCCAAGTTCAGCGGCGCGGCCAACGGCGAGGTCGTCGTGGTGGTCGGCCAGGATCTCGCGGACGCGCTCAAGGAGAGCCCGCTGGGCGAGCTCGACCTCACCGCCGCGGTCCGGCCCGCCCTGGAGGCGGCAGCCCGGGTCTTCGGGCCGGTGGTCCTCGATCCGGGCGTGGTGATGGAGTCCGGCGTGGCGATGAGCTCGCTGGCCACCAAGGAGGACGCCGTCGCGGTCCCGCTGGTGGAGGGCGAGGAGGTGCGGGCGGTGCTCGCGCTCGCGCTGAGCCCGTGGCCGGGCGAGGAACCGGGCCAGATGGACGTGGCCCGCCAGCAGTCCGCCGGGCCGGGCATCCAGCTGCGCGGCGGCCTCGACATGCTGCACGACGTCGAGATGGAGGTCTCGGCCGAGCTGGGCCGCACCCGGATGGCGGTCCGCGAACTGCTCTCGCTCAACCCGGGCGCCATCGTCGAGCTGGACCGGGCCGCCGGCAGCCCCGCCGACCTGCTGGTCAACGGCCGGTTGATCGCTCGGGGCGAGGTGGTCGTGGTGGACGAGAACTTCGGTATCCGGATCACCGAGATCGTCTCGCCGGGCACCGAACGGGAGTAACCGCCTTGATCGAGCTCGTCCTTCAGGTCGGCTTCTCGCTGGCGGTCGTCCTGGGCCTGATGTGGGCCCTGGCCCGCGCGGTGCGCCGGCCGCTGGGCGCGGGCCGCGGCCACGGACCGCTCGCGGTGCTCAACCGGCAGCAGCTGACCCGGGGAGCGGCGGTGACCGTGGTCCGGGTGGCCGACCGGGCTCTCATCCTGGGCGTCACCGATCAGCAGGTGAGCCTGCTGGGCGAGGCCGAGGTGGCGGACTTCGAGAAGCACCCGCCGGAGCGGCGGGACAGCGTGGTGCTGGCCGAGGACGAGGCCGGCGAGCTGCCCGATGCCCATCCGGCGGCGGCCGACGTCTCGAGCTCGGGGCGGATCCTGGACTTTCTGCGCGACCGGACCACGAGGCACTGATATGCGACGCGCGATCCTGCTCCTGCTCGCGAGCGCCGGCCTGGCACTCGTACTGCTGCCTGGAATTGCCGCGGCTGAGCCGGGTCGTGCCCCCGCGCCCGCACCCACCCCGCCGCCGGCCGCCGTGGCGGCCACCGCGACGACCGTGGCCCTGCCGCAACTCGTGCCGCGGGCACCCACTCCGCCGGCGCCGCCGAACCGGCCGAGCATCAACCTGAACGTCAACGGCACCAACCCGGACGGCAGTCGCCCGGCCACCTCGCTGGTGATCATGCTGGGCCTCACCGTGCTGTCGGTGGCGCCGGCCCTGCTGCTGCTCTGCACCTGTTTCACCAAGATCTTCATGGTGCTGGGCATCACCCGCAACGCGCTGGGCCTGACCAGCATGCCGCCCAACCAGGTGCTGGCCGGGCTCGCGCTGTTCCTCAGCCTGTTCATCATGGGCCCCACCGTCTCGGCCATGAACGAGCAGGGCGTGCAGCCCTACCTGAAGGGCGACAAGAACCAGGCGCAGGCGTTCAAGGACGGCGTGGAACCGCTGCGCGAGTTCATGTGGAAGACCACCCGTGAGGACGAGGTGGCCCTGATGGTCAAGCTGTCCGGCGAGGAGCGTCCGCGGAACAAGGAAGACGTCGAGCTGACCACGCTGATCCCGGCGTTCGTGCTGTCCGAGCTGCGGGCCGCATTCATCATCGGCTTCGTCATCTTCATCCCGTTCCTGTTGATCGACATGGTGGTCTCGGCGTCACTGATGTCACTGGGCATGATGATGCTGCCCCCGGTGACCGTCGCCCTGCCCTTCAAGCTCCTGTTATTCGTCCTGGTCAACGGCTGGGGGCTGATTCTCACCGCGCTGGTTGCGTCATACCGATGAACTGGAACGTGCCGGTCGCGGAGCTGCTGGCGATCATGCTGGGCGCGGCCCGTACCGGCGCCTGGATGATCATCTGCCCGCCGTTCAACTCGCGGCTCATCCCCGGGACCATCAAGGTGCTGCTCTCCATCGGCCTCACCCTGCCGATGGCGCCATACCTGCGGAGCACCATCCCGTCCCTGGAGACGGCCGACATCATCGCGAGTGCCGCGCTTCAGGTCTTCATCGGTGCCGCGCTGGGCTTCATCACGGCGCTGCTGTTCGCCGCGCTCCAAGCGGCCGGTGACCTGCTGGACCTGTTCGGCGGCTTCACCCTGGCGATGGGGTACGACCCGCTGTCGATGAACCAGAGCTCGGTGTTCGGCCGGTTCTACAACCTGGTGGCGGCCACCCTCCTGTTCGCCACCGAGGGGCACCAGCTGATCCTGCGCGGATTTCTGCAGTCGTTCCAGACGATTCCGCTCAACGCCGGGCTCAACATGAGCACGTTCAGCCAGTTGCTGATCGAGGGCATCGGCGAGATGTTCCTGGCCGCGCTGCAGATCGCCGGCCCGCTGATCGCCGTGCTGTTCCTCACCGACGTGGCGTTCGGCCTCCTCAACCGGGTGGCGCCGGCGCTCAACGCGTTCCAGCTCGGTTTTCCCGCCAAGATCTTCCTGGTCCTGCTGCTCTCCGGGCTGGCCATCACCACCCTGCCGGCGGTGGTCGACACGCTCGTCGAGAAGGCGGTCAACGCGGTCCTGAACCTCACCGGCGGCTGAGGGAGGTGAGATGAGCGGCGAGAAGACCGAACAGCCGACACCGCAGAAACTCAAGAAGGCCAAGCGCGAGGGCCAGATCGGCCGCAGCCAGGACATCGGCGCCTGGTTCGGGATGCTCGCGGCGAGCATCATGCTGCCCAAAACCTTCGGATCGGCGCTGGAGTACGCCGAGGAACTGATGGCCAAGGTGCCGGCGGTCATCGAGAACCCGGACACCGCCCTGGTGTTCGGCATGCTCAAGGACGCCGGGATGGGCACGATGTGGGCGGTGCTGCCGCTGGCCGCCACCATGATGGCGGTCGGCATCGCGGCGGCCGGCGCGCAGGGCGGCATCCGGGTCGCCACCAAGCTGTTCATCCCGAAGTTCAGCCGGCTCAACCCGCTGCCCGGGATCAAGAAGATGTTCGGGCCGCAGGCGCTCTGGGAGGGCACCAAGGCGCTGGTGAAGACCGCGGTGCTCGCCGGGGTGCTCTACACCACCACCAAGGACGTCATCCCGATCCTGATGAACGCCGGCCACCTGCCGCTGGCGTCGTTGCTCGGGGTGGTGCAGGACGCCACCATCGGCCTGATCCAGGCGGCCGCGGGGGCCGGTATCGCGATGGCCGCCGCCGACTACTTCGTGGTCCGCCGGCGTACCAACAAGCAGCTGCGGATGTCCAAGGAAGAGGTCAAGCAGGAGCACAAGAACACCGAGGGTGACCCGCTGGTCAAGGCCCAGATCCGGTCCCGGCAGATGGCCATGGCCCGGAACCGCCAGATGGCCGACATCCCGACCGCGGACGTGGTGATGGTCAACCCGACGCACGTGGCGGTGGCCCTGCGGTACGAGCCGAACAAGGGCGCACCGCGGGTGGTGGCCAAGGGGCAGGGCCCGGTCGCCACGAAGATCCGGGAACTGGCCGCCGAGCACCGGGTGCCGATGGTGCAGGACGTGCCGCTGGCCCGGGCGCTGCACGCGGGCGTCGAGGTCGGTGCCGAGATCCCAGCCGAGTTCTTCGGTGCGGTGGCCAAGGTGCTGGCGTTCGTGATGAGCCTGAAGGCGCGTGGATCGGCTGCTGGTTTGCACCGCAACCCCAACTCCGCCTCAACAGCCGCATAAACGAAAATTCATAAGATTTCCTCACATCGGTCCCTCGATTGGGGGAAGATCGGGCTGTGGGCGAGCCATCCCGGTACGTGGATGGCGCCCACGTTGTCCAGTCCGGGAAGGTGCTGTGAAGAACAAGAACGTCAGCCGGCTTGCCGTACCCATCGGGGTCATCGGCATCATCATCATGATGGTCGTGCCGTTGCCGACGTTCCTGCTGGACCTGCTCATCGCCATCAACATCACGGGCGCCCTGCTCATCCTGCTGACCAGCATGTTCGTCCAGAAACCGCTGGATTTCTCGGTCTTCCCGGCACTGCTGCTGGTGGCCACCCTGTTCCGGCTGGCACTCAACATCAGCGCGACCCGGCTGGTGCTGCGGGACGGCGACGCCGGCAAGGTCATCCACGCGTTCGGCAGCTTCGTGGTCGGTGGCAACCTGGTCATCGGACTGGTCATCTTCGCGATCCTGGTGATCGTCCAGATGATCGTGGTGACCAAGGGTGCCGAGCGGGTCGCCGAGGTCGGCGCCCGGTTCACCCTGGACGCGATGCCCGGCAAGCAGATGGCGATCGACGCCGACCTGAACGCCGGCCTGATCGACGAGGCCGAGGCCAAGAAGCGCCGGGCCGAGGTGGCCTCCGAGGCCGACTTCTACGGCGCCATGGACGGTGGCTCGAAATTCGTCAAGGGCGACGCCATCGCGGCCATCATCATCACCCTGATCAACCTGATCGGCGGCTTCGCGGTCGGCGTCTTCCAGCAGGGCATGGGCGCGGCCGACGCGATGAACCACTACAGCATGCTGAGCATCGGCGACGGCCTGGTCTCCCAGGTGCCGGCGCTGCTGCTCTCGGTCGCCACCGGTCTGATCGTGACCCGTTCGGCCACCTCGGGCGACATGGGCTCCAGCGTCACCGCCCAGCTCAGCCAGAACAAGCTGGCGCTGCGCATCGGCGGCGGCGCGGCGCTGGCTCTCTGCGTCATCCCGGGTCTGCCCAAGGTGCCGTTCCTGATCGTGGGCGTCGCGGTGCTGGTGATCGCGCATCGGCTCAAGGACCCGGAACCCGAGCTGGAGGCCGGAGCCGCCGCCGCGGCGGCCGAGGCGGTCGATCTACCGGCCCCCGACTCACCGGAGCAACTGCTCGGCGAGATGCGGGTCGACCCGCTCGAGCTCGCCCTCTCCCCGGACCTGGTCGACCTGGTCGACGCCAGCAGCGGCGACCTGCTCGACCGGGTGCGCGCCCTGCGCCGCAAGATGGCCATGGAGCTCGGCGTGATCATGCCGCCGGTGCGCACCCGGGACGATCTCGACCTGCCGCTGTCCTCGTATGCGATCCGGATCTCCGGGGTCGACGCGGGCACCGGCGAGGCTCCACCCGGCACGGTGCTGGCAATCGGCGACGGCCTGCAGGGCCTGCCCGGCCGGGCCGGCCGGGAACCGGTTTTCGGCCTGCCCGGCAAGTGGGTGCCGGCCGAACTGCACTACCAGGCCGAACTCTCCGGTGCGACCGTGGTCGACCGGGCCAGCGTGATCATCACGCACCTGGCCGAGGTGGTCCGCAGCAATGCGAGCCGCCTTCTCGGCCGCGAGGACGTCCGGGCGTTGACCGAGATGGTCAAACGGACCCACCCGGTCGTCGTGGAGGAACTGACCCCGTCGCTGCTCAGCCTCGGTCAGATCCAGAAGGTCCTGCAGGCCATGCTCGACGAGGGCGTGCCGATCCGGGACCTGGTCCGAATCTTCGAGTCGCTCTCTCTGCGAGCGAAGGTCTCCGTCGACCACGACGGCCTGGTGGAGGCGGCCCGGTCCGCGCTCGGCCCGGCCATCGCCGCCCAGTACGTGGCGGGTGGCCGGCTCACGGTGATCACTCTCGAACCCATGCTCGAGCAGCAGTTGCTCGAGTCGTTGCGGCCGAGCGAGACGGGCGCCTTCATGGCAATCGACGGCCTCCGCGCCGAGGCCATTGTCAGCGAGGCGGCCCGTCTGGCCGAAACCGCGGAACAGCAGGGCCTTTCGCCCGTGCTGGCCTGCTCGCCGCAACTGCGGCTGCCGCTGATGCGACTGCTGCGCGCCGGTTCCCGCCGGGTGCAGGTGCTCTCGTACGGCGAAATCTCTGGTTCCACGGCACAGATCGAAACGATAGGGGTGGTGAACGGTGCCTACGCGGGTGCTGCTTGAGGGACCGGCCATCGAGCCACTGCTGGCTCAGGTACGCGATGAGTACGGCTCCGGCGTCCGGATCATCTCAGCCGACAAGGTCCGCAGTGGCGGTGTCGGTGGCTTCTTCGCGAAGCAGCATTACGAGCTTTCCGTCGAGGTGCCGGACTCGAACGAGGACAGGACAGAAATGGCTAAACGTACGACGGCCGACGCCGGCCAGCACACCCTGGAGCGGCTGCTGGAGCGGGCCGAGTCCCAGGATCGGCTGGACGAGCCGGTCCGGGCCGGTGCGCAGGCCGCCCGGACCGCCATGCCGGCCGGCTTCGGCACGGCCCGGCCCGGCGAGACCGTGTTCCCGCGTCCGCAACAGAACCGTCCGGCGGCCCGGCCGACCGAGGAGTTCATGCCGGACGCCGAGGTGAGCCGCGGGGCCGCGATCAGCGACACCGGCAGCGCGTTCGCCGAGCTGATGGCCGGCCTGGACAACGACGTCCAGCCCGGCATCGAGCGGCCCAAGCCCAAGGCGGGCGTCCCGCTGCGCGGCGACGACCCGCCCACGGTGCGGCCGTTCCGGCCGGCGGCGACCACCGAGACGCCGGTCAACCCGCACCGGCCGGTCCAGCCGCAGCCGGTGCAGTCGGCTCCGCCGGCGCCGACCTCGCCCGCCGCGCCGGCCGCAACCGCGGCCCCGATGGCCGCGGCAGCCCCGGCGGCTCCGATGGCCCCGGTGGCTCCGATGGCCCCGGTGGCTCCGATGGCCCCGATGGCCCCGGCGGCTCCGATGGCTCCGGCAGCTCCGATCGCTACCGCGGCACCGGTCAGCCCGCCGGCCCCGCCCGTTTCGCCGCCCCCTCCGCCGCCGCACCAGCCGAGCCTGGCCGAGCGGATCGGCGGGCTGGGAGCCAGCGAGATCGAGATCGACGAGCCGCCGGCCGAGCCGGGCCCGTCCGCGGCCGAGGCGTACGGCCTCAACGAGCAGGTCCTGTCGACCCCGCCACCGGTCGCGGCGCCACCGGCGGTCGCGCCGCCGGCACCGGCCCCGGTGGTCCGGCCGCCGGACAACGACCCGGTCATCCAGAACCTCATGCGGGTCGGCATGCCGGAGTCGATGGCCCGGCAGATCACCGGCGCGGACACCTACGCTGGCGTGCTCAGCGTGCTGGCCGCCCGTCCGTCGGCGCCGGGCATCCCGGACGGCCCGGGCGAGATCCTGGTGCTGGCCGGGGACATCAACCTGGGCGTACCGATCGCCCGGCACCTGCTGGACGAGATCGGCGTGCCGGAGAACCACCTGCTGCTGGCCGCCCCGAGCACCGCCGGCACCGGCCTGCACTCGTCCCGGCTGATTCCGACCCGGGACGCGGCCGAGTCCCGGGTGGAGAAGCTGCACAGCGCCGAGCAGGCCTGGGTCGTGGTGATGGACGCCTCGGTGGGCGGCACCGACCCGCTGTGGGTCAACGAGATGTGCGACGCGATCGGGGCCACCGCGGTGTGGGCCATCGTCGACGCCACCCGCAAGACCGCCGACACGGCCCGCCACCTGCGGACCCTCGGCGAGGTCGAGGCGCTCGTGGTGCACGGAGTGGAGCTCACCGCGGACCCGGCCTCGGTGCTCGGTCTGGACCTGCCGATCTTCTCGCTGGACGGCAAGCAGGCCACCCCGCACGCCTGGGCCGCGATGCTCTGCGCGCGGATCGCCACCGATGTCACGCCGATCGCGGCCGCGCCCCGCCGGGTGGCCCGCACGGTGCGGCAATGATCCGTCCGTCGGTCCTGCTGTTCGCGTTCGTTATCAGCGCGCCGGCACTGTACCGCTATGTGCTCGACCAGCTGGACCTCACCGACGTGCTGATCCGCTTCATCATCGCGGTGCCGATCGCCGCGCTGTTGCTGGCCGCGCTGCGCTTCGTGACGGCCGGCTACGGCCGGAA
Organism: Paractinoplanes rishiriensis; assembly: GCF_016862375.1. Lineage (GTDB taxonomy): Bacteria > Actinomycetota > Actinomycetes > Mycobacteriales > Micromonosporaceae > Actinoplanes > Actinoplanes rishiriensis. The sequence goes on along the minus strand of NZ_BOMV01000059.1, from coordinate 58,837 downwards.
GGACGAGGACGAGGACGCGGCCCCACCGCCGACGGCCCCGCTCACGCCGACTCCGGTCGAACCCGCATAACAGCGATCGGTGGTCACCCTGGGTGACCACCGATCGCTGCTTCTTTCTCAGGCCTGTACGTCCAGACGACTGCTGCCCGGCGCGCGGCGAACCGTGCTGGGACCGTTTTCGGCCGGCTCCTGGCTGCCGCCGGACGGGCCGGCGTCGCGCCGGTTGCCGCCGTAGCCCGCCGCCTCGAACTGCTGCCGCGCCTGGTCCTGCTGCCCGCTGCCCTGCCGCAGGTCGAGCGTGCAGTTCCCGAAGCCCGAATCCTCCAGCTCCCGGCGCAGGTCGCTGAGCGCGTTGCGGATGGCGTCGGTGCCGGCGTCGGTGCTGCCGGTCAGCTGGACGCTGATGTCCCCGTTGCGGATCTCGGCCACCACCTGCACCGGACCGAGGTCGGCGGGGTGCAGGTTGACGGTCAGCCGGTGCACGCCGTCGGCGTCCAGGCGCAGCGGCGCGATCCGCATCGCCAGCTGTGCGGCCGCGGGCGGCAGCGGGTTCGGCGTAGCGGCCGGCGGCGGTGCGCCCGCGGCCGGTGCGGCCGCCGCGGTGGGCTGCGGTCCGGTGACCCCGGCCGGCCCGGCCTGGCCGAGCGCGCCCGGTGTGGCCGTCTGGTCCGGGCCGAGACCCGGCGCACCGGCCGGTCCGGCCGGCACGCCACCGGGCAGCGGCGCGGTGGGGTCGACGGGCCGGTCCGGCAGGGTCCCGGTGGGCGTGGACGGTGTGGCCGCGTCCGGGCCGGGCTCCGCGCCGGTGGCCGCAGCGTTCGGGTCGGCAGACGGTGCCGGCGGGACCGTCGCGCCCGCAGTCGGGTCGACGGGCGCGGCGGCGTCGGACGGGTTCGCGGCCTCGGTGACCGGCGTCGCGGCGGTGCCGAGCACCGAGCGGCCGAGCAGGGCGTCGGCGCCGGCTGGCACGCCGGCCGGGGTGACGGCCGGCTGCGCGGTGGCCGGTGGAGCGGTGCCGCCGGTCGCGGGACTCGTGGTGGCGGCGGTGGTGGCCGCGGCGGTGGACGGCGCGCCGGGTGCGGTGCTGGTTCCGGGGGCCGGTGCGGCCTCGCCGGTCAGCTCGGCACCCGTCGCCGGGCCGCCCGGGCCGGCGACGTCCGGGCCCTGCGGCAGGCCGGTCTGGCCGGGAGTAGCGGGTGGGGCTGCCGGCGCGGCCGTGGGTGGGCCGCCGGCCAGGGAGACCCCGGCCACCGACGCTCCCGGGGCGGCGGCCTCGCCGGTCGCCGGGATCTGGTCGGCGGCGGCCAGCACGGCCGCCTGGGCGGCAGTCGCCTGGGCCGCGGCCGTCTGGGCTGCGGCGTTCGCCTGCGCGACACTGTCGGCGGCGGCCTGGTCCTGGGGCTGTGGCTGCTCGGTGGCCGTGCCGGCCGGGTCCGCGGTCGCCCGGTCCTGGCCCGCGCTCCGGTCGGTGCCCGTCGCCTGCTTCGCACTGGTGTCACCGCGGTCCGACGGGGCGCGATCGGCCGAGGCGCGGTCCGCGGAGGTCCGGTCGGTGCCGGCCCGGTCGGTGCCGGTCCGGTCGGTGCCGGTCCGGTCGGAGGCGGCCCGGTCGGAGGCGCGGCCGGTGGTGGCTCGGTCTGCGGCGGCGCGGTCGGCAGCGGCTCGGTCTGCGGCTCGTTCGGTGGTGGCGCGGTTGGTGGCGGCCCGGTCCGCGGCCCGGTCCGCGGCCCGGTCTGCGGTGGCCCGGTCTGCGGTGGCCCGGTCTGCGGTGGCCCGGTCTGCGGTGGCCCGGTCTGCGGTGGCCCGGTCTGCGGTGGCCCGGTCGGCGGCGGCTCGGTCTGCGGCTCGTTCGGTGGTGGCGCGGTTGGTGGCCGCCCGGTCTGCCGCCCGGTCTGCTGTGGCCCGGTCTGCTGCCGCCCGGTTCGCAGCGGCCCGATCGGTGGTCGCCCGGTTCGCGGCGGCTCGTTCGGCGGCGGCTCGTTCGGCGGTCGCGCGGTCGTTGGCCGATCGGTCGGCCCGGTCTGCCGCCTGTTGCCCGTCCTTGGGCGCGGTGTCCTGATCGCGTCCCGGCTTCCCCAGTTCGGCCTCCAGCGCGGAGCCGAACTCGTCACCGCCCTCGCCACGTCGGCTTCCCGGCCGGCGGCTGGCGTCGGGCGCCGAGGCGCGCTCCGGTCCGGTCACGGAACTCGGGTTCATGCGGCTCTCCCTACTCGGGTGGGGATGGCGAGGTCGGATCAGCCGCCGAGCGCGGCGAGGGCCTTCTGCACCTTGGGCACGTACGCCTGCGTCTCCGAGTACGGCGGGATGCCGCCGTACCGCTTCACCGCTCCGCCACCCGCGTTGTAGGCGGCCAGCGCCAGCGGCAGCGACTTGAACTCGCGCAAATTGCGCGCCAGCAACTTCGCCCCGCCGAAGATGGCCTGCTCCGGGTCGAAGGCGTTGTCCACGCCCAGTCCCTTCGCGGTACCCGGCATGAGCTGCATGATGCCCCGGGCGCCGGCCTTGCTGACCGCCTCCGGGTTGTAGCCCGACTCGACCTTGGCGACCGCGGCGAGCAGCTTGGGCGAGACGCCGTACTTGTTGCCGGCCCGCACGAACACGTCCGCATACGGGACGCCGGTCAGCGCCTCGGAGCCGCCGCGCAGGCTGGCCGGACGCAGCGCCGCGGCGCCCTGTGCGGCGATGTTCTGGGCGGCCACCTCGGCGGTGTCGCTGACCACCCGGCGGATGTGGGTGGGCTTCTCCCAGACCGTCTGGATCTTGACGTGGTCGCCCGGCTTGGGCGCCGCGATCATCTTGTTGTTGCCGAGGTAGATGCCGACGTGGTCGACCGGCGAGTTGAACGCCAGGATGTCGCCCGGCCGGGCCTGCGCGAGGCTCGCCACCGGCTGGCCGGCCCTGGCCTGCTGGTGCGACAGCCGGGGCACCTCGATGCCCAGGTCGCCGAACGCCTTCTGGACCAGCGCCGAGCAGTCCAGGCCCTTGTCCGGGTTGGTGCTGCCGAAGACGTACGGGGTACCCAGGTATTTTTTCGCGGCGCTGACCACGTCGTTGCCGGTGACGCCGCCACCCGCGGTCAGCGTGCCGCCGCCGGTCGCGTTCGCCAGCGCGGAGGCGAACGTGGAACCGTTGGTGCCCGGCTGCCGGGTGGTCACCGTGCCGGCCGCGGCGGCGTCCGGGTTCAGCGGGTCGAGACCCAGCTGAGCCTGCAGCTCCTGGATCCGGGAGAGGACCCCGGAAACGCCCATCATCCCGGTCATGCGAGACCCCGGGCGGCGTTGCGCGCCTTGGTCGTCACCGCCAGCTCGTCGAGGTTGGCCTGGTCCACCCGCAGGTCGTGGGCGCGTACGGTGGCGGCGTGCCGCTCGGCCATCATCTCGACGGCCCGGCGGCGCTTGGCCGCGTCGGCCAGGGCGGCCATCCGCTCGCGGTTGACCTCCTCGGCGTCGTCGACCATGCGCCGGGCGCTGATCAGGCCGGCCGCCAGCGACTGGCGAGCCACCAGCCCCGCGACGATGGCCTGAGCGGTGCCCTCGTTGGGCGCCTCGCTGCCGACCAGGTCGAGGTGCCGTCGGCGAGCCAGCGCCTCGGCCTCACGGATCTCGGCGCGCGACTGGATCACGGCACCCTTGGCGGCGTCCTCCTGCGCCTTGCGGGCGCGGAGCACGGGTCCGAGTCGGAAGAGTCGGTTCAAGTCCGGTGCCTCCTAGCAAGCGGGACGGCTTCCCTCTCACCAGTCCGCTTCGGCCCGGGTCCGGAATCGCTGAGGGCCTGCACCCGAGCTGCACCTGAGTCGCCGACTGCAACTGTCTCCGCCCAAGATTTGGCTCAACCCACGTTCACCAGCTGGTGCAGGTGGTTCCAGGACTGCTCGGCGGAGACCCGCTCGTCCATGTCCTGACGCAGGAAGTTGGTGATGGCCGGCCAGATCGCGTTGGCCCGGTCCGCCTCGGGGTTGGTGCCCGGCACGTACGCGCCGATCTCCACCAGCTCGCGGACCTCCCGGTGGGCCGCCATCAGCCGGCGCAGCTCGGCGGCGTCGGCCCGCTGCTGGGGCGTAGTGATCTTGTTGGCCACCCGGGAGATGGAGTCGAGGGCCTGGACGGCCGGGAAGTGGCCGGCGGTGGCCAGCTTGCGGTCGAGCACGATGTGGCCGTCGAGGATCGAGCGGGCCGCGTCGGCGATCGGCTCGTTGTGGTCGTCGCCCTCGACCAGCACGGTGTAGAGGCCGGTGATGCTGCCCCGCGCGCCCGGACCGGCCCGTTCCAGCAGCGAGGCGAGCATGGCGAACACCGACGGCGGGTAACCCCGGGTGGCCGGCGGCTCGCCGACCGACAGGCCAACCTCACGCTGCGCCATGGCCGCGCGGGTCACGCTGTCCATCAGCAGCAGTACGTCGGCACCCTCGTCCCGGTAGTACTCGGCGATCCGGGTGGCCACCGCCCCGGCCCGCAGCCGCACCAGCGGTGCCGCGTCCGAGGTGGCGATCACCAGCACCGAGCGGGCCAGGCCCTCGGGACCGAGGTCGTGCTCGATGAACTCGCGGACCTCACGGCCGCGCTCGCCGACCAGGGCCACCACGTTGATCTCCGCGGTGGTACCCCGGGTGATCATGCTCATCAGGCTGGACTTGCCGACGCCGGAGCCGGCGAAGATGCCGATCCGCTGCCCGCGCCCGCACGGCACCAGGGTGTCCAGCACGCGTACGCCCAACGGCATGGGCGCGTCGACCAGCTGGCGCTCCATCGCCGAGGGCGGGGCCGCCTCGATGCTCACCTGCTCGCCACGCAGCGGCGGGCCGCCGTCCATCGGCCGGCCCAGGCCGTCCAGGATCCGGCCGACCAGGTCGGGGCCGACCGCCACCCGCAGCGGCCCGCCGGTGCTCACCACCGGGGTGCCGGCGCCGATACCGGCCAGCGGGCCGAGCGGCAGGCAGGAAAGCTTGTCGCCGTCGATCGCGGCCACCTCGGCGTACACCGTCTGCGGGCCCTCGCCCATCTGCAGCATGTCGCCGACGCGGGCCTCGACGCCGCTCACCGTCACCCGCAGGCCCACCGCGCCGGTGACCTTGCCGCGGGCCAGCGGCCGCGCCGCGGTGAGCGCCGCCGACATCCGGTGGCGGAACAGGTCGGTCATCCTCAGCCCTTTCGGTTACCCGGCGCCGCTAGACGCGCAGCGCCTCGCGGGCCCGGGCCACCGCGGCCGCGATGGTGGCGTCCACGGTCGTCGTCCCGGTCTCGGCCACGGCGTCGCCGGGCTGGAGTGCGGGGTCCTGGCGCAGGATCACCCGTCGCCCGTCGTGGTCGAACTCGGTCTGCCCCTGCGCGCCGACCAGCGTCTCGAAGTCGGCCGGGCAGAGCGTGACGACCAGGCTGGGCGAACCCGGCGCGGCCGACATGGCCCGCCGCAGCGCGTCCGCGCCGCGGCGCTGCGGGTCGTCCAGGGTGCGTCCGACGATCGCCTCGGCCAGCTCGAAGGCGTGCGTCAGCAGCACCTCCTGCAGCTCGGTGAAGGTCGGCATGAGCTGGTTCTCCAGGTCGGTGACGGCCCGGCCGAGCGCGTTCACGGCCTGCGCCAGGGCGTTGGCCCGGCGCTGCTGGTGCGCCTCCTCGGCGGCCCGGGCGCGGACCGCGGTCTGCTCGGCCACCGCCGCAGCCTCGCGCTGCCCCTGCGCCCAGCCCTCGGCGTAACCGGCGGTGCGGGCCTGTTGCTTGGCCCGCTCCACGGCCTCGTTGTCGACCATGCCGGCCGGCTGGTCGTGCCGCAGGTCGGTGACGAACTGGGCGGCGGCCGCCGAGTCGGCGACCGTGCCGCGCAGCACGGGGTTGCGGGACTCAGGCGATGAGCTCATCGGCCTCGCCGCCGCGCTGGACCTCGATCTGGCCGGAGTCCTCGAGCGAACGGATCACCGAAACGATCTTGGCCTGAGCCTCCTCGACCATCTTGACCTTGACCGGGCCGAGCAGGTCGATCTCCTCGAGCAGGTTCTCCCGGCCACGCTCGGACAGGTTCCGGGTGACCTTGTCGCGCACCGTGTCCGGCACACCCTTGAGGGCGGTGGCGAGGTCGGCCGGCTCGACCTGGCGCAGCACCAGCTGCACGGCACGGTCCTCGAGGTTGATGATGTCCTCGAACATGAACATCCGGCGCCGGATCTCCTCGGCCAGCTCGGGGCTGCGCGCGTCCAGGGCCTCCAGGATGAGCCGCTCGGTGGTGCGGTCGGCACGGTTGATGATCTCGACCAGCGGCGTCAGGCCGCCGACCGTGGAGAGCTCGTCCGGCTGGAGCACCGAGGAGAGCTTGCGCTGGAGCGCGGCCTCGACCTGCCGGATGATCTCCGGTGAGGTGCGGTCCATGACCGCGATCCGGTGTGCCACCTCGGTCTGCACTTCGAGGGACAGTCCGGCCAGGATCGACGAGGCCAGCGCCGCGGGGATGTGCGCGAGCACCAGCGCGATCGTCTGCGGGTGTTCGTGCTGCACGTAGGAGAGGAGCTGGCGCGGGTCGGCGTGGCTGAGGAAGTTGAACGGGATGTCGTTCATCGAGGCTTCGAGCCGGTCCAGGATGAGCGCCGCACGCTCCTTGCCCAGTGACGACTCGAGCAGCTCGCGCGCGTAGTCCATGCCGCCCGAGCCGGCGTACCGGGTGGTCGCCATGGCGTAGAACTCGTCCATCACGTCGTCCACGACGATCGGATCGAGCTTGCCCAGCCGGGCGACCTCGGCCGAGATCATCTCGACCTCTTTCTCGGACATGCTGCCGAGGATCTGCGCCGAGTGCTCCTTACCGAACTGGACCAGCATGATCGCGGCTTTGCGGACGCCCGTCATCGACAGCGTGGTGAGCGCCGGTGTGCCCGGTGTGGTCAATGCGTACTCTCCTCAGCCCGTGCCGAACCCAAAGCGTCAGTGCGTCGCGTCGGCGGCCAGCCAGCCGCGCAGCAGCACCGCCATCTCCTCAGGCTGATCTTTGACCATCTGCTCGATCTCGCGCACGCGTTCCTGCCGAGCTTCCACGTCCGGGTACGCCTCCGGCGCGGCCTCGAGCATCTGCGCGGGGATCGCCTGGTTCAGTTCGGCGAGGCGCTGCTGCTCCAGGGCGGCCTGCATGTCCTCGAGGTGCTTGCGCTCCTCCGGGGTCAGCGACTTGCGCTTCTTGGAGCGGCGGCTGGCCCGCCAGGCCAGGAAGAGCAGCGCCAGGATCACCGCGGCCAGGGCGCCCGTCTTGATCAGCGACATCTGCTTGGCGGACTGCTCGGCGGCGGTGGCGGCCTCGAGGGCCTTCTGGGCCTGCTCGGCGGCGCTGTTGTCGAACGGCATGGCACTGACCGCGATGGTGTCGCCGCGGTTGGCGTCGATGCCGGCGGCCGCAGTGACCAGCTCCTGCACCTGAGCCGGGTCGATGGTGCCGGCCACGTTGCTGTTGAGCAGCACCGCCACCGCCAGCCGCTTGATCGCGCCGGGAGCGCTCTGGCGCACCTCGCGGGTCTTGTTCACCGCGTTGTTCCGGACGGTCTGGCTGTTCTCGTACTGGCCGGTGCCCTGCCCGGTGCCGCCCGGCGCGCAACCGGGTCCGGCGATGTTGTCCGGGCCCAGCACGCCGCCGACGCAGTTGGCGCCGTTGTTGTACGCCTCCCGGTTGTTGCTCTCGGACAGGGCCGGGAGCGAGGGATCGGCGTTGTAGGTTTCCTTGTCGGTCTGGGTCCGGTCGAAGTCGAGCTCGGCGGTCGTGTTGACCACGGCGTTCCCGGGACCCACCACGCTGTCCAGCATGTTCTGCAGCGAGCTGTTCATCCGGTTCTGGAACCCGACGGTCTGCGACTCGGCGCCGCTGTCCCCGCCGGTGCCGACGGCCGCACCACCGCCGGTCGACAGGATCTTGCCGTCCGCGCCGGCCACGGTGACCTGGGTCGGGTCGAGGCCCTCCACGCTGGAGGCCACCAGGTGCACGATGGCCTGCACCTGCTGGCCGCTCAGCGGCTGGGTCGACGCCGAGGCCACCAGGACCGAGGCGGTCGGCTTCTTCTCGTTGTCGGCGAAGACGTCCTTCTGCGGGATGACGAGGTGCACGGTGGCCGCCTCGACGCCCTCGATGGACTTGATGGTCTTGGAAAGTTCGCCTTCCAGCGCCCGCTGATAGTTCGTGTGCTGCATGAAGTCGCTCGTGGTGATTCCCTGCTGGTCCAGCAGGGAATAGCCCGTTCCGGCGTCGCCGGGCAGCCCTTCGCCGCTCAGCGACAACCGGAGCGTGTTCACCTGATCCTGCGGGACGAGCACGGTCTGGCCGTCGTTCGCCAGCTCGTAGCTCGTGCCGGACTTCTGCAGCGACTCGACGATCGCGCTGGCGTCCTTGGTCGACAGGTTGTTGAACAGGATCGAGTACGTCGGCTTCGACGCCCAGGTGGCGAAGAAGTAGGCACCGATCACAAGAGCGAGCACCGCCGCGATGGTGACGGCCTTCTGGCCCGGCGTGAAGGACCGGAAGGTCTGCGAGATGCGGCGAACCGGAGCGGGAAGGCGGTCGGTCATGTCAGGCCTGCATCCTCATGATTTCCTGGAAAGCTTCCACGGCCTTGTTCCGGATGGCCAGCGTGAGCTGGAGCCCGAGCTGGGCCTCGTTGGCGGCCATGGTGTACTGCGCCGGGTCCTTCAGTGAGCCGTCGGCGACCTGGGTGGCCAGGTTGCTGGCGTTGGCCTGCATCCCCTGCACGCTCTCCAGACCACGGGAGAGCATGCTGGCAAAGCTCTCGTTGGGGCCCTGCGGTGCGACCGGGCCGGCCGTCGTGCCGAGGCCTTCCAGCCCCTTGACGGCGTCGAGCCCGGACACCGGCGAGAACCCGCCGATCGCATTGATCGGAGAGGTCATCTAACTCATCCCTTCCCGAGGTTGATGGCCGCGTGGTACGAGTCCTTCGCGCGGTCGACAACTGCGAGGTTGGCCTGGTAGCCGCGCTGAGCCATCATCAGCTGGGCCATCTGGCCGCCGAGGTCGATGTCCGGCTTGCGGACGTAACCCTGGTTGTCCGCAAGCGGGTTGGTCGGATCGTGAACCAGGACGCCTTCCGCGCTGCCCAGGGCCATCCCGCCGACCTGAGCGCCGTTGCCGTCAGCCGCCTGCTGGGCGATGACGTAGCGGGCCTGGAAGGCCTTCTCCGAGGTCCGGCTGGTGTTGTCCATGTTGGCGATGTTGTCCGACACGGCGTCGAGCCACTTGCGGTATACGGTGACGCCGGTGCCGGAAGTGCCGATCGCGTTGAACGTGCTCATCTATCAGGCCCCCTTGATCGCGTCGCGCAGCATGCTGTACTTGCTGTCCAGCGCCCGGAGGGTCAGCTGGTAGCGCATCGTGGTGTCGATGTGCGACAGCGTCTCCTGGTCGAGGTTGACGTTGTTGCCGTTGAGCCGGGTCGGCTCCAGCGACGTCAGCGTTGTCGGCGTCACTCCGGCCGGCGACTCGCCCCGGGTGACAGCGCCGTGCAGCGCGTCCTCAAATGCCACTTTACGGGCACGGTAGCCGGGGGTTTCGATGTTCGCGATGTTGTTGGCGATGGCGTTCTGCCGGGCCGCCAGGCCGGAGACCGCGACGCGCAGGGCAGACGACGAAATATCGTCGAACACAGCAGCTCCTTGGTGTAGGTCAAGGTGCCGATCCGTGGCTTTTTGCTTGAGCAATCCGTGCTCGTACCATGCAGTTCGGCCCGGCCGCCGATCCGCTGAGCGCGAACAGGTTGCCGAGAGGTTGCACACAAACGTCCCGGGCCCCCTGGCCGGGGACTCCGGGATCGTTTTCGGTGTCGGGTCACATGGCCCGGTCGACGTAGACGGGGCGTTTGTTCGCCTCGCCGGTTTCCATCCGGGCGGTCATGGCCATCTGCTGCCGGTTGGCGGTCAGCCGCCGGCCGAGTTCCTCGGCAGCCCGCAGCTGGCGGGTCAGGATCTCGTCGGCCCGCGGCCGGAGCTCCAGCGGAAGCGCACCGAGCTCGGTCGGTGGCTTCCAGAGGCTGGCCGGCGGTGTCTCGGCGTGCCGGTGCTCGTCGGCGAGCATGGTCTCGATCTGGGCCACGTCCAGCTCGAGCTCGTCCAGGGCCGCCGCCCAGGCGCCGTTCCAGTCTCCGGACATCGGCTCAGCCGCCGACCGCCGCGGCGGCTGCCTCGCGCCAGGCGTCGCGCAGCGGCTCTACCAGGGAACGGCAGGAAGCGACCCGGTCGGCGTCCCGGGCGATGTTCGCCCCGATCAGCTCGGTGAGCAGGAAGCCGTACAGTGCGGCCAGGCCCGGCCCGCCGGTCCAGGCGTCCACGTCCAGGCTGGTGCGGAGCTCGATGACGATCTCCTGGGCGTGGGTGAGACGTTCGTGTGCCAACTCCCGATTGTTGGTGCGCAGCGCCTCCTCGGCCTGCATGAGGTCGAGGACGAGCCGGTCGTACAGCATCTGGAGCAGCTTGCCGGGCGAGGCGGTGTTGATCGATTCCTGCAGGTATCGGTCGCGCAGCGGAGAGTTCATCAGGCTCCTCGGTAGGTGCTCGGGTGACTGGTCGGGCGGAAAGGTCAGCCGAGGCCGCCCAGCTGACCGGCGAGCCAGCTCGACTGGTTCTTGAGCGAGCCCAGCGAGGTCTCCAGACTGGCGTACTGCCGCTGCAGGGCGGCCTGCCGCGCGGACAGGCGTACGTCCCAGTTGCTGATCTGGGTGTTGATCGTGTCGATCTCGTTCTTGCGCCCGGTGACCACGGCCGTCACGCTGGTCGACTGCTTGCCAGCCAGCGACTCGAAGGCGTCGCCGAGGGCGATACCCGCCTCCTGGATCGCGGCCGGGTCGGTGTTGTAGCCGGCGGTGAACTTGCCGGCGTCGAACGAGAGCTTGCCGTCCCGGCTCAGCTCGATGCCCAGCTTGGCGAGGCTGCCGAACTCGATGTTCTTGAGGTTGCCGGGGCCTTCCGCCTGGTTCGCGTCGAACTTCGGGTTCGGGTACGTGAGGCCGATGCTGACCGCGCTCAGGATGGTCTGCGACATCTGACGCACCATGAAGTCGCCGGTCAGCGGCGAGCCCTTCTTGGTCTCGGCGTTGTACGCGGTCTGCGTGCCGATCTCGGTCAGGGTGGCGTTCGCGGCGTCGACCAGCGCCTGGAACTTGGCGGCGACACCGCTCACGTCCGCGGCGGCCGACACGGTGACGTTGTTGTCCTCCTTGGTGGCCGTGATGGTGACGCCCGGGATCACGTCGGCGAAGGTGTTGTTGCCGCTCTCGATCGTGTAACCGCCGTTGTTCGGGTCGCCGACCTGCATGACGGCGTTCTGCGAGACCCGGGTCACCGGATCGGTGCCGCCGACCCCCGTTCCGTTCAGGCCGTCGATCGTGAAGCCCTTGTCGGCACCGGGCTTGGTGCCGGTGAACTGGAGCACGCCCTCGGTGTCGGAGACCTTGACGACGTACGCGCGAATGCCGAGGTTGGCCTGGTTGATCGCCTTGGCGATGCCCTCGGCCGACTGGTCCGCGCTGATGTCCACCGGCACCGGGGTACCGGTCGAGATGACCAGCCCGTCCTTGTCGTAGGTAACCGGCGTGACGTCGAGCGAGGCGGCGTTGGTGATGCGCACGGGGGCATCGGGGGTGCCGTCGTTGTTGGTGTCGAAGCTCTTGGTGGTGTCCACCTTCATGGTGGTGCTCTGTGCCCGGGCGAGCTTGGTGATGTCGAAGGTGAGCTCGCCGGCGGCGGCGTTGAGGCCGCCGGTGGCCGTGGCGGTCACGTTGCTCGAGGTCGACGTCGGCTTGATGGCCCGCCAGGTCTTGAGCTGGCTGATGTCGTCGGCGGCGCTCTTGAGCGAGGAAAGCTTGGAGTTCACGGACTGGTACGAGGACACCGCGGTCTGAGCCGTGGTGACCTTCGTCTTGAGCCGGTCCTGCGGAGCCTTTTCGACCTGCATCAGCTGCTGAATGAGCGAAGAAGTGCTCAAGCCGCTGACGAGGCCGTCGACTGAGGTGGTCACAGGTGCCTGCCTTCCTTCGACAACAAAGGCGATAGGGGCAGCCGGAAGACCGGCTACCCCTACCTATTCGGTCAGCAACGCTGGCGATTCAGTTCGGTTCGGTTGCTAAATCGCCTAGCGGAGCAGCGAGAGCACGTTCTGCGAGGCCTGGTTGGCCTGCGACAGCATCGCGGTGCCGGCCTGGGTGAGGATCTGGCTCCGGGTGAAGGAGACCATCTCCTGCGCCATGTCGGTGTCCCGGATCCGGGACTCGGACGCCGACAGGTTCTCGACCGAGACGTTCAGGTTGTTGATCGTGTGCTCGAAGCGGTTCTGGAAGGCACCGAGGTCGGCACGCTGGTCGGACACGGTCTTGAGTGCCGAGTCGAGCGCGGTGATCGCCGCACTGGCACCCGCCGTGGTGCTGAGGCTGTTGGTGCTGATGCCGAGCGAATCGGTGCTCATCTTGGAGATGACGACACCGAGCTTCTCGCCCGAGTTGGCGCCGATCTGGAAGTCGCCCGACGTGGGGTTGGCGCTCGCACCGCTGGGCGTCGCGGACGCGATGTCGAGGTCGGCGATGCCGTTGGCCATGGTGAACTCCTTGGAGCCGCTGGCGGTCCAAGTGACGCCGGTGCCGTCGCTGGCGACGGAGGCCGAAATCTGGAGCTCGTTGCCCTGGTGACCAGCGGCCTTGAGCGCCGTCGACAGCGAGGTGTTGATCGCCGCGGCGAGATCCTGTGCGGTCGCGTCCGCAGCCACACTCGCGGAGATGCTGATCGGTGGGACCAGCGCGGTCGCATTGTCGCCGAGGTGAGTTACGTCGAAGCTCACGCTCGTCGGCATGGGATCGGTGGTCTTGGTGCCGACCAGTTCCTGCGTGGTGCCGAACGAGCCGTCGAGGAGCTTGGACTTGCCGAAGGCAGTCGTTGAACCGATCCGGTCGATCTCCTCACCGAGCTGTGCGAACTCCTTCTGCGCCGCGTTCTTGGCGTCGGCGTCGAGGGAGGCGTTCGAGGCCTGGACGGCCAGGTCGCGCATGCGCTGCAGCATGCTGGTGACCTCGTTCAGGGCGCCCTCGGCAGTCTGCACGACGCTGATGGCGTCCTGCGCGTTGCGGACCGCGACCTTGAGGCCGCCGACCTGCGCGCGCAGACCCTCGGAGATCGAGAGACCGGCTGCGTCGTCCGCCGCCCGGTTGATCCGGAAACCGCTGGACAACTTCTCCAGCGACTTCGACATCTGGTTGTCGGTGACCGACAGGTTCCGGTAGGCGTTCTGGGCGGCGATGTTCTGGTTGATGCGGAGACCCATGGATCTTCCTCCTTGAGTGAGGGTCTGTCCGGCCCGTCCGTGAGCCGATGGCGGTTAGCCAGGCCGATCGGGTCATCAAGCAGTCTCTGAGATTTCTTCGCACTTTTCCGGCGAACCGGAAATAAGCCGCCGGTGCTGGAACTCGCCCGGGAATGCCCCGATCGGGGAAATTCCTCAGCGGAGCGGCGGACGTGCCGACCTGTCCGAATGAGCGGGCATGTCGGTGTGCCCGACGACGAGACGGAGGACCAGGGTGAGCCTGACCGACCTGGCCAGCGTCCTGTGGCGATCACGTGAGCTGCTCGAGATGCTGCTGTTCAAGCTTGAGGAGGAGCAACTGCTCCTCGCGTCCAATCGCTCCCGCTGGCTCAGCCACGCCACCCGCGAGGTCGAGGTGGTGCTGGACCAGATCCGGCAGACCGAGGTCATCCGGGCCGCGTACGCACAGGACGTCGCCGTCGAGCTCGGGCTGGGACCGGACGCCTCGCTGGGCGAGCTGGCCGACGCGGCACCGCCACCCTGGTCCGACCTCCTGCACCAGCACCGCAAGGCCTTCCTCATGCTGACCTCGGAGATCGGTGCCCTCGCCGACGTCAACCGGGACCTGCTCACGGCGGGCCAGCGGGCTGCACGCGAAACCATGCTCGCGTTTGCCGAAACTGTGGAAACGTACGGACCGCAGGGCCAGACCGTTTCCGGCGGCGTCCGCCGCTCCAGCCTGGTTGATGAGGCGATCTGATGGCTAGCTCGTTCGGCGGGATCAACACCGCACTCACTTCGCTCTACGCGCAGCGTCGCGGCCTCGACGTGGCCGGACAGAACATTGCGAACGCGAACACCGAGGGTTACACCCGGCAGAAGGTGCGGATGGCGGCGCAGACCGGCACCCTGCACCCCGGCATCTACACCACCGCCGACCAGGTCGGTTCCGGTGTCTCGGTGGCCGGCGTCGAGCGCAGCCGGAACTCGTACCTCGAGGAACGCGGCCGCATCGAGCACGGCAACTCGGCGTACCTGGCCAGCCAGAAGGCGTCGTACCAGCAAATAGAGAGCGTGCTCGCGGAGCCGAGCGACACCGCCCTGCAGGCCCGGATGCACGACATGTGGGACGCCTGGAACGACGTCGCCAACAACTGGCAGGACCCGTCGACCCGGACCGCCCTGATCGAGCGCAGCAAGACCGTGGCGATCACCCTCAACGACACCCACGGCGCACTGAGCAACCAGTTCGAGGCGCTCAGCAATCAGACCGTGGGCTACGTCGACCAGGTCAACAAGCTCGCCGCCGGCATCGCCGACATGAACCGCCAGGTGGCCGTGGCCACCCAGGCGAACCTGCCGGCCAACGAACTGCAGGACGAGCGGGACCGCCGGGTCATGGAACTGTCCCGCCTGGTGGGTGCGACCGCGCAGGCCAAGCCGAGCGGGTCGATCAACGTCTACGTGGGCAGCACCGCGCTGGTCGAGGACTTCACCGCGCGCTCCCTCGAGCCGTCCGGCCCGACCACCCTCGACGGCATCACGGCGACCGACAAGGTCTCTCTTAAATGGACGGACACCGGTATCGACGCCACTCCCGGCGGCACCCTGGGCGCGATGCTCGACACGATGAACACCGTGATCCCGGGCATCGTGTCCGATCTGGACAAGGTGGCCGCCAAGATCGCGGACACCGTCAACCTCGCGCTGACCGGTGACGGCACCCTGGCCCACCCGCCGGGCTACACCGAGAACGGCACCCCGGGCACCCCGATGTTCACCGGCACCACCGCGAAATCCCTCACCGTGGTGATCGACAACCCGGCCGACATCGCGTTCTCCCGGGGCAACCCGACGCCGGACCCGCTGGACCCGACCGCACCGCCGGCCGCACTCGACCACGACGTGGCGGACGACCTCGCCGACGTCGGCACCTCGGGCGCCGGCCCGGACTCCGACTACCAGGCGTTGATCGGCCGGCTCGGCGTTTCCGCGCAGGCGGCCAGCCGGCGCAGCGAGATCCAGGACGCGGTACGGGACCAGGTCGACACGTCGCGCGAGGCGGAGTCGGGGGTCAACCTCGACGAGGAAATGACCAACCTGCTCACCTACCAGCGCGGCTACGAGGCGGCATCGCGCGTGCTCACCACGATCGACGCGATGCTCGATCAGCTGATCAACCGCACCGGTCTCGTCGGGCGGTAAGCCGGTAAGGGGGACGGGACATGACTATTTCCAGCAGGGTCACCGAAGGCAGCATGCAGACCAGGGTTCTGGGCGATCTGCAACGGAACATGGCCCGTGGCCAGAAGATCCACCAGCAGATCTCCAGCGGCAAGCAGCTGCACCGGCCGTCGGACTCGCCGACCGGCACGGTCACCTCGCTCCAACTGCGCGGCGAGGTGCGGGCGACGCAGCAGTACTCGCGCAACGCCGACGACGGCCTCGGTTGGCTGGGCACCATTCAGGACACTCTGGGCGACGCCTCCACCTCGGTGATCCGGGTGCGCAACCTCACCGTCCAGGCGTTGAACGGCGCCACCAACGAGGAGTCCAAGAACGCGTTGGCGGCCGAGATCGACAACATCCGGGACACGCTGCTCGGGCGGGCCAACGCCAAGTTCATGAACCGGCCGGTGTTCGGCGGCACGACGCCCGGCGGGGTGGCCTACGACGAGACCGGCCAATGGTCCGGCAACGAGAACCCGACGACGCGGACCGTCGGTCCGAACGCCAAGGTGCGTATCGAAATCAGCGGCCAGGAGGCGTTCGGCCGGCGGGTGGACGGACAACTGGATGAGGACTCGACCGAGCTCTTCACCGTTCTCAACTCGATCTCGGACGCTATCAAGGGCGGCAACCAGGGCGTTCTAGAAAAGGGTCTGAAAAATCTAGATACCGCCCACGACTTACTAAAATCCGCACTTTCGGATGTTGGCGCCCGATATAATCGGGTTACACAGATGAAGCAGTCCGCTGACGACCATCTGCTGTCCGTGTCGACCCAGCTGTCCGACATCGAGGATGTCGACCTGCCCAAGGCGATCATGGAACTGCAGATCCAGCAGACCTCCTATCAGGCCGCCCTGGCTGCAACGGCCAAGGTGATCCAGCCCTCGCTCATCGATTTCCTGAGGTGACCATGACTACTCGCACGGCGTCCCGACAAATTGAGGCCTCCAAGATCGACCCGTCGCTGGGTCTGCCGACCATCTCGATGGCGGTGCCCATGCCCGGGTTCCCGGCGCACCGGGATTTCGTCCTGGTGCGTCTCAACGACGACGGCCTGCTCTACGCTTTCACGTCCATTCAGGACCCGGAGCTGCGCTTCCTCGTCGCCCCGCCGGAGCCGTTCTTCCCGGACTACGCTCCGGAGATCGACGACGAGGTCTTCGCGGCGCTGAACACCAAGGACCCGGACCGGCTCCTGCTGATGGTCGTCATCACGGCCGGCACCGACGAGACCACCGCCAACCTGCTGGCGCCGATCCTCGTCGACCGGGACAGCCTGCGGGCCATCCAGGTCGTCCTGAACGGCTCGGGGTACCCGCTCCGCGCCGTGATGAACCGGACCTACTGACGTTCCTCGCCGGCGCGGCCGCCAGGCCGGCGACCGCGCCCCTCGCGATGCTGTCCGTCCACGGATGGAGGAGGGCACCGGACGATGCTCGTGTTGACCCGGCGTGCCGGGGAAAGCGTGATGATCGGCAACGATGTGACCATCACCGTGCTGGAGGCGCGGGGCGAGGTCATCCGGCTCGGCATCCAGGCACCACGCGACGTCCAGGTGCATCGCGAGGAAGTGTTCCGGGAATTGCAGTCGGCCAACCGGCAGGCGGCCTCGCCTACCGACGATGCGGTCAAGGCGGTCACGGAGTTGCTTCAGACGCCGGACGACTCCGGCTGATGTGGGTTATGCCTCGGCACCGGTGGGTGCCGAGGCATACCCGTCTACTGGCCCGTCTCTACTGGCCCGTCTCTACTTGAAGGTCACCCCGCGCGCCTTCATGAAGGCAACCGGGCTCACCGCGTTCTCCCGGGTCGCCGACGGCGCGTTCACGTGCACCTCGAAGTGCAGGTGCGGGCCGGACGACGAGCCGGACGTGCCGACGTGGCCGAGCAACTGTCCCTTCACGACCTTCTGGCCCACCACCACGACCGGCTTGCGCACCATGTGGCAGTACCGGGTGACGATGCTGCCGGCGTGCTGCACCTCGACGTACCAGCCGCAGCCCTTCAGATTCCGGTTGCCGTCGACGTCGCAGGTGCCGGCCGAGACGTTGCACACCACCCGGATCACCGTGCCTGCCGACACCGAGACGATCGGGGTGTTGCGGGCCGCGCCCAGGTCGACCCCGTCGTGGGTGGGCCGCACCGTGGTGCGGAAATCGCTCACCAGGCCGGCCGCGAGCGGGAGCCGCCACGAGCCGGTGGCGGGCGGGAGCGGCGGCGGCTTCAGGATCGGCGCGGGTGCCGGCTTCGGCGTGGCGGGGACACTGCCGGCCGGGCAGACCGGGATGGTGAAGGCGGCGCGTCGCACGTACGCGTCCGAGACGTAGGTGTTGTTCGCCAGCCGCAGCCAGACGCCGGTGGTCCGCACCGTGCCGGCGACCTTGTCGCCCACGGTCTGACACATGATCCAGACAGTGCCGCCGTTGGCCACGGTGCCCTTCTGCTGCGCCGCGGTCGACGGGCCGCTGCGCATCTTGAGCGCCGTCCCCCCGGTCGTGGCGAGGCCGGTGCCGGCCACCTTGGCGGCCGCGGCCGCCGGTGTCACCGGGGCCAGCCCGGCCAGCAGGGTCGACGCGGCGAGCGCGGCCATGGCCAGGCGGCGCTGATGTCGGACCTTCACGATCTTCCTCCCCGGGCACGCGGTCGCGTGCGCACCGGGACAGGCTGCCGATCGCCGGATGCCGTCCCTGGTGCCGGAACGGCGCAGAACGGGTGCAGCCCAAATTGCGCAAAACGGCACCGGCGGCCGGGCCGGGGCCGAAAGATTGACAGCGGCGTCCGAACACGAGGATCAATGTCGCGACTGGCGGAACTGGGCATTGCCAAGCGGCTGGCCCTCATCGTGGTGACCGGTGCAGTCGCACTCGCGGTGCTCGTCGGCATCACCCTGAACAGCGAGCACAAGCTCAACCAGCAGAGCGACCTGGTGAACGGGTTGCAGGGAGCGCTGGCCGCGCTCAACCACCTGGACACCCGGATGAGCGAGCTGAAGGTGGACGGCTACCGGGCGGCGCTCGGCCACGATGTGCTCTCCGACGTCGCCGACGACGTGCAGGCCACCGCCGACGCGATGGACGAGGTGGTCGCCGCCGACCTGGAGCAGCAGTTCGCCGGCTACCAGCCGCACATCACCGGGTTCAGCGACTTCATCGCCGCCTTCGTCCAGGACGGGGTGGCCAACGCGCCGTCGGTGCGCGACCGGATCGGCGAGATCGACGAGCGCAACACGGAGGCCGGCGGCGAACTGGACGGGCTGGTGGACGAGGTCGCCAAGGTCATCGCGCAGGAACAGATCGACATGAACAACACGGTCAGCAACACCCGCATGGTCACGCTGCTGGTGGCCGGCGTGTGCATGGCCGGGTTGATCGGGCTCGCGGTGCCCACGGCCCGCTCGATCCTGGGGCCGGTGCACCGGCTCGGCGAGGTGATCGACCGGCTCGCGCACGGGGAGCTCACCAGCCGCAGCGGCAGCAGACCGCGACCACCGGCGAGATGAGCCGCAGCATCGCCGAGGTGGCCAGCGGCTCGTCCCGGATCGCGGCCAACATCGCCGACGTCTCGGCCGCGAGCGCCGGCTCGGCGCACGGCGTCGAGCAGACCCGGCACGCCTCGTCCGAGGTGGCCCGCACCGCGGATGAGTTGCGTCACCTGGTGGGGGCCTTCCGGCTGTGACCCGCACCCGGACTGCACCGGCCGCATACCGTGCTTGACAACGACGCACCCCCACTCTGAGGCAGGACGGGAAACAGCCCGTCGCTACGAGGCGGGAGCAATCAGTGGGCGCAGAGCTGAACTCGGTGATCGGTGCCGACGTGTTGGGGACCGCTTACGCTCTCGACCTGACCGTGGACGCGCACGTGCACACCGGCTTCGCGGCCGGCCGGGACAGCGTCGGAGTGGTCGTCTCGGCCGCCGACCGTGCCGGGCTCACCTCGCTCACCTTCGCCGACCAGGTCGGACCCGACACCACCTGGCTGTCCGCGTACGCCGACGCGGTGCGCCGCGCCCGTCGCCGCACCGAGCTCACCCTCAAGGTCGCCGCCGAGGTCGAGGTCGTGCAGGCCGACGGCTGGCTGGCCTGGCCCGCCGACCTGGCCCAGCTCGAGGCCGTCTCGGTGGCTGTCTCCCGCCTGCCGCTCGCCGCCGGCCCGCAGGGCCCGCGCGAGGTGCGCGCCATGCTCGCGGCCGGCGAGCTGACCGCCGAGGAGGTCGCCGAGATCCTGGTGACCGCGACCGTGCAGGGTCTGGAGCGGGCCTCCCGCTATGCGCCCACCCAGCTGGCCCGCCCGCTCGGCCTGCTCGCCCAGGTCGGCCTGGACGACGCCGTCGTCACCCCGGACCTGCTGGCCGCGCTGGCCGGCGCCTGCCGCGAGACCGGCACGCTGGTCGAGGTCAGCGAGGCGTGGCGCTCGCCGTCGCCGCGGCTGGTCGCGATGCTGCGCGCCGCCCAGGTGACGCTGGTGCCCGCGAGTGACGCCCGGTACGCGGCCGAGGTCGGCCACTGGCAGTACCTGCGCCGGGTCTGACCGAAACCGAACACGATCAGTAACCGTCTTCGTACGCTCGAACTGCCGGTTTCACCACCGAGGCAGGGGGAGAGTGCGATGAGTATGGTTCAGCAGGCCATCGAGGTGGGTGCGCCGCTGCACACGGTGTACGAGCAGCTCGCCGCGTTCGAGAATTACCCGCGGTTCATGAGTGGCGTGCAGGCGGTCACCCCGATCGGGGTCGATCAGACCCACTGGATCATGGACGTGGACGGCAAGCGCCGCGAGTTCGACGCGCAGATCACCGAGCGGTCCCTGGACGAGCGGGTCTCCTGGTCGACCATGGACGGCCCGTTGCTCGCCGAGACCCTCACGCTGCGCCCGCTCGGCGAGACAAAGACTCAGGTCGTCGCGCAGCTGGAGGCCGACATCGCCTTCCTGATGCCCAGCGACCGGCACGGCCAGGCCTCCCTGACCAAGCGCCTCAAGGACGACCTCACCACGTTCAAGGACCTGGTGGAGAGCGGCGTGCTCGGTGGTCGCCCGATGGTGGCCGGCGACCGGAACCGGCCGTCGCCGAAGCGGCCGCCGGCGGGCGGCGCCAGCTCCAAGCGGCTGACCGCGAACCCGGCCGTGGTCGCGGACCGGATCCGCAACCGCAATCCGCACCCGGGCGCCGGCTGGGGCACCAGCGCGGCCGAGCACAGCAACGCCAGCCGGGCCGACCTGCCCTATCACGGCATGACCGCGGCGGCCATGGGCACCAACGTCGACATCACGTCGGCGCCCGGCATCACCAGCGAGCACGACCTCGACGAGGTGCTCCCCCCGGGGCGGCGGATCGCGAAGTCCGGTCCGATCAGTGGCGGCTCGGCCCGGATGGGCGGCCGTACCACCAAGAAGGACACCTGGGGTGACGGCATGATCAACGAAGAGGACCGGGGCAGCAGCGGCCGCTGACGACCCTCAAATCGGCGACCTCAGATCGGCGCCGGCTCCAAGGTGACGATCAGGCGGGCGCCGCGCGGCTCGGCGCGTTCGTAACGGACCGTGCCACCGTTGGCCTCGACCAGGTGGCGCACGATGAACAGGCCGAGCCCGGCGCCCCGCATGAACCGGTCGAACACCTTCGCGAGCAGTTCGGAGGGAATGCCCGGCCCACTGTCCTGCACGACCAGCTCGATCAGGTCGCCGCGTTGGGCCGCGGACAGGCGCACCGGCGGGTCCCCGTACGTGAAGGCATTGGTCAGCAGGTTCTGCACCACGACGATGAGGTGCCCCCGGTCGGCCAGCGCGGCCAGGTTCTCGTCGATGTCCATCTCGACGTCCCCGGCGGCGGCCGTGACCACCTGCTCGGCGACCTCGAACAGCGGCACCGGCGCTCGCCGCGCGGTCACCGCGCCGGTGTCCAGCCGGAACAGCAGCTGGAGGTCGTTCATCATCTTGATCAGCCGCTGGGTGTTCTTGTCGATCTTGGTGGCCAGCTCCAGCCGGATGTCCTCGGGCAGGTCCGCCCAGTCGGCGCGGAGCAGTTCGGCGAGGCTGGCGATCGAGCTGATCGGCTGCGCGACGTCGTGGGTCAGCATCGAGGTCAGGTCGTTCTTGAAGGCCAGCGCGCCCTCCAGCCGGCCGTTCGCCTCGCGCAGCCGGGTGTTCTGCTCGCTGAGCGACTCCTCGGCCCGCTTGCGGTCGGCGATGTCGACGTAGGTGGCCACGTACGCCCGCGGCGCGCCCTCGGCGTCCGGGATGGCGGCCATGGTGGCCAGCACCGGGACCGCGCTGCCGTCGACCCGGGGCATCAGCCAGTCACCGCCCTCGGCGGGCGGCAGCGGCGGCGGGTCGAAGCGGATCGGCTCGTCCGGCCCGTGCCCGGTGAGTTCGCGCCAGCGCCGGTTCACGTCGATCACCCGGTGGTTGGCGTCGAGCACCATGACCGCCTCGTTCATCGACTGGAGCAGCGTGTCCGCGAACGTCTGCCGCTCCTGCAACTCCTCGGCGAGGTGCCGCTCCGAATCGTCGAACGGCCGGGCCATCGCGGCGCCGACCACCAG
Source organism: Paractinoplanes rishiriensis (assembly GCF_016862375.1). GTDB lineage: Bacteria > Actinomycetota > Actinomycetes > Mycobacteriales > Micromonosporaceae > Actinoplanes > Actinoplanes rishiriensis. Next base: position 36,810 of record NZ_BOMV01000059.1, on the reverse strand, counting down.
CACGATCAGGCCGCCGGAGACGGCCGGCGCGGCACCGTAGGCGAGCAGGGCGCTGACCGCGGCGCCGGCCAGCAGCGGGTCGGCCACCCGGTACCGGATGGCGTCCGGTGAGCTGCGCACCACCCGGATGTCGAGGCAGGCCAGGGCGAGCCCGGTCAGGATGCCGGCCACCGCGGCGGCCGGGTACCGGTCCAGTTCGGCGATGCCGAGCGCGGTGGAGGTCAGGGCGAGGAGGGTGGCAAGGACGCGCACGACCCGGCCGGCGGTCCGCCTGGCCTCCGGGAGTACCTGGAGCAACAGGGCAAGTCCGGCCGGAACGAGCGCGGCCGCCGGGTCGGATAGTCGTCCGGCCGGCGGCACGCCTGGGGCTGAGCTGGGCATCGCTACGGCGCCGAGCACGGCGGCCCCGATACCGGCACACCCGGCGGTCAGCCGGGCCAGCCTGCCCAGGTCATTAGCCGCGATCCGCACATAAATCTCCTCACAACGGAGGAATCGAGCATAACGCGGCTTATGCCATTCAAGCGGTCACTTGCCGGCCCATGCGAAGCCCTCCTCGAGGACGATGCGCTCGGCGACCCGGGTGATGTCCTCGTGGTGCCGGTTGGCGTGGTGTCCGCAGAAGGCGAGTTCTCCGCCGCTCGCCAGGTTGACCACGAGCTTCGCGGCCGCAGCGCAGCGGTCGCAGCGCTCGGTCAGCGAAGCAACAGTAGTGATCTCGGGCGACAGCAGGCTGGTCATATCGCTCTCCTTGCTCAGTGGCGGTGCAGCGGTCCTGACAGCGGGTTAGATCGGCCCTTCGATGTACAGCCTTAGCTCTTTACGGCCGGTCTTCCCGGCCGTCCGCGCTGGGCGGAAACCGTTGCACCACAGCTACTACCCGGCGAGTCCCGGGCTGGCCGGGTGCCGTCCTCACCATTCCCCTAAGACACGGCCCTCAACCGAACCAACCGAGAGGACCCAGCTTGCGCACCCACACCGGACGACTCGTCACCCGCATCGCCCTGCTCGCCGGGGCGGCTGCCGCCACGCTGGGCGGTGCGGCCGGAGCCGCCTGGGCCACGCCGCCGATCGCCGCCACCGGCAGCATCCTGGCCGCCGGCTCCGCCGACGCCATCGGCAACAGCTACATCGTGGTGCTCAAGCCGGCTTCGACCAGCGTCCCGGCCGTCTCGCGCGAGCTTGTTCAGCGGTACGGGGGACAGGTCGTCGACAACTACTCGTCGGCCGTCCGCGGGTTCCACGCCCGGATGACCGCCGCGCAGGCCAAGCGCCTGGCCGCCGATTCCGCGGTGCAGTACGTCGAGCAGGACGCCGTCGTCGCCCCGGCCGCGTCCACCGCCGTGACCTGGGGCCTGGACCGGATCGACCAGCGTGGCCTGCCGCTGTCCAAGTCGTTCGCCGCCCCGGTCGCGGCCGGCGTCACCGTCTACGTCCTGGACAGCGGCATCCGCACCACGCACCGCGAGTTCGGCGGCCGGGCCGGCAACGGCTGGGACTTCGTCGACAACGACGCGGTCGCGAACGACTGCAACGGGCACGGCACCCACGTGGCCGGCACCATCGGCGGCGCCACTCTGGGCGTGGCCAAGGACGTCAAGCTGGTCGCCGTCAGGGTGCTCAACTGCAAGGGCAGCGGCTCGTTCTCGGCGATCATCAAGGGCGTCGACTGGGTCACCAAGAACGCGGTGAAGCCGGCCGTGGCCAACATGAGCCTCGGCGGCTCGACCAGCAAATCCCTCGACGACGCCGTGAACCGCTCGATCGCCAAGGGCGTCACCTACGCGGTGGCGGCCGGCAACGACAAGCGGGACGCCTGCAAGCAGTCGCCGGCGCACGCCCCGGCCGCGATCACGGTGGGCGCTACCGACGCGTCCGACACCCGTGCCACGTTCTCGAACTTCGGATCCTGCCTCGACATCTTCGCGCCGGGCGTCCGGATCCTCTCGGCCGGCACCGCATCCGACACCGCCACCAAGACGATGACCGGCACCTCGATGGCCAGCCCGCACGTGGCCGGAGCCGCAGCCCTGGTGCTCGCCGCCGACCCGGCCCGGACGCCGGCTCAGGTGCGCGACGAACTGGTGAACCGGGCCGGCAACGGCCTGGTCCGCAACCCGGGTGCCGGCTCGCCCAACAGGCTGCTCTTCACGGGGTTCCTCGGCCGCTGATCGGGATGTGCCAAAGGCCGGTTGACGCAACCTCGTGCGGATAGCGTGAGGTGCGGAAACTCGGCCGGACGCACCCCAGGAGGATCCATGTCGCAGGCGCCCGCCGGAGAAACCCGGCCCACCGTCCTTGTCGTCGACGACGAGGAGGACCTGCGCGACATCATGCGGCGCATGCTGGAACGCCGCGGCTTCGACACCCTGATCGCCGGTGACTCGCAGGAGGCCATCGGGGTCTGCCAGGAACACGCCGGCGAGATCGACATCCTGGTCACCGACCTCGGCCTGCCGGGGGTCTCCGGGGGCGAGCTGTCCCAGGCGGCCACCGCGCTGCGCCCGGGCATGCGGGTCGTCTACATCTCCGGCCTGCCCAAGGACATGGCTGTCGCGGACGGCCTGATCGAGCCGGACGCGTTGCTGGTCAAGAAGCCGTTCAGCACCGAGCTGCTGATCGAGGCGCTGCGGTCGGTGCTGGCCGAGCGGGCCGCGTCGTAGCGCCGTAAAGAACCACCCGGGCGCCGCCGTCATCTGACGGCGGCGCCCTTTTTCGTGTCAACCGTCCGGCACCCGAGCTGCACCGGCACATAGACCAACCCTTTCTTCGTCCGCCCGACTGTGGGGTCAGAAGCAACTGATCCGACAACCTTTCGGGGGACGAAACGTGAAGTCCAGCAGGACTACCTTCGGTGCAGCGGCGATCGGGGTGGCGGTGAGCGCCGGCCTCGTGGTTGCGGGACAGGCGGATGCGGCGACCACGCCGGCGATCCGGACGGTCTTCGCCGGTGACGACGCGTACGTCTCCAGCACCCGCACCAAGACCAACTTCGGCGACGCCGGCAAGCTCGTGGTCGGCACCGCGGACGGCGAGACCCGTACGTCCTATGTGAAGTTCGCGCTCGGCGCGTTCCCGGCCGGCGCGACCATCACCAACGCCCGGCTGATCCTGCCGGTGGACGGCAAGCCGGCCGCCGCGAAGCTCTCCGCCTTCCCGGTGACCGCGGCCTGGACCGAGGGCGCGATCACCGGCGCGGCACTGCCCGCGACCGGTACCACCGCGGTCGGTTCGTCCGTTCCCCGGGCGACCGACACCTCGATCACCATCGACCTGACCAGGACCGTGACCAAGCCGGGCTCGTACGCGTTCGCGCTGCGCTCGGACGCGACCACCGCGGTCACCCGGCTGCTGTCGGCCGAGTCCGGCGACCAGAAGACGGCCGGCCCGCGCCTGGTCGTGAACTACACCCCGGCCGCCGCTCCGGCCGCCACACCCACCACCCCGCCGATTGCGGAGCCCAGGGAGTGCGTCACCGGCGACCTGCTGGTGCCCAGCTGCGGCGTGCTCTGGGGCGCGGCCGCCGGCGGCTTCACCGACACCCCGCGGGACACCGCGCTCAAGGACTGGGAGAACCTGACCGGCCGGACCGCGGCGATCTTCCACGCGTACCACAAGGGCGACGAGAAGTTCCCGACCAAGTCCGAGATCGCGATGACCCGCGACCCGGCCAAGCCGCGGGTGCTGCTGCTCAACTGGAAGATCGCGTACGGCTCCACCTGGGCCAAGGTCGCCGCCGGCGAGAAGAACGCCCGGATCGACGCGTGGGCCACCCACGTCAAGGCCAACTACGGCACCCAGAAGTTCTTCCTGGCCCTGCACCACGAGCCGGAGAACGACGTGCAGACCTCGGCCTCGTCCGGGATGACCGCCAAGGACTACGCGGCCATGTACCGGCACGTGATCGAGCGGCTGCGCGCCAAGGGCGTGACCAATGTGGTCAACGTGCTGGCCTACATGGGCAACGAGAAGTGGATGGCGCAGTCCTGGTGGAAGGACCTCTACCCGGGTGACGACGTCGTCGACTGGATCGGCCTGGACTCGTACGTGAGCGTGGAGCCCGGCTACTACCACTTCGGTGACTTCGGCGACCTGCTCGACCGCAAGCCCACCGGCGGCGGCCTCGGCTTCTACGACTGGTCGGTCAAGAACCACCCGGCCAAGCCGATCATGGTGGCCGAGTGGGGCATGTACCACCGGGTCTCCAAGCCGACCAGCAAGGCGGCCGCGTACCACACCGTGCTGAGCGAGCTGGCGACGCACCCGAAGGTCAAGGCGATCGTCTACTTCGACACCGCGAAGGACGACGAGGGCGACCGCAACATCGCGGTGAACTCGACCGCGGACAGCCTCACCGCGTTCCGCAAGGTGGCCGCCTCGCCGATCTTCAACGTGAAGATCGCCAACTAGAGAAGCCCTACCCCCCTGGGCCGGGCCGGTTCGCTGCGGCGGACCGGCCCGGCCCGCCTACGTATGCGGCCAGGGCACGGTGATCTCGCCGCGTCCCCAGCGGGCCGGACCGTCCAGCACCGGCCAGGAGTCGCGCATCCGCCGGCAGGTGGCCAGCCACCGCTGCCGCGGGCCGAACGGCGTGGCCTCGGCGGCCCATGCCGAACCCAGTTGGGCGAGCATTTCGTGCACCGGATGGCCGGGCACGTTGTGGTGGATCAGCGCCTTCGGCAGCCGTTCGGCGAACGTGGCCGGATGGTCCAGATCGGACAGCCGCGCCGACAGGGTCAGGGTGACCGGCCGGCCCGCCTCGACCACCGCCCAGGTGGCGACCCGGCCCAGCTCGTCGCAGGTGCCCTCGATCAGCAGCGCGCCGGTGCCGGTCATCTGCCGCCAGGCCGCGGCCACCTCGTCCTCGGCGTACTGGCGCAGCACGTTGGCGGCGCGCACCACGACCGGGCGCAGGCCGCCCAGCTCGAAACCGCCACGGCGGAACTCCAGGTGCGGCGGGTCCGCGTACGGCTGCGCGGCCGTCACGCGTACCGGATCAATCTCGAGACCCACCACCGTGACGTCCGCCCGCACGGCCGTCGCCAGACGGCCGCGCAACTCCACCGCGGTGACCGGCGTCGCGCCGTAGCCCAGATCCACCACCAGCGGCTCGGCGGCCGCCCGCAGAAGATCACCGCAGCGGTACGCGAGGAAGTTGTCGACGCGGCGCAGCCGGTTGGGATTGGTCGTCCCCCGGGTGATCGCGCCGACTGGCTTCATCACTTCTCCCGGTGCACCTTGTGTTGGGCCGCCTGAGCGAGCGGGCGGATCACCAGCCGGTCGATGTTGACGTGGTGCGCGCGGGTCGCCATGAACGCGATGCAGTCCGCGATGTCGTCGGCCACCAGCGGCTCCTTCACGCCGTCATAGATCGCGTCGGCCCTGGTCTGATCGCCGCCGAAGCGGTTGAGCGAGAACTCGTCGGTGCGCACCATGCCCGGGTCGATCTCCATGACCCGGACCGGCTTGCCGGACAACTCCAGCCGCAACGTGCCGACCAGGGCATTCTGGGCGTGCTTGGCCGCCGCATACCCGCCGCCGCCCTCGTACGCGGTGAACGCCGCGGTCGAGCCGACCGTCACGATCGTCCCGCGGCCGCTCGCCACCAGCGCGGGCAGCAGCCCCTGGGTGACCCGCAGGGTGCCGAGCACGTTCACGTCGTACATCCACTGCCAGTCCTCGACCGGGCCGCTCTCGACGGGGTCGAGGCCGTGCGCACCGCCGGCGTTGTTGACCAGCAGCGTGACCGGCCCGCCGAGCGCGGCGACCGACGACACCAGGCCCGCGACCGATTCGTCCGAGGTCACGTCACACTCGACCGCGGTGGACGCCGGACCGATCTCCCGGACCAGAGCGGCCAGCCGATCCGCCCGCCGCGCCGCCGCGACGACGTGGAATCCCTCGGTGGCCAGCCGGCGGGCGGTCGCCGCGCCGATGCCACTGGATGCTCCGGTGACCACTGCGATGTTCTGCATGACCCCATCCTTCCCGATGACTTCAGTCACGCCCGGGGTCCTGCGTGGTGGTTCAGCACACGCCGATGGGGAAGATTGACAAAGACGTAACAACTGCACGGTTACGTTTCGACCGCTTCGGGAGGAAATCGTGGTTGACTGGCCGACCCCACGGCGCATCGCCACCCTTTCGGTGCATACCTCCCCGCTGGAACAGCCGGGCACCGGCGACGCGGGCGGCATGAACGTCTACGTGGTCGAGGTCGCCAAGCGCCTCGCCGGTTTCGGCGTCGAGGTCGAGATCTTCACCCGGGCCACCCGCAGCGAGTTGCCACCGGTCGTCGAGATGACGCCGGGTGTCCTGGTCCGGCACGTCAGCGCCGGCCCGTTCGAGGGCCTCGCGAAGGAAGACCTGCCGTCCCAGCTGTGCGCGTTCACCAGCGGGGTGCTGCGCGCCGAGGCCGCCCACCCGCCCGGCCACTACGACCTGATCCACTCGCACTACTGGCTCTCCGGCCAGGTCGGCTGGCTGGCCCGGGAACGCTGGGGCGTGCCGCACGTGCACACCGCGCACACCCTGGCCAAGGTCAAGAACAGGCTGATCGCGGCCGGCGACCGCCCCGAGCCCAAGGCCCGGGTGATCGGCGAGGAGCAGGTGATCGCCGAGTCCGACCGGCTGGTCGCCAACACCCGCTTCGAGGCACAGGATCTGGTGGCCCACTACGACGCCGAGCCGTCCCGCACGGTCGTGGTGCAGCCCGGCGTCGACCTCGACCGGTTCCGCCCGGCGCCCGCCGACCGGGCCCGCCTCGGCCTGCCGGAGCACGGCCGGGTGGTCGCGTTCGTCGGCCGGATCCAGCCGCTCAAGGCACCGGACGTGCTGATCTCGGCGCTGGCCGCGATGACCACGCCGGACGTGACGGTGGTCATCTGCGGCGGCCCGAGCGGGAGCGGCCTCGAGCGCCCCACCGCGCTGATCGAGCTGGCGGCCTCGCTCGGGGTGTCCGACCGGGTTCGTTTCCTACCCCCGCAGACCGGCGACGACCTGCCCAACCTCTACCGCAGCGCCGACCTGGTGGCCGTACCGTCGTTCAACGAATCGTTCGGCCTGGTCGCCTTGGAGGCCCAGGCGTGCGGGACGCCGGTGGTGGCGGCCGCGGTCGGCGGGCTGGTGACCGCGGTCCGCAACGGGGTCAGCGGTGTGCTGGTCAACGGCCACGACCCGCAGGACTGGGCGCGCTCGCTGGACTCGCTGCTGGCCGCTCCGCGGCTGCGCGCGTCGCTGTCCGAGGGCGCGGTCGAGCACGCCGCCGGCTTCTCCTGGGACCGTACGGCCGAGGGTCTGCTCCGGGTCTACCGTGAGGCGATGGTCCAGCACCGCGCGATGATCACCGAACGCCTGGAGGCGTACGCATGGTGAGCGAGCTGATCGAGAAGGTCCTCACCGATCGCGAGCTGGAGTGGGACACAACGGCGCCCGGCGCCTACGTGGTGACGCTGCCCGGCACCCACAAACTCAAGACGGCGTGCAACCTGATCGTCGGCGAGCACGCCCTGCGCATCGAGGCGTTCGTGATGCGCCAGCCCGACGAACGGCGCGAGGATCTGTGGGCCTGGCTGCTGCGCCGCAACGCCCGCATGTACGGCGTAGCGTTCTCGATCGACGCCGAGGGCGACGTCTACCTGACCGGCCGCGTCTCGCTGAAGGCCCTCGACGAGGACGAACTCGACCGTCTGCTGGGCGCGGTGCTGACCTACGCCGACGAGTCATTCGACACGATGCTGGAGATCGGTTTCGGCACGTCGATCCGCCGCGAGTGGGAGTGGCGGGTCAAACGCGGCGAGTCAACGGCCAACCTTCAGGCCTTCCAGCACCTGGCCCCGGCCCAACCCTTAGCCGAACCCCTGGATGATCGTCATCAATTCCCAGCGAACGGGTAGTTAAACTTTGGTGACACGGCCAGCCCAGGCAGGTCCGGAAGGCCCAATGGAAGCTCCGCCGATCGGTCATTTGTCGTCGAGTGTGACGGTGCAGACAGATGGCAGACAGCCAACTGGCTTGTGGCACTTGCGGGGCCCAACTAGCGTAATCAATGGACGCCGGACCGTTAGTTCGGGGAACTGGTCGATCAGCAATGATCACCGCGGTCGGCGTTTGGGGACGGGTGGCATATGCCGTTGGGGGACGGCGCGACCCGAGACCGGCGGTTAGTGCGGGCGACGCCTATGGGGATGGGCGTCGTCCGCCGCCGCCGGCGCAATCTTCCCGTGTCGAGCCAGACTCCACGGCCCTGAACTCCACCACAGCCGACGTTGGCTGCCTGATTGCAACCCTCCGCACGGTCGGCCCTTCTTCACGGCCGCCACCGGCGGCGTGACCTCGACTTCCTCCGGGCCGCTACGAGCCGCGTGACGCGACCTTCCGCAATGCCGCCACAGCCGCGTGACGTCGACCTTCCTGAAGTCCGCAACCGGCTGCCGCGGAGTTTCGGTCGCGGCCGCAAACACAGTCGTGGCTTCACCCTCATTCACCTGCGACGATATCCGATATTTCAACATATAGACCATCTATATGCAGGACTCCGAGGAAGCGCCGCCGCCTCACGAGCCCGAAACCGACCAGGTCCGGCTCCGCGAGGAGATGTCGTCGAGTTGCTGTTCGTGCGTGACGGCAGATCGCCGAGATCGGGATCAGGGCGTCACTTCAGCGTCCGTTCGAGTGGCATTAACGGATATGTCCGCGAGCTCTCGTGTTGCGGGACGGAGGGTTCAGGGACCGAGAGGGTGACGCGCGCCGGCGGTGAAGGGCTAGCGGGACTGGACCGGGTCGTCGGCCACCGGTTCGGCGACGGTGGGAGGGAGCGCGGTCGGCGTCTCGCGGGTCGGGGCCGATCCGGACTCCAGCCGGGTGATGCGGCGTTCGCGGCCGGGGCCCGTGATCAAGTGGCCCACCGCCACCAGGGCGCACACCATGAAACAACCCAGCCACAACGCCGTATCCCCCAAGTGCTCCTGGGTCAGGCCGCCCAGGATCGGAGCCATGGCGGTGCCGGCCGACCAGCTCAGTGCGTTGAAGCCCTGGTACCGCCCGCGCAGGTGGAGCGGGGACAGGGCCGCCACCGTGGCCGCGCTGGACGGGGACTGGAGCATTTCGCCCAGCGTCCAGATCACCACCGTGAGGGCGAAGAACCACGCCGCGTTGGCGAAGGCGACCAGGCCGAAGCCGACACCCATGATCAGCGCGGCCAGGGCCAGCACGCGGGCGCGGTCGTGACCGTCGATCAGCTTGGGGACGAAAAGCTGGCCCAGGACGATCAGCAGGCCGTTCACGGCGATCACCCAGCCGAACGTGGCGGGGGAGAAGCCGTCGGCGGTCATCGAGATCGGCAGCGAGGACAGGTGCTGCATCATCACCACGACCGCGCCGAGGTTGATAAGCGTAAATATCAGATATGTTCGGTCGCGGAAAACGGCGGACAGGCTGCCGGCCGGGCGTGGGCCGGTGGAGACGGGCTTCGTCTCGGTCAAGAAAATGAGCCCGATCAGAGCCGTGATCAGCGTGCTCCCGGCATCGACCACGAACAGCAACAGGTAGTTCGCCTTGGCCGCCAGTCCGGCACCGACCGCGGACAGCGCGAATCCCAGGTTGATGGCCCAATAGTTCAGCGAGTACGCGCGTACCCGATCATGATCGGGCACGACATCGACCATCATGGCCGCGAACGCCGGGCGGACCGCCTCGGTGAAGACGCCCAGCAGCAGAGTCAAAACCAGGATCATGCCGTACGTGTGCGCGAAGCCCAGCGCGAGCATCAACACGGCCGCCCCGAACTGCGCGGTCAGCATCGTCGGCCGGCGGCCCCAGCGGTCGGACAGCACGCCGCCGACCGTGGTGCCGATCGCGCCGCCCACCCCGTACAGGCCGATCACCAGGCCGGCGCGGCTCTGGCTGAAGCCCCGGGCGTCGGTCAGATAGATGGCCATGAAAAGCACCACGAACGAGCCGAGACGGTTGACCAGGGTGCCGGCCCAGAGCAGCCAGAACGTTCGCGGCAGCCCCCCGGCGGCCTGGTGGAGCCAACCCGGCACGACAGCACCCTCCCCGGTAAGCAGCGATCAGCTTCACTCCACTTACAACCAGGGCTCCGGGGCAAACGACTTTCCACGTGGTGGTCGCCACTGACGGGTCGGCGTCCGCGCCGAAGCACGCTGCGGCAGGATGGAACCCATGACAGGGACTTTGGTGCTGCTGCGACACGGCAACAGCGAGTGGAACGCCAAGAACCTCTTCACCGGCTGGGTCGACGTCGACCTGGACGCCAAGGGCGAGGATGAGGCCCGCCGCGGCGGCGAGCTGCTGAAGGAGCACGGTGTCCTGCCGGACGTGGTGCACACCAGCGTCCTGCGCCGCGCCATCCGGACCAGCGAGATCGCCCTGCACATCGCCGACCGGCACTGGATTCCGGTGAAGCGCCACTGGCGGCTCAACGAGCGGCACTACGGCGCTCTGCAGGGCAAAGACAAAAAGCAGACGCTGGAGACGTACGGCGAGGAGCAGTTCATGCTCTGGCGGCGCTCGTACGACGTGCCGCCGCCGCCGATCGAGGTCGGCTCGGAGTTCGACCAGTTCAACGACCCGCGGTACGCGGCCCTCCCGCCCGAGGCCCGGCCGTCGGCCGAGTGCCTCAAGGACGTCCTGGTCCGCGCCCTGCCGTACTGGTACGACGAGATCGTCCCGGACCTGCGCGCCGACAAGACGGTGCTGGTCGTGGCGCACGGCAACTCGCTGCGCGCGTTCGTGAAGCACCTCGACCAGATCTCCGACGAGGCGATCTCGAAGCTGAACATCCCGACCGGCATCCCGCTGCGCTACGACCTCGACGACGACCTGCGCCCGATCACCAGGGGCGGTCTGTACCTCGACCCCGGGGCCGCCAAGGAAGCCGCAGCCGCGGTCGCCAACCAGGGCCGGTAAAGACGGCGAAGGCCGGGACACCCCCGTGGTGTCCCGGCCTCCGGTGCCGCCCCGAGCACCGGGTCAGGTCAGATCGCTCACCGGCTCCCCGGTGATCAGATAGATCAGCTGCTCGCCGATGTTCACGGCGTGGTCGGCGTACCGCTCGTAGAAGCGGCCCAGCAGCGCGCCGTCGATCGCGGTCTCCGCGCCGTACGGCCAGTCGTCGTCGAGCAGCACCTTGAACAGCGCCCGCTCCAGGTCGTCCATCGCGTCGTCCTGGCCCTCCAGCTCGGCGGCGAGCGTGGCGTCGGGCGTACCGATGAGGTTGGTGATCTGCTCGGCCATCCGGTCGGCGACCACGGCCATCTCCTTGAAGACCGGGCGCAGCTCGGCGGGCACGGCCGGCGACGGGTGCCGGCGCTGCGCGGTCTTGGCGACGTGTTCGGCCAGGTCGCCCATCCGCTCCAGATCGGCGGAGATGTGCAGTGCGGTGATCAACGTACGGAGATCGGACGCGACCGGCGCCTGCCGGGCGATGGTGTCCGCCACCTTGGTCTCGACCTGCTGATAGATCTTGTCGACCTCGATGTCCCGCTCGATCACCGTCTCGGCCGCCTTCAGGTCGGCGGTGAGCAGTGCACTGGTCGCCTTGCGCAGGGCCGCACGGACAGCCTCCGACATGGTCACCAGCAGCCGGTTGACCTCGTTGAGGTCGGCCTGGAACTCCTCGCGCATGTTCTCGTCCCGGGTTCGGGGCCGCGCCCGGCGTAAAAGGCGGCACGACCTTGGTTGATGCCTAACCTAGGTCGGTCCGGCGGCCTGAACATGAACGGCGATGAACGCTGCCGGGCGCGGTGGTGAACATTATTCGACGGGCGCCCGGTATGTCTGGATCGGCATAGGGCTCAGGTAAACAATGACCCTACGATCGCAGCGTGGCCTTGGCGTTCAGCTTCCTCCTTGCCCTCGTCGCGCTCGCCGTTGGCGTGGCCGCGGGCCTGCTGATCGCTCGTGCCCGCAGGTCGCCGGAGCCGGCTCACGGGTCAGGTTCCCGGCCGGACAAGGGGGGATCCGTCATCGAAACGGACGAGGAGCCGCAGACCGGCAAGCACGGCATGAAAGGGCTCGGTCGCAAGAGCCTGGACTCGCTGCGCGTCGGTGTGGTGGTGCTCGACGCCGAGGATCACCCGGTGCTGGTCAACCCGGCGGCGAGGGCGATGGGCCTGCTCCGCTCCGGCGGCGCGCCCGGCACGATCGCGGCGCACCCCATTCTTCGTACGCTCGCTGGTCAGGTGAGACGCACGGGCGTGCGTCGCGAGGTCGAGCTGGACCTACCCCGTGGTCGCGCCGGCGGTGCACACGCCCCACTCGGACTGCACCTGCGCGCGGTCGCCCTCAACTCGACGCACGTCGCGGTGGAGGCGGCCGACGTGACCGAGTCGCACCGTCTGGCCCGGGTGCGGCGCGACTTCGTGGCCAACGTGAGCCACGAGCTCAAGACCCCGATCGGCGCCCTCCAACTGCTGGCCGAGGCACTGCTGGACGCCACCGAGCTCTCGGCGTCCAGCGCACCGGACCATGACGGGTCTTCAGTCCGGTCAGGGGCGGTGGTGGGGTGGTCGGATGGGGAGTCCGAGGACCTCCTGGCCGCGCGACGGTTCGCCGAGCGGATCCACCACGAGTCGGCCCGGATGGGTCGCCTGGTGAACGAGTTGCTCGAGCTCACCCGGCTGCAGGGCGCCGAGCCGCTGCCCACCCCCGAGCCGGTCGCCGTGGACTGGGTGATCGCCGAGGTGATCGACCGCACCCGCACCACCGCCTCGGCCAAGCACATCGAGGTCATCTACGACGGTCCCAAGGGCGCGACCGTGTACGGCAGCGACAGCCAGGTGGCCACCGCGGTGACCAACCTGGTGGAGAACGCGATCGCGTACTCCGGCGAGGACACCAAGGTGTCGATCGCCCTGCGCCAGGACGACAACTGGGTCGAGATCGACGTCGCCGACCAGGGGATCGGTATCGCCCCGCACGACGTCGACCGGATCTTCGAGCGGTTCTACCGGGCCGACCAGGCCCGGTCCCGGTCGACCGGCGGCACCGGTCTCGGCCTGGCGATCGTCAAGCACATCGCCACCAACCACGGCGGGCGGGTCGACGTGACCAGCACGCTGGGCGACGGCTCGACATTCACCCTGCGCCTACCTGCGCGACCCCCCGAAGCCCCCCTGCCGTTACCCGCGGCAATTGAGATCGAGTCCGGTGCGGCCGGGCGCTAGCCACCGCGATCCGGAGGATGGAAGGAACCACATTGGCCCGCGTGCTCGTGGTCGAGGATGAGGAGTCGTTCTCCGACGCCCTGTCGTACATGCTGCGTAAGGAGGGCTTCGAGGTGTCGGTCGCGCCGACCGGTACCTCGGCGCTCACGCAGTTCGACCGGACCGGTGCCGACATCGTGCTGCTCGACCTCATGCTTCCCGAGATGTCCGGCACCGAGGTCTGCCGCCAGCTGCGGCAGCGCTCCGCGGTCCCGATCATCATGGTCACCGCCCGGGACAGCGAGATCGACAAGGTGGTCGGCCTGGAGATCGGTGCCGACGACTACGTGACCAAGCCGTACTCGCCCCGCGAGCTGGTCGCCCGGATCCGGGCGGTGCTGCGCCGGCAGGGCGCCGAGGCGGCCGAGGTGTCCACCCCGACGCTCGCCGCCGGTCCGGTCCGGATGGACGTGGAGCGGCACGTGGTCACCGTGGACGGTTCCGGCGTGCAACTGCCGCTCAAGGAGTTCGAGCTGCTGGAGCTGCTGCTGCGCAACGCCGGCCGGGTGCTGACCCGGGGCCAGCTGATCGACCGGGTCTGGGGCGCCGACTACGTGGGCGACACCAAGACCCTGGACGTGCACGTCAAGCGGCTGCGCTCCAAGGTGGAGCCGGAACCGTCGGCACCGCGCTACATCGTCACGGTCCGTGGCCTCGGCTACAAATTTGAACCCTGACCCGTCTCCAACCACCCCACCGCCGCCCTTGAACGGCCTAAAGGCTGCCTAGGCCTGGGGCGGGGTAGCGGGTTCGCGGCCGCCGCGCTGCTTCGGTTGGCCGGCGGCCACGGTCGCCGGGTGGATCGCGAGCAGGCCGGACTTGAGCCGGGCGGCGCACAGCTCGGCCAGCTTGCGGTAGGCCGCGGTGCCGACCAGAGCCGCCAGTTCCGGGCCGTACGACACGTACATCGGCTCAGAACCGACGTGCGCCTCCGGCGACGACGTGCACCACCAGTCCAGGTCGTGCCCACCCGGACCCCATCCGCGCCGGTCGAACTCGGTCAGCGTGGACTGGAGCACCTTGGTGCCGTCCGGCCGCTTGATCCAGTCCTGCTCCCGGCGCACCGGCAGTTGCCAGCACACGTCCGGCTTGTACTTCAGCGGGTGGACGCCGTCGCGCAGGGCCTGGGCGTGCAGCGCGCACCCGCCGCCACCGGCGAAACCGGCGTCGTTGAGGAAGACGCACGGGCCGTCCTCGGTGCGGATCGCGGTCCGGCGGGCCGGGCTGGAGCCGTCGACCGTGTCCATCTCGGTGTAGTTCTTGAACCCGCGCCGGTAGTGCTGCCAGGTCTCGGGGCTCAGCTTCGCGGCGGCGGCCTTCACCCGGTTCTCGTCGTCGGCGTCGGTGAAGAAGGCGCCGTGGGTGCAGCAGCCCTCCCGGGCGCGGCCGGCCACGATGCCGTGACAGGCCGACCCGAAGACGCAGGTCCAGCGGGACAGCAACCAGGTCAGGTCGGCGCGGATCAGGTGCTGTTCGTCGGCCGGGTCGAGGAACTCGATCCACTCCCGAGGGAAATCGAGGTCTACCTCGCTGGTGCGAATCTGGTCACGGCGGCTCACTCGCGACAGCGTACGCGTGCAGGTGACTATCACCTGGTTGCCGCCCGGTATGGGGGCATATACCCGGTCGAGGGGGCGGCGGTGAAGACAATCGGGTCTACGCTTGACCTCGTGAGTTCCCGCGTCCCCGTGCTTCTGTCCAGCTCTTCCGTGTTTCCCGAGCCGACCGCGGCGGCGTTCGAGATGGCCGCCACGGTGGGTTACGACGGTCTCGAGGTCATGGTGTGGACCGACCGGGTCAGCCAGGACGCCGGCGCCCTCAAGGGCCTGGCCGATCACTACAACGTGCCCGTCCTGTCGGTGCACGCGCCCTGTCTGCTCGTCACCCAGCGGGTCTGGAGTCCCGACCCGTGGGAGCGACTGACCCGGGCCGCCCAGCTGGCCGAGACGCTGGGCGCGCCGACCGTCGTGGTGCACCCGCCGTTCTCCTGGCAGCGGGACTACGCGCGCAACTTCGCGTCCGGCCTGACCAAGGTGCAGCAACGGCACCCCGACCTGGCATTCGCGATCGAAAACATGTTCCCGGTCAAGATGGCCGGCCGCTGGTTCGTGCCTTACACGCCAGGCTGGGATCCGACCGAGACCGGCTTCGACGCGTACACGCTCGATCTTTCGCACTGTGCGGCGTCCCGGATCGACGCGCTTGAGATGGCCCACCGGATGGGTTCCGGCCTGCGGCACGTCCACCTGGGCGACGGCACCGGCGAGGGCCGCGACGAACACCTGGTGCCCGGCCGGGGCAATCAGCCCTGCGCCGACGTGCTGCGCTCGCTGGTGGCCCGCGGATTCACCGGTTCGGTGGCCCTCGAGGTCTCCACCCGGCGGGCGCCGAGCCGCGCGGCCCGCGAGGCCGACCTGCGCGAGTCGCTGGCGTTCGCCCGGCGCCACCTCGCGCCCGCGACGAGCGCCGCGGCAGCCATTACGCGGGGGTGAGCGTGGTCGCGGCGCGCTTGCGGGCGCGGTGCGCGGCCACGTGCGAGCGGGTGGCGCAGCGCTCCGAGCAGAAGCGGCGGCAGTTGTTCGAGGACGTGTCGAGGTAGACGTTGCCGCAGCGCTCGTCGGCGCAGATGCCGAACCGGGCGCTGCCGTACTCGCAGAGCCAGACCGACAGGCCCCAGACGGCGCCGGCCAGGTATTCGGCGCTGACCGACGAGCCGCGGCTGGTCACGTGCATGTGCCAGTCGCTGGCGTCGTGGCCGGAGATGCGTGGCTGCACCGGGAACGCCTCGAGCAGCGCGTTGAGCTCGGTGACGGCGTCGGCGTCCCGGCCCGTGGTGCCGAGTTCGAAGACGTCGCGCAGGCGCCGCTGGGCGCGCCGGAACGCGGCGAGGTCCTTTTCCACGACCTCGTCCCGCATCCATTCATGGTCGTCGGAGAAGACGGCGCGCAGCCCGGCGAGCTCGCTCAGCTCCGCGTTCACGAGGTCGACCGCGGTGCGCGCGTACGCATCGAAGTTCACCCGACAAAGGTAGCCGCACCGCGCCCCGACGGACACGGTTGCCGCGACCCGCGCGGTTTCGGACGTTACCCTCGGCGCATGCTCCGTTCCGTCATCCTGGCCGCGGCGGGCTCGTCCCGTCTGGGGCGCCTGGTTTCCGGCAATTCCGTCAGCAAGGGCCTGGCCGCCCGCTTCGTGGCCGGCGACGGCGTCGAGGACGCTCTGACCGTCGCCCGCACGCTGATCGACGACGGACTGACCGTCACCTGCCAGCACCTGGGCGCCGAGACCACCAACGCGGAGCAGGCCCGGGCGGTCCGGGACGAGTACGTCACCCTGCTGGGCCGGCTCAAGGGCGCCGGACTGACCCCGGCCACCGAGGTCAGCATCAAGCTTTCCGCACTGGGCCAGCGGTTCGACGACAAATTGGCATACGAGTACGCCGAGTCGGTCTGTGCCGCGGCGACCGAGGCCGGCACCGCGGTGACCCTGGACGCCGAGGACCACACCACCACCGACTCGACCCTGGAGATCCTGGCCGGGCTCCGCAAGGACCACCCGGAGACCGGCGCGGTGCTCCAGGCGTACCTGCGGCGCACCGAGGGCGACTGCCGGGAACTTGCCGCGGCCGGGTCGCGGGTGCGGCTCTGCAAGGGCGCGTACGCCGAACCCGAGTCGGTGGCCTACCAGTCCGCCCTGGACGTCGACAAGTCGTTCGTCCGCTGCCTCAACATCCTGATGTCCGGCTCGGGTTACCCGATGGTGGCCACCCACGACCCGCGGCTGATCGCCATCGCCGAGGACCGCGCCCGCTGGTTCGACCGCTCTGCCGAGGAGTACGAGTTCCAGATGCTCTACGGGATGCGCACCGAGGAGCAGGCCCGGCTCGCGGCGGCCGGCAACGTGGTCCGGGTCTACCTCCCCTACGGCGAGCAGTGGTACGGCTACCTGATGCGCCGGCTGGCCGAGCGCCCGGCGACCGCTGCGCTTCTGGGTAGGGCCCTCGCAACGAAGAAGTAGACCTTTCGGGCGAAAACCGCGCAGAACTGGCGTGTCGGCCTTGACTTTTTCAGGCCATTTCACGGAACGCATCGCGTTGGTCACAGTCGTATCGATAACGTTCTGATGACACGCACGTTCTCCGCCACGTCGCGAAGCCTGTCCAGTCGCGGCGGCACGTGCCTGCGAAAGGATCGGTGCAAGGAGATGACGGGTCCAGCCCAGACCGAGGAACGCCTCTCGGAGGTGCGGTTCCTCACCGTGGCCGAGGTGGCCGCCCTGATGCGGGTCTCGAAGATGACCGTCTACCGGCTGGTGCACGGCGGCGATCTGACCGCTGTCCGGGTCGGCCGGTCGTTCCGGGTGCCCGAGCATGCCGTGCACGAATATCTACGGGGCGCCTTCTCCCAGACCGCGTGACGCCGGGGCCGCTTTGGCCCCGGACCGGCCTGGCCGGTACGCTGGTGCGGTTGGTTCCCGGTAATGCCACCCGCCGCTGCTTCGCGCGGCGAGGGCCCGGGGCGCCGTCCAGTTCGGATGCGGCCGTGCCGTCGGGCACCCGGGTCCGACCCACATGGTTTCGAGAGGCAAATTCGTATGGGCTCCGTGGTCAAGAAGCGCCGCAAGCGTATGGCGAAGAAGAAGCACCGCAAGCTGCTGCGCAAGACCCGCGTCCAGCGTCGCCGTCTCGGCAAGTGACGGCCGGCCGGGCGCGAGGAGCACGACAACCTCTCCCGGCCGAGACCGACCTTGCCGCTTCCTGCCGCTCGTAACGTCGCATCGGAAGGTGCGCCCGTGGTGACCTCACCGCCAGGCGTCGTCGTGGTCACCGGAGTCAGCCGATTTCTCGGCGCCCGGGTGGCCGCACGCCTCGCCGCCGATCCGCGTATCAACCGCGTAGTCGGCCTGGATCCGCACGAGCCGCCGCCGGCCCTACTGGGCCTGCTCGGCGATGTCGAGCTGATCCGGGCCGATGCCCGCGCGGCCTCCGGCGCCATCGCCGACCTCGGCGCCGAGGCGCTCGTGCACATGGCCGTGACCAGTGCGCCCGACTCGCAGGCGGGTGGGCGCGCGGCCATGAAGGAGCAGAACGTCATCGGCACGATGCAGCTGCTCGCCGCCGCGCAGGGCGCACCCGGCCTGCGCAAGCTCGTGGTGCGCTCGTCCACGGCCGCGTACGGCGCCTCGTTCCGGGACCCCGCGGTCTTCACCGAGGACACCGAGCCGCGGGCGGTGCCGCGCGGCTCGTTCGCCCGCGACATCCTCGACATCGAGGGCTACGTGCGGGGCTTCCGCCGGCGCCGGCCGGACGTCACGGCCACCGTGCTGCGGTTCGCGCCGTTCATCAGTTCGACCGCGCAGACGTCGCTGACCCGGTACTTCGCGCAGCCGGTGGTGCCGACCGTGTTCGGCCGCGACGCCCGGCTGCAGTTCGTGCACGTCGACGACGCGCTCGAGATCCTGCACCGGTCCGTGGTCGAGGACCACTCCGGCACCTTCAACGTGGCCGGCGACGGCGTGCTGGCGCTGTCCCAGGCGGTCCGCCGGGCCGGCCGCATCTCGGTGCCGCTGCCCGAGGGCACCCTGTCGACGGCCGCCGCGATCGCCCGCAACGTCGGCATCGGCGAGATCGGGCTCGACCAGATCGACCTGTTCGTGCACGGCCGGGTGGTGGACACGACCCAGCTGACCGAGGAGTTCGGCTTCACCCCGCGGGACACGGCCACCGCGTTCGACGACTTCATCAAGGGCCACGCGAACGGCTCGTCGCTGACCGCCGCCCGGATCGAGGCCGCCGAGCGGGCGATTCTCGACGGCATCCGCCGCTTCCGGGCCGCCGCGGCCGAGCAGGCGGGCCGCAGCAAAGCCGAGAAATCTCCGGTCGGGAGCGACCTGTCGTGAGCCAGCACGAGTACCGTGACATGCTGCCCGGCCACGCCGATTTCACCCTGCCCAAGCCGGCCGCACCGGTCCGGGTCAACGGCCGACGGCCGATCCCGGAGGTGCCGCAGATGAACGGGCATGCCGCGGCCAAGCCGCCACCCGAACCGGCTGCCGCCAAGCCGGACACCGTCGACATCTGGGACCAGCGGGTCGCCGCCGGTCTCGCGTTCCTGCGCCGCCGTCTCGCCGGCTCCTACCCGGTGGACGACTTCGGCTTCGATCCCGAGCTCACCGACGCCGTCTTCCTGCCGCTGCTGCGGGTGCTCTACCGGGACTGGTTCCGCACCGAGGTGGCCGGCATCGAGCACGTACCGGCCGACGGGGCCGGCCTGATCGTGGGCAACCACTCGGGCACTGTTGCCCTGGACGCGCTGATGCTCTCGGTGGCGATCCGTGACCAGCACCCGAACGACCGGCACCTGCGGCTGCTCGGTGCCGACCTGGTTTTCCGGATGCCGATCATGAGCGAGATGGCCCGCAAGTCCGGTGCCACCGTGGCCTGCAACCCGGACGCCGAGCGCCTGCTGGCCGGCGGCGAGTTGGTCGGCGTGTTCCCGGAGGGCTTCAAGGGCATCGGCAAGCGGTTCTCCGACCGGTACAAGCTCCAGCGTTTCGGCCGGGGCGGGTTCGTGTCGGCGGCGCTGCGCACCGGTACCCCGATCGTGCCGGCCGCCATCATCGGGGCCGAGGAGATCTATCCGATCCTGGCCGACGTCAAGCCGCTGGCCCGGCTGCTCGGCCTGCCGTACTTTCCGATCACTCCGACGTTCCCGTGGCTGGGCCCGCTGGGCCTGGTGCCGTTGCCGAGCAAGTGGATGATCCAGTTCTGCCCGGCCATCCCGACCGCACACCTGACCGAGCACGCCGACGACCCCATGGTCGTCTACAACCTCGCTGACCAGGTACGCGAGACGATCCAGGCCACCGTGCTGGAACTACTGGAGAAGCGGCCCGACCCGTTCGGAAAGTAACCGGGGCCGTTTGGCGCCACCGATCTGCCGTTGGGCGCATGTTTCGTACGTTGCCGGAGGGACTGGAGTGATCCGGCTAAAGTGACAGATGAGGGGCGGCCCCGGTAACACCCGGCAACCGCCCCTCGCCATGCTGAACTACCGGACCCCGAACAGCTCCCCGAGCAGCCCGCCGACGCCGGTCTCGCCGGTGTCCGCCGTGGTGGGCGGCACCGAGATCTTCGGCGTGCCGCCGAGCGGCGCCAGGTCCGGACCGGTGGACGCGCCCTGCAGGCCCGGGTCGGGCACGCCGGCGGAGGCGTCCGGCGCCACGGTCGGCGCGCTGCGCTCCGGGCGTACCTTGGCCTCGTCCTTGTTGTCGTCGTTGACCTTGGGCGTGGACTTGCCGCTGTGCCCGTTCGACCGGGACGTGGCGTTGCTGCCCGCGGTCGTCGTGCAGTCGCGCAGCTTCGGCCCGAGCGCGTCGGTGCCGTTCGCCACCACCGGGGTGCAGCCGAGGCCGGCCCGCAGCGCGTCGGTGCGCTGCCGGACGTCGTCGAGCAGCGACAGCGACGCCGTCGCCCGCTCCCGGTTGGCCGGGCTGAGCTTGCCCAGCGCCGGCGTCAGCAGCTGGCGCTGCTGTGCCGCGAAGCTGTCGACGGTGGCCAGCGGCTTCACGTCCCGGCGGGCCACCGCCGAGGTGGTCAGCAGCCGGACGCCCTTGCGGGTGTCGGCGTCCATGTCGTCCAGCACCCCGGCGAAATCTCCGGCGTTGCCCGGCATGGCGGCCGCCTCGGCAAGCCGGGTACGGGCGAAGTCCAGGGACAGCTGCCCCCGGGTCACGTCCGAGCCGGCCATCGCCAGTTGGGCACGTTCGGTCGACCGCTTGACGCCGTACAGCGCGTCACCCGGTGATGCGTTCTCACTTGCCGCGGAGATTCCGGACACCGCCATCGCACCGGCGGCGACGCCGATCACGATCGCGCCCCGGGCCCGGATCCGCCTGCCACCCTGACCGAGCACCGAGGCCCGCAGACCCGCGCGGCTAGCGCGTCCGGTCTCGGGTTCCGCCTCGATGGCGGTCGCGGTCCGGCCGAGGCCGTCCCGCTCGGCGGTGGCGACCAGCATGGCCCGCAGGCCCACGCGGAACTCGGGTTCCACCTGGACCCCGGGCTTCGCCGCGGACAGGCGGTGGCCGATGGCGACCAGTTCGGCGAGCCGTTCGTCGGTCAGGCCGTGGCTGTGGTGCCGCCGGCCGCCGGTGGTCTCGTCGAGAAGCTCCGCGAAGCGCTCGGCGCTCCGCCGGTCCAGGAAGTCGAACTTCACCGCGGGCACCTCCCCTCGCTCGTGAATGTCTCGCCGGCGGCATCGCCGACGGTCGCGACCGCACCGAGGGCCAGCCAGCCGGCCCGGGGTCGCACCCGGACAAACGCGCGATGCTCGCCCCCGGTTACGGGGAACGGCGGCTGATATCGAACTATGGAGATCCACATGGACGCCGCCCGGGTCACCACTGGAACCCTTCGGGCAGGAGCCGGGCGAGTGCCCGGACGGCCCGGTACTGGAGGGCCTTGATGGCACCCTCGTTCTTGCCCATGGTCTGCGCGGTCTCGGCCACCGAGAAGCCCTGCAGGAAGCGGAGCACGATGCACTCCTGCTGCTCCGGGTTGAGCTGCTTGACGGCGGTGAGCAGGGCGACGTTGGTGATGTGGTCGACCACGGCCGACTCCGGGCTGCCCTCCGGCCCGCGGTCCTCGCGGTCGGCGTCGAGCACGTCGCCGGTGGTGACCTCGAGCCGGTAGCGGCCGGACTTGAAGTGGTCGGCGACCAGGTTCCGGGCGATGGTCACCAGCCAGGCGCCCAGGTCGCGGCCCTGCCAGGTGAAGCTGCCGATGCGCTTGAGGGCCCGCAGGAAGGTGTCCGACGTCAGGTCCTCGGCGAGCTGGCGGTTGCCGACCCGGAAGTAGACGAACCGGAAGACGGTGTCCACGTACCGGTCGTAGATCAGGCCGAACGCCTCGGCCTCGCCGGCCTGTGCGCGTTCGACCAGCGCCCACACCTCGGCGGCGGCGTCGGTGGGGTCCGGGCGGGACGGATACTTGGGCGGCTCGCTCTCGCCGGGCGGGCCGGTGGTGCTCTGCGCCGGCACCACCACGGTCTGCTCGCCCGGTGTCTCCGGGAGGTTGCTGCGCTGGCCCGCGGTGGGCTGGGCGGGCATGGCCGGCCGGCCCGGCACCGCCACCCGGCCGCTGCCGGCGATCGGCTTGGCGTTGCCGGTCGGCGGGATACGGACCCCCGGCGACTCGTTGACGTGCCGGCGGTTGCTGGTCCGCTTGGGTCCGTCACCCCGGATGGCGTGCACGATCATGGTGTCGACGGACTCTCGAAGGGCGCTCAGGCCCTCGGTAAGTGCGAGGCGCGCCGCGACGATGTCGCGGTGGTACGGATCCCCGGCGAACACATGACTCACTGCGCCTCCTCAACCCGGCGGGCCTGGTCCGACTGCTGATCCGTCCCGCCAGACGTGGATCGGCAGTAATTCCGTGCTTGGTGTGGCACAGCGGCCTCCTCGGGATGAGGGGTGACTACTCATAGCAAAAGGGGTGGGGTGGCCCAAAAACGTCAGACCAGCCTCACCCAGGGTTGTGGAGTCCGTTACTCAGACGCGAAGTATCACGGAACCCGAACACACGGAGTCGCACACTGTGTGCGCTGCGCGAAAATAGTACGAAGTGGCGCAGACGAGACACAAGGAACGCATGCCACGATGGTGGACACCCTCGGGACCGCGACGGACAACCTGTGCGCTGTCCCCAAGAAGGCACCTTTGTGCCAGACTCAGCCCTCGTGGATGTACCAGCCCGGGATCCGGTTGCGGCTGCGGCCGCCCGTCGCCCCCACCACCCCGCGCTGATCACCCCGGACGCCACGCTGACCTGGGCCGAACTCGACGCCCGGGTGCAGGAGGCGGCCCGCCGGCTGGTGATGCTGGCCCGGCCGCGCGACCGGGTGGCGATCGTGCTGGGCAACACCGTCGACTTCGTGGTGACGTACTTCGGGACGCTGCGCGCCGGCCGGGTCGCGGTGCCGCTCAACCCGGGCTACACCGCCGACGAGCTGGACCACGCGATCGGCGACTGCCAGGCCACGGTGGTGGTGGCCGATCTGGCCGAACGAGCCAAACTGCGGTCGCCGACGCCGCCCTGCGTACCCCCTGACCTCGGCGCCGCCACGGGTGACCTGCCCGAGGTGCGCGCGGGTGACCTCGCGGTCCTGCTCTACACCTCGGGGACCAGTGGACGGCCCAAGGGGGCGATGCTCAGCCACGCCGCGCTGGCCGCCAACCACGACCAGCTGGACGCCATCGAACCGCCGGTGGTCGGCCCGGACGACGTGGTGCTGCTGGCCATGCCGCTGTTCCACGCCTACGGCCTGAACACCGGGCTGGGCACGGTGGCCCACCACGCGGCCACCGGGGTGCTGGTCGACCGGTTCGACCCGGCCGCCTCGCTGGCCGTGATGGCCGAGCGCCGGGTGACCGTCGCGATCGGCGTACCCGGCATGTATTCCGCCTGGTCCCGGCAGCCCTCGGCGAGCATCGCGCTGGCCGCCCTGCGCACCGCGGTGTGCGGCGCCGCTCCGCTCAACCCGGCCGAGGCGGCGCTCTTCACCACGGCCACCGGCAAGAACATCCTGATCGGGTACGGGTTGACCGAGACCGCCCCGGTGCTCACCACCACCGCGGTCAGCGACCGGGCCAAGACCGGCTCGATCGGGCGGCCGTTGCCCGGCGTCTCGCTCCGGCTGCGGTCCGCCGGCGGGCACGTGCTCTGGGAGGACGGCACCGCCTCGCCCGAGGAAGACCTCGCCGAGCTCGACCTGTCGGTGGAGGACTCGGCCGGCACCGACCCGGGCGAGATCGTGGTGCGCGGCGCCAACCTGTTCGGCGGCTACTGGCCGGACGGCCGGGACGGCCCGGACGGGGACGGCTGGTGGGCCACCGGCGACGTGGCCTACGCGGACGGCGACGGCGACCTGCACCTGGTCGACCGGATCGGCGAGCTGATCCTGGTGAACGGCTTCAACGTCTACCCGGCGGAGATCGAACGGGTGCTCGACTCGCACCCGGCGGTGGCCGAGTCGGCGGTGATCGGGCGGCCCGACGACGACACCGGGCAGCGCCCGCACGCGTACGTGGTCGCCGCTCTGGACCCCGCACCCACCCCGGCCGAACTCCAGGTCTTCTGCGCCGGGCAGCTGGCCCGGTTCAAGCTGCCGAGCATCGAAGTGGTGAGTGAACTTCCGCACTCGGCCACCGGCAAGGTGCGCAAGCGAGAATTGTCCTCATGACGACTCGGGTCACCCTGATCAGCCGGGACGGCTGCCACCTCTGCGCGGACGCCGAAGCCACGCTCGACCGCATTTTGCCCGGCCAATGGAGCCGGGTCGACGTCGACTCCTCGATCGAGCTGGAACGCGACTACGGCGACCGGGTGCCGGTGGTGCTGCTCGACGGCCGGGAGCACGGCTACTGGCGGGTCGAGGAGGCCCGGCTGCTGCGGGACCTCGCAGGCTAGATCTGCCGGTTAAGTTATTCGCCGTGGCGCGCACTCATCTGGTCTGGGACTGGAACGGAACCCTGCTCGACGACCTCAGCCTGGTGGTCTCCTCGACCAACCACGCGTTCGCCGCGGTGGGCGGGCGCAGCGTGGACTCCGACGAGCACCGGGCCCGGTTCCGCCGGCCGGTCGCCGAGTTCTACGCCGAGATCCTCGGCCGGGCGGTCGACGAGGAGGAGTTCGGCAAGCTGGACCGGATCTTCCACGACGCCTACCGGCTGGGCCTGACCAGCATGGCGCTGGCCGCCGACGCCAAGACCGCGATCACCGCCTGGCCGGGCTCGCAGTCGCTGCTGTCCATGTGGTTCCACAGCGAGTTGGTGCCGGCCGTCGAGACGTACGGGCTGACCGGTCTGTTCACCCGGGTGGACGGCCTGCGTACCGAGATCGGCGGTCACCTGAAGGCCGGTCATCTCGCCACCCATCTGGACGAGTTGGGTGTGGCCGGCGAGGAGGCGGTCCTGATCGGGGATTCGCTGGACGACGCCGCGGCGGCCGACTCGGTGGGTGCCGCCGCGGTTCTCTACACCGGTGGTTTCACTCACCCCGACCGGCTGCGGGCCTCCGGTTACCCGGTCGCGGATTCGCTGGTGGAGGCCATCACCATCGCCCGTACCCTCTAGCCGGGATCCCCTTGGTGGGTGGTCGGCACCCGGCTCTTCCGGGCATACTGCATGGGCCGGACGGGTCCATTAGCAGGCTAGTGGATCTTTGTCCACTTGACCCACCAAGATCGCGATTTGTGCACGCCTTCACAAGCGCCTACCCTGTGACTTCGAAGAGCCCCGCTATCACAGCCGGTTAAGCCGGGCGTCAGGGGGCTCGCACACCATGTCCGAGTCGTCGGCACGGAGTCAGATGAGTCAGCAGCGTCACGGAAGTACGCCCGGCAGCGCCTCAGACACCCGGGCCAACGCGGTCCCGGCGTTTCCGGACCTCCCGGAGGCGACGATCGCACGGCTGCCCGAGTACCTTCGCGCGTTGCACAACCTCGGCGAGAGCGGGGCCGACACGATCTCCAGCGAGGGCCTCGCGGCCGCGGCCGGGGTCAACTCGGCCAAGCTGCGCAAGGACCTCTCACACCTGGGGTCGTACGGCACCCGCGGCGTCGGCTACGACGTCGCCCTGCTGATCGAGCAGATCGAGTACGTGCTGGGCCTCGACCAGCGCCGCGCCGTCTGCCTGGTCGGCGTCGGTAACCTCGGGCACGCGCTGGCCGGCTACGACGGCTTCGCCAGCCGCGGCTTCAAGATCGTTGCACTGTTCGACGCCGACCCGGCCAAGGTTGGCGAGTTGATCCACGGCCTCGCCGTGCGCCACATCGACGAGCTGAGCCAGGTCGCCGTCGAGGAGAGCATCGCCATCGGGGTCATCGCCACCCCGGCCCGCGCCGCCCAGGCGGTCGCCGACGAGCTGGTCGCCGCCGGCGTCACCAGCATCCTGAACTTCGCCCCGTGTGTGCTCTCGGTGCCGGCCAACGTCGACGTTCGCAAGGTTGACCTGGCCATCGAGCTGCAGATTCTCTCATTTCATGAGCACCGCAAGGCGACGCTGACCGCGTTGCCCGGCGGCCGGTCCGCCACGGGGGCGGAGAATCAGGAGGCGGTGGGGTCGTGAATCTGCTCAGCGTCGGTGCGTCCTACCGCACCGCCGACGTCAGCACGCTGGAACGGCTCGCGATCGGCGAGGAGGACGTGCCCCGGCTGCTGCACAAGCTGGTCGGCCAGCCCTACGTGGGCGAGGCCGTGGTGCTCTCCACCTGCAACCGGGTGGAGATCTACGCGGCGGTCACCGGCTTCCACGGCGGTCTCGGCGACGTCTGCAACGTGCTCTCCGAGGTGTCCGGCATCCCGGCCACCGAGCTGGCCGGTCACCTGTACGTGCACTACGACGAGGCCGCGGTGCGGCACTCGTTCCGGGTGTCGGCCGGGCTCGACTCGATGGTGGTCGGTGAGGCGCAGATCCTCGGGCAGTTGCGCGACGCGTACCACGCGGCCACCGAGGCGGACACCGCCGGCCGGCTGCTGCACGAGCTCATGCAGCAGGCGCTGCGGGTGGGCAAGCGGGCGCACGCCGAGACCGGCATCGACAAGGCCGGGCAGAGCGTGGTCACCGCGGCCCTCGAGGTGGCCGAGTCCCGGCTGGGGCGCCTGGCCGGACGTCCGGCGCTGGTCATCGGCGCCGGTGCGATGGGTGCGCTGGCGGTCGCCACGCTGACCCGGGCCGGTGTCGGGCCGGTACGCATCACCAACCGCAGCGCCGCCCGGGCCGACCGGCTGGCCGAGGCGTACGGCGCCACCCCGGTGCCCTTCGCCGACCTCGACGCCGCGCTGCGCGACACCGAGCTGGTGATCACCGCGACCGCGTCGTCCGAGCCGGTGCTCACCCGGGACCGGCTCGAGGCCGCCGGGCCGCTGGTGGTGCTCGATCTCGCGGTGCCGCGGGACGTGGACCCGGACGCGGCCGGCCTGCCCGAGCTCACCGTGATCGACATCGACAGCCTCGCGGCGTCCCGGCGGGAGGCTCCGGCCGCCGCCGAGACCCTCGCGGTCGAGCAGATTGTCACCGCGGAGGTGGAACACTTCCTCGGCTGGCTGCGCGGCGCCGACATCGCGCCTACCGTGGCCGCACTGCGTTCCCGCGCCGAGGACGTGGTCGCCGCCGAACTGCGCAAGCTCTACGGCCGGCGGTCGGAATTCACCGAGGAGCAACGCGCGGATGTTTCCCGTACGCTGCATCGGGTCGTTCAGCAGCTGCTGCACTCGCCGACCGTGCGGGTCCGCCAGCTGGCCGCCGAGCCCGGTGGCGACCAGTACGCGGCGCTGCTGCGCCAGCTGTTCGACCTGGATGTCCCGCACGCCACGCAGGCCGACGCGGTGCCCGAGCTAGGAGGAAAGTCGTGAGCACGCCGCTTCGGCTCGGCACGCGGGGGAGCGCGCTGGCCCTGGCCCAGTCGCAGCACACCGCCGATGCCCTGACCGCGGCCACCGGCCGCCCGGTCGAGCTGGTCCGGATCATCACCCCCGGCGATCGCTCCAGCGCGCCGGTCGCCCAGCTCGGGGTGGGTGTGTTCGTCTCGGCGCTGCGCGACGCGCTGCTAGCCGACGAGATCGACTTCGCCGTGCACTCCTACAAGGACCTGCCCACCGGCGAGCACGCGGGGCTGCACATCGCCGCGGTGCCGCCGCGCGAGGACCCCCGTGACGTGCTGATCGCCCGCGGTGACCTGACGCTCGCCGAGCTCACCCCCGGTGCGGTGATCGGCACCGGCGCGGTGCGCCGAATCGCGCAACTGCATGCTTTGGGCCTACAGTTGCAGGTCACGCCGATCCGCGGGAACGTCGACAGCCGGATCGCCCGGGTGCGAGGGCCCGAGGCCGATCTGGACGCCGTCGTCCTCGCCCGGGCCGGCGTGGCGCGTCTCGGCCGCACCGCCGAGATCAGCGAGACGCTCGACCCGATGCTCATGCTGCCCGCCCCGGCCCAGGGCGCGCTGGCGGTGGAGTGCCGGGTGGGCGATGCAGACCTGGTCGAGCTGCTGGCTGCGCTCGACCACGCACCGTCCCGGGCCGCCGTGCTGGCGGAACGGGCGATGCTGGCCACGCTCGAGGCCGGGTGCTCCGCCCCGGTCGCGGCACACGCCGAACTCGCCGAGGGCGAGACCGGTGACGAGATCTACCTGCGCGGTGCGGTGATCAGCCCGGATGGGGCACGAGCCATCCGCCTGTCGCGCACCGGAACGCCCGCCGACGCGGCGGAGATCGGCAAGGCACTCGCCGCCGACCTCCTCGACGCCGGCGCCGATACCCTGATGGGGAGTATTGCATGAGCGACTGCACCGAGCGGCACGCAGCCGCACCGGACGACGGCCTCGTAGGCGAGGGCCAGGAGCGCATGCCCAAGGAAGGCACAGAATGACCACCCGCACCGCCCGCAAGCCAGCTGGACGCATCGCGTTCGTCGGCGCCGGACCCGGCGACCCGGAGCTGCTGACCCGCCGCGCGCACGCCGCGCTGACCGATGCCGACCAGGTGGTCTACGACCGCGGCGTGCCCGAGTCCCTGCTGACCGCGATTCGCGCGGAGGCCAAGGCGGACGCCCAGTTCAGTCCCGCCGAGGGCGCACCCGGCGACGTCGCCAAGGTGCTGCTGTCCGCGGCCAAGTCCGGCCTGTCCGCCGTGCACCTGGTGGCCGGCGACCCGTTCGGCCACGAGGCGGTCGTCAAGGAGGTGCAGGCCGTCGCCCGCACCGCCGTCCACTTCGAGGTGGTGCCCGGCCTGGGCCAGGCCGAGGGCGTCGCCACGTACGCCGGCGTGCCGCTGCCCGGCGTGCGCACCACCGCGGACGTCGACGACATCTCCGCGGTCGACTTCGACGCGCTCGCGGCCGCCGCGCAGAAGGGCTCGTTCGCCGTGGCGGTCGACGCCGGCGACCTGGCCGCCGTGCGTGACGGTCTGCTCGCGGCCGGCGTCGAGCCCGGCACCCCGGTCGCGGTGACCGGCGACGGCACCGGCGAGACGCAGTACACCACCACGTCCACGGTCGACAGTTTCGTGGCCGCGGCGCTCGGCTTCACCGGCCGGGTGGTGCTCACGGTCGGCGGCGACGTCGCCGAGCGCGACACCCTGAGCTGGTGGGAAAACCGGCCGCTGTACGGCTGGAAGGTGCTGGTCCCGCGCACCAAGGAGCAGGCCGGCGCGATGAGCGCACGGCTGCGGGCCTACGGCGCGATCCCGTGCGAGGTGCCGACCATCGCGGTCGAGCCGCCGCGCACCCCGGCGCAGATGGAGCGCGCGGTCAAGGGCCTGGTCGACGGCCGGTACGCCTGGGTCGTCTTCACCTCGGTGAACGCGGTCCGCGCGGTCTGGGAGAAGTTCGACGAGCACGGCCTGGACGCCCGCCACTTCGGCGGCGTCAAGATCGCCTGCATCGGCGAGGCCACCGCAGACGCGGTCCGCGCGTTCGGCATCCAGCCCGAGCTGCTCCCGGCCGGTGACCAGTCCAGCGAGGGCCTGCTCGCCGAGTTCTCGCCGCACGACGAGATCCTCGACCCGGTCGGCCGGGTGCTGCTGCCGCGCGCCGACATCGCCACCGAGACGCTCGCGGCCGGGCTCATCGAGCGCGGCTGGGAGGTCGACGACGTCACGGCGTACCGCACGGTCCGCGCCGCGCCGCCGCCGGCCGAGATCCGCGACGCGATCAAGTCGGGCGGGTTCGACGCGGTGCTGTTCACGTCGTCCTCGACCGTACGCAACCTGGTCGGCATCGCCGGAAAGCCGCACGCCCGCACGGTCGTCGCGGTGATCGGGCCGAAGACCGCCGAGACCGCCACCGAGTTCGGCCTGCGCGTCGACGTCCAGCCCCAGCACGCCTCGGTGCCGGACCTGGTCGAGGCGCTCGCGTCCTACGCGGTGGAGCTGCGCGAGAAGCTGGCCGCCATGCCGGCCAAGCAGCGCCGCGGCTCCAAGGTGCAGGGACCCACGGCTCTCCGCTTCCGTTAAGGAGCGTCATGTTTCCGGATGTCCGTCCGCGGCGGCTGCGCCGTACCCCGGCACTGCGTCGCCTGGTCGAGGAGACCAGGCTGGCGCCGGCCGAGCTGATCCTGCCGCTCTTCCTCCGGGAAGGGCTGACCGAGCCGCGCGCGATCAGCTCGCTGCCCGGGGTGGTGCAGCACTCGCGCGACTCGCTGCGCAAGGCCGCGCACGAGGCGGTCACCGCGGGCGTCGGCGGCCTGATGCTGTTCGGCGTGCCGGACAACGCCAACAAGGACGCCACCGGTTCGGCCGGGCTCGACCCGGACGGCATCCTGAACGTCGGCATCCGTGACCTGATCGCCGAGGTCGGCGACGCCACGGTCGTGATGAGCGACCTGTGCCTCGACGAGTTCACCTCGCACGGGCACTGCGGCGTGCTGGCCGCGGACGGCTCGGTCGACAACGACGCGACCCTGGCGATCTACGCCGAGATGGCGGTCGCGCAGGCCGCGGCCGGAGCCCACATGGTCGGGCCGTCCGGCATGATGGACGGTCAGATCGGCGTCGTCCGCCGTGCCCTGGACAAGGCCGGATACTCCGACGTCTCGATCCTGGCGTACTCGGCGAAATACGCGGGCGCGTTCTACGGCCCGTTCCGCGAGGCCGTCGAGTCCACCCTGCAGGGCGACCGCCGGCAGTACCAGCAGGACCCGCCCAACCTGCGCGAGGCGCTGCGCGAGGTCGACCTGGACGTGGCCGAGGGCGCCGACATCGTGATGGTGAAACCGGCCCTGCCGTACCTCGACGTGATCGCCGCGATCCGCGACCGGGTCACCGTGCCGGTGGCGGCCTACCAGGTCTCCGGCGAGTACGCGATGGTCGAGGCCGCGGCCGCGAACGGCTGGATCGACCGCGAGCGGGTGATGCTCGAGACGCTCACCTCGATCAAGCGGGCCGGCGTCCAGATGACCCTCACGTACTGGGCCGCCGAGGTGGCTCAGCTGCTCCGCTGAACCACCCCGGCGTTCCGCTCAGTCGTCGTTGACGATCGTGCCGGTCGCGGTCAGGTCGAGGGCCCGGACACCCGGGTCCAGGCCGGCCACCACCAGGGTCAGCCGCTCGTCCTTCTCGCGCGTCCGGTCACCGCGCACCTTGACCGTGAACGAGGTGCCGGTCGCGCCCGCCGCGATCGTCTGACAGCCCAGGTACGGGTCGAAGTCGGACAGCAGGTGGGCGGTGCCCGGCACGGCGGCCGCGCACACCGTGAGCGCCTTGCTCAGCGGCCGGGTCAGCGTCACCGGGAAGACCAGCGCCGACGTGCCGCGGTCGCCCTCCACGACACGGGCGTCCGCCACCGACAGCCCGGCCCGGGACTGGAACCGGGCCACCTGCGGGTCGTGGTCGCTGATCCCGCGGTCGGTGCCCTCCGGGAAGTCAGCGTTCAGGTGCGCGGCGCGCATCTGGATCAGGTCGCCGTACAGGTCGTCGTTGACGAACAGGTGGTCCAGCGTCTGCGCCTGACCGTCGAACACGTACGAGTACGCGGCCGACGGCGCGTCGGCGACCAGGTCGTCCCACAGGTTGTGCAGGCCGGCCTGGTACAGCGGCCCGAGCTGGTCGCCCGGGTTGGCCGGCACCGGGTCGTCCGGCCGCGGGAACACGTTCAGGTCGCCGCCGAACACCACCCGGGCGCCCGGCTCGGCGGTCTCGATCGCGCTGACGATCGCGGCGCCGTACCCGGCCTGCTCGCGGCGCTGGCCCACCCGGGAGTCCGGACCGGACGAGAAGTGGTTGGTGACGGCCCAGAGCGGGTAGCTCTCGGCCGATCCCGGGGCGGCCTTGACCGTGAACAGGCCCACCTGCGGCGCGCGGGTGTAGACGTTGCTGCCGTCCACCCCGGTCGACCGGTCGACGTCGGCGGGCAGCACCGCGTTCAGCGTCTTGGGGTTCGACACGTCGGCGTTGCTCGGCAGGGCCGCACTCCGGTAGACCACCTGCGGCGCCGAACCCAGGACCGGGTGGTCGGCGGTGGCCGCGGGCAGCGACAGCCGGTCGGTGCGGTAGAGGAAGCCGGAGACGATGCCCCGGGCGTCCGCACCGGACCGGTCGTAGGCGGCGTCGTACGCCGGGCCGCCGTGCGCCGCGATGGTCAGCGCCAGCTCCTGGAGCGTGTCCGGCTTGCCGTCGGCGTCGTTGGTGGCGCCGCACGCCAGCACACCCCCGGCGACCGTGCAGACGTCCTGGTCCTCGGCCTCCTGCGCGAGGATCAGGTCGGGGCCGTGCAGGTCCTTGACGACCTGGTCGGCGAGCCGGCCCAGGCGGGTGTCGTACTGCTCCTGGCTGGCCGGCACGTAGTCGAACGGCGGGCTCACCCCGGTGCAACCGGTGTTGCCGGCGAAGTCGCAGCCGTCGAACGGGTCGTCCCGGTAGTCGTACAGGTTTTCCACGTTGAACGTCGACACGGCCAGCTCGCGCTTGCGGTCGGCGGCCTTCGGCGGGGCGTTGCGCGACGGGTCGGCGCCCGCCTTGAAGGCCACGTCGGCGACCTGGATGCCGTACTTGTTGAACGCGTAGTAGAGCCCGCCGACCGCGTCCTTGGTGGTGGTGTCGAAGGTGCGGGCGGGCGGGAGGAGCTTGCTGCTGTCGCCGGCCGCGGCCTTGACGCCCATCGGACCCAGCATGATCCGGTTCCCGTTGCCGTTGTCCACCAGGCCCGGCTGGTCGTCCAGCGGGTGGGCGTCCCGGAAAACCCGGCGGGCGTACGGGTCGGACCGCTTCAGGATCGGGTCGTCCCGGTCGATCGCCCACACCTCGGCGTCGTCCGTACTGGCAAAGGTCTTGGTGTTGGACACCACCCCGGCGCCGGACCGCACCCGCAGCTGGCTGCCCTCGTGCCGCTCCCAGAACAGGTCGGCGGCCTCCTTGTCGGCCGGCGGCACGGCATCGGTGACCTGCACCTCGGCGGCCACGTCGAGGCCGGTGGCCAGGGTCGCGACCCACTCGGCGGCGCTCAGCTGGGTGAGGTTGAAGTATTCGCTGACCCGGGCGTTGACCACCACCTCGTCGCCGGCCTTGGGCGCGTAGTCGCCGATCAGCGTGGTGAACGTGCCCATGAAGACGAAGATGCCGTCGGAACTGGTGGGGTCGCCGTCGGTGGCGCCGGTGCGGCTCTGCAGGAAGAAGCCGTGCTGGTCGACGCCGGCCGCGGTGTGCGACAGGACCAGCTGGGTGATCACGCCGCGGACCTGGTATTTGCTGCTGCTGGAGCCGTTGCCGCTGGCCGGGGCGTACGGCGAGCGGTGGGTGCGCGGGCTGCTGGCGGTGCCGCCCTGGACGGCGCCGACCGTGAGTGGTTCGTCGGCGGCGTGGGCGACGCCCGGAAAAAGAACGCCGGCTGCCAGGATGGGCACGGCGAGTAAGGGCACTATGCGGTGGTGACGCACGAAGCCTCCACAGGACCTGAACAAAGGGTAAGGCCGACAGTAGAGGCCGAGCTCAGTCGATGGCTTCCAGGCTCTGTACCAGTTGCGCAACGTCGGCACCGTACTCGTACCAGTCGCGATCGGGCTGGTAGCCCAACTCGGCGTTAACCTTCAGCATCGATTCGTTGTCGTGCGCGTTCCAGGTCTGCACCTCGCGCAACCCGGGCTCGGCGGAGCGCAGCTCGAACAGCATCCGCGCCTTGATCGCCCGGTCGATGCCGTAACCGCGATGGGACCGCACGACGATCGTGTCGTACTGGTCGGCGCGTTCCGGATGCTGCGCCGGCACGACGACCTCGGTGAGCCCGGCCACCACGCCGGTGGCGTCGTGGGTGGCCAGCACGATGTAGGGCTTGAGACCACGCCGGTGCAGCGTGTCCAGCGAGTCGCGCAGGCGCTGCGGGTCGGAGGAGCGGGGAGCGAGGTCGAGATCGCCGTCGTCATCCTGCGCTTCGAGCTTTGCTTGGGCGTACGCCTCCAGCAGGGTCTCCGGTGGTCCGCCCGGGTGGTACTCGACGCGGTAGCCCGGGGCGATGCCGCCGGCCATCTCGGTCAGGGCCGGCCAGTCCACCGTCGACAGGGTGAGCACGCTGCGGGTTTCCACATACTCCCGCTCGAATCCGAGCGACTCGTAGAACGCTATGGCCGGCGTGCCGCCGATCGCTTCGACCCCGATGGAGGAGAAGCCCTCCAGATAGGCCCGCCGGGCCGCGACCGCGACCAGCTGCCGCCCCAGCCCACGCCGCCGCAGCGCGGGCCGGACCGAGACCTCGAGCACCCCGATGTCGCCCAGGAGCAGCATGCTGACGTGCGCAAAGATTTCGCTCTCGCCCTCGGGGAGGCGGTCGTCCTCGGCCACCCAGCTGATCCGGCGCTCGCCCGGCATGGTCTCGGCAAGGTACTCCCGCACCTGGCCGTCCTGCCACGGTGGATCGTTCGGGAGGTCCACGGCCAGGACCGCGTTGAGCGTCTCCACGAGCGATCGGATCTCCCCCGCCGACGCTGACCGGGGATCCCATTCACGCACCCTCACCCGTACAGCTTGCCGGTAAGGCGAGCGTCAGGGAAGTGCCGAGCCCGTATTCGTGCGGGTTCGGTCACTGTCTGTGGTTGCAAGTTGCAGGTCAGGCCCGGCTGCGCTGCCCGTAATCATTCGCCGCTTCAAACACCTTTTGCGCGTACGGGCGCACCGCGTTGTACGACAGGATGGCGTCCCACCAGGCGTCCGCCCTGGACATGTCGCGCCCACCCTGACACAGATAGACAGCCGCGGTCAGCGCCGCGTCGTCAATGTCGTTGGGATCGGCGAACCCGGTGTTGTCCGCGTCCACCTTGTAACTCGTCCAGGTGGCCGGGATGAACTGCAGCGGACCCACCGCCCGGTCGTAGGTACTGTCGGAGTCCATCGTGCCCTGATCGGTGTCCCGGATCAGCTGCCGCCCGCCCTTGCCGTCCAGGGGCAGCCCGTAGATGGCGGGCTGCACGGCCCCGTCGGCCCCGAGCACGGCCCCGTTGGCGCTGCCGTGCGCCGACTCCACCTTGGCGATGGCCGCGATGGTGGTCCAGCTGAGCCGGCAGGCCGGCGTGGTGCGGGCGACAACGAGTTCGGCATACCCGTACGCCTCAACCGCCACCACCGGAATGCCCACCTTGGTGCCCACCTGCTGAGCCCACCCCGACAACGCATCCGCCGGCCGCGCCCCACC
This sequence comes from Paractinoplanes rishiriensis, assembly GCF_016862375.1. GTDB lineage: Bacteria > Actinomycetota > Actinomycetes > Mycobacteriales > Micromonosporaceae > Actinoplanes > Actinoplanes rishiriensis. The sequence continues at coordinate 1,413 of NZ_BOMV01000059.1, read as the reverse complement.
ACCCGCCGGCGGCGCCGGCACCACCCCGCCACCGGGCGCCGACGCACCGGGCAGCCCGCCAACACCAGCACTGGGCACCGGCGCCCCCGAAGCAACGGCCCCACCCTGCGGAAACTCCGGCGTGGCACTGGGCCCAGCCGAAGACTGCAACGCCTCCGGCACGAGATAGGCTCCCGCCGTCCCGGCCGCACCCACCAGAAGGACCGCGATAATCGCCGGCAGAATGAGGCGCCCGCTGGGCCGCTTGGCCCACTCCGAGGTGCTGCGCCCCGCCCGCCGAACGGCCCGGACAGGTTGAGCCCGCCGCAGCCGCCCACCCTTACCGCCGGGGTTGCTCGCATGCTTCCCGCCGGCAGCCGCACTGCGCGCCTCACCGGCCTGCGCCCCGCTGGTATGTGCGCTTCCACTGCCCTGAGCGCTTCCGCCCTGCGCGCCGCCGGCATGCGTGCCGGCGCCCTGCGCATTGCCGCTCTGCGTACCGCCGTATTGCGTGCCGCCGCTCTGCGTGCCGCCGGATTGCGTGCCACTGCTCTGCGTGCCGCCGGATTGCGTGCCACTGCTCTGCGTGCCACTGCTCTGCGTGCCACTGCTCTGCGTGCCACTGCTCTGCGTGCCGCCGGATTGCGTGCCACTGCTCTGCGGGTTGCCGGCCTGTGCGCTGCTGCGGTGTGCACCGCCCGCCTGCGGGCTGTTGGTGCTCTGTGCGTTCTCGCCCAGCGGGTTTCCGCTGTGCGGTCCGTTCCCCGCGCCGACGCTCGGTGCGCCACCAACGCCCTGCTGGCCCCCGGCCGGGCCGCGCTCGCCGCTGCCGGGAACCGCACCCCGCAGGAAGCCGCCCGCCTGTGCGTACCGGGTAGCCGCGCTGCGCGGCCCCGGGAAGCCGCCCGGCTGGGCAGTACCGTCCGGCTGTCCGGCGGCCTCCGGGTTGTTGCTGCCCGGGGAGGCGGGACTTCCGGGCCGTGCCGGCAACCCACCCGCCGGCGAGGCGCTGATTGCCGGGTCATCCTCCCGGGGGCTCCCGGTATGCGGGGCGCTGCCGGCGGCGGAACCGCTGTGCGGCGGCCAACTCGGCGGACCGGAGGGCTGCGCATCGCGCTGGGGCGGAGCGCCGACCGGCGGAGCGCCGACCGGCGGAGTCAGGCCCGCGGCGGGCGGGCTGCCGAACGCGCCGCTGCCGGCCGGCCGGAATCCGGGCAACGGGTTGACGGGCTGCGGAGCGACGGGCGGCGAGTTGGCCGCGCGCGGGCCGCTGCCCATGTCGGATTTGTCGCCCGAGGGTCGTGCGCCCGGCGGGAGGTCGGCGGCCAAGCCGGACGGCTCGGGCCAGGCGTCGTCAGCCGGCCGCCGGGAGCCGCCGGAGGAGGGTGCCGCGCCGGTCGGCGGGGCCGGGCTGATCGGCGGGGCCGGGCTGAT
>NZ_BOMV01000058.1 GCF_016862375.1 Paractinoplanes rishiriensis | reverse complement strand
CGGCGGGGCCGGGTCCGGATCGGGCAGCTGCTCGGGCGCCGCGCCGGAGCTGCTGAGGGGCCCACCCTGGTGCGGCGCAGGCACCCGCCGCTCGGGGTGCTCCGCCGGTTTCTCCCGCCCGTTCGCCACGGCCCGACACTACCCGCCAAAGGCTCATAACAAGAGGCCGTGTTGATGCCGGCGGATGCTTCCCGGTCCCGGCGGCCTACGCTGTTCCCATGCCGCGTTACGAGTTCCGCTGCCGCGCCTGTGGCGACACGTTCGAGGTCACCCGCCCGATGCGCGACGCGTCCGCACCCACGCCCTGCCCCCAGGGCCACGCCGACACCGTAAAGCTGCTCTCCACCATCGCCCTGACCGGCCGCGGCGGCGCCGCCACCGGGATCAGCCCCCAGCCCTCGGCGGGTGGCGGGGGTGGCTGCTGCGGAGGCGGCTGCGGCTGCTGAACCCAGCGCCAGCGGCACCGCACCACTCGCTTGGCCGAGGGGGCCGGTAACCACGGCGTCGGCGCGCCTCGGCCCGCGCCTCGGCCCGTGCCTTCTGGGCCACAAGCCGCGGCTGCATGCCGCATCGACCGTGGCCTCGCGGGGCGTCCCGCGTCGACCGGCGCCCCGGTGAGCTCCGTGACGCCTTCGGGGGATTACTCAACACGGATGGCGGGTCTGGGCGCGTTGGGGTCGCGGCTGCCGGCGCGGGCCGCTATCTTGGCGGTGATCAATGCTTTGAGCTGCACATATGTCTCTCGCGGTGTGGCGCGGGGCGGAGCGGGCGAGGCGGCGGTCCGCGGTTACTGAGCGCAGTGACCGGACGATGTGGAGAGACGCTTCGCGGGTCTCTTGCGGGTACGTCCGAACGGCCGGGTGGAACTGGCCGACCGCCGCGTGTCTCGGCTCGATCCATTTCGTTACGTCACGCGTAGTGCATAGAGAATGTCGATGACTCCGGACCGGCTGTCCTTCGTCCGGGGTCGGCCGTGGCGGGCGGATTGTTACCGTCCGTTTCTACGATGCGCGGTAACGCTGTGATACGGCAGCATGAGACGCGACTTCCTAAAGGAGGCGGAGGTTCACCGTGTCGGGACGGACCGAGCTGCCGAGCGGCCTGGTGACCTTTGTGTTCACCGATATCGAGGGCTCGACTCGGCTGGCCCGGATGCTCGGCGACGACTACGGCTCCGTCCTTGGTGCTCACCGCCGGATCCTGCGCGCTGCGCTGAGTGACTTCGGTGGTGTCGAGCTGTTTACTGAGGGTGACTCTTTTTTCGTTGCGTTTCATGACGCTGGCGCGGCGCTGGCGGCCTGTGTAGAAGCACAGCGGCGACTGTCCGCACACGAATGGCCGGGGCGTGACGGTCAGCCGCGGGTTCGGATGGGCATGCACACCGGATGGGCCAAGCCGGTCGGTGGCGAGTACGCCAGCATCGAGGTGCACCGTGCCGCCCGGGTGGCCTCGGCCGCGCACGGCGGTCAGGTGCTCTGCTCCGGCGCCACCGCCCTGGCCGTGCTCACCGCCGGTGTCCCGGTCCCCTTCGGACCGGCCTTCCCGCTTCCCGCGCTGGCCCGAGCCAGAGCGTCCGCCAGCGCGGCGGCACCGTCAATCGGTGCCACGGTGGCAAGCAAAACCGGGACCAGCGACCGGAGAACCGCAGCCTGCCTGGCCGGCGTCGACCTGCTCGACCTCGGACCGCACCGCCTCCGCGGCTTCGACGACGACGAACGCCTCTTCCAGGCCATCGCGGCCGGCCTCGACCGCGACTTCCCCCGCCCGCGCACCCCGGGCGCCGCCCAGCACAACCTGCCGGCCCCGCTCACCTCGTTCATCGGCCGCCGCGCCGAACTGGCCGAGCTGACCACGCTGCTGTCCGGCAACCGGATCGTCACCATTGCCGGCCCGGGCGGTGCGGGCAAGACCCGGCTCTCCTACGCATTGGCCGAGCAGATGCTCACGGCGTACCCCCAAGGAATTTGGACGGTCGATGCGGTGAGCGCGGCAACCGGCCTGGCCCCCGCCCTGGCCGCGGCCATGGGCCTGCGCACCGAGCCGGGCCGCCCGGTGCTCGACACCGTGCTGGAGGAGTGCGCGGGGCGGCGGATGCTGCTGCTCCTGCAAACCTGCGAGGTGGCACCGGCGGCCTGCGCGGGACTGGTGCGGCGCCTGCTGGCCGCGTGCCCGGGCGTCGACGTGCTGATCACCGGCCGGGAACCGCTCGGCGTGCACGGTGAGGTTGTCTGGCGGCTACCGCCGATGTCGCCGGCCGACCTGTTCACCCTGCTCAGCGAGCGTGCAACGGCGGCGCGCGGCGGCCGGCCGGCATCGGCCGACGACGGCGCCGAGCTGGCCCGGGTGGCCGCCGGGCTGGAGGGTTCGCCGCTGGCCGCCGAACTGGCCGCGGTCCGGCTGCGGCTGCTCTCGGCGGGTCAGCTGGCCGCCCGGCTGGACGACCCGATCGCCGCCCTCGACCCGCTGACCGCGGGGATAGGGGACACCGACGACCGCCACGACAGCCTCACCGCCAGCATGGCCTGGTCGTACCGCACCCTGAGCGGCCGGGCTGCCGGCCTGCTGCGCCGGCTCGCCGTCTTCGCCGGCGCGGTCGACCTGTCCACCGTCGAATGGTGCGGCCCGGACGCGCTCGGCGCGCTCTCCGAGCTCTCCGAGAAGTCGCTCATCGAGGTGGTGCCGGGTCCGCGGTACCGGATGTCCGAGCAGGTTCGGGCGTACGCGACCCGGCAGCTCGCCACGGCCGGCGACGAGCACGCCGCCCGGGACCGGCACGTGGCCTGGTCGCTGCACGCCGTGGAGCGGGTCACCGTGGACACCGACGGCCAGCCGCGCACCGTGTCGCTGACCGAGCTGACGCCGTACGTGGCCGAGTGGCGCGCCGCCCTGCGCTGGGCCGCCACCCACGGCAGCGTCCGAGCGGGGCTGCGACTGGCCGGTGCGCTCGACCCGTGGTGGCGCGAGCACAGCGGCGCCCGGGAGGGCCGTGACCTTCTCTACCGCCTGTACCGGCGGCTGGACGGCCGGGTCGGCGAGTCCGAAGTGGCCGCCGCCTACCTGGTGCACGCCGGCCTGGCCGACGACCGCGACGAACGCGCCCGCTTCCTGGACCGGGCCGAGTCGATCGCCCGCGACGTGGACAACCCCACCCTGCTGATCCACGCCCAGTCGGCCCGGCGGACCACGCTGCTGGAGGAGCGCCGGTACGGGGAGGCCGAGCAGCTCTGCCGCGAGGTGTCCGCCCGGGCCGAGCAGGCCGGCGTGCCCGAGTCGGCGCTGCCGGCCGTGGTCACGCTGGCCGAGCTGCTCTGGCGCCGGGACGCCGTGGACGACGCGGCCGAGCTGCTGGGCGGCGCCCGGCAGTGGGAGGCCGGCCGCCCGGAGGACCGCGGCCGGCGCACCGTGGACTGGCTGCTCGGGATGGTGGCGTTGCGGCGCCGCGACCTGGTGGCGGCGCACGACCATCTGGTGGTGGCACTGCGGTCCCGGCTGCGGCACGGCTACCGGGGTGCCGCGGCCGACGCCGTCGCGGCGATCGCCGTCCGCTGTGCGCTGGGCGGCGACCCCGCGACGGCCGCGGTGCTGTTCGGTGGTGCCGAGGCCGCCCGCGGTGCGCGGCGCACCGACGTGTTCGGCCGCTTCTGGTCGGAACAGCAGCTGGCGCTGCGCTCCGCCCTCGGCGACGCGACGTTCGACGCCGCGTACGCCGATGGTGTTGGTCTTGGCTTTGATCGGATTGTGGCGATGGCACTGGCGGTCGAGCACCCGGACCTGGAGGACGGGGCGGCCCGCCTGGCCCAGACACTCGGTTGACCAGCCCCTCGGTTAAGCCGCGTTCTCCATCATCGCGGCGGCCTTGTCGATGTCCGCCTTCTTGACCGCGCTGAGCGAGCCGAAGGTGCGGACGGCCTGGTAGTAGGTCCAGGCCAGGCTGAGGCAGGCCGGCCGGACCAGTGAGCTGTGCGTCCCGCAGACCCGCTTCAGGTCGGCGTAGAAGGTGTCGTCGAGCCGGGGCTTGTTGGCCGGGAACTGCCCGGCGGCCTTGTAGTTGCGGTACCCGAAGTCGTGGTGCCAGCAGGAGATCGTGAAGTCGAAGCCGAGTGGGCGATCCGGGCTGGCCGAGCAGTAGTCGGTGGACCAGTCGAAGTTGTACGACTGCCAGGGCACCCGGTTGAGCCGGGCGGTGTTCCAGGCGTTGGTGCTGGCCGCGGTGGGCTGAGTCCAGCCGGCGAGGACCGCCAGCTTGTCCGCGGTGGCCGCGGCGGCCGCACTGGTGGGTGCGAGCACGGCGAGGACGACGGCCAGGGTGAGGAGGATGCGACGGATCATCATCTGAGCCCCCATTGTCGGTGACTCACAGTCTTCGATCCGTTACTCCTGGCGCTCAATGATGGGGATCCACTTTGCGCGGACCATGCCGAAGTTACCGCTTGGTATTCCTGAACGACGGTTAATGTGATGTCCTGGAGTGCCGACTTCCACCAGGCCGCTATGGTGTGCGTGTGCGGGGCAAGAAATGATCCATCTGCCGCGGGTCCGGCAAGGGCCGCTGCGGGCACTCGGCGTACGTCTTGCCCTGGCTGTCTCGCTCGTGCTGTTCGTTGTCACGGTCATCTACCTCGACCGCGACGGCTATCGCGACGTCAACGAGGACGGCCTCACCCTGCTGGACTGCTTCTACTACGCGGTCGTCTCGCTGTCCACGACCGGCTACGGCGACATCACTCCGACCAGCTCCCAGGCCCGGCTGGTCAACGTTCTCGTGATCACCCCGTGCCGCGTGCTCTTCCTGATCATCCTGGTCGGCACGACCCTCGAGGTGCTCACCGACCAGTACCGCAACAGCCTGCTGATCAGCCGGTGGAGGCGAAAGTTGAAGGACCACGTCATCGTCTGCGGCTACGGCACCAAGGGCCGGGCCGCCGTGGCCGCCCTCCTCGAGACCGGCTACGACAAGTCCAAAATCATCGTGGTCGAGAGCCGCGAGGAGGGTCTGCGCCAAGCCGCGTCCCACGGCCTGGTCGCCATCGAGGGCAACGCCACCCGCTCCTCGGTCCTGCTCGATGCCGACGTCAAGAACTGCCGCTCGGTCATCATCGCGACCGATACCGACGAGGCCTCGGTCCTGATCACGCTGACCGTCCGCCAGCTGACCGCCGGCCAGGTCCGCATCATCGCCTCCGTGCGTGAGCAGGAAAATGCCGCCCTTCTCAAGCAGAGCGGCGCCCACCACGTGATCGTCTCGTCCGCCACCGCCGGCCGCCTGCTGGGTCTGACCACGACGGCCCCGCCGCTGATCGACGTGGTCGAGGACCTGCTGACCCCCGGTCAGGGCATGGCGCTGGCGATGCGCAGCGCCGAGCGGGCCGAGGTCGGCCAGAACCCTCGCGAGCTGCCCACCCTGGTGGTCGCCCTGATCCGCCGCGGCAAGGTGCTGCCGCTGGGCGGGGAGCATGTGGTCACCATCGAGACGGGCGATCTGCTGGTCTACATCCGCGACGAGAACAGCACGGTCGGCATCGCGGTCTGACTGCCGCGTCAGTGGCTGCTGGCGGTGATCAGGGCTTTCGAGCCACGCCGGCAAACTCGGAAACCGTGTCGGTGATGCCGGGGCGGGCCGGGTCGGGGCGCCAGGCCGTGCAGGTCACCACGCCGGGGTCGAGCAGGTCGAGACCGGTGAAGAAGGCGGCGATCCCGTCCCGGGAGCGGGCCGTGATGGGGGCGGCGCCGCTCTCGTTCCACTGGCGCATCGACTCGCGCACCGCGGGGCCGTTGACCTCCTCGGTGGGGTGCGAGATCAGCAGGTAGCTGCCGGACGGCACGGCGGCCAGCAGGTGGTCGACGATCTCGCGGGCCTCGGCGTCGTCGACGACGAAGTTCAGGATGCCGGACAGGATGATCGCGACCGGCTGGTCGAAGTCGAGGGTCTTGCGGGCGTCGGCCAGGATGCGGCCGGTGGCACGCAGGTCGGCTTCGATGTAGTCGGTGGCGCCCTGTGGCGTGCTGGTCAGCAGGGCGCGGGCGTGCACCAGCACCATCGGGTCGTTGTCGACGTAGACAATGCGGCTGTCGGCGGCGACCGCCTGGGCCACCTCGTGTGTGTTGCTGGCCGTGGGCAGGCCGGTGCCGACGTCGAGGAACTGGCGGATGCCCTCGCCGGCCAGGTATCGCACCGCGCGGCCGAGGAACTCGCGGTTGGCCCGGGCCGACTGCACCAACTCGGGCATCAGGGCCAGCGCGTACTCGGCGGCCTCGCGGTCGGCCGCGAAGTTGTCCTTGCCGCCGAGCAGGTAGTTCCACAGCCGGGCCGAGTGCGGGACATCGGTGTTGAGCATCGCGTGCAGGTCGGATTGATCGCTCATGGACACCAGCCCCTCGGTTGGGTCAGAGGATAGTCCAGGTGTCGGCCGAGCTGAGCAGGCCGTTGAGCATCTCGTCGGGCGTACCCGTGCTCTGGGCCTTGGCGTCCTCCAACTGCTTCTGGACCAGCTCGTCGTAGGTGGGGCGCCGCACGTTGCGGAACACACCGATCGGCGTGGTGCCGAGGTCGGAGCCGGAGAGCCGGGAGAGGGCGAACGCGTACGCCGGGTCGTCGACCGTGGCGTCGTGCACCACCGGGGTCTCGCCGCCCAGGTCGGCGGTGCCGCGGACGGACAGGCCGAAGCCGCCGGCCGGGTGCACCACGGCGAACTGGTCCTCGCTGCCGAACGTGATCGGCTGGTCCTGCTCGAGGCGGATCAGATGGTCGTCCCGGGTGGACGAGTCCTTGATCAGCTCGAAGGCGTTGTCGTTGAAGATGTTGCAGTTCTGGTAGATCTCGACGAACGCGCTGCCCTGGTGCTCGGCCGCGGCCCGCAGCACCGACTGGAGGTGCTTGCGGTCCGAGTCGATGGTGCGCGCCACGAAGGTGGCCTCGGCACCCAGCGCCAGCGACAGCGGGTTGAACGGCGAGTCGGCCGAACCAGCCGGCGTCGACTTGGTGATCTTGCCGATCTCGGAGGTTGGCGAGTACTGGCCCTTGGTGAGCCCGTAGATCCGGTTGTTGAACAGCAGGATCTTGAGGTTCACGTTGCGGCGCAGCGCGTGGATCAGGTGGTTGCCGCCGATCGAGAGCGCGTCGCCGTCGCCGGTGACCACCCAGACCGACAGGTCTGGCCGGGACGCGGACAGCCCGGTGGCGATCGCCGGTGCCCGGCCGTGGATCGAGTGCATCCCGTACGTGTTCATGTAGTACGGGAAGCGCGACGAGCACCCGATGCCGGAGACGAAGACGATGTTCTCCCGCGGGATGTTCAGCTCGGGCATGAAGCCCTGCACCGCCGCCAGGATGGCGTAGTCACCGCAGCCCGGGCACCAGCGCACCTCCTGGTCGGACTTGAAGTCTTTCGCCGTCAGTTTCAACTCACCAGGTTTGATAAGCACAGTGGGGCTATCCATTTTTCACAACGTCCTCGAGCATGCTTTCCAGGGTCGCGGCGGTGAACGGCAGGCCGCTGACCTGGTTGAACGGAACGGCGTCGACCAGGTACCGGGCCCGGATGACGTGGGCCAGCTGACCCAGGTTCATCTCCGGGATGACCACCTTGTCGTACGCCTGGAGCACCTCGCCGAGGTTGGCCGGCAGCGGCGACAGGTGCCGCAGGTGCGCCTGCGCGATCGGCAACCCGCGCTGCCGCAGCGCCCGGCAGGCCGCGCCGATCGGGCCGTAGGTCGAGCCCCAGCCCAGCACCAGCACGCGGGCGTTCTCATCGGCGTCCTCGACCTCGACGTCCGGTACGTCGATGGCCTCGATCCGGGCCGCCCGGGTGCGCACCATGAACTCGTGGTTGGCCGGGTCGTACGAGATGTCGCCGGTCTTGTCCGCCTTTTCCAGGCCGCCGATGCGGTGCTCGAGCCCGGGCGTGCCGGGGATGGCCCACGGCCGGGCCATCGTCTCGGGGTCGCGCAGGTAGGGCAGGAAGCGGCCGTCCTCGGTGTTCGGCGCGCTGGCGAACGAGACTGAGAGGTCGGGCAGCTCGCCGGCCTCGGGCAGCAGCCACGGCTCGGAGCCGTTGGCCACGTAGTTGTCGGAGAGCAGGATCACCGGCGTGCGGTAGGTGAGCGCGATCCGGGCCGCCTCGATGGCCGCGTGGAAGCAGTCGGAGGGCGACTTGGGCGCGATCACCGCGAGCGGCGCCTCGCCGTGCCGGCCGTACAGCGCCATGTTGAGGTCGGCCTGCTCGGTCTTGGTCGGCATGCCGGTGGACGGGCCGGCCCGCTGCACGTCGACGATCACCAGCGGCAGTTCGAGGGCGACCGCCAGCGAGATCGTCTCGCCCTTGAGCGCCACGCCGGGGCCCGAGGTGGTGGTGACGCCGAGCGCGCCGCCGTACGAGGCACCCAGCGCCGCGCCGACCGCGGCGATCTCGTCCTCGGCCTGCATCGTGGTGATGCCGAACCGCTTGTGCTTGGACAGCTCGTGCAGGATGTCCGAGGCCGGGGTGATCGGGTAGGCACCCAGGAACAGCGGCAGCTTGGACCGGACGCACGCGGCCACCAGACCGAGCGCAAGCGCCTGGTTGCCGGTGATGTTGCGGTAGGTGCCGGGCCGCATCTTGGCCGGCTTGACCTCGTACCGGACCGCGAAGGTCTCGGTGGTCTCGCCGAAGTTCCAGCCGGCCTGGAACGCCGCCTTGTTGGCCGCGACCAGGTCGGGGCGCTTGGCGAACTTGCGCTCGAGGAACCGGATGGTGGACTCGAACGGACGCGAGTACATCCAGCTCAGCAGGCCGAGCGCGAACATGTTCTTGGCTCGCTCGGCGTCCTTCTTGGCGACGCCGAGCTCGCTCAGCGCCCCGATCGTCATCGAGGTCAGCCCGACCGGGTGTACCGCGTATTCGGAGAGCGAGCCGTCCTCGAGCGGGCTGGTCGCATAGCCGACCTTCGCCAGATTTCGTTTGGTGAACTCGTCGGTGTTGACGATGATGTCGGCGCCCGCCGGCAGGTCGGCGAGGTTGGCCTTGAGCGCGGCCGGGTTCATCGCCACCAGCACGTTCGGCGCGTCGCCGGGCGTGAGGATGTCGTAGTCGGCGAAGTGCACCTGGAAGCTCGACACGCCAGGCAGGGTGCCGGCGGGGGCCCGGATCTCGGCTGGGAAGTTGGGCAGCGTCGAGATGTCGTTGCCCAGCTGAGCGGTCTCGGAGGTGAACCGGTCACCCGTCAGCTGCATGCCGTCGCCAGAGTCGCCGGCGAACCGGATGACCACCCGGTCCAGCTGTTCGACTCGTTTTGCTCCAGCGGCCACGTTCCAACCTCCAAGCAGCCGGCCACGCGGGATATGTGCACATCGATGGGCCGGCCCGCAATCGTCACTTCCAGCCTACGTCGGCGCTCCTTACGGGCGGTCGCGGGCCGTTGACCACAGTAGCCAGGTCATGCATGCCCGGGCCAGCGGAGTCCACCATGCGGCGGGTCATGAGCGTCACTGATTTCCACTAGGCTGTCCGATCGTGGACGGGTATCTCGGTTCGTACGCCACCCTCGGGCTCGTGCTGGCCGCCGGCGTGCTCGTTTTCGTGGGTGCGTTCTCGGCCAACCGGCTGCTCCGGCCGGCCAATCCGGCCTCTCCGCCCGGCAAGTTCATCGCGTACGAGAGCGGCATCGACCCGGTCGGCGGTGACTGGGCGCAGGCGCAGATCAGGTACTACGTCTACGCGTACCTTTATGTGCTTTTCGCCGTCGAGGCCGTTTTTCTCTTCCCCTGGGCCGTGGTGTTCGACCTGCCGGGCTTCGGGGTGATGGTCGCGGTCGAGATGGCCATCTTCGTCGCGGTGCTCGCCCTGGGCATCCTGTACGCCTGGCGTAAAAAGATCCTGACCTGGACCTGAGCGCTCGCAGTACCACCGGACGGGGTGGCGGGCTCGCCAGGCGGAAGCGGGCATGTCAACATCGTGCGCATGGGTCAGCTTCTCCTGTTCATCGTCGTGGCTCTGGTCGTGGCTGCGATCGTTTTCGGCGTGACCGTGATGATGAGCGGAGGCGACTCCGGATTGACGCCCGTCGAACCCGACGGTCGCGCTGTGCCGCTGCCGGCCGACCGCCCGCTCGGCGAGGACGACATCACCCGGACGCAGTTCGACACCGCGTTCCGGGGCTACCGGATGTCCCAGGTCGATCAGGCGCTCCAGCGCGCCGCCTATGACATCGGCTACAAGGGCGAGCTGATCAGCGTGCTCGAGGCCGAGGTGGCCGCCCTGCGGGACGGCCGGCTGGCCGACGCCGACGCGCTGCGCCGGGCCCGGGAGGCGGCGATCGCGCCCAGCGCGGCCGAGCCGGCCCCGGCCGACGGCCCGATGGTCGAGGTGGGCGCGATACCGCCGGACGACAAACCGGCCGAGGCCGAGGACGCCGGCGCCAAGGAGTCCGGCGCCAAGGAGTCCAGCGCCAAGGAGTCCAGCGCCAAGGAGTCCGAGCCGGTGGAGCGCCGGTGAGCTCGACCGGTCCCGTCGACGGGCTCGGCGACGCCGCCCAGCCCGGCACCGGCGAGGTGACCGCCACGGTCATCGTCAACGCGCCCGCCCCGCGTGTCTTCGCCGCGTTCCTGAACTGGGAGAAGCAGTCCGACTGGATCCCGTTCACCAAGGTCCGGGTGGTCGAGGGCGACGGCGGCGAGGGCAGCCTGGTCGAGGCGGTCACCGCGATCGGTCCGGCGTCGCTGCGCGACGAGATGCGGGTGGTCAAGATCAATCCGCCGTACGAGGTACGCGTCGTGCACTGCGGCAAGGTGCTGCGCGGTCCCGGCTCGGTGCGCTGCACGGCGATGTCCGGCGACCGCACCCAGGTCGTCCTGCACGAGTGGTTCCACCTGCCGGCGGGTGCGGCCGGCAAGGTCGCCTGGCCGGTGCTCTGGCCGGGCTCGAAACTGACGTTCACCGGCGCGCTGCGCAGGTTCGGCAAGCTGGTGGAGCAGGGCCGCCTCCCCTGATCCGGGTTTTGTCACACCCCCGCCCTACGGTGTCGCCATGACAGACATGCTCGAGGCCGGTCTCGTGGTCGGCGCCGACGGCCGGACCCGGTGCTTCTGGGGTGGCAGCACCCCCGACTACGTCGGCTATCACGACACCGAGTGGGGCCAGCCGGTCCGCGGCGACGACGCGCTGTTCGAACGGATGAGCCTCGAGGCGTTCCAGTCCGGGCTGTCCTGGATCACCATCCTGCGCAAGCGCCCGGCGTTCCGGCAGGCGTTCGACGGTTTCCGGATCGACCGGGTGGCCGCGTTCTCCGAGGCCGACGCGGCCCGGCTGATGGCCGACCCGGGCATCGTCCGCAACCGGATGAAGGTGGACGCCACCCTGCACAACGCCCGGGTCGCGGCCGATCTGCCGGGCGGCCTCTCGGCGCTGCTCTGGTCGTTCGCGCCACCGGCCCGCCCGCGCCCGCAAAACCGGGCCGGCGTCCCGGCCACGACGCCCGAGTCGATTGCCATGGCCAAGGACCTGAAACGCCGCGGGTTCAAGTTCGTGGGCCCCACCACGGCCTACGCGTTGATGCAGGCCACCGGCATGGTCGACGACCACCTGGCGGGCTGTTGGGTCCCACCGATCGGTGCCGATACCGCCGCGTGATGGGATGAGCGCATGGCTCAGTGGGCGGTGATCATTCCGGCGGATCAGTGGGCGACCGAGCGGCTCTTCCACAACGAGGCCGTGACGGTGGCGGGCGGCGCGGGCGCGGTGGCCCCCGACGACGAGGTGCTGCTGGTCGCGGACGGCCGGGTGGTGGCGCTGACCCGGGCCGCCAAGACCGACAACGACGACCTGGTCCTGGTCTACCTGCGCCGCTCCTTCGACGACCCGGTGCCGGCCGGTGGGCTGACCCTGGCGCCCTCCGGGCCGGTCGAGGTCGAGCCCGACCTGTTCCGCCGCCTGTCCGCGTCGCTGGCCGGGGGCACCGCCCCGGCCGGCGCGCTGCCGTCCTGGCTGGTGAGCGTGGCACTGCCGATCGAGGCCGCGACCCCGGCGGCCGCGGTGCGCCAGTTCTGGTCGCACGTGCTCGAGCTGGGTCCGGTCGAGCTGCCGACCTACGTCTGGCCCTACGGCGACGAGTTGGCCATGCAGGCATTCGTCCTGGGCGAGGAGGCCAACCAAGACCCGGAAGAGGAGGACGACCAGGATTGACCCGCGGCGGCGCGGCAGGAGCGGGGCGGCCCGGCTGAGGCGGCCCGGCGCGGTCGGAGTGCGGGCGCGACACGGCCCCGCAGGACACCTGCGGGGCCGTGGGGCGCGGCGCCGTTGCCGCGCGGGAGACGACGGTCGCGGCCCGTCGGGGGGAAAGACCGCGACCGCGTGGCCGGGCGCCCAGGCCGATGGGCGCCGGCCGAGTGGTGCGGGTCAGCCGCCCAGGCTCGCGGCGGCCGACTGGATCGACGAGGCGAAGTAGCTGACCTGGGTGTATACGCCGGGCTTGTTGGGCCGGGCGCAGCCGGCACCCCAGCTCACGATGCCGACCTGGACGCCGTTGCGGAACATCGGGCCGCCCGAGTCGCCCTGGCAGGTGTCCACGCCGCCCGCGGTGTAGCCGGCGCAGATCTCCTGGGCCGCGATCACCTGGCCGCCGTACATGGATCCGGAGTTGCAGGTGGCGTCGCTGACGAACGGCACCGAGGCCTTCAGCAGGTAGCGCGACTGGCCGCCGTTCTCCCGGGTCGCGCCCCAGCCGGCGATCGTGAAGGTGCCGCTGTCGTTGGCGGTCGTGGTGGCGATGGGCAGGGTGGCGAGGCCGGTCACCGGGCTGGCCAGCCGGATCAGCGCCCAGTCCCGGCCGTTGCCGTTGTACCCGGGTGCCCGGTAGACGTAGTTCGACCGCCGGGTGATCCGGCTGCTCGACTGGAGGTCGACCACGCCCATGGTGGCCGTGATCGAGGTGTTCGTGCCGGTCGCACCGACGCAGTGCGCCGCGGTGAGCACCAGCGTGGGGCTGTAGAGCGCGCCGCCGCAGCCCATCGACAGCCGGACCATGAAGGGGAACTCACCCTGCGCGGCTTGGCTGCCACCGACCACCGAGTCCGGTGCCACCGCGTTGCCGTCACCCGACGGGGCCGCCGCGGCCGGAGACGCGGTCGCGCCCACGGCCACGGTGAGCGCGGCCACCGCCGTACCCAGAAGAATCCGCCACCTGACCATCTCGGTCCTCCCAGTTGGAATGCGCGTCCGGTAGGACGCGATGGGAGAAGCTAAACATCGAGCGTCTTTTATGTGGCGATATCAAAACCGTAATAACGCCGGGATCAGTTGCCCCCGAACACCGGCTTCTGCTTGGCCAGGAACGACTCGACGGCCGCCTGGTGGTCGGCCGTGGCGCCGCAGATCGCCTGGGCCTGCGCCTCGGCCGACAGGGCGTCGGAGAGGGTGCCGGCGTCGCCGATGGACAGCTCCCGCTTGATCGCTCCGTAGGCCACCGTGGGGCCCTTGGCCAGCCGTGCGGCCAGCTCCTGGGCGGCCGGCAGCACCTGCTCGTCGTCGTCCACCAGGCGGGACAGCAGGCCGATCCGGTGTGCCTCGCCGGCCGTCACCGGCTCGGCCAGCAGCAGCAGTTCCACCGCCCGGGCGTGACCCACGATCCGGGGTAGCGACCACGAGACGCCGGTGTCGCCGGCCAGGCCCACGTTGGCGAACGCCATCAGGAACCGGGTCTTGGGCCCGCCGATCCGGAAGTCGGCCAGCAGGGCGAGCGACGCGCCGGCGCCGGCCGCCATGCCGCGGACCGCGGCCACCACCGGCTTGGGCATGCTGGCCAGCCGCTGCGCGATCGGGTTGTAGTGCACCCGGACGGTGTCCAGTTCGGTGCGGCCGGTCGCCAGTTGCTCGGCGTGCTCGCGCAGGTCCTGTCCCACGCAGAACGCCCCGCCCGACCCGGCCAGCACGATCGCCCGGCAGGACCGGTCGCTCTCCAGGCCGGTCAGCGTGTCCCGCAGCGCTTCCTTGAGGCCGACGTCCAGGGCGTTCATCGCGTCCGGGCGGTTGAGCGTGAGCGTGACGACCGCGTCGGTGCGGTCGACGAGCAGGGAGTCAGTCTTCAGCCCGTTTATGGGTGGCGGGTGGGGTGGTCGGACGGCAGTCATGGTTCTGAGAATCCCACACGTCCGCCCCTCGTCACCGAATGCAGACAACGTTCCACGTACCGGTCGGCGGCCGGGCGCAGCCGGGTGGCGTGCCGGTCGAAGAAGCCGGCCGCGCTCGCACCGGGCCACCGGGCCGGCAGCAGCGCGGACGGCAGCTGCGGATCGCGGAACAGGAACGCCCGCCACGCGTGCACGAGCTGGAACCGGGCCGCGTACGCCTCCTCGTCGCTGCTGCGGTTGTTCACCGAGGCGACCACCGGGCGCAGGTCGGCCACGAAGGTCTCGTACGATCGGGCCAGCTCGCCGAGATCCCAGGCCCGCCCGACCACGTCGGCGGCACCGGGCGACCCGGCGGCGTGCGCGGCGCTGAACCGTTCGTACCCGACGCCGGCCTCGGCCAGCATGGCGTCCACGTCGTCGGCGGCGCGCGGGGCGACCCAGGCGTGCTCGCCGAGCGAGCCATAGCCGAGAAACGCGAGCCGGTTGGCGTCCCGCCGGGCGAGCGGGCCGTGCAGCAGGATGAGATCGAACTTCCCGTCCCAGCCCGTGCGGCCGGTGCGGTAGATCCGGGCAGCCGCCTCGTCCAGACGTCGGGCGGCTTTCGGGGTCAGCAGATAGCCCGGTCCGGACACCAGGCGCAGGGGGTGCAACCAGCCCTGACGCACCATCCGGGAGACCGCGGTGCGCACCGCCGGAGGGGCGATACCGAGCGGCGCCAGCAGCCTGACCAGGGCGGCGACCGGCGCCCGGCCGCCTCGGGGGCGGAGGTAGTCGCCGTACAGGTCGAAGAGTGCCGACCGCGCCTGCATGACCGCACATTGTGACAGCCCAAAAGACGATATGCTAGACGCTGTCACATCCGCCCGGGCTGGGTTTGGGTTCGCCGGTGTTCATCAGGGAAAATGTTTGATCGGCACGGTGGGCCGGGTCGCGTCGACAGCGCGCGAGGGCCCTCGGCCGCCGGTCGGAAAACGAAGAACGGCACCGCGTGGGGCTGAGCACGCGGCGTCGTACTGAGCTAGCTGAAGAGCAGTGGCAGTGGGGCAACCCACCGACACCCTGATGTGGGTCTGAGGGGAGACAAGATGGCGGCGATGAAGCCGCGGACGGGCGATGGTCCGCTGGAGGTCACCAAGGAGGGGCGGGGCATCGTCATGCGTGTCCCGCTGGAAGGTGGTGGCCGTCTCGTCGTTGAGATGACTCCGGACGAGGCCAACGCGCTGGGTGACGCGTTGAAGGCGATCGCCGGCTGACGTTTCACGCGGAGCCCGCCGGTACGGTACCGCCCGTACCGGCGGGCTTTCCACGTCTTCGAGAAAGGTCACGCTCTCGTGTTCGCTTTCGCCGATCGCCCCTCCGGCCCACTGTGGCACGCCGGCGGCGACCTCGGCGTCGAAACGGCGGACGCCCGGTTCAGCGTTTGACCGCGACCAGCAGCCCGGCGCCGGACGGGATGATCGCCGGGATCCACTCCTCGGACTCGCGCACGCTCCGGACGGTTTCCCGGATGGTGAGCGTGTCGACATCCCGGGCGGACGGGTCGCTGATCCGCCCGCCGGCCAGCGCGCCGTTCACCGCCAGCACCCCGCCCGGCCGCAGCAGCCGCAGGGCGGCGTCGGCGCAGGCGCTGTACTCGGTCGGGTCGGCGTCGACGAACACCAGGTCGTAGACGCCGTCGGCGAGCCGGGGCAGCACGTCCAGCGCGCGGCCCGTGATGATCCGGGTGCGCGACGAGGCGAACCCGGCCTCCTGGAAGATCCGGCGGGCGATCCGCTGGTGCTCGTGTTCCACGTCGATGGTGGTGAGCACCGCGTCCGGCCGCATGCCTCGCAGCAGCCAGGTGCCGCTCACCCCCGTACCCGTGCCGATCTCCACCACCGCCTTGGCGCTCCCCGCGGCAGCAAGCAGGCGCAGCACGGAGCCCGCGGCCGGGGTGACGCTGTCCAGGCCCAGTTCCCGGGCCAGGCTGCGGGCGGTCTGCAGGACGATGTCCTCGGTCGCGTACGCCTCCGCGAACGGGTGCGACTGTGCCGTCGGCGGGCCGATCGGACGGGCTGGCGGGACGATGACGACCTCCGGCGGCGAGAGGCGGGCGAGGGGCTGGGCGAGGGGCTGGGCGAGGGGCTGGGCGGGGCTGGCAAGGGGATGCACGTGCGGAATCGGCGTACATCGGATATGAGAGTAGAGCGATGCTCTCGCGGGATGCACCGGGCCGTCGATGGGTTAAACGGACCGGGGCCGGGCGTGGCCCGGATTCCGTGTCATCCTGGAGGGGGAGCGGGGCACCTGGGGCGGACATGAGTGGAGGCACCGACGTGACCGACGGCTGGAATGCGCGCTTCACTCCGCCGCCTGCCACCGGTCGTTCCATGCCGCCCGCGCCGGCCCCTCCGCACGGCCAGACCCAGCACGGCCAGACCCAGCACGGCCAGGCCCAGAACTGGTGGTCCGACGCGCTGGCCGATCCCTGGCGAGATCCGTGGGCGCCCGCACAGGTCGTGGTCCCGGCCACCGGCGAGGGCACCGGCCCGCCGCCCGAGCCGGTCACCGATCCCGATGCACCCCGCCGCTCGCTCGTCCCGGTTCTGGCGATCTGCCTGGTCACGGCCCTGTTAGCGGGTGGTCTGGGCGGCGCGCTCGGCTTCCTGTTCGCGGTCCGCGGCGGCTATCAGACGGGCGTGGGCGCCCAGTTGGGGGCTGCGCCCGCCGAGGCGCCGGGCGGGGTCAACCGGTCGCCCGACTCGTTCGGCGGCATCGTGCAGAAGGTGCAGCCCAGCGTCGTCACGGTCCGGGTCACCGGCGCGATCGGCTCCGGTTTCGTGGTCTCCGAGGACGGCTACGTGATCACCAACGACCACGTGGTGGAGGGCGGCGACGACGCCCTGTCGGTGTCGTTCAGCGACGGCTCCACGGCCCGGGCGACCCTGGTGGGCCGCGACCCCGAATCGGACGTCGCCGTGATCAAGGTCGCAAAGTCCGGCCTGGTCCCGGTGGCCCTGGGCAACTCCGACCAGATTGCGGTGGGTGACCCGGTGCTCGCGTTCGGTTCGCCGCTGGCCCTGGAGAACACCGTGACACAGGGCATCGTGAGCGCGCTCGACCGCACCATCCAGGCCGGCGAGCCGGGTGGCACCACCCGCTACTACGCGGCCATCCAGACCGACGCCGCGGTCAACCAGGGCAACTCCGGCGGCCCGCTGGTCAACGCGGCCGGCCAGGTGATCGGGGTCAACTCGGTGATCCGCTCGGTGGGCGGCACCGACACCGAGGCCGGCAACATCGGCCTCGCCTTCGCCATCCCGATCAACCAGGCCAAACGCATCGCGGGCGACATCATCGACCACGGCAAGGCCCGGCGTACGGTGATCGGCGCCGAGGTGGCCACCGGCAACACCAGTTCGTCCGGTGCCCGGCTGCGCTCGGTCGAGCCGTCCGGCCCGGCGGCCGCAGCCGGCCTGGAGTCCGGCGATGTGGTCACCAAGATCGACAGCCACGTCCTCGGCGACGGCACCGACCTGATCGCGATGGTCCGCAAGTACGCCCCCGGCACGGTGGTGGCCGTGGAATACCGGCGCGGCAGCAGCACCCAGAACGCCTCGGTGACTCTCGCGGCCGACTCGAATTGACCCGGCCGGGGTGTGTAGGAGTAGCCCCGCGTGCGTAGGCTTGGCGCCGGACCGCTAGGGAGGCCGCCTCATGTTCGAAAATCTGAACTGGTGGGAGATCGGTGCGCTGCTGCTGCTCGCGCTGCTGATCTTCGGTGAGCGCCTGCCCAAGGTCATCGCCGACGGCATGCGGATGCTGCGTGGCCTGCGTGCCATGGCCCAAAATGCGACCACCGACCTCAACCGCGAGCTGGGCACCGACCTCGAACTCCAGGACCTGCACCCCAAGGCCTTCATCCGCAAGCATCTGCTGAGCGAGGAGGACGAGGAGGCAATCCGCAAGCCGCTACAGGGCCTGTTCGACGACGTGAAAAAGGACCTGAACGGCGTGAAGTCGGACCTCACCGAGGTGGCCGCGGCGGCCGACATCAAGTCGCACACCACCCCGGCCCCCGCCGCGACGCCCAGCCTCCCGGAAAAGAAGCTGGACCTCGACGCTACGTAGCCCCTAGCCCTTCTTGGCGGTCACCATCAGGCCGAGCGGCTTGCCGACCAGGGAGTCGCGGCGCACCGCGAGCCGGCCGGCCACTTCGTCCAGCGCCTTCGCCGCCGGAGCGTCCGGGTCGGCCAGCACGATCGGGGTGCCGCCGTCGCCGGCCTCACGCACCCGGGTGTCCAGCGGCACCTGACCGAGCAGCGGCACCGACGCCCCCATGGTCTTGGTGAGCGAGTCGGCCACTGTCTGGCCGCCGCCCGCGCCGAAGACCTCCATCCGGGAACCGTCCGGCAGCTCGAGCCACGACATGTTTTCCACCACACCGACCAGGCGCTGGTGGGTCTGCATCGCGATCGCGCCGGCCCGCTCGGCCACCTCGGCGGCGGCCATCTGCGGGGTGGTGACAACCACGATCTCCGCGTTCGGCAGCAGCTGGGCCAGCGAGATGGCCACGTCGCCGGTGCCCGGCGGCAGGTCGAGCAGCAGCACGTCCAGGTCGCCCCAGTAGACGTCGGCGAGGAACTGCTGGAGGGCCCGGTGCAGCATCGGGCCGCGCCACACCACCGCGGCGTTGCCGGCCGTGAACATGCCGATCGAGATCACCTTCACGCCATGTGACTCCGGCGGCATGATCATGTCTTCGACCCGGGTGGGCCGGCCCTCCACGCCCAGCATCCGCGGCACCGAGTGGCCGTAGATGTCCGCGTCGACCACGCCGACCGACAGTCCCCGTTTCGCCAGGGCTGCCGCCAGGTTGACGGTCACGCTGGATTTGCCCACGCCGCCCTTGCCGCTGGCCACCGCGTACACCCTCGTGCGGGAGCCGGGCTGGGCAAACGGAATGACCGGTTCCGCTGAAGCGCCACCACCGCGCAGCGTGCTCTGCAGCGCCTTGCGCTGCTCCTCGGACATGACGCCGAAGTCGATGCTCACTGTCTCGATCCCGGGGACCTTGGTGACGGCCGCGGTGATGTCGGTGGTGAGCTTGTCGCGCAGCGGGCAGCCGGCCACCGTCAGCAGCAACTCGACCTTGACGTGGGAGTCGGCGACGGTGAAGCCCTTGACCATGCCGAGGTCGGTGATGGGCCGGTGGATCTCGGGGTCGTCGACCGTGGCCAATGCGGCCTGGATAGCGTCCTCGAGCGTTGGGGCGGGTGATGTTGGCACAGCCATGTCACCGACTTTACTGCGCGGTCAGGAGTGGTCGTCCTCCCACTCCATACGCGCCCGTTTCTCCCGCCGGAGCGCCGCCTCGTCCAGTTCGCCGGCCAGCCGGGCCAGTTCGTTGCGCAGGAAGTCGCGGGTGGCGACCTCGCCGAGCGCGATCCGCAGCGAGGCGATCTCGCGGGCCAGGTATTCGGTGTCGGCCTTCTGCATGGCGGCCCGGCGCCGGTCCTCCTCCATGGCCAGCCGGTCCCGGTCGGTCTGCCGGTTCTGCGCCAGCAGGATCAGCGGCGCCGCGTAGGACGCCTGCAAGGACAAGATCAAGGTCAAGAACGTGAAGGTGTACGGGTCGAAACGCAGATCGGCCGGCGCCAGCGTGTTCCAGGCGAACCAGGCGATGATCGCGATCGTCATCCACACGATGAACTGGGCGGTGCCCATGTACCGCGCGATGTTTTCCGACCAGCGGCCGAACGTCTCCGGGTTGAACCGGGGCAGCCGCACCCGGCCCGGCTCGACGGGCTGGTCCAGGCGGTCGCGGCGGGGTTCGGTGCTCACAGTCGCACCTGCTCACCGGGGTCGAGATTGTCGCGGTCACGCCAGTCGCGGGGCAGCGAGTGGTCGAGCACGTCGTCCACGGTCACCGCGCCGAGCAGCCGGTGCGACGAGTCGATCACCGGCATCGCGACCAGGTCGTACGTGGCCATCTGTTTGATCACCTCGGTCAGCGTGGCCTCCGGGCGCAGCGGCTCCAGATCGCTGTCGACCAGGCCGCCGACGATCGAGGCGGGCGGTTCGCGCAGCAGCCGCTGGAAGTGGACCATGCCCAGGTATTTACCGGTCGGCGTCGCGGCCGGCGCCCGGGCCACGAAGACCTGGGCGGCGACCACCGGGGACAGCTCCGGCTCACGGATGCGGGCCAGGGCCTCGGCCACCGTCGTGTCCGGGGTGAGGATCACCGGCTCGGAGGTCATCACGCTGCCCGCGGTGCCGGCCTGGTAGCTCATCAGCTGCCGGACCGGGGCGGCCTCCTCGGGCTCCATCAGGTCGAGCAGGACGGTCTGCTCGGTCTGCGGCAGCTCGGCGAGCAGGTCGGCGGCGTCGTCCGGGTCCATCCGTTCCAGCACGTCGGCGGCGCGCTCGCGGTCCAGGTGTACCAGGATCTCCACCTGGTCGTGCTCCGGCAGCTCCTCGAGGACGTCGGCCAGCTTGCGGTCGCTCAGCGCCGCGGCCACCTCGTTGCGCCGGGCGTCCGGCAGGTCCTGCAGGGCGTTGGCCATGTCGGCCGGGCGCATCTGTTCGAGCAGCGCCAGCAGGTTGGAGGTGCCCTGCGTCTCGGTGGGGCCGAACAGTCCGCGGATGCGTTCGTACTCCGCCTGGAAGACGTGCCCGCGCCGGGCCAGCCGCCCGGTGTGCCCGCGCACCGCGACCCGGGTGACCAGCCACTCGTTGGCACGGGTCAGCTCCATGCCGATGTCGACGACCATGGCCTGGGTGCCCGGCCCGTCGCCGCCGTCGGGCACCACGGTGACCCGGCGGTCCAGCAGATCCTCGACCACGAGCAACTCGTTCGGCCGTTTCTCGAACCGGCGCAGGTTGAGCGTGCCGGTGCTGAGCACGACCGCCTCGGAGTCCATCGTGGTGATCCGGCCGATCGGTAGGAAGATCCGCCGGCGCAGCGCCATCTCGGCGACCAGGCCCACGATCTGCGGCGGCCGGTTCGTGGTGCGCAGCCGGACCACGGCGTCGCGGATCCGCCCGACCCGGTCACCGTTGGGGTCGAACACGGGCAACCCGGCAAGCCGGGCCAGATAAACCCTCGTCCCCATGGTCACAGCACCAGCCTAGGTTAGGGTCCGGACATGTCCACCGTGGCGTACGAGATCGTCGACGTGTTCACCGACCGGCCGTTCGCGGGAAATCCACTGGCCGTGGTCTACGGCGCCGACGACCTTGCCGGTGACCAGATGCACACCCTGGCCCGCGAGTTCAACCTGGCCGAGACGGTCTTCGTCCTCCCGCCCACGGCGCCTGCCGCCACCTACCGCGCCCGGATCTTCACCCCCGAGTCGGAACTCCCGTTCGCCGGCCACCCCAGCGTCGGCGCCGCGGTCACCTCGATGCGGCGCGGTCTCTTCCCGCCCGGCCGGGTCGTGCAGGAGTGCGGGGCCGGCCTGCTGACGGTGGACGTGCTGGAGGCCGGTGCGGCGACGCTGACCGGCGCGGCGCCCACGCTGGGTGCGCCGCTCGACCCGGAGCCCCTGCTGGCGATCGCCGGCTTGACCCCGGCGGATTTCGCCGGGGACGAGGTGGCTGCCCCACGTTCCGCCGGGTGCGGCCTGGCCTGGGTGATTTTGCCGGTACGCCGGGAGGCCCTGGCGTCCGTCCGGGTCGATGCCGCGGCCGCCGAAAAGGCCGGCGTCACCGACCTCAGCGTGGTCGCCTGGTCCGGCGGCGAGGCCTACGCCCGGGTGTTCGTCCCCGGTGGGGCGGTCCCCGAAGATCCGGCAACCGGCTCGGCGGCGCTCGGCCTGGGCGTGTGGCTGGTGGCGGCGGGCTGGCTCCCCGGCGACGGCGAATCGGCGTACCGAGTCCATCAGGGCCTGGAGATGAAGCGACCGTCCCTGCTCGACTGCACGGTCATCGCCGCCGGCGGCGCCGCCACCTCAGCGACGGTGACGGGTCAGGTGTGCCCGATAGCCCGTGGCGAGATAGCAGTCCCACCCTTCATCGGCTGACCCGGCGCTGCCGCTCCCGCGCGCCTTTCAGCGGCGGCGGACTCGGTGCAGGCGGAACGGGCGGCGGGTCTCCACCCGGGCCGGGGTCTCCCGGGGCGGGGCGACGCCCGATTCGGACGGCAGGTCGGGTGCGCCGACCGCGGTGTCCTGGTCGGACGGCGTGAGCCGGACGACCGCGCAGCCCGACTCGGCCCAGCGCGCCACCACCTCGTCGGCCGTGCCCGAGGCGTTCAACCTCTTCTGCGCCAGCTGCGGCGCCACCTCGGTCCACTCGTCGGAGCCCGGTGCCAGCCGGGACACCGCCATCTCGCTGACCACGATGAGCCCGCCGCTGTCGCCGCGCAGCCGGACCGTCGCGCGGGTGGCGCCGGCCAGGTCGGGCGCGAACTGCTCGCCCGGCCCGCTCACCACGATCAGCGAACCGTCGAGCGGCATGCACCACAGCCCCAGCGCCGGGCCGTCGCCGACCGAGACCCAGGCCAGCGCCGCCTTCTTGAGGGCTTCCTCGAGCACCGCGGACGTCACCGCGCCATCCTCGCACGCCGGTGGCGGGTCAGACGGCTGCGGGCAGCGGCTCCGAGCGCGCCAGGGACTGGTCGACCAGGCTCACGATCTCGGTGAGCGACCGCACCGTCCGGCCCGCGAAGTTGGTGTCCGCGTCGAACACCAGGTGGTTCGCGAGGTCGGCGGCGGCCAGCCGGACCGGGGTCATCCCGACCGCGGCCGCACCGGTGAGCTCATGGCTGCCGCCATCGCCGACATAGAGGCATTCGGCTGGGTGCACCCCGAGCTCCGCGCACGCGGCCAGGTAGATCCGGGGGTCCGGCTTACAGACGCCCAGGCGTACGGAGTAAATCTTGGCATCCAGCAGCGGAGCCACCGGCAGGCTCGGCAGAAAGGCCGGCAGTTCGTGCGTGCAGTCACTGATCACGGCGGTGGCCAGCCCGCGCCGTTTGATCGCGGTCAGCGCGGTGACCGCATCGGCGCGCAGCTGGGTGTCGGCCTTCAACGCGCTGATCCGGGCCGGCACGCCGGCCCGCACCTGGGCCGGCCGGGGGGAGCCGCCCGCCTGCTCGATGACCCACCGTAGGGTGGCCTCCGCGGAACCGTATCGGCCCCGGGCGCGCGCCCGGAACGTGCGGTCCAGCACCCCGAGCACGGCGTCGGGGTCAGCGCCGAGAGCCCGGGCGATCTCGGCGTGCTGGGGTCCGCGCTGGACCGAGCGGGTCAAGGTGCCAAAAAAGTCAAACACGACCGCACCGTATGCGGGCATGGTAAATCAGCCTCCCGGGCATGGGTGGTTCAAAAGGGTCGGGGAACTCGGTGACTGTAGCGACCGCGTTACTTTCCGTTCAATAGGCACCCATGAACGTGACGTGTGACTCTGCAAGAAGCGACGGCCGGGGATGAATGCTGGCTCTCCTCGCCAACAACCTGGTTTCCTGACCGCCCTGGCGCTCACCGTCGCGGTGCTCGCGGTCTCGTCGTCGGCCCCGCTGATCGCGTTCGCGGCCGCTCCCGCCCTGGCCATAGCGTTCTGGCGCAACGGCCTGGCCGCCGTGGCCCTGACCCCGATCACCCTCGGCCCCCGCCGCGCCGAACTGACCGGAGCGACCAAAAGAAATTTGACCTTTTGCGTGCTTTCCGGCTTGGCGCTCGCGATTCACTTCGCCACCTGGATGCCCAGCGTCCAGTTGGGCTCGGTCGCCACCGCCACCGCGTTGGTCGCCACCCAGCCGGTCTGGCAGGGCCTGATAGCCGCGGCCCAGGGCCGTCGCCCGTCCACCGCCGGCTGGCTGGGCATCGCCCTGGCAGTGCTGGGCGCCGCCTGGGCCACCGGCGCCGACATCGGCGTCTCGGCCAACGCGGTCCTGGCCGACGTTCTGGCCCTGCTGGGCGCCGTGGCCGCCGCCGTCTACACCGCGCTGGGCGAGCAGGCAAGATCGGCGCTGAGCACCACGACGTACACCTGGATCTGTTACGGCACGTGCGCCGTGGTCCTGCTGGCGGTATGCCTCACCGCCGGCGTGGACCTGCACGGCTACAACGGCGAGACCTGGCTGGCGATCCTGGCCCTGGTGGCCGGCGCCCAGTTACTGGGTCACTCGATGTTCAGCTACGCCCTGCACCGAACCTCCGCCACTACCGTCAGCGTCCTGATCCTGCTCGAGGTGCCGGGCGCCGCCCTCCTCGCCTGGCTGTGGCTGGGCCAGACCCCACGCCCGGCAGCGTTACCCGGTTTGGCCCTGCTCCTGGCCGGCGTGGCGGTGGTGATCCTGGGCGCCGCCCGAGCCACTCGCCCCGCCCCGCCACCACCGGTCCTCGCCGACTGATCGGCCGCGCGCCCGGTCGCGCCACCTGCTCCACCAGCTCGCGCCGTCCACCCCGCCCGCATCACCCGATCGTCCGGCGTGCCGTTTTGGGGTGGTTCGGTCGTTTATTGGGTGGGGGCGGCGGTTGGCGGCGGCTGCCGGGGGCGGGTAAAGAGGGGGAATGCGTTGTACCGCGATCGATTTCGGGTTGGCGTGGGGCTCCTGCTGGGGGCGGTGGCGCTCGTGAGCGGGGGCTGTGGTGACCCGCGGGCTGAGCCCGGCGGGCCGGAGGACGGGTGGAGCACGCTCGGGTGTGGCAACGCCCGGGTTCCGGCGCGTGTGACGGTGGGCAGTCACACGATGCCGACCACGCCGGTGGAGTTGGCGGCGGCCATGGAGCGGATCGAGCGGGCCGGGCGGGCGGAGTTCGCGGAGAGCTTCGCCGGGATCGAGGTCGATCAGGAACGCGTCCGGGCGATCGTGTACCGGGTGCCGGCTGAGGCGTTCGACGACTTTGTTCGGCGTACGGCCGAAAGCTCTTGCATTGTTGTCCGGAATGCCCGCCACTCGGCCGAGGCCCTGGACGCCTGGCACGACCGGGTGATCGCCGAGTTGGCCTTCTGGTCGCACCGTGGCCTGCACATCGTCAGTGTCGGCGCCCGGCACGACGGGTCCGGGGTCGAGATCGGCACGGACGACGTCGACAAGGCCCGGCAGGAACTGCTCGGACGCTACGGAGCCGACGCGCCGCTGATCTTCGTGCCGCAGGCGCCGGCCCGTCCGCTGTCGCTCCCGCCCCGCGCTTAGGAACCGGCGTCGTTGGCGATCGCAACGATCAGGCCGACGATGATGATCACGGTGATCGCGAACATCACCCAGCCGACGATGATGCCGGCCAGCGCCATGCCGGCGCCCTGGGAGCCGTTGCGGCTGATCCGGCCGCGGGCGACGTGACCGAGGATGGCGCCGACCACGCCGATGATGCCGCCGAGGCCGTACCCGCACATGCCGAGCACCGCGGCGCAGGAGACCACGAGCGAGGCGATCGCCATGCCCTCGGTGGGCTTGGTCACCGGGTAGCCGTACGGCGGGTACATGGTCGGCGGCGGGTACTGATAGGTCGGCGCCTGGTAGGCCGACGGCGCCTGGAACTCTGCCGGCGGCTGGAACTCCGACGGCGGCTGGTAGCCCGGTTGCTGCTGGTATTCGGCCGGCGGCTGGTAGCCCGACTGCTGGTAATCGGCCGGCGACTGGTAGCCGGGCTGCTGTTGGTATTCGGTGGGCGGCAGGTAGGCCGTCGGCGGCTGATAGGGCGACGGCGACGCTGACGGCGGCTGATAAGGCTGGACCGGCGGGTCGGTCGGCGGCGGCGTCGGGTCGGGTGGGCCGGGTTGGTAGGGGTAAGTCATCTCGGCCTCCTCGACATGTCTGCGGACGTCACTGTAATCGGCCCCTCCTACCTCCCTTGAGTGCGCCACGATCGGTGCGATGTTTGCCCTGGCCCACGGGAAGCGGCAGGATCGCCGCATGGTCTTCGACGCCCGCTCCTCCAGCGGCAGCCGTTCCCGGCGTGACGCCACCCGCCCCGCGGCCGGGCGCCGGCCGCGTACCACGTTGCCGGACATGCCGGTCGACCCGGACTCCGCGCCGGGCGAAGCGCCCGTCACCTTGCGCTTGGATGGCAAGGTTGCGCTGGTCACGGGCGCGGGCAGTCCGGACGGCATCGGGTACGCGACGGCCCGCCGGCTGCGCGACCTGGGCGCCCGGGTGGCGATCGTCTCGACCACCCGGCGCATCCACGACCGGGCTGCCGAACTCGGTGTGACCGGCTTTGTCGCCGATCTGACCGACGAGGCCGAGGTGGGCGCGCTCGCTGACGCGATCACCGACCAGCTGGGTGACGTCGAGGTGCTGGTCAACAATGCGGGCCTGGCGAGCCGGGCCAGCCCCGAGGTGCTCCGCCCGGTGGCCCAGTTGACCTACGACGAGTGGAAGTCGGAGATCGACCGGAACCTGGGCACCGCGTTCCTGTGCAGCCGTGCCTTCCAGGGCGCGATGGCCGAACGCGGCTGGGGCCGGATCGTCAACCTGGCAGCCACCGCCGGCCCGGTCAACGCCCTGCCGACCGAGGCGGCGTACGCGGCCGCGAAGGCCGGCGTGGTCGGCCTGACTCGCGCCCTCGCCATGGAACTGGTGGCCGACGGCGTGAACGTGAACTGCGTGGCTCCGGGCACGATCTACACGGCCGCCTCCACGGTGACCGAGATCAAGCAGGGTCTGGGCACGCCGATAGGGCGTCCCGGCGCCCCCGACGAGGTAGCGGCCGCGATCGCCTTCCTGTGCTCCCCGGCCGCCTCCTACATCACCGGCCAGATGCTGGTCGTCGACGGCGGCAACAGCGTGCGCGAGGCAGAGTTCCGCTGAGCGATCGGGCCGGCCACCGTTCGCGGGGCCGGCCCGGCGCCCGGATCAGAACGTGGAGCTGTTGCCGGCTGTCGAGCCGATGACGGCGAACAGCACGATATAGAAGACGCAGACCAGCACCAACAGCGACGTGTAGATGTAGCCGACCCACAGACCGGCAGTGGCCAGGCCCTCGCCCTGCTCACCGGTCTGCCGGATCTGTTTCTTGGACACGTGGCCCATCACGATGCCGGCCGGCGGGAAGACAAACGCGAACACGAGGGCCAGGATCGCCATCGTGTTGGTCGTGGCCACCACGGGCACGTAGGGCTGGCCGTACGGCCCCGCCCCGTAGGGCGGCTGCCCATAGCCGGGCTGGCCGTAGCCGGGCTGCCCATAGCCGGGCTGCTGTCCGTAGCCCGGCTGCTGCCCGTAGCCGGGCTGTTGACCGTAGCCGTCGGGCTGCTTTAGTCCGGCCGGCGGCCCGTATGGCGACGACTGGTCGAACGGCGAGGGTTGGCCGCTGGTGGGCGGCTGGCCGTAAGTCGACGGTTGGCCGCTGGTGGGCGGCTGGCCGTAGGACGGCTGCCCGCTGGCCGGCTGGTCCGGCGTGTACGGCTGCGTCGGGTCGTACGGCTGCCCGTAGCCGGGCTGCTGTTGCTGATATGGATCCGGCGTGCCACCGGACGTCGGATAAGTCATCAGGTCCTCCTAGTTCCCCGGGGCACCGTACTCGCCGAGGGGAAGCGGAGGCCGCGATAGCCGCACGTGTCCATGGATTGCGACGCCGACCGCAGCGATAAGCGCCGAATTCACACGATCAGGCCAGCTTGCTGAGCTGCCCAGAAGCCCGTTCGACCGCGAGGCAACGGTCTTCGACGTAGTCGATCCCCGCTTCCTCGGCGATCCGCCGAGCCTCGGCCGACACGATGCCGCTCTGCAGCCACACCGCCGGTGCCTTGATCGCAACCGCCTGCCGAACCACCTCAACCGCGTCGCGCGCCGGCCGGAACACGTTGACCATGTCCACCGGCCCGTCGATCGCAGCGAGCGACGGCACCGTCCGCACCCCGAAGATCTCGTCCACAAACGGGTTCACCGGAATGATGCGCCACCCGTGCCGAAGCATCTGGAGCGGAACGGTGTGCGACGGCTTCATCGGATCCCGAGACGCGCCGACCACGGCGATGACGTTGGCCTCCGCCAGGATCTGCTGTGCGCTCCTCATGTCATCGACTGTAGTCACGGCCTCCTTTCTCGCACTGATCCGTTGGTCACAGCCGATCGTCGGCCGGGTTCGGCTGATGGACAGTTCACTTGGGGTTGGGCCGATCGGGGCCACGGCCCAACGGCCGCCGTGCATCGGTGAGTGAGTGGGTAGCCCAGCCGTCGGCGCCCGGCCTGGCGACGGACGCGGTGCCACGGCGCGCGGCGCTCCGGTGGGAGCGGTCGGTCAGGTGGGAGCGGTCGGTCAGGTGGGAGCGGTCGGTCAGGTGTGCGGGCCGGGGTCAGCCGGCGGACCGGCTCGCCGCCGGTGGGCCGGAGCGAATGCCGCCAGCTCCAGGCTCGGCACTGCCGGCCGCGCCCGCACCAACCCCGACGCGATCCTGATCTCCGAGGCACTCAGCCAGCGCGAGACCGAGGTGCTCCAGGGCGTGGTCAGTCGGGAGGGGCGAGTGGTCGGGGAGCAGAGGCAAGCGGAAGGGAGGTTGGTCCGGAGAAGCCGAGCGGTGGGGAGGCGGTCGGGCTAGGAGCGGTCGTCGGAAGGGTGGGGGTAGGGGCGGTTGGACGGAAGCGGCCGGGCGCGGTCGCTCTGGGGCGGCCGGGCAGGGGAGATCCGTCGGATAGCGGAGGGGCGGGGAAGGGCGGGAGCGGGCGGAGGTGCGGCTTTTTACAGCAGGGTCAGCTGTCGTGTCGTCGGCTGGGGCGTGGGGTCTGGGTTGACCGTTCGGGCCTGGACCGGGTCGGGGCGGTGGAGGCCGTGTCGGCGGGCTGCCATGCGGACCCGGGCGCCTATCTCGTCCTGGTAGGTCTGCGGCGCGTAGGAGCCGTTGCCGTACAGCTCCCGGTAGCGCGGCGCCAACTGCGGGTGCGTGCGGGTGAGCCAGGCCGCATACCACTCGCGGGCACCCGGGCGCAGGTGGAGCGGGATGGGCGTGACGCTGGTGGCGCCGGCGGCAGCTATGGCGGCGACGGTCTCGTCGATCGACTCGGCCGTGTCGGTGAGGCCGGGCAGGATCGGCGCGATCAGCACGGCCACCGGGAAGCCGGCGTCGGTCAGCCGGCGGACCACGTCGAGGCGGCGCTGAGGGCTGGGCGCGCCCGACTCGACCGAGCGCCAGACGGTCTGGTCGAGGAAGCCGATCGAGACCGCAAGCCCGACGTGGGTGACCTCGGCGGCCTGGCGCAGCAGGTCGAGGTCGCGCAGGATCAGCGTGCCCTTGGTGAGGATCGAGAACGGGTTGGCGCGGTCGCGCAGGGCGGCCAGGATCTCGGGCATCAGCCGGTAGCGGCCCTCGGCGCGCTGGTAGACGTCGACATTGGTGCCCATCGCGATCGGGGCGCCGGACCAGCGGGGCGCGGCGAGTTCGCGGCGGATCAGCTCGCCCGCGTTGACCTTGACCACGATCTTGGTGTCGAAGTCGTGGCCGGTGTCGAGGTCGAGATAGCGGTGGGTGGGCCGGGCGAAGCAGTTGTGGCTGACCACGCCGTCGGCGATGAAGTCGCCGGTGCCGGTGCTGATGTCGAACAGCGGCAGGGTCAGACCGAGTTCCTCGATGTCGGCGACGGCCAACTCGCGACTGCTGCGGACGCCGACACCCGAGGCGTCCAGCGGGGCGCCGTCGATGCCGGTGAGGTGGCGGAAGCGCAGCGCGGCCCACAGGTCGCGGTCGATCTCGACGCTGCCGCTGATGCCGGGCCGGGTGCGGACGGGCGCCCGGCTGGGCAGTCCGAGCCGGGTGAGCGCGTCGGTGACCCGGCTGAGGAACAGCTGGTCGCCGCTGGTGAACGAGATGGCCAGGCGGTCGCTGCGGCCGGTGGCGCCGAACGCGCCGGCCAGGAAACCGCGGTACCACCCGCCGGACGGCTGCTCGGGCCAGCGCAGCGCCTCGTGCAGCGGGAGGTCCTCGAGGTAGCCGTCGGCGCGGATCCAGGCGTCGCCCTCACGGCTCGACCCGTCGGCCAGTGAGGCGTCGCCACGGATGAGCCCGCAGAGGAAGCCGGCCTGATAGTCGGGGGTCTCCTTGGGCGGCTCGGCGAAGTGGCCGACGCCGAACATCAGGTCGCCGACGGCCAGGGCCGGCAGGTGCGGCTCGGCCGGGCTGACGTGCCGCCAGCCGCGGTCGGTGAGGAACCGGTGATCGCCGCTGGCGACCAGGCGGGTGCCGTCGGCCAGGGTCACCCGGAACGCCGGTTTCGACGTGGTCCATTGGTCGAGCACGGTGGTGGGGACGTATCGCCGGCAGGGACCGGCGCCCATGGTGCCCATGATGGCGTCGCCGGGGCGGAGGTCGGCCAGGGGGCGGGTGGTGCCGTCGGCCATCAGGATCGGCGTGTCACCGGCCAGGCAGTAGGAGCAGGCGTGCGAACACCCTCGATAGGGGTTGACGGTCCACTCGAACGGAACACGCGACTGACCGGGCACGCGGTTGATCAGGCTTTTCGCCTGGATCTCGTAGAAGGTCATGCCGGCGAAGCCCGGGGTGTCGAACGTGCGGACGGTCGCCCCGGGCAGCGCCAGCGGCAGGGGTGGAGCCGCCGGCGCCGCCCTGTCAGGGAGCGGGTCGCCGCCGTGAGAAGCCGACAGGTTGGACCATCGCATGGCGAGATTCGAACACATGTTCGATCTCGTTGTCCAGTCGCCCGCGGGCGTGTCGGCGGGCCGGCGTGTCGAGCAAAGAAACGGCCCGCGGACCGGGGAGGGTCCGCGGGCCGAACGTCGCCGCCGAACTCAGTGGCTGTGCGCCGCGAGCTGCTTGCGTACGTCCTCCATGTCGAGCTTTTCCACCTGCTCGATCAGGTTTTCCAGCGCCGACTCGGGCAGGGCCCCCGGCTGCGAGAAGACGATGACGCCGTCGCGGACGGCCATGATCGTCGGGATCGAGCGAATGTCGAACTTCGCGGCCAGTGCCTGCTCCGCCTCGGTGTCGACCTTGCCGAAGGTGATTTCCGGGTGCTTCTCGGAGGACCGCTCGTATGTCGGAGCGAAGCGGACGCACGGGCCGCACCAGCTGGCCCAGAAGTCCACCAGGACGATGCCGTCCTTGCCGGTGACCTCGTCGAAGTTCTCAGCGGTCAGCGCAACCGTCGCCATGATGTCTCCGTCCACGGGAAAATTGGCTTGCGTGCGTTCAAACCCATCGTCCCCCTTCGTCATTCCCGGCGCGCGGGCGATGACACGTGTGCTGGGGCACGATTTCGAGACGCGGTGTTGGCCTTGAGCAACTCATCGTAACGATAAGTAGGGAGAGCGCTCCCAGTTCCGCTGCAACTGGTGACGTCCGTTTAGTCCAGAAAACTCCGACATGGCACCTCGGTCGGGGATGGACCACTGTCTGATCGGCCGTCCGCGAGCACCGAAAGTAATAGGAAACAAACTTAAATGTGACTTCCCTCACATTTGAGAGCCCTTCACCGCGATACTCACGGTAAGGCAGACTGATGCCCAACCAGAGCGTGGGCGGCGGGTGCCGGGGAGGGCCCCGCCGCTCATTGCGTCCCGTCATTGCGTCCTGGCCGGATCGTTGAGCCACCCGGCCTGCCCGCTCACGCGGGGCCGCTGGGTAGCGTAACCGCCCATGATTGCGGGTGAGGACGAGTCCGCCGAGGTCGGCGTCGGTCCGTGGGCGGGTGAGTGGCCGACCGGCCCGCAGTACGACCCCGAACTGCTGGCCAACGGTGACCGCCGCAACGTCGTCGACCGCTACCGCTACTGGCGTCGCGAGGCCGTGGTCGCCGACCTGGACCGCCGCCGCCACGACTTCCACGTCGCGATCGAGAACTGGCAGCACGACCTCAACATCGGCACGGTGGTGCGCAACGCCAACGCGTTCCTGGCCGCCGAGGTCCACATCGTGGGGCTACGCAAGTGGAACCGTCGCGGCGCCATGGTGACCGACCGTTATCAGCACGTCCGGCACCACCCGACCATCGACGAGTTCGTGGCCTGGGCGTCCGACCGGGGCCTCCCGGTGATCGGCATCGACAACCTGCCCGGCTCCCGGCCGATGGAGACCAGCGCCCTGCCCCGGCACTGTGTGCTGCTCTTCGGACAGGAGGGCCCGGGTCTGTCCGACATCGCCCGCGCGGCCTGCACCGAGTTGTTCTCGATCGCGCAATACGGCTCGACCCGGTCGATCAATGCCGGCGTGGCCAGCGGAATTGCGATGCACGCGTGGGTTCGCGCGCACGCGGGACCCCCGCCGGAGTGAATCTTTCTGATACGTCCGGGTATTGCCGATCCGCTTGACGAGGACACGCCGGAGCCGCACGGTAGGTGGGTGGGTGTCACGGTGAGTTGCCCCAGGTGCGCTGCGCAGGTCCGCAAGCCGGATCTGATGCACACCGCATGGCGCTGTGACAACTGTGGCGAGGTGCCGCCGTTCCACGTGGCCGAGCACATCAGCGCCGAGATCGTCGAGAGCATGTTGCGCCCGGTCGCGCGCAGCGCCGACCGGGTGCCGTTCTGGTGTCCGTGGCCGCTGCCCGCCGGATGGATGGTCACCGGCGTCGGCTGGGCCGGCGACGACCGGGCGGGCGTACGCGCCAGCGCGGTCTCCTGCAGCGGCCCGGAGCCGCTCGGTGGCGGACCGGCCGATGTGGTGCTGATCGCCGAGCAACCGGGCGTCGGACTGGGCACGCGATTCGCCGGCATTCCGGGCATCGACCCTGGTTATCTGATTGCCGAGGCCCTCGCGGACCCCAATGGACACCAAGGTCCACATGCCAAGATCAAGGCCGCGGGACACCCCACTCCACTGTGGTGCGTCAAGTCCCCGGAAGATCGAAGTGCCTACGTGAGTGAGGCCAAAGGAATGTGGCTCTATGCGGTAGCGTGGCCGGCAAGCGCGGGTTACTTCCTCGCAGAGCACGTCGTTCTGCACGATCTCTCCGAGGGGGTGCCACCCGAGCTCGTGTACGGAGCGCCGTCGCCATATCTGCAGGGCCGGGCCTGATACTTGGGGCTTGACCTGCGGGAACGGTATCGGCTTTTCGGTCACATTGTTCACACGGAGCGACGAAGCTGATACCGTCAGTACTGCCGCGGCGCTGACCGTCACCCGCACCTACAGGAGAAGGCCCGCCATGATCAAGAAGGTTCTCACCTGGCTTGGTATCGCGTTCTTGATCTTTTTCATCGCCTTCAACCCGAGTTCGGCGGCCGATGTGTTCTCCTCCCTCGGAGGGACCATCGCCGATATTGCCCGGGGCTTCGGCCAGTTCTTCACTAACCTCGTCGCTTAGCATCACCATATGGGTGGTCCTGCTGAGCCGCGCGAGCCTCGAGGCGAGGGTGCTGGGCGCCCTCGGGACGACGACGACAGTTTCGGGTACAACGACCCGGCTTTCGACGATCCCGCCTACGCCCGGCGGCGCACCTATTCGGATGGTCCGGGCTTTTCGCCCGACGCCGGCTACTCGCCAGACGCTGGTTACTCGGGCGACGCCGGCTACGCCACTGACACGGGCGAATATGAAGCGCCCGTGTTCACCGAGGAGGAACTCGAGGGTCTCGGCCCCGAGGGTGGTGGCGGCGGACCTCGCCGCGTACTCCCGCTCGAGGACGAGCCGACCACACTGGTCGCCCGCTACCTGTTCCCCACCGAGCGCTACCGCGGTGAGTGGAAGCGGCACTGGATCCACCTCTCCGGGCCGCTCGGCATCGGTGCCGGCGCCACCCTGGCCCTCGGTTACCTGGCCGGCTTCCTGACCCGGCAGCACGTGGACGGCCTGGTCACGGTCGCGGTGCTGATCTGGCTGGGCGTCATCGGCTGGGTGGCGTGGAAGGTCTTCGACTGGTATTTCGACCGCTTCATCCTGACCAACAAACGGGTGATGGTGGTCAACGGGATCATCACCCGGCGGGTGGCCATGATGCCGCTCCTGCGGGTGACCGACATGAAGTACGAACAGTCGGCACTCGGCCGGATGCTGAGCTACGGCACATTCGTCCTCGAGTCGGCCGGCCAGGACCAGGCACTCCGCGAGGTCAAGCATCTGCCCAACCCCAACGAGCTGTACCTGCGCGTGGTCGAGGAGATGTACGAGCCGCAGGCGGTCGAGGCACGGCTCGGCAAGGACGGGGACGGCGACGACGCCTAAAGGCCGTACCGGTAGCGTTTTCGGGTGACCCGAATCGACCTGCACTGCCATTCGACGGCCAGCGACGGCACTCTCACCCCCGCGCAACTGGTCACCGCAGGGGCGGCCGCGGGCCTCGATGTGATGGCCATCACCGATCACGACACCACCGGTGGGTGGGCGGACGCGGCGGCATCGCTGCCGCCGGGTCTGCGTCTGGTACGCGGTGCCGAACTCTCCTGCCGGTGGTTCGGCGCCCGCCCGGCCGTGCCGTTGCACCTGCTCGCGTACCTCTTCGACCCGGCCGAACCGCGGCTGGCCGGCGACCTCGCCACTCTCCGGAGTGACCGCGAGCAACGCGCCGAAAAGATCGTTACCAAACTGCGAGCCGACGGCGTGCCGATCACCTGGGACGAGGTGCGGGGCTACGCGGCCGGTGGCTCGGTGGGGCGGCCGCACATCGCGCAGGCGCTGATCCGGGCCGGTCTGGTCGGCACGACCGACGAGGCTTTCGCCTCGCAGTGGCTGGGCTCGCGGTACTTCGTACCGAAGGCGGACCTTGATGTTTTTGAGGCGGTACGCGCGGTCCGAGCCGCCGGTGGGGTGGCCGTCTTCGCGCATCCGCGGGCGACGTCACGCGGCCGGGTGGTGCCGGACCGGTTGATCGCCGAGCTTGCCGACAACGGCCTGTTCGGACTGGAGGCGGATCACGAGGACCACTCGCCGGCGGAGCGGGAGCACGTCCGGGATCTTGCCGATCAGCTCGGGCTGGTGGTTACCGGATCGTCCGATTTTCACGGTACGCACAAGACCGTCCAGCTAGGCGCGTTCAGCACGGCGCCCGAGGCGTACGAGAAAATCGTCTCCGCGGCGACCGGGGTGCCGGTGCTCGGCTGATCACCCAGCACCTACCTTGATCGGGTGAATCTGAAGCTGCTCGGCGAGGTTCTCGTCACTCTGCTGGTGATCGTCGATCCGCCCGGCATGGTGCCGGTCTTCCTGGCGCTGACCGGGTCGATGTCCGGCCGGGCCCGGATGAAGGCGGCCACCCAGGCAGTGCTGCTGGCGCTCGGCGTGATCGTCGGCTTCGCGGTGGCCGGGCAGACCCTGCTCGACTACCTGCACGTCCAGCTGCCCGCGCTGCAGGGCGCCGGCGGACTGCTGCTGGTCCTGGTCGCCCTGCAACTGCTCACCGGCAAGGCCGACACGCCCGCCGAACAGGTCGGTACCAGCAACGTCGCGCTGGTACCGATCGGGACGCCGCTGCTGGCCGGACCGGGTGCCATCGTGGCCACCATGCTCTTCGTGCAGCGGGCCGGGGGCGCCGACGAGTACGCGGTGATCGGTCTCGGCATCCTGCTGGTGATGGTCGTGGTCTGGCTGGTGCTGCGCTTCTCCGGGGTGATCGTCAAGCTGCTCCGGCCGGGCGGCATCGAGGTGCTCACCCGGATCGCCGGCCTGCTGCTGGCGGCCATCGCGGTTCAGCTGATCGCGGACGCGGTGGCGGCTTTCGTGCGGCTGTACACGGCCGCGGGCTGACATTCCTGTCGTACCCGGCTGGCAGGATTACCCCGTGGCCCCCACCAGATCCCGCAACGCGGTCCCCGAGCAGCTCGGCTTCGACGGGATGCCCGAGCGGCTCTTCGTCTGCACGCCCAGCAAGCTCGGGGCCTATGCGGATTGCCCCCGCCGCTACCGATATTCCTACGTCGACCGACCGACCCCGCCCAAGGGGCCGCCCTGGGCACACAACTCGCTGGGTGCCAGCGTCCACACCGCGCTGAAAAACTGGTTCGCCCTGCCGCCCGACCGCCGGGTGCCCGGTGCACTGCCGACCCTTCTCAAATCAACATGGGTCCGCGAGGGCTACCGCGACGTCGACCAGGAGCGGGCGAGTTATCGGCAGGCCCTGCAGTGGCTCGAGACCTACGTGGCGACCCTCGATCCGCAGGAGGAACCGCTCGGTGTCGAGCGGGTGGTGGCGACCAAGACCGCGGTGCTCGCCTTCAACGGCCGCGCCGACCGCATCGACTCGCGGATGGGCCCGTCCGGCACCGAGGCGGTGATCGTCGACTACAAGACCGGCCGGTCCGGCCTCGACGCCGACGACGCGCGCGGTTCGCAGGCCTTGGCGCTTTACGCGTACGCCGCACAGCGGGTTTTCCGCCGGCCGTGTCACCGGGTCGAGCTGCACCATCTGCCCAGCGGCACGGTCGCGGCGCACGAGCACACCGAGGAGTCCCTGGCCCGTCAGCTCCGCCGCGCCGAGGACACGGCCCGCGACATCATGACGGCCGAGCGCGCGGTGGCCGACGGCGCCGACCCGGACACCGAGTTTCCGACCGCTCCCGGCGCGCTGTGCAGCTGGTGTGATTTCCGGCGGGTCTGCCCGGCCGGTCAGGAGTCCGTCGCGAGGGAGCCGTGGACGGCGGTGGAGCACCTGGGCACCTGACGGGGTTGCCCTTCCTGAACGAGTTCAAGTTTGGCGGTGATCCGTGGCAATCTGGATCGCATGACTGGGGACGTGGGTCTGTTCGGGCCGGGTTCGGTCACCTGGCGGCTGCATCGAGAACCGATCCTGCTGCTCGGCGGGTTGCGCTCGCTCTACCTGCAAGCGCTGCACCCGCGCGCGGTGGCCGCGGTGATGCAAAACTCCGGCTACCGGGCCGACCCGTGGGGGCGGTTGCTGCGGACATCGGCGTACGTTGGCGCGATCGTCTGGGGCACCACCGAGGAGGTCCACGCGGCCGCGCGCCGGGTGCGCCGGCTGCACTCCCGGCTGTCGGCGATCGACCCGCGCACCGGCGAGCGGTTCCGGGTCGACGAGCCCGAACTGCTCCGCTGGGTGCATGTGGCCGAGGTGGAGTCGTTCCTGACCACGGCGGCCCGGGCCGGCGTGCGGTTGACACCCGCCGAGATCGACGGCTACTACACCGAACAGTTGCGCGCGGCCGAGTTGATCGGCCTCGACCCGGCGACCGTGCCGGGCACGGCGGCCGAGGTGGCGGCCTACTACGAGCGGATGCAGCCCGATCTGGCCCTGACCCGCGACAGCGCCGAGGCGGCCCTGTTCCTGACCGTTCCGCCAGCGCCCGAACTCTGGGGCAGCCGGGTCCTGCGCCTTGGCCTCAACCTGGGGCCGACCCGCTGGGCCTACACCGCGATCGCCGCGACCGCCGTCGCCCTGCTGCCCCCGTGGGCCCGGCGGCTCTACGGCGGCCTCGGCTGGCCCACCATCGACCTGACCGCCGACCTCTCCGCCCGCGGCCTGCGCCTGCTGATCGCCACGGTGATGTCGACCCTGCCCCGCCGCTACCGGGTGACCAAAGCCAGCGAACTCGCCATGGAACGGGCAGCCGCCCTCTCCTGACCCCGCCGTCGGCGGGGTGGAGGCGCTGGTAAGAGGGGTGGGGCGCGTGCTAGGCCAGGGTGTCGGCGCGGCGGCGGGTTTGGCACGCCGGACAAAGGCCCCAGAAGGTCACCTCGGCCTCGTCGAGTTCGAAGCCCTGGCGGTCGTTGGGGGTGAGGCAGGGGCGTTCGCCCACCGCGCAGTCGACGTCGGCTATCGCGCCGCAGCCCCGGCAGACGATGTGGTGATGGTTGTCGCCGACGCGGGCCTCGAAGCGGGCGGGGCTGCCGGCCGGTTCGAGGCGGCGGGCCAGGCCGGCCCGGGACAGCGCGCCCAGCACGTCGTACACGGCCTGGGTGGAAACCGAGTCGAGGCGGGTGCGGGCGCGGTTGGCGATGTCTTCCACCTCGAGGTGGCCGCCCTCGTGCAGAACCTCCAACACGGCGAGGCGCGGCTTGGTGACCCGCAGTCCGTTCGCGCGCAGCAAATCCTCACCGGTGGACATTGGTCCATGACAGCACGGTTCCGGCGAAACCCCAACACCGAAGATCTCCTACCTGGGGATATCACAAGATCGGACCAGTGGGTGAACCGGAACGGCCGAGCAGACGTATGCGCACACAGCGGATGCTTGCGCCGTCAGATACTTCTAAGCTGGCGGTCCGTCCCACGATCGAGGAGGCGCCTTGTTCGACCAAGTCAACGGCCTGCCGGTGCACGCACTCGTCCTGCATGCGGCGGTTATTTTTGTCCCGCTCCTGGCGCTGGGCGCCGTCGTGTACGCCCTGGTGCCGGCCTGGCGACCAAAGATCGGTTGGGCCGTGGCGCTGCTCGCCATCGTGGCTCCGGCCGCCACGTTCGTCACCAAGGCGTCGGGGGAGGAACTCTACGACCGGCTGCTGGCCCAGGGCCTCTCCGGTCCGGGCAAGGAGATCCTCGACGACCACATGGGCTACGGCGGGCTGACCCTCTGGTTCGCACTCGGGCTCGGCCTGGTCTCGCTCGTGATGGTGGGACTCACCCTGCGCAAGGCCGGCTCACTGGCGAAGCCTGCCGAGTGGGGCCTGGCGGCCGTCATGATCGTGCTGGCCGGCCTGTCCGGCTACTACGTCTTCAAGACCGGCGACTCGGGCGCGACCGCGGTGTGGGGGCAGTACTAGGTCGCGGGAAGACCCGACGGGATTGACCTGCCGCGCCGGCGGGGCGCGGCTGTTTGGGCACGACTAGAAGAGGGCTCGGGCGCACAGCAGGCACATCAGGATCAGGGCTATGGCGCCTGCCACCAGGCCGATGCCGTAGGTCACCGTGCGGGCCGAGCCCTCGGCCTCGTCGAGGGCGTCCATGTCCTGCGGGGGCAGGGCGCGCGGCGGCGGGGGCGTGGCGATCGTGGGCGGGCGCCAGTGCGGGGACGGCGACGGGGTTGTCGGTGGGCCGGCGTAGGTCGGGGCGGGCGGCTCCGGTCGGCGCGCCGGTGCCGGCGGGGGAGTCGCGGCCGGGTCGGGGCGCTGCCAGTACGCGTCGTCGGGGGCGCCGGTGGGGGAACTCACGTTCACTGACGGTACAGCCGAAGGGGGAAGACGGCTGAAGCGGCGCGGCCTAACCTCGTACGCGTGGACATCCTGGATGAGCCAGAGCGTGACAACGACGCCGAACGCGAGGTCGATTTCGAATCGGAGGAGGCCGTCGTCCTGCCGGATCAGACCCGTGACGACACCGAGCGGGGCTGGGGCGAGCGCGGTGACTCCAACGACGAGCGGCTCCTGGAGGACCGGCCGCCGCACTGGTAGCCGGCTCCGCCCAGCCGATTGCACCGCATCACCCGGTCAACCGCTCGGGTGCGGCGCCGCGGCCGGCATGGAGACGGGGGGAACGGCCGCGACGCCGCCCTCTGCCGCGCAGGTCTGCGCGGGTGACCACGACGTCGCGGCGGCGGTCACCAGCAGGGCCGCGACCGCTGCAAGGCGCAGCAGCGTGCCGCGGGCCGGCCGATGCCGGTGCACGGGGTCCAGGCGCCCGTCGCCGCGCGTGCGGCGTGCGGACCCATGTGCCTGGGGCTGGGCCATCGTTACACCCATCGTCCTGCCCTTCCGTCCGGGACGCCGCGGTCGTGGGCGCCGGGGACGAAGTTAGGGCAGGCGGGAGATCGCCCGCTGCGGCCGTGTGGACAACCGCGCGCTGTGGATAACTCAGGAGGCCGCGGGCGCCTTGGTTACGCTGGACGACGAGGAAGACGAAGACGTAGAAGACGTGGACGGCGACGCGGTCGAGGTCGAGGAAGAGGACGACGAGCCGCTGTCGGACGACGTCGAGGAAGAGGACGAGGACGAGTCCGCGGCGCCGTTCGCGGCCGGAGCCTTGTCGCCGTCAGAGCCGGTGCCGGCGCCGGAGCGGGAGTCGTTGCGGTAGAAGCCGGAGCCCTTGAAGACGATGCCCACCGAGTTGAAGACTTTGCGGAGCTTGCCCTGGCAGGCCGGGCACTCGGTCAGTGCCGGGTCGGAGAACGACTGGACCGCCTCGAGTTGGTCACCACACTCGGTGCAGGCGTACTGATAGGTGGGCACGGCTCCTCCGAAAGCTCGGCTGCTGGCACTCGCCAACTCCGAGTGCCAATCCTGCGGCATCGGAGGTCATTTCGTCCACTCGGCCGCCGGGTTGAGGGTGACGGTCCCGCCCGGGAGGATCACCGCGTCGACCGGCCGGTCGTGGGGTTCGGCGGGTACCTCGTCGAGCAGTTCGCCGTCGTGCAACAGGGCCACCGTCGGCGCGGCGCCGTCGAGCCGGGCCAGGACCCGGTCGTAGGAACCGCCGCCGCGACCCATCCGCCGGCCGCGCCGGTCGACCGCCAGCGCCGGCACCAGCACCAGGTCTGCGGAGCGGATCGCGTCCGCGCCGAGCCGGGGGCCGGGCGGTTCGAGGAGGCCGCGCGGACCGGGGCTCAGTTCGCCGTCGTACCCGGCCCAGTCGAGGTCGTCGTCGTCGCGCAGCACCGGCAGCAGGACGCGGGCATGCACGGCCAGGACATCGGGCAGGTTGGCGCCGCCGGGTTCGGTACCGACCGGCACGTACGCGGCGATGGTGGACGGGTGCTCACGGCGTACGAGCGCCTGAATTTGACCTTGAAGTTGATCGGCGAACGCCAGGCGCGTGGCGGGCAGTAAATGGCGGCGTGCTGTAATCAGACGACTGCGCAGTGCGATCTTGGCTGCTCGTGATCCTTCCGCATCATCGGTCAAATCGGACATGCAACACCCCCTTACGAAAAGCGGCAAACGGGGCACACTATGTCAGCATCGCTCCAAAGAGGGCCACTCCCGGGAGGATGCGTGACGCTTCGTGGCCGGCTGACCACCGCGTTCCTGGTGGTCGTGCTCGGTCCGGTTCTGTTCGGCTCCATCTTCGTCGCGACGACCGTCGCCACGGTGAGTCAGGATCGTGCGGACGAGCGACTCGATCATGCTGCCACCACGGTACGCACCGGCATCGGCGCCGTCTGCCGGCAGTTGCAGACCGCCGCCGACGCGGTCGCCGTGGTGCCGCCGGGTGATCGTGCGGCGGTGGCCAACCAGCTGGTGGCACGCGGGCTGGCCAGCGACATCCGGATCGCCGGAGAGACGCCGCCGGCGCCGCCCGGCACCCGGATGAGTGACACCGACGGCTGGCAGGACTGTGCCAATCCGGCCGACGGACCGGCCGCCGCGATCACCGCGACCGCAACCTCGGGCCCCCTCACGGTCGTTGCGGCCCAGCTCATCGACGATGCCTTCCTCGATCGGCTGGCCGCCAGCAGCGGCGCGCAGATCACCCTGGACGGCCCGGAGACACCGGAAAACCGCCGGCTCGGCGTGGAGTCCGGCCAGCCGCTGCCGCTCACGCTCACCGTGCCGAGGAGCAAACCCACATTCCTGTACGCCGTGCTGCTCGCCGTGGTGCTGTCGGCCGGCCTGGTCGCGGTGCTGGTGGCGCGCTGGCTGGCACACTCCACCACCCGGCCGCTGGGCGAACTGGCGGTAGCCGCCGACCTGGTGGCCGGCGGCGATCTGGACACCCGGGTGCCGATTCCGCGGCCCGACGAGCTGGGCCGGCTCGCCTCGACCTTCAACCGGATGACCCGCGAGCTGCAGGCCTACGTGCAGGCCCTCACCGCGAGCCGGGACCAGTTGCGCGGGCACCTCGCGATCCTCGGCGAGACGCTGTCCAGCACCCATGACGTCGACCGCATCCTGC
Source organism: Paractinoplanes rishiriensis (assembly GCF_016862375.1). GTDB lineage: Bacteria > Actinomycetota > Actinomycetes > Mycobacteriales > Micromonosporaceae > Actinoplanes > Actinoplanes rishiriensis. Next base: position 4,939 of record NZ_BOMV01000058.1, on the reverse strand, counting down.
ACGTCATCCTGCGGACCGCGCTGGCCGCCACCGGCGCCCGGGCCGGCTTGGTGCTGCTGCTCGACCCGACCGGCCGGCACCTGGTGGCACGCTGCGCGGTCGGTCTCACCGGTGACTGGGACGTGCCCGAGGCCGACCTCGCCAAGCTGCGCCTGCCGGTCGGCTCCGGGGTGCTCGGCGCGGTCGCGGCCGGCAACGAGGCGCGGCGCGGGCAGGGCGAGGTGGGCTCGGCCGAACCGCCGTGCCGCACCTACGTGGCGGTGCCGATCTGCGCGCCGGCCACCGTCGACGATCCGCTGGTGCCCGACAACGGCCCGGCCACGCTCGGCGTGCTGGCCCTCTACGACCGGGTCGGCGGTGACGAGTTCGACGAAGGTGACCTGCACACACTGCGTACCTTCGCCGGGCAGGCCGGGGTCGCGGTGCACAACGTGCGGGTGCACGAGGAGGCCCAGCGGCTCTCGCTCACCGATCCGCTCACCGGCTTGTGGAATTACCGTTACCTGCGGGAATCGTTGCGCCGGGAGGTGGAACGAGCGAACCGGTTCGGTCGCATGCTGGCCGTGCTGGTGCTCGACCTCGACCACTTCAAGGAGGTCAACGACACGTACGGGCACGCGGCCGGCGACGCGGTGCTGGGCGAGTTCGCCCGGCGCATCCGGGTCGGGCTGCGCGAGGTCGACGTGGCGTTCCGTCAGGGCGGTGAGGAGTTCGTGGTGCTGTTGCCGGAGACCGACGCGTACGGCGGGGCGATCGTGGCCGAGCGCCTCGGCGCCGCGGTGCGGGCCCGGCCGGTGCCGATCGAACCCCGCCGGCCCGGTCAGCCCGACCGGATCCCGGTCACGGTGTCCATCGGGGTGGCCGTTTTCCCGGAGCACGGCGCCGACGCCCAGCAGGTGCTGCACGCCGCCGACGACGCTCTCTACGCCGCCAAACGAGCGGGCCGCGACACATATCGCCTCGCCGAGATGTCCTCAGGCGTACCCGAGGTTAACTTTGGTCCCACGGGTAACGCAGCGGGTGGGCCGCAGCCGCCGCGCCAGACGCGTGGCCGATAGTCTCGCGGAATACCCAGGGCACGACTGAGTGAAGGTGCGGTGACCTCGATGACCACGAACGCGCATGCGCCCGGCCGCCGGGCGGTCAAGGCAGTCATTCCCGCGGCCGGTCTCGCCACCCGGTTCCTGCCGGCCACCAAGGCCGTGCCGAAAGAGCTGCTGCCGGTGGTGGACCGGCCCGTCCTCCAGTACATCGTGGAGGAGGCCGCGGCCGCCGGCATCACCGACGTGCTGCTGGTCACCGGCCGGGGCAAGACGTCCATGGTGGACCACTTCGACCGTCGGCCCGACGTGGAGGCCCGGCTCGAGGAGAAGGGCGACCGGGAACGCCTCGCCGCGGTCCGCCGCACCAGCGAGCTCGCCGACATCTACACGGTCCGTCAGGGCGAAGCGCTCGGCCTGGGACACGCGGTCGGCACCGCCGCCGCGCACGTCGGTGACAACCCGTTCGCGGTGCTTCTCGGCGACGAGTTCGTCGAGGAGGACAAGCCGCTGCTGCCGGCCATGCTCGACCTGCAGGCGCGTACCGGTGGCATCGTGCTCGCCTTCATGGAGGTCAAGCCCGAGGAGACGTCCCGCTACGGGATCGCCTCGGTCTCCCCGTCCGACCTGGGCGACGACATCGTGCAGGTGACCGGCCTGGTGGAGAAGCCAGCACCCGAGGAGGCACCGAGCAACCTGGCCGTGCTGGGCCGCTACATCCTGCCCGGCTCGATCTTCGAGGCGATCCGGGACACCAAGCCGGGCAGCGGCGGCGAGATCCAGCTGACCGACGCGATGGCCCAGTTGCTGGCCGACGGCACGCCGGTGCACGGCATCGTCTACCGCGGCCACCGGTACGACACCGGCATGCCGCTGGGCTACCTGCAGGCCGTGGTGATGCTCGCCAGCCAGCGGCCTGACCTGGGCGAGGAGTTCCGCGGCTGGCTCGCCGAATTCGTCGCCGGCGGTGCGAAAGGATGACGGCCACGGCCGATACCGAGGCGGCCGCCAACGAGCTGATGCCTCTCGCCGAATACCTGGGCAGCGTGCTGCGCAGGTTGCGGGCGCTGCCTCCGCTCGACCTCGATCTGACCCAGGCGCACGGCAACGTACTGGCCAACGACGTGCTGGCGCCACATCCCTACCCCGCCTTCGACCAGGCCGCGATCGACGGATACGCGGCCCGGTGGGAGGACCTGTCGTCGGCCGGCCGGGTCGGCTCGCACCCGTCCTTCGGCAAGTTCGAGGGCGGGCAGCGGCCGGTCCGGCTCAACGTCGTGGGCGACCTCGGCGCGGCCAGCTGGCGCCCGGTCCGGCTGACCCCCGGCACCTGCTTCTCGGTGGCGGCCGGCGCGCCGCTGCCGCTCGGCGCCGACGTGGTGGTGCCGGTGCACTGGACCGACCAGGGCATGGCCGCGGTCGAGATCCTGCACGCCCCGAAACGCGGCTCCGGGGTCCGGCGCACCGGCGAGGAACTGGCCGCCGGGCAGGTGCTCGCCGCGGCCGGCACCTACGTGTCGCCGGCGATGGTGGCGACGTTCGCGGCGTCCGGCATCGGGCACGTGGTGGTGCGGCCCAGCCCGCGGGTCGTGGTGGTGGCCACCGGCGACGAACTGGTCGACGTGGGCCGGCCCAGCCAGCCCGGGCAGGTGGTGGACGCCAACTCGCACGCGCTCACCGCCGCCGCGGTCGAGGCAGGCGCGCTCGCGTACCGGATCGGCATCTGCGACGACGACCCGGAGGGCCTGCGTGGCCTGCTCGAAGACCAGACGCTGCGGGCCGATCTGATCATCACGACCGGCGGCACCGGCACCGGGCCGGGCGACATGCTGCGCCGGGTGCTGTCCCGCCGCGACCCGGGGCGGGGGGCGGTCGAGTTCACCGACGTGGCGCTCTGCCCCGGCGCGACCCTCGGGTTCGGCACCGTCGGCGGCGAGGAGGTGCCGGTGGTGTGCCTGCCCGGCGAGCCCGGCGCCGCCCTGATCGGCTTCGAGGTGCTGGCCCGGCCGGTGATCCAGCTGCTGGCGGGGGCCGAACCGGTGTTCCGCCGCAGCGTCAAGGCGCACCTGCTGGAGACCGTCTCGTCGCCCGGTGGACTGCGCGAGTTCCGGCCGGCTGCGGTGGCCGAGCGGCGCGGCGGGGGCTACACGGTGCAACCGCTCGCCGGTGGGCCGTACACTCTCTCCGGCCTTGCCGAGGCCAACGGTCTGCTGGTGCTCGGCGAACGGGTCACCACGGCGGCGGCCGGCTCGACCGTGGATGTGCTGCTTCTCGACCGGAGGCGATAGATGCTGGGGTCCACGCCCGGATGGCCTGCCGTCCTGGCGGACGGTCCCGTGCTGCTGCGCCCCTACAAACGCGGCGACGCGCGCGCCTGGTCCGAGGTGCGGGTCGCCAACCAGGCCTGGCTGGCCCCCTGGGAGTCGGCGCCGCCCGGCCCGTGGGCCGACATGAACTCGACCCGCGCCTACGGCTACGTCTACCAGGACATGAAGCGGGCCGCTCGGCGCGGCGACAGCATGCCGTTCGCGGTGTGCCTGCGCGAAAACGGTCACGAGCGCCTGGTCGGCCACCTCAACCTGGGCAACATCGTCCGGCGGGCATTCAGTTCCGCGTACGCGGGCTACTGGGTCGACGCCCGGGTGGCCGGCCGTGGCGTGATCCCCACCGCGCTGGCGCTGGCCGTCGACCACGCGTTCGGCGCCGGCGGCCTGCACCGCATCGAGGTCAACATCCGCCCGGAGAACAAGGCATCCCGCCGGGTGGTGGAGAAGCTCGGCTTCCGCGAGGAGGCCTACCACCAGCGCTACATGCACATCGACGGCGGCTGGCGCGACCATCTTGGATATGCCCTGACCAGCGAGGAAGTCGCCGTCGAGGGTGGCCTGCTGGCGCGCTGGCGACGCGTACGCGCCTAGTCTCCTGATCTTGCACCGCGACGCGCCCGGCGCGGCGCGCCCATTTCCGCAGCTCGCGCCCGTAGCCTCGGGGAGATTGGGTCTTGCGGTCCGTGGCCAGGGGAGGTAAAGCGGGCCGCCCGTAGCTGACGGGAGGGGTGAGGGTGCCGACCTCGGTGCTCCTCGCCGTCCTCGCCGCGGCCGGACTGCTCGCTCTCGCACCGGCGCTCGTGCGCCGGTACGACGCTACCGAGCGGCTGGCCGCGGAGCGGGCGTCGTCGACGGCGCGGGTGCTGCAGCGCCGCCGCCGTCGCCGCACCGTGCCCGGACGCCGACCGATCAACCCCGGACGGACCGTTACGGTTACGGTTCCGGCTGATTCTCCTCGTCCGGAACGGCGGCTCCGAGTGGTGACCGGCAAGCGGCCGGTCCGGCGCCCGCCGCCCCGCCGGCACACCCCCGCGGTGGTCCGCCGGCGCCGGGTTTTCGCGGCCCTGCTGCTGCTCAACGTGATCGAGCTGGTCGGGGTCCTGACGGTCGGTCCGGGCTTCTGGATCGGGTTCGCGGTGACCGCCAGCCTGCTCGCGCTGTACCTGGTGCACCTGCGCAACCGCGCCCTGGCCGACCGGCGCCGCCGCCGGATCGAGGCCCGGGAGGCGGCGTGGCTGGCCGCGCGGCAGGCCGAGGTGCGTCGCGAGCAGGCCCGGCGCGCGGCCGCCCGGCGGGAGGCGCAGCGTCGGATCGTGGCCCAGCGGGAGGCGGTGCGGCGGGCGGCCATGGGCCTGGACCGGGATCCGTCGGACCTGCCGGCGGCGTCGGTGTCCTACCGGCGGGCGGGTGGACTGCGGGGACGCGCGTACGAGGCGGGAGGCCGGCACCACACGGCGTAGGTGGGGGAGGCGGTTCGCGGGGCGGGTCGCCGACCTGTTAGCCTTGCTGCGGTTCCACGGGATGCGTTCCGGTGGGCGGTAAGGGGCTGTGGCGCAGACTGGTAGCGCACCT
>NZ_BOMV01000057.1 GCF_016862375.1 Paractinoplanes rishiriensis | reverse complement strand
CGCCGTGCGTGGACCGCACCACCTTGTCGTGCGCCCAGCGGTCGCGGTAGAACACGTCCGCCTGCCGCCCACCGATCTGGAACAGCGTCCGGTGATCCGCCGACACCTCACCCCGGGTGAAGAACCGCCGCGTGCCGACCAGCGCCTCGGTCAGCGGGTCGTCAAGACTCATCGTGCTCCTCCCACCGCGAGTGCGACCACCCGGTCGTGCTCGCGGGTCAGTTCGTCGATCACGGTGACGGCCTGGCCGCCGCAGTACTCACACATGGGCGGCCGTGCCCTGCCGGCGGCCCACCGCGAAGACGTCCAGCAGCAGGGCGGCCAGCGCCACGATCGCGAGCAGCACCAGGCCGAGCGCGTAGTTGCCCAGCTGGCCGTAGATCACGCCCATCACCAGCGGCGGCACGAACCCGCCCAGGCCGCCGGCCGCGCCGACCACGCCGGTGACCGAGCCGACCTGATGGGCCGGGGCCTCCTGGGCGACCAGCGCGAACGTCGCGCCGCTGCCGGCGCCCAGCGCGGCGGCCATGCCGAGGAACGCCATGGTGCCGACCGGGGCGAGGCCGGGGGTGAACGACTGCGCGACCGCGCCCGCCACCACCGACGCCAGCGACACCGCGAGCACCCGGGCCGGCGCGAACTTGTCGGAGAGCCAGCCGCCGACCGGGCGCATGATCACCGCGAGCACCACGAAGCCGGCCATCCGGTTGGCCGCGTCGGCCTGGGTCAGCCCGTACGCGGTCTTGAGGTAGGACGGCAGGTAGACCGAGAACGCCACATAACCGCCGAACGCGACCGCGTACAGCGCCGACGCCTGCCAGGTGATGCGCAGCCGCAGCGTGGCGGCCAGCCGGGCGGCGAGCGGCGCGGTCGGCACCGTGCGGCCCGGCGCGTCCCGCAGGACCGCGTACGCCACCGCCGCGTAGACGGCCAGCATGATCGCGGTCAGCACGAACGGGGTGGCGGTGCCGTACGCGTCGACCAGCTTCACCGTGGTGAGCGCGCTGATCGCGGTGCCGCCCATGCCGGCGCCGAAGATGCCGATCGCGGTCCCCCGGCGCTCCGGCGGGAACCAGGCGTTCACGAACGGGACGCCGACCGCGAACGCGGAGCCGCCGATGCCCAGGAAGAAGCCGCCGACCAGCAGGGCGGCCAGCGAGTTGTGCCCCCACAGGCCGAGAAACAGCACCGGCGCGATGGTGGTCACCGACACCAGCGGGAACATGATCCGCCCGCCGAACCTGTCGGTGAGCGCGCCCACCGGGATACGTCCCACCGAACCCACGATCACCGGCACCGCCACCAGCAGCGCCTGCTGGACGGAGGTCAGGTCGAGCGCGGTCGCGAACCGTACCGCGAGCGGGCTGAGCAGTGCCCAGGCCCAGAAGTTGACCGCAAAACCGACGGTGGCCAGGGCGAGCATCAACCCCGGGCGTCCGGCCGCCGGCCGCTGCGATGCACTGCTCATCGCCATCCCCAAGATCAGGTCAGCGCCCGGCCAGGCGTGCCGGGTCCCCCCCGTAGAGTCCCTGCCTGGACCGGCCCGCAGTAGGGCCTTTGTACCCATGACTTCCGGCCTCCTGCCACCGTTTTGCCCATTCGGACGGTCCGTGGCCCGGGCAACGGGCAGGGCCACAACGACATGGTTGACATCGCCCTGTAATACGCCGGAAATTTAAGAGAGCGCTCTCCCCCGTGCGCAGCCCGAAGAAGAAGGGCCTCGTTCATGACACTCCGAACCCGCCTCCTCGCCGTCGCCGCCGCGACCGTCACCCTCGGCGGATCGGTGGCCATGGCCGTCTCCGCCGATGCCGCCCTCCCCTCGCCCCCGTCCGGCTGGACCCAGGTCTGGGCCGACGACTTCACCGGTGCCGCCAACACCCTGCCGAACGGCGGCAACTGGATCATCGACCTCGGCACCAGCTACCCCGGCGGCCCACCGAACTGGGGCACCGGCGAGATCCAGAGCTACACGAACAGCACCAGCAACGTGTCCCACGACGGCTCGGGCAACCTGCGGATCACCCCGCTGCGCAACTCGTCCGGAGCCTGGACCTCGGCACGCATCGAGACCCAGCGCACCGACTTCAAGGCGCCGTCCGGCGGCGTGCTGCGGATCGAGGGCCGGATCCAGATGCCGAACGTGACCGGGGCCGCGGCCTCCGGCTACTGGCCGGCGTTCTGGGCACTGGGCGCTCCGTACCGTAACGACCGGTACAGCTGGCCGGCCATCGGCGAGTTCGACGTGATGGAGAACGTGAACGGCATCAACTCGGTCTGGGGCGTGCTGCACTGCGGCGTCAACCCGGGCGGGCCGTGCAACGAGACCCAGGGCATCGGCGCGAGCCGGACCTGCCCGGGTTCGACCTGCCAGTCGGCCTTCCACACGTACGCCTTCGAATGGGATCGCAGCGTCTCGCCGAACCAGCTGCGGTGGTACGTGGACGGCCAGCAGTACCACTCGGTCACCCAGACCCAGATCGGCGAGCCGCACTGGACCAACATGACCTCGCACGCCGGCTACCACATCCTGCTGAACGTGGCGATGGGCGGCGCGTTCCCGAACGGCGTCGCGGGCTCGGCCACCCCGACCGCATCCACCGTGTCCGGCCGGCCCATGCTGGTCGACTACGTGGCGGTCTACACCCGCGGCGGTGGCGGCACCACGAACCCGCCGACCACGCCGCCGACCACCGGGCCGACCACCCCGCCGCCGTCCGGCAACGTCCGGGACGCGTACGCGGTCATGCAGGCCGAGTCGTTCAACGCCCAGTCCGGGGTGATCACCGAGAACTCCAGTGAGGGCGGGCAGAACATCGCCGCCATCGCGAACGGCGACTGGGTGCAGTTCAACAACGTCGAGTTCGGAACGGGCGGCGTGCGCGACTTCGTGGCCCGGGTGGCCTCCGGTGCGGCCGGCGGGGTGAGCGGCCTGGTCGAGGTCCGGGTCGACAGCCGCAGCAACGCGCCGATCGGCAGCTTCGCCCTCGCCAACACCGGCGGCTGGCAGAGCTGGCGCTCGATTCCCGGCAACGTGTCCAACGTGTCCGGCCGGCACACCGTGTTCCTGACCTTCACCAGCGGCCAGCCGAGCGATTTCGTCAACGTCAACTGGATCCAGTTCCGCCGCTAGCCTTCCCCGGTACGGGCCGGGTGCGCCGCGCACCCGGCCCGTCGCCCGCGGGTCAGCGGTGCCGCAGCGTGGCCGAGGGGGCCAGGCCGTACGCGGCCCGGTAGTGCGCGGTGAAGCGGCTGTGGTTGTCGAAGCCCCAGCGGGCGGCCACCTCGCCGACCGTGGTGGCGGCCGGGTCGGCGGTCAGCAGTTCCCGGTGCGCGCGGGCCAGCCGCACCCGGCGCAGGTAGGCCAGCGGCGTGGTGTCGAGGTGCCGCCGGAACGTCAGTTGCAGACTGCGGATGGTGACCCGGGCGGCCGTCGCGATGTCCCTGGGACCGATGTCGCGAAACGCGTTGTCCTCGATGAACGCGACCGCCCGGCGCAGCGTGGCCGGCTGCGCATCGTGGTGGTCGGTGGCGGTGGGCTCGTCCAGGCCGTCGTGCGGGAAGGCGCTCAGCGCGGTGGCGGCCAGCAGCCGCGCCGCGTTCCCGCTGACCAGCGGCTCGCTGGCGACCGGTCCGCCGACGAGGTGGTCGCGGACGTAGTTGTAGGTGTTGGACCACCACGAGGCCGCCTCGGTCGACACCGGACGGCCGCCGGTGAACCGGACCGGGCGGGCGGCCCGGCTCGGCGCCGGGTCGGCCACCTGGGCGACGAGTTCCGGGTCGAGAAAGGCCAGTTCGAGGTCGGCGTCACCCAGAGTGGCCCGGTACGGCTGATCCGGCTGGGCGGCGACGAAGATCTCGCCGGCCCGGTCGTAGGTGCGCTCCCGGCCGCCGGTGCGGCAGGTGACCGAGCCGCCCGCCATCCGGCCGAAGCCCAGCATGCCGAACGGTGTCCCGTCGACGTCGACCGTGGTCCGGGCCGTGATCCGGTGCAGTTGTGCCGCGCCGAGCACGTGCCGGGTGAACCGGACGTGATGCCGCCCGGCCGGCACGGACAGGCGCAGCGGTCCATAGACCCCGCTCAGGAAATCCTGGGCGGCATCGACGTCCGTGGTCTCGAACACGGTGGTCGTCAAGGTGTCGGCTCTCATCAGCGGAACGCGCCGCATACCCCGGAAACGAACGTCCAACCCGGTTGGACGCGCCAAAGTTCGTGCCGATTCCCGTCCGGGCCTTCGCTGAGCGCGTAATCACCGCATACCACTTCGTATCCCGTCCTAGTCCGTTCGGTTGATTGACAACAGGATGGACGGAGGAAAAGCGGCACGTCAGCGCGGACGGGAGGATCATGATCGATTTAGGCGTTGTGGTCGTCACCGCCTCCGACGATCACACCACCCGGCTCCGGGCCAGCGGCGAATTCGACCGGGACAACCGGCACCTGCTGGCCGCCGCGGTGCAGCGTGCCCTGGACGGCGGACATACCACCGTGATCCTCGACTGCCGCCGGGTCACCTTCATCGACGCCGCGGTCGTGTCCGCTCTGCTGACCGAGATGCAACAGGCCGCCGAGCGGGGTTGCCGGCTCCTCCTGATCAACGTCCGGGGCGAAGTCGACCGGGTGCTCCGGCTGACCGGCACCGCGGCGGCCCTCTGCGGCCCGGCAGCGTCCCTCGGCTGGAACGCCTGGGCCCACCCGTTGCTCGGGCGGCTCCGGCGCACCCTCACCGCCCCCCGTCCCCGCCCTGCCCGGCCGCAACTCGAGAGGTAGGTGCACGTGATAACCCAGTCATCCCGCCCGGCGGACGGTGGACCCGAAGCCGATCTGGACGCCATCGCGACCACCTACGCCACCAACGTCGCGTCCGCCACCGCGCGGGAACAGTGCCGGATGCGCGACGAGTTCACCACCTACTGCCTGCCGTTCGCCCGGCGCCTGGCCGGCCGGTACCGCGGCCGCGGCGAGACTCTCGAGGATCTCGAGCAGGTCGCCCGGCTTGGCCTGGTCAAGGCCATCGCCCGGTACGACCCGGCGCGCGGCTCGTTCACCTCGTACGCGCTGACCACCGTGATCGGCGAGCTCAAGCGGCACTTCCGGGACACCACCTGGACCGTGCACGTGAGCCGCCGCCTGCAGGACCTCGGCCTTGAGGTCCGCCGGGCCGGCGGTGCGCTGTCCGCGTCCCTGGCCCGCACCCCGACCACCGAGGAGATCGCCGAGCACCTGCGGGTCCCGGTGGCCGACGTCCGGGACGCGATCCGCTCGTCGGCCTGCTACTGGGTCGCCTCGCTGAACGCCCCGGCCGCCACCGACCAGAAGGCCGAACTCGGCGACCTCATCGGCAGAGCCGACCCGATGCTCGAGACAGTCGACGACCGGATCACGGTCGCCGGTCTGGTCCGCCTGCTGCCGGAGCGGGAGCAGGTCATGATCGCGATGCGGTTCTCCGGCAACTGCAGCCAGTCCGAGATCGCCGCGGTGCTGGGCGTCTCGCAGATGCAGGTGTCCCGGCTGCTCAGCGCCGCGCTGGCCTGGCTGCGCGAGGCCATGCTCAACGACCACCTGCCGCCCCGGCGGGTGTCCACCGGCCGCGCGATCGCCCACATTCCCCTGGCGGCGGCCGCGTAACGCGGAGGAGCCCGCGTGAATCTGCACCGATCGGGGAATGTCACGTGGTGTGAAACGGTTACCGCTACTCCTCGTGTGTCTTGCGGTGCTGCCGGTCGCCGGCTGTGGCTCGGTCGACCGGCGGGCCGACGCGGCGGCCGCGGTGGCGGAGCAGCTCCGGCGGGCGGTCGCGAACGGTGACGGCGTAGCCGCCTGCGCACTGCTCGCGCCCTCGGCCGTGGCCGAACTCGAACCGGCCTGCCCCGAGGCCGTCATCGACGAGGACCTGCCCACCACCGGAGCGGTCCGCGGCGCCGACGTCTACGGTCAGTGGGCGCAGGTCCGGCTGGACGACGACACGGTGTTCCTGGCCGCCTTCGGAGGCGGATGGCGGGTGGTGGCGGCCGGCTGCCGGTCGCGGGGCGAGGCCGAGCCGTACGACTGCACGGTCCAGGGCCGGTGACCCGATGCGTCTGATGTTCATCCTGTTGTTGCTGGTGGTCGGCGGAGGCCTGGCCTACGTCATCACGCTCGGGGTGTTGCACCGATGAGGCGCCGGCTGCGGGACAACGCGCTCGGCCTGGTCTTCGGCCTGCTGTTCCTGGTCGTGCTGGCCGCGCAGGCGCTCGCCGGGCACGCCGACTACAACCAGCAGCAGGTCACCGAGGGCCTGGAGCCGATCTCGCTGGCCCGCTACGTCACCTCCGCCAGCTTCGGCGTCGACGTCGCGGAGAACTGGCAGTCCGAATACCTCCAGTTCTTCCTGTTCATCTACCTCACGGTCTGGCTGCTGCAGCGCGGCTCGCCGGAGTCCAAGCCGCTGGACCGGCCCGGGCGGGAGACCGACAAAGAGCAAAAAGTTGGGCCGTACGCCGACGACGACTCGCCCCGCTGGGCCAAGCTCGGCGGCGTCCGGCTGTGGTTGTTCGCCAACTCGCTCGGGCTGGTGATGGGCCTGATCTTCGTGCTGTCCTGGCTGGCCCAGTCGATCGCCGGGGTGGCCGCGTTCAACGAGGAACAACTCGGCAACCTGCAGGACCCGGTCACCTGGAGCCAGTATCTAGCCGAACCGGACTTCTGGAACCGGACCCTGCAGAACTGGCAGTCCGAACTGCTGGCGGTGGCCTCGATGGTGATTTTGTCGATCTATCTGCGGCAGCGCGGGTCACCACAGTCCAAGCCGGTCGGGACCGCGAACACCGCGACCGGCATCGAGGGCTGACCCTCACCACCCGCCGTACGGGGCCTCGACGTGCACGGCCTTGGTCACGGTCATCTCGTCGAGCAGTTCCGGCCCGTACCCGAAACCCTGCCCGCTGCCCCGGCGTGGATGCGCGGCACCGGCCGGTGCCCCGCCGAACACCGCGTTGACCTTGACGGTGCCGGCCGGCAACTCCCGCCAGGCCCGCTGCGCGTGGCTCATCGAACCGGTCAGCACGGTCGCGGCGAGCCCGTACGGCGAATCGGCGGCCCGCCGCAGTGCCTCGTCGAACGAGTCGACCGCCACCACCGGCGCGACCGGCCCGAACGTCTCGTCGCGCAGCACCGCCATCTCGTCGGTGCAGCCGGCCAGCACGGTGGGCGGGTACCAGGCGCCCGGACCGGCCGGTATCTCGCCGCCGCGGAGCACCCGGGCGCCGTCCTTGCGGGCCCGCCGCACCTGATCGTCGACCAGGTCGCGGTGCCGGCGGTCGACCAGCGGACCGAGCCGCGGCCGCCACTGCTCCGCCTCGGCGGCCAGCGCCTCCAGGAACGGCTCCTCGCTTGTGCGGTCACAGTAGATCCGCTCGACCGCGACGCAGATCTGCCCGGCGTTGGCGAACGCGCCGAGCGCGGCCTGCTCGGCCGCCCAGCACGGGTCCACCCCGGCGTCGACGATCAGCGGGTCGCTGCCGCCGTTCTCCAGCAGCGCCTTGGCGCCGGTGCCGGCGCAGGCCGCCGCGATCGCCCGGCCGGTGGCCGTGGAGCCCACGTGCGCCACCACGTCGACCGGCGCGGCGGCCAGCGCGGCACCCACCTCGCCGTCGCCGTTGAGCAGCCCGAACACGCCGTCCGGAAGATGCGGGGCGAGCATGTCGGCGAGCAGCCAGCCGGTCGCCGGGGTGCGCTCGCTCGGCTTCGTCACCACCGTGTTGCCGGTGACCAGCGCGGCGCCGATCAGGCCGCAGGCCACCGCGACCGGGTCGTTCCACGGGGTGATCACGGCGACCACACCGCGCGGCTGGTAGGCCATCAGGTCGATCGCGTGGTCGTTGCCGGCCAGGGTACGGCCGCGGTGCGCCGGGCCCAGTTCGGCGTACTGCCGCAGCGTGCCGGCCCCGGCCAGAACCGACTCCCGGGCCTCGCCGACCGGCTTGCCCATCTCGGCCGACGCGGCCGCGGCCAGCCGGTCGGCGCCGGCCTCGACCGCGGCGGCGGCCGCGTGCAGTGCCGCCCCGCGCGCGGCGGCGGGGGTGCGTGCCCAGTCCGGGGCCGCCGCGCGGGCGGCCCGGACCGCCATCGCGACGTCGACGGCCGACGACACCGGCACCCGGGTGACCGGCGCGTCGTCGCGCGGGTCCACGACGGTCAGTTCCCGGCCGGCGCCGCCCGGCTGCCGGCGGCCCGCGATGAGTTGCTCAACCTCGTACATGGCGCGACGCGTGCCCCACGACAACGACTTCAAACTCCGCTGTGGAGTAGGTATCAGTGCAGTTCAGCGCGCTCCGTTTTTCTTCGGAGAAGTCGACGATCAAGCGAATACCGGCCGCCGCGAGGGGTATGCGGCGCGCCATGCGAGTGCTGGGAATCAATGCCATCTTCCACGATCCGGCCGCGGCCGTGGTCGTCGACGGCCGGGTGGTGGCGGCGGCCGAGGAGGAGCGGTTCAGCCGTCGTAAACACGGCAAGCGGCCGGTGCCGTTCGCCGCCTGGGAGCTGCCCGAGCTGTCCGCCGCCTGGTGCCTGCGCGCGGCCGGGATCGAGCCCGGCGAGCTGGACGCGGTGGCCTACTCGTTCGACCCCGGGCTGTGCCGGGACGCGGCCGGCCTGGGCCTCGACGACCCCTCCGACCACCTGCGCGTCGACTACGCCCGCCGGGCACCGCAGTTCCTGGCCGCCGCGCTGCCCGGGCTCGACCCGGACCGGGTCCGGTTCGTGCCGCACCACGTGGCGCACGCGGCGTCGGCCGGGCTGTCGGTGGCCGAGGACAACGCGGTGCTGGTGCTGGACGGCCGCGGCGAGGTGGCCAGCCACCTGGCCGGCGCCTACTCCGACGGCGAGCTCGAGGTGTTCCGCACCCAGGAACTGCCGCACTCGCTCGGCCTGCTCTACGAAGACCTGACCCGGCACCTCGGTTTCCTGCACTCCAGCGACGAGTACAAGGTGATGGCCCTCGCCTCCTACGGCCGGCCGGCCTTCCTGGGGCTGCTGCGCGACCTGGTCCGGGCCACCGGTGACGGCGGCTTCACGGTCGAGCGGATCGACTGGGCGGCGCTGGCCAAGGCCCGCCCGGCCGACGGCGAGCTCACCGACGCGCACGCCGACCTGGCGGCCAGCGTGCAGGCGCGGCTCGAGGAGGTGCTGCTCGACCTGGTCCGATGGACGTACGAGGCGGCCGGCGGCCCGGCGACGCTGACCATGGCCGGCGGCACCGCGCTCAACTGCGTGGCCAACGCCCGGATCGCCGCCGAGGGCCCGTTCGAGCGGGTCTGGGTGCAGCCGGCGGCCGGCGACTCCGGCACCGCGCTGGGCGCCGCGCTCGCGGTCACGCCGGAGAAGGTCGCGCCGTTCGGTTCCGCGGCGCTGGGCCGCGGCTGGAGCGACGACGAGCTGGAGGCGGAGCTGCAGCGGGCCGCGCTGCCCTACGAGCGGCCGGCGTCGATCGCCGCGACGGCCGCCGAGGTGCTGGCCGGCAACGGCATCGTCGCCTGGTACCAGGGCCGCTCCGAGTACGGCCCGCGGGCGCTCGGGCACCGCTCGCTACTGGCCCACCCCGGCGACCCGCACACCCAGCGCCGGATGAACGACGTGAAGGGCCGCGAGCAGTTCCGCCCGATCGCGCCGATGGTCCGCGCCGAACGGTTCGCCGAGATCTTCGAGGGCGTCTGCCCCAGCCCGTACATGCTCTTCGTGCACCGGGTCCGGCCGGAGTGGCGCGAGCGCATCCCCGCGGTCGTGCACGTCGACGGCACCGCCCGGGTGCAGACCGTCCACACCGAAACCGAGCCGCTGGTGGCCGAGATGCTCACCGAGTTCGAGCGGCACACCGGCCTGCCGGTGGTCGTCAACACCTCGCTGAACACCGCGGGCCGCCCCATGGTGGACACCCCGCGCGAGGCCATGGAGCTGTTCGGCTCGGCACCGGTGGACCTGCTGGCGCTGGGCCCGTTCGCGGTCCGCCGGTCGAGGACGTTTGCCTCATGATCCCGGTGACGAGCCCGGATCGGATGCCGGTCACGATCCCGGTCACGGTCGTGGTGCCGACGGTCGGCCGGGCCAGCCTCACCCGCCTGCTCGACGTGCTGGAGACGGCGCCGGGCGACGAGATCCTGGTGGTCGACGACCGGCCGGAGCGCGACCGGCCGCTGCCCATCCCGCCCCGCTTCACCGTGCTGCCCGGCACCGGCCGCGGCCCGGCCGCGGCCCGCAACACCGGCTGGCGCGCCGCCCGGCGCGACTGGGTGGTCTTCCTCGACGACGACGTGCTGCCCGAGCCCGGCTGGCGGGCCGCCCTCGAGGCCGATCTGGCCGGCCTGCCGGACGACGTCGGCGGCGTGCAGGGTGACCTGCACGTGCCGCTGCCGGCCGACCGCCGGCCCACCGACTGGGAGCGGGTCACCGCGGGCCTGACCGACGGCGCCTGGATCACCGCGGACATGGCCTTCCGGCGGCTCGCGCTGGCCCACTGCGGCGGATTCGACGAGCGACTGCCGCGCGCCTTCCGCGAAGACGCCGAACTGGCCCACCGGGTGCACCGGGCCGGCTGGCGGCTGCACCGCGGCGACCGCCGCACCGTCCATCCGGTCCGCGCCGAGAGCCCCTGGGTCAGCCTGCGCAACCAGCGCGGCAACGCCGACGACGCGCTGCTGCGCCGCCTCTACGGCCGCTACTGGCGCCTGATGCTGGACATTCCGGCCGGCCGCCGGCACCGGCACGCCGCGGTCACCGCGGCCGGCCTGCTGGCCCTCTGCGCCGCGGCGGCCGGCCACCGCTCGGCGGCCAGGGCGGCCAGTCGGCGCTCGGTAACCGGGGCAGCCGGTCACCGCTCGGCAGCCGAGGCGGCCGGTCACCGCTCGGCAGCCGGGGCGGCCGGTCGGCGCTGGGCGGCCGGGGCAGCCGTGTGGCGCTCGGTGGCCGCGGTCGCCGGCGCCGCGTGGCTCGCCGGCACCGCCGAGTTCGCCACGGCGCGGATCGCCCCCGGCCCGCGCGACCCGCGCGAGGTGGCCACCATGCTGGTCACCAGCGCCGCCATCCCCCCGCTGGCGGTCGCGCACTGGCTGCGCGGCTGGCGCCGGTGGCGCGGCGCCCGCTCCATCCCGGTCCCACCGGTGGCGACGCGTCCCGGATTTTCCCCGGCACCACCCGCGCCGGGCGCCGACAGCACGGTGGCCGTGCGGTGAACCGCCTCTTCGACGCCGTCCTGTTCGACCGGGACGGCACGCTGATCGTCGACGTCCCCTACAACGGCGACCCGGACCGGGTGGTCCCGATGCCCGGCGCCCGCGCCGCCCTAGACCGGCTGCGCGCCGCCGGCCTGCGCCTCGGCGTGGTCACCAACCAGTCCGGCCTGGCCCGCGGCCGCTTCACCGCCGCCGACCTGACCGCGGTCAACCGCCGGGTCGAGGACCTGCTCGGCCCGTTCGACACCTGGCAGATCTGCCCGCACGACGACACGGCCGGCTGCCGGTGCCGCAAGCCCGCCCCCGGCCTGGTCGAGTCGGCCGCCGCCGCGCTCGGCACCACGCCCCGGCGCTGCGCGGTGATCGGCGACATCGGCCGCGACATGACCGCCGCCCTGGCGGCCGGCGCCGCCGGCGTCCTCGTCCCCACTCCCGTCACCAGGGCCGAGGAGATCGCCGCGGCGCCGGTGGTGGCCGGCGACCTCACCCAGGCCGTCGGCCACCTGCTGCACCGCGAGGAACTGATGCGACCCACACCGCGGTCCGGGCGGGCCGGGACCGTGCTCGTGGTGCGCTCCGACTCCGCCGGGGACGTGCTGCTCAGCGGTCCCGCCATCCGGGCCGTGGCGGCCGGGGCCGAGCGGGTGGTGCTGCTCTGCGGGCCGCGCGGGCGGGCCGCGGCCAGTCTCCTGCCCGGCGTGGACGAGATCGTCGAGTGGCGGCTGCCGTGGATCGACCCGCAGCCCGGGGTGGTCGAGCCGGACGACATCACGGCGCTCACCGAACGGCTGCGCGCGACCGGCGCCGACGAGGCCGTCGTGCTGACCTCGTTCCACCAGTCGGCGCTGCCGCTGGCGCTGGTGCTGCGGCTGGCCGGGATCGGCCGGGTCACCGCGATCAGCGAGGACTACCCGGGTTCGCTGCTGGACGTGCGGCACCGCGTACCGGAGAACCTGCCGGAACCCGAACGGGCCCGCAGCGTCGCCGCGGCCGCGGGATTCGCCCTGCCCACGGGCGACGACGGGGCGCTGCGGGTCGGTACGCCGGTCAGCCGGGTCCTGGACGGCCACGTCGTGGTGCACCCCGGCGCCAGCGTCGATGCCCGCGCCTGCCCGCCGCCGACGATGCGCCGGATCGTCGCGGCCCTGATCCTCGCCGGCCACCGGGTGCTGGTTACCGCCGGCCCGGGCGAATCCGGGCTGGCCACCGCGGTCGCCGCCGGCCGGGCCGAGGTGGTGACCCCGGCCGACCTGAGTGAGCTGGCCGCGATCCTGGCCGGCGCCGCCTGCCTGGTGGTCGGCAACACCGGCCCGGCACACCTGGCCGCCGCCGCCGGCACGCCCGTGGTCAGCCTGTACGCCCCGACCGTGCCGTACGGCAAATGGGGTCCCTACCGCGTGCCCGCCGTGCGTCTCGGCGTGCCGGACGCCGCCTGCCGGGACACCCGCGTCACCGCCTGCCCGATCGCCGGTCACCCCTGCCTGTCCACCATCGACCCGGGCGAGGTGGTGGCCGCGGTGCGGACCCTCGGCGCGCCGGTCGCCTCCCGAAACGAGATCGCCGCATGAACATCCTGCTCTGGCACGTGCACGGCTCCTGGACCACGGCTTTCGTCCAGGGCAAACACCGCTATCTGGTGCCGGTCAACGCGGAGCGCGACGAGTGGGGGCGCGGGCGGGCGCAGACCTTCACCTGGCCGGACAGCGTCGAGGAGAAGCCGCTGGCCGAGATCCGGGACGCGGACATTGCGATCGTGCAGCGGCCCGAGGAGCTCGACCGGGTGCCGCCGAGCCTGCCGGTGATCTATGTGGAGCACAATGCGCCGCGCGGGAACGTGCCCTGCACGCGGCACCCGCTGGCCGACCGGGACGACGTGATCATCGCCCACGTCACGCACTTCAACGAGCTGTTCTGGGACACCGGCGGCACCCGGACCACGGTGATCGAGCACGGCATCGTGGAACCCGCAACCCGGTGGATCGGTGAGCTGGACCGGCTCGCGGTGGTCACCAACGAGCCGATCCGGCGCGGCCGGGTCACCGGGACTGACCTGTTCGGCCGGTTCGCCGCGGTGGCGCCGCTGGACGTGTTCGGGATGGGCGTGGCCGGCCTGCGCGGCGACCGGATCGAGGCGTTCGAGGACCCACCGCAGCGGGCCATGCACCAGATGCTCGCCCGGCGCCGCGCCTACCTGCACCTGTGCCGGTGGACCTCGCTCGGGCTGAGCCTCATCGAGGCCATGCAGATGGGCATGCCGGTGATCGCCCTGGCCGGCACCGAGGCGGTGGAGGCCGTGCCGCACGACGCCGGCGTGCTGTCCACCCGGGTGGACACCCTCGTCGACGCCTGCCACTGGCTGCTCGACGACGCGGAGGCCGCCCGCCGGCTGGGCGAACGCGCCCGGCAGGTGGCGCTGGCCCGTTACGGCCTGGACCGGTTCCTCGCGGACTGGGACCGGCTGCTGGAGGAGGAAGCATGCGTATCGCGATGATCTCGGAGCACGCCAGCCCGCTCGCCGTCCTCGGCGGCGTCGACGCCGGCGGCCAGAACATGCACGTGGCCGAGCTGTCCGCGGCGCTGGCCGCGGCCGGGCACGAGATCCGGGTCTACACCCGCCGGGACAGCGCCGACCCGCCCGAGGTGGTGACGCTCACCGGCGGCGTCGAGGTGGTGCACGTGCCGGCCGGACCGCCGGTGCCGCTGCCCAAGGACGACCTGCTGCCGTACATGGGCGCGTTCGCCGAGTGGATGACCGCCGACTGGCAGCGGCATGGTCCACCGGACGTGGCACACGCGCACTTCTGGATGAGCGGCCTGGCCGCGGTCACGGCGGGCGGCCAAGGCGACGTGCCGGTGGTGCAGACCTTCCACGCGCTCGGCTCGGTGAAGCGCCGGCACCAGGGCCGCGCCGACACCAGCCCACCGCGCCGGATCGGGTACGAGCGGGCGCTCGGCCGCACCGTCGACCGGGTGGTGGTGCAGTGCCAGGACGAGATCACCGAACTGCTGCGGCTGGGCGTGCCGCGGGACCGGATGGCGCTGGTGCCGTCGGGGGTCAACACCGGGCGGTTCCGGCCGGACGGTCCGGTGGTGCCGCGCGGCATCAGCGCCCGGCGGATCCTCTCGGTGGCCCGGCTGGTCGAGCGCAAGGGCCTGGAGGACCAGATCCGGGCGCTGGCCAAGCTGCCCGGTACCGAACTGGTGGTGATCGGTGGCCCGCCGGCCGGCCGCCTGGCCTCCGACCCGTACGCCATCCGGCTGCTCGAGACGGCCCGGTCGTGCCGGGTCGACGACCGGGTCCGGCTGGTCGGAGCGGTGCGCGCCGAGGACATGCCGGCCTGGTACCGCTCGGCCGACGTGCTGGCCGCCACGCCCTGGTACGAACCGTTCGGGCTCACCGTGCTGGAGGCGATGGCCTGCGGCATCCCGGTGGTGGCGTCCGCGGTGGGCGGCCTGCTGGACACCGTGGTGGACGGGCTGACCGGCGACCTGGTGGCGCCCCGCGACCCGGACGGCCTGGTCCGGGTGCTGCGCCGGCTGCTGGCCGACGGACCCCGGCGGTTCGGGTACGGCGCGGCCGCGGTGGACCGGGCCGTGCACTCGTACGCGTGGCCCCGGATCGCCGAACGGCTCGCCGCGGTCTATGCCACGGTCGGGCAGCGGGCCGAGGCGGCGGCCTGATGGATCCCCTCGACCAGCATCTCGCCGCGCTCGGCGAGGCGATCGGCCCGTTCCGCCCGGTGGCCGCCCGCCTCGCCGACTGGGGCACCGAACTCGCCCGGCACCTGGGCACCGGCGGCCGGCTGCTGGTGGCCGGCAACGGCGGCAGTGCCGCGGAGGCCCAGCACCTGGTCGCCGAGCTGGTCGGCAAGCTGCGCGCCGACCGGGCGCCGCTGTCGGCCATCGCGCTCACCCCGGACTCCTCGGTGCTCACCGCGCTCAGCAACGACTACGGCTACGACGAGGTCTTCGCTCGGCAGGTCCGCGCCCACGGCCGGCCCGGCGACGTGCTGCTGGTGCTGTCCACCAGCGGCCGCAGCGCCAACCTGCTGGCCGCCGTGCGGGCGGCCCGGGAGTGCGGCATGCGCAGCTGGGCGATGGTCGGCCCGGGCTCGAGCCCGGTCGGCGACGCGTGCGACGAGGCGCTGCGGTGCCCGTCGCCGGAGAGCCAGGTGGTACAGGAGCTGCACCTGGTCGCGGTGCACGTCATGTGCGAGTACATCGACCTCGCCCTGCCCGAGGTGCTCGGCGGCGGGCGGCGGAAGGGGAGGATGGCCATGGACCGTCTGGTGATCGTCGGGGACACCCTGCTGGACCGGGATGTCGAGGGCGTGGTGCGGCGGATCGCGCCGGACGCACCGGCACCGGTGCTCGACGAGCAGCACGTGCACGAGCGCCCCGGCGGCGCCGGGCTGGCCGCGCTGCTGGCCGCCGCCGAGGGCCGGCCGGTCGCGCTGGTCACCGCGCTGGCCGGCGACGCCGGCGGGGCCCGGCTCAGCGCGTTGCTCACCGCGGCCGGCGTCGAGGTGCACGCGCTGCCGCTGCCCGGCGCCACCCCGGAGAAGAACCGGCTGCGCGCGAACGGGCAGGTCCTGCTGCGCCTGGACCGGGGCGGCGACCCGGTCCCGCCCGGCGACGCCCCGCCCGGGGTGCTCGACGTGCTCGGCGACGCCGCCGCCATCCTGGTCAGCGACTACGGCCGGGGCGTGTGCCAGCACCCGGCGGTGCGCGCCGCGCTGGCCGAGGCCACCGCGCCGATCGTCTGGGACCCGCACCCCAACGGCCCGCCGCCGGTGGCCGGTGTCCAGCTCGTCACCCCCAACCTTGCCGAGGTACGTGCGTTGTCCGGCGACGCCGGCAAGGGCTCGACGCTGTCCACCGCGCAGCGGGCCGGCCAGCAGCTGCGCCAGCGCTGGCGGGCCGCCGCGGTCGCGGTCACCTGCGGCGCCGAGGGCGCCGTGCTCTGCCACGCCGGCCCGACCCCGCTGGTCGTCCCGCCGGCCGAGGTCGCGACCGGAGACACCTGCGGGGCCGGCGACCGGTTCGCGGTGACCGCCACGGTGGCGCTCGCCGGCGGTGCGCTGGTGTCCGAGGCGGTGCAGGCCGCGGTGCGGGCGGCCACCGACTACGTCCGGGCCGGCGCGACGGCCGTGCTGGAACCGCCGGTGCCGCCCGCCGAGCCGGGCCGGATCGGCGCCGGGGAGGCCGGCCGGGTGATCGCCGAGGTCCGCGCCCGGGGCGGCACCGTGGTGGCCACCGGCGGCTGCTTCGACCTGCTGCACACCGGGCACCTGGCCACCCTGCGCGCCGCCCGGCAGCTGGGCGACTGCCTGGTGGTGTGCCTCAACAGCGACGCGTCGGTACGCGGGCTCAAGGGCCCGGACCGGCCGCTCACCGGCCAGGACGACCGCGCCCGGCTGCTCGCCGCGCTGGACTGCGTGGACGCGGTCGTGGTCTTCGACGAGCCGACGCCCGAGGCGGTGCTGGCCTGGCTGCGCCCGGACGTCTGGGTCAAGGGCGGCGACTACGCCGACGGCGGACCCGGCCTGCCCGAGGCCGATCTGGTGCGGCACTGGGGCGGCGCGGCCGTCGTGGTGCCCTACCTGGACGGTCACTCCACCACCCGGACCATCGCCGCGGCCCGTGCCACGGCCGACAGCAGGAGGTAATCCCCCATGGACGCAGTACTCGTCACGGGCGGCTCGAGCGGCCTGGGCGCCGCGGTGGTCGACGCGGTCGCCAAGGCCGGCGGCCGGCCGGTGGTCATCGACCGGCAGGCACCGCGGACCGGCGTGCCGTGGGTGGAGTGCGACCTCGCCGACACCCGCGCCGCCGAGGAGGCCACCCGCGAGGCGCTCGCCCTGGCCGGCGGCCCGCTCGGCGGCGTGGTGACGGCGGCCGGGACGGACGTGCCGGGCGCGCTGGCCGACATCCCCGGCGAGATCTGGGACCGGATCGTGGCGGTCGACCTGCTGGCGACCGCCGCGGTGATCCGGGCCGCGCTGCCCGAGCTGGAACGGTCGCACGGCAGCGTGGTCACGGTCGCGTCCACGCTGGGCGTCAAGGCCGTCGGCGACGCCACCGCGTACTGCGCCGCGAAGTTCGGCGTGGTCGGCTTCACCCGGGCGCTGGCCGCCGAACTGGCCGGGAAGGTCAACGTCACCCTGCTCATCCCGGGCGGCATGCGGACCGCGTTCTTCGACGACCGGGACGACCGCTACAAGCCCGGCGCGGACGCGGTCCTCAACGACCCGGCGCACGTGGCCGACGCGGTGGTGTTCGCGCTCACCCAGCCGCCCGGCTGCGCGGTCCGCGAACTGCTGATCGCCGCCGAGACGGAGACCTCGTACCCGTGATCCTCGCGCTGCGCGCCCTCGGCGTGGGTGACCTGGCGACGGCCGTGCCCGCGCTGCGGGCGCTGCAAGCCGCGCGGGACGATGAGCCGCTGGTGCTCGCGGCACCGGCCTGGCTGACGCCGCTGATCGACCTGATCGGCGGCGTCGACCGGGTGCTGGCCACCGACGGGCTGGCCACCGACGGGCTGGCACCGCGCGGCTGGGACCTGCCGCCGCCCCGGCTCGCGGTCAACCTGCACGGCAGCGGCCCCGAGTCGCACCGGCTGCTGCGGGCCGCCGCGCCCGGCGAGATGTGGGCCTTCGCCAACGCCGGGGCCGGCTGCCCGGAGGGACCGCCGTGGCGCGACGACGAGCACGAGGTGCACCGCTGGTGCCGGCTGCTGAGCTGGTACGGCGTGGACGTGGACGAGACGGATCTGGCGCTGGCGGTGCCGCCAGTCGAGGTTCCGAAGGACGTCACGATCATCCACCCGGGCGCGAAGTCGCCGTCCCGCCGCTGGCCGCCGGCACGGTTCGCGGCCGTCGCCCGGCGGCTGCGCGCGGCCGGGCACCGGGTGCTGATCACCGGCTCCCCCGCCGAGCTGGACCTGTGCGTCCGGGTCGCCGACCGGGCCGGGCTGGGCGCGTGGGCGGCGCCGTCCACCACCCTGGCCGAGCTGGCCGGCCTGATCGCGCACGCCCGGCTCGTGATCAGCGGCGACACCGGGGTGGCGCACCTGGCGACCGCGTACCGGACACCGTCGGTCGTTCTGTTCGGCCCGGTGTCGCCGGCTCGCTGGGGGCCGCCGGACCGCCCGTACCATCGCCCGATCTGGCACGGCACCCGGAGTGAGCCGGGTGATCGCCCGGACCCCGGCGTGCATCCGGCCCTGCTCGCGGTGAGCGAGGACGAGGTACTGCAGAATGCCGTCGCCGCGGCGGGGCGCGCTGACTAATCTGCCGGGCATGGGCTCCCTCAAGCGGCACCTCCTGACCCCTGCCGAGACCGGTCCGGCGCTGCGGGCGCTGAGCGAGTGGACACCGGCGGACGCGCCGGGCGGCGCCCTGCATCCCGGCGACGTGGGGTGGCACCTGCGGTTCGACGACGCGGAGTTCCTGCTGTGGACCGACGAGGGCGTGCCGGTGGCCGCCGGTTTCCTCGACGCACACGTGCTGCGGGTGACCACCGCGCCGGACGCCGACCTCGGCCCGCTGGGCGCCGATGCCGACCAGCTGCTCCAACCCGGCGACAACTGGTGCGACGGCCTGCCGATCCCCGGCTGGGAACGCGATCCCGACGACCCCTGGGTGGTGCTGTCCTGGACGCCGCGGCCGGTGGCCAGCCGCGCCGAGCCGGTCGGCGAGTCCGATGCGGCCGACCGGGTGCTGGTGCAGCGGTCCGCGTTCACCGGATCGACGTTCACGCTGGAGCGCTGGCAGACCATGAAGGCGTCACCGGCCGGCGACCTCGCGGTGGAGGCGCTGGTCCGCACGCCCGCCGGTGCGCCGGCGGCCGCGGCGACCGGCTGGTTCGCGGGCGCCGGCCGGTGCGGACTGCTCGAGCCGGTCGGCAGTCATCCGGATCATCGGGGGCACGGGTACGGCCGGGACGCCGTGCTGGGCGTGTGCGCGGCGCTGGCCGGCCGCGGGGCCAGCGCGGTGGCGGTCTGCACACCGGCCGGCAACGAGGCCGCGGTGGCGCTGTACCGCTCGGCCGGGTTCACGATCGTGCGCGAGAGCCACGATTGGGTACGCCCGGGGTAGCCACGGTTTACCGCCGCCGGGCGCCGGGAACGCCTGATCGATGTATCCGCTGGTACCGATCACGGCCCGGCTCGGTGCGCTGTTCGGCACCGCGCACGAGCTGCCCGGCCTGGCTCCGGGCCTGGTCGTCCGCGACGCCGACGGCTGGCGGCCGGCCGGATCGCTCGCGGGTCCCGCCCTGGGGGAACTGCTGCGGTCGGCCGAGCAGCAGTGGAACGCCCGGACCCCGGCGGCCGCGGCGCTCGCCTGGAAGGCGTACACGTACTGGTTGAGCCTGCCGGCCGTGGTGGGGCTGCTCGCCGTACGGCGGGTGCCGGTGCTGCGACCGGAGCACGTGCTGGTGCGGCTGGACTGGCCACAACGGCTGCTGGCGGTCGGGCTGCGGGCCGGCATCCCGGTGGCGGTGCTGCCGGACGACCCCCTGGCGGACACCGGCGACCGCTCGGTGATCGTGGTGCCGGACCAGGCGGCGCTGCGCGAAACGCTGCGGCAGTCGCTGATCGACGAGCACCTGACGCCGCTGATGGCGGCCATCGAGGGGGCGACCCGGCTGAGCCGGCGCACGCTCCTCGGCTCGGTGGCCGCGAACGTGGCCGGCGTCGCCCTGCGCCTGCCCGAGCCCGGCAGCACGCCGTCCGGCGCCGCACCGGCGCCCGAAAGCGCCGCAACCGACCGTGTGGGTCGCCTGCTCGGCGACCTCGGGCTCGCCGACCTGGTCGACCTCACCCCGGCCGGCACCGTCCGCCGGCGCACCTGCTGCCTCGCCTTCACCCTGCCCCGGCCGCGCATCTGCCGCGACTGCTGCATCCCGAAAGACGGTCGTTACCAGCGCCGACAGCCGGGTATTAACCAGTTATGGCGACGGTGACTCGGGACGTCCAAGCGTCCCCGGACCGGGTGTTCGCGGTGCTGGCGAACGGCTGGACCTACAGCGACTGGGTGGTCGGCACCACCCACATCCGCAGCGTCGACACGACCTGGCCGGCGGTCGGCTCCAAGCTGCGCCACAAGGCCGGCCCGTGGCCGATCTCGCTGCACGACGAGTCCACGGTGACCGCCGTGGAGCCCGGCCGGCGACTGACCCTCACGGCCGGCATCTGGCCGCTCGGTGAGGCGAAGGTCGACATCGTGCTGGAGCCGCTCGGCCCCGGCGCCACCCGCCTGACCATGCACGAGGACTTCCAGGCCGGGCCGCTGTACTGGGTCAAGAACAAGGTCAACGACCTGGTGCTGCACGGCCGCAACGAGGAAGCCCTGCGCCGACTGGCTGACATAGCCGAACGGAGGTAACCATGCCCGCAGGTTCGAGTCCCCAGCGGGAACGGCAGTACGAGCACATCAAGGACAGCGTGGAGAGCCGCGGCGGTTCCACCAAGCGGGCCAAGGAGATCGCCGCCCGCACGGTCAACAAGGAACGCGCCCGGTCCGGCGAGTCGAAGACCGCCAGCCGGTCGTCGGTGAAGGACGTGTCCTCGGGGCACCGCGGCGGCAAGCGGTCGCACACCGGCGCCCAGGGCCGCACCAAGGAACAGCTCTACAACGAGGCCAAGAAGCGCAACATCGCGGGCCGTTCCTCGATGAGCAAGGCCGAGCTGGAGAAGGCGCTCTCCCAAGGACGAAACCGGTAACAAAACCGTAACAGAGTTCCAGAGACGTCGATGTGACCGGTCACAATCCTCGGATGTGATCGGTCACATGGCGTTGAAAGGACTCTCCATGCCGACTCCGCTCCGATCTGCCCTGGGTTTGGTGACCGCCGTGATAGTTGCCGTACCGGCGCTCGCCAGCCCCGCACAAGCCGCCGACGCCGAGGCCGAGGTCCTCCGCGTCGACCTCGCCGCCACCACCGGGGAGGTGCGCGGCGGCGCCACCGGCATCCTCTACGGCCTCGGCGACCCGGGCGTGCCGTCCCGCGACCTGATCGCCGGGATGCGCCCGCACGCCGTCTCGCAGAAGGCACCGGACGGCGAACAGCACCCCAACGGCGACGCGCTGGTGGTCGCCGACGAGCTGTTCGACTCCGGCGGCAAGACCGTGCACATCTACGCCCAGGACACCTACAGCCGCTGGCCGTACCAGGACCTCGGGATCGACGACTACCTGAACCGGCTCCGCCCGCAACTCGCCAAGGTGGCCCAGCGCCCGGACCGGGCCCGTTTCGTCTGGACGATCTTCAACGAGCCGGACGGCATCTGGTACCAGGACTGGGCCACCAAGAAGGACAAGTTCCTGGCCGACTGGACCACCGTCTACCGCACGGTCAAGGACGCGATCCCGGAGGCCCGCATCGCCGGACCCGGCGACACCCACTACATCGAGAACCGGATGCGCGACTTCCTGGCCTACGCGAAGGCCAACGACGTGCTGCCGGACATCGTCACCTGGCACGAGCTGAGCGCCGACTCGCTCACCCATTACCGCGGCAATTTCCAGCGCTACCGCGCCCTGGAGCGGGAACTCGGCATCGCGCCGCTGCCCATCGAGATCAACGAGTTCACCAACCGCCGGGACACCTCGGTGCCCGGCCAGATGATCCAGTGGATCACGATGTTCGAGGACACCAAGGTCGACGCGCAGATGGCGTACTGGACCCTCGCCGGCAACCTGAGCGACCACGCGGTCCGCGCGAGCCGGGCCAACGGCGGCTGGTGGCTGACCAAGTGGTACGCGGACCTGACCGGCCGGACCGTCCGGGTCACCCCGCCGCAGCCCAGCGTCCGCGACACGCTGCAGGGCCTGGCCGCCGTCGACCGCTCCCGCAAACAGGCCACGGTGCTGCTCGGCGGCACTGCCGCGCCGGTGCGGGTGGCGGTCTCCGGGGTCGACTCACGCTTGTTCGGGCGCCAGGTCGAGGTGACCGTACGCAAGGCGGCCTGGTCCGGATATGAGGGCGACGCCGGTGCACCTCCCGTGGTCGCGGCCGCCCGCTCCACCGTGGCCGACGGCACGGTCCGGGTCGACCTCCCCGGCGGCGACAAGCTCGCCGCGTACCAGATAATCATCCGACCGGCTGCCGGCGCCCCGCCGAGGCCGGACACCACCTGGTCGGCGAGTTACGAGGCCGAGGCGGGCACCGTGACGGACGCGACCGTCTACCGCCAGGACGACGACAGCTGGAAGTACACGGCCTCCGGCGGCCACGACGTCGGCTCGATGAACCAGGCCGGCTCCCGGGTCACCGTGGACGTCGAGGTCCCGAGAAATGGCAAGTACAAACTCGGGATCACGTACGGCACCAACGCGTTCGTCGGCCAGCAGGCGCTCTACGTGGACGACGCCTACCGTCAGCTGGTCACCTACCCGGCGACGCTCAACTGGTCGTACCGCGGCCGCCTCGACCTGCCCATCGACCTGACCGCGGGCCGGCACACGCTGTCGCTGCGCACCTCCGGCCCGGACGGATTCCTGGGCGGCGTCAGCGACGTCACCCTCGACCGTTTCCAGCTGACCGCCGCCGGGGTGGAACGCGCCGAACACCCCGCCGTCACCGCCCGGCTCACCGCCGGCGCACGCCTCGACCCGCCCTCCGGTGCGGCCGTCCTGCCACGCAACGGCGCGGCGACGTTCTACCTGGCGGCGGCGGAGGACGGCTACTACCGGGTGAGCACCGACCTGGCGGCCTCGGCGCGGGGAACGGTTTCCTTCTCGCTGTCGGACCAGGCGGTCGACGCCTACACGATCCCCCGCCGAGGCGACTGGACCTCCACATCGACGGTCTTCCTGCGGGCCGGCATCACCCGCCTGAAACTGACCAACCGCGGCTCCGCTCCGGTCACCGTGGGCACAGTGAGCCAGCGACGCGACGCCGCCGCTGACAAGGCGGGCACCCTGATCCAGGCCGAAACCGGCACCCTCGCCGGCGGCGCCACCGTCGTCACCGGCCGCTGGGCCACCTACGTGGGCAACCTCGGCAACGGCGGCACGCTGACCGTTCCCCGCCCGGCCGGCCGCCCCGGCCCGCACCAGCTGACCGTCTGGTACGCCCAGGCCGACAAGAACACCGGCCACCCCTACAACACGGACGCCATCACCCGTTTCGCGGACGTGACCGAGGCGGGCTCGACGGCCGGACCCACCCGCCTGCCCTTCCGTCACAACTACACGTGGGACGGCTTCTGGCCGGAGTCCTACCGCCTCGACCTGACCACTGCCGACGGCGCCCTGACCCTGGGCAACGCCACGGCATGGGGCCCGAACATCGACGCGGTCCAGCTCTCCCCCTTGGTCGTCAGCACGGCCGTACACCGGCGCTGACGCTCGCGGGCGCGGCCGTGCGTCAGGCACGGCCGCGACCGCGGTCGCTGCGTGCGTAAGGTGTGGCGGATGGACTACCTCGCCATCCTGCGCCGGGAACTCGACCGATTTCATGGTCACCTGGGTGCGGACCGCACCGCGCCGGTCGCGCACTGCGGCGACTGGACCGTCCGCGACCTCGCCGTTCACCTCGGCCAGGGCAACCTCTGGGCGGCCACCGCCGTGACCGAGCGCCACAGCCGCTACGAGGTCCAGCCGCCGCCGGACGACCTTCCGGCCTGGTTCGCCGACACCTCGCGCGTGCTGATGGAGACCTTGGAGCGGGACCCGGACACCGAGGCGTGGACGTTCGCCGAGCCGCGGACCGTGGCCTTCTGGCGCCGGCGCCGCTGCCACGAGACCGTGGTGCACCGCTGGGACCTCGAGCACGCGCTCGGCCTGGCCAGCGACCTCGACCCCGCCCTGTGCGCCGACGGCGTCGCCGAGGTGGTCGAGATGTTCGTGCCGCGCCAGGTGCGGCTGGGCCGGATGGAGGCGCTCACCGGCGCGGTCCGCCTCACCGCCACCGATGCCGGGCAGTCGTGGCAGCTCGGGCCCGGCGAGCCGGTCACCGACCTGGCCGGACCGGCCGAAACCGTCATGCTGGCGCTCTGGGGCCGGGCCCGGTGGAGCGACCTCGACGGGGATCACGAGGCCGCCGCGCCGGTGCTCCGCGGGCCCCTGGTGCCCTAAGGCTCGCCGAGGTCCTGCCAGCGCTTCGCGGTCATCTCGACGCCGGGGCGTCGTTTCCCGTTAGTGCCGTCCTCATGCCGGGTAGGTAACCGGTAGATCGAAGGAGGACACCATGCAACCGTATGCGTTCAGCCCCTGGATCTGGCGTGACCCGGACGCCATGAGCGGTTACGGTCCGCCCGCCGGCGTCGACGACGAGGTGGCCAGCGACAGCGTGGCCGGTTACCACGTCGAGGCCACCGACGGTCACATCGGCTCGGTGGACGAGGCATCGTACGAGGTCGGAAGCTCCTACATCGTGGTCGACACCGGCCCGTGGATCTTCGGCCGCAAGGTGCTGCTGCCCGCCGGGACGGTTCAGCGGATCGACCGCGACGAGCGGAAGGTCTACGTGGACCGCACCAAGGACCAGATCAAGGACTCGCCCGAGTACGACAAGGACACGTTCGACAACGCGGACTACCGGGAGCAGGTCGGCACGTACTACAGCGACAGCTACCGAACCGCCCCGCCGTCAAGGTAAATCCCGTCAAGGTTGGCCCGGCGCCTGGGCATGCAGGCCGCCGAAGGCGGATGCGCCAGGTCGCCGGGCCGCACACCTTCTGCTGGACCGACCCGGCCGCCTGGTTCGGCGCCGACGATCCGGACCTTCGCCACCCGTGCATGCGCCGACCCGAACGGGGTATGCGCCGCACACGAGCGAAGGAAGGAACACCCGATGACCACCGCACGCGACATCATGACCCCCGACGCGGTCTGCGCCGGCGAGAACGAGAGCCTGACCGACGTCGCCCGCAAGATGACCGACCTGGACGTCGGCTCGCTGCCGATCTGCGGCGAGGACGACCGGCTCAAGGGCATGATCACCGACCGCGACATCGTCACCAAGGCGATCGCCCAGGGCCGCGACCCGGCCTCGGTGCGGGCCGGCGAACTGGCCCAGGGCAAGCCGGTCACGATCGGCGCCGACGACGACGTGACCGAGGTCCTGCGCACCATGGCCGCGCACAAGGTCCGCCGGCTCCCGGTGATCGACGGCCACAAGCTGGCCGGCATCGTGGCGGTCGCCGACGTGGCCCGCGCCCTGCCGGACCGGCCGGTCGGCGACCTCATCGACGCGATCAGCTCCTGAGGAACTCCCGCCGGTACAGCTCGATCATGTCGCGGTAGTGCGGCCCGATGTCGGCCACGTACACCTCGTCGAACCCGGCGTCCTCGTACGCCTTGAGCTGCTCGGCATGCTTGGCCGGGTCGGGACCGCAGGGCAGTGACGCGCGGGTCATCTCCGGGGTGACCAGCTGGGCGGCCTGCTCGAAGTGCCGTGGCGACGGCAGCACCTGGGACAGCTCGCCCGGGACGCCGGACGTGCCCCAGAGTCGATGCGCGGTCTCGACCCCCTCCCACAGCTGCCGCATGACGTCGACGGCCTTCTCGAGCATGTCGAGCCGCTCGTCCGCGAACGGCCACCGCTCCCCCGGTTACCCGGGCGGGGCTAACTCGGGCGGGGCTTACCCGGGCGGGGCTAACTCGGGCGGGGCCTGCATCGGCGTGGCCACCAGTTCCGGGAGCACGGCCTGGCCATCCCTGGCGGATGAAGCCCGCGCCCTCCCCCGGCCGCGACCATCAAGGCCGGAGTGCCCGACAGGAGGACGACCATGGGCTGTCTGTTCGCGCTGTTCGCCGGAATCTTCCCCCGGCTCGGTCTGTTCATCATCTGGATCGCCCGGCCGGCCCTGGTCAACGCGGCCTTCGACACTTTCATCTGGCCACTGCTCGGCATCATCTTCCTGCCGTTCGCCACCCTGATCTACGTCGTTCTCTACACCCCGGGCATCGGCCTGACCGGCTGGGAGTGGTTCTGGGTCGTGGTCGCCGGCCTGCTCGACCTGGGGCACTGGGCGGCCAGCGCGGCGCAGCGCCGGCAGATCCCGGGATATCCCGCCGCGCGGTGACGCCAGTCCGTCCACATAGGTGAGAATGGCGGCATGGACTGGGCGGTCGCGGCGGCACTCGGCATGGTCGGCGGTGGGCTGGTCGAGGCGGTCGCGGTCTGGGGCAACCTGGCCGCCTGGCAGCAGGCCCGGCACGAGGCCCGGCGCCGGGGACGCCGGCTGCCGCCGCTGACCCGATACCTCGATCCGGCCGCCGACTCGCTGGTTGCCGTCACCCGGCTCCTGCTCGGCGCGACGGCCGCCGTCGTGCTGCACACCCAGATCTCCGGTGTGCTGACCGCGATCGCGGTGGGCGCCTCGGCTCCGGCGCTGCTCGCCCAGCTGGGCGCGTCGCGGCCGGCGGTCGCGGCCGAGCGGGAGACGACGCCGTGAGCACGCTCCGGCGCCGCTACCGCGACCGGCTCCTCGGTGTCCGGCCGGCCGCCGAGCGGGCACCGGCGAGCCTGTGGCAGCGCTACTGGATGTCGCTGCTGGGTTTCCGCCGGCCGCCACCGGCCGGCGTCGCCGAGCCGGCCCCGGTCAACCCGCTCACCCGGCCGTCCGCGCACGGCAACCGGCTGCGCCTGCCCCGCTTCGACCGGTCCGGCGTGCGGCTGGCCGCGTCCACCGAGGCCGACCGGGCGGTCGACGAGTGGCGAGCCGGGGGGCGCGAGATCACCGTGCGGCAGTCCGGGCCCGGTGAGATCGAGTTCCTGGTACGGGTGGAGCACGCCGTCCCGGCCGGCACGGTGCTGCCGGTCGAGGTCGCCACCGAACGCGACGACCTGCGCTACTTCCTGGTGTTCGTGCCGGATGCCGGCGGCGGCGCGGTCGCCGCGCTGCGTCTCGGCACCACGGCCGCGTGGTTCGACGTGACGGTCGACGAGCCGGCCGACGTGGCCACCGTCGACCCGCACGACGCCGCGGTCGCCCGGTCCGTGCGGGCGACGCCCGACCCGGCGATGACGGGATGGTGGCAGATCCTCGCGGACCGCCCGGCACACGACCCGCTCGGCCAGGTGATCCGGGATGCCGCCCGCTGAGCCCACGGCCGCCGACCGGTATGCCCTGTGCAGCCGGTTGATGTTCGGCCCCGGCACCTGGTTCGAGCTGTGCCGGGCCGCGGCCGGGAGTCCGGCGGCGACCGCCGGCCTGCTCGCCCGGCTGGCACCGGACGGCGACGCGGCCCTGGCCCTGGCCACCCGCTCGGCCTGGCCCGGCCAGTCCCGCCTCCGACCGCCGTCCACACCGGACACCGGCCCGGCGCTGTCCGCGGCACGCGCGGCCGGCGACCTGCTGTCCCTGCTCTCCGGCATCCCACCGGACGCGGATCGGCGGCTGCGCGCGGCGGCCGGCCATTGGCGCCGGGCGAACGTCCTGCCCACGCTGCCGCTGACCGGTGCCGGCATCGAGGCTCCGCGGGCCGGTGCGGTCGCCCGCCGGCTGGCGGTCCTGACCGACGACGCCGCAGCGCGGGACCGCAGCGCGTACGGCATCCTCTGTCTGGTCCTGCTGGGATTGACGGACGCCTGGCCGGGCCGGCGCCGCGAAGCCGAACTCCCCGTGCTCTTCGACCGCCGCTCCAGCGGCGCGCACGGCATGCTGCGCCTGACCCTGCTGGACGGCGGCCCGCCCGGCCTCTACCCCGATCCGCGCCGGATGCTGTTCCTGGCCGCCGACACCCGCTTCGCCGAGGCGCTGGACGTCGCCTGGCGCACCGGCCCGCTCCACGACCACTGTGTCGTGTGGACGCTCACCACCGACGGCCTGCCGTGCGACGAGGTGGCGGGCGGTTCGCTGGGTGCCGCGTTCGGGGTGGCGCTCGCCGACCTGGCTCGCCGGCCGCCGCCGGCGCTGCGGCTGCGCAACCTCGACCGGCGCTGCGCGATCACGGCCGAGCTCCACCCCGATCGTGGGTTGCGCCCGGTGGGTGGCCTCCGCAACAAGCTTGATGAGGCCGTACGCCAGGGACTGCGCGCGATCCTGGCCACTCCCACCGACCGCGACACGTTGCCGGAGCCGCTGCTGCGCGACGCCCGGGTGCGTTTCGCCGCCGACCTGACCGCCGCGGTCCGGCTGAGCCGTACCCGGATCAATCCGGTCTTCGCCGCGCTGGTCGCCGTGCTGATGCTCGCCACCGGCGGTGCCGTGGCCGCCGTCCGCGAATCCCGGACCGCGCACCAGCGACAGGTCGCCGCCGGACTGCTGCCGGCCGCCGCCACCCTGCGCCCGGCCGACCCGACGAACGCGTTGCTGCTCCAGGCCCTCGCCCTTCGACTGGGCGCGCCGGGCGCCCGGGCCGCGCTGACCCGCGCCCTGCTGACCAACCGCTACGCCGGCGCACTCACCGAGCGGGACGACACCCCGTGCGGCGGCCGGCAGGCCTGGTCGCCGGACGGCACCCGGGTCGTCACCCGGCTGAACGACACGGTCCGGGTCTGGGACACCGCCCGCCGCACCGTCGACCGGACCATCGAGGTCCCCGGCCGGGTCGAGGGGTGCGCCTTCGCCCCGGACGGCCGGACCATCGCGCTGGCCGTCGACGACCGCCTCACCCTGGTGTCGGCCGACCGGGCGACCGCCACCGGCATCCCCGCCCACCACGTCCAGTTCGCGCCCGACGGCCTGCTGGCCACCCTGATGCCGGACCGGCCGATGCGGTTCTGGTCGCTCGCCGATCCGGACCGGCCCCGCGCCCTCGGCACACTCGCCGTCACCCGCCGGGACGTGTCCGGCACGCCCCCGCGACCGCCGCTCGCCTTCTCCGCCGACTCCCGCACGATGGTGGTCGCCGCGAACGGCCGCGTCGTCCTCGCCGACCTGACCCGGCCGGAGCAGCCCCGTATCACCGGCACGATCGAGATCTCGGCGAGCAGCGTCGCGCTGGCACCGGACGGCACCCTCGCGATCGGGCGCACCGACGGGATCGTCGAGCTGTGGAGCGTACGCGACAACGCCGTGCCCCACCGCACCCAGGCCCTCCGCCCGCCGGGTCCGGTCGGCCTCGGTGCCGACTCGGTGGCCTTCACCCCGAACGGGCGGCACCTGGTCACCGCGACCGGCGGCGGCAGCGAGATCTGGCAGCTCGGCGACGGCACCCCGCGGTCGCTTCGCCAGCTGGTGCTGAGCAACCACCAGGTCACCGGCGCCGATCTCGCCCCGGACGGCACGGTCGCGCTGGTCACCGACGGCTCCGGCCCGCCCTCGTTCTGGCGCCTGTCCGACCACACCGTGCCGTCGGCGCTGGCCACGTTGCCCCTTCCGCTCACCAACATCAACGGCCTGGCCTTCCGGCCGGAGGGCTCGCATCTGCTGGTCACGGCCGTCGTGGGTCCATCCCTTTGGGAGGTACGCGACCAGCACGATCCCCGGCGCACCGGGCCGGCCGGATCGGGGCCCTCGGGCAGCGACGCGCACTGGCCGGCCGTGTTCGACGCCGGCGCCCGCCGATACGCCGCGACCGACGATCAGGGTGGTGTCGGCGTGTGGTCGGTCACCCCGGACGGCCGCGTCGAGCGGACCGCCTCGCTCCCCCGGACCGGTCCGGAGGAGTTGCAGCCGCTCGCCCTGTCGCCGGACGGCACCCTGCTCGTCGTGCGCGCCGCCGAGCCGGACTCCTCGGCGTTCCTCTGGGACGTCCGGCACCTTCCCCGGCAGCTGGCCACCCTGCCGTCGAGCCACCCGGCGCCGGCCGTCGCCTTCACCCCCGACGGCCGGACGCTGCTGACGGTGACCGCCCCGAGGGCCGCCGACCCGACGATCATCTGGTGGAACCTCACCGATCCGGCTCGGCCGGCCCGGCTGGCGCAGCGCGGTGTCGCCGACGGCGAGAGCCCGATCGTGGTCGCCGCCGACGGCCGCCGCACCTTCGTGACGGACGGCACCGGCCCGGGCACCACCTGGGACACCGCCGACCCGGCCGGGCCGGCACTGCTGAGCCGGCAGGAGCCACCGGACGGCGCGGACGCCAGCCAGGGCCTGCTGCACGGCAACGCCCTGATCCTGGCCGTGCCGGGCGCCATGAACGTCTGGGACGTCACCGACCCGGCGGCGCCGTACCGGGCCGCCCAGCTCACCACCGGCGACGGCACCGTTTACCACCGGCACGTCGCCATGACAGCCACCGGCCTGGTTGCCGCCACCCACACCCCCGACCTGGTACGCAGCCAGTACACCAACGAATCGGTGGTCCGCCTGCACGACTTCCGCCCGATCCTGGACGTGCTGGCCGACCCGGTGGCGGCCGCCTGCCGCTTCGCCGGCCACGACCTGCCGGCGGAGCTGTGGGACCGGCACGCGCCCGGCATCCCGCGGCGCCCGGTCTGCGGGTGAGACGTCAACAACGCGTGAATATCCGGGCGGTACGCGTACCTAAGCCGTCAACGCCGGTGACAACGGCCGTCCGCGAGAGCTCAGCTGGAAGCGCAACCCCCGCCTTCCGTTGAGGAGTCCTTCGTGGCTGATCTCGTGTTCGTCCTGGTCACGGTGGTGCTGTTCGCAGCGTTGACCGTGCTGATCCGGGCGGTCGAACGCTGGTGAGCGCCGTCAACGCCATCGGCCTGATCCTGGCTGTCGTGCTGACCGGCCTGCTGGTCGCGGCCCTGCTGTTCCCGGAGCGGTTCTGATGAGCCCCACCGCAGCCGGTGTCCTCATGCTGGCCCTCCTGGCCGCCGCCCTGATCGCCGCCTACCGGCCGTTCGGCGACTACCTGTTCCGCGTGGTCTCGGGCACCTCGCCGTCCCGCGTCGAGCGGGGCCTGTACCGGATCGTCGGCGTCGACCCGGCCGCCGAGCAGTCCTGGGGCGTGTACGCGCGCAGCGTCCTGGCCTTCTCAGCGGTCGCCGTCCTCTTCCTCTATCTCTTTCTGCGCGTTCAGGACCGGCTGTGGCTGTCGCTGGGCCGGCCGGCGGTGCCGGACCACGTCGCGTGGAACACCGCGGTCAGCTTCGTGACCAACACCAACTGGCAGGCGTACGCCGGCGAATCGACGATGGGTCATCTGGTGCAGATGGCCGGCCTCGCGGTGCAGAACTTCGTATCCGCCTCGGTCGGTATCGCGGTCGCCGTGGCGCTGGTGCGCGGGTTGGCCTCGGCGCGGGGCGGTCAGCTCGGCAACTTCTGGGTCGACCTGATCCGGATCACGCTGCGGGTGCTGCTGCCGATCGCCGTGCTGGGCACGGTGGTGTTCGTCGCGGCCGGCATGGTGCAGAACCTGTCCGGCGGCACCGACGTCACGACGCTGACCGGCGCGACCCAGCACCTCACCGGCGGACCGGTGGCCTCCCAGGAGGTGATCAAGGAGCTGGGCACGAACGGAGGCGGCTTCTACAACGCCAACTCGGCGCATCCGTTCGAGAACCCGGCGGGCTGGACCAATCTGCTCCAGCTGTTCCTGATCCTGCTGATCCCGGTCAGCCTGCCGCGGGTGTTCGGCCGGATGGCCGGGCAGAACCGGCAGGGATACGCGATCGTCGCGGTCATGGCGATCCTCGCGATGGCGAGCATCGCGCTGACGAACGCGTTCGAACTGGCCGGTGACGGCACGGTGCCGCAGGCGGCCGGTGCGGCGATGGAGGGCAAGGAGACCCGGTTCGGCGTCTCGCAGTCGGCGTCCTTCGCCGCGATCACCACGCTGACGTCGACCGGGGCGGTCAACTCGTTCCACGACTCGTACACCGCCGCGGGCGGGATGATGCCGCTGGTCAACATGATGTTGGGCGAGGTCGCACCGGGCGGCGCCGGCGCCGGGCTCTACGGCCTGCTGATCCTGGCGGTGCTCACCGTGTTCGTCGCCGGGCTCATGGTCGGCCGGACCCCGGAATACCTGGGCAAGAAGATCGGCGCCCGCCAGATGCAGCTCGCGTCGCTGTACCTGCTGGTCACGCCCACCATCGTGCTGACCGGCACGGCGGCGGCGTTCGCCACCGGCAACAACGCGACCGCGCTCAACACCGGGCCGCACGGCCTTTCCGAGGTGCTGTACGCGTTCACCTCGGCGGGCAACAACAACGGCTCGGCGTTCGCCGGCCTCACGGTGGACACGCCGTGGTGGGACACCGCGCTGGGCCTGGCGATGCTGCTCGGCCGGTTCCTGCCGATCGTGCTCGTGCTGGCCCTGGCCGGTTCGCTGGCGCGGCAGCAGCCCACGCCCGCGACGGACGGCACCCTGCCGACCCACCAGCCGCTGTTCGTCGGCATGCTCGCCGGGGTCACCGTCGTGCTGGTCGCCCTCACCTTCCTGCCCGCCCTCGCCCTCGGCCCGCTCGCGGAGGCCCTGTCGTGACCGGGCTGCTCGATCCGCGGCAGCTGTGGCGGTCGCTGCCGGACGCCGCGCGCAAGCTCGACCCGCGCACGTTGTGGCGCAACCCGGTGATGCTGATCGTCGAGGTGGGCGCCGCGTTCACCACGGTCCTGGCCGCCACCGACCCGAGCACCCTGGCCTGGATCGTCACGGTCTGGCTGTGGCTCACCGTGCTGTTCGCCAACCTCGCCGAGGCCGTCGCCGAGGGCCGCGGCAAGGCACAGGCCGCCGCGCTGCGGGAGACCCGGTCGGACACCGTAGCCCGGCGCCCGACCGGCGAGGTCGTCCCGGCCGCCGACCTGCGGCCAGGCGACACCGTGGTGGTCGAGGCCGGCGACGTCATACCCGGCGACGGCGACGTCATCGAGGGCATCGCCAGCGTCGACGAGTCCGCGATCACCGGCGAGTCCGCCCCGGTGATCCGCGAGTCCGGCGGCGACCGGTCCGCCGTCACGGGCGGCACCCGGGTGCTCTCCGACCGGATCGTCGTACGGATCACGCAGCGGCCCGGCGAGAGCTTCATCGACCGGATGATCGCTCTGGTCGAGGGCGCCGACCGGCAGCGAACCCCGAACGAGATCGCTCTGCACATCCTGCTCGCCGCGCTCACGGTCATCTTCCTGCTGTCGGTGGTGACCCTCCAGCCGCTGGCCGTCTACTCGATGGCGTACCAGGCGGCCGCCCCGGACACCGCCGCGATCAACGACGACGGCGTCACCGGCATCGTGCTGGTCTCGCTTTTGGTCTGCCTGATCCCGACCACCATCGGGGCGCTGCTGTCCGCGATCGGCATCGCCGGCATGGACCGGCTCGTGCAGCGCAACGTGCTCGCCATGTCCGGCCGGGCCGTCGAGGCGGCCGGCGACGTGGACACCCTGCTGCTCGACAAGACCGGCACGATCACCCTGGGCAACCGGCAGGCCGCCGAGTTCGTGCCGGTGGACGGGGTCACCGCCGCCGTCCTGGCCGACGCGGCGCAGCTGTCCAGCCTGGCCGACGAGACCCCGGAGGGCCGGTCCGTCGTGGTGCTCGCCAAGACCGCGTTCGGGCTCCGCGATCGCGAGCCGGGCCAGATGGCGCGGGCCACGTTCGTGCCGTTCACCGCACAGTCCCGGATGAGCGGGGTCGACCTCGGCGACCGGCAGATCCGCAAGGGGGCCGCGGCCGCCGTCCTGCGCTGGGCGAAATCGTCGTCGGCCGAGGTCGCCGAAATCGTGGACGGGATCAGCGCCGCCGGCGGCACCCCGCTGGTGGTCGCGGAGAACGACCGGGTGCTCGGCGTCATCCACCTCAAGGACGTGGTCAAGTCCGGCATGCGGGCCCGCTTCGACGAGATGCGCCGGATGGGCATCCGCACCGTGATGGTCACCGGCGACAACCCCCGCACCGCGAAGGCCATCGCCGACGAGGCCGGCGTCGACGATTTCCTGGCCGAGGCCACGCCGGAGGACAAACTCGCCTACCTCAAACGGGAACAGCGGGGCGGCCGGCTGGTCGCGATGACCGGCGACGGCACCAACGACGCACCGGCGCTGGCCCAGGCCGACGTCGGGGTGGCCATGAACACCGGCACGTCGGCCGCCAAGGAGGCCGGCAACATGGTCGACCTCGACTCCGACCCGACCAAGCTCATCGAGATCGTCGAGATCGGCAAGCAACTGCTGATCACCCGGGGCGCGCTGACGACGTTCTCGATCAGCAACGACATCGCCAAGTACTTCGCGATCATCCCGGCCATGTTCGCCGGCGTGTATCCCGGCCTCGACGCCCTCAACGTCATGCGGCTGCACTCGCCCGGCTCGGCGATCCTGTCCGCGGTGATCTTCAACGC
Organism: Paractinoplanes rishiriensis; assembly: GCF_016862375.1. GTDB lineage: Bacteria > Actinomycetota > Actinomycetes > Mycobacteriales > Micromonosporaceae > Actinoplanes > Actinoplanes rishiriensis. Next base: position 320,899 of record NZ_BOMV01000057.1, on the reverse strand, counting down.
CCTGGTCATCGTCGCGCTGATCCCGCTGGCGCTGCGCGGCGTGCGGTACCGGCCGGCCGGCGCGAGCGCCCTGCTGCGCCGCAACCTGGCGATCTACGGGCTCGGCGGCGTCGTCGCGCCGTTCCTCGGCATCAAGCTCATCGACCTGCTCGTCCAGTTCATCCCGGGAATGTGACCATGCGACTACCCCCCTGGCTCGCCCGGCACCTCGCGGCGCTGCGCCTCCTGCTGGCCCTCACCGTCGTCCTCGGTCTCGCGTACCCCCTCGCCATGGTGGGGGTGGCCCGGGCGATGCCCGGCCGCGCCGACGGCTCGCTCATCGCGAACGCGTCCGGCCAGGTCGCCGGCAGCCGGCTCATCGGGCAGGCGTTCACCGATGCCCAGGGCAACCCGGTACAGCGGTACTTCCAGAGCCGGCCCGGCACGGCCCCCAGCAACCTCGGCCCGGAAAGCGTCGTCGACACGGACACGCCCTCGCTGCTCACTCAGGTCTGCGTCCGCAGCCTGGCCGTCGGCGAGCTGGAGGGCGTCGACGGCCGGCGCCCGTACTGCACCGCCGGTGGGGTCGGCGCGGTCCTCGCGGTGTTCCGGCGGGACGGCTTCACCGGCCCGGTCACCCGCGCCGTGTCGGTCAACGAGACCGGCACGCCGTTCCTGGCGACCTACGAAGGCGTGCCGGTGGAACCGGCCCGGACCGGCACCGACTACGTCGCCCTGGGCGGCGTCATCACCCCGATCCGCGGCGACGCACCGGCGAACCCCGCCGTGCCGGCCGACGCCGTCACCGCGTCCGGCAGCGGACTCGACCCGCACATCAGCCCGGCGTACGCCGCCCTGCAGGTGCCGCGGGTCGCCCGGGAACGCGGCCTGACCGAGGCGGACGTGCGCACACTGGTGAGCGAGCACACCGACGGCCGGGCGCTGGGCTTCCTCGGCGAACCCGGCGTCAACGTCCTCGAACTCAACCTCGCGCTCGACGCACGCCAGTAGTAGGGAGGACCCGGATGGCAGACGGGCAGTTGCGCATCTACCTCGGTGCCGCCCCGGGCGTCGGCAAGACGTACACCATGCTCGAGGAGGCCCACCGGCGCGCCGAACGCGGCACCGACATCGTCATCGGGTTCGTCGAGACGCACGGCCGGCAACACACCGCCGCCATGCTCGGCGAGCTCGAGGTGATACCGCGGCGCGCCGTCGCGTACCGCGGCACGCATTTCACCGAGATGGACGTCGACGCCGTCCTCGCCCGCCACCCGGAGGTGGCGATCGTCGACGAGCTGGCACACACCAACGTCCCGGGCAGCCGCAACGCGAAGCGCTGGCAGGACGTCCGGGAGTTGCTCGACGCCGGCATCACGGTGCTCACCACCGTCAACGTCCAGCACCTGGAGTCGCTCAACGACGTGGTCGCCCGGATCACCGGCGTCGAGCAACGCGAAACCGTGCCGGACGCCGTCGTCCGCGCCGCCGAGCAGGTCGAGCTGGTCGACATGACGCCGGAGGCGCTGCGCCGCCGGATGGCGCACGGCAACATCTACCGGCCCGAGAAGGTCGACGCCGCCCTCGGCAACTACTTCCGCACCGGCAACCTCACCGCGCTGCGCGAACTGGCCCTGCTCTGGCTCGCCGGCCAGGTCGACGACCAGCTCGACCGGTACCGCGCCGACCACGACATCGAGGACACCTGGGAGACCCGGGAACGGGTGGTGGTAGCGCTCACCGGCGGGCGCGAGGGCGACACGCTGATCCGCCGGGCCGCCCGGATCGCCGCCCGCACCAAGGGCGCCGACCTGCTCGCGGTGCACGTCGCCCGCAACGACGGCCTGGCCGGCGCCGACCCGGCCGCCCTCGCCCGGCAGCGGGTGCTGGTGGAGAGCCTCGGCGGCACGTACCACCAGGTCGCCGGCGCCGAGGTGGCCACCGCGCTGCTCGACTTCGCGCGCGGCGTCAACGCCACCCAGATCGTGCTCGGGGCCAGCAGCCGCGGACGGTTCGCCCAGCTGTTCGCCGCCGGCGTCGGCGTCACCGTCACCGCCCGCTCCGGCAGCATCGACGTCCACCTGGTCAGCCACGAGCGCGCCGGGCGCGGCCGCCGGGACCGCCGCCTGCCGCCGGCCCTGTCCCGGGGCCGGCGGGCGGCCGGGTTCGGCGCCGCGCTGGCCGGGCTGCCCGCCCTGACCGCGGTGCTGCTGGCCGTACCCTCGCTCGCCCTCGCCAACGACATCCTGATCTTCCTGGTCGCGGTGATCGCGGTCGCGCTGATCGGCGGCCTCTGGCCGGCGCTGCTCGCCGCGATTGGCGGTTCGCTGCTACTGAACTGGTACTTCACCCCGCCCACCGGCGGCCTCACGGTCGCCGCCCGGGACAACCTGATCGCCCTCGCCGTCTACGTCGTGGTCGCCGTGGCCGTCAGCTGGGTCGTCGACACCGCCGCCCGGCGCACCCGGCAGGCCGCCGAGGCCGGAGCCGACGCGCAGACCCTCGCCGCCGTGGCCGGCAGCGTCCTGCGCGGCGACCGGCCCCTGCCCGCGCTGCTGGAACGCCTCCGCGAGACGTTCGGCCTCGACGCCGTCACCCTGCTGGAACGGGGCACCGTCGTCGCCACGGTCGGCGGCACCCCCTGCACCGCCACCGCGGACGCCGACGCGGAGGTTCGCGTGGACGACGACCTCACCCTGCTGATCCGCGGCCGCCCGCTCGCGGCCGGCGACCGCCGGATCGTCGAGGCGTTCGCCGCCCAGGCCGCCGTCGCGCTGCGCCAGGAGCACCTGACCGCCGAGGCCGCCGCCGCGAAGCCGCTCGCCGAGGCGGACCGGATGCGCACCGCCCTGCTCGCCGCGGTCAGCCACGACCTGCGCACGCCGCTCGCCTCCGCCAAGGCCGCCGTCGCCGGCCTGCGCGCCGGGGACGTCACCTTCGACGAACAGGACCGCGCCGAACTGCTCGCCACCGCCGACGAGTCCCTCGACCGGCTCGACCGTCTGGTGGCCAACCTGCTCGACATGAGCCGCCTGCAGGCCGGCGTCGTCGGCGTCAACGCGGTCGACGTGGGCGCCGAGGAGGTCATCCCGCGCGCCCTGGACGACCTCGGACCGGTCGGCCGCACGGTCACCGTGCACGCGCCGGACGACCTGCCGCCGGTCCACGCCGACCCGGGTCTGCTCGAACGCGTCCTCGGCAACCTGATCGCCAACGCGCTGCGCTACAGCCCGCCCGGCCGGCCGCCCGCGGTCACCGCCAGCGCCCACGGCGACACCATCGAGGTTCGCGTCATCGATCACGGCCCCGGCATCGCGCCGGACCGGTGGGACGATGTCTTCATGCCGTTCCAGCGCCTCGGCGACCGCGACAACCACACCGGCGTCGGCCTCGGCCTCGCCCTGTCCCGCGGCCTCACCGAAGCCATGGGCGGCACGCTCACTCCCGACGAGACACCCGGCGGCGGCCTCACCATGGTCGTCGCGCTGCCCACCCGGCCGGGCCCGGCAGCATGACCCGCGTCCTGGTGGTCGACGACGACCCGCAGATCCTCCGCGCCCTGCGCATCAACCTGCGCGCCCGCGACTACGAGGTGCACACCGCCGCCGACGGCGCCACCGCGCTCAGAGCCGCCGCCGAGCACGCGCCCGACCTGGTCGTCCTCGACCTGGGCCTGCCCGACGTGGACGGCGTCGACGTCATCCGCGGCCTGCGCGGCTGGACCACAATGCCGATCGTCGTGCTCTCCGGCCGGGCCGACAGCCACGACAAGGTGGACGCCCTGGACGCCGGCGCCGACGACTACGTCACCAAGCCGTTCGGCATCGACGAACTGCTGGCCCGCATCCGCGCCGTGACCCGCCGCGCCCGCCCCACCGACGAGACGCCACCGGTCGTAGCGGTCGGCCCCTACACGATCGACCTGGCCGACCGCACCATCACCGGCGGTGACATCAGGCTGACCCCCACCGAGTGGGAGCTGCTGGACCACCTGCTCCGCCACCCCGGCAAACTGATCAGCCAGCGCGCCCTGCTCCACGACGTGTGGGGCCCGCAGTACTCCACCGAAACCAACTACCTACGCCAGTACATGGCCCGGCTACGCCGCAAACTCGAACCCGACCCGGCCCATCCCCGGCACTTCATCACCGAGCCCGGGATGGGTTACCGCTTCCACCCCTGACGTCTCGTCAGGTGGTGGTGATGGTCAGGTCGTCGATGATCACCGTGCCCAGGTAGGCGGAGATCTCGACGGTGAAGGTGCCGGCCGGGCGGGCCGGGTGGAAATTGTGCACTTCCCAGAGGGCCGTGCCGCGGACCACGCGGACCTCGCGGACGGCTCGGCCCATGTTCGAGATGATGCGGCCGGTGCGGCCACCCTGGCGGACCCGGAACTGCACCTGGACGGATTCGTCGTTTTCGTTCTGGTAGGCGAAGCGGCGGACCCAGACCTGCACCTGGACCGAGGAGGGTGTCGTGTCGGGGGTGATCGTGCGGAAGATCGAGGCCTGCGCCGGGGCGTCCGGGTAGGAGGTCAGCATCGCTACGTTCGTACCGCTGCGGGGTTGAATGTCGGGGTTGTTGCCCAGGAACACGCTGGTGATGGTCGGCACCGTGAAGGTGGTCCACCGGGCGGACGGGGTGCCTTCGAAGCCTTCGGTGATCGGCAACGGCTCGGCCTCGGCCGGGGAGGCGATGGTCAGGCTGCCGGCCGCGGTGAGGACGAGGGCGGCGGTGACGGCGTGCAGACGACGGATCACGGTAGGTCCATCCTTTCGGTCATTCAGCCTTCGGGCGTTCAGCGCGGATCGAGCAGGCATCGCACGGACAGGTCGTCGACGTAGGCCAGCCCGCCGGTGACCGAGATCTCCACGGTCATGACCGGGTTCCGGTAGGCGAAGGTGGCGAAGGCGGCGCGCCCGTACTCGAAATTCGCGAGGTCGTACGTGTTGCCGCCGAGGACGACCGTGCCGAACGCGCCGCCGTCCTTGATGAAGATGCGGACCAGGGGCTGTTTGTCCGTTCCCGGCATGCCGCGCAACGTGGGAGCCCGCTTCAGGTACGCCTCGCCGTAACACGTCACCGGGCCGCCGATCGGCCGGTCCACGGTGATCGTGCGGTAGGCCCGCGCGGGCACGTCGAACGGCGCCCAGAGCTGGGCGGCGTGGGTTCCGGTCCGGGCCTGGGTGTGATCGCCGAGCCAGACCAGGCTGTCGCCGGGCGTGTCGCGGGTCGTCCACTGCTCGTACGGGTTGCCCTCGAAACCCTCGTAGACGGCCGTGTCCGCCCGGGCCGGGACGGCGAAGAAGACGCCCAGGGTCAATGCCGCCGCGGCGACTATCGCGGTTTTACGGAGGCGTCCGGACATGGCAGTCAGATTCCTTCCACTCATGAGAAGCCGATGCAACGGAAGATCAGGTCGTCGGTCAGCGGGCACGGCACGGCGTACGCCGGACCGGTGGTGCGCCGGACCGCCCGAGCGGATACGCAGCGTCACCCGCGGGTTCCCGGTCCGCATCTCCGTCCACGACCCGACCGGCTTGATCCGCGGGGAAGGTGGGCCGCCACAGCCACGCCGAGGCGTAACACCACACCGCGCCGCCCGGCGGGGTTCGCCCAGTTCGTCGATGTCGAGACATGCCACGTAGCGTCGCGATGCCGTTCATCGGTCCTGCACCGGAACTGCACCGGCGCGCGATGACGCCCGCTCCTTGCCGTAACCGGGTTCATTCATTACGGTCACGCCAACCTCTCGGGATCACCGTCCGCCGCCCCTCGAACAAGGGCTCCGAAGATGATCGAAAATCTGCAGGCCGTCCTCCGGATGCACCAGATCGGCATCGTCAATCTGCTGCGCCCGCGCCGGCTGCTGCGCGCGGCCGTCAACAACGGCCGGCTCGGCCCGCAGGCCGCCCTGATCATGAAAGGGGCCGCCGAGCACCCGGACGCCCCGGCGGTGACCGACGAACTCGGCACCCTGACCTACCGCGAGCTCGACGAACAGTCCAACGCCCTGGCGCACGCCCTCAAGGAGCTCGGCCTGCCGGACCGCTCGGTGGTCGGTGTGCTGGCCCGCGATCACCGCGGCCTGCTGCTGGCGATCAGCGGCACCGCCCGGGCCACGCTGCGCCTGGCGCTGATGAACACCGGCCTGGCGAAGCAACAGCTGGCCGAGCTGGTCACCCGGGAGAAGGTCCGGGTGGTGCTGTACGACAGCGAGTTCGCCGACCTGGTCGACGGCCTGCCCGCCGACCTCCCGCGCTATCTCACCTGGGGTTCCGCCCCCGGCACCCACCTCGACGAGCTGATCGCGGCGCACCCGGTGACCCCGTTGCCGCTGCCCGACCGGCCGGGCGGCTTCATCATCCTGACCAGCGGCACCACCGGACTGCCCAAGGGCGCGCCGCGCACCAAGGTGTCGCCGCTCGCGAGTGCCCTGATCGCCGACCGGATCCCGTTCCCGCGGCAGGGCGCGGCGGTCTTCGCGTCCCCGCTGTTCCACAGCACCGGCTTCGGCGCCTGGACCGTCGGGCTGTCGCTGGCCAACCACGCCGTGCTGCTGCGCCGCTTCGACCCGGAGAGCATCCTGCGCGCGATCGCCGAGCATCGGGCACAGATGCTGGTCGCGGTGCCGACCATGCTCACCCGGATCCTCGCGTTAGGACCAGAGATCATTGAGCGGTACGACACATCGTCGTTGAAAACCGTCTTCGTGGCCGGCTCCGCCCTGGCGCCCGAGCTGACGAACCGTTTCCACGACACGTTCGGCGACGTCATCTACAACGTGTACGGCTCGACCGAGGTCGCCGTCGCGTCGGTGGCCCAGCCGGCCGAGTCACGCCGCGCGCCCGGGACGGTCGGCAAGCCACCGGTGACCGTGCACGTGGCGCTCTTCGACGCGAACGACCGCCGGATCACCGAGCCCGGGGTGACCGGCCGGGTGTTCGTGCGTACCGGAATCCCTTTCGAGGGTTACACCGACGGCCAGCACAAACAGGTCGTCGACGGCTACATGGCGACCGGCGACCAGGGCCACTTCGACGCCGAGGGCCTGCTCTTCATCGACGGCCGCGACGACGACATGGTCATCTCCGGCGGCGAGAACGTCTACCCGGTCGAGGTGGAAAACCTGCTGGCCGAACGCGAGGACGTGCTCGAGGTCGCGGTGATCGGCGTCGACGACCCGGAGTTCGGCAAACGACTGCGCGCCTTCATCGTGCCCACCGACGGCTCCGCCCGGGATCCACAAGCAATCAAGGACCACGTACGGTCGAGCCTGGCCCGCTACAAGGTGCCGCGCGACGTGGTGTTCCTGGACGCGCTCCCCCGCAACGCCACCGGCAAGGTGGTCCGCCGCGAGCTGCCCGTGGACTGACCCGCGACACCAGGCCGGTAACCTGGGGACGCTCGGACCAGCAGCGACCGGGAGGACCGGGTTGGCGCCCACGCGGCAGATCACGTCGAGGAATGCCCGTTTCCAGCAGTGGCAGGCCCTGCTGACAAACCGCAACAAGCGCCAGCGTTCCCGCGAGTTCCTGGTGCAGGGCGTCCGGCCGATCAACGTGGCCGTCGAGCAGGGCTGGCCGATCCGCACCCTGATCTTCGACCAGGAGCATCAGCTTTCGACGTGGGCGCACGACCTGCTCCGCACGACGCGCGCCGAGCAGGTGGGCATGTCCGCCGAGCTACTCGCCGAACTGGGTGAGAAGAACGAGGAGGCGCCCGAGGTGATCGCCGTGCTGGAGATCCCGGACGACGACCTCGGCCGCATCAGGGTCCCGGACGACTTCCTCGGCGTGCTGTTCGACCGCCCGGCCAGCCCCGGCAACATCGGCACCATCATCCGTTCCGCCGACGCTTTCGGAGCCCACGGCGTAGTCGTGACCGGCCACGCCGCCGACGTCTACGACAGCAAGTCGGTCCGGGCGAGCACCGGCTCCCTTTTCGCGCTACCCACCGTCCGGGTGCCCTCGGCCCAGGACGTGACATCCTGGCTCGACCACCATCGGTCCGCCGGCACCCCGGTGCAGCTGGTCGGCACCGACGAACACGGCGACGTGGACATCTTCGACTGCGACCTCACCGTGCCGACGCTGCTCCTCATCGGCAACGAGACCAAGGGCCTGAGCGCGGCGTGGCGCGACCTGGCCGACCGCATGGTGCGGATCCCGATGGTCGGCAGCGCGAGCTCCCTGAACGCCGCGAATGCGGCAACGGCGGTGCTCTACGAGGCCGCCCGCCAGCGCATCACCCGGCAGCGACAGTCGCCCCTCCGGTGAACCCCTTGATCCTCCCTAGTCTCACGACTATAGTCGCGTGATCGAAGGCGTGGCGGGAGGCAAGCCGCGCTCGGTACAGACCTGGGGAGCGTTCATTGTCGCGCTATGGTGCCTTCATAGCCGAGTTTCGCACCGTGACCGTGCCGGTAGTCGTCGAGCGCGACGAGGACGGCATCTGGTGCGCTCACGCCCAGCTGCGTCCCGGAGTGGGTGCACATGGCGAGGGTGACACCGAGGAAGCCGCACTGGAAGATCTCCGCAATGCGCTCATCGGCCTGATCGAGGAGTTCGGCGTTCCTCGGGAGCTTTCGGTCACCGTGGCTGCCTGATGCCTCCGCTTCCCTCCGTCCCCCGGCTCCCGGATCGTTCGCGCGCTGGATACGCGCGCTGGAGCGACATGGCTTCAAGATCGCGAGAGTGAGCGGCAGCCACCACATCATGCGCCACCCGGACGGACGCGGAACCACTGTCCCGATGCACGGCAGCCGCGACATCCGGTCGGCGCACGCCCACGGGTCGTCCGACGTGTCGATGAACGCCGGCCTCGCCAGGCCGGCAACGGCGCGGTGGAACGCCGCCCCCGCCCGGATGACATCGGACACGCGCTTCTCGTCCGCGGCACCCGGGACCCACTGCAGCGCTTCCCACCCGTCGACGACCCACTGTCCCGACCGGGCTCTGACCGGGCGCGGCGTCCGGAACTCACGAGCGTGCGCCAGGCGGTCGAGCACGTCCGCTCGCCAGTCCGCCTCCGGCCCGCCGGCGGTCGGGCGGTCACGCCCGCATCGTATCCGGGTGGGGTCGCCCGTCCGGTTGGCGAAAGCAGCCGTTGCGCGGATCCCCGGTAGCCTCTCGGCGACCAGAATGATCGGCGCGGCGGAGGCAGACATCCGCCCCTTGACGGTGGAGTGCCTCGCATGAGCGGCTGGCAGCTGTCCGGCTACACCCCCGTTCGTCAGCTCGGCGCCGGCGCTTCGGGCAGCGTCGTGCTCGCCACCCACGACGCGACCGGCACCCCGGTCGCGATCAAGTATCTGGTGCGCAGCCTCGGGGACGACGCCTCGTTCCGGGCCGCCTTCCGCAACGAGGCGCGGCTCCTCGGGGAGATCGACGACCCGCACATCTCCCGGCTGTACGAATACGTCGAGTCCGCCGACGGCGCGGCGATCGTCATGGAGCTGGTCAACGGCGTGTCGCTGCGGCAGATGCTGCGCGAGCACGGCCCGACCACCCCCGAGTCGGCGCTCTGCGTGCTGAAGGGTTCCCTGGCCGGGCTCGGGGCGGCACACGCACGCGGCGTCGTGCACCGCGACTACAAGCCGGAGAACGTGCTCGTCACGGGTGAAGGGCGGAGCAAGCTCGCCGACTTCGGCATCGCCACGTCGGTCGGCGACGGCGCCGACACCGTCGTCACCGGCACGCCCCGGTACATGGCCCCCGAGCAGTGGATGGGCGTCCCGGCGACCCCCGCCTGCGACATCTACGCCGCCACCGCCACCTTCTTCGAGTGCCTCACCGGCAAGCCGCCGTACGACGGACCGAACCTGTTCGTCCTGCACGAGCAGCACGCCAACGCGCCCATCCCGACCGATCCGGCCCCGGCCGTGGTGCACGACCTGCTCCGGCACGGCTTGGCCAAGCAGCCCGCCGACCGGCCGCAGCACGCCCTCGCCTTCCTCGACGTTCTCGAGCGGGTGGCCGGCACCGCGTACGGCTCAGATTGGGAGGAGCGTGGTCTCCGCGAGCTGGCCCTCCGCGCCGCCCTGCTCGCCGCGCTGTGGCCGTTCCCCGAAGGCGCCGGCGGCGCCATCAGCCTCGCCTCGACGACGGTCGGCAGTTCCACCGCGAGTGGCTGGCGGCGCGGTCGCAAAAGGACGGCGCTGGCCAGCAGCGCCCTCGCCGCGGCGCTGCTGCTGGGCGGCGTGGGATACCGCTACGCCGCCGCCGACAACACGGCCGTCGCGGGCGGCCAGGCCAACCCGGCCGCCGCCCTTCCCGCGGTCGCCGGCCCGTCCAGCGTGACTCCCCTTCCGTCGCCGGCTTCGGTAACGCCGCCGGCCTCGGCGACCCCGGTCCCGACCGCGACGACCGGACCACCGCCGGCCGGCCCGGGCACCACGCCCAGCCGGTCCGCGTCCGCCTCGCCGACGCCGTCGACCACCACGCCCACCCCGACCCCGTCGACCAGCACCTCACCGACACCGCGTCCCGACACCACCGCACCCACGGTCGGCACCGCCTCGGCGAGCCCGTCGACAATGGAGTCGGAAAACTGCCAATACGGCAACCGTACGAGCACCATCACGGCCACGGTCACCGACGACCGGAGCGGGCCGGCCGAGCTGAAGGTCAGCTTCACCTACACGCTGGGCGGCACCTCCTCGACCGTCGCGATGAAGTCGAGCGGCCGGGGCGTCTTCCAGGGCACGCTGGGCCCGCTGCCGATGCCGAAGTCGGCCACCCGCATCCCGATCTCCGTCACCGCCGCCGACGCCGCCGGCAACTCGGGCAAATCCCCGTCGACGACGTTCGTGACCCTGTACAACACCTGCACCCCCGGTTAGGAGGACGCCGTGCTTGCTACGCAGAGGCCCGTGTCGACCCGGGGACGGCGGGCGTGACCCGCCGGGAGGACCCCAACGGCGACCGGGCGATGCCGCCGCCCGCCGACCCGTGGGCAACCATCGACCGCCCCGCCCCCACCGTGTACCTGGGCGACCCGGGCCGGACCGTCAACCTCGGCGCGTCGAATCAGACCGTCAACCTCGGCGCGCCGGATCAGACCGTCCATCTCGGCCCTTCCCACCGGACCGTCCGCCTGCCCCGGCCCGATCCGACCGCACAGGTCCCGCCGACTGCCCCGACCGTGCACGAGAGCGCGTCGGCGCCGACCGTGCGCGCCCACGAAGAGTTGCGTTTCGGACCGGGCGTACCGCCAACTCCGGTAACCGCCCCCGCCTGGCCCTCCACCACCGCGCCCAGGCGCCCGCTGTTGCGTCGACTGGTGTCGGCGCTCTCCGGCCTGCTGACCCTCGCGCTGGTCGTGGTGCTCGGGCTCTACCTGTGGCAGCGGCTCAGCCCGCTCGAAGTGGAGAGCGCCGCGGTGGCGGTACCCACGCCGGCCGGAAACAAATGCGACGTCACCGTCGACGTGGTCGCCACCGTACGCACCAACGGCCGGAGCGGCGAGATCCGCTACCAGTGGCTCCGCTCCGGCACCCCACCGGGCGCCGTACTCACCGAGCAGGTCGGCAGCGGCCAGCGAACCGCCGCCCTCACTCTGAAATGGACGTTCAGCGGTGTAGGCACAACCACCGAGACCGCCACCGTCAACATCATCGAACCGTCCCCGCTCCAGGCCGGCACCGAGGTCGTCTACAGCTGCCAACCAGGCTGACCGGGCGCCCGGGGCGGTGTTCGGCACGCGTCGATAGGCGGCGGCTTGGTGACGGCCCGTTATCTGGTCGGCCGGGAGTCGGTGGTGGCGTCGTAGAAGCCGTCCTCCTCGGCGTCCTCTGTCATTTCGTCGAGGGCGTTGCGGCGTTCGGTTCGGGTGCGTTCCGCGTAGTGTCCACCACCCGGCGGATCAGCGGCCGATGCGTACGCAGCAGGTGCGCGGCCGGGGCGCCAGGTGAGCCTCGACCCGCGTCTCCCCCAGCCCGTCCAGGATGCCGGCGACGAATGCGTGGTTGAGCCCGCACACCAGCTCGGTCCGGCGAACGGCGAGCACGTGGAACGGGCAGTTGTGCAGCACGATGGTCCCGTCCGGGTCACGCTCCGGCTCGAAGCCGAGCCGGGCCAGCGCACCGGCCAGGTCGCGGCCGGTCTCGGGCAGCCGGGCGCCGATCTCCCGGCCCCGCTGGTGCGCCAGCCGTGACGCCTCACGGCCGGCGTCGGCCGGCGAGGTGGCGACGGCGTCGGCGAGGATCTCCGCGATCAGCTCGTAGCGCCGCTCGGGGATGGCCACCGCCACGCCGGTACTGGCCGGCTCGTACACCTTGGGCATCCGGCCCCGGCCCCGCGGCCGGTGGGGCGGCATCTCGTGCCGGGCCCGCAGCAGTCCGGCCTCGACGAGCTTGTCGAGGTGGAAGGCGGCCAGCCCGCGCGAGATGCCGGTCGCGTTTCCGGCCTCGTCCCGGCCGACCGGGTGCCCCGCGTGCCGGACGTACTCGTAGAGCGCCCGGCGCGACGAGTCGGTCAACGCCGCCACCGCGGTCCAGCGGTCCGGCGAATCCATCAAAACATCACCAACATCCACTGTTTAAATCGGGTTTTCTCTGGGTAGCCGCCGCTTCATGTCAAGTTTCACTGTTTAAAAGGTACGAGTGAGGTGCCCATGCTCCGATCATCCCTCCGCCGGATCACCATCGTGGCAGCCGCCGTGCTGCTGTCCCTCCCGCTCGCCGCCGGCACCGCCTCGGCCGCTGCGGACACCACCCCGCCGACCGCGCCGCGCATCGGGTACGCCCAGGGCTTCCAGTGCCTGATGGTCATCATCGGCGCGAACCGCTCCACCGACAACGTGACACCCCAGCCGAACCTGCGGTACCAGGCGTTCGCCGACGGCCAGTCCATCGGCTTCCTCACCGATCAGGGCCACATCTCCGGCGCCTGGGGCGTGCTGCACGTCGTGAAGCCCGGCCCGAACACGATCACCGTCCGGGCGATCGACGCGGCCGGCAACCGGTCGGCGGCCAGCACCGGAGTCGGCGTGAACGGCTTCTACACGCCCGGCTGCACGCCGGGACATCTCTGATCCCATCGGCCCGTCACCCGGCAACGACATCCGCCGGATCATACGAAAAATCCCGGCGACCCGGAAAAGGGCCGCCGGGGGTTATTCCTCGTTCCGATCAGGGATTGATGGTGCTGCAGCGCCACCGCGACAGTGGCTTGTGGACGCGCTTCGCCGGATTCGATTCCGCTGTTTTCCGTTGCGCGGGCCGCCGCCGAGGACTTGAGCAAGAATCGCAAGGCAAAACGCCAGGCGAAAGGCGGTTGGGCGCGCTTGCGGCCCGTTGCCTCACCGCAGGGCCGAAGATGCGTCTGATCGGCGGGTTTCTGGCCGCATCTGCACGAACTAGAGTGGCGCCGTGGCACAACAACAGCTGAGGGCCCTCGCCGCCGCTCTCCTCACCGTCAGCCTGGCCGGGTGCGGGGCCGACCAGACGGAAGCCGCCGCCTCGAGCAACCCGGGCACCACCACGGTCACCGTCTTTGCCGCGGCCTCGCTGACCGAGTCCTTCACCACGATCGGCAAGCGGTTCGAGACGGCCAATCCGGGCACCACGGTCACGTTCAACTTCGCCGGGAGTTCGGCTCTCGCGACGCAGATCAATCAGGGCGCCCCGGCGGATGTATTTGCGTCCGCCGCGCCCAAGAACATGGCTGCCGTCACCGACGCCGCGGCGCCCGCCACATTCGTCAAGAATCAGCTCGTCATCGCGGTGGCCAAAGGCAATCCGAAAGGCATCACCGGACTCGCCGGCCTGACCGCGGCCGGCCTCAAGGTGGCCCTCTGCGCCGAAACCGTACCGTGCGGCGCCGCGGCCAGAACCGCCCTGGAAAAGGGCGGCGTCGAACTCATCCCGGTGACCCTCGAACAGGACGTCAAAGCGGCCCTCGCCAAGCTCAAGCTCGGTGAGGTCGACGCCGCGCTGGTCTACCGCACCGACGCCAAGGCCGCGTCCGCGGACGTCGACGCGGTGGAGTTTCCGGAATCCGCGCAGGCCGTCAACGACTATCCGATCGCGGTGCTGAACGGCGCCAAGAATCCGGCCGGCGCGCAGAAGTTCGTCGACTACGTGCTCTCGCCGGATGGTCTCGCGGTGCTCACCGAAGCCGGCTTCCAAAGCCCATGACCACCAGGAAAAGCGTGCCGGTGGCATTGCTGCTGCCGGCTATCGCCGGGGTGGTGTTTCTGACGCTGCCGTTGGTCGGGCTTTTAGCACGTACGCCGTGGGCGACGTTGCCGGAGCGACTGGCCGAACCCGAAGTGCTGGCGGCCCTGAAACTCTCCCTGCTCACCGCGACCCTGGCCACCGTGCTGTGCATTCTGCTGGGCGTGCCGCTGGCCTGGCTGCTCGCCCGCGTCAAGTTTCCCGGCCGGCGCCTGGTGCGCGCGCTGATCACGGTTCCCCTCGTGTTGCCGCCGGTGGTCGGTGGCATCGCGCTCCTTCTGGCGCTGGGCCGGCGCGGGCTGATCGGCTCGTGGCTCGACGAGACGTTCGGGATCACGTTGCCGTTCAGCACCGCGGGCGTGGTCGTCGCCGAGTCGTTCGTGGCCCTGCCGTTCCTGGTCATCGCCGTGGAGGGAGCGCTGCGTGGGGCCGACACCCGCTACGAGGAGGCCGCCGCCACGCTCGGCGCCAGCCGGCTTGTCACCTTCACCCATGTCACGTTGCCGCTGGTCGCCCCGGGCATCGCGGCCGGCGCGGTGCTGTGCTGGGCCCGGGCGCTGGGCGAGTTCGGCGCCACCATCACGTTCGCCGGAAACTTTCCGGGCATCACCCAGACGATGCCGCTCGCCGTGTACCAGACCATGGAGAGCGGCGACCTGGAAGGCGCCGTGGTGCTCAGCCTTATCCTGCTCGCCGTGTCCGTCACCATCCTCGTCGCGCTCCGCGACCGCTGGCTGACCGCGCCGTGAACGACCGGCTCCTGGACGCGCACCTCGTGGTGCGGCGCGACGCGTTCCGCCTCGACATCAGCCTGCGCATCGACCGGGGTGAGACGGTCGCCCTGCTCGGGCCCAACGGGGCCGGGAAGACCACCGCGCTCCGGGCGCTCGCCGGGCTCACCGCGCTCTCTGCGGGGTACCTCACCCTCGACGGCCGCGACCTCGGCCAGGTCCCGCCGGAGCGCCGGCCGATCGGCGTCGTCTTCCAGGACTACCTGCTGTTCCCGCACCTGAGCGCGCGCGACAACGTCGCCTTCGGGCCGCGCCGGCACGGGGCCGACCGGCGCAGCGCGCGCGCCGTCGCCGACCGCTGGCTGGAGCGCGTCGGGCTCGCCGAGTACGGGCGTCGCAAGCCGCGGCACCTGTCCGGCGGGCAGGCGCAGCGGGTCGCGCTCGCCCGGGCGCTCGCGGTCGACCCCGTACTGTTGCTGCTGGACGAGCCGCTCGCCGCGCTGGACGCCCGGACCCGCCTCGAAACCCGCGCCGAACTGGGCCGTCACCTCGCCGCGCACCCCGGCGCGGCCCTGCTGGTGACCCACGATCCGCTCGACGCGCTGGTGCTGGCCGACCGGCTCGTGATTATCGAAAGCGGTCAGATCGTGCAGGAGGGCGACGCCGCGACCATCACCGCCCGGCCGCGAACCGATTACGTCGCTCAACTAGTCGGGCTCAACCTCTACCGCGGACACGGCACCGGCCACGCCGTCGAGTTGGCGGGCGGGTTCACCCTGGCCACGACTGACATCGTACGCGGTGATGCTTTTGTGGCTTTTGCTCCTGCAGCGGTCGCCCTGCACCGGAGCCAGCCGGACGGCAGCCCGCGCAACGCCTGGAAAGCCGTGCTGGCCGACCTGCAGAGCCACGGTGACAACATGCGGATCAGGCTCGACGGCCCGATCTCGGTGGCCGCCGACGTCACGCCCGCGGCGGCCGCCCAGCTCCATCTCGAACCGGGCCAGGAGCTGTGGGTCGCGGTGAAGGCCGCCGAGACCCGCGCCTACCCCGCGACCTGACGGACGGCCCGCACGATCAGAACCGGACATTGGGCGTGGTGCAGCAGATGCAGCCCGGCCCGCGGCTGCCCACGATCACGAGCTGCGCCCGCTCCGAGGCGGTGACCAGCGCGGATGCCGCCGTCTCGTGGGTCAGCACCGGCTGCACCGGCACCTCCGGAAACCTCGCCCGCCACGGCGCCGGCTGCTCGGTCAACCCGGCCCGCTCCTGCCCCTCGGCGACCGCCGTGGCCACGTCACCCAGCCACAGCGGCGCCTCGGGCAGATAGGACCGCACCACGAACAGCCCGGTGTCGCGCCCGGCCGCCGCTTCGAACGCCGCCCGGCGAACGATGTCGGCACCCGGCGAATCGTCCACGCCCGCGACGACCGGACCCTCGTCGCGCCCGCGCACCACGACCACCGGCCCCGCCGCATGGGTGGCGACCCGCCGGCTGACCGACCCGAGCAGCAGGCTCCCGAGCCCGCCGCGCCCCCGGCTGCCCAGCACGGTGAGCTCGGCGTGCGCCGACTCCTCGAGCAGTCGCGCCGCGGCGTTGCCGATCAGCGGGTTGCCCTCGACCTCCAGGTCGCCGGCCACCGCACGGGCCTCGTGCACCGCGCCCGCGATGATGCCCTCGGCCTGCGTCCGGGCCAGCTCCAGGTAGTCCCGGCTCAGGTCGTACCGCGCCCCGCGCCACTCCCAGTCTCCCGCGCACGGGTTCCGGCCGGCAGGGTCGGAGGGCCTCAGTCGACGTGCAGGTCAGCGCGGACGCCCAGCAGGCGAACCGGGCGTTTCAGCTCGAACTTGGTCAGCACCTCGCGGGCTGCGGCGGCGATCACGTCGGGGTCGGTGGTGGGGCCGCCGCGGAGTTTGGCCTCGCGGGTCTGGGTGAAGAAGGTGGACGAGCGGACCTTCACGCCGACCCGGATCACCTGGCGGCCGGCGGCGGCCACCTCGGCGGTCAGCGCGCGGGCCAGGGTGGTCAACTGGGTCTCGACGTCGGCGCGGTCGGTGAGGTCGTGCGGGAACGTGACCTCCTTGCTGCGCGACTTCGCCACCCACGGCTCGGTGACGATCTCGGTGTCGCCGCCGCCACGGGCGATCACGGTGAGCCACCGGGCGGCCCGGGGCGGGAAGCGTTCCTGGAGCCGGTCCGGGCCGGCGGCGGCCAGGTCGGCCACGGTGGGCAGGCCGAGTTCGTCGAGCTTCCGCACGGTCTTCGGGCCGACGCCCCACAGGTCGCCGGCCGGGCGCGCGCCCATCAGCGGCATCCAGGTCTCGTCGGTCACGGTGGCGATGCCGGTCGGGTCCTGCTTGGCGAACCGGGCCGCGATCTTGGCCTGGTTCTTGTTGCGGCCGATGCCGACCGCGCAGGTCAGGCCGGTCTGGTCGAGGATCGCGGACTTGAGCTCGGCGGCCAGCCGCTGCGGGTCGTCGACGTCGCCGCCCACGAACGCCTCGTCCAGGCCCCACACCTCGAGGCGTACCGGAAAACCGCGCAGCGCCGCCATCACCCGGGCCGACGCCTGCTCGTAGGCAGGCATGTCGGTGGGCAGGAACACTGTGTCGGGACACTTGCGCGCGGCGAGCCGCAGCGGCATTCCCGACCGTACGCCGAACGCACGGGCCTCCCGGGAAGCCGTGGCGACCACAGTACGCGCCTGCGCCGGGTCGCCGGAGCCACCCACCACGACCGGCCGGCCCCGCAGCTCAGGGCGGCGCAGCACCTCGACCGACGCGAAGAACTGGTCGAGGTCGACGTGCAGCACCCAGACGCCGGCCACCGAACCAGTATGGTTCGGTGGCCGGACTCGGGTGATCAGTTCGGGAGGAGCTGCTCGTTCACCGTGGTCAGCAACCGGTCATTGGCGCGCAGCGTGCGGCCGGTAGGCCACTGTGGAGTTGTTGCCGGCGGTGTCACCCCGCATTCAGGCGGCGGGCACCAGCCGGGCCAGCGCGAGCCGGTCCTCGACCCGCAGCACCGCGGCGCGCAGCAGTGGCGCCCGCTCGTGATGCGCGGCCGCGTGCGGCGACCCGGTCCCGTGCCGGTGCAGCATGTCGGCCAGTCGGTCCTCGAACGTCATCACCACGCCGTCGGGCCCGACGGTCTGATCGGCGTACACCAGCGCGTCGGCGGTCGGCGAACTCTCCTGCGGGAACTCGGCCAGCTGATCGGCCAGACCGCGGCACCGGGCCACGCACATCGCACCGGAGTGATGAGCAACCAAACCCGTTATCCGGTACGACCAGCCGGCGGCCCGGACATGCCGGGCACCGTCCAGCGGGTGGAAGCCGGTGTCCCGCAGCGGCGCCGCGTAGCCGACGTCGTGCAGCCAGGCGGCCGCCACCAGCACCGCACCGTCACCGGCCGGCAGAGTCCCGATCAGGCTCTCCGCCCGCCGCGCCACACCGACCGTGTGCCGCCAGCGTTCCGGTAGGTCCGCCAGGAGAAACCTGGCAAGGTCGCGGGCCGCCCCGACGCCGTCCATGGCGTCACCTTAGCCAGCCGTGGCCGAACAGCAGGTGAACGAGAGATGGCCAGCTTGCGGTTTCCCGCCACCCGACCGGGGGTTAACCCCACCCGAGAACGGGGGCTCACCGGATGGAGCCAACCGGCACCCCTCAATAGCGTCAAAGCATGCATATTCAACTAGGCAAATGGGGCGTCGTCGTCGCGACCACGGCCGCGCTGCTGGCCGGATCGGTGGCGCCGGCGGTGGCCGCCGGCCGGTCCACGCTCCAGACCGGCGTCGACGACCTGCACGCCCTCGGCATCACCGGGGTGCAGGGGCTGACCCGGGTGGACGACCGCACGGTCCGTGCCCGGGCCGGCGCGGTACCGCTCAACGGCTACTTCCGGATGGGCAGCAACACCAAGACCTTCACGGCCGTGGTCGTGCTGCAACTGGCCGGCGAGGGGCGCCTGTCACTGGACGACACCGTCGAGCGGTGGTTGCCGGGCGCGGTGGCCGGCAACGGCAACGACGGCCGCCGGATCACCGTCCGGCAGTTGCTCCAGCACACCAGCGGCCTGTTCAACTACACCAACGACCTGGCCGGCCTGGCGTCGTACGAGGCGTTCCGGGCGCACCGGTTCGACCACTACGACCCCGCCGACCTGGTGGCGATCGCGATGAAGCACCCGCCCACCTTCGCACCCGGCACCAGCTGGGACTACTCCAACACCAACTTCATCCTGGCCGGGATGGTGATCGAACGGGTGACCGGCCGCCCGTGGGACGCCGAGGTGCGCGACCGCATCCTCCGCCCGCTCGGCCTGCGGCACACCTCGTCGCCCGGTGACCGGCCCACCCTGCCCCGCCCGCACGCCCGGGGCTACCACCAGTGGGAGCCGGGCGGCCCGCTGACCGACACCACCGAGTTCAACACGTCCGTCGCGGGCGCAGCCGGCAACCTGGTCACCACCCCGGCCGACCTGTCCCGCTTCTGGCAGGCGCTGCAGCGCGGCGAACTGCTGCGGCCGCGGCAGATGGCCGACCTGCACCGGACCGTCCTGGCCGAGACGTTCCAGGACTACATCCCCGGCGCGCGCTACGGGCTCGGCATCATGTTCGTGCCGAACCGCTGCGGCGGCTACTGGTCACACGGCGGCGACATGCCCGGCATGAGCACCGCAAACGGCGTAAGCCCGGACGGCACCCGGGTGGCGGTGCTGGCCCTGAGCACCCAGCTGGCCGACCCGCAGCCCGCGCAGGCCGTCCAGAAACGCACGCTACGCCTGATCGACGACGCACTCTGCGGCTAACCACAGCCCGTCACCCGCGCGGCCCCGCGGAGGGGCCGCGCATGGGTGCGTTGGGGCCAGCGGGCCTGGTCCTGCCGCCGTTCCACCGCTGCCCGCCCGATGTGGACACCGACACCACCCGAGCCCGGTGGTCCGCGTCGCCGTGGCCGCACGGGCCGCGCAATCTCCTTGCACCTCCGAGGATCCTGGATCGCGGGAAGATCATCCACTTCTCGGGACGGCCGCTGCGTTGCGGATCCGGTGCCGGCAGGCGACGCAGGATCCGCGGCGGGCGTGAGCGGAGTCGCGCGGACTCGACCCGGGGCTGTCTAGCGGGCCGGTGCCGGGCCGGTCGACTCGCGCCACTTCACGGTGGTGACGGGTCGGCCGCGCTCCGGTGCGGCGGTGCCGGTCAGGGTGGCCAGCAGGGTGGTCACCGCGTGGCGGCCCAGCAGGTCGTGGTCGACGCGGACGGTGGTCAGCGCGGGGGTCATGGCGGCGGCTACCGGGTTGTCGTCCCAGCCGGTGACGCTCAGGTCGCCGGGGACCGACCAGCCGCGGCGGACGGCGCCGGACATCGCGGCCACGGCCAGGATGTCGTTGGCGGCGATCACGGCGGTGGCGGGACGGTCGGCGGGCAGGTCGAGGACGGCCTGGCGGGCCGGGTCGGTGCGCCAGCCGCAGTCGGCTACGCCGGCCGGCTCGAGGCCGAGGCGGTCGATCGTCGCCAGGAAGACGTCGCGGCGGCAGCGGGCCGAGGTGTGCGCGTAGTCGCCGGCCAGGTGCAGGAAGCGGCGGTGGCCCCGGTCGGCGAGCCCGACGATCAGCTCCTCGATCGCGGACGCGTCGGCCAGCTCGCCGATGCCGCGCATGTTTTCGTCGTAGTGCGGGCTGACCACGACCGGGGTGCCGGTGTCGGTGCGGGTGGCGTCGGCGGGCAGCGGGGTGAACGACACGATCGCCTCGAAGAAGCCCGAGTCGGCCAGTTCGCGGACCCGGTCGGCGCGGGTGGCGGCCGGGCCGTCCAGGGTGACCACCTCGACCGCGTAGCCGGCTTCGTGCGCCACGGCGGTCGCCCCGGCCAGCACTTCGAGCGAGCTGATCGCGGTGCCGGGCGGCAGCAGCAGGGCCAGCCGGCCGGTGCGGCGGTTGCGCATCGCGCGGGCCACCAGGTTGGGCCGGTAGTCTAGCTGGGCGATAGCCTGGCCGATGCGCTGCTGGATGGCCTCGTTGACGGTGCTGTCCAGCCGCAGGTAACGCGACACGGTCTGGTGCGACACCCCGGCCAGCCGCGCCACCTCGCGGATGGTGGGCCGCCGCCGGCGCGCCCGCTCCACTCCGACGGCGGCAGCCGGCCGGGAGGACTGATCCACCCCGACGGCGGCAGCCGGCCGGGAGGGCTGATCCACCCCGGGAGCCGAAGCCGGCCGGGAGGGCCGGCCCGTTTCGCCGGGGGGAGTGGGCCGGGGCGACTGGGGCATGCGGTCATCTTGACACACCCGGCAAGTGACCGTTCACTTAAGTCGTTTCAAGCCGCCGTTCGGGCGGAGAGTGAACGGTCACGCAGTGAGGGAGCACATGTTTTACGGCGGCGACTACAACCCGGAGCAGTGGGGGCCGGAGGTGTGGGCCGAGGACGTGCGGCTGATGCGTGAGGCCCGGGTCAACCTGGTCACGGTCGGCGTCTTTGCCTGGTCGGCGCTGGAACCCTCGGACGGCACGTTCGACTTCGGCTGGCTGGACGCGGTCATGGATCTGCTGGCCGGCAACGACATCGCGGTCAGCCTGGCCACCCCGAACGCGTCGCCGCCGCCCTGGCTGGCCGAGGCGCACCCGGAGTCGCTGATGGTGGGCCGGGACGGTACCCGGGTCGGCGTCGGCAGCCGCGGGCACTTCTGCCCGTCGGCGCCGGCCTACCGGGACCGCAGCCTGCGCTTCGCGCGTACGCTCGCCGGCCGGTACGCCTCGCACCCGGCGCTGGCGCTCTGGCACGTCGGCAACGAGTATCACGCCGAGTGTTTCTGCGATCTCTGCGACGAGCGGTTCCGGCAGTGGCTCCGGGACCGGTACGGGACGCTGGACGAGCTCAACGACCGCTGGGGCACCCTGATGTGGGGCCAGCGCTACAGCGACTGGTCGCAGGTGCATCTGCCGCGGCCGGTGCGCGGGCGGGTCAACCCGGCCCGCGAGCTCGACTTCTCCCGGTTCAACTCGGACGTACAGCTGGATCTTTACAAAGCGGAACGGGACGCGCTGCGCGAGGCCACCCCGGATCTCCCGATCACCACGAACCTGATGCAGTACTTCCGGCTCAACGACTACCGGAAGTGGGCGCCCGAGCTGGATGTGATCGCGTACGACTCGTACCCGGACCCGGCGCAACCGGCCGCTCTCGCCGACGCCGCACTGCAGTACGACCTGATGCGGACGCTCGGCGGCGGCGCGCCCTGGCTGCTGATGGAACAGGCCGCCGGCGCGGTGAGCCAGTGGCCGCTCAACCTCGTGAAGCCGCCCGGCCGGATGCGGCTCGGCTCGTACCAGGCCGTCGCGCGCGGCTCGGACGCGGTCATGTTCTTCCAGTGGCGGGCCTCGCGCTACGGCCAGGAGAAGTTCCATTCGGCGATGCTGCCGCACAGTGGACGCTCCTCGCGTACCTGGAAAGAGGTCTCCGCCCTCGGCGCCGAGCTTGCGGCGCTCGACCGGATCAGCGGCGCGCGCACCGAGGCCCGGGTCGCCATCGTCTGGGACTGGCCCAACTGGTGGGCGGTCGAGGGCTGCTACCACCCGCGGCACGACTTCAGCTATAAGGACACCGTCACGGCGCAATACCGCGCTCTCTGGCGGCGCAACGTCCCGGTCGACGTCGTCTCGCTCGATGACGACCTGAGCGGCTACCGGGCGCTGATAATTCCTAACCAGTACGCGATCACCGACGCGCAACGGGCGGCCGTGCGCGCCTTCGCCGAAGGCGGCGGACACGTGCTGATCTCTTTCTTCTCCGGCATCGTCGACGAGAACGACCGCGTCCACCCGGACGGCTACCCGGGCGGTCTGCGCGATGTGATCGGCGGCCACGTCCGGGACTTCTCCCCCATGCCGGACGGCGCCACGGTCGAGGTCGACGGCTTCGGCACCGGCTCGTGCTGGCAGGACGACCTGGTCGCCGAGACCGCGAAGCCGCTCGCCGCGTACCCGGACGGCCGGCCCGCGATCCTCGACCACGCGCTCGGCGCCGGCAGCGTCGTCTACCTCGGCACCCGGCTGGACGAGGCCGGGTTCGACCGGGTGCTCGGCACCGTGCTGGACCGCGCCGCGGCCGGCCCCGCGCATCCCGCACCGGACGGCGTCGAGGCCGCCGTCCGGCAGACCGCCACGCACCGCTACCTGTTCCTGCTCAACCACACCGACAGCCCGGTCACGGTACGGCTCGACCGGGCCGGCCACGACCTCCTCACCGGCCGCGACCACCGGGCCGGTGACCCGCTCCCGCTCGACGCCGCCGGCGTCGCCGTACTCGAACAGGATCTTTCATGAGCACCGCCGACCAGAACCCGACCGCCCCGCGCCCGGCCGCCAGCCGCAACGTGACCGCCGGCGACGGCGTGATCCCCCAGTTCCGTGAGCCCGGACCGGACCGGCCGCGGCGCCGCTACGCCATCGCCGGCACCGGGCACCGCGCCGGCATGTACGTCGGCGCACTCCGGGGTGAGCACGCCGACGTCGGCGAGATCGTCGCCTGGCTCGACCCCAACCCGGGCCGGATCGACTACTACGACCAGCAGGCCGGGCCGGGTCTGGCCCGGTACACGCCGGACGCGCTGGAGAAGATGGTCGCCGAGTCCGCGGTCGACGTCGTCATCGTCACCAGCCCCGACCACACCCACGCCGACCTGGTCGAGCGGTCGCTGCGGGCCGGCGCGGACGTGGTGGTGGAGAAGCCGCTCACCACCACGCTGGACGGCTGCCGCCGGATCACCGCGGCCATCGCCGAGACCGGCCGCGACGTGGTGATGACCTTCAATTACCGGTACGCGCCGCGCAACTCGACGCTGCGCGAGGTGATCGCGTCCGGCGAGATCGGCCGGGTCACCGGCGTGCACTTCGAGTGGGCGCTGGACACCGTGCACGGCGCCGACTACTTCCGGCGCTGGCACCGGGACAAGGCCAACTCCGGCGGTCTGCTGGTGCACAAGTCCAGTCACCACTTCGACCTGGTCAACTGGTGGCTCAACGACATTCCAGCAAGGGTGTACGCGTCGGCGGCGCTGCGCTTCTACGGCGACGAGAACGCTGCCGCCCGCGGCCTGGGCGAGCGACCGGCCCGCGGCACCGGGGTGGAGGGCGATCCGTTCGCGCTCGACCTGCGCCGCGATCCCCGGCTAGAGGCCCTGTACCTGAACGCCGAGCAGCACGACGGCTATGTGCGCGACCAGGACCCGTTCGCGCCCGGTGTGACCATCGAGGACAACATGGCGGTCCTGGTCGACTACCGCGGCGGCGCGACGCTGACGTATTCGCTGAACGCGCACAGCCCGTGGGAGGGCTACCGGGTGACGGTGAACGGCACCGCGGGCCGGGCCGAGCTGGAGGTGGTCGAGCGCGGCCACATCACCCTGGACGCGGACGGCAACGTGGTGCTCGACCCGTCGGCGACCGCGGTGTCCAGCGCGGACCGGGTGCGTCCCGAGGGCGACCGGCTGGTGGTGCAGCGGCACTGGCAGCCGGCCGGGCGGGTGACCATCCCGGCCGGCATCGGCGGCCACGGCGGCGGCGACGCGATCCTGCTGAAGGACGTCTTCCGGCGCGACCTGCGGATCGGCGGGGACCCGCTGGCCCGGGCGGCCGGATGTGTGGACGGGCTGCGGGCGGTCGCGGTGGGCATCGCCGCCAACCAGTCGCTGGTGTCGGGCCAGCCGGTGCTGATCGACGAGTTCGGCCTCGACCTGGGTCCGGTTTCTGCCCATCTGGCCAGCCCGAGAGATTGATTTCCGGCAGTAATTGCCGCACCGTGGCCGGACCCGAGCACAATTGACCCATGACTAGCGTCTTCCACGTAGCGACCAGCGGCTCCGACGACGCCGACGGCTCGGCGGAGCGGCCGTTCCGGACCATCAACCGGGCGGCCGCTCTGGCCGGGCCCGGTGACACCGTGACGGTGCACGCCGGCGAATATAGGGAGTGGGTCAAACCCCGCCGCGGCGGCCTCAGCGACAGCCGCCGCATCACATACCAGGCGGCCCCCGGCGAGCACGTCGTGATCAAGGGTTCCGAGCGGGTGACCGGCTGGACCACGGTCGGCGGCACGGTGTGGACCGTAACCGTCCCGAACGCGCTGTTCGGCTCGTTCAACCCGTTCGGCGAGGAGATCGCCGGCGACTGGATCGTCTATCGTCCCGGCACCCCGGCCCGCAAGCACCTCGGCGACGTCTATCTCAACGGGGTGAGTTTCTACGAGGTGCACAGCGCCGACGAGGTCGCCGACCCACCGGCCCGCAAGGAGATGGTCGACGACTGGACCGGCGTCACCGTCGGAGTCGAGCACCCGGCGCAGACCCAGCTGGTCTGGCACGCCGAGGTGGGCGCGACCGAGACGACGCTGTGGGCCAACTTCCAGGGCTTCGACCCGAACGCCGAGCTCGTCGAGATCAACGTACGGCGTTCGGTCTTCTACCCCGAGGTGCCGCACCTCGACTACATCACAGTCCGCGGCTTCGAACTGTGCCAGGCGGCCTGCCCGTGGACGCCGCCGACCGCCGACCAGCCCGGCCTGATCGGGCCGAACTGGGCCAAGGGCTGGATCATCGAGGACAACCACATCCACGACGCGAAATGCTCGGCGATCTCGCTCGGCAAGGAGGCCTCGACCGGGCACAACTACGCCACCGAACGCGGCGACAAACCCGGCTACCAATATCAGCTGGAGTCGGTGTTCGCGGCCCGCCAGATCGGCTGGGACGCCGAGCACATCGGGTCGCACGTGGTCCGGCGCAACACCATCCACGACTGCGGGCAGAACGGCATCGTCGGCCACCTGGGCTGCGTGTTCTCCACTATCGAGGACAACCACATCTACCGGATCGCCACCAAGCGCGAGTTCTACGGATACGAGATCGGCGGCATCAAGCTGCACGCGGCCATCGACGTCGAGATCCGGCACAACCGCATCCACGACTGCACGCTGGGCACCTGGCTGGACTGGCAGACCCAGGGCACCCGGGTGTCCCGCAACGTGTTCTACCGCAACAACCGCGACCTGTTCATCGAGGTGAGCCACGGCCCGTACCTGGTCGAGCACAACATCCTCGCCTCGCCGGCCGCGCTCGAGCTGTTCAGCCAGGGCGGCGCGTTCGTGCACAACCTGATCGGCGGCACGGTCCGGCTCGAGACCGTCCGCGACCGGGCCACGCCCTACCACCGCCCGCACAGCACGCAGGTCGCCGGCTACGCGGTGATCGAGGGCGGGGACGACCGGTGGGTGGGCAACCTCTTCATCGGCGGGGACTCCGGTACCGCGTACGGGAAAAAAGCCGAAGGAAAGACGCCCCCGCTCGCCGGCACCGCGGGTTATGACGGCTACCCGGCCTCCTTCGAGGAGTACCTGGACCGCATCGAGGCCCGGCCGCCGGGCGACCACCAGCGCTTCCTCGGGCTGGAGCAGGCTGTGTACGCGCGCGGCAACGTCTACGCCGCGGGAGCCCGGCCGTTCGCGGGTGAGCGGGACCCGCTGGTGCTGGACGCCGCGACCGCCACGATCGTCGAGGAGGGCGACGCCGTGTACCTGACGACGCAGTTGCCGGAGGCGTTCGACGACCGGCACCTCGACCCGGTAACCGGCCGTGACCTGGAGCGGGTCCGGTTCGCCGACGCCGAGTTCGAGGAGCGCGACGGCAGCCCCGCGGTGATGGACGTCGACCTGATCGGCGCCGCCAAGACCGACGGCCCGTTCCCGGCCGGTCCGCTCGCCGGCCTCGGCGCGGGACGGGACCGTACCCGCCTCTGGTGATCTCCGATTTGACACCCTCGGCCGGCCATAGAGAATGACAGGCGTCGATATTGGCTGGCCGAGGGGTGTCCGGGATGAGATTGCGCACCGCCGGGATCGTGACCGCAGCGACCGCACTGCTGGTCGCCGGAGCCGTCCGGCTGGGGACCGCGGGCTCCGCAGCCGCCGCCGAGTGCACGGGCGACCCACTTCCCAGCCCCACGGTGGCGGCCCAGCCGCTGCGCACCGGCTTCACCTTCACCGAGGGCCCGACCTGGGTCGCCGACCCGGGCGTCCTGCTGTTCTCGGACATGCAGAACCCGTCCGGCGCCGAGGGCGTCCAGGCGTCCACGATCTGGCGGTTCACGCCGCCGGCCACGTTCGAGGAGTTCATCCCGGACGCCGGCAGCAACGGGCTCGCGGTCGACGGCGACCGGATCGTCGCGGCCACGCACGACCAGCGCAGCCTGTCCACGTACGCGCTCAGCGATCGCAGCCGCGGCGTGCTGGCGGCCGGCTTCCAGGGCCGCAAGTTCAATTCGCCGAACGACGTGACGATCGCCGCGGACGGCACGATCTACTTCACCGACCCGAACTTCCAGCGCGCCAACCGCCCCGACGAGCAGTCCGGGGTCACCGGCGTCTACCGGCTGCGCAACGGCGTGGTCGACCTGATCGACGGCACGGTGGCGCAGCCGAACGGCATCGCGCTGTCCCCCGACGGCACGACCCTGTACGTCGGTGGGCTGGCCAGCAACCAGATCTTCGCCTATCCGGTGCAGGCCGACGGCAGCGTCGGACCGCGCCGCAACTTCGCCCGGCTGACCAGCCCCGACGGCGTCGGCATCGACTGCGCCGGCAACCTCTACTGGGCCTCGTACAACGACGGCCGGGTGCACGTCATCACGCCCGGGGGCACCGAGATCGGCTCCATCACGGCGGGCCGCAACACCACGAACGTCGCCTTCGGCGGCCCTCTCGGCAAAACCTTGTTTATCACCTCGGGCACTTCGGGCAATTTCGGGATCTACAGCGTCGAGCTCCCCCTCGCCGGGCATCCGTACTGACGAACTAGGGAGAACGAATGCGCAAGCTCATCGCGGTGGCCGCGGCTGCCGCCCTGACCTTCACCGGCGTCAGCGTCGCCTCGGCCGCCGCGCCTGGCGACTTCGACTTCTCGGCGCCGCAGACCCTGGCCACCGGCCTCGCCGTGCCGTGGGGCCTGGCGTTCCTGCCGGACGGCAGCGCCCTGGTCTCGGAACGCAGCAGCGCGCGGGTCCTGCAGGTCACCGCCGACGGCACGGTCACTCCCCTGTTCACCCTGCCCGGCGTGGTGGTCGACTTCGAGGACGGCCTGCTCGGACTGGCGGTCTCCCCCGACTACGCGACCGACAATTACGTGTACGCGTTCTACAAGTCCAGCACCGACGACCGGATCGTCCGCTTCCGCCTGGACACGCCGGATCAGCAGGAGCCGGTCCTCACCGGCCTGAGCACGGCCCCGATGCACAACGGCGGCCGGATCGCGTTCGGCCCCGACGGCAAACTTTATGCCGGGGTCGGCGACGCCACGGTCACCGCCAACTCGCAGAGCATGACCAGCAACAACGGCAAAATCCTGCGGATGAACGCGGACGGCACCGTCCCCGACGACAACCCGTTCCCCGGCTCGCTGATCTACAGCCTCGGCCACCGCAACGTGCAGGGCCTGGCCTGGGACGCGCAGGGCCGGCTGTGGGCCACCGAGTTCGGCCAGAGCACCTGGGACGAGATCAACCTGATCCGGGCCGGCGCGAACTACGGCTGGCCCACCGTCGAGGGCACGTCGACCGACGCCCGCTTCACCAACCCGATCCTGCAGTGGCGCCCCGCCGACGCCTCCCCGAGCGGCGCCGCGATCGCCGGCGACAACCTGTTCGTGGCGTCCCTGCGCGGCCAGCGCCTGTGGCAGGTCCCGCTGGCCGGCGACGGCACCCTGGGCACCGGCGTGGCCCAGTTGCAGCGCACCTACGGCCGCCTGCGCACGGTCGCGGTGGCTCCGGACGGCCACCTGTGGGTGATGACCAGCATGCGCGACGGCAAGCTGACCCCCGGCCCCACCGACGACCGCATCCTGCGGTTCCCGCCCGCCGCCTAGCTAGGTGCTGAAGAGCAGCAGCAGGAAGCTGAAGAAGCCGATCGGGACGACGCCCAGCATCATGCCGCCGATGACGGCGTTGCGGTCGAAGCGGGAGTTGTCGCCGACGCCCAGCGCGAACGCGCCGAGCACCAGCGCGGCGCCGCCGAGCACGCCGGCCCACGGCGACGAGAAGGTGACCGGCACGGCGGCGGCGCCCAGGCTCAGCACGGTCAGCGAACGCACCCGGGCCAGCCCGGCATGGGTCATCTCCTCGACCGGGGCGGGCTCCTGGTACACCGGCTCGGGCAGGTCGTCGACGACCTGCTCGAGTTCGGCCCAGGTCACGGCGGCGTAGGCCTCGGCCATCCGTTCGTCGAGTTCGTCCAGGCTGAGCCGGCCCTCGACGGCAGCCTGCTGCAGCTCCGCCACGATCGCGTCACGGTCGGCGTCCGACACCCGCATCCGGCTCACGTCCGTCATCCGATGAAGGGTACTTAATTCGATGCTTGTGGGCACGAGTGGCCTTGACCTGGCGTGAGTTAGCGTTAACACTGCCTCTGCATAGATAGATGTGGATAGCCACCGCGTCGCGCTCTTGGCGTCGTGGGAACAGCTTGCGGACCGGCGGCTCCCAACTCGGAGGGAGTTCCGTGTGAAAGTGCGTGCAACCAGGCGCCGGGCGCTGCTGGCCGGCGCCGTGGCGGTCACCGCGGCCGCGGGTGCCGGAGTGGCGGTCGCCGTCGCGTCGGCCGCCGCCGCCGGATGCAGCGTGGTCTACAGTGTCGGCTCGCAGTGGAACAGCGGGTTCACCGGCAACGTGGCGGTCACCAACCTCGGTGACCCGCTCGACGGGTGGACGCTGACCTGGTCGTATGGCGCCGGCCAGACCGTACAGCAGGCCTGGAACGCGAGCGTGACGCAGAGCGGGGCGCAGGTTACCGCGACGAACGCCAGCTGGAACCGGGGTCTCGGCACCAACGCGACGACCTCGTTCGGCTTCAACGGCTCGTGGACCGGCAGCAACCCGGCGCCGACGTCGTTCGCGCTGAACGGCGTGGCCTGCACCGGAGCAACGGCACCGACGACGGCCCCGACCACGGCGCCGCCGACGACAACGCCGACCACGGCCCCGCCGACGACGGCTCCCACAACGGCCCCCCCGACCACGCCGCCGACCACCACCCCGCCCACGGCGAACCCGGTCGCCACCCCGACCGTGCCGCCCGCGTCCTACCCCGGACCGGGCCCGGTCACCGGCGCCGTCGGCACCCACGACCCGACGATCGTGAAGACGTCGGGCGGCACCTACATCGTGGCCCAGACCGGTAACAACATCCCGCTGTCCACCTCGACGGACCGGACCGCGTTCCGGGCCGCGGGCACCGTCTTCCCCAACGGCGCCTCGTGGACCACCCCGTACACCGGCGGCAGCAGCAACCTGTGGGCACCGCACATCTCGTTCCGCAACAACCAGTACTACCTGTACTACTCGGCCTCGACCTTCGGCTCCAACCGGTCCGCGATCTTCCTCGCCACCAGCCCCACCGGCGCCAGCGGCTCCTGGACCAACCAGGGCCTGGTCATCGAGTCGCAGACCTCGGACAACTTCAACGCCATCGACCCGGACCTGTTCGTCGACGACGCCGGCCGGTGGTGGCTGAACTTCGGCTCGTTCTGGTCCGGCCTCAAACAGGTCGCGATCAACCCGGCCACCGGAAAGCGTTCGGACACTACGATCCGCGCCATCGCCGGCCGTAACGGCGGCGCCATCGAGGCACCGACCATGTTCAAACACGGCAACTACTACTACCTGTGGGTCTCGTTCGACCGCTGCTGCGCCGGCGCCGACTCCACCTACCGCATCATGGTCGGCCGCTCGACCAGCCCGAACGGCCCGTTCGTCGACCGCAACGGCACCGCCATGAACTCCGGCGGCGGCACCGAGGTCCTCGCCGGCCGCGGCAGCATCCACGGCCCGGGACACCAACACGTGTTCGCCGACACCGACGCCGAAGTCCTCACCTACCACTACTACACCGACAGCGGCGCCTCCCGGCTGGGCATCAACCTGATCGGGTACGACACGGCCGGCTGGCCGTTCGCCTACTGAGAGTGGATTCCCCCATGACCAATCCCCAAGTTCTGCGCCGCTGGCTCGCGGCCGGCGCGGTCGGCGCGGTAGCCGCCGGCGCCGGCGTGATCGCCGCGGTGACCGCGAACGCGGCCGCGGCGGGCTGTTCGGCCCGCTACACGGTCACGTCCCAGTGGAGCGGCGGCTTCACCGCCGACGTCAGCGTCACCAACCTCGGCGACGCGCTCAACGGCTGGTCGCTGACCTGGAGCTTCGGCGCCGGGCAGACCGTCAACCAGGGCTGGAACGCGACCATCACTCAGTCCGGCGCGGCGGTGACCGCGGCCAACGCCTCCTGGAACGGCGGCCTGGCCACCAACGGCACCACGACGTTCGGTTTCAACGGCAGCAACAGCGGCTCGACCAACCCGGTCCCGACGTCGTTCGCCCTCAACGGGGTGGCCTGCACCGGCACGGCGGCCCCGACCACCGCGCCGACGACCGCGCCGACCACCGCCCCGACCATCGCGCCCACCACGGCTCCGACGACGCCGCCGACGGCCAACCCGACCGCGACGTTCACGAATCCGATCAAGCGCAACGGCCCGGACCCGTGGCTGCAGTACCACAACGGCTTCTACTACCTGGCCACCACGACCTGGAACTCGACCATCACCATGCGCCGGTCGGCCACCCTGGCCGGGCTGGCGAACGCGACCGACCAGGTGATCTTCAACCTGTCCAGCCGGCCGAACGGCTGCTGCAACATGTGGGCGCCGGAGTTCCACCTGCTCAACGGCCGCTGGTACTTCTACTACACCGCCGGACAGAACGTCTCCGACTACAACCCCACCCAACGCCTGCACGTCCTCGAGTCCGCCGGCACCGACCCGATGGGCCCCTACACCTTCAAAGCCGACCTCGGTAACGACTGGTCGCTCGACGCCAGCGTGCTGCAGGTCAACGGCAACCTCTATTTGATGGCCACGTACGGCGGGGACGGCGCGGGACAGTCCAACTTCATCCAGCGGATGTCGAACCCGTGGACGCTGTCCGGCTCCCGGGTCCGGTTCATCTCACCGACGCTGTCCTGGGAACGCCAGACCGCACCGGTCGCCGAAGGACCCGAGCCGCTCTACCACAACGGCAAGGTCATGGTGGTCTACTCGGGATCGGCCTGCTGGGGACCGGACTACAAGCTGGGCCTGGTGACCCTGACCGGCACCGACCCGATGAACCCGAGCCACTGGACCAAGAAGTCCACCCCGGTCTTCGAACGCAACGACGCCAACAGCGTCTACGCACCCGGCCACAACGGCTTCTTCAAATCCCCCGACGGCACCGAAGACTGGATCGTCTACCACGCCAACAGCAGCGCCTCCGGCGGCTGCGACATGAACCGCTCCACCCGCGCCCAGAAGTTCACCTGGAACGCGGACGGCACGCCGAACTTCGGCACACCGGCCCGGCTGGGTACGGCCCTGACCGCACCCTCCGGCGAGTAATCACGAGGGACGCAAGAAGGAACGGGCGCGCCGGCAATTGGCGCGCCCGTTCTGTCTGTTGCGGCAGCGACTACGGCGCGGACCAGTAGATGGCCCGCGCGAACTGCGCGTACAACCCCTTGGGGTGGGCCCGGAACAGCGGCTCGGTGCCGAACAGCACCGCCTTCCCGCCGCGGGCCGTCGCCCCGGAGACCACCGAGGCCTGGCCGGCCGCCTGCTCCGGCCCGCCCACGCCGGCCGCGTTCGGCACCCAGTGCCCCGCGACCAGCGGATCGGCCGCGTAGCGCTGCTCCACGGTGAAACCGGACCCGGTGAACCAGATCGGCGAGTAGACGAACGAGTGCGGCAGCGAGCCGGCACCGACCACCGCGCCGGTGTTCTGCACCGACACCACGCCGTTGGCGTCGCCGCGGCCGAGGACCGCGGTGGCCGGCAGCAGCCCGGCGGCCGTGTTGAAGGCCGCGCCGGTGCCGCCCCGGGTCACCACTCCCCCGCCGGCCAGCAGGCGGTCGACCGCGGCCTTCGCGGTGGCGTTCAACCCGAGGTAGGACAGGCCCGACGAGACCAGCAGCACGTCCACACCGGACAGATCGGCGCCCGCGTTCAGCAGGGCGGTGGACACGGTACGGACCTCGAAGCCCATGTCCCGGAGGGCGAACAGTTCGTCGGCGGACACCGCGGCGGCCAGCACCGGCTTCTCGAACGGGGTGCGCGGCACACCGCGGGGCGCCGGCTCAAAACGTACGCCGAACTGCTGGGAAACCGCCTTGGCCGAGGCGCGCCCCGCGGCCGGAACCACGACGGTGGCCGCGGATGTGCGGCTCAGCGGGACACCGAGGTCGGCCAGCGCATTGACGGCCCGGATGTCGGCCGCGTCGCGCAGGGTCAGCGCCAGATCGCCACGACCGCTGGGCACAAAACCGGTGCCGGCAGCCACGGTCACCGGACGTGTGGACACCCGCGGAGCTGCCGAGCGGCTGATGTCGACCGAGGCGCCCCAGAGCAGCCGGTGACTCCAACCCG
This sequence comes from Paractinoplanes rishiriensis, assembly GCF_016862375.1. Taxonomy (GTDB): domain Bacteria; phylum Actinomycetota; class Actinomycetes; order Mycobacteriales; family Micromonosporaceae; genus Actinoplanes; species Actinoplanes rishiriensis. The sequence goes on along the minus strand of NZ_BOMV01000057.1, from coordinate 287,521 downwards.
AGATGTCATACATCTGCGGCACCAGCTCGGAGATGTCCCGGCCGGCCTCGAGCAGCACGTTGGCCAGACCGCGCTTCGGCTGGTGCATGTCCACGACGTAGGAGCCGGCCGGGTAACGCCGGCCGTTCAGGGTGAAGTCGCGGCGGGCCTGGGTCACCCGCACATCGTGCGACACCAGGTGGTCAACCAGGCGAGCGGCGGCGGGGGCGGAGCGCTGGGCCGGACCCACCGGGATCACGTACGCCCGCGGGAACTCGGTCGAATAGCGGTCCTCGGGCCCGAAGCCGTCCACGAAGCCGTCCGGGATCTGCGGCGACGGCGCGCCCGCCCAGCCCTGGCGGAACTGCTCGATCTGGTCGGCCAGCAGCGTGGCCCGGTTGGTGTCGGAGTAGCGCAGGGCGGCCTCGATGGTCGCCTCGGCCACGTCGGTGTTCAGCGCGGACCGGCGGCGCAGTTCCTCGACCGGCAGGTTGTCGTAGTCGGCCCGGTTGACCCGCAGCGGGATCTCCACGGTGTGCCCGATCGCGCCCTGGTACATCGCGTACATCGGGGTGAAGATCGGCGGCCAGTCGTCCCAGTCACCCGGCGCGTAGTCGCGGAACGGGATGTCGGCCCGCGCGGTCTCCGGCTTGCCGAGCGCCTGGATCGCGGCCTCCATGCCGAGCGTGTTCGGCAGCGCGTGCTTGATGTAGAGGTCGTACTCGTAGTTCTGGCCGTGCGGCGGGGTGGCCGGCTCGATCAGCGTGGTGCCGGTGTAACCGTGCTCGTCGAGCATCACGAACGGCTGGGTCGCGATCACCACGTCCCGTACCGCCCGCGACTCGGGCTGCGAGCTGGTGGCGTGGTCGCGGTTGATGTCGAAGCCGGCGCCGTTGGCCCGGGTGCCGGCGATCCGGCCGTCCGGGTTGTTGGTCACGGTCACGTACACCCGGCTGCGGCGCAGAAACGCGGCGGTCGCGGCGTCGGTGGCGGTGGCCAGCCGCTCGATGACCCGCAGCGAGCCGTCGGTGCCCTCCCACTCGTCGCCGTGGATGTTCGCGTTGATCCAGACCGGCGTCTTGTAGCCCTTCGCGAGCGCGCGGTCCCGCTTCGCGGCGGCCGGGTCGTCCTCGATCTGTTCGCGCCAGCGGTCCTGCCGGGCGCTCTCGGCCGCGGACTCCGGCGCGGTCAGGGTCACCAGGTAGAGCTCGCGGCCCAGCGCGGACTGCCCCACGACCTCGGCCGACACCCGCTGCGAGGCGTCCTGCAGCGCGTTCAGCCGCGGCGCGATGCCGTGGTACGGCACCAGGCCCAGCTTGATCGACCGGTCGTCCGGGTTGACCGGGTATTCCCGCAGGTCGTTCTGCCTCGGGTAGCCCCGGCGCGGCGGCGTCCAGCGGGTGTCCGGCGCCGCCAGCGTGGTCAGGGTGCCACCCTCGGGAATGGTTGCGGCTATCTCGTTGCGCTCCGGGCCGTTGCCGAAGTCGCGGGTGGACGGCTCGGCGGGCGGGGCCGCCGACACCGGGGTCACGAGCAGGCCGGCGCCGAGCAGCGCCGCGGACAGTCCGGTCACCGTGCGAAACAGATTCACCAGCCCACCCTGGTCCAGGATGGAGCCGCGTGCAACGACTTACCGGGATACCGACTCAGTCATCGCACCCGCCGCGCTCAGCCCCTTGCGCTCCAGGTCGGCGATCCGGCTGCGCAGCCGGTCGAGCTCGGCGAGCTCGTCGGTGGACAGGCCGGGCATCGGGGTGGGCTCGGGGACCGAGTCCGGGTCGATGTCCATGCTCAGGTCATAGAGGTACGCGTTGCCCGCGCTGTGCTGCTTGGCCCGGTACATCGCGACGTCCGCCCGGCGCAGCAACTCGTGCCCGGTCAGCGGCTCGCCGTCGCCGTTGATGCTGACGCCGATGCTCGCGCCGACCAGCACCTCGTGATCGGCCACCGTGAACGGCTCGACGCAGGTGGCGATGATCGTGTCGGCGACCCGCAGCGCGGACATCGCGTCGGTGACGTCCGGCAGCACCACCGCGAACTCGTCGCCGCCCAGCCGGCCCACCGTGTCGCCAGTGCTCACGCAGGACCCCAGCCGGGCGCCGAACGCGGTCAGCAGTTCGTCGCCGGCCGCGTGCCCGTACTTGTCGTTGATCGGCTTGAAGCCGTTGAGGTCGATCAGCAGCACCGCGGTGGGTCGCGAGGTGCGCTTGGTGCGCTCGACCGCCCGGTGCAGCATGTCGTGCAGGAAGATCCGGCTGGCCAGCCCCGTGAGGGCGTCGCGGACCACGAAGTGGTGGTTCTCGCGCAGCGCGAAGATCTGCCGGGCGGCCACCGCGCCGGTCATCACCAGCGCGCCGCCGATCATGCCGGCCCACAGGCCCGCTTCCCGGCCGAATGCCGCCGCGACCAGGCAGCTGTAACCAAGACCCAGGGCCACGTACGGGACCAGCGCCGGTCGCCGGGTGTTCGGGCCGGCCACCGTCTCGGCGTCGGTCCGGCCGGCGTTGCGCACCTGCACCGCCATGCCGAGCACCAGCAGGTAGGTGCCGCCCTGGAGGACCAGGTCGAGCGGGACGCCCGGCATGGTCCCGCCCTGGACCATGAGGTAGGCCACCCAGACCACGCCGACCGCGATGACGGCCTGCCCGCTCAGGATGATCGCCAGCGGGTGCCGCACCGAGGTGATGCCGGCCCGCAGCAGCACCGCGGAGGCCACGAAGATCAGCAGCAGGTGTTCGATCGGCTGGGCGATGGTGAACGCGTGCCGGGTGTCCCAGTCGCTGCCCACCACCGGGGCGAGCACCAGGAACCACAGCGGGATGAAGCCGCCGCCGCACACGGTCGCCATGTCCAGCCCGAACCGGATCCGCTCGGAACCGGACATCCTGCGCACCGGGAACGACAGCAGCGCGAGCAGCGTCGGGATGCCCGCCGCCACCCACAGCATCGCGCCCGGGATCATCATCGTCATGTCCTGGTGCGCCGGGTCGCGGAACGCCGCCATCATGAAGGTCGCCGAGGCCAGAAGCAGCATCCAGTACGCCGCGAAGAACTTCCACGGGCGGCGCTGCCGGGCCGGCACGCCGCGCTGGAAGGCGGCCCAGAGCGTCACACTCAGGCCGATCACGTTGGCGACGAGGCCGAGAATCCACTTACGGGCCTCGTAATCCGCGCTGCCGCTCATGGCGAGCAGGAGCGCCGAGTTCAGCCCCAGCAACACCAGCGGCCACACCGGCAACCAGCCACGTCGCCCCATCGGGTGTCTCCTCAACCTCGTGCTCGGCGTACGACCTCCGCTGATCGGAACCCCGCCGCCCCGGTTGAGGAAAACCGGGTGTTACTCCGCGCTGCCCGGCTCGGCCATCTTGCGGTGCATCTCGGCCTTGACCCGGTCCGGCGTCACCTTGCTGGCCACACCCTGCGCCTTGGTCTTGAGCGAGCCGGCGACCACCTTCTCCTTGTCCTTGCGCATCGCCTCGAAGCCCTGCTTGGCGACCAGCGCCGGGTCGTCCTTCTGGCCGGCGCCGACCTTGGTGTCGTCCATCTCGGCGCGGTGGAAGAAGTTGGTGTCGGTCGGCCCCGGCATCAGCGACGTCACGGTCACGCCGCTGTCCTTGAGCTCGGCCCGCAACGCCTCGGCGAACGACTGCACGAACGACTTGGACGCGTTGTAGACCGCCTGGTAGGTGCCCGGCATGGTGGACGCGATCGAGGACGTGAACAGCACCTGCCCGGCGTCGCGCGCCACCATGTCCGGCAGCACCCGCTTGGCCAGGTGCACGGTCGACGTGACGTTGACGTCGATCACGTCCAGTTCCTCGGCCAGGTCGGTCTGCCGGGTGAAGTCGCCGCCGATGCCCCGGCCGGCGTTGAGCGCGATCGCGTCCACCGGCCGCCCGGTGCGCCGGATGGCGTCCCAGACCTGTTCCACCCCGTCGTAGGTTGCCAGGTCGGCCCGGACCGCGGTCACCTGGGTCCGGCCGTCCCGGCGCAGATCGGTGGCGGCCTGCTCGATCGCGGTGTCCTCGGCGGTGATCAAAAGGTCGTACCCGTGCTCGGCGAACTGCCGGGCCAGCTCGTACCCGATACCGCTGGACGCACCGGTAACCACCGCGAACTCATTGGTCGACGTTGTCATAGTGGCCGGGTGCCCCGGGGCAGCGCGATTAACCGTCCCCGCCCTCCTGCCGCTCTTCGCCCGTGCCCGCCGCGCGGTCTGCCGTCATGGGCGGCAGGAGCCGTCGGCGGCCAGCGGGCCGATGGTGAAGTCGTCGGGCAGGGTGCCGTGGATGCAGGCGTAGCCGGTGGACGCGGTGAAGGCCGGGCCCGAGGTCACCTCGATGGCGGTCAGGCCGGCCGCGCGCAGCGAGTCCTCGACGCCGCGCTCGTCGGCGGAACCGCCGGCGGACCGCAGCGAGAAGTCCATCCGCAGGCGCATGATGCAGGACTCGGCGCCGGGGATGGCGTCCGGCGGGACCGCGCCGCGCAGCGGGGTCGGCGGGTTCGCGGCGATCAGGGCGCGGCGGGCCCGCTCGCGTGCGTCGTTCACGTCCCAGGACTCCGACGGGTTCGCGGACGGGCGCGGGCGGGCGCCGATCCCGCACGACGCCTCGCCCGGGCGGGGCGGCCGGGTGACGGCGACGGCCGACGCCGTGGCCTCGCCGCTGCGGACGACCAAGGGCGACAGTTGGGCGCCGGGGTCACCGGGGCGGGCGCAGCCGGTGAGCAGCACCGCCGCGGCTACGACCAACGACCATCGACCGACTCGCATGCCGGTGACGATAGCGAAGTCCGGCTCAGCGAGCGGGACACGTCCAACCGGGTGCTGGTGACGTGGGCGCGGCCGATCCGTTCCGCCTCGGTGCTGTCGCGGCGGCGCAGTGCCTCGACGATCGCGCGATGGTCGCGCAGCGACTGCTCCTTGCGGTGTGGGGCGACCGCCGAGAAGTAGAAGCGGGCCCGCATGCTCAGCGTCCGGATGAAGCCGGCCATCAGTTCGTTCTGCGAGCAGGCCGCGACCGCGATGTGGAACTCGGCGTTGATGCGGGCCAGGGCGACCGGGTCGTCGGCGGTCGCCTGCCGGGACAGGATCTCGTCGAGGTCGGCCAGTTGGTCCGCGGTGCGGCGTTCGGCGGCCAGGGCCATCGTGCGGCACTCGGTTTCCAGGCGGGCCTCGAAGAGATCGGCCAGTTCGTGTTCGGTGCGGGCCCGGACGTACGCGCCCAGGTGTGGCCGGTAGTCGATCCAGCCGTCGGCCCCCAGGGAGCGCAGCGCCTCGCGTACCGGGATGTGGCTTGTTCCTAGTTGTTTTGCCAGCGAGTCGGCGTTGAGGTGGGCGCCCTCGGGCAGCAACCCGCTGAGGATCGCCTCGGCCAGCATGTCGCGGACCCGGTCGCCGGTGCTGCCCGCCGCCGCCCGCTCGAGCCGGGGCAAACCCGTGATCGCCATGCCCGCATCCTATAGGCCAACCGCGAAACATCACCCGTTACGACCGTGACACGTGGCCGAAACGATCGAGCAGTCCTATAGGACGCATGACCACGCATCCATCGCTCGATGCACCGCCCGCCACCGCGCCGGCGCTGCTCGCGGTACGCGGGCTGACCTGCCGCTTCGGTGACGTCGTCGCCAACGACGGGGTCGACTTCGAGGTGGCTGCCGGCGAGGTGCACGCGGTGCTCGGCGAGAACGGTGCCGGCAAGAGCACCCTGATGAAGCTCATCTACGGCGTCTACCGGCCCGACGCCGGCGAGTTCCACGTCAACGGCGTACCGACCCCACTCACCTCGCCGGCGGCGGCCCGCGCGGCCGGCATCGGCATGGTCTTCCAGGACATGCGGCTGGTGCCGGCGTTCACCGTGGCCGAGAACATCGGGCTGGCCCTGCCGCTGCGCGGGCCACGCTTCAACCGGCGGCGGCTGTCCCGCGACATCGCCGGGGCCGCCGACCGCTACGGCCTGCCGGTGCACCCGGACGCCCTGGTCCGCCACCTCTCGATCGGCGAGCGGCAGCGCGTCGAGATCCTCAAGGTCCTGATGAGCGGCTGCCGGCTGCTCATCCTCGACGAACCGACCAGCGTGCTCGCCCCGCAGGAGGTGGACGCGCTGTTCGCCGCGATGCGGGCGCTGCGGCAGGCGGGGCTCTCGCTGGTGATCATCACGCACAAGCTGAACGAGGCCCGCGCGATCGCCGACCGGGTGACCGTGCTGCGCGGCGGTCGGGTGGTGCTGCGCAACGCCGACCCGGCCGGCCACACCGACGCGGAACTGGTCGAGGCGATGGTCGGCCGTGCGGTGCCGCCGCTGGCCCGGGACCGCCGGACGCACGAGGCCGCGGCGCCGGTGGTGGAGTTGTCCGGCGTGCACGTGGCCGGCGACCGTGGCCACACCGCGCTGTCCGGCGTCGACCTGACGATCCGGCCCGGCGAGGTGGTGGGCGTTGCGGGCGTGGCCGGCAGCGGTCAGCGCGAGCTCTGCGAGGTGATCCTCGGACTTCGGAAAACCACCGAGGGCACCGTACGCCTGGCCGGCCGCCCGGTCGGCCGGCCGCGGGACGCGATCGCCGCGGGCGCCGTCGACATCCCGGAGGACCCGGTCACCGATGCCGTGGTGCCGGGCCTCACCGTGCTCGAACACCTGGCCCTGGGTGACACACCCCGCCGCGGGCTGGGCATCGACTGGCGCGCGGTGGCCGCCGGGGCCGACAAGCGGGACGCCGCCACCGGGCTGCGGATGGCGGCCCGGACCCGGGTGCTGGGCGAGCTGTCCGGCGGCAACATCCAGCGGGTGGTGCTGACCCGGGCGCTCGGCGAACCGGCCTCGGTGGTGGTCGCCGCGTACCCGAGCCGGGGTCTGGACATCGCCACCACCCGCCGGACCCAGGAGCTGCTCATCGAGCAGCGGGACGCGGGCGCCGCGGTGCTGGTGGTCTCCGAGGACCTGGACGAGCTGCTGTCCATCTCGGATCGCATCGCGGTGCTGCACGACGGCCACCTCGCCGGCGTGGTCCGCCCCGCCGAGACCGACCGCTATGCGATCGGCCAGCTGATGTTGGGAGGCGTGGCGGCATGACGGCCATTTCCGTGCCACGCTTTGTCGACAATCGACAGGCGCCACGCTGGATCGTCGCGGTTCTCGGCGCCCCGGTCATCTTCGGGGCCTTCGCCGCGGCAAAAGGCATCAACCCCCTGACCATGTACGGGGACATGCTGCTCTCCCTGGCCGACCCGGTGCAGGCGCAGACGGTGCTGGTGCGCGCCGCGGTGCTGCTGCTCGCCGGCCTGGCGGTCGCGGTACCGGCCCGCGCCGGGCTGCTCAACGTCGGCGGCGAGGGTCAGATCGTGATCGGCGCGGTCGCGGCGGCCGGCGTGGGCCTGATCGCCGACCAGCGGCTGCCCGGCGGCCTCGTGCTGCTCCTGATGATGGTGGCCGCGATGGCCGCCGGCGCCGCCTGGGCCGGTCTCGCCGCCGGGCTGCGGCTGACCGTCAAGGTGAACGAGGCGATCAGCACGCTGCTGCTCAACTTCGTGGCGATCGACATCATGCTCGGGCTGATCTACGACCCGTGGAAGGACGCGTCCGGGTTCGGTCAGCCGTCCTCCCGCCCGCTCGAGGAGACCGCCCGGCTCCCGCTGTTCGTGACCGGCGGCACGGTCAACGCCGGGATCGTGCTCGCCCTGCTGGCCATGGCCGGGGTGTGGTGGGCGCTGAAGTACACGTCCTGGGGCTTCAAGCTGCGGGTGGTCGGCGGCAACCCGGAGGCGGCCCGCCGCGCCGGGCTGCGGGTCGGCCCGCTGCTGCTGTCCGCGATGCTGGTCGGCGGCGCGCTGGCCGGGCTGGCCGGCCTGGTCCACTTCGCCGGCACCGAGTTCAAGCTGCGGCCCGGCCTGGCGCTCAACTTCGGCTACATCGGCTTCCTGGCCAGCTGGCTGGCGATGCACCGGCCGCTGCGGATCGGGCTGGCCGCGCTGCTGCTGGCCGCGATCGCGATGGGCGCCGACAGCCTGCAGATCGACGCGGGCCTGCCGGCCGCGTCGCTCAACGTCCTGATGGCCGTCGTCCTGCTGGTCGTCCTCGGCAGCCGGCTCGCGAGGAGCAAGTCATGATCGTTGTCGAGGTGCTGGCCGGCGGCGTCCGGGGCGGCACGGCCATCCTGTACGCGGCGCTCGGCGAGACGCTCGCCGAACGCGCCGGCGTCATCAACCTCGGCACCGAGGGCAGCATGCTGGCCGGCTGCCTGGCCGCGTACGCGATCACCGCCGAGACCTCAAGTCCCTGGGCGGGCCTGGTGGCCGGCATGCTGGCCGGCGCGCTGCTGGCCGCGGTGCACGCGTTCATGGTGCTGGCCCGGGGCGCGAACCAGCTGGCCACCGGCCTCGTGGTGCTGTTCCTGGGCGGCGGGCTGACCGCGATGTTCGGAGCCGCGTACGTCGGCAAGGCGATCGAGCCCTTCCGGGCGTACCCCATCCCGATTTTGTCCGATCTCCCGGCGGTCGGTCCGATTCTGTTCAACCACGACCCGCTGGTCTACGCCTCCTACCTGCTGGCGCCGGCGCTGTGGTGGCTGCTGTTCCGCAGCCGGTGGGGCCTGGTGGTGCGCGGCGCCGGCGAGCGGCCCGCGGCGCTGGCCACCTACGGGCACTCGCCGGTGCTGGTCCGCTACCTCGCGGTGGTCGGCGGCGGGCTGCTGGCCGGGATCGGCGGCGCGCACCTGTCCACGGCGTACGCGAATGCCTGGTTCGAGAACATGACGGCCGGGCGCGGCTTCATCGCCGTCGCGCTGGTCATCTTCGCCGCGTGGCACCCGCTGCGCGCGGTCGGCGGCGCCTACCTGTTCGGCGCCGCGCTGGCCCTCTCCCCCGCGCTGCAGGCCCGCGGCTTCGGCTTCAACCAGTTCGCCCTGGACGCCCTGCCGTACCTGGTCACCATCGCCGCGCTCATCGTGCTCGGCCGCCGCCGTGTGAACGCGGCGCCGGAAGACCTGTCCCGCGTCTTCGATCTCACCCCCGCCCGATAAAGAGGTGTCCCCATGCGTTCGTTGAGAAGTGTGCTGGCGCTAGCCGCGGCCGCGACCCTGCTCGCCGCCTGCGCCACCAACAGCAGCACCGCCGCCCCCGGCGGAGCGTCGTCCGCCGCGCCCGGCACCGGCGGCGACAAGATCGGCTTCATCTTCGTCGGCCCCAAGGACGACTACGGCTACAACCAGGCCGCGTACGAGGGCAGCCAGGCGGTCGCCAAGGCGTACCCGGACCTCGAGGTGCTCACCGCGGAGAACGTCCCCGAGGACGACAACGCCGCGCGCGTGATGGAGGGCATGATCCGCAAGGGCGCAAAGATCATTTTCGCGACCTCGTACGGGCACAAGGACCCCGCCCTCAAGGTGGCCGCCGCGAACCCGGACGTCGTCGTCCTCCAGCAGGGCAACATCGTCGACGGCGCGGTGCCGCCCAACTTCGGCACCTACTTCGGCACCGTCTACGAGCCGGTCTACCTGGCCGGCATCGTGGCCGGAAAGACAACCAGGACCAACAAGCTCGGGTACGTGTACGCCTTCCCCATCTCGCAGACCCTGGACAACATCAACGCGTTCCAGCTCGGGGCGGCCTCGGTCAACCCCGCCGCCAAGACGTACGTGGTGAACACGTCCAGCTGGTGCGACCCCGCCAAACAGGCCGAGGCCGCCAAGAGCCTGCTCGCCCAGGGCGTCGACGTGATCAGCCAGCACCAGGACTGCACCGCCACCGTGATCCGGGCCACCGAGGCCGCCGGCAGGTTCACGGTCGGCTACCACGCCGACGCCACGGCGCTGGCCCCGAAGGGCTGGCTGACCGGCTCGCAGTGGAACTGGGGCCCGCTCTACACCACCATGGTCAAGACCGTCCTGGCCGGCTCGTTCACCGGTTCCCCCTACAACGCGAACTTCCGCGTCGGCCTCAAGACCGGCGACAACCCGTTCGTGCAGTCGCCCTACGGCCCCGCCGTCACCGACGAGACCAAGAAACTGGTCGAGACCGCGATGGCAAAGATCAGCAAGGACGGCTCGCCGTTCCTGGGCCCGGTCGTCGACCAGGACGGCAAGGAGCGGGTCCCGGCCGGCACCGTCCCCGACTACAAGACCATCGAGTCGATCGACTACTTCGTCACCGGCGTGGTCGGCAAGATCCCAGCCTCCTGACCAGTTTTGACACGCGGCCCGGGTGCTTCGGCTCCCGGGCCGTTGTCATGGTTCCAGCATGGGCACGATGAAGCGGCGGGCCAACGCGCGCAACTGCTCGTCGTCGTCGAGGTCGATCACGTGGCTGGGGATCACCAGGAAGGACGCGCACAGCCGGGTCATCAGCTCGGCCACCACCTCGACGTCGACCTCGGCGGAGATGTGGCCGGTGGCCTGCTCGCGGCGCAGTTGGCCGGCCACGAAGCGCTGGACCGTGGACAGGGTCTGGCCGCCGTCGCCGATCATCGACGGGAGCAGCACGTCGGGCTCGACCGCCATCAGGCCGCCGATCAGCGGGTTGCGCCGGATCACCTGCAGCGACGAGACGAAGCCCGCCACCACCCGGTCGGCCGCCGTGCGCGCCTCGCTGATGTCGATCAGGAACTGGTCGAAGTAGCGCCGGAACTCGCGCCGGACCACCTGCGCCACCAGCGCGTCCTTGTTGGTGAAGCGGCGGTAGGCGGTGATCCGGGAGACGCCGGCGCGGCGGGCCACGTCCTCCATGGTGGAGCGCCGGATCCCCATCCGGCAGAACTGGTCGAACGCGGCGTCCAGCAGGCGCGTGGTGACCTCGTCGTGTGCGCCGTCGGCATCGGGCTGTTCGAGCACTTCGGCCAGCGCTCGGCCCAGTAGCGACTCCATCGCTCTCCCCGACATGCCTTGACGCAATTTGTATCACTGTATCAATTCCGTCTTGTGAGCGCCGACACACTGTGTTCTCATGTGTGATACATCGAAGCACTTCTTGTTTCAGCGTATCACCGCCCTCACGGAGGAGGAGCGACGTGAAGCCACTCTCAAGACGCAATCTGTTGAAGGCGGGCGCGCTGGTCGCCGCGGCGCCGGTCCCGTGGACGTGGTCCCCGAAAGGCTCGGTGGCGGGCACGGGGGCCGGCGCCGACCCGCGATGGGTCTGGGACTCCGAGGCCGACCCGCTGGTCGCCTCGCTCATCGACCGCGGCGACGTACCCCGGGTCAACGCGCTGCTGCGCACCTGGACCAAGAACGGCCAGCCGCTGCCCGACGGGTTGCCGGCCGACCTGCGCGACTTCATGACCCGCGCCCGGCAGCTCCCGCCGTGGACCGACCAGCGCAAGCTGGCCACCGCGGTCACCTTCAACCAGAAGCGCGGGCTCTACCTCGGAGTCCTGTACGGGCTGGCCAGCGGCATGATGAGCACGGTCATCCCGAAGGAGGCCCGGGCCGTCTACTACTCGCAGGGCGGCGCGGACATGAAGGACCGCATCTCCAAGACCGCCAAGCTCGGGTACGACATCGGCGCGGTCAGCGCGTACCAGCCCGACGGTGAAATGATCGTGACCGGGGTCAAAACCCGGCTGGTGCACGCGGCCGTGCGCCACCTGCTGCCGCAGTCGCCGTACTGGGCGCAGGTGGCCGACGAGGACATCCCGATCAGCCAGCGCGACATCATGGTCACCTGGCACAGCCTGCCCACCACCGTGATGCAGAAGCTGGCCGCGTGGCGGGTGCCGATCCCGGCGGCCGAGTCCGAGGCGTTCCTGCACTCGTGGCAGGTGGGCGCGCACCTGCTCGGTGTCCGGGACGAATACATCCCGGCCTCGTGGGACGAGGCGAACACCCAGGCCGCGCAGGTCCTCGATCCGGTGCTGGCACCCACCCCGGAGGGCATCAAGCTGGCCGACATCCTGCTCAACCTGGGCTCCTCGATCGACCTCGGCATCCTCAGCAAGCCGGTGCTGGGCGCGTTCACCCGGTTCATGCTCGGCGACGAGATCGCCGGCTGGCTGCGGATCCCGCGCGAGCCGGTCTGGGATCCGCTGCTGCGTACCGCCTGGGGCCCGTTCATCGCGGTGCGCGAGGGCCTGCTGCCGTTCCCGCTCGCGCCGGAGGCGTACTGGCTGTTCGACGAGTTCCTGCGCCGGGCCGCGCTGCTGTTCCTGTCCGAGGCGCGGCCGATCAGCATCGAGATCCCGGTGACCAACCGACCGACGGGAGCCTGAGCATGGCCGAGATGAGCAGACGCAAGGTGCTGGTGTCCGGCGGGGCCCTGGGAGCGCTCGGCGCGCTCGGGATCGCAGCCCCGGCCCGGGCCGCCGACCCGGCCCGCGGGGCATCTGGGACGCCGAGGCCGACCCGGTCTCCGCCGAACTGCTCGACAGCGGCGCGGTCCCCGAGGTCAACCGGCTGCTGTGGAACTGGACCCGCAACGACCAGCCGCTCCCCGACGGGCTACCGGGCTATCTGCGGGACTTCATGGAGAAGGCCCGTCAACTGCCGCCCTGGGCCGACCGCGCCAAGCTGGAGGCCGCGGCGCAGTTCAACAAGTCCCGCGGGCTCTATCTCAACCTGCTCAACGGGGTCGGCGGCGGCATGTTGAGCACCGCGATCCCCAAGGAGGCGTGGTCGGTCTACTACTCCAAGGGCGGCGCCGACATGGAGGACCGGGTCGCCAAGACCAGCCTGCTCGGCTTCTCGGTCGGCTCGCTGAACGCGTACCGGCCGCAGGGCGACTGCATCGTCCAGGCGGTCAAGACCCGGCTGGTGCACGCCGCGGTGCGGCACCTGCTCCAGCAGTCGCCGCACTGGCGCTGGGGCGTCCCGATCAGCCAGGAGGACATCCTGGTCACCTGGCACACGCTGCCCACGTACGCGATGCGCAAGATGCGCGACTGGCAGGTGCCGATCACCGCCGCGGACTCCCAGGCGTACCTGCACGTCTGGCAGGTCACCGCGCACCTGCTCGGGGTCCGCGACGAGTACATACCGGCCACCTGGGCGGCCGCCAACACGCAGTCCGACCGGGTGTTGCCGCCGAACATGGGCCCGACCCGCGAGGGCGTCGAGCTCACCGACATCCTGCTCGGACAACTGGCCGAGCAGACCAGCCCGGCGAGCATCAGCCGGCCGCTGGTCAACGCCCTGGCCCGCTATCTGGTCGGCAACCAGGTCGCGGACTGGGACCAGATCCCCCGCGAGCCACTGTGGGAGCCGCTGATCGCCACCGCCTGGCCGCTGCTGGTGAAGTTCCGCGAAGGGCTGATCCCACTGCCGCTGGTGCCGGAGACCGCCTGGGTCCTCGACGAGGCCGCCCGGCAGTACATCCTGTTCTATCTGACCAAGGGCCGGGAGACCAAGATCGAGATCCCGGCCGTCAACCGCCCCGAGTAATGACCGGTCCCCTGCCGCGACGGCGGTTCCTCGGATATGTGCTGGCGGCCCCGATCCTGGTGACCGCCGGCTCCGAGCTGCCCTCACCCGATCTCACCGAACTGCTCGACCTCAACGACATCATGACCGCCGCCGCGCTGCCGACCTCCGGCCTGATCACCGTCGAGGTCGGCACCGACGGCACGGTGTCGTTCGCGCTGCCCCGGGCCGAGGTCGGCCAGGGCATCACCACCTCGACCGCGATGCTGATCGCCGAGGAACTGGGCGTGCCGGTGAGCCGGGTCCGGGTGAGCCTGGCCGACGCCCGGCCGGAGCTGCTGTTCAACCAGCTCACCGGCGGCTCGAACACGACCATCGCCACCCATACGCCGATCCGGGTGGCCGCCGCCGTCGCCCGGTACCGGCTGCTGGCCGCGGCGGCGAACGAGTTCGGCACCACGGTCGCCGACCTGCGGCTGGCGGCCGGCGTGATCACCGACCGGACCGGCCGCAGCATCGGCATCGGCGCGCTCGCCGGCAAGGCCGCCAGCCCCGGCACCCTGGCCGTGCCGGTGGAGCTCACGCCGCGGGAGAAGCTCACCGTCATCGGCAGGCCGCACGGGCGCATCGACGCGCTGGACGCGGTGACCGGACGCAAGAAGTTCGCCATGGACCTGGCCGTCCCCGGCGCGAAACCGGCCATGGTGTGCCGCCCGCCGACCATCAACGGCAAGGTCGGCACAGTCGCCAACCTCGGCGACGTACGGGAAATGCCCGGCGTAACCGACGTCCAGGTCATCTCCACCGGGGTGGCGGTCCGCGCCGACACCTTCGGCCAGTGCATCGACGCCGTCCGCGCGCTGCGGGTCAGCTGGCGGCCCGGCACCGCGGAGGGCAAGTCCGACGACACCGTGCTACGCGAACTGGCCGCCGCGGAGCTCCCGCTCGGCCCGCGGCCGCCGACCCCGTACGTGGAAGGAAAATTCACCTTCGCGTTCCGCAGCAACAGCGCGCTGGAGCCGAACTGCGCGATCGCCGACGTGCGCGCCGACCGGGCCGAGATCTGGTCCTCGCTGAAGTCGCCGATCGTCGCCCGGCAGGCCATCGCGGCCCGGCTGGGGCTGCCGGTCAGCCGGGTCACCGTGCACGTCGTCGAGGGCGGTGGCTCGTTCGGCCGAAAGCTCTTCTTCGACGCCGCCCTGGAGGCCGCCGAGCTGTCCCAGAAAATCGGCAAGCCGGTCAAGCTGATGTGGCACCGGGCCGACGACACGCGCCAGGGCCGCACCCACCCGATGGCAACCTCGCGGGTGCGCATCGCCTACGCCGGTAACGTGGTGCTCGGCTACGAACAGCGGCACACCAGCGTCAGCACGGACCTCGGACACGGGCTCGGCGAGCTGCTCACCGCGATGGCGGCGAAACTGCCGATCGGGGACGCCGCGTTCGCCCAGACGTTCTTCCAGTTCAGCCAGACCTCGCCGTACCGCTTCGGCAGCGTGAGCCGGCTGCTCAGCGAGACCGACCGGGGTTTCAACACCGGCAGCATGCGGGCGGTGTACTCACCGGACGCGACGTGCGCGCGGGAACTCGTGGTCGACCAGGTCGCCGCCCGGATGGGCCAGGACCCGTACCGCTTCCGCCGGAACTTCCTGCGCGACGAGCGCTCCCGGGCCGTGCTGGACCGGGTCGCCGAGGCCGGCGGCTGGGGCCGGCCGATGCCGCCCGGCACCGCGCAGGGCATCGCCTTCCACTCCGAGTACAAGTCGGTCAGCGCCGCCCTCATCGAGATCGACTGCCGGCCCGCGACCACCGGCCGCCCGATCCGCGACGGCGTCGGCGGCCCGCGCGTCACCAGGGCGGTGTTCGCCGTGGACGTGGGCCTGGTGGTCAACCCGCTGGGCCTGCAGGCGCAGATGATGGGCGGCATCATGGACGGCATCGCGCTGGCCCTGACCGCGAGCCTGCACCTGCGCGACGGCTATTTCCTCGAGGCGAGCTGGGACAACTACTTCTACACCCGGATGTGGAACACCCCGCCGGTCGTGCAGATCATCGTCCTGCCCAGCACCGCGGACAAGCCCGGCGGCGCCGGCGAGTTGGGCGTCCCCACGGCCTTCGCGGCGGTCGCGTGCGCTTACGCCCGGGCCACCGGAACGATGCCGACCACGTTTCCGATCAACCACGGCACGCTGTCGTTCACCCCGAAACCGACGATCCCACCCCTTCCCGCGTGACCTGCTTGGAGGAAAAGTGCCCTCGTTCCGGGTCAACGGCACCCCGGTCACCGTCGACGTGCCCGACGACGTACGCCTGCTCTGGGTTTTGCGCGACATCCTCGGCATCACCGGCCCGAAATACGGCTGCGGCATCGACGTCTGCAAGGCGTGCACCAGTCACCTCAACGGCGAGGCGGTGAGCCCGTGCGCCATCCCGGTCGGCGATCTGAGCCCCACCGACGAGGTGGTGACGATCGAGGGCCTGGCCGGCTCCGCCCTGCACCCCATGCAGCAGGCGTGGCTCGACCTGGACGTGGTCCAGTGCGGCTACTGCCAGCCCGGCCAGATCATGACCGCGGTGGCCCTGGTCCGGCGGGTGGCCGCCGAGGGTCGCGAGATCACCGAGGCGGACCTGGACGGCATCCGCAACATCTGCCGCTGCGGCACCTACCCCCGGATCCGCGAGGCGATCAGGGCAGCAGCCGCCCGCATGTGAGCTGTTGCTTGCCCCGGGAGCCGGTGGTGGAATCGGCCGACCCCGAAACCCTTCAGCTCGGAAAGCGAGTCCCGGTGATCGTGCGGATGGCCGGCGAGGCGGATGTGGCCGCGCTCGCCGAACTGCGGGACATCCCGCCGGACCAGGTCGGGGCGTTCGGCGACTGGGTGGCCGCCCACGCCGGGACGCACCTGCCGTTCGTCGCCGAGGTCGGCGGGTGCGTGGTCGGTTGCGCCTGGCTGCTCGTCGCGGAGCGGGTGCCCGGCAACGGGTCGCTGGAGCGGCGGTACGGCGACGTCCAGTCGGTGATGGTCCGCGCGGAGCACCGCAACCGGGGCGTCGGGGCCGCGCTGATGGCCGCGATCCTGGCCGAGGCCCGCACCCGCGGCCTGCTGCACGTCACCGTCCACTCCGGCCGCCGGGCGGTCGGCTTCTACCTGCGGAACGGCTTCGGCCACCACCGGCAGCTGTTGCTCTGGGAACCGGCCGCAGCCG
Organism: Paractinoplanes rishiriensis; assembly: GCF_016862375.1. Classification (GTDB taxonomy): domain Bacteria; phylum Actinomycetota; class Actinomycetes; order Mycobacteriales; family Micromonosporaceae; genus Actinoplanes; species Actinoplanes rishiriensis. The sequence continues at coordinate 270,994 of NZ_BOMV01000057.1, read as the reverse complement.
CTACGCGGTAGCGCCCTGCTTGGCCGCGTACATGGCGGCGTCGGCGCGGGCGATCAGCTCGTCGGCCGCGACGCCCGGGGCGGCCATCGCGACGCCGATGCTGCCGGTGGTGGACATCGTGGTGTCGCCGATCCGGATCGGCTCGGCCAGGGTGGCCTCCAGCTTGCGGGCCACCGCGCGCGCCTCCTCGGGGCCGCGCACCCGGCGGCAGATCACCAGGAACTCGTCGCCGCCCCAGCGGCCCAGGTGGTCGTCCGGGCGCAGCGCCTCGGTCAGCACCGCGGTGACCGCCACCAGCAACTGGTCGCCGGCGTGGTGGCCGTGGGTGTCGTTGATCTCCTTGAACCGGTCGAGGTCGATGAACAGCACCGCGGTGTCGGCCGCCTCCGCGGAGCCCAGCGCGTGTTCCAGCTCGGCCCGGATCGACGCGCGGTTGCGGCAGCCGGTCAGCGGGTCGCGGGTGGCCCGGGCGGTCAGCTCGTCGCGCAGCCGGCTGCTGGCGGTGACGTCGGCGATCGACAGGACCGCGCCGCGGACGCCCTCGTCGTCGGTGAGCGCGGCCAGCGTGAACAGGCAGCGCCGGGACTCGCCGCCGCCGGGCACCAGGCCGGCCTCCAGGCTGCGGTCGGCGCGCCGGTCCAGGGTTGCTGCCACCGCCTCGGCCAGGCGCGGCCGGTCGTCGGGGTGCACCCGGGCCAGCACCGCGTCGAAGTCCGGGATCGCTTCCGCGCCGAGCACGGCCGGCAGCCCGGCGTTGACGAAGACCGTGCCGCGGTCCTCGGCCAGCACGATCAGGCCGAGCGGGAGCGAGTCGGCCACCCGGCGCAGCAGCCGGCCCTGCCGGCGTACCACCTCGTGCGCGGCCATCTCGTCGGAGATGTCGGTGACCAGGGTGTCGACCACGGTGGCGTCCGGGTCGTCGAGGCTGCGGAACGTGTTTTCCACCTCGACCCACACCCAGTGGCCGTCACGGTGCCGGTGCCGCAGGCGGATCCGCTGGGTGGCCCGGCTGCTGCGCACCTCGAGCCACTGCGCGATGGCCCGCTCGTGGTCGTCGGGGTGCATGAAGTCCAGCGACCGGCGGCCGACCATCTCGGCGGCGTTCCAGCCGAGCATCTGGGTGAACCGCTCATCGACCGCGGTGATCACGGCATAAAGATTCTTTCCGAGCATTCCGGTACGCGGCCGGCGCGTCGTCAGCATCGCCGGGTCGAGCGGTTCGGCCGTCGCGTCGGCCTGCCACGGACCCTGGTCGGCGAGCAGTCCGATCCAGACGCCGAAGAACTCCCGGGCGTCGACCAGCCGCAGCCGCATGGCCCGGCCCGGGTCGCTCAGCATGCGTACGGTGTCCTCGGCCATGCCGGTGCGCTGCGCGCGCTCCCAGGTCTCCACCACCACCATGCGATCGGCCGGCACCACGCTGTCGACAAAGGTCGCGTGGGCGCCCGGCAGGCTCGCCACCCCGTCGAAGCAGTCCACCGCGGGCAGCGGGACCCGGACGCTGGACCGGTCGAGGGCGATGGCAACGGCGTTGGGCGCACCTCGCAGCCAGGTGCGGATCGCGGACTCTCGGGTGTTCGCGTCACTCCGGGTGGTCACCCCAACATCATTGAGGAACGGCCTCGGGAAGGTCCAGTGTGTAGAACGCCGGCAACGCGACCATCCCGTGCTCGCGCAGCGTACGGCGCACGTCGAGATGCCGCCCGACCTCCGGGAAGCGTTCGGCCGGCACCGGCTGACCGCCCGGCACGGCGCGGTCCTCGGGCAGCTGGCCGTGGCCGACGAGAACACCGGGGTCGGCGACCTGGCCCGGGCCATGGGCGTGTCGCTGTCGACGGCGAGCGAGCTGGTCGGCGACCTCAGCCGGGCCGGCATCGTGGAACGCCGGGAGGACCCCGGCAACCGCCGCCGCACCCTGGTCCGGCTGGCCGACGCATACCGGCCCAGCGTCGAGCAGCTGGTGGCCGGCCGCGCGGCACCGCTGCTGCGGGTGCTCGACGGGCTCTCCGAGCGCGACCGCCAGGGCTTCGCGGCCGGCCTGCGCGCCTGGGCCGCCGAGGTGCGCAACTGGACGCCGCCCACGGTCGACCCTCCGAAAACCCCTTAGGAAAGCCCTTTCCTGCCATGGCCGCCGGATGGCAGGATGGCGAAAGTGGCCTCCCCTGTGGTGATCAACGACAACGGCGCGTGGTGCTGGTTCCAGGACGAGCGGGCGCTGGTCGACCCCGAGACGAGGACGCTGGTGGTCGGCTCGATCGCCGCTGCGGACGGTCCCGGCGGCGCGATCCGGGCCGGCAACGTCGAGCTGACGGTCGTCGACCTGGACACCGGCCACAGCGAGGTGGTGGTGCTGCACCGCAACCTGGAGGCGGACGACCACAACGTGCCCGCCCTGTGGCGCCGCAGCGACGGCCGGTGGCTCGCCGTCTACACGAAGCACAAGACCGACGACCTGACCCGCTGGCGGATCAGCGAGCCCGGCAACCCGCGCGCGTGGGGACCGGAGAGGACGTACGACTGGAGCCCGCTGACCGGCGGCCAGGGTGTCACGTACGCCAATCTCCATGCTCTTGACGGTCGTCTCTACTGCTTCACGAGAGCCGTGAACGACGACCAGTGCGCCCTGGTCTCGGACGACGAGGGCGACACGTGGGCGTACGCCGGAAAGCTCTTCACCCGCCCGAAGGTCGGCTACGTGAACGGCTACACCCGCTACGCCTCGGACGGCAACCGCATCGACCTGATCACCACCGACCACCACCCGCGCGACTACAACAACTCGATCTACCACGGCTACCTGCAATCCGGCGCCCTGCACCGCACCGACGGCACCGTCGTCGACCCGGTCGCCCTGGACGACGAGGCACCCTCCCAGGCCGAGCTGACGACGCTACTGGCGGCCGGCTCCCGCTGGGACGGCGACGAGATGACCCACTGCTGGACCACGGACATCCGCCGCTCCCCCGACGGCACCCTGGCCGCGGTGGTGACGGCCCGCGGTGCCGACCATCCGGCCCAGCCGTCGGACGCGTTCGAGCGCATGCGCCCGGTGCTGGACCACCGCTTCTTCTACGCACACCTGGCCCCCGGCGGCACGTGGCAGGTGACCCAACTGGCGAAGGCGGGCCACGGCCTGCTCCCCCACGAGCAGGACTACACGGGTTTGGCCGCGATAGACCCCAACAACCTCAATATCGTGTACGTGTCAACGCCGCTCGACCCACGCGACGACACCCCCTTGCGCCACCACGAGATCTTCCAGGGCCGAACCACAGACGCCGGCAAGTCCTGGACCTGGACCCCGATCACCGAAAACTCCGGAGCGGACAACTTCCGCCCGATCGTGGCACCCGGAGCCGCGGACCTCTCACCGCTGCTGTGGTTCCGCGGCAGCATGACGGCGTCGCAGCACTACCGCTGCCAGGTTCTGCTCCAGCTCCCCTGACCGCCCCACCACCGATCGAGCCGGCGTCCAGAAAACGGGCCGGCGTTCCCGCGCACAAATCCACGCCGCCACACATAAACAGGCACCGGCCATGTCCCAGTCCGCAGCCAGCAGCCGACGCAGCCAACATCCGCGCCCGGCACGAATCGATTTGGCGTAAACGGCCCAGGCACACGTTGCGTAAGCATCCTAGGAACCTAGTTCTTTGGGTGACGGCCGCTCTCGCCGAGGCGGAAGGGCAAGCGCGCGTCGCGGGAAAGGCAGGCGGAAGGGCAAGCGCGCATGGCGGAAAGGGCAAGCGCGTCGCGGGAAGGGTAGGCGCGTCGCGGGAAGGGCAGGCGCCCGTTGCGGGCTGCCGGTAATGGGAAGGCAAGCACGGGAAGGAAGGCGCTCGTCGTGGAAGGGCAAACGCGCCGCGACCGAAGCCGTACTGAAAAGAGCAACCATCGCGACGCCGGTGATCCGCGGATCACTCCAGTGGCACCGTCACCTCGTCGCGGAGTAAGCCGTAGATGACCATGTCGCGCCAGACGCCGTGGCGGAAGCGCACCCCTCGCAGCAAGCCCTCCCGCCGGAAGCCGATCCGCTCCAGCGCCGTCTGCTCCGCGATGTTCTCGGCGTCGGTCTGGGCCTCCAACCGGTGCGCCGCCGTGAACCGCAGCAGGTGCTGCACCAGCATCGTCTGCGCGGCCGTGCCGTAGCCGCGGCCCCGGTGTTCCGGCAGCAGCGCCAAACCTATCTCGTAGCAACCGCCGATCGGGCCGCCCCGCGGCTTGGCCTCCCAGCTGGCGATGCCGAGCACCGTTTCGTCCGCGCCGACCACCGCGAGGGCCGTCGACTGCGTGCCCACGTACCCGTCGTTCTCCCAGCGCCGGCGGCGGGCCCGGCTGTCCGTGAAGCCCGCCCACTCGTACGGCCCCAGGGCATCGGGGTCGGTGTCCAGGCGGGCCAGGAACGGCAGGTCGGTCTCGAGGAACGGGCGCAGGGCCAGCAGGTCGTCCATGATCACCTCAGGGAAGAAGCCGGTCAGAGGGGGAAGCCGGTCAGAGGGGGAAGCCGGCCGGCAGGGCTAGCGCCAGGGCCAGGTTGTCGTCGAGGAGCATGAGGCCGCGCTGGGCGAATTCGGCGAAGGCCTCGTGGATCTGCGGCTCGGTCAGGGTTGCGCCGATCCGGTCGCGGGCCGCGGCGGCGGTGATCGGGCGGTCGCTGCAGGCGGCGTAGAGGTCGGCCAGGGGGCCCTCGAACGTGTAGGTCCCCTCGCCGCCGTCGTGGCGGGTGTCGTAGATCTGCACCAGGCCGGGCGACGACCAGAAGGTCAGCGAAGGGCCGGGCCAGGCGGTCGACCAGCTTTCAAAACCCTTCAAGAGGCCCTCGTACGCCGCGGCCGGCAGCGCGCCGGGCAGGTCGTACTCGAAGAAATAGGCCGCCCGGCCCAGATCGACCGACTTCGGATACACGTACCGGTATGTGGTTTCCGGAATTTTGCCCGGGGACTGCTCGAACAGGGGGCTGAACCGTTCGATCCACACCCGGCCGGCGCTGGACGGTGGTTGCAGGTGGGCCAGGTGCGGCATCAGCGCGGCCTGCGACGCGTAGTCCTCCTCGGTCTCGCCGGGGAAGCCCCAGATCAGGTTCCAGCCCACCTCGATGCCGTAGTACCTGGCCCAGCGCAGCAGGTTGACGTTCTGCGACGCGCGGGCGCCCTTGTTCATCAGGCGCAGCACCCGGGAGCTCAGCGACTCGATGCCGGGCTGGATGTGGGTGACACCGCCCTGGGCCAGGGTGCGCACCTGCTCGCGGGTCAGGTTCGCCTTGACCTCGTAGAAGATCTCGTACGTGACGCCGGCGCCGGCCAGCACCGGGAAGAGGTCGCGCAGGTAGCCCATGTCGACGATGTTGTCGACGCCGTGGAACCGGAAGCTGCGGTACCGCCGGGCCTGCGCCACCAACTCGTCGGCCATCCGCTGCGGCGACTTGGCCCGGAACTTCATGGTGGAGCCGTTGAGGCCGCAGAACGTGCAGTGGTGCTTCTCGCCCCACCAGCAGCCGCGGGACGACTCGAACGGCAGCCGCACGGCGCTCGGCCCGGTGCGCGGCAGCAGGTCGAGGCGCCGGGCCCGGTCGAAGTACTCGGTGTAGTCCGGGACCGGGAGGCCGTCGAGCGTGCGGGTCGGCGGGCCGGGCGGGCGGCCACCCGCCGGGCCGAACACGCCGGGCTCGTCCGTCGGCGGCAGGCCGGCCACCAGGCGGTCGAGGAGGCGGGGGAAGGCGACGTCGGCCTCCCCGGACACGGCCAGGTCGACGCTCGGCACCGAGCGCGCCCACTCCGGGCCCATCTCGCCGTCGAAGTTGGCGCCGCCGAACACCGTGGTGATCTCCGGGTAGCGCTGCTTGAGCCGGCGGGCCAGCGCGAACGACGCCGCGTTCTGCTGGAAGGTGGAGGTGAACCCGGCCACCCGGCAGCCGTCCCAGACCGGGTCGGCGGCCAGCGCGTCGAGGTAGGCCGGCACGTCCTCGTGCCGGGCCCGCAGCAGCCGCTCCCGGCCGCCGTCCAGGTCGGCCAGTTCGGCCGCGAAGTCGTCCAGCAGGCGGTTGTCCGGGTCCGGCGCCGACAAACCGAACGCCGCCACCGAGAACAGCCACTCCGCCACCAGCCGGGCCTTGCGCAGACCGAGTTGCCGGTAGTAGCCGGCGCCGATCCGGGCCGCGAAGTCCAGGTTGGCGTGCAGGGTCCGGACCGGATAGCCGTGCCGGCGGACGATCTCGCTGAGCAGTCCGAGCTGGATGGACGGCCAGTCGACGTCCATGAACGGCATCGTGACGAGGACGACCGGCCACCGGGCGCGCAGGCTCGGATCCACCGGGAGGGGGTCCGGTGCGGATTCCGTGCCACGCGCGCCCAGCAGCGGCAGCCGGGTGCCGGTCACGACGGGTCGCTGATCACGATCGACTCGGGCCGGTACGCGGCCGGCTCGGCGACGCCGGGCGTGAAGGCGTCCCGGAACTGCTCGCTGATCGGCTGGTCGGTGTTGGCGCTCAGCGCGGCGCCGAGCACCGCGCCGGCGGCCAGCCCGCCCAGCAGGACGACGGCGGAGCGCCGGTGGCGTGAGCTCGCCGCACCCGTTTCGGACATTGAAGGTCACCTTTCCAAATCGGACGGGAAGGGGTTGGTACCGGCAAGCCGGGACTGGAGCAGTTCGGCTTCCGGATGGCCGAGATCGTCGAGGATCTGGCTCGCCTCCTGCCACAGCGCGCAGGCCGCGTCGGGGTCACCGTACGCATGCCGGGTGTCGCCGAGCCGGAGCAACGTGGTCGCCACCTCGTAGCGGTCGCCGAGGCGCCGCCACAGCGCGAGCGCCTGCTCGTAGCAGGCCGTCGCCTCGTGGTATTCGCCGAGGTGGTGGTTGGCGTAGCCCAGGGTGTCCCAGGTGTCCGCCTGTCCGGGGTAGTCGCTGACCTCGCTGTGCAGCCGCAGCGACTCCCGGCAGTGCCGCAGCGCGTCGTGGTACCGGCCGAGGTGCGCCGAGTAGAGGCCGACCCAGTTCAGCGCGTCGGCCTCGCCGGCCGGGTCGCCGGCCTCCCGGAAAAGCTCGAGGGCGGTACGCGCGCGGTCCAGCGCGGCGGCGTGGTCGCCCTGGCGCTCCGCGATGCGGCCCAGGTCGAGGTGCAGCCGGCCGCTGTGGGCCCGGTCGCCTAGCCGGTCGTAGCGGGCCAGCGACTCCTGCGCGTGCCCGACCGCGATCTCGTGCCGGCCCAGTTGCAGCAGCGCGACGCTGAGCAGCCGGTGCGCCAGCGCCTCGCCGACCAGGTCGCCGGTGCGGGTGCAGGCGTCCAGGGCGGCCGCCAGGCAGATCGCCCACTCGTGCCATTTGCCCTGGTAGTTGAGGAACGCGGTGATCGTCCAGGTGAGCCGGGTGGCGTGCGCCGGGAAGCCGGCCTCGGTGGCCCGGCCGATCGCGTCCACCAGCACCGCGCGCTCGGTGACGAACCAGGACAGCGCGGCGTCCGGGTCGGCGAACTCCAGCACGGTGGCCGCCGGGTCGCTCGGGTCGACCTCGCGCCGCTCCCGGTAGGCGTACAGCAGCCGGTCGGCGCCGTGCGAGGTGTGCAGGTAGTGGTCGAGCACCCGCTTGGTGGCCGCTTGCCGCTCCGGCTCCGGGTCGACGTCGTGCGCCTGCTCGGCCGCGTACGCGCGGAGCAGGTCGTGGAACGTGAAGCGGCCGGGCGCGCACTCCTCCAGCAGGTGCGCGCCGGACAGGTCGGCCAGCAGCCGCCGCACCTGCCGCACCGGCACGCCCGCGAGGCTGGCCGCGGCCGGATAGGTGATCTCCGGGCCGGGGTGCAGCCCGAGCAGCCGGAACAGCCGGGCCGCCGCGTCGCTGAGCTGGTGGTACGACCAGGAGAGCACGGCCCGCGCGTCGCTGTCCTCGGTCTCGCCCAGGAACGCGTCCAGCCCGCCGCGGGACTGCCGCAGCTCGGCGGCCAGCGCGGCCAGCGAGTGGTGTGGGAACGCGGCCGCGCGGGCCGCCACGATGGCCAGCGCCAGCGGCAGCCGGGCGCACGTGGTGACCAGGTCGGCGACCGCCGCCGGCTCGGCCGCGGCCCGGTCGGCGCCGAACCGGCGGGCCAGCAGTTCGGCGGCGTCGTCCGCGGTCAGCAGGTCCAGCGTGACCGGCACCGCGCCGGCCGCGGCCACCAGCGCCGACAGCCGGCTGCGGCTGGTCACCACGGCGGCGCAGCCGGGCGTGCCGGGCAGCAGCGGGCGCACCTGCTCGGTGTCCCGGGCGTTGTCGAGCACCACCAGCACCCGCTTGCCGGCCAGCAGGCTGCGGTAGTGCGCGGCCCGGTCCGGCAGCCCGGCCGGGATCTGGGTGGCCGGCACGCCGAAGGCCTCGAGGAAGCCGCGCAGGGCCTCGGTGGGTTCCAGCGGGGAGCCGTACGGGTCGAAGCCGCGCAGGTTCACGTAGAGCTGGCCGTCCGGGAAGCTGGGCGCCACCCGGTGCGCCCAGTGCAGCGCCAGCGACGTCTTGCCCACCCCGGCGGTGCCGGTGATCGCCGCGATCGGCATGCTGCCCTCGTCGCCGGCCAGCGCGACGAGCCGGTCGAGTTCGGCGGTCCGCCCGGTGAAGTTCGCCAGGTCGTGCGGCAGTTGAGCGGGCCGGTGCTGGGCTGGCCGGTCGGCGGCCGGTTTGACCGGCTTCACCACCGGCCGGGGCGCCGGGGGCGGCGGATCCTCGTCACCGCTGAGGATGCGCCGGTGCAGCGTCTGCAGCTCGGCGGTGGGCTCGATGCCGAGTTCGGCCAGCAGATACTCGCGGGCCTCGCGGAACACGGCCAGCGCATCGGCCTGCCGGCCGGCCCGGTACAGCGCCCGCATTAGCAGCCCACGCAGCCGCTCGCGCAGCGGGTGGTCGGCGATCAGCCGGCGCAGCTCGTCGACCAGGCCGTCGTCGTTGCCGAGGGTGAGGTCGATGTCGATCCGGTCCTCGAGGGCCAGCACCCGGCGCTCGGCCAGCCGGTCCCGCTCGGCGTCCAGCAGCGGGCTGGTCAGGCCGTCCAGGGCCGGTCCGCGCCACAGTCCGATGGCGGCGTGCAGGCTCGCCGCCGCGGCCGGCAGGTCACCGGCGGCGCGGGCGGCCCGGGCCCGGGTCACGTTCTGGTCGAACACCTCGAGGTCGAGGCAGTCCGGCGGCACCGACAGCAGATATCCGGCGTCGGTCCAGGACAGCACCTGCGAGCGGGTCCGGGCCGAGTGCACCGGGTCCAGCACCTGCCGCAGGCCGGACACGTGTTTCTGCAGGAGATTGACCGCGTACGCGGGCGCGGCGTCGCCCCAGACCGCGTCGATGAGCTGCTCCCGCCCGATCGGGCGGTTGGCATGCAGCACCAGGACACCGAGCACGACCCGTTGCTTGACCGAGCCGAGCGGCACCGGGTTTTCCCCGTGCCATGCCTCGAGCTGCCCAAGTATGCCGAGCCGGACCGGTGCGTCGTGGCGACCCCTCACCACGATCGCTCGCACCCCATTCGAACGACCACTCCGATCTGTCCCGCGCGGCCGCCGTCCCCCCGGCCCGTGACCACGCGCTCCACAGTGGATGACCGAAGCCCCACGGTCGTCCATCAGTGCGTGACTATCCCATACCGGGTCATGGCGGTTCGGACAGAGTCGATTTCCCGACTGGGCGCTCATGACTGGCCGCTCATCTCAGGAACCCCCGGATCGCGGCGGCCACCGCACCCACGGCCGGCGCGTGCAGGCAACCATAGTGGCCCGCGGTGGTGGAGATCTCCCGGACCGGGCCGCGGAACCGGGCCCGCCAGTACGGCGCCCAGTCCTGCGAGCCGTGCGCCGAGACCAGCACGGCGGCTGCGCCGAGCAGGCCCTCGGCGCGGTATCCGGCGAGCGCGGCACCGTGCGCCACGAACACGGCGTACCAGCGTTCCAGCGCCGCCCGCAGGTCGCCGGCCCGGTCCGGGTGCAGCCGATCGGCGAGCAGGCTCAGCTGCTGAGCCGCGGACAGCCCGGCCACCGTGCCGGCCGGGCGGCCCAGCCCGCGCAGCACGTCGCCGGCGAACATGGCGGCCAGGTCGTCGGCCGGGTCCGGCCGCCACCGGCCGGTCCGGCTCGGCGCGTCGACCAGCACGACCAGCGCCACCTCGGCGCCGTCCGCCTCCAGCAGCCGGGCCGTCTCGTACGCCAGCACCCCGCCGGCGGCCCAGCCGAGCAGCCGGTACGGCCCCTCCGGCTGGGTGCTCCGGACCAGGCCGGCGGCCCGCTCGACCATTACCGGCAGGGAGGTCAGCGGCCCGTCGGCCTCGATACCCCAGACCCGGCAGGCCCCGTCCAGGCGGCCGGCGAGGGCGGCGTACTCGTGCACCGTGCCACCCATCGTCGGCAGCGCGAACGCGGCGACCGGCCCGGTACGGCCGAGCGGGACCACCGGCCCCGGCTCGGCCGGACCGCGGCCGCGCGGCCGGAGCCGGGCGGCCAGGGCCTGCCACTGCGCGTCCTCCACCGGGTCAGTCCAGAGTTCCGGTTTCCAGGTACGCGCGCAGCACGCCCGCCACCTCGTCCACTCCCGGCACCTGGAGGAACGAGTAGTGGTCGCCCGGCACCCGCCGCACCGGCACGTCCGGGCCGAGCACCCGATGCCAGTCCGGCGTGAAGTCGTACGACTGCTCGGCCACCACCAGCAGGGTGCGGGCGGTCACCGGGCGGGGCCGGTAGCCGGCGATGATCCGCAACTGCTCGCGGAACACCGCGAACCGCCGCTCGATCTCGGCCCGGGCCGCGCTGACGTCGCCCGAGCCCTGGGTGAGCTGCCCGGCCAGCCAGTCCAGCTGGTCACCCTCGGCCGGCGGCCGGACGTCCGGCCCGAGGGCGCGGGCGGCGTCGGCCACGAACTGCGCGGCGGCCTCCTGGTCGGACAGGCCGGTCAGGTCGGCCGGCTCGCTCGGCGCGTCGAGCAGGGCCACGAAGGAGGCCTCCGGACCGAGCCGGCGGGCCATCTCCAGGGCGATCAGGCCGCCCATCGACCAGCCGCCGAGCCGGTACGGACCGGACGGCTGGACCGCCCGGATCGCGGCCACGTACCGGGTGACCATCTCGTCCAGGTCGGCCGGCCCGGTGCCGGGTTCGGCGGCTGCCAGACCGTACAGGCGGCAGGTGTCGTTCAGCAGGCCGGCCAGCCGCGCGTACCCGTAGACGGTTCCGCCGACCGCGTGGATCAGGAAGAACGGGCGGTCCGCCGGCCCCTCGTTCATCGGCACCGGCCGGCCCGCCGTCGGGGGCGATGAGGACGGCGGTCCGGCCGGTGCGGTCTCGGTGGCTGCCGGCTCGGGCTGGTTCAGATCCGGCTCGTCGAGGTCGAGCTCGTCGAGCCGGCTGTCGGACAGCCCGTGCTGGTCGCGCAGCACCTCGGTGAGCTGCGCCGGGGTGGGGGCCAGGAAGATCGCCGCGACGTCCGAGTCGACGGCCAGCTCGGTGCGCAGCTGGGCGATCAGCTGCATGGCCTGCAGCGAGTTGCCGCCCAGGTCGAAGAAGCTGTCCTCGACGCCGACCCGGTCCCGGCGCAGCAGGGTGGCGAACATGTCGGCGAGCACGGTCTCGATCAGCGTGCGCGGCGCCACGTAGCCGCTGTCGTCGCCGGTCTCGTCCGGGGCCGGCAGCGCCGAACGGTCCACCTTGCCGTTCGCGTTCAGCGGGAACGACTCCAGGACCACCAGGTAGGTGGGGACCATGAAGGCCGGCATCCGGGCGGCCAGGTGGGTCCGCAGGTCGGTGGGGTCGGCGTCGCCGCGCACGTAGCCGACCAGCTGCTGCTGCCCGGCGCTGTCGGTGCGCACCACTACCAGGGCCTGCACCACCGACGAGTGCTCGGCCAGCACCGACTCGATCTCGCCGAGCTCCACCCGCAGGCCACGGATCTTGACCTGGTCGTCCGAGCGGCCGAGGTACTGCAGGTTGCCGTCCGGCAGCCGCCGCACCACGTCGCCGGTCTTGTAGAGCCGGCCGTCCGGCGAGCGGTCGAACGGGTCCTCGATGAACTTCGCGGCGGTCAGCTCGGGCCGGTTGAGGTAGCCGCGGGCCACCCCGGCGCCGCCCAGGTGCAGCTCGCCGGGGACGCCGACGGGCACCGGCTGCAGGTGCTTGTCCAGCACGTACGCGGTGTAGTTGGTCAGCGGCAGGCCGATCGGCGGCGGGTCCAGCGGCGAGTCCGGGTGGCACTCGGCCATGGTGGCGCCGACCGTGGTCTCGGTCGGCCCGTAGCCGTTGATGAACTTCATGCCGGGCCGGGCCCACTTGCGTACCAGTGCCGCATTGAAAGCCTCGCCGCCGGCGATGACCACCCGCAGGGCCGGGAACTCCTCGTCGGCCAGCAGGTTGAGCACGGCCGGCGGCAGGCACATGAAGGTGATCCGCTCGCGCCGGATCAGGTCGGCCAGCCGGGGCGGCGACAGCAGCGTCTCGCTGGAGCCGAGCACCAGCGCGGCGCCGGACAGCAGCGCGCCGAAGATGTCGAGCACGGACACGTCGAAGTTGAGCGACGCGAACTGCAGCACCCGGTCGCCGACGCCGAGCGGCCAGTGCTCGATCTCGGCCAGCGAGAAGTTGACCGCCTGCCGGTGCTCGATCACCACGCCCTTGGGCCGGCCGGTCGAACCCGAGGTGTAGATGACGTACGCGGCGTTCGCCGGGGTGGCGGTCGCTCCCAGGTCGGTGCCGTCCAGGCCGGCCAGTGCGGCCCAGTCCCGGTCCAGCGAGACGACCTCGGCGCCTCGGGTCGGCAGCGACGGCTCGCTGGCGTCGTCGGTGAGCACCACCGGCAGGTGCGCGTCCTCCAGCATGAACGCGATCCGGTCGGCCGGGTACTGCGGGTCCAGCGGCACGTAACCGCCGCCGGCCTTGAGGATGCCCAGCAGCCCGGCGATCCGGCGCAGCGACCGCTGCGTGCAGACGCCGACCAGCACCTCGGGGCCGACGCCCAGCTCGCGCAGCCGCCGGGCGATCCGGTTGGCCTGCGCGTTGAGTTCGGCGTAGCTGACCCGCTCGCCGTCCAGCTCGACGGCGACCGCGTCCGGGTGCGCCGCCGCCTGCTCCTCGAACCGCTCGTGCAGGCAGCGGGACGGCCAGTCGGCCCGGTTGGCGTTCCAGTCGTGCAGTTCCCGGCGCAGCTCGGCCCCGGTCAGCACCGGCAACCGGGACAGGTTGCGGTCCGGCGCGGCCACGATGCCCTCCAGCAGCACGCGGAAGTGGCCGAGCATCCGCCGCACGGTCGCCGGGTCGAACAGCGCGGTGGCGTAGGACGCGCCGACCACCAGCCGGCCGCCGTCCTCGACCGCCGAGACCAGCACGTCGAACTTCGCGGCGGTGCCGGCCAGTTCCTCGGTGGTCCAGACGACCTCGCCGGTGGCCAGGTCGTGCCGCTGGTTCTCGGCCAGCATGAAGCCGACCTGGAACAGCGGGTGCCGGCTGGCGTCCCGCGGCGCGCGGACCGCGTCCACGATGGCGGCGAAGGGCAGATCCTGATGGGCGTACGCGTTGACCGTCGCGTTCCGGACCCGCTGCAGGAACTCGCCGAACGCCGGGTCGCCGGACAGGTCGCCGCGCACCGGCAGGGTGTTGACCAGGTAGCCGATCATCGAGGCCAGCTCGGGCCGGGTGCGGTTGGCGCTGACCGTGCCGACCACCACGTCGTCCTGCCCGCTGTACCGGTGCAGCAGCACCTGGAACGCGGCCATCAGCGTGACGAACAGCGTGCTGCCCTCGCGCCGGCCCAGCGCCTTGAGGCCGTCCAGCACCTCGGCCGGGATCTCGATCTGCTCGGCGGCACCGTCGTAGCTCTGCACCAGCGGCCGCGGCCGGTCGGTGGGCAGTTGCAGCACCGGCGCGCCGGTCAGCGTGGTCCGCCAGTATTCCTGGAGGTCCGCGAGCACCTTGCCGGTCAGCCGGTCCCGCTCCCAGACCGCGTAGTCGGCGTACTGGATCGGCGGCTCGCCGGTCAGCCGGCCCTGGTAGGCGGCGCTGAGCTCCTGCACCAGGATGCCGAACGACCAGCCGTCGAACACGGTGTGGTGCACGGTGACCACCAGGACGTGCCGGTCGGCCGCGAGCCGCACCAGCAGCGTGCGCAGCAGCGGCCCCTGCTCCAGCGAGAACGGCCGGGCCGCCTCGGCGCGGGCCAGCTCCCGGTAGCGGTCCTCCGCGTCCGGCGCGCCGGTCAGGTCGGCCAGCGGCACCTTGACCTCGGCCGGCTCGTCGATCACCTGGTGCGGGCGGCCGTCCCGGCCGGCGAACCGGGTGCGCAGCGACTCGTGCCGGGCTGCCAGCTCACCGACCGCGCCGTGCAGCGCGGCCACGTCGAGCGGGCCGTTCAGGTGGATGGCGCCGGCGATGTTGTAGGTGGCCAGGCCGGGGGCGAGCTGGTCGAGGAACCAGAGCTGCTCCTGCCCGTACGACAGCGGGATCTCGGTGAGCCCGGCGCGCCGCCGGGGAATCCCGGTGCTGCCGGCGTCGGCTCGCCCCTGGCGCAGGCGGGCCGCCATGGCCGCGCGCTGAGAGTCGGTCAACATGGCGGATCAGTTTCCTTCCGTGGATGAGCCGGCGAGAGCGGGCTCCGGTTCGTCCGGGCTGTCGGGGATCTCGGCGAGGCGGAAGACCGGTGAGAACAGCAGCCAGGCCACCGGGGAGGCCACCCCGAGCACGCCGGCCACCAGCGCGGTACGCGGGCCGAACAGGCCGGCCAGCGAGCCGCCGAGGAACGCGCCGAGCGGGATGGTGCCGAACAGGATCAGCCGGTAACTGGCGTTCATCCGGCCGAGCAGCCGGTTCGGGGTCACCGATTGGCGCAGGGTGAGGGCGTTGACGTTGAAGACCGCGAGGTTGGCGCCGTGCACGGCCAGCGCCGCGGCGAGGATCAGCAGCGACACCGGGTCGTTCCCGCCGGGCAGCAGCAGGAACAGCGGCGACAGGCAGGCCAGCACGGTCGACCAGCGCAGCGCCGGGCCGATGCCGAGCACCGTGCGGGCCTTGTTGGCGGCCAGCGCGCCGAGCAGCGCGCCGACCGAGCCGGCGCTGACCACCAGGCCGATCGCGGCCGGGCCGATCCCGAGCTCACGCACCGCGTACAGCAAAAACACGGTGACCACGACGTTCTCGAACAGGTTGAAGGTGGCCGACTGGGTGGCCAGGTGCCGCAGCACCCGGTTGCCGAAGACGGCCCGCAGCCCCTCGGCGATGGACGACCGCACCGATTCCCGGTCGGCCGGCCTCTCCGGTTCCGGTTCGCGCCGGCGGATCGAGGCCAGCGCGCCGGCCGAGGCCAGGTAGGTCACCGCGTCGATGACCAGGGCGACCGGCGCGGTCAGCACCCCGATCAGGAAGCCGGCCAGCCCCGGACCGCCGATTCCGGCGATCGAGTAGCTGACCGCGATCTTGCTGTTCGCCTCGCCGAGGTCCTTGCGCTCCACCACGCTGGGCACGTACGACAGCACGCCGACGTCGAACAGCACGGTCAGGATGCCGACCAGGAACGCGATCAGATAGAGCCACTCCATGGTCAGCAGGTGCAGGAGGCCGGCCACCGGGACCAGGCCGATCAGCACGGCCCGGCCCAGGTTGACGCCGATCAGGGTGGGCCGTCGCCGGTGCCGGTCGAACCAGACCCCGGCGAACAGCGACAGCAGCACGAACGGGGCGTACCGCGCCACGTTGAGCAGGCCCACCTCGAACGCCGTGGCCTGCAGCGTGAGGATCGCGACCAGCGGCAGGGCCAGGTCGGTGACCTGGGAGCCGACCAGCGAGACGGTCTCGCCGCCCCACAGCTTGACGAAGTCCCGGTTCCGCCAGACGCTCATCCCCGTTCCCCGACGGGTTCGGCGTGCAGATCGAACTCGTCGTGCAGCAGCTCGGCGGCCCGGTCCACCACCTCGGTACCGACGTGGCAGGAGACCCGGCCCGGCGTGCTGGTGACCAGCTGCGGTTCGATGCCGCCGCGTTCCAGCACGGCCAGCATCCGGGCGCTGATCTCCGGCCGGTTGCCGACCGCCGGGCACACCACGCTCACGCTGCCCAGGTCGTCGCGTACCTCCGCAACCGCACCCGCCTCCGCGACCGCGGCAACCACGTCCTGGACCTCCGCGCCCGGCGCGGTGAACCGCAGCCGCCCGGCCTCCGGCATCATCGAGCCGATCGCGGCCCCGCGTTGCGCCAGCGCGCCCGAGACCGTCGCGGGCGACAGGCCCCGCACGGTGTAGACCGCGTCCCGGCGCCGGTGCGCCACCCCGGTGATGTGCGCCTGCTCGAACACCGTCGCTTCCCTCCTGATCCAGGTGCCCTCCGCCGCCGTGAAGGTGGAGCGCACGTGTATGTCGACCCGGTGCTTCGCGGCGAGCTCGACGGCCCGCGTCTGGAGCACCTGGGCGCCCGCCTCGGCGAGCTGGAGCATCTCCTCGTGGCCGAGGCGGTCGAGCCGCCGCGCGGCCGGCACCACCCGGGGATCGGCGGTGAACACCCCGGGCACGTCGGTGTAGATGTCGCACTGCTGGAGCCCGAGCGCCGCGGCCAGCGCGATGGCCGAGGCGTCCGAGCCGCCCCGGCCCAGCGTCGTGACGTCGTCGCCGGACGAGGTGCCCTGGTAGCCGGTGACCAGCACGATGAAGCCCTCGTCGAGGGCCTGCGCCACCCGCTGCGGGTCCATCCGCAGCAGGCTGGCGTTGCCGTGCGCGTCGTCGGTGTGAAACCCGGCCTGCCGGCCGTTGAACGAGATGGCCCGCTCGCCGAGTTCGTGCACGGCCATCGCGGCCAGCGCGCACGAGGTCGCCTCGCCGACCGAGAGCAGTGCGTCCAGCTCGCGCGGCTGCGGCCGGACCGCCACCTCGTACGCGCGCCGGACCAGGTCGTCGGTGGTGTCACCCATGGCGGACAGCACCGCGACCACCCGGTGGCCCTGCCGGTGTGCCTCGACCAGCCGCCGGGCGACCGCGCGCAGCTTCTCCGGGCTGCCGACCGAGGTACCGCCGAACTTCCAGACGACGGTCACCGGGCCGGCACCCGTTCGTTGACCAGGCGCACCCAGCTGGCAAAGAAGATCAGGCTGTGGCTGCGCCACCGGTTCACCGGCTGTGACAGGTCCACGTTGGCCGGTGGCAGCACGTCGGTGAGGCCGGCGCTCATGTCCCGGCGGTACTCGTCGGCGAGCCGGCAGCCCTCGTACTCCGGGTGCCCGATGTGCATTAGCACGTTGTGGTCGAGGGACTCGGCGATGACCGTGCCGGCGCCGACCGCCCGGGCCACCGCCCGCACCTCGGCCGAGCGGTCCAGCGCCTCGTCGTCGAACCCGGCGTAGCGGCTGTGCGTCGACCAGAACCGGTCGTCCAGCACCGAGGCGATCGGGCCGTCGGCGACCAGCCGGTCGGTCTCGTACATGCCGGAGACCTTGGTCGGGTAGACGTTCTTGGGCAGGCCGTAGAGCAGGTGCGCCACGGCCAGGGCGCCCCAGCACAGGCCCAGCACCGGGATGCCGCGGTCGGCCGCGGCCCGGACGATCGGGTCCAGTTCGCCCATGAACCGGACCTGCTCGTACGGCAGGTGCTCGACCGCCGCGCCGGTGACGATCAGGGCGTCCAGCGGGGCGGCCGTGATCGCGTCGGCGTAGGAGACGTAGTTCTGCGCGATGTGCGCCGGGTCGTCCAGCGAGAACTTGCGCTCGTTCAGCCGGATCCACACCGGCTCGAACGGGCTGGCGGCGGCGAGCTGCGGCATCAGCCAGCGCTCGTACTGCTCGGCATGCGGCATCAGGTTGACGATGCCGATCCGCGGTACCGGAAGCGTGGCGTACCCGATCGACGTGATCACGACAGCACCTCCTTCTCCACGGCCCGGGTCGCGTCGCGCATGATCGCCAGCGCCTCGTCGGTGGTCTCCCGGGACACGTTCAGCGCCGGCAGCAGCCGGACCACGCAGTCCTCCCGGCCGCCGATCTCGACGATCAGCCCGCGGCGCAGCGCCTCGCGCTGGAAGCGGGTGGCCACCTCGGTGGCGCTCGCGACGGCGGTGCCGGCCATCTCCATGCCGAGCATGAGGCCGCGGCCGCGCACGTCGGCGACCAGCACGGTCTCCCGCTGCAGCTGACGCAGGGCGGCGAACAGGTAGTCGCCCGTCTGGAGGACGTGGGCCAGCAGGTTGTCCCGTTCGAGCACGTCGAGGTACGCGTTAGCGCTCGCGAACGCCAGGTTGTTGCCGCGGAAGGTCCCGATGTGGCTGCCGGGGCTCCAGACGTCCAGCCGCTCGTGATACATGATCACCGAAACCGGCAGACCCATCCCGGACAGGCCCTTGGACGCCACCACCACGTCCGGCTCGATGCCGTACTGCTCGAACGCGAACCAGGTGCCGGTGCGGCCGCAGCCGGTCTGCACCTCGTCGACGATCAGCGGGATGTCCAGGGTGCGGGCCAGCCCGGCGACCCGGTGCACGAACTTCTCCGGCGCCGGGATCGAGCCGCCCTCGCCCTGCACCAGTTCCAGGATCAGCGCGGCCGGCTTCTGCACACCGCCGTGTGTGTCGGTGAGCGTGTTCGCCAGGAACTCGGCGCAGTTCGTCGCGCAGGTCTCCGGCCGCAGGCTCAGCGGGCAACGGTGGCAATACCCGTACGGCGCAAAATGAATGCCCGGCAGTAAGTTGTGCAGCCCGGTCTTGGGCGAGGTCTCCGAGGTCAGCGACATCGCGCCGTGCGTGGAGCCGTGGTACGAGCCCTGGAACGCGACGACCGTGCCGCGCCCGGTGGCCTTCTTGCACAGCTTCACCGCGGCCTCGACGCCGTCCGCGCCGGTCGGTCCGCAGAAGTGCATCTTCATCGAGCCGCGCATCGACTCGGGCAGCATCCCCAGCTGGCGGCGCCGGAACTCGTCGCGCACCGGGGTGGGCAGGTCGAGGCCGTGGGTCAGCTTGGTGAGCTGCCGGCGCACCGCCTCGATCAGGTCGGGGTGGTTGTGGCCGAGCGCCAGCACGCCGGCCCCGGTCAGGAAGTCGATGTAGCGGCGGCCGTCCACGTCGGTGAGGTAGGAGCCGGACGCCTCCGCGACCGCGACCGGCAGCCGGCGCGGGTAGGTGCGGGCGTTGGACTCGGTCCGGGCCTGGTGGTCCAGCAGGGTCCGGCCGATCGGGCCCGGTTCAGCCAGGTCTGCAATGGGGTCGGCCGTGGTCTCGGCCGGAATCGCTGCCAAGGTCATCTCGGAACTCCCCTTCAGACCGTCGCCGGCGCGGCCAGCCGCTGCCGGAGACTGTCGACGATGGCCTTGGAACGCAGCGCGAGCAGGCTGAACGAGCCGGCGTCGCCGAGTCCGTGCGTCGACTCGCACAGGCCGTTGATGTAGATCGGCGGCGCGCCCGCACCGGCCGCGCTGTTCTCCACCCGGTAGTCGATGCCGACCTTCAGGCCGGTCTGCGGGTCGACCTGGAGCACGTCGGCGACCTCGCGCAGCAGCGGCGGCAGCTGCTCGGTGCGGCCCTTGGTGCCCAGGTCGCGGTAGCCGGTGGCGAGGATGACCCGGTCGGCGGCCAGCTGCTCGCGCGCACCGGTGATCCGCTCGGTGAGGTCGAGCACCACGCCGCTCTCGCCCGGCCGGGCCGCGGTGATCAGCCGGTTGCCGAGCATCGTCATGCGGTTGCGCTCGTCCAGCTCGTCCTCGTACATCCGCATGTAGAGGGCGTCGATCACGTCCCGGTCGGCGGACGAGTAGTTGGTCGGTCGCAGCTGGTCGCGCAGCCGCTGCTTGCCCTCCTCGGACGCGGCGTAGTAGTAGTCGACGAACTCCGGGAAGTAGACCTCCTCGGAGAACGGGCTGGTGTCCTTGAGCCGGTACCCGTAGCCGGACATCACGTTGACGACCCGCGCCGACGGGAAGCGGGTGGACAGGTCGAGCATCACCTCGATGGAGCTCTGGCTGGCACCCACCACGGCGAGCGTGCCGGCCCAGTCCCGGTCCAGGTCGGCGATCCCGGGCAGGAAACGCGACGTGTGCACGGCCCGCGGAAATTCAAGACCACCAAAAACGTCAGGCACGTACGGGCTGCGTCCGGGCGCGACGACGACGGAGCGACCCGGGTAGACGGTGCCGTCCGCGGTGCGGACCTCGACGCCTCCTTCGGCCAGCCGGATCGCCGTGACGTCCTGGCCGTAGTCGATGTCGGCCGGCACCGTCTCGGCCACCCACTGGATGTAGCGCGCGAACTCCTTGCGCAGCGGGTGGTGCGCCGGGAGGTTGAGGTGCTTGAACAGCCGGCCCTGCTCGTGCAGGTAGTTGACGAACGTGTAGCGGCTGCGCGGGTTGCGCGGCGTCACCAGGTCCCGGACCGGGTTGTTCTGGATGTCGGCACCGTCGAGCATCATCGCCGGCTGCCAGCACGGCGCGGGTTCCCGCTCCACGAACTTGACCCGCGCCGCGGGCCAGATCTCGTCGAGCGCCACGGCGAGCGCGATGTTCGCCGGGCCGAACCCGACACAGACGACGTCGAACATGAAAGTCCCCCTACTGACTGACTCGGTTGCCCCGGGTACCGATGGTCGGGGCGAGGTTGGACCGAGCGCTGGAGTCAGTACTGGACTTCGTTGGAGCCGGACCTGGAGGTGCCCGCGGTCAGGAACTGACCTGATAGCCTGCCCGGCTCATCAGAGGGCGCCGCGGATCCACGACGGGCCGTCGCGTCAGTCGTCCCCCGTGCGATCGAGGGCCAGGTCCAGGGCCAGCGCGCTCGCGATGATCAGCAGCGGCTCCACGCCGGAGGCCACCTCGACCGCGTACGTGTCGCGAATCGTGAGCCAGCGCTTGGACACCTGGGCCACCTCGCGGCCGTCCTGCTCGATCACGTATTCGTGGTCGAGCAGGTTGCCCTTCATCTCCAGGTCGTCGGGGCCCGGCACGTCGATGGTGAACTTCTCGCGGAACGGGGTGAACAGCTTCTTGCGGACCTCGGCCGCTTTCTCGCCGCCGATCCTGATCTCGTACGTCGGCCGCAGCGCGACCAGGTGCCGGTGCACCGAGGCCACCTCGTCGCCGGACGCCGGATCCTCGATGACGAGCCGGCCGCGCGGGCTGAACACCTTGCCGTCCACGTGCAGGACCTTGGTGCCGTGCTCGTCCAGCACGTCGAAGTCGTCACCGATGGCGAAGAACCGCTCCCTGATCACATACATCCGGCAATTCTCCGCCGACCGCGCCGGGGCCGCACCCGGTACGCTCACCGCCATGCCACTCCGGTACGCCGCCGCCATCGTGATCTTCGGCCTGCTCGCCGCATCCGCCGTCGGCGCGCGTGACCTGCTCGTGCCGACCGTGCTCACCGGGCTGGCCGGCGCGCTCGGCGCGGCGATCATCGGAGTCGCCGGCGCCCGGCCGCAGCGGGCCGCCCGGATCGGGATGACAGCCGCCGCGGTCGTCGTCGTGCTCTCCGGCGTGGCGTTCGCACCGGACGGCGACGAGCGCGGCTTCGTCATCGGGGTGGCCGCCTTCTACGCCCTGCTGCTGGCGGCCTTCGCCCTGGTGGCCGGGCCGCGACCGGTCAAGGCTTCAGCACGACCTTGATGCAGCCGTCCTGCTTGTTCTTGAACATCTCGTAGGCCTGCGGAGCCTCCTCGAGCGGCACCCGGTGGGTGGTCAGGTCGTCGACGCCGAGCGGGTCGCCGTCGCCGGTAAGCAGCGGCAGGATGTCGTCGACCCAGTTCTTCACGTGCGCCTGGCCCATCCGCAACGTCACGCCCTTGTCGAACAGGTCCAGCATCGGGAACGGGTCGGCCTGTCCCCCGTACACCCCGATGATCGAGATGGTCCCGGCCCGGCGGACCGCGCCGAAGGCCGTGCGCAGCGCGGCCATCCGGTCGACGCCGGCGGTCTCCATCACCTTGCGGGCCACCGCGTCCGGCAGCACCCCGGCCGCCTTCTGCGCGGCCGACTGGAACGGGTTGCCGTGCGCCTCCATGCCGACCGCCTCGATCACCGAGTCGGCGCCCCGGCCCGCGGTCAGGTCGGCCACCGCGGCGGGGATGTCCTCGACCTCGTCGAAGTTGAGCGTCTCGATGCCGTGCCGTTCGGCCATGGCCAGCCGCTCGGGCACGTTGTCGACCGCGACGACCCGGCCGGCGCCCAGGTGGCGGGCGATCCGGGCACTCATCTGGCCGATCGGGCCGAGGCCGGTGACCAGGACCGTGCCGCCCGGCTCGATGTCCGCCCACTGGGCCGCCTGCCAGGACGTGGTCAGCACGTCGGAGAGGAACAGGAAGCGCTCGTCGGGGTGCCCGTCCGGCACCTTGATCGGGCCGAACTGAGCCTGCGGCACCCGGAGATACTCGGCCTGGGCGCCGGGCACCTGGCCGTACAGCTTCGTGTAGCCGAACAGCGAGGCGCCTTTGCCGTACTGGCGCACCTGGGTGGTCTCGCACTGGGCGAAGTAACCCTTGCGGCACATCCAGCAGTGCCCGCAGGAGATGTTGAACGGGATGACCACCCGGTCGCCGGGCCGGATGTGGGTGACCTCGGACCCGACCGCCTCGACGATCCCCATCGGCTCGTGCCCGAGCACGTCGCCGGCGTCGAGATACATACCGAGAACGTCGTAAAGGTGCAGGTCGGAGCCGCAGATCGCGGTCGACGTCATGCGCACCACGGCGTCGGTCGGCTCCTGGATGACCGGGTCGGGGACCGTCTCCACCGAGACCTTGCCGGTGCCCTGCCAGGTAAGTGCGCGCATGGAATCGCCTCCTCGTTCGCTCCTGCGGCGGGTACCCCGGCGTTCCCCGGCTATGCATTTGATCTTCCAGGATTGAGCCGCCCGGCCCGGGGTACCCGCCCGCGGGTGATCATGATCGACCTGCCCCTGCCCGGCGGCGGGGACACCTGGAAGCGCTGGTCCGGCCTGGCCGCGACGGCCCGTAAGGACCTGGCAGAGGCCCGTCTCGGCGAGGGTCACGCCGACGCGGTGGCGATCCTCGCCGAGGTGGGTGGTCCGGCTCCGGAGCCGGGCGCACGCTGGGGCGTCTGGACCGCAAAACCGTTGGCCGTACGCGCGGAGCGCGGCCCGGACGGCTGGCTGCTGACCGGCGACCGCCCGTGCTGCCCGGGTGCCGCGTGGTGCACGCACGCCCTGGTCACCGCGGCGGCGGGCGACGAGATCCGGCTGTTCGCGGTCCGCACCGAGCCACCGCACGCGCTCCCGCTCGACGGCACCCGACCGGCCGCCGGGATGGCGACCGGCGGGAAAGCGGCCGGCGACAGCCGGACCGTCCGGTTCACCTCGGCGCCGGCCCAACCGGTCGGCGGCCCCGGCGCGTACCTGGACCGCCCGGGTTTCTGGCACCGCGGCATCGGCGTGGCGGCCTGCTGGTTCGGCGGCGCCCAGGGCATCGCCGACCCGCTCTACGCCGCCGCCCGGGAGCGCAACCTCGGCCCGCACGCGTTCGCCCACCTCGGCGGCGTGGACGCGGCGCTCGGCGCGGCCCGCGCGGTGCTGCGCGAGGCGGCCGGGACCGTCGACCGCTATCCGAAGGCCGACGCCCACCGGCTGGCGCTGCGCACCCGCGCCACCGTCGAGGCCGCCGCCACCGAGGTGATCGACCGGGTCGGCCGCGCGCTGGGCGCCGACCCGCCGTGCCACGCCGAGGCGCATGCCCGCCGGGTCGCCGACCTGATCGTCTATCTGCGCCAGAGCCACGCCGAAGCCGACCTCGACCAGCTGGGCCGCCTGGCCGCGAAGCACGGCGAGCTCGCCTGGTGAGGCCGGCCGGTCAGGCGGCCCGGTCCTCGTTCCAGTAGAGCTGCGCGGACGAGTGCCGGCCGGGGTGTCCGTCGTACAGCACGCAGGCGTTGTCGTCCTCGGCCTTGCCGTCGGGGTGCTGGGCCGAGCACCACTTGTACGGGTTGATCTCGGAGGCGCTCAGCGTCCAGTGCACCCACCACATGCAGTCGTCGGCGTGCTGGCCGAGCGCGGCGTGCGACCCTGGATGGCCCCGTTCCAGCTCGCAGTTGAGCTCGGACTGCAGGCTGGGCGCCTGGGTCGCCAGCTCGTCCAGGAACGCGGCCTGCTTGGCGTCCAGGGTGATCCGGGCAGGGCAGTTGAAGGTGTCATCGATTGACATACGTAAATGTTATGGGTGGAACGTAGGATCCGCATGTCGAAGCAACCTTTGAGGCCGCTTCAGCCTTTGACGCCGCCGGAGAGCAGCCCGCTGACGATGTGCCGCTGGGTCAGCACGAAGAACAGCACCATCGGCAGCAGCACGATCACGGTCAGCGTCATGAAGGCCGGCCAGTCCGTGGTGAACTCGCCGACCGCCGAGTACACCTGCAGGACCAGCGTCCGCTTCTCCGCCGACGAGATGAACACGTTCGGCAGGATGAAGTCATTCCACACCCACATCGTTTGAAACACGCCCACCGTGATCAAAATCGGTTTGATCAGCGGCAGCACGATCCGCCAGAAGATCTGCCAGACGCCGGCGCCGTCGATCCGGGCCGCCTCGACGATCTCGAACGGCAACGTCTTCATGTACCCGTGGATCAGGAAGAACGAGAAGATGGCGCCGCCCGCGTACATCACGATCAGGCCGTTGAGCGAGTCCACCAGGTCGACCTGCACCAGCGTGCGATAGAGCGGGATGAGTGTGGCCTGGCTCGGCACCACGAACGCGACCAGCAGCAGCACGCCGAACGCCCGGTTGAGCCGCGAGTCCCGCATGATGATCCCGTACCCGGCCATGGCACCCACCGCAAGCTGCACGAACACCGAGCCGAGCGTCACATAGAGGGTGTTGGCAAAGCTTTCCAGCACGGGTACGCGGTCGAAAACCTCCGCGTAGTTGCCGAAATACCACTCCCCCGGCAGCCCCAGCGGCGACGCCGTCATGTCGGCCATCGTCTTGAACGTGTTGACCACGATGTAGTACAGCGGCAGCCCGACCACCGCGGCCAGCGTCAGCATCACGGCCGGGAGTACGATCCGTCTCACAGCACCCTCCGCTCGATCCGGCGGGACAGCAGCAACTGGCCGATCGACAGGATCGCGACCGCCACGGTGAAGACGACGGCGAGCGCGGACGCCAGCCCGTACTCCCCCTGCCCGACGCCACTGGTGATCAGCTGCTGGGTGATCGTCTGGGTGGCGAAGCCCGGCCCGCCCTTGGTCAGCGTGTAGGGCAGGTCGAACACCTTGAGCCCGCCGGTCATCAGCAGGAACTGGCTGATCACGATGGCCGGGGTGAGCAGCGGCAGGGTGAGGTGCCGGAACTGCTGCATGGTCGACGCGCCGTCGATCGTCGCGACCTCGTACAACTCCGCCGGGATCGACTGCAGATAGGCCAAATAGAGCACCGCGTGCCAGCCCGCACTTCCCCAGACGGCGACCACGATCACCGAGAGCCGGGCCAGGCTCGCGTCGGACAGCCACGGCACCGGAGCAACATCAAAAAGCTTTCCGAGTACGGTGTTGAGCACGCCGGAGCCCAGTGGCGACAGGATGTATCCCCAGACCAGGCCCAGCACGGCCAGGCTCGGTACGGCCGGGAAGAAGAACACCGACCGGACCAGGTTGCGCGCGAAGAAACGCCGGTCCAGGGCCACCGCCAGCGGGATCGCGATCACGGTCACCAGCAGCGTGGTGCCGACCGCGAACAGCAGCGTGAAGGTCAGCCCGGCGAGCATCGCCGCGTCGGTGAACAGCACCCGGTAGTTCTTCAGGCCGACGAAGTTGACCTCGGCCGAGTAGCCGCCGAAGTCGGTGAGGCTCCAGTACGCGGTCTGCCCGAGCGGGATCACGAACAGCACCAGGAAGACGGCGGCCACCGGGACCAGGAACAGCTGGTTGGCGGTCAGCGTGCGCCAGCCGCCGTGCCGCCCGAAGCGGGTGCTCCGGGCGGGCGCGGCGACTTTCTCTGCGGTGGCTGTGGTCAAGACGCTGCTAGCTTCTTGTCCAGCGCCGCAGCGACCTGCTCGGGGGTCGCCTTCTTCTGCACCATGAGCTGCAGCTGCGCCACCGCCTCGACGTTCAGCACGTCCTCGGCCCGGGTCCAGGCGATCTGCGGCAGATAGAACTTGCCGGCCCGGACGTCCTCGACGATCGGCTTGAGCGCCTCGTCGATCGGCGGCTGGAAGTTCTCGGTCACGGTGATCGCGTTCGAGGATTTCTGGTACGTCTCGATGGCCGGCGCCGAGGCCAGGAAGGTGAGGAAGGTCTTGGCCGCGTCCAGGTTCTCGCTCTTCGAGCTGATCGCCCAGCCCGGCCCGGCCGCACCGGACAGGAACGGCTGCCCGCCGGGCGCCGCCGGTACCGGAGCCAGCGAGATCTTCAGGTTCGGCGCCTTCTCCCGGATCGCGCCCACCGCCCACGGCCCGGTCGGGATCATCGCCACCCGCCCGTTCGCGAACTCGTCGTTGACCTGGTCGCCCTTGAGCCCGACCACGGTGGCCGGCTCCAGGCCGTCGGTGAAGATCCGGTTGTACTGGCTGAGCGCCTCGGTCCACTCGGCCGCGAACGTCGACTGACCGCCGAAGATCTTGGCGTCCATCTGCAGGTTCTGCGTGGTGTTGCGGGCGCCGAGGAATGCGGAGAGCACGATCGGCATGCCGTCCAGCGCCTCGAGGATCGGCGGTATCCCGGCCGCCTTGAGCTTGCGGCACAGGTCGAGGAACGCGTCCCAGGTCGCCGGCGGTTCGGTGGCGCCCACCTTGGCGAGCAGATCCTTGTTGTACATGATCCCGGCGCCCCACGAGCTGAGCGACAGCCCGTAGACCGCGCCGTCCCGCCCGTACGTGGTCTTGTTGATCTCGGGAAGCCCGGCCAGGAACGGCTCCTTGGCCAGGTCCACCACGAGCTTGCCGTCGATCAGCTTGGTCTTGTTCTCGGCCGCGATCAGGAAGACGTCCGGCGCCTTGCCGGACAGCACCCGGGTCTGCAGGGTCTGGATGTACTCCGCAACCGGCGGCGAATACGACACGTTGAGCTTGATGTCCGGGTGCGCGGCCCGGAACGCGTCGAGCACCGGCTTCATGGTGGCCTCGTTGTCCCAGGAGAGCACGGTCAGCGTGGTGCCACCGCCCCCGCCGCTGTCGTCGTCCGAGCAGGCCGCCACCGCGAGCGTGGCAGCGGCGAGTATCGCGGTAAGCAGAGCCAAAGGTCGTCGCATGGATGTTCCTTTGCTACTCCTGGTGCAGGTTTAGTTGCTTCGCGCCCTAGTTAACGTTCACATCTACCAATGTCAATATTGAAAAACTCGTACTAAGCGGATCCGCGCCGCGACCGATGCTGAGGTGGTAACCCCGTGGCGACCCAGAGGAGAACCGTGAACCCGACCTTTCACCCGCAGCACCCGGCGTCGTGGTGGGCCCAGTTCGAGGACTGCTCGGAGAAGTTCGACCGCGGGTCGATGACCGAGCTGCTCGGCGACGAGATCATCGCCCGCATCCCGTCGCTGCTGCTGCGTCGCGAGGCCGAGACCGCCACGGCGATCGTGCTCCGCCACCTGCACCGCCCGTCCAGCACCGACCTGGCCGAAATGGCCGCCGACGCAACCGCCCGCCTGGTGGCCACGGTCGAGCGCCTCGACGAGCGCGCCACCGGCGACGACGCCGGCACCGCGGAGGCGTCCGCGCTGTGCCGCCTGCTCCAGGGCGACTGGGCCGAGGCGGCGGCCCAAGCCGAGGCGAGGATGGGCACCCTTCCCCTGGTCCAGGCCGTGGTCACCGCGCTGCGCCTGGAGTCGTTCGGGGCCGACCTGGTGGTACGCCTGCTGACCGCCGGCCAGCCGCCGGCCGCCGCCGTCCGGACCGGCCGCGCCATCGCCCGCTACAGCTGGTGGCCCAACTGGCTGCTGACCATCGTCAGCGAGCGCGTGATGGCCGGCACGCTGACCTCGGACACCATCGCGGCCCTGCAGCGCTGCGCCTTCGCCGGCCTGAGTCCCACCCAGGCCCGGATGGCCAAGCGCCTGATAGCCGCCGAGCCCCAACTGATCGAGGCCACCGCCCACCGCCTGGAAACCTTGGGCGAACACCCAGCCGCCACCAAGCTCCGCGCAGGCTGTCTCGACACGGTGGCTTTCGCCGCCCGCCTGATCCCAGTCTGACCACAACGGCCGTCGCCGGGACCCGTCACATGGCCCCGGCGACGCCCGTTCTCCCCACTCCAGCCAACGCCCCCGCACCTCAACAAGATCGGCCCACAACCAGCACAGCACCGCCCCGCCGCCACAGCCGCCCCGCACCTGCCGCCCCACCGCCCTAGCTCAACAAGATCCTCCGCGCCGCCCCCACCCGCGCCTGACAAGATCGACTCACCCCCGTCACGACGGCGATGCGGTCGATCTGCTGTCGCTCGACGCCGCCGAACCGACAAGATTCGCCCCGCGACCCGTCACCCGGCGGCGACCCTGTCGATCTGGTGTCGCTCGACGACGCCAACCGACAAATCTGGGACTGAGGCGGGTGGGCGGTTTGTCGCCGCGCGCGGGCTGGGGGGCGCACGGGAGGGAGCAGCCCGTGCGAGGGTGGGCATGTGGCTAGCGAAGAGATGACTACCGCCGCCCGGGCATTCGTCGCGAGTCTGGACGACCGGCAGCTCGGTCTGGTCCGGGGGCAGCTCGCCGATCCGGGTCTTCGACAGTGGACCTATCTGCCGGGTGAGCGGCCCGGCCTGCCGATGGAGCACCTCACCGGGCGGCAGCACGATCTGGTGGTCGAGCTGCTGCGCTCGGCTCATTCGGCCGAGGGTGCGACGCTTGCGGTGGGTGCCGTCGAGGTCGAGAGGGTACGCCGGGAACTGGTCACCGGGTCGCCACCCGCCGGTGACCGGTACTGGTTGCGGGTGCTCGGCGAACCCGGCGGGGACGAACCGTGGGGCTGGCGGATCAACGGGCATCACCTGGCCGTGCACGCCGTCGTGACCGCGGGCGGGTGCACGGTGACGCCGCACTTCATCGGGTCCGAGCCGGCCGTGCTGCCGTCCGGGCGGCGTCTCCTGGGGCCCGAGGAGGATCTGGCCCGGGAACTGGCCGCCAGTCTCGACCCGGACCAGCGCAGCCTGGGCATCGCCGGGGACCGGGCCCCGGACGACATCCTGACCCGGTTCGACCCGGTGGCCGACCCGACGGTGCTGCCCGCCGGTATCGGCCGCGACCGGCTGCGGGCCGATCAGCAGGAACTCCTCGACCGGCTGATCCGGCGTTATCTGGATCGCGCTCCCACCCCGTACGCCCAAAAGGTTTGGCGCGAAGCGCTCGAAGCCGGACCGGAGCGTATCCGTTTCGCGTGGGCGGGCCCGACCGCCCGGGGCGAGGGGCACTACTACTGCGTGCGGGCGCCGGAGTTCCTGATCGAGTACGACAACACCCAGGATGACGCCAACCACGCGCACTCGGTCTGGCGGCACCTGCGCGACGACTTCGGCACCGATCTGCTGCGCGAGCATTACGCCCGGAGCCACGGATGAAGCTGGGCCACGGATGAAGCTGGGCACGGATGAAGCTGGGCCACGGATGAAGCTGGGCCACGGATGAAGCTGGGTCACGGATGACGCTGTCGCCCCGGCTGGCCGCGATCGTCGAGGCGCTGCCGCTGGAACCGCACCTGCGCGTGCTGGAGATCGGCTGCGGTCCCGGTGCGGCCGCCCGGGCGGTCGCGGAACGGCTGACCACCGGGCACATCCTGGCGATCGACCGGTCGGCGGCCGCCATCGCGCAGGCCTCGTCGGCCGCGGCCGCTGCGATCGCGGCCGGCCGGATGAGCGTCCGGCAGGTCGCCGCCGAGGATTTTGCGCTCCGGGAGCGGGAGCACCCGTTCGACCTGGTTTTTGCCGTACGCGTGGGCGCGCTGGACGGCCGGCACCCGCAACTCGGCGACCGGGTCATGCAGCGGATCGCGGCCGCGACCACGCCGCGGGCCCGCCTGTTCATCGACGGTCACGAACGTCACTTCTGAGTACCCGTACCCATCCGCGGTCCGCCCACGATGGACAGGATGGTCCGCATGCGAAAGACACTGTTGGTGATTGCGGCCGTGATCGCGGGCCTGCTGGCGGCGAGCGCCGCCGCGACGGCCCAGGCGCGGCCCCGGGGGATTCCCGATCGGGTCATGTTGCAGGCGGAAGACCTTCGCGGCGTCGAGCCGGGTCCGGTGGAGGACGGTTTCGCCTGGCCGCTGCTGCCCCAGCCGTGCGCGGACACGCCGGTGCCGCAACCGGTGGCCAGCCGTTCCCAGGCCGCCGCCCTCAACGAGCGGCACCGCGCCTACCAGTATGTCGGCCGGTACTCCGGCGACGGCGCCCGCGCGTACCTCAATGAATTGAAGGCCCAGCTCACCCGCTGCCGAGCCGGCGGCGGCAGCAACGGCTTCCGCACGGTCGCCGAGGACCACCTGGGCCCCGACACGGTCCTGTTCAACCTCAACTACGACGAGGGTGACCGCACGGTCGCGTATGTGGCCGCCGCGACCGGCCATTACGTGGTGGTCATCCTGGTCACCGACTCGCTCCTGAACATCGGCGACCTGACCCTGGCCAACGACCTGGCCGGCAGCGCCATCCGCCGCGCGGCCGGCTGACCGGGTGCTCCCGGTCCGCCCACGGGCGGACCGGGAGTCTCCACCCCCGGCAGCCCATCCCCGCGCCGCCGGCCCTGGATCTTGTTGAACTCGTGGCGCCCAACAACGCCCGACAACAGCAGATCGACACAACCGGACGGAACTGGCCGCGCCGGCCGTTGAACGGCCCGCCTAGGCTTACCTCGTGGACAGCGTCGAAGACCTGGCGCGGGCGGCCGCCGCCGGGGATGCGGCCGCGCTCGACGCGCTGCTGACCGTGCTGCGGCCGGACGTGCTACGGGTGTGCGCGCGGTTCCTGCCCAACCGGGACGACGCCGAGGACGCCTGCCAGGACACGCTGCTGGCGCTGACCCGGTCGATCGGGCGGTTCGAGGGGCGGTCGTCGTTCCGCACCTGGCTCTACCGCCTGACCGCCAACCGGGCCCGGTCCACTTACCAGAGCCTGCGCGGCCGCTTCCTGGCCGAGTCGGGCGGTGTGCCGCTGCCGGACCGGCCCGACCCGCGGCGCACGAGCGTGGTGGCCGGCACCCGGATCGACCTGCTGGAGGCGCTCGAGACGCTGCCGCCCGACCTGGCCGAGGCGGTGGTGCTGCGCGACCTGGTCGACCTGAGCTATGCGGAGATCGCCACGCTGACCGCGGTGCCCGAGGGCACCGTGAAATCCCGGATCCACCAGGGCCGGTCGACGTTGCGGCTCCGCCTCTCCACGACAGGCCCCTGACATGCCGATCCCGACAAGTCGGCCGGCGCAAGGGCCGGGTGCGAAGCGCGCGGCCGGGACGGGCGCGCGGTCCGCGTCGGCGGCACTGCTTCTCCTGTGCGCTGCGCTCGCGGGTTGCGCCGCCGAGCCGCCGGTGGCTCCCCTGCCGACCGAGGCGCCCAGTTCCGTCGCGGCTCCGGCTCCGTCGGCGCCCACCTCGGCGCCCGTTTCGTCCGCTCCGACGACCTCCACCACCGTGACCCGGCGGCCCGTGGAGTCGTCGCGCCCCACCCACACCCGGACCACGCCGCCACCGCCGACCACCGAGCCCACGTCGGCGTGCCAGGGCGCGGTGGTGCACGTCATCGACGTCGCCAACGACGAGCTCGCGCTGGTCCCCGCGCTCTGTGTCGCCACCGGGGCGGTGCTGCGCATCGAGCACATCGGGCCCGGCGAGGTCACCAACGACAGCCCGGACCTGGTCGAGCAGCGCTACGAGGCGGGCATCGTGCAGATCCGCATGATCCGTCCCGGCACCGTGGTCGTGACGATCGTGCAGAACGGCACCCCGCACGACATCACCGTGGTGGTTCGTTAGCCACCTCGATGCGGGCCAGCAGCGCGTCGACGTCCTGATCGCCGGGGGCGATCTGCGCGTACACCAGCACGCCCGCGGTCACCGCGGCCGCCTCGAAGAGCACCGGCTTGCCAGTGGCGCAGGTGAAGCCGGCCACCACCCAGTCGAGGCCGGCCTGACGGGTCTGCCGCAGCGGCGACGCCGTGCAACTGGCGTGTGGGCGCTCGGCCACGAAGCCGGCCGCCGTGGTGCGCGCCGCCGCCGACCGGGACAGGCCCACGAAAGCGCCCGGCACGTCCGGGTCGGTGTGCCAGCGGCCCGGGTCCGGCGAGACCACCAGGGCCGGCTCGCGGTGGCCGTCGACGTCGAACCGGCCCGCCCAGCCCGAGCCGGCACCCTTCCAACCGGTGGGCAGGGTGACCGTGATCTGCCCCGTACCGTCAAATGCTTGGTGAATCTCCTCGGGCTGGATCATGTCGGAGGTGACGCCGGCGAGCACGACCAGGACCGCCACGACGCCCACCGCGCGCTGTCCCCAGGTCAGCGCGCCACCGCTGCGCGCCGCCCGGTCGAGCGCCTCCGCGAAGGCCGACGCGTCGGGATAGCGGTCCGCGGGGTCCGGCGCCGTCGCCCGCTGCAGGACCGGAGCAATTTTGGGCGGTACGCCGAGCCGCTGGCCCAGCTTGCCGAGCCCGTAGACGTCCGCCGTCGTGCTCACCGTGGCCAGTGGGTCGTCCTGCTCCGGAGCCATGTAGCCGGGGGTGCCGGCGCGCGCGGTCAGGCCGGACGCGGCGGCCAGCGCCTTCGCGAGCCCGAGGTCGGCGATCAGCACCCGGTCGCCGTCGAACACGATGTTGCCCGGCGTGAGGTCGCGGTGCACGATCCGGTTCCGGTGCAGCACCGCGACCCCCGCGGCGATCTCCCGCAGCAGGCGCAACCCCTCGGCCGGCGGCACCCCACCCTGCGCGATCCGGTCGCGCAGGCTACCCCCCGAGGCAAATTCCATGACCGAGTACGGGCGGCCGTCCGCCAACTCGCCGACCGCGTGGACGCGCACGAGACGCTCGTCGGACAGCCGCCACAACAGCCGGGCCTCCTGCTGGAACCGTTCGCGCACCCGCAGGTCGTGCGACCAGTTGTCGGCCAGCACCTTGATCGCCACGTCCGCGCCCAGTGCCGGGTCGTGTCCGAGCCACACCGTGGCGAACGACCCGGCACCGAGCAGCCGGACGATGCGGTACGAGCCGATCTGCTGTGGGACCACGCCTCGACTCGACCACATGCGGCTAGCGCACCGCCACCGCCGTCACGTGCCGGGTGAGATCGTCGAGCGTGGCGGTGAAGTCGACGCTGCCCGTCCGGCGGAACTGGCAGGAGTGGATGCCGGCCGCGTACCGGCAGGTCACCGCGCTGGCCGGGTTGGCCGTGAGCAGGCCGGGACCGAGGTACACGAAGCGCAGCGTGGCCCCGAGCCGCAGGCACGGCGCCCACCAGCTCAGCTCGTCGGTGGTGTCGAGGTCGACCACGCCGCCGGGCGGGGTGCAGGCGGGCGAGGGCTGACCGGCGACCGAGGCGGGCACCCGGACGGTCATCTGGCGCGTGCCGACCGTGAACGTGACCGTGCCGGTGCGGAGCAACCGGCACATGTGGACGCCGCCGGCGTAGTAGCAGTCGACCATCGTGTCCGGCTGGATCGCCACCGTGCCGGGGCCGGAATTAGCGACCCGCACCACGCCGCCGACCGCGATGCAGAGCTGAGGCAGCGCCCCGCCCTGCGACACGTCGACGGTGTGCACCACCGCGCCCTGACAGGTGACGGCCGCGTGCGCCGGGCCGGCGACCACGACGGCGCCGCCCAGCATGAGCACAACCGCAAGCAGAAACTTCACGACGTTCACTCCTCGTCGGTAGGGACTGTGCTTAGTTCGTCCCATCCCGCCGCGGTTTTGTTCACCAGTTCACAGGTGTTGAGAAAGAAGCTGGTACGCCGCCTGAATGCCGCGCTCGTCGGTGACGAGTGAGTGGCCGCCGCAGGCCTGCGCCAGCCGCTCGAGCACACCTCGCCCGGCGTCGCCGCCGTACGCGATGCCGAAGAAGAGAACGTCCGTGTCGCCCAGGCGCCGCTCGACCTCGGCGACCGTGCATGACGACCCGTTCTCCTCGCCGTCGGTCAGCGCGACCACAGCCCGCAGGTTGGCCGGGTCGGGTCTGCCGTCGAGCACGTCAAGGGCAGCGTTCACGGCGTCCAGCAACGCCGTCGAGCCACCGGCGAGCAACCGGCCCAGCACCGATGGAACGGCTGCTCGGCTGGACTCGACCGGCTGGAGCGGCACGCGCAAGTTCACCTGATCGGCAGAGAAGATCACACCAGCGTTCGCCGTTTGACCCTCGAGGCTGTCGAGAAACGCCGTCAGGCCCTGTTTGGCAGCGCTCAGACGATTACCGGCCATGCTTCCCGACGTGTCGACGACGAGGCACACATCTGCGGACCGCTTGAGTCGTGCCCCACGCTTGCGAAGTGTGCGCATCAGCCGGCGGGCCGGCAGGTGAGGTGCAGGCTGTGCCGGACTGCCGATGACCTGCGCGGATGAAGCCGGGGCCTGGCCGGCCATCGGCCGCACGGCCCGGGACAGGTAGACCTGGTTCATCGCCGGGTCCACCAATGCGGCCGCGAGCTCGGCAAATGCTTCGTCCTCGCCCGGCCGCTGCGAGCCGGTCCGGCCCAGCACGGAGTGCACCCAGGCCGTGCCGTCGTCCGGGTGCACCAGCACGGCGGGCAAGTCCGGGTGCCGGGACACGGCCGCGATCGCGGAGTGTTCCTGTAGCGCCAGGACGTCGGCTCGCCATTCGCCGTCCGGCATACCGCGCTCGACGACCCCGACGTCGTTCGGCGCGTATTCCATCACCTGGCGCTGCAACGCCTCGATGAACTCGTCGGAACGTCCGCTCTCGAACTCGTCGTGGTCGATCTCCGGCGATCCGCCGGCAGCCGTGGCCATGGCCGCGAGGACGGCCAAGCCGTCCGCGGAGTGGGAGTGCGCGTGCATCAGACGCAGCCAGTCGGACGACAGCAGTGTGCGCCAGCCGATCGGGCCATGTGCCCGGATCTCGGTGTAAATCTCGGGCCGCATCAGCAGCACGACCGGGGAAGCGGCGAAGGGAACTAACCCGACCTCGCGGTCGTCATCGGCTCGGCGGTAGAGGTCCAGGTGCTGCTCGAGCTCCGCCAGCGAGAAAACCGACGACGGACAGAAGATCCGAAAGTCACGGCCCGCGACGAAGCGCATGACGTCGGTATCGGAGTAGTAGCGGAACTCATACGGCGGGTTCGGCCTGCCGCGATGCACCATGTTCGACGCGGCGGCCAGGAACTCCCGCTTGTCTTCCGTCGCAGCAATGCTGATCAGCTCAGACATATTTGATCCAGAAATAGTGGCTCCGGTGCTGCCATCCTACCGACCCAGTCGAGCGTATAGTCACTCCGGACAGCCGCTCGCATCCATCCATTCGATCGGCGGTGGGACGTGTTCGTCCAGTGGTGCGTAAAAGGTCTTTCGTTGCAGGACGACGACGCCGCCTGCCGGATCATCGATGATCGGCAGGGCCTGGTATGCCAATGGTGGCGCACGTCGGTGGACATTGATCCGGCCGAGGTCGCCGACAAGCTCACGCCGCAGGCTCTCGACCAGCACGTCAACCACTTCACCGACCCGGATCCGAGCACTGGCCGGCCGTTCAATCAGGTCAGCCCGTTCATCTCGCTGTCCGCGGGCACGGTGGAGCGGGACGCCGTGGCACGCACGAACTGGGTGCGCCGGGCGCGCCGCACCGCGCTGCATTTCGGCACCGAGTTCGGCTGGAAAACGACAGCGTACCTCTATCCGTGCTGGGTGATCCTGGCCCCACGGAATGCGGTCGAAATCCAGCACGTCGCGGAGGAGGTCCGCGATCTGAACACGTATCGTCATTACTCGCCGTTCCAGACCGAGGGCGAGATAGTTGCCAAGATAGAGGTTCCCGACAATCACATCCAGTGTTGCGAGAAATGGGAACTCGTCGGCGGTCCGGCGGGCTTCTACCGACGCGTGTGGTCACACCCCAACCCACGCTTTGTACGCCCGGAACGGCTCACCAACGTCCGCGAGTTGATCTGAGTGGCGACCCGTTATCTGCAAGCCATGGGCCTGGACCCCGAGCAGGTCCGCGCCACCGCCGATTTTCTCCAGGCGTATGCCAGGACGTGCCTGGCGGAGCTGGAGGAGGCCGTACACCGGCAGGCCGGTCCCCGAGACCTCGCGCTGCAGCAGGATCCGGCATTCACCATCGCGGCGGACGCCGCGACGGCGCTTCGTGAGGCTGGACAATGGCTGCTCTATTCCGATCTCGCCGGCT
Organism: Paractinoplanes rishiriensis; assembly: GCF_016862375.1. Classification (GTDB taxonomy): domain Bacteria; phylum Actinomycetota; class Actinomycetes; order Mycobacteriales; family Micromonosporaceae; genus Actinoplanes; species Actinoplanes rishiriensis. The sequence continues at coordinate 234,796 of NZ_BOMV01000057.1, read as the reverse complement.
CCCGGGGGCTGCTGCAGCGCGCCGGCGACCTTCTACTCGAGCTGCGGCAGCCGTTTGGCGCATACCTCATGGCGGTCGCAGCGGCGGATCCCGGCGAGTCGTCGTACCGGGACATGCTTCGCGCCATGCGGGACGGTCGGAGCGACGACGAAACCGGCCGCGACGACTGGCCGGCGCTGCGATACCCGCAGCAGCAGGCCTATCTGATGCTCGCCGTCACCGGCGGCGCGGCGGCTGAGCCCTTGGCGAGCAGCGCCGCCGCCACCCTCTCGCCCTCGCCGCATCAGACGGGAGTGGCGCCCGTCGGTGCGCTGGGTACCCCGATCCGGCGCCTCTGGGACACCGCCGCGCATCTGCTCGCCCGGGAGCCCGAGTCGGCCCAGGTCATCGGCGATCATCTGGCCGACATGGCCCGCCGCTATGCGGAAACCATGAGTCTCGCCCAGGTGAACAAGTACCTGTGGCGCCACGCGGCCGCGCCCGTTGACGTCGGCGACATCGACGTCGCCGGCGTCGCATCGCTCTTCGCCCGACGGTTCGGTGCGGAAACAGTGCTGCGCAGCGTGCAGGAGGCCGGGCTGTCCGCGGAACGCAATCCGATCGCGATGGCCCCGATAGAAGCCGGCGTCGCACTGTCGCTGTCGTGACGTCAGCGCGGCTGAACCGACCGCGCCAGACCGGTCCATCCGTCCATTTCGGCCTGAGTCAGCACACCGTCCGTCAGCGCGAATCCGAGAATCTCCTCGGCCAGGAACCGGCGAGGCGCATCGGTGATGATGTAACTTGCGCCGGATGCGTCCTCCAGTATTTTGTCCACAGCCGATCTTTTCGTTCCGCGGACCAGTACCGACCAGCCGTCGTGCGCCGCTTTCAGTGCGTGATACTGTTCCATACCGCTCTTTGACGAGCCGATCGAATTGATGATGACTTCATCCTTAATGAGCCTGTGGTCGCCCTGCATGATGGCCAAAGCGATCATGCGAGTCTCGTCGTCACCGTCCAGCAGGCGTGAAATCTCCGGCGCGGAGTAGTAACCCGCCCGAGCCTGCTCCGTCACCGCGCTCAGCAGCCGATCGAGGACGTATGTTCGCGCATCGCCCGGCGGCAGGAGCCCTCGCATCAGGCCGTAGGACTTCCGAAGCTGGTCGAATTTCTCCTCCAATGACACCACCCGACTCCGCAGCATCTCCTCGATGAAGAACAGCGGACCCAGCAACGCTATTGCGGCACCGACCTCGACACGCCACGCCTGTTCCCAGCCGTCCTCATTCTTGGCCCAAAGAACAAGCACCACTCCGGCGATCAACAGAACGGCCGAGATCAATAAATTCCTACGCCTCGCGAACCACGACATGATAATCACCGAGCTTTCCCGGAATAAGGCGCGACGGTGTTGCGTCATCCTACCGCCCGGAAATGATCGAAGGTGGGGTTCTGCCACCGCCGGCGCCCACCCGGCCACCGCCGGCTCCTACCCGGCCACCGCCGGCCGGCCCCGCTCACCGCGCGCCCGACAATCACCGGCGGGATTTAAGGCCCTCTTATGACAACCCGGCCTACGGTCCTGCCATGTCGCCTGTCACGATCACCGCCCGGCCGCTCAACCTGCTGCTCGGGCAGAAGCTGGAGTACGTACGACTCGACGACGCCATCGTGCTGGGGTTCGCCGGCGGTCATCAGGTGCTGATCGAGACCGTCGTCAACCTGACCGGGCCCGCCGGGCGCACCGAGATCGAGCCCGGCACGCACCCCTCGGACGTCCTGGCCACGCTGCTCGGCGACGTGGTCCGCGCGGCCCGCACCGGCGAGTCCGGTGAACTGCGGATCAGCTTCGACGGCGGCGCCGAACTGCTGGTCGAGGTGGACGCCGAGGTCGAGTCGTGGGCGGTGGCCGGGCCGGACGGCTTCCTGATCGTGTGCCTGCCCGGCGGCGAGATCGCCACCTGGGGCCGTCAGCCGGCCGAGTAGAACTCCAGGGTCCGGGTGGCCGCGGCCTGCGCGGTGGCCCGGTCGGCGCCGGCCTCGACGTGAGCGGCCTGCCACGCGGCGACCGAGTGCCGGGCGAACTCGCGGCCCTCGTCGGTGGTGGCCAGCTCGGCCATCTCGGCGGGCCCGGACCGGGGATCGCCGGCCAGGTGCAGGCTCAGCGCCAGCAGCGACTCGTCCCAGCCGGCGCCGCCCGCCGCGGGGCCGTAGTCGCGCCAGTAGTCGCTGTCCGCGGCGGTGTGCTCCAGCCGCAGCACCGTGCCGGCACCGGCCGGAGCCGGGGTCAGGGTCAGCGCGACGTGGCTGACATCGCCGCCGTACTCCCAGGTGATCGCGAGGCGGGCCGGCGGTTCGCAGCGTTCGATCGTGCCCTCGGTGCCGCTGCCGGTGAGCCGGTAGCGCCCGCCCGGCCGCAGGTCGCCGGTGACCGGCTCGAACCAGCGGGCGAGCCGGCCGGCCTCGGTGCAGGCCGCCCACAGCTCCCCGGCCGCGACCGGGAACTCCTGCTCGACGACGATGGTGTGCCGCTCCCCCGTGCTGGTCACTCGGCGGATGACCCGGTTGATCTGCTCGGCAAGGTGCATGACTGGCCGTCCTCTCTGGTGACCTCGGCCCGCAGCGCGTCGAAGCCCGCGGCCCACAGGCTGTGGAACTGGTCGAGCCACTGCTCGGCCTCCCGGACCCCCTCGGGTGCCACCGCGTAGTGCCGGTGCCGCCCGTCGGCCCGCGCCCGGGTCAGCCCGGCCTGGCGCAGCAGACGCAGGTGCCGCGAAGTGGCCGGCTGACTGATCCCGAACTCGGCCCGGATCGCCGCGGTCAGGTAACCGGCGTCGCGCTCGCCACCCGTCAACAGCTCGAGAATCCGCCGGCGGACCGGATCCGCGAGGGCATCAAGCGCGTGCATGCCGTCATCGTATAACATTTTTGTTATACGTCTAGCCCAGCGGACTCCGCCCGGCGGCCACCTGGAGAATTCCGCAGCTGAGCACGGCCGCGGCCGGTTCCAGGTCGAGCCCGCGGCCGGTCAGATGCCGGCTGATCGCGGCGGCGATGGCGGCGTCCGCGAACGGCGTGATCGCCATCAGCGCGGCACCTCCCGCGTCGACGGCCAGCGCCGGGTCGGCCCGCAGCAGGGTGCGCAGCGCGTGGGCCACCTCCGTCCACTTCGCCGCCGCGGCCGAGAGGACAATCAAACCCCGGCCCGCGTACGCGGGAACGCGTCCGCCGGTCCGGGCGAACACCGGCCCGGTCAGCGCGTCGGCACACCACGGATCGGCGCCGGCGGTGAGCCCGATGAAGTCCTCGGCCAGCCGGTCCGGGTGCAGCGGTTCGAGAACCGTGCCCGCGGTCGTGGCCGGATAGCAGCGGGCGTGCGCGTCCAGGATCCGTTGCGCGCTGGTCCCGGTCACCGCCGGCAGCCCGGTGCGGGCGAGCAGGTCGATCCCGGTCGCGCGGTCGACCGCCCCGGTCACCGCCGCCAGGAACACCGCCCGCGCGTCGGTGCCGTCCGGCGTCTCCCAGTAGAGGTGTTCGCGGTGCAGCAGGTAGCGGGACAGATCGGCCGGGTCCGGCGGCGGCGCCTGCCCGCGGGCGTACGCGTCCACCGCCGCGAGCGCCGCCATGTGGACGGTGAGCACCGACCCGTACGCCCGATCGTCGAGCCCGCGCGGCAGCGCGATGCCGGCCTCCAGCCGGTAGATGTCCCGGAAGCGCCGGGCGGCCGCGGTGAAGTGCTCGGCCCGGTCCTCGGCGCGCAGGTCCAGATACTTCGGCGCACCGGTCAGGATGCCGAGGTTCTCGCAGACCGCATCCGCGGCGGCCCACCAGCCCATCGAGCGCGCCAGCAGCAGCACGCGCAACCGCCCCGGGTGCGGTACCTGGCCGGCGAGCAACGCGCGCAGGTCGGACATCGGCCACCGCTCGGCGTAGTCCACCACGATCAGCAGCGGTGCCCCGTCGTCCGTCGCCAGCGGTGGCCCGCCCAGCGGCGTGTCGGTGCGGTGCCGGGCCCACCCCACCGTCCAGCCCTCGCCGGCGGCGATCGCGGCGGCCTGCGCGGCCAGCCGGGTCTTGCCCCGCCCGCCGGGCGCGTAGATCAGCCGGGCCGCCCGCCGGGGCCCCTGCTCGCGCCAGGCCGCCAGGTCGCCGAGTTCCCGGCCGCGCCCGGTGAACGCCACCGTCTGCCGCCGGGCGTTGAGCAGCTTGCTGGGCTGGCCCGCCAGGTCGGCCGTGCCGTCCGGCGGTCCGGCCGGCGGCATCTCCACCGTGAAGCGGGCTTCGCCCTGGTAGAAGACGTTGGTGGTGATCGGCCCCCGCACGTTGCCACCGACCGCGACGGCCCCCGCGCCGCCGGCCCGCACCTCGCTCACCGGGCCTATTAGACGGGCCCGGGCACCGCGCGAGAAAGGCAGGTCACCTGAACGGTGGTCGCGCGGCCGCACCCACCTACGAGCGGCGGAGGGCGCGGGCTCGGGCCAGGATCTGTTCGGCCTGGGCGGCGGTCAGGCGGCGGGCGTCCCACAGCAGGGCGGCCACGTCGGGGCGCGACGGTGGCGGGTTGCCGGGCCAGGAGATGCCGGTTGCCTCGCTGAGGTCGGCGGGTGGGATGTCCAGGAACGTGGCGAAGGCGGCCAGCAGGTCGGGGGTCAGGGGTTTGCGGCCGCCGCCGAGCATGCCGATGGTGGAGGCGGAGAGCATGGGGCCATGGCCTACGCCGAACAGGAACTTGGCAGCGCCGGACCAGTCCAGGTTGCGGTTGTGCAGCAGGCCCACCAGGACGGCGCCGGGGCCGTCCGGGTACTGCCAGCGCCGGGGCGGCGCGGCGTCCGGTGGGCGGGGCTCCTGGGGCAGCGACCGGATCAGGTCGTGCAGTTCGGGGACGGCGCTGGGCAGGTAGGTCAGCGACCACGCCAGCCAGCCGATCGCGCCGGACGCGGCCGGATCCAACGGGCGCAGGTCGGCCGGCACCGGACGGCGGCCGGCCAGCACGAACAGGTCACTCCGGTGCAGGCCCAGGTCGGGAGCCAGCCGGCGCAGGCCGGACGGGTCCAGGTCGTCGAGGTCGACGCCGCGGAGGCGGATCATCGGCGGGGGCCGGTCAGCACGGCGGCCAGCTGTGCGGGGGTCAGGGGTGGCTCGGGGACCGGATGCGCGGCGTCCGCGCGTACGCCGTCAAGGAAAAAGCCCAGCGTGCGTCGCCACGCCTGCGGGGCCACCGCGGTGGTCTCGCGGATCACCTGGGACATCGCCCAGATCAGGGCGGCGAAGTCGGACACCGCGAAATCGTGGCGGAGGCTGCCGGCGCTCCGGGCCCGGTCGATGAGCTGCTCCACGTAGCCGAAACAGCGGTGGCAGGCCTCCAGCAGCGTGGGCGACAGCGGCACCCGCTGGGCCAGCGCGTCGTTGAGGCCGCGGTCCTCGGCGTGCAGGGCGAACAGCGCCTCGGTGAAGGAGGCGAAGCCGGACCACGCGTCGGGGTCGGCCAGTGCGGACTGGGCGGCGGCGTCCAGCACCGCCATCCGGGCCGGGAAGATCGCGTCGCACAGGGACTCGCGGGTCGGGAAGTGGTTGTAGAGCGTGCCGATGCTCACGGTGGCGCGGCGGGCGATCTCCTCCAGGGGGGCGTCCAGGCCGCGTTCGGCGAAGACCTCGCTGGCGGCGCTCAGCAGGCGGTCCCGGTTGCGTGCGGCATCGGCCCTCATGCCGTACATCATACGAAGTTGAGGGTTGCCTCATTTTAAGGTTTAATTTGAGGCCAACCTCAACTTAAGGAGTGACATGGGAACGGTGGCTGTGCTGGGAGCCGGGCCGGGGCTGGGCATGTCGATCGCGCACCGGTTCGGGCGGGAGGGGCACCGGATCGCGCTGGTGTCGCGCAGCGCCGAGCGGCACCCGGGTTATCTCGCGGAGCTGGGCGCGGCCGGGATCGAGGCCGAGGCGTTCGTGGCGGATGTGCGGGACCGGGAGCGACTCGTGGCGGTGCTGACCGGAATCGCGCCGGAGGTTCTGTACTACGGGCCGGCGGCACTCGACCCGGCGGACTGGCCGAAACCGATCACCGAGGCCGACAGCGGGGCCGTCCGGCACGCGATGAGCTGGGTCTACGCGGCCGTCGACGCCGTCGGGGCGGTGCTGCCGGGGATGACCGAACGCGGGCGCGGCGGGATTCTGCTGGCCGGCGGCCTCAGCGCGGTGGTGCCGATGCCGGCGCTCGGCAACCTGGCGCTGTCCTCGGCGGCCCTGCGGAACTACGCGATCACGCTCCACGCGGCGCTCGCCGAGCAAGGCGTCTACGCCGGGACGCTGACCATCGGCGGGCTGATCGAGCGCGGCGACATCCACCGGTTCGTCGGCGCGGCCGCGGTGCACACGCTCAACCCGGACGACATCGCCGAAACAGCCTGGGAGATGTACGCGAAGCGGGAGCGCGCGGAAACGGTGTTCAACGCACTAGGATCGTGACCGGCCCCGGTGCGGCCGGCCGCTCGCGCCCGTGAGGGTTGGGTGAATGCACCGGACGAGTCGCCCGACCTCGGCGCTCTCCCCCGCGGCACCCGCCGGCAACGCGAGCATCGGCACGGACGCGCCGCGGAGAAGGCCGACACCATGACGACTCCGAGCACCGACCACGCCAAGCGCCTCGCCAAGCTGTTGCGCGAGGACCTCGCGGCGGGCGGGTTCGACATCCCGCACAGCCTCGCCCTCGAACTCGTCGCCCACCAGCTCGGCACCCGGGACTGGAACGTGCTCGCGGCGGCACTGCGCAAAAACATTTCCCGGTACGAGATCAGCCCCGGCGTGCCGGTGCTGCGGGTGATGTCGATGACGCACGCGCTGCCCTTCTACGTCGGTTATCTCGGGTTCCGGCTGGACTGGGAACACCGGTTCGAACCCGGGACGCCGGCATATGCGCAGGTGTCCCGGTCGCAGGCCGTACTCCATCTGTCCGAACATCACGGCGACGGCAGCCCGAACGGGGTCGTCTGGCTGCCGGTGGCCGACGTGGCGGCGCTGCAGCGTGAGCTGCACGCGCGGCCGGACGCCCCGATGCGGCCCGGCATCGAGCGGGACGCACCCGGCGGGCCGACACTGGAGGTGATCGACCCGTACGGAAACGTACTACGGTTCGCCCAGGCCGGCTCGGACTGACAAAGCTGGGTCGAATACCTCAGGCGCGGACGCCCCTCGACGAAAGGAGCTGAAGGCTTCGGCGAGAGGGGCGTCCGGACGTGTCGCGAGCTTTCACCCTGGGTGTCCTGTCGCCCTTCATCGGTGGCTGGTACTTCGGTGGGCTGCTGTCCGGTGTCACCCGGGTGGCCGCCGCGCACGGTGCTGCCATGATCGCGGTGCACACCCTGGACGCCGGCACCGACCAGGTCGAGGTGGTCGACCCGGAGCCGACCGGCAACCACATCGCGCTGGACCACGCCGACGGGCTCGTCGTCATCATCAACGCGGTGCCGGCCGCCTACCTGGCCGCGGTCCGGGCCAGCGGCAAGCCGGTGGTGACGATCAGCCACGAGTACGACGGCATGGGCTGCCAGCTGGTGCAGCCGGACAACAGCACCGGCGTCCAGCAGGCGGTCGAACACCTCATCGGTCACGGCCATCGGCGGATCGCGTTCGCCGGGTACCTCGGCGCCGAGGACATCCAGCTGCGCTATGACGCGTACCGCGAAACGCTTCTGACCCATGGCATCGAGCCCGACCCGGGCCTGCTGTACCACGCCGTGGACAACATGGAGGAGGGCGGCGAAGCGGCGGCCAGGCAGATGGTCGCGGCGGGGCTGCCCTCGACCGCGGTGATCCTGGGCACCGACGCGAACGCGATCGGGCTGATCCGGGTGCTCAAGGCGGCCGGCTACTCGGTACCGGACGACCAGGCCGTCATCGGCTTCGACGACCTCCAGGCCGCGTCCTACTCCGAGCCGCGGCTGTCCAGCGTCAAGCAGCCGGTCGACGCGCTCGGTGCGGCCGCCGCGGAGATGCTGCTCGAGCGGCTGACCACCGGCACGTCCACCGAAGAACGCCGGTACGTGCCCACCGAGCTGGTGGTCCGCGAGTCGTGCGGCTGCGTGGGCGGCACCACCGACATCCGGCTGCCACCCGACCTGATCACCCGGCTGACCCGGCCGATGGGGCCGGCCGACGTGCGGCGGCTGATCGACGAGTTCGACACCCGGCGGCCGGAGGCGCTGCTCGGCGTCGCGCACCAGGTGCGCAAGGTCGCGCGCACCGCACTCGCCGGCCTGCCGGCCGACTCCCCGATCCGGCAGGACACCGTGACCAACGTGGGCGAGGTGATCCTCTCGCTCATGGAGGCGCAGGGGCGGGCCCAGTACGCGGACTCGACGTACCTGCAACGCTCGGTCAGCATGCAGTACGAGGTGAGCATGGGCCTGCTGCGCGGCTACGAGGAGGACCCGCGTCAGCTGGGCTGGCTGGGCCGCACCCACGTGTGGGCCGGCTGCCTCGGGCTGTGGCAGAACCGCGGCGAGCCGGTCGGGCCGGACTCGCCGCTCGAACTTGTCGGCGCGTTCTGCCGGGACGACGGCACCCCCGGCGACCACCAGAGCCCGATCGCCGGGCTGACCGGCAGCACCGTGCCGGTGACCTCGTTCCCGCCGGCCGAGCTGCTGGAACTGGCCCACGAGCACCCGGAGCGGGCGCTGTTCGTGGCGCCGGTCAAGGTGGACGACAGCGACTGGGGCCTGCTCGCGGTGGTCGACGGCGTCGAAAACCGGGTGAGTACGGGACGCGAGCCGCTCAACCAGTGGGCGGCCCTGCTCACCGTCGCGCTCGAACACCAGGCCGTGCTCGGCGCGCTGCGTGCCCAGGAGGACCAGCTCCGGGTGGCGGCGCTCTACGACCACCTGACCGGGCTGCCCAACCGGACCCTGTTCCTCCAGCGACTCGGCGAGGCCATCGACCGGGGCCGCCGCTTCGGCGTGCTCTTCCTCGACCTGGACGGCTTCAAGCTGGTCAACGACAGCCTCGGCCACGCCGCCGGCGACCGGCTCCTGGTGCAGGTGGCCGGCCGCATCTCGGCGCAGCTGCGGGACACCGAGACCGCGGCCCGGTTCGGCGGCGACGAGTTCCTGATCCTGGTGGACGAGGTGGAAAATCCGCACGACCTGAGCCTGATCGCCGACCGGCTGCAGGCGTCGCTGTCCCGCCCGTACCGCCTCGAAGGTCATGACGAGGTCGTGGTGGTGGGCGCCAGCATCGGCATCACGGCCGGCACCAACCGCTACCAGAACGCCGAGGACGTGCTGCGCGACGCGGACATCGCGATGTACACCGCGAAGTCCCGGCAGAAGGGCTCGCAGGCCATCTTCAACGTGGCCATGCACACCCGGGCCGTGGACCGGCTGCGCATCGAGACCGAGCTGCGGGCCGCCCTGGAACGCCAGGAGTTCGGCCTGGTCTACCAGCCGATCGCCGACTTGCGCACCGGCCGGACCCGCTCGTACGAGGCGCTGCTGCGCTGGCAGCACCCGACTCGCGGCTGGCTCACCCCGGACCGGTTCCTGCCGGTGGCCGAGGAGGCCGACCTGATCCAGCCGATCGGGCTGTGGGTGCTGGCCGAGTCGTGCCGGCAGCTGGCGACCTGGCAGCGGCCCGCACATCTGGCCATCAACCTGTCCGACCGGGAATTCTGGTCACCGGGCATGGTCGACACGATCGCGGCCCGCCTGTCGGCACACAACCTGCCACCGGGCAGCCTGGCCATCGAAATCACCGAAGGCGTCATCATGCGCAACGCCGGCGAGGCACGCACGATCCTGCGGCGCTTGCACGCCCTGGGCTGCGAACTGCACATCGACGACTTCGGTACGGGCTACTCCTCGCTGGAGGCACTGCTTCAATTGCCGATCGACGCCCTGAAAATCGACAAATCCTTCGTGGCCGGGCTCGGCCAGGACGCCCGAAGCGAGGAACTCGTCAACACAATCGTGCGGCTGGGCCGCAACCTCAACCTGGACCTGATCGCCGAAGGCGTGGAAACCGAGGAGCAGCGAAGGTTGTTGCTGGAACTGGGCTGTGCGTACGGGCAGGGCTATTTGATAGCCGAGCCGGCGGCGGCGGAGTTCCACCCCGCGGCGGCGTAGCCGGGTTCGGTCTTTTGCGCGCCGCGCGTGATCGCGGGGTGACGGGGCGCCCGATGACCGAGGGCGCGGCGACCGAGGGCGGCGGCGCGGACCTCCCGCACGGGGGCGTGGGGTCACCCGCTGATTCCTGGCTTGTGGTGGGATTTTCCGGGGGCGGGCTGCGGCGTACGGTGGCAGCGTGACTGAGGTGTCGCGGATCAAGCCGGTTGAGCGGGCCACCAACCGCAGTTGGGATGAGTGGGTGGCGTTCATGGAGCGTGTTGATGCGCGCAGCCTTGACCATAAGGGCATCGCGCTCAAGGTCTACGAGGAGCTCGACGGGTCGGGGGTGGAGCCGCTCGGGTGGTGGACGCAGGCGGTGACCGTCGCCTATGAGCAGTACATCGGGCGGCGGATCCCGGGGCAGCGGCCGGACGGCACGTTTCAGCTCAGCGTCAGCAAAGCCACCAAACTTGGCATGCGGGAGCTGATGGATGCCTGGGTGGCGTTTGCGGGGCGGGACGCGTTCGTGGCGGGGCTGGACACCGGTGACGTCAAGGTCAGCGGCACCGGCAAGCGGATCACCTGGCGGGCCAAGGTGGGTGACGGGTCGTCGATCATCGTCACCAGCGAGCCCAAAGCCAACGGGACGGCGTCGATCGTGGCTACCCAGCTCGGGCTGGCTACCCTGGAGCTCAACGACGAGGCGCGGGCCGGCTGGGCGGCGGCGGTCTCCCGGTTCGTCGGGGGCCTGTGATCATGCAATGGGCGGGGCGGAGCTTCTCGCCCGCGCACAACCTCGCAGGGATCTCCTGACCATGTGGCAGCGGATGTGGCGGGCCGTCGGGTCGTGGCCGGGGTTCACGCCGGTGGCGCGCAGTCTGGTGGGGCTCGACCGGCAGCTGGGGCGGCTGACCCGGGGGCGGGTCGTGGCGCTGGGCATGGCGCCGTCGCTGATGCTGATCACCATCGGGCGGCGCAGCGGGCAGCCGCGCAGCCAGCCGCTTCTCTATCTGGCGGACGGGGACGACCTGGTGGTGATCGCCTCGAACTGGGGCGGCGAGCACCACCCGGCCTGGTCCTACAACCTGCGCGCCGAGCCACGGGCCCGCGTGACACTCGGCGGTAGGGAGATCGCGGTTACCGCCCGCGAGGTCGAGGGCGCCGACCGGGAGCGGCTCTGGCGGCTGATCGTCGAGCAGTGGCCCGGATATCGGGTGTACGAAAGCCGGGCATCGCACCGCCAACTGCGCATATACCGATTAACGCCGGACAGCTGAGCGCGCGCCACGCCGCCGAAACACCGCGACACGCCGGGCGGGTAACCGCTTGCCGCAGGGTGGGGACCACTGCTCGCAAGGACTCTATGAAACGGTTCAATCGCCTGTTGTCATCGACGGATGTCACTGTTAATACGGCTCGCGGGGGTTCTCGCGATGGCGGCCGGCATGCTCGCGGCGCCCGTGCCCGCGGAAGCCAGCGCACACCGGCAAGGACCGCCCGCGGAAGCCAGCCCATACCGGCCAGGATCTCTGACCGATCCGAATCTTCGCTTCGTCGGCCGGTGGGACACCAGCGATCCGGCCACCTACATAGGCAACTGGGAATCGCCGTACGTCGAAATGAGGTTCACCGGCACCACGCTCAAGGCCACCATCCGGGACGCCGCGACCGTGTACGCCAGCATCGACGACGGGCCGGTCGCCACCTACTCCGGCGTGAGCGGCACGATCGATCTCACGCCCACGCCGCTCGCCGGCGGGACGCACACCGTCTGGCTCTCCTACCGGACCGGCGAGCTGGACACCTGCGCGACCTGGCCGAGCCCGTGCGCCACCTTCCAGGGTTTCACGCTCGACCGCCGGGCCCGCACGCTGCGCCTGCCGCCGCGCCGCAAGCTGGTCGAGTTCGTCGGCGACTCGATCACCGTGGGCGCGCTGTCCAGCAAGAACACCGTCACGTCGTACAGCTGGCTGGTCGGCAAGCAGCTCGGCGTCGATCACACCAACATCGCCCGGTCGGGCGCGTGCCTCGTACAGCTCAGCAATTGCTTTGGCCTTGACACCAACTTCGGCAAGCAAACCATCGGCGGTACGACGGACTGGGACTTCACCCGGTATGCCGCCGACGCCGTGGTGATCAACCTGGGCACGAACGACGCCGGGCGCGGGGTCAGCGGGCCGGACTTCCAGGCCGCGTACGTGAATCTGCTGCGCCAGGCCCGGGCCAGGTACCCGCACGCCGCCCTGTTCGCGTTCGAGACCTTCCGGCAGCGTTTCCTCGACGAGACCCGGGCCGCCGTGCGGACGCTCGCCGACGCTGGCGACGACAACGTGCACTACATCGACACCGAAACCTGGCTGACCGCCGAGGACTACGTGGACGGCGGGCACCCGAACGACGCCGGCCACGCCAGGATCGCGCAGCGGCTGGCCCCGATCCTCGCGCCGCACCTCGGCGTCGCGCTGCCGGGCTCGACGGCCGACCGGAACATCGACTTCGCCGGCCGCTGGGACACCACGAATCCGGCCGCCTTCGTGCCGCAGTGGGCCGGCGCCTACCTGCGGACCGGGTTCACCGGCAGCCGGGTGGCGCTGGAGCAGCGTGGCGCGATCGACTTCTGGTACAGCATCGACGGCGGGCCGTACACGAAGGCCACCAACGTCAGCGGGCGGGTCGACCTCACCCCCACTCCGCTGACCGAGGGCCGGCACACGCTGCTGGTGTCCTACCGGATCGTGGCCGGCAGCTACACCGGCGACGCCGTCTTCCAGGGACTGAGCCTGGACGCGGGGGCGCGCACCTACCGGCTGCCCCGGCCGCGGCAGTCCACCGAGTTCATCGGCGACTCGATCACCGCGGGCTACACCGCCACCAACATGTCGCTCAGCGCGTTCCCGTGGATCATCGGCGAGAACCTGGGCGTCGCGCACACCCAGATCGCGCTCAGCGGCTCGTGCCTGCGCGAGCTGAGCGCCACCGAGAGCATCCGGGGCATCCGCTGCTACGGGCTGGAGGGCCGCTACACCAAGCTGGGCTTCGGCGACGGCGCCGCGGACTGGGATTTCCGTCGCTACCGCCCGGACGTGGTCGTCGTGAACATCGGCACCAACGACGTCGGTCACGGGGTCAAGAGCGCCGACTTCCTGGTCGCGTACGAGAAACTGCTTTTGACTGTGCGCCAGCGCAACCCGCACGCCGAGATCCTGGCCCTGCGGATCTTCAAGGGCTGGTGGGCCGCCGAGACCGAGCAGGCCGTGCAGGCCCGGCGGGAGGCCGGCGACCGGCGCGTGTCCTTCGTCGACACCACCGGCTGGTGGGATCCGGCGACCATGACCAACGACGGCACCCACCCGAACGACCACGGTCACCGGGTGCTCGCCGATTATCTGCAGCCGTACGTCGCGGCCGCGCTGGAGCGTCGCTCATGAGGAAGCTGGCAGCCGCGGTCGCCGCGGTGCTCACCCTGATCCCGGCCGGAGCGGCTCAGGCCGGCGGCCGCCATGACACGATCACGATCGAAGGGCGACAGGCCGAGCGGCTCGATCGCGGGCTGGTCGCGGTGCCCACTCCCGATGGCGTGCTGGTCAGCTGGCGCCTGCTCGGCAACGAACCGCGGCGGCTCGCCTTCCAGGTCTTCCGCAATGGCCGTCTCATCACCCCGCGTCCGATTTCCGGCAAGTCCAATTTCATCGACCGGCAGGGCAAATCTGGTGACCGGTACGCCCTCGCGCCGGTCGGCGGGCGGCGGAGTCACACCACGGCGTGGGACACGGACCACCTGGACATCCCGCTGCAGAAGCCGGCCGACGGCGACGGTTACACCTACGTGGCCAACGACGCCAGCATCGGCGACCTGAACGGCGACGGCCAGTACGAGATCGTGCTCAAGTGGGACCCGTCCAACGCCAAGGACAACTCGCAGTCCGGGGTCACCGGCGAGGTGTTCCTGGACGCCTACGAACTCGACGGCACCCGCCTTTGGCGGATCGCGATGGGCCGCAACATCCGGGCGGGCGCGCACTACACCCAATTTCTGGTGTACGACTTCGACGGCGACGGACGGGCCGAAGTGGTGGCGAAGACCGCCGACGGAACGACCGACGGTGCCGGGGTGGTGATCGGGGACGCGGCGGCCGACTATCGGAATGCGGGCGGCTACGTGTTGTCCGGGCCGGAGTTCCTCACGGTGTTCGACGGCCGCCGGGGTTCGGCGCTGACCACGATTCCGTACGAGCCGGCCCGGGGCGACACCTGCGCCTGGGGCGACTGCTACGGCAACCGGGTCGACCGTTTCCTGGCCGCGGTGGCCTACCTGGACGGCAAGCGGCCCAGCATCGTGATGGCGCGCGGCTACTACACCCGCACGGTCCTGGTCGCGTACGACTGGCGGGGCGGCGAACTGACCCACCGCTGGACCTTCGACAGCGCGATTGCCGGCAAACAGTACGAGGGCCAGGGCAACCACAACCTGTCCCCCGCCGACGTGGACGGCGACGGCAAGGACGAGATCGTGTACGGCGCGCTGACCCTGAACGACGACGGCAGCGTGCTCTACGGCACCGGCCTGGGCCACGGCGACGCGCTGCACGTCGGCGACCTGAACCCGGCCCGCCCCGGCCTGGAGGTGTTCGGCGTCCACGAGAGCAAAACCGCCGCCTACGGCATGGAACAGCACGACGCCGCCACCGGCGAGATCCTGTTCGGCCAGCAGACCGGCCTGGACACGGGACGAGGCGCGTCCGCCGACATCGACCCGGCGTATCCCGGCGAGGAGGCGTGGGCCATCAACGGCGCCTGGAACAGCCCGACCGGCTGGCTCTACAGCGCCGACGGCACCCTGATCTCCAACAACATCCCCGCCGCGAACTTCGCCATCTACTGGGACGGCGATCCGGGCCGCGAAATCCTCGACCACGACTGGGACCCGGCCACGTCAACCGGGGTGGGCACGATCGGCAAGTGGGACCCGGCCACCGAAACGACAACCCGCCTGCTGACCGCAACAGGCACCCTGTCGAACAACCACACGAAGGGCACTCCCGCCCTACAGGCCGACCTGCTGGGCGACTGGCGCGAGGAGGTCCTCTGGCGAACGGCGGACTCGTCAGCGCTGCGCCTGTTCACCACGTCGCACCCGTCCCGGCACGGCTTCACCACGTTGGTACACGACCCGCTGTACCGGCTGGGCATCGCGTGGCAGAACGTGGCCTACAACCAGCCGCCACACGTCGGCTACTACCTGGGCACCCGCTGACCAACTCGGCGGACGCGGCCCGCCCGTCAAATGCCCGGCGATCCCCGGGCGATGACACTCCCCGCGTCCGCCGAGCACGCCCACCCGCCCCAAGCGCCCCGCCCTGTCCTTCCGCACCGCACCGCACCGCACCGCACCGCACCGCCCCGCCGGCATCGTCCTTCCGCACTGCCCGCCCTGCACCGCACTGCCCCGCCCTGCACCACACCGCCCGCCCCACCTTTCCGTGATCTTGTCGATTTCTTGTTCGTCAGATGCAGGAACTCTTCTTTAGTGCTGACCGCCAGAAATGATCACAGGCAAAGTTGTAGATCTACTGACCGCCGAGATAGACCGCCGAGTGCCGCAGAATCCACAAGATCGGGACCAACCGCACAGTGGAGGTTCCCGCTCGGCGACACACCCAGTTCAGCCCACGCTGCGGCCGGCCGAATACGACGGGCCCCGCCCTGGCGACTCCGGCAAACCCCACGTCGCTACCCTTCCCGCCACACCCACCCCGCGATCTTGTCGATTTCCTGTTTGCCAGTTGCAGTTCCGCAGTTGCAGTTCCGCAGGCGCTGGGAAATCTCCAAGATCGGGCTCGGATTGCCGGGTAGCGGGTGGCGGTTGGCGGGCATGAGCCGCCTTGGACCAGGTTCATTGTCGGCGCTCCCCGCCAGTTCGGACGGAATGTGGCCGAGCCGCCACTACGGGCGGAACAAGGCAAACCGCCACTACGGGCGGAACAAGGCGAGCCGCCGCTACGCGCGGACTGGGGCGGGCTGTAACGATCATGGGATACGGGTTGGGGCTTCTAACGGGTTCCCATTTTCCGACTGAAATGGCGTCGGATTGTAGGTATCGGGGGTGGGGGGCGGCGGTCTACTTTCGACGCACAGGGGAAAAGTGAGGGCTGCCATGAGCCTCTTTGACGCGGCCGTGTATCGGCTGCGCGCCCGGGTCGTCAGTTTTGACGATGATCTGGAGCGGTGGGTTGAGCGTACGTCGGACCAGGGTGACCTGCCGCAGCACCGCACCCAGGTGTTGCGGCTCCGGGACTATCTCGGGGGCATGCTCGACGCGGTGGTGCAGGGTACGCCGGTCGACCCCAAGACGGCGCCGCCCTTCGCCGGGACCGTGGATGCCATCCCGGATCTGCGGCGTGGCGTGGGCAGCGTGCACCTGGTCTGGGACTTCTTCCGGGACAAGCTCACCCAGCGCGACACCGACGACTTCGCCGACCACCTCGGTGCGGCCGACGGGTTGGCCTGGGCCTGCTATCAGCCGTTCCTGCGGGCGGCCAGCGCACCGGACGCGCACGCGGTCGGCGCCGACGAGGTGCGCGAGCCTCCGCTGGTCTTCTACAGCACCGACCGGACGCCGTTCGCCCAGGCGCGCACCAAGACGCTGCACCCGCCGGGGCTGGACGCCAAGGATCTCGAGGTGTTCGCGGCGGCGCTGCAGCGGCTGCCGGTGCCGGTGATCGGGCTGCCCTGGGACCTCGCCCGCCGGATGCCCGAGACCTGCCTCGTGGGTCACGAGACCGGCCACGTGATCGCCGAGGATCTGCACCTGGCCGAGGAGGCCAGGGCTGCCCTGCGCGAGGCCGGGCTGAGCCACGTCTGGCTGTCTTGGTGCGACGAGATCTTCGCGGACGTGATCGGGGTGCTGGCCACCGGCAGCGCCTACCTGGAGGGGCTCACCGTCGAGTTGGCCGGCGCGCGCGACGAGGTCCGCACCGCGCCGGTCGACGAGCGCAAGCCGGGGCGATATCCGACGCGGATGCTGCGGGTGGCGCTGTGCGAGGAGTTCCTCGGCCGGGTGGAGGTCGCGTCGGAAAAGGCCTGGACCGGGACCTACGGCCGGATCGCCGGGCCGTACGCGAATGACGTCCCGATCGTGGCGGCGGCGCTGATGGACCGGTCGTGGGCGGCGCTCGGCGGCCGGAAGCTCGCCGAGGTGCTGCCGTGGAACGCCGAGCGGGAGCAGAACGCACAGACCGTGGGCCGGCAGGAACTCGACGGGCGGCCGGTTCCCGTTCCGTTCGACACGCGGGTCTGGGTGGCCGCCGCGATGCATGCGTACCGGGAAGATCCTGGCCGTTATGCCAGCCGGGAACTCGACCGGAAGCTGGCCGCCGCCATCGTGGCGCGACGCGAGCCGGCCAAGCGGTCCTCGGCGGCGACCCGGGAGGTGCTGTTCGAACGGGAGCGCACGCTCGAATCCGTGGTGCTGCCCACCCAGCTGCGGGAGGCGGACCGGCGCGCCGGTGCCGCACTGGCCCGTGAACTTGGCCTGACCTAAAAGGGGGGATATAGCAGTGATCAAGACCAGTGAACTGGTGGAGCAGATCAAGGCCGACGCGCCGCGCGTGCACCTGACCTGCAAGGCGCTCGGCATCGACACCGAGCGGATCGTGGTCGAGGGGGACATCGGCCTGCGGGACAGCGCGGTGCTGGCGTACGCGGCCCGCCGGATCGAGATCGCCGAGGCGCTGCAGAGCGACCCGGACGCCGAGAAGCAGGGGCTGCTCGGCATCGAGCGGGACGGTAGGACGCTGCGCTGGCGGCCCGGCACCAAGCTGACCTACGCGGTGTGGCGGCCGTCGTTCGGCAGCGACGAGGAGTACACGGCCGTCGTGGACGGGATGGCCGCGGCGACCGCCGACTGGCAGGCGATCTGCGGCGTCGAGTTCGAGCATGTGGTGGCCAAGGACACCGACGAAAACCTCGCGTTCGGCGACGTGAGTTTTCCGGTGCTGCGGCAGGAGGGCGGCGGCTCGGTGGTGGCCATGGCGTTCTTCCCGGACTCGCCGATCGAGGAGCGCATCGTGTGGGCGTTCGACGGCTACTTCGACCCGGACGGCGCGTTCGAACCGGTCGGGGTGATGCGGCACGAGCTCGGGCACGCGCTGGGTTTCCGGCACGAGCACATCCGCCCCGAGGCGCCGGACGTATTCAACCCCGAGTCGCTGGAGCACACCGTCGAGATCACCCGGTACGACCCGAAGTCGGTGATGCACTACGTGGCGGCCGGCATCGGCGACCCGCAGCTCCGGTTCACCGAGTTCGACCGGGCCGGCGCCCGGATCGTCTACGGCGGGCCGCACACCGAGTTCTCGTACGCGGACTGAGCATTTTCGCGCCGCACGTTGTCACCTCGGGTGGTAGCACCGCTCGCCGACGGTCCGCAGGCTGTCCAGCATGCGACTGCGGCGAGCGGTACTTGTCCTGGGATTGCTGGCGGCGGTGCTCGGCGCCGCGCCCGCCTACGCCGACGACGACGGCGCGGCCGTGGTGGCCGAGCGCTGGCTCGGCGAGCGCGAGGTGGACCTGACCGTCCACTCGCCGGCCAACGGGCGGGACCTCCCGGTGCGGCTGCTGGTGCCGCCCGGCTGGTCCCGCACCGCCGACCGGACCTGGCCGGTGCTCTATCTGCTGCACGGCGGCAATGACGACTACACGTCGTGGACCCGGGAGACCGACGTCGAGCAGTTGAGCGCCGGCGCCCCGGTCCTGATCGTGATGCCCGAGGCGGGCCGCAACGCCAACTACGCCGACTGGTACCGCCCGGACGGCGGGCCGAACGGCGGGCTCTGGGAGACGTTCCACCTCACCGAGGTGTGGCAGGTGCTGCGCGACAACTACCGGGCCGGCACGGCACGCGCGGTCGTCGGCATCTCGTCCGGCGGGACCGGGGCGATCACGTACGCGGCGCGCCGGCCCGGCACGTTCCGCTACGCCGCCGCGTACAGTGCCCCGGTGAATTTGTTCGATCCGGTGTTGCAGGCCATCCTGCTGAAGACCGTGGCGGACAACGGCGACGACCCGCATGCGGTGTGGGGTTCGCCGCTCTGGCAGGCCTCGAACTGGCGCCGGCACAACCCGCTCGACTTGGTGCCGGACCTGCGCGGCACCACGCTCCACCTGTCCAGCGGCACCACCGGGCTGCCCGGTGACCTCGACCCGAACGGCTCGTGGAGCCTGCTGCAGTTCGGCGAGGCGGTGATCGGCGCGAACACCGCCCGGCTGGGGCTGCGGCTCTCACTCGCCGGCATCCCGGCCACCGTCCACCTGTACCCGAACGGGACGCACTCCTGGCCGTACTGGCAACGGGAACTGCACACCACCTGGCCGGCGCTGCTGCGGTCGCTCGGCGCCGGGTAGCGTCCGGCTGCTGATCACCGCGCCGCCGAGCACCAGGACCGCCGCGGCCGTCAGGCCCGCCGGATAGCCCCAGCCCAGCACGATCACGCCGAGACCCGCGATGCCGAGCACGCCGGACACCTCCCGGGCCACCGCGAAGACGCCGGAACCCAGGCCGGACCGGTCGGCGGGCACGGCGGCGAGGGCGACGGCGGCCAGCGGCACCGTCAGCGCCGAGCCGAATCCGATCACGACAAAGGCGGCCAGCAGCACGACCGTCCTGGTGCTGCCGGCCGCGACGGCTGCCACTCCCAGACCAACCAAGATCAAACCCCAGGTGACCGTACGCGCGGCGCCGCGCCGGCGGACCAGGAGCGGCGCGACCGGGGCGCCCACGGCGACGGCGGCCGCCACGGCCACGAACGCCAGTCCGGCGTCCACCGGGCCGAATCCGCGCACGTCCTGGAGGAAGACGGCGGTATGGAAGCAGACGCCGGTGACCGCGAGACCCCACAGCACCTGCACCGCGAGCGCACCGCGGTAGGCCCGCTCGGCGAACAGCGCGGCGTCGAAGACCTGACCGGCGGTGCGGACCGTGAGCACGGCGGCCGCGGCGGCCACGGCCAGCGCCGCCGGGACGGCCGGGCCGCCGGTCAGCACGTAGGTCACCGCGGCCAGCGCCACGGTGGCCGCGACCAGCGCGGTCAGGCCCAGCGCCGGCGGACCGGGGCGGCGGGCCGGGTCCACTGCGCGGGCCGCGACCGCGAGGGCCGCGACCCCGACCGGAACGTTCAGCAGGAAGATCCACGACCAGTGCAGGTGCTCGCTCAACACGCCGCCCACCACCGGGCCGGCGGCCAGCGCGACGGCACCCGCGGCGGTCCAGGCGGCCGCGGCCCGCAGCCGTTCGCGTTCCGGGCGGCCGGCCACCACCGCGAGGGTGGCCGGCACCAGCAGCGCGGCGCCGGCACCCTGCACGGCCCGGGCGGCGACCAGCACGGCGAGGTGCCCGGCCAGGCCCGCGGCCAGCGAGGCGGCGGTGAACACGGCCAGCCCGCCGAGCAGGATCCGGCGGTCGCCGTACCGGTCGGCGAGCCGGCCACCGGCCAGCAGGAGTCCCGCGTACGGGAGCATGTAAGCCGTGGCCACCCACTCGAGTGACCGCACCGACGCGCCGAGATCGCTCGCGATCGACGGCGCCGCCACCGTCACCACCGTGTTGTCCAGCATGGTCAGGAAGGCGGTGGCGACCACCACCGGCAGCAGGCCGCGCCGCACCTCAGCCGACCGCGACCAGCGGCGGCGCGACCGGCACCGGCTGGCGGAACAGCGTGAGCCGCTCCTCGCCGATCTCGGCCCGCCGCACCGGGTCGTCGACGCCCAGCCCGGCGGTGGGTGCCAGGCACAGCACGCCCACCTTGCCGACGTGCTGGTTGAGCTGCACCGCCCGGGTGGCCTCGCCGACCTCGCCGAGCGGATAGACCCGGGACAGCGTGGGCGCCAGCCGGCCCAGCTGCAGCAGCCGGTTGACCTCCCACGCCTCCTGGTAGTTGGCGCCGTGCGAGCCGACGATCCGCTTGAGCCGCATCCACAGGTAGCGGTTGTCGTAGCTGTGCTCGTAGCCGCTGCTGGAACCGCAGGTGACCACCGTGCCGCCGGTGCGCGCCAGATAGACCGAGGCGCCGAACGTGTCCGCGCCGGTGTACTCGAAGACGATGTGCGGGTCCTCGCCGGCCGTGGCCCGGATCTGCCGCCCCAGCTGCCGGAAGGTGTCCGGGTCGCGCATCCCCGACGGGAGCTCGGACCGGTCGATCACGTGCCGGCAGCCGAGCTTGTGCAGCAGGTCGGCCTTGGCCGCCGAACCCACCACGGCCACCGGAATCCCGCCGCCGGCCAGCACGAGCTGCACGGCGTACCCGCCCAGGCCGCCGGCGGCGCCCCAGATCAACACCACGTCGCCCTGCTTCATCCCGGCGCCGCGCGGGCTCACCAGCATCCGGTACGCGGTCGACGCGCACAGCGACGTGCAGGCCGACTCCTCCCAGGTCAGATGGGCCGGCTTGGGCATCAGCTGGCTGACCTTGACGACCGCGAAGTCGGCCAGCCCGCCGAAGTTCGTCTCGAACCCCCAGGCCCGCTGGTCACCGGTCATCGCGTCCTGGTGGGTGACCGGGTCCTCGGAGTCCACATACGCGGGCGCGACCACCACCCGGTCGCCGACGGACCAGCGGCGTACTGCCGAACCGACCCGGACCACCACGCCGGACGCATCCGAGCCGATCACGTGATAGGGCTGGTCGTGCCGCGCCCCCCAGCGGTCCTGCCGCCCGAACCGGCTCAGGAACGCGAACGTCGGCACCGGCTCGAAGGTGGCCGACCACACGGTGTTGAAGTTGATGCTGGACGCCATCACGGCGATCAGCGCCTCGTCCGGCGCCAGCTCCGGGGCCGGCACCTCCCCCACGTGCAGCGCCCGCCGCACGTCGCGGTCCTGGTCTTTCGCGGCACCGAAGATGTCGACGTCCTCCCGCCGCAGATGAGCGGCGCGGATCCGGGCCGGCACCGGGCAGGCGAGCAGTTCCGCACCCGACGCACCGGCCAGCACGGCCTCGGCGAGCTCCGACATGCTTGACTCCTTTCACAGCAGCCGACGCAGGTCCGCCGCGATCGTGTCGACCGCCGGCGGGTCCAGCAGATTCAGGTGATGTCCGTCGACCGGCACGATCCGCAGGGCGGTGCAGCAGCGGTCCCAGCCCCGCGCCGCGTCGGTGTGCTCGTAGCGCGGGTCACGGACGGCCCAGGGCGTGGGCCGGGTGCAGCGATAAAGCGTGACCGGCCCGCCGTAGCCTTCCGGTCGGTAGTCGTCCAGCGCCCGGGTGTCCCGGTGCGAGTCGACCTGGTGCCGCAGAACCGCCGGCGGCAACAGATCCTGCATCCTGTCCAGCACCCGCTCGATCGGCTCGTCCGGCCGGAACCGGGTGCCGTAGGTGGCGTTGAGATACCGGACGAACCCGCGGAACCGTTCGGCGAGAAGTTCCGCCGCCCGCTCCGCCGGCATCGGAATCGGCAGACCGGCATCAATGAGGGCCAGCGTGGTCACTTCCGCGCCGTCGTGCGCGAGCTGCCTGCCGATCTCGTACGCGAGCACCCCGCCGAACGACCACCCGGCGAGCCGGTAGGGCCCGTCCGGCCAGACCCGCCGGATCCGGCCGACATAGCGGGCGGCCCGCTCCGGCACGCTTTCGCCGTCCCCGAGCCGCTCCAGCCCGAAGACGGGAAACCCGCCGTCGAGCAGGTCGACCAGTTGCCGGTAGACGAAGGTGCTGCCCCCGGCCGGATGCGCCAGAAACAGCGGCGGCCCGTCCCCGGCAGCGCGCAGCGGCGTGAGGCCGTCCGTTTCAATGACCGCCTGCTCGGCCTCCCGCAGAGGCACGGCAAGCGCGGCAGGCGTAGGTGCATCAAGCTTTACCGGTACGCCGAACTCGCGCCGGGCAGCCTCGACAATCCGCAGCAGCTCGCCGGGCTCCGCACGCCAGTCGATCCCCGGCACCCGCCGCCCCAGCACGGTTTCAAACAGCCGGACGGCGGCCCGCTCGGCAGCATCCCGGGCCTCAACACCGTGGCTCCCGCCACCCTCACGACCGCCGGGGTCCTCGCCGCCGCGGCCCCCGCCACCGCCACCCGCACGACCGCGGCCCTCGCCGCCCTCGCTTGCCCCCCACCCATTCCCTTCGCCGAACATTTCGGAAATGTCCGGCGGTTCGTGCCTCACGGCGGAGGCGGGCGTCTCCAGGGCGCCTGCCACCTCGGCAAGGGTGGCGCCGCGTACCAGGAGGGCGGTGGGCAGGGCCTGGCCGAAGTCGGTCTCGATCAGGCTCTTGATGCGGATGGCGGCCAACGAGTCGAGGCCCAGGTCGATCAGCGGGATGTCGCGCGGCGGTGCCTCGCCCAGGACGTTGCGGAGGTGGCCGGCCAGGCGCTCCTCGATGGTCCCGCCGGGTTGGCCGGGCGGGCGGGCGGTGGCGGGCGCCGGACCGCCCGCCACCGCGGCGAAGAACGGCAGGCGGCCCGCCTCCGGGAAGGCGGCCAGCGCGGCCGCCGGGTCGAAGTGCAGCACGCCGGCCGTGACCGGTTCGCGGGCGGCCAGGCCGGCCAGGGCCGCGATGCCGTCGCCGGGACGGATCGGGTCGAGGCCGGGCAACTGGACGCCGGTCGCGCCGCCCACCTCCGACCAGGTGCCCCAGGCGAGCGAGGACGCCGGCACCCCATGCGCCCGCTGCCAGCTCGCGAAGGCGTCCAGCCAGGCGTTCGCGGCGGCGTAGGCGGCCTGCCCGGGCGAGCCGAGCAGCCCGGCCGCCGACGAGAACGACACCCACCAGTCCAGCCCGGCGCCGGATTCCTGCACGGCCCGGTGCAGCCGCCAGGCACCGTGGACCTTAGGCGTCCACACCCTTTCCAGGGCAGCCTCGTCTATTTGCGACACCAGCCCGTCGTGCAGCACCCCGGCCGCGTGCACCACCCCGGCCAGGCCGTCACCGGCCGCGGCGACCACGCGTTCGGCGGTGTCACCCGCGGCCAGGTCGCCGAGCACCACCCGGACGTCGACACCCGACCGGGTCAGCGCGTCGATCTCCGCCCGGGCCTGCGCCGAAGGCCCGGACCGCCCGGCCAGCACGAGCCGTCCCGCACCGGCCGCGGCCAGCCAGTGGGCCACCCGGAGGCCGAGCCCGCCGTAGCCGCCGGTGATCAGGTAGGCCGCCCCGGCGCGCACCGCCCGGCCGGGCCGCCGGGCGGGTGCGGGCCGGGGCATCAGCCGAGCCACGTAGCGCCGGCCGTCCTGCCAGGCCACCTCGTCGTCGCCGGTGTCCGCGGCGCGCTCGGCGGCCAGGCGCCCGGCCCGGATTTCCGGCGGTTCGGCCGGGTCGAGGTCGAGCCAGGTGGCCCGGCTCAGCGGTTGCTCGAACGCCAGCGTCCGCACCAGGCCCCGGGCCCATGCCAGGTCGGGCCGACCCGCTTCCCCGCCGATCGCCGCACCACCGCACGTAACCAGCCACAACCGCCGCCCGGTGGCGGCCGCCGCAACGGCCGCTGCCGCAAACCGCAGCGCTTCCGCCGGATCGGGCAGCGCCCCGGCCGCCGGCGCGGTGACCACCAGGGCGCCGTCCTCGCTGGCCGGCGCGTCCGGAACACCCGGCGTCTCCTGCCAGGTCACGCCGAGCAGACCGGCCAGCAGCGCCGGGCGCGTGGATTCCTCCGGTGTGGGTGGCGGGTCGATCCAGTGGCGGTCGCCGCGCCAGGGCGGCGCAGGCAGATCAAGGACGCGGGCCGGAGAGGGCGGCGGGCGGTGGCCGTGGGCGCACAGCGTGGCCAGAGCCCGGTCGAAGGCGGACGGGTCGTCGCGGCGCAGCGTTCCGGTGACCAGCGGGTCCGGGACGCCGGCCTCGGCCAGGGTGGCGCGCAGCGGGCGGACCAGCACGGGGTGCGGCGAGATCTCCAGGAAAAAGCCGTAGCCGTCGGCGGCCGCACGGCGCACGGCGTCGGCCAGCCGCACCGGGCGGCGCAGGTTCGCGGTCCAGTAGGCGGCGTCCAGCGGCAGGCGATCGGTGGTCACCGTCGAGTAGAAGGGCAGCCGGGGCTCGCCGGGGCGCAGGTCGCGCAGGGCGGCCCGCAACTCCGGCAGCAGCGGGTCGACCGCGGCGGAGTGGCCGGCGCCCTCGGTGGTCAGCGTGTGCACGGCCCGGCCCAGGGCGGCCGCGCGGCTGGTCAGCGTGGCCACCGCGGCCGGGCGGCCGGTGACCACCAGCTGACGCGGGGCGGCCACCACGGCGACCGACAGTTCCGGCAGGTCGTCGGCGAGCTGGCCGAACTCCTCCTCGGCCAGTTCGGCGACCGCCATGGCGCCGGGGCCCACCCGGGACAGCAGGCCGGCCCGCCGGTTGATCAGGCGGATGCCGTCGGCCGGTGCCAGCGCGCCGGCCACCACGGCCGCGGCCACCTCGCCCATCGAGTGCCCGATCACCGCGGCCGGGCGGACGCCGTACGAGCGCCACAGCGCGGCCAGCGCCACCTGCATCCCGAACGTCACCGGCTGCGCCCGCCGCACCGGGAGCGCGGACTCGTCGAGCAAGCCCTCGCGCAGCCCGAAACCGCACTCGGCACGGAATTCGGCCTCGAGCTCGTCCACCGCGGCGGCGAACGACGGCTCGGCGTCCAGCAGATGCCGGCCCATGGCGGGCCAGTGCGCGCCGTAGCCGGCGAAGACCCACACCCCGCGCTCCGCGCCCCGCCGGCCGTCGCCGGTGGCCAGCGCGGGGTGGGACCGCCCGTCCGCGAGGGCAGCCAGCGCCCCGGCGAGCGACCCGGTGTCCCGGCAGACCACGGCCGCGCGCGCGGTGCCGCGCTCCCCCCGCCGTGCGAGCGTGCCCGCCACGTCGGCGGGATCGGTGCCGGCGTGGTCCGGCAGCCAGCCGGCCAGGGCGGCGGCCTGGTCGCGTACCCGGTCCTGGTCCCGGTCGGTGAGCACGCAGATGGCCGGACCTTCGGCGGGAGCGCTGCCGGTGGGAGGCGGCGCCGATTCGAGGACGACGTGGGCGTTGGTGCCGCCGAAACCGAACGCGGACACCCCGACCCGCCGGGGCCGGTCCCGATCCGGCAGCGGCCGGCCGGCAGCGGCGATCCGCAGGCCCCAGCCGGCCAGCGGGATGCGCGGGTTCGGGCGTTCGGCGTGCAGGGTGGGTGGCACCTCGCCGTGCTGCAGTGCCAGCACCGCCGTGATGAAGCCGGCCACCCCGGCGGCCGCCTCCAGGTGGCCGAGGTGCGACTTCACCGAGCCGATCAGCAGCGGATCGTCCGGGCGGCGGCCGGTACCCAGGACCGCGCCGAGCGCACCGGCCTCGATCGGGTCGCCCAGCGGCGTCCCGGTGCCGTGCGCCTCCACGTAGTCCACCGCGGACGGCGGGCAGCCCGCGTCCGCGTAGGCCCGGCGCAGCAACGCCTCCTGGGCGCGCGGGCTCGGCGCCACCAGGCCGTTCGAGCGGCCGTCCGAGTTCACCGCGCTGCCACGCAGCACGGCGAGGACGCGATCGCCGTCGCGTACGGCATCGGTCAATCGCTTGAGCACGACGACGCCGCAGCCTTCGCCCCGGACGATGCCGTCGGCCTCGGCCGCGAACGGCCGGCAGCGGCCGCCGGCCGCGAGACCGCCGGCCCGCTCGAACGCCACCGTGAGCGCCGGATCGAGCATCAGGTTGACCCCGCCGGCCAGCGCCAGGTCGGTGTCGCCGGCACGCAGGTCGCGGGCCGCCAGATGCACCGCCACCAGCGAGGACGAGCAGGCCGTGTCCACCGCGAGGCTGGGGCCGTGCAGGTCGAGCAGGTACGAGATCCGGTTCGCGGCGATGCTCAGCGCGGCCCCGGTGGCCGTCCAGCCCTCAACCCGGTCCAGCGCCGCGGTGGTCAGGTGCGCGTACTCCCCCGCCGAGATCCCGACGTAGACGCCGGTGCGGGTGCCGCGCAGCGCGGCCGGGTCGAGCGCCGCGTGGGCCAGCGCCTCCCACGCCACCTCGAGCAGCAGGCGCTGCTGCGGGTCCATCAGCCGGGCCTCGCCGGGCGCGATGCCGAAGAACGCCGCGTCGAAGCGGGCCACCTCGTCGAGGAAGCCACCGGGCGGCGAGAAACCGGGCGCGCGGTGCCACCGTCCTTCCGGCACCGGGCGCACCGCGTCCCGGCCGGTGATCAGCATCTGCCACAGGGCCGAGGGGCCGTCGGCGCCGCCCGGAAAGCGGCAGCCCACGCCGACCACGGCGAGCAGCGGGCCGTCCGCGGCCGGCTCCGGCGGCGGTGCGGCGGCAAACCCGGCCGCACCGGTCAGGGCGGCCTCGATCTGGTTGACCGTGGGGTGTTCCCACAGCAGGGTGGGCGGCACCGGGCGGCCCAGCCGGGTCTCCAGGCGGCCGGCCAGTTCGACCGCGTCCACCGAGGAGACGCCGAGCTCGACCAGCGGGCAGTCCCGGTCGACCCGGTCCGGGTCCAGGTCGCAGCGGCGGGCCACCCAGGCCACGATCGCGTCGCCGATCGGGCGGTCGCCGCCGAGCTCGTCAGGCATCGCTGGCCGCCCGCTGCCAGGTGCCGGCCAGGTAGCGGGCGCGGCAGCCGGTGCGGGACACCTTGCCGCTGGTGGTCCGCGGCACCGCACCCGGTTCGGCCAGCACCAGGTCGTGCAGGGCCAGGTCGTGCCGGCGCCAGACGGCCTGCCGGACGGCCCGGACGATCTCGGTGGGCTGCCACTCGACGTCGAGGCGGGAGCGGGAACGCTCGGCCACCACGACCGCCCGCTCCTCGCCGTCGATCAGGACGGCGAACGCCGCGGTCCGGCCCAGGGCGGGCGCGGCCTCGCGGACGGTCTCCTCGACGTCCTGCGGGTAGTGGTTGCGGCCCGCCACGATCAGCAGGTCCTTGAGCCGGCCGGTCACATAGAGCTCGCCGCCGACCAGCGTGCCCAGGTCACCGGTGCGCAGCCAGCGGTAGCCGCCCAGGTCACCGAACAGGCCCGGGTCGTCGCGGCGCCAGTAGCGGCGGGTCACGTTCGGGCCGTTCACCCAGATCTCGCCGACCCGGCCGTCGGGCAGCGTGCTGCCGGATTCCGGGTCCACGACGGCGACCCGCTGACCGGCCGGCGGGCCGCACGAGACCAGCACCGAGCGGTCCGAGTCGGCGGTGGCCCGCACAGCCCGGCCGGCGGCCAGCCGGTCCCGGTCGAAGGCGACCTTCCGGGGTGGATGGTCGATGCCGTGGCCGGCCACGTAGACGGTGGCCTCGGCCAACCCGTACGCCGGGCACATCGCCCGCGGTGCGAGGCCGGCCGGGGCGAGTTGCGTGGTGAACCGGTCGAGGGTGGCGGCCCGGACCGGCTCGGCGCCGTTGAGCCAGAGGAAGACCCCACTCAGGTCGAGTCCGTCCAGGTCGCCCTCTTCGAGGCGGCGCAGGCAGTAGTCGTACGCGAAGTTGGGCGCCGCCGTGTACGCGTCCGGCCGCCCGGACAGCAGCCGCAGCCACCGCACCGGCTGCATGAGGAACGCGGCCGGGTCGAACAGCACCGCGTCGGTGCCGGCCCGCATCGGCACCGCGACGCTGGCCAACAGGCCCATGTCGTGGAACAGCGGCAGCCAGTTCACCCCGGTGAAGTGCGGCCGGTTGCCGGTCAGCGTCTCGCACAGCTGGGTCACGTTCGCGGTCAGGTTGCCGTGGGTGATCTCCACGCCGGCCGGGGCCCGGGTCGAGCCCGACGAGTACTGGAGGTACGCGACGTCGTCCCGGCCCACGCTGCCCGGCCGCCATCCGGTGTCCGGCTCGTCGTCCGCGTCGGCGACCAGCACCGCGGCCCGGCCGGCCACGAAGTCGTGCACGTCGGCGGCGTGCGCGGCCACAGTAACCACGCCGGCCGGATCACAGTCCGCGTAGGTGGCGGCCAGCCGCTCGGTGTGCCCGGGCAGGCCCGGCGCGAACAGCGGCACCGCGATGGCGCCGGCGTACCAGGAGGCGTACATCGCCAGCACGTAGTCCAGGCCGGACGGTGCCAGCACCGCGACCCGGTCGCCCGGCGCGACGACCCGGCGCAGCCGCTGAGCCAGCCGGATCGAGCGCCGGTGCACCTCACCCCAGGTGCACACGACCGTCGGCCCGCCGGGGTCGGCGAGATAGTCGACAAAGGTGTACGCGGCCGCGTCGGGTTTGGTGCCGGCCCAGATCGCGACCCGGTCGAGCAGCGGCGTCACGGCCCCTCCCACGGTGGTCTGGGGTGGACCGTAACGACGCTCGCGATCAGCCGGATCGATCGCGCCTGCGCCTGTTTGTGAGGAAAGTTGTCAACGCGGTGACACTGCGTGTGCCGATGTTACTGACCAGTGTCGTTCAAATGACATTCGTGGATATAATCCCGCCGCGACCCGTCTCCCACCAGCGACATCGCAGCTGAAGGAGCGCCATGGGCACATCACCGTTGACCACTGCCGTGCCGGTCGGCCGGATTCTGCACCGGGCCGCGGCCAACCTGCGCGCGGACATCGACGCGCTGACCGAGGCCACCATGGGTGCCATCGAGGCGGGCATTCCGGAGTACGCGCGACCGGCCGACGAGAACTACCGGCGCACCATCCGGGCCGGCGTCGAGCAGGCGCTCCAGGGCTTCCTGAACGTGATGGAACGGCGCGCCGACACCGCCTGGCGCGATGTCTACCGGGCCATCGGCGCCGGCGAGATGCGCGAG
The DNA here is from genome assembly GCF_016862375.1 of Paractinoplanes rishiriensis. Taxonomy (GTDB): domain Bacteria; phylum Actinomycetota; class Actinomycetes; order Mycobacteriales; family Micromonosporaceae; genus Actinoplanes; species Actinoplanes rishiriensis. Next base: position 205,072 of record NZ_BOMV01000057.1, on the reverse strand, counting down.
GGCCGCAGCCTGGACGCCCTGCAGGCGGCCATCCGGATCGGCGCCCGGGTCGGGCTGCGGCACCTGGTCGAGTTCGCCGAGTCGGAGTCGCTGACCGCGACCGCCACCGGCTCGTTCGCCGACGCGATCTGGTCGCACGTGGACGACCTGGCCGACGCCGCCGCCCAGGGTTACGCCGAGGCGGCCGCGGCCGAGGTGGGCGAGCTGGACCGGCGCCGCCGCCGGCTGCTCGACCTGCTGGTCGCCGACCCGCCGGCGGGCGAGGAGGCGGTCGCGGCCGCGGCGGTGACCGCCCGCTGGACCATGCCCCGGCGGCTGGCCGCGGTGGCGCTGGCCCCGGAGGCCGTGCACGCCACCCCGCCGGTGCTGGCGCCGGACGTGCTGGCCGACCTGGACCGGCCCGACCCGGCCCTGATCGTGCCCGACCCGCAGAGCCCGGCCCAGGTCCGCCAGATCGTGCACGGCCTGCGGCGGTACCGGCTCGCGGTCGGACCGGCGGTGCTGCCGGCCGGGGCCGCCGACTCGCTGCGCTGGGCCCGGCAGGCCCTCGACCTGGCGGCCCGCGGCATCATCGGAGGCGACCGGCTGATCTGGTGCGAGGACCACCTGGCGGCGCTGACCATCTTCCAGGACGAGGCGCTGCTGGCCTCGGTGGTCGACCGGCGCCTGCGGCCGCTGGCCGGGGTGCGGGCCAACCAGCGCGAGCCGCTGGCCGACACGCTGCTGTCCTGGTTGCAGCACAACATGAACGCGAACGCCGTGGCGGCCACCCTGCATCTGCACCCGCAGACCGTCCGGCGGCGGCTGCGCCAGCTGGACCGGCTGTTCGGCGACCAGTTGCGGGACAGCGACGTGCGGTTCGAGCTGGAGATCGCGCTACGCGCCGAGCGGGCGCACCGACCGGCGCGCCCGCTCGCGAAATGACGGTCAGCTGACGGTCAGCGTCTCACCCACCGGCCGGGGGTCGACCGGCGTGCAGGTCAGCGAGATCGAGCCGAGCAGCACGACCTGGGCCGTGATGGTCACGTCCCCGCCGGTGATCTCGTCGGTGCCGGCCGCCGTGGGCGTCCAGGTGCCGGTGAGCGTGCCGGTGATCGGCTGGTTGGCCGGGATCGGGCCGCCGGTACCGGTCAGCGTGAACTGCGCGGTCTCGGCACCGCTCACGTCCAGGTCGACGGTGCCGCTCCAGGACGAGACCGTCAGCGGCGCGGTCAGGCCGAGGTCGGACACCTCGAGGTCGAAGGTCACCGGCGAGCCGACGGTGGCCGGGTTCGGGGTCGCGGTGAGGGTGGCCGTGATGGTCACGCTCTGCGCGCCCAGCGGGCTGGTGCACTCGTACGGTGCGGACACCGGAGCCGCCGAGGCGGGCAGTGGCACGGCTAGCAGGCCGAGCGAGACCAGAGCGATCAAGGCCGTTCGTCGCATGGTGCTCCTTTCGAAACCGAAACAGGGGGATGGGGGATCAGCCGGCGGCGAAGGCCGCCAGGGCGGTCGAGACGATCTCGGGCCGCCCGCTGTTCTGGGTCGCGGCCGCGGTCAGCACGTCCAGGTGCTGGTATCCGGGCGCGACGGTCACGTGGTACTCGGGCGGCAGGTCACGACCGGCGAGCAGGCCGTCGCCGGCCAGCAGCGTGACGATCGGGTTGGCCCGCAGCCCTTCCGGGTGCCGCACCGAACCGGCGATCTCCGGGGCGGTGCTCATCTGGATGTCGGTCACCAGCCGGGTGGGGAAGTAGTGCTCGGTGAAGTCCAGCGGGTGCTCGGACAGGCTGCGGGCCAACTGGGCCAGGTCGGTCACCTCCTGGCCGGGCGTGCTGAACGGGACGCCGTCGCGGGTGCGGTGCACCGGGTCGTCCGGCGCGCCGATCCGGTCGTAGTTGCGCCAGGTGTAGAGCGGGCCGTCCGGCCGGTCCGGGATCGCCATCGGCCGGGTGCCCAGCACCCCGTCCAGGTCGGCCAGGCCCGGGAAGTCCTTGTCCACGATCGGGCCGCCGTCGTAGAAGCCGACGCTCGCCTCCAGGAAGGCCAGCGGCTGCGAGTTGTCGTCCAGCAGGCCGCCGAGCACCGCCGCGTTGGTGAGCCGGAAGTCCCGGGCTGACGGCCGGCCGGTGACGAAGGTGGGGAAGTCCTTGGAGAACAGCAGGCGCTCGGTGGCGGTGATGTTGTCGTTCACCGGCAGGGCCGGCAGCAGCGTGCCGGCGTCCGGCTCGGTGCGGGCGGCCAGCCCGGCGATGGCCAGCAGGTTCATCGTCTCGGCATTGATCAGGACAGGAGCGGACAGGGTACGGGTGAGCAGCCCGCTCTCCAGCCCGGCCTTGATCGCCGCGTAGCCGAGCCCGAGGTCCGGCAGCATGTCGTCCGGCGTCGTGCCGCTCAGGTCGGACAGCGAGTTGTTGATCGTGGTGTCCAGCGCGAAGTAGCCGCCGCACTGCCGGTAACCGGGGTCGCCGCCGAAGTCCCAGACCGCGAAGAACCCGGTGATCACGCCGCCCAGCGAGTGGCCGCCGCAGAGCACCTTCTGCCGTCGCAACGCCCGGTCCGGTAGCTCCGCGGAAAGGATGTCGTACTGGTCGCGTACGGTCTGGGCCAAACCCACGTGGGCGAGAAAGCCGACCTGCTCGTTGCGCAGAAAGCCGGCGAACTGCCGGCCCCGGTAGTAATAGTCGATCGCCGACCGGAAGTTGCCGGTGTCGATGCCGGTGTGGTCCTCGAGGCAGTTGGAGCGCCGGTCGAGCGCCCAGAACTCGATGTGCCGCCCCTGCCGGGCGGCCGCCGCCACGGTGTTGCGGGCGACGCTGTCGAAGGCTCCGGCCCCCTCCAGCACGCCGGGCTGGGCCACCAGGATCCGGTCGGCCTGCGCCGAGCGGGCCGGCCCGGCAGCCGACCGGTAGCGCAGGTAGTGCAGCCAGTCGCAGGCCGCCGGGCGCGGGCCCGCCGTGGCCGGCAGCGGTATCCGCAACGCGACGTGCGACTCGACCACGCCGGTGACCGGACTGCTGCCGGTCACCAGGGTCTCGGTGCGCGGCACCGCGGCGGCCGCCGGAACCGCGCCGGCCGGGATCAGAAGGAGGGCCACGAGGCCCGCTGTTGCCCATCGAAGGCGCATCAACCGGGTCTATCAACCCCATCGACGGACGTCTGTGCACAGCCGTGACAGAACGGAACTACCGAATTGTCACCCGCATGCTCGGGTGGTGCCGCTTCCAGGTGCCCTTGCCCTCCCGCTTGGCCGCGTACATCGCCAGGTCGGCGTCGTGCAGCAGGCTGTCCACCCGGTGGCCGTCGACGGCGCAGGCGATGCCGATGCTGGCGTTCGCGCACACCGCGGTGTCGTCGAACGGGATCGGCTCGGTCATCGCATGCAGGATCCGCCGGGCCATGCGTTCGGCGTCGTCGCCGTCGCAGTCGCGCAGCAGCACCGCGAACTCGTCGCCGCCGAGCCGGGCCACCAGGTCGTCCGGGCGCACCGACGCGCGCAGCTTGTCGGCCACCCCGGCGAGCAGGACGTCGCCGGCCGCGTGGCCCAGCGTGTCGTTGACCGCCTTGAAGCCGTCCAGGTCGATGAGCATCAGCGAGGTGCTGCCCGGCCGGCCGGCGTCCAGCGCGGCGGTGACCTCGTCGTGGAAGTGGGTCCGGTTGGCCAGCCCGGTGAGACCGTCGAACAGCGCCTGCTGCCGCAGCCGGACCTCGTGTTCGCGCAGGTCGGCCAGGGTGGCGTCGAGCTGGTCGATGAGCCGGGTGTTGTCGTGGAACGCGGCCAGCTGGCGGCACACCACGAGCACGAAGATCAGGCCGAGGCCGGTCATCGCGCCCCAGAGCCGGGCGTGCGGGCCCTCCGGCGTCACCACCAGCACCGCTGTGAAGGCGACCGCGATGGATCCGTAGGGCAGCAGGCTGTAGGGCTTGCGGCGGCGCGAGCCGAAGGCGGTGGTCTCGTCGAACCGGGCCAGGATCTGCTGGATCCGGGGGCCCATTCCGATCAAGAGCGAGGGCAGGAGTCGTACGGCGTAGACGTAGGCCGGCATCGGGCCGTCCGCCCCGGGTTCCAGGAAGAAGCCGATGCTGTTCACGCCGGCCGACATGACCATCGGGATGGCCGCCGCCTTGTGCATCGGGGCGTTGCCACTGAGCGCCAGCTTCACCGCGGCGAAGCCCGAGGTGAGGATGACCGCCCCGGCGGCCAGCGTGCCGACCACGTTGTCGTTGCCGTCCGGGCCGACCGTGAAGCACCAGGCCACCACGGCGCCGCCGACCAGCACGGTCGCGGAGTCGAGCCAGAACGCCAGCTTTTCGCGCCGGGACCGGCCGGGCATCGGGTGCAGGAGCATCGCGAAGATGGTCGCGCTCATCCCGATCCCGAAGCAGACGCCCTGCACCACGCCGCCGGTGGTGGACCACTGGCCCTCGCCGGTCAGCGCGACGATCGCCTGGGTGAGGTCGCCGATCGTGAACAGCGCCCCGGTGAACGCCAGCACCAGCCAGAACCGGCGCAAGGCCCCGGTGGCGACCCGATAGACCCGCCAGGCCGAGTACGCGAGCAGGGCGTCGAGCGGTGGCTGGAACGCCCAGAAGACCTTGACCTGCGTGTTGGCCTGACCGGCGAGCAGGAGCAGGAGCGCCATCCCGGCCAGCGTCCACAGCACCGCCGCGATCATAACGGGATCACGGCGAAAGTCTCGAATCACTTCGTCGCTATCGACGCGGAGCCCGACGACCTGAGGATCGCGCGGAACCGTTGACTTTTTGGACACACATCTGAAACCTTGAATCCCTGCCGACGCAAGAAGTCAGCAAGAGTGTGAAATTTCGTGGCAGGCTCCCCCCTCCCCCGATTCGAGGTTCCCGATGAAACTCCTCAGATGCGCGCTGGCGGCCGGGCTGGCCGCCGTCGCACTCGTCGTCCCGGGCAGCGCCGCGCAGGCGGCCGGCGGCCCCAACCTGGCACTGGGCAAGAGCGCGACGGCGAGCGGAGCGAACGGCTCCTACGTCGCGGCGAACGTGACCGACGGCAATGCCGGTTCGTACTGGGAGAGCCCGGCGTTCCCGCAGTGGGTGCAGGTCGACCTGGGCGGCAGCGTGGCCGTCGATCAGGTCAAGCTCAAGCTGCCACCGTCCTGGGAGTCCCGGACGCAGACGCTGAGCGTGCAGGGCAGCACCGACAACGCAGGCTTTGCCGTGCTCGCCGGTTCGGCCGGCCGGGTCTTCGGCGACACCGTGACGATCGATTTCTCCGCCGGAAATTTCCGGTACATCCGGGTGCACATCACCGCAAATACCGGGTGGCCAGCCGCTCAACTTTCGGAGCTGGAGGTCTACGGCGTGGCCGGTACTCCCCCGGCCGGCACCAACCTCGCCGCCGGCAAGGCCATGGAGGCGTCCTCGTCGGTCTTCGGCTTCGTGGCGGCCAACGCCAACGACAACAACGTCGCGACCTACTGGGAGTCGAACGGCTTCCCGGCCACCCTGACCACCCGCCTCGGCGCGGACGCCGACGTCACCTCGGTGGTCGTCCGGCTCAATCCGGATCCGGCGTGGGGCCCGCGCAGCCAGGCGATCCAGGTGCTCGGCCGGCCCGTGGGCGGCTCGTCCTACACCTCGCTGCGGGCGCGTGCCGACTATGCGTTCAGCGGCCAGAACACGGTCACCATCCCGGTCACCGGCCGGGTCGCCGACCTGCAACTCCAGTTCTCCGCCAACACCGGCGCACCCGGCGCTCAGGTCGCCGAGATCCAGGTGCTCGGCTCCTGGGCACCGGCCGCGGACCTGCGGGTCACCGCGCTGACCTGGGCACCGGCCGCGCCGGACGAGGCCACCGCGATCTCCGTCTCGGCCACCGTGCGTAATGCCGGCACGCTGGCATCGGCGGCAACAACCGTGGAGGTACGCCTCGGCGGCACCGCGGCAGGCAGTGCGAATGTGGCAGCGCTCGCCGCCGGCGCCTCGACCACGGTCACGGTCGACGCCGGCCGCCGCGCGCAGGGCAGCTACCCGGTCTCGGCGGTGGTCACCGGCAACACCTTCACCGCGCCGTCGCCGCTGGTCGTGAGCCAGGCACCGGGACCTGACCTGCAGGTGCTCAGCGTCGGTTCGACCCCGGCCAGCCCGGCGGTGGGTGCGGCCGTGACGTTCTCGGTGGCGGTCCACAACCGGGGCACCAGCACCGCCGCGGCCAGCGTCACCCGGGTGGTGGCGGGCGGCACCACGCTGAACGCGAACACCGGCACGGTCGCGGCCGGCGCCACCGTCACCGTCTCGTTGGGTACCTGGACCGCCACCAGCGGCGGTGCCACCGTGACGGCCACCGCCGACGCGACCAATGTGGTGGCGGAGACCAATGAGAGCAACAATTCCCGTACGCACGCGATCGTCGTCGGCCGGGGCGCGGCCGTCCCGTACGTCTCGTACGAGGCGGAAGCCGCCCGCTATCAGGGCACCCTGGTCGAGGCCGACCCGCTGCGCACGTTCGGGCACACGAATTTCGGCACCGAGTCGTCCGGCCGCAAGTCGGTGCGGCTCACCGGCACCGGCCAGTTCGTCGAATTCACCTCGGTCAACCAGGCCAACTCGATCGTGGTCCGCAACGCCATCCCGGACGCCCCAGGCGGCGGCGGCCTCACCGCCACCATCAGCCTCTACGCCAACGACCAGTTCGTGCGGAAGCTGACCCTGTCGTCGCGCAACTCATGGCTCTACGGCACCTCGGACGACACCGAGTCGCTGTCCAACACCCCGTCGGTGGACGCCCGGCGGCTGTTCGACGAGTCGAACGCGCTGCTCACCCAGTCGTATCCGGCGGGCACCCGGTTCAAGCTGCAGCGCGACGCCGCGGACAACGCCTCCTACTACATCATCGACCTGGTCGAGTTGGAGCAGGTCGCGCCCGCTGCGGCCCAGCCGGCCGGGTGCGTCTCGATCACGAACTACGGCGCCGTGCCTAACGACGGTGCCGACGACTCGGCCGCCATCCAGCGGGCGGTCACCGACGACGAGAACGGCGTGATCGGCTGCGTCTGGATCCCGGCCGGTCAGTGGCGGCAGGAGAAGAAGATCCTCTCGCCGGACCCGAACCGGGGGCAGTGGAACCAGAAGGGCATCCGGAACGTGGTCATCCGCGGCGCCGGCATGTGGCACTCGCAGCTCTACACCGAGACCGAGCCGCAGAACGCAACCGGCGGCATCAACCACCCGCACGAGGGCAACGTCGGCTTCGACATCGACGACAACACCCAGATCTCCGACCTGGCGATCTTCGGCATGACCACCAACCGGGCCAACCGCGGGCACGCCATCAACGGCCGGCTCGGCGCCGACACCAAGATCAGCAACGTCTGGATCGAGCACGTCAACGTGGGCGCCTGGGTCGGCCGGGACTACTCGGACACCCCGGCGTACTGGAACCCCGGCAACAACATCGAGTTCTCCGGGATGCGCATCCGGAACACGTACGCGGACGGCATCAACTTCAGCAACGGCACCCGCAACTCCCGGGTGTTCAACTCGTCGTTCCGCACCACCGGCGACGACTCGCTGGCGGTCTGGGCCAATCCGCGGGTCCGCGACACCTCGGTGGACGTGGCGTCCAACAACCGGTTCGTCAACAACACGGTCCAACTGCCCTGGCGGGCCAACGGCGTCGCGATCTACGGCGGCTCCGGCAACACGATCGAGAACAACCTGATCGCCGACACCATGAACTACCCCGGCATCATGCTGGCCACCGACCACGACCCGCTGCCGTTCTCGGGCACCACCCTGATCGCGAACAACGGCCTGCACCGGGCCGGTGGCGTCTTCTGGAACGAGGACCAGGAGTTCGGCGCGATCACGCTGTTCCCGGCGTCGAAGGACATCACCGGCGTCACGATCCGGGACACCGAGATCATCGATTCCACGTACGACGGCATCCAGTTCAAGACCGGCGGCGGCAACATGCCGAACGTCGCCGTCACCAACGTGCGCATCGACAAATCGAACAACGGCGCCGGCATCCTGGCCATGGCCGGCGCCCGCGGTAACGCCACCCTCACCAATGTCACCATCACCAACTCGGCGGACGGCAACATCGTCATCCAGCCGGGTTCCCAGTTCGTCATCCGTTGACGGCGTGGGCCCGCCTCCGGGCGGGCCCACTCACACCCGGTAGGCCGCGATCATCTGCCGTAGCTGCACCGCCATCTGGGCCAGTTCCTGCGCGGTGGCCGAGGTCTCGGTGGCACCGGTCGCGGTGGCGCCGGCCGCCTCGGCCACCCCGGAGATGTTGCCGGCGATGCTGTCCGCGCTGGTCGCCGCCTCGTTGACGCTGCGGGCCATCTCGCTGGTCGTGGCGGTCTGCTCCTCCACCGCGGCGGCGATCGTCGAGGTGTGGTCGTTGATCCGCGCGGTGACCGCGGTGATCTCCCCGATCGCCGCCACCGCCTGGCCGGTCTCCTGCTGGATGGCGCCGATCCGCTGCGAGATGTCCTCGGTGGCCCGCGCGGTCTCCTGCGCCAGGTCCTTGACCTCGGACGCCACCACCGCGAACCCCTTGCCCAGTTCCCCGGCCCGGGCCGCCTCGATCGTGGCGTTCAGCGCCAGCAGGTTGGTCTGCTCGGCGATCGACGTGATCGTCTGCACCACGCTGCTGATCTCGTTCGACGACTCGCCCAGCTTCCGGACGATCGCGTTGGTGCGCACCGCGGTCTCGGCCGCCTGCCCGGAGACCATCGCGGCCTCGGTGGCGCTGTCCGCGATCTCGCGGATCGACGTGCCCATCTGCTCGGCCCCCGCGGCGACGGTCTGCACGTGCCGCGACACCTCGCCGGCCGCGTCCGACACGGTGCCCGCCTGCGCCGAGGTCTCCTCGGCCGCGGACGACATCTCGGTGGAGACCGCGGTCAGCTCCTCCGAAGCCGCGGCCACATGATGCGCGTTGTCGCCCACCTGCTTGACCATGCCGGCCATCGACGCGGTCGACGTGTCCAAGGCCTGAGCGAGTACGCCGACCTCGTCGCGCCCGGTCAGGCCGGTGCGCACCGTCAGGTCACCGTCCCGGATCCGGGTGAGCACCTCGACGCACTTCGACAGCGGCCCGGTGATCAGCCGCGCGATCGCCACCGCCACCACGATCCCGATCAGCACACCGGACACAATCGCGATGATCACGAGCGTACGGGCCTGGCGGTAGGTGCCGGAGGCGGCGTCCTTCTGCTCCTGGGCCACGTCGACGGTGCGCGCGGTCACCGTGTCCATCGCCTCCCGGGCGGCCCGGACCAGCGGGTCGATCTCGGCCTTGCGCACCGCCGCGACCCGCCGCCGGTTCCCCTCCCGGCTCAGCGGCAGCAACTTGTCGTCGAGCACCTCGAGGTAGGCGCTCCAGGCGGTGTCGAACTCGGCCAGCGCGGCCTGCCGGATCGGCCCGAGCTCGAACGTCCGGTACCGCTCCTCGGCCTCCGCCAGCGTGGCCGCCTCGGCGGTGATCGCCTCCTCGGCCTCCCTCTTGACCGCCGCGTCGTCGGAGGAGAAGTGGTTCAGCGATTCGATCCGGACCCGGTTGAACGAGTTCCGCATCTCGGCGATCGTCCGCAACTGCAGGCTGCCGTTGTAGACCGACTCGGTACTGCGGTTGATCACCGACATCTCCAGGACGCCGAACGACGCCACCCCGGCACCCAGTGCCGCCACGATCAGGACCGCGGTGAGGATCTTCGTGATCACCCGCCGGTCAGCGAACCACCCCATAGCACGCCCCCGCCCCGTCCCGACGGCGTCGTCTTCACCGTTCTGGGTACGTTCACGCTAGGTGACCCACCGGCCCGGTGAGTCCTTTTCCTTCGTCCCCGCAGGCCGCTCCGGGCGCCGCCGGCCCCACCCGACCCGCGTTTCCCACCAGCCATGAAATCGTATGCATACACGGCGTTCGCTGGATGTTAGGCTTCCGTCGATGCCGACTTCTGCGCCCGGTGCGCGCGCCGAACCGCCGAGCGTCCCCCCTGTGGTCGTGACGCCGGTGCCGACCGGCCGGGTGCCGGTCACCATGCGGGACATCGCCGCCGCGTCCGGCGTCTCGCAGAGCACCGTGTCCCGCGTGCTCAACAACGCGCCGACCCGGGTGCCGATCGCCCGGGACACCCGCGAACGGGTCATCCAGGCCGCGCGCCACCTGGGCTACCGGCCCAACCCGCTGGCCCGCGGCCTGCGCGGCGCCCCGACCAACCTGATCGGCGCCGTGGTCCGCGACTTCAGCGACCTCTTCTACGCCGGCGTCATCGAGACGCTGATCGTCGAGTCGATGGCGCACGGCTACAACGTGGTCCTCGGCCACGTCCACGGCCGCCTCGACGAGGGCACCCCGCTCACGACGGTGCTCGAGACCCGGCACACCGACGCCGTGGTCCTGCTCGGCGACATGCAGGCATACCCGGAACTCCTGGCCGACCTCCGCCGCTCGACGGTCCCGGTGGTGGCGCTGTGGCAGGGCCTGAGCCCGCTGGAGTTCCCCACCGCGAACCCGGACGACCGGGCCGGCGTGCTGGCCGGCCTCGAACACCTGGCGTCGCTGGGACACCGCCGCATCGGTTACCTGAGCGCCGAACTCCCCAACGGCTACCGCATCCGCGAGGACGCGTACGTGCATTTCATGCGCACCCACTTCGGCGGCGTCCCCGACGGCTACCTGCAACGCTGTGAGGGCACCCTGGACGGCGGCGAGTCCGCGCTGACCAGCATCATGAGCGTGGCCGACCCGCCGACCGCGGTGGCCGCGTCCACCGACCTGGTCGGCGTCGGCGCCCTGCACGCCGCGCACCGCCTGGGCGTCACGGTGCCGGCCCGGCTGTCGGTGGTCGGCTTCGACGACATCCTGATCGCGGCACACACCGTGCCCGCGCTGACCACGGTCCGGATGCCGATCACCGAGATCGTCGGCCACGCGGTGAGCCAGGCGGTGTCGCTGGCCCGCGACCCCTCGGAGGCCCGCGGCCCCAGCCTGGCCACGTTCCCGTTGCCCCTGATAGTCCGCGACTCCACCGCCCCGCCCGACCGGTAAGCCTCAAGTCCAGCTGTCCGCCGCCGATGGGAGGCGCGTGGTGCAGTGGCAGCCGCTCGCGTTGCTCTATCTCCCGGCGACCATCGCATCGTTATGGTCGGCGCGGGTGATGCTTCGGCGCCGGCGGGCCACCCCGGCGGCCGGTGCGCTGACCGTGGTCATGCTCGGCGTCGCCTGGTGGTCCACGGCGACCGCGGTGGGCAGCCTCAGCGACCAGCGGAACGTCCAGCTGGCCTTCTCCACGGCCATCTTCCCCGGCGTCAGCGCGGTCGTCGCCGGCTACTTCTGCCACTCGCTGGCCATGGTCGACCGCAGCTGGCGGCTGTCCCGGCGCACGCGCGGGCTGCTGCTCATCGAGCCGGTCCTGGTGGTGGCGCTGTCGGCGAGCAACGCCGGGCACCACCAGTTCTTCCGGGACGCCACACTGGTCGGCGACCCGGCGCTGCTCATGCTGCAGCCCGGACCGCTGTTCTGGCTGCACACCATGTACAGCTACGGATTGCTGGCCTGCGCGATCCTGCTCGTGCTGCACGCCTGGGTGCACGCGCCTGCCGCGTACCGCCGGCAGTTCATGTGGCCGCTGGTCTCGGCGGTCCCGCCGATCGGCGGCAACCTGCTCGGCATGTTCTTCCTGCCGAAGAACCAGACCACCGACCTCACCCCGATCTTCTTCCTGGCCACCGCGGCGGTGTGCTGGTGGGCGCTGACCCACCAGGCCCTTCCCGACCTGGTCCCGGTCACCCATCAGCAGGTGCTGGCCACCCTGCACGACGGCGTGCTGGAGGTGAGCCGTTCCGGGCGCATCGTCGACCTCAACCCGGCCGCCGAACTGCTGCTGCGCCGCATCGTCACCGACCTGCCGGACAATCCGCGCGGCCAGCCGTTGCCCGCGGCGGTGGCCCGGCTCGGCTTCGAACCGGACCGGGACACCCAGGTCGAGATCACCGACGTGCTGGACAGCGGCATCGACCTCGACGTCCGGATCACCTCGCTGTACGACCAGCACGGCACCTGCATCGGCTGGGTCCTGGTGGCCCGCGAGATCACCGAGCACAACCGCCGGCGCGCCGTCCTGCGCGACGCCAACGCCAAGCTCACCCACCAGCTGGCCACCATCGAGAGCCTGCGCGCCGAACTGGCCGAGCAGGCCGTCCGGGACGAGCTCACCGGCCTGCACAACCGCCGCCACCTGCTCGGCACGCTGGCCCGGTGGCCGGCCGACCGGCAGTCCAGCCTGCTGATCCTCGACATCGACCACTTCAAGCGGGTCAACGACACCTACGGCCACCGCGCCGGCGACCAGGCCATCCGAGCCGTCGCCGGCATCCTGGCCGGCGCGATCCGCGGCGACGAGATCGCCGCCCGCTACGGCGGCGAGGAGTTCGTGGTGGTCCTGCCGGACACCGACCCGGCCCGCGCGGTGGCCCGCGCCGAAGAGATCCGCGCCCGCTGCGCCGCCACCCCCGTGCCGACCGACGCCGGCCCGCTCACCGTGACGATCAGCCTGGGCGTAGCCGCGGGCCGCAACGGCGATGCCGAATACGTGCTGGAGGCGGCCGACCAGGCGCTGTACCGCGCCAAACAGTCCGGCCGCAACCGCGTCGAGGAGAGCGCGATGACCGCGACCCACCGGACGCCCGCGTGAAGCTCCTGCTCACGTCCGCCGGCGTCACCAATCCGAGCATCGACGCGGCGCTGACCCGCCTGCTGCGCAAGCTGGTCGCCGACTCGAACGCCCTCGCCGTGGCCGGCGGCGCCGCCGAGGTCGTCGCCGAGGGCGACTGGAAACTGTTCCCCGGCCGCTAGGCTGCCCAGATGGCCCGCGACGAGCTGCTGCGCTTGCGCGCGAACGCCGAGGCCGAGGCGGCCACCCTGGCCCGCGACCTGGAGGCGCTGTTCGCGGCGTCCCGCGACTCGAACGCCGACGACGAACACGACCCCGAGGGCGCCACCATCGGCTTCGAACGCGCCCAGCTGACCGCCCTGCTGTCCGCCGCCCGGGCCCGGATCACCGAGGTCGACGACGCGCTGCGCCGGGTGGCCGAGGCGACCTACGGCATCTGCGAGAGATGCGGCCGCCCGATCGCCGAGGAACGGCTCGCGGCGAGACCGTTCGCCCGCTGCTGCGTGGCTTGCGCGGAGAAGACGGGCTAGGGCTTACGACCGACGGCCCCGAACTGATCGATTTCGCGCCCCTCGGCGTCCGGCCGCCACCGGGTGACCGTCACCAGGCCGGGCTCGACGAGTTCCAGCCCGTCGAAGAACCGGGCCAGCCGGGCCGGGCTGCGCAGGTGGTAGGGCAACGCGGCCGACTCGTTCCAGATGCGAGCCGACTCGACCGCCGCGGGCGTGAGGTCGGTGCCGTCGTAGAGGGCCAGGTAGCTGCCGGACACCACGGCGTCCAACGCCGCGCCGACCAGGCCGAGCGCGACGGCATCCTCCGCGACATGCCCGAGTACGCCCATGAAGAGCACCGCCACGGGCTGGGAGAAGTCCAGCGTGCGGGCAGCCTCCCGGAGAACCAGCTCCATGTCGTACAGGTCGGCGTCGAGGTATCGGGTGGCACCCTCGGGCCGGCTGGTGAGCAGAGCCCGGGCGTGAGTCAGCACCAGCGGGTCGTTGTCGACGTAGACGAACGCAGGATCCTTTCCCTCCGGCGCCACCCGCCGCAGAAAAGCGTCGAGCGGCTCGGCGGACATCCACCATGAGCTGTAGTACTCCCGGAAGGAACTCACCGACGAGTGACGCCCTGCATTTCTTGCCGATGACCCGCCAGCCACCGCAGCATTTCTGCCCGGTGGGGCTCCGACGACGGAATCCCGATGATCCGATGGAATGCCGCACCGGGATTGCGCCGCATCCACTGGGCGGCGTCGTGAAAATACTTCTTGGCCGCCGGAGATTGGAAACTCGATGGCGGCGTCTTTCGAATGTAGGTGGTAGAGACACGACGCTCAGCAGACAGCACGAGACGGCTGAACGAGGTGAAGAACTCGTCGCTGTCGTTGTAGTGCGTAAAAGCGGAGGGTTTTGACCGGCGCGGATCTCCATCAGGAGAGAAAGCACGATGTAGAGAGCAGCAAAGATCAGAGGTATTTGTCACTTCGGATCCCATGAGAGCGCGTTCGAAACAATCGAGCCGCCTACCACGATCGGCAGAGAAATCAGAAGCGCTTTGCGTTCGACCGTCTGAACGTTCATTTTCAGTTCACCGAGCCCTCGTGCCGAGGCCAGTCGCCGTAGAGTACCAGCCGAAGTCAGCTGTCCCCCGCACCCATTTCCGGGTGCGCCGCGATCGCCGTACGCCGCCCCGGCCGGATTACCGGGTCAGAGGTCGGCTGCGGCGTCGTAGCGGCGGCGCAGGTCGTCCATTTCCGCCTTGGTCAGCGCTTCCTTCTGCGCCAGGTCCGCGTACTTGGGCGGGAACATCTCCTTCAGCCGGTCGATGTACTTCACGGTGGCGGTCGCCTCGACCACCTGGATGCCCGGCGGGTTCTTGGACATGTCCAGGATCACCGGGCCGGCCAGCTTGACCGCCACGTCCCACGGGTATTTCGGCTGCGCGACACCGCAGAGGTGGAACCCGTAGACCGTCCGCACGTCGGCGAGCGCGGTGACCGTGGCGGGCTCGTAGCCGTAGACCCGGACCCCGCAGATCACCGCCGGGTTCGCGTCCTTGCCAGCGGCCGCCTGCTGGGCGGTGTGGCCGCCGTGGTTGTGCTGGCCCGGGTCCGACTGCTCGAGCGTGGTCCGCATCTGGTTCATGATCTGCGTCTGCAGATCCTGCGGCTCGGCCTTAGAGCCGGACGAGTTCAGCAGTACGGTGACGCCGACCGACACGGTCAGCAGGATTACCGCCACCCACACGAAGCGGTTGCGGTACCACCCCGCGAGGCTTGCCCGGGAAATCATGGTCGCTTCTCACCTCGTCGCCGTTCGTTTTGGGAGCGCTCCCGGTCAGCTTTGCACTCGGGTGGCCAGATATCAATTGGCATCTATGCCGCATCAGCAGCGAAACGACCCCTTCGCGGCAACCGGGCTGAACCCGGGCCGGCGGAGTCTGGGTCCATGAGGCGTGTGGCATGGCCGGTGCTCTGCGTGATCCTGGTCGCGGCATATCTGCTGGTCGACCAGGTGTGGCGCGGCGGCGACGCCTGGACGATCCTCAGCCACGGCAGCATCGTCACCCTGTCGTCGCTGGTGGCGGGAGTCGCCTGCGTCGTGGCCGGCCGGCACGCCCGGGGCACCGAGCGACTCGGCTGGCACCTGCTGGCGGCCGGGCTCGGGTCGACGACCGCGGGCAACGCCCTCTGGCTGTGGCTCGAACTCACCTCGCCCGGCGGGGCGCCCTTCGCCTCCGCCGCGGACTGCCTGGTCCTGGCCATGGTGCCGCTGTCGCTGGCCGGCGCGGCGGCGCTCGGTGGTCTCGGACGCGTGGGTGTCCGGGTGGTCCTCGACGGCCTCATCGTCAGCGGCTCCCTGCTGTTCGTCAGCTGGTGCACCGTGCTCGGCCCGATCCTGGCCGCCACGCCCTCGGCCGCGTACACGGCTTTCGTCTTCGCCACCCCGCTCGGTGACGTGGCCATGGCAAGCATGGCGTTCGTGCTGCTCGCCCGCGCCGAACCGCGGCGCCGGTCCACGTTCGCGCTGGTGGGCTGCGGCATGGTCGCCGTCGCCGTGGCCGAGAGCGGCTTCGCGTACATGACCCAGATCGGTGCCTACAGCGCAGGCAACCTGGCGATGAACGGCTGGATCGTGGGCTTCCTGCTGATCGGCACCGGCGCGCTGCACTCGCGCGGCAGCGCCGGGCAGCCCGGCCGGCGACCCGAGACCGTCAGCTCGCCGGCGTGGAGCCTGCTGCCGTACGTGCCGCTGGCTGTCGCCCTGATCACCGGTGTTTGCGTGGACATCGTGCGGGACGGCATCGGCACGTTCGGCTACGCGCTGACGATCGTCGTCGTCGTGCTCGTCGTCGTACGCCAACTGGTGGCGCTGCGGGACAACGCGGCGCTGACCCGCGACCTGCGCGTCGCCGTCCGCGACCTGAGGCGCCGGGAGGCCGAGCTCGAACGCTTGGCCTCGCACGACCCGCTGACCGGACTGCCCAACCGTTCGCTGTTCCGCAGCCGCACCGAACAGGCCGCGCTGCAGTCGCCGGCGCCAACGCTCCCGGCCGTGATGTACATCGACCTCGACGGCTTCAAGAAGGTCAACGACACACTGGGCCACGCCGCCGGGGACGCCCTGCTGGTCGCCGTCGCCGACCGGCTGCGCACCTGTGTGCGCGCCACCGACACGATTGCCCGGCTAGGCGGCGACGAGTTCGCCATCCTGGTCTCCGACCCCGCGGCGGCCGAAGCGCTCACCGCCCAGGCCGGCCGGATCGTCAGCGCCATCGGCCAGCCCTACGACATCGCCGGCGAGCAGGTCACCGTCGGCGCCAGCGTCGGACTCGCCTGCAGCGAACCGGGCGCCCAGACCGGCGTCGACGACCTCCTGCACCGCGCCGACCAGGCGATGTACGCCGCCAAGAACGCAGGCAAGAACCGCTACGTGGACGCCGTAGCGGCCGGCCACGCGCCTACGGCGTTGATCTAGGTATCCATACGCGCATCCCTCCGAGCGTCCGGTTGGCCCAGGCGAAGTACGGAATCGCCCCCGTGGTGAGACCATCCGCCGCGGACTCGCCGGGCCGGTGCCGCACCACCGGCACGGTGATGCCGACCAGCGACTCCTCGAGGTCGGGCCGCGGCACCGTCGCCAGGTCGCGCCGCGGATCCCAGGACAGTTCCTCGATCTCGGTGCGTTCCGGTGCGTCGGCCGCCTCGATGCAGTAGACGAGCGGCCCCCGCTCGACCGCGACGCAGCCGCGCACCGCATCCACCCGCGGGTCGGGTTCGGTGACCCGGGGCGGCAGGTCGAGGCTCAGGTCGACGACGTCGCCGGGCCGCCACCGCCGGTGCCGCTTCACCGTGCCGGTGCCGGTGCCCAGCGTCTCGGTGCCGTCCGGGCCGGTGATCGTGGCCGAGTGACACCAGCGCGGGACCCGCATCGACAGCGTCCACGGCTCGGCCGGCGTCCGGAGCAGGCGCACCAGGATCCGGCCGTCCCACGGATAGTCGGTACGGATCTGGACCCGGACCGGGCCGGCCCGCAGTTCCGCATCAACCTCCGCCGAGGCGTACTGGTGCAATTGAAGCCCGCTCTCGTCGTGAGTCGCGAGATATTGCTGCCACGAACTGAGCATGCGCATGAGATTGGGTGGGCAGCAGGCGCACGGGTACCACGGGCGCCGCTCGCCGGCGCCGCCGGGCGTGCGGTGCGTGCGGCGCTGCAGCGGGTTGGTGTAGAAGAAGCGCCGGCCGTCGAGCGCGAGGCCGGGCAGCACCCCGTTGAACATGGTGCGCTCGATCGTGTCGGCGTAGGTCACGTCGCCGGTGGCCAGCAGCAGGCGCCAGGCGAGCATCACGCTGGCGATGGCCGCGCAGGTTTCCGCGTACGCGCGATCGGGTGGCAACTCGTACGGATCACCGAACGCCTCGTCACGGTGCCGGCTCCCCATGCCGCCGGTGAGGTAGGTGCGCGTCCGCATCAGGTCGTCCCAGCGGCGGCGCACCGCGGTGAGCAACTGGTCGTCGCCGGCTTCGACCGCCACGTCCACGGCGCCGCAGTCCAGGTAGAGCTGCCGGACCGCGTGCCCGGCCACCGAGGCCGCGTCGCGCACCGTCTCGTGGTCCTGCCAGTAGGTGGCACCGAACCGGTCGGCGCCGGGCAGCGTCCGCCGGCCGCGCTGCTCGATCATGCGCGCCGCCAGCGCCAGGTAGCGCCGGTCGCCGGTCACCCGGGTCAGCTCGACCAGCGCCATCTCGATGCCGGGATGTCCGTCCATGATGCCCGGCGGCAGGTGGTCGGTGGCCCGGACCGCGACGGCGAGCAGCCGGTCGTCGGCCAGCGCCCGGTGCCACGCCACGGCCGCCTGGATCAGGTGGGCGACGCAGTACAGCTCGTGTCCCCACGACAGATCCCGATACGGTACGCCGCCGCCCAGCTGGACGTAGCTGTTGAGATAGCCGTCGGGCCGCTGCGCCGCGGCCACCACGTCGATCACGCCGTCCGCCGCCGCCGCGAGGGCCGGATCGGGCTGCCGGCCGAGTTCCCAGCCGACCGCCTCGAGCCACTTGTAGACATCGGAGTCGAGGAACGGCAGGGTGGCCCCCACCGAATCGGCGGCGGCACGGTAGTCCCCCGCTCCGGCCGCCGCGAGACGCAGGTTGCCCAGGGTCCCGGCGTTCCGGATCTGGTCGAGGCCGTGCGGGATGGTGTGTTCCCGGTTGATCCGGATCCGGTCGGCCCAGAACCCGTCCACGAGCCCGACCTGCCGGGCGTCGAACGGCTGCAGGCGGGCCCGCGCGGTCCGGGTTGGCTGTACTACTACGACGCTCATTTCACGGCTCCGCTCATCAGGCCGGCCATGTAGTACCGCTGAAGCAACAGGTAGACGAGCACGCACGGGATGATCGAGATGGTGACGCCGGCCTGGAGCATGCCCCAGTCGGTGCCGCCGAGACTGGTCTCGGTCCGGGCCGTCGCCAGGATCACCGGCAGCGTGAACTTCGCGCTCGAACTCATCATCACCAGCGCGCCGAGGAACTCGTTCCACGACGTGATGAAGGCGAACAGGGTCACGGTGACAATCGCCGGCACCGTGGGCGGAATGAAGATCCGAAGCAGGATCTGCAAGGACGCCGCGCCGTCCATGACCGCGGCCTCCTCGATCTCCCGCGGCACCGCGGCGAAGCTGTTGCGCAACAGGTAGAGGCTGAACGGCAGCTGGATCGCGGTGTGCAGGACGGCCAGCCCGACCAGCGAGTTGGTCAGGCCGATCTTGGCGAACATCAGGAACATCGGGGTCAGCAGTGCCTGGTACGGGACGATCAGCGAGAGCAGGAGCACGATGAAGATCAGCTCCTTGGCCGGGATCGGGAACCGGGCCAGCGCGTACCCGGCCGGCACCGTCAGCACCAGGGTGAAGACGATCGTCAGCACCGCCGTGCCGAAGCTGTTGCCCAGGTAGGTGAGCAGGCCCTCCTGGTATCCCCACAGCCGCTGGTAGCTGTCCAGGCTGACCCCGTGCGGCAGATAGGTCGGCGGGGCGGCGGCCGCCTCGGCGGTCGGCTTGATCGAGGCCAGCACCGAGTAGAGCAGCGGCAGCAGCATCACCGTGGTGATCGTGATGCAGCCGGCCGCCACCAGGTAGCCGGTGCGCCCGGCACGGGCCCGTATCGCAGCGGTACGGACCCGCACCAGGCTCAGCGTGGCGGTCACGACTCGCTCCGCCGGGTGAGCACCAGCTGAACCACCGTGAACGCCAGGATGGTCACCGCGAGCACCAGCGACAACGCGGCGCCATACCCGAGTTTCAGGTACGGGAAGGAGTTGAGGTAGACGAAGAACACCGAGGTGGCGGTCTCATTCTGCGGCTGCCCGGCGGTCATGATGTAGAACTGGTCGAACGCCAGCAGCGATCCGATCACGCTGATCAACGTGACCAGCAGGACCGTACGCAGCGTCAGGGGCAGGATCACCCGGCCGACCCGCTGCCAGTACCCGGCTCCGTCGACCAGGCTGGCCTCGGTGATCTCGGTCGGCACGGCCTGGATGGCCCCGACGAACAGGATCATCCCGAAGCCGATCACCTTCCAGACCACCGAGGTGCTGATCGCGAAGTTCGACGTGTTGGCGTCGACCCCGAGCCAGAGCACCGGCTGGTCGACCAGGCCGAGGTCCAGCAGGATCCGGTTGATCACCCCGAAGTCCGTGCTGAACAGCCAGTACCAGAGCAGGCTGGACGCGCCGAGGCCGATCACCACGGGCACGAACACCACGGTCCGGGTGACCGCGCGGATCCGCGAGGCCGGGGCGGTGAGCAGCGCCAGCAGATATCCGCCGACGATCAGCACCGGCGTGATCAGCGCCGTGTACTTCAGGGTGAACAGGAAGGACACCCAGAACTGCCGATCGCCGAACGCCTGCCGGTAGTTGTCCAGGCCGAGAAACCGCGGCTCGCTGATCAGTGACCAGTCGTGCAGCGACATCCAGGCCATCTGCCCGAGCGGGTAGACCGTGAACGCCAGCACGAACACGAGTGCCGGCGCCACGTAGGCCAACCCGATCAACCGATTCCGCCCCGTCCGCTGCATGGCTACGACTTCGCGGCGATGTCTTTCATCGCCTTCTTAGCGTCGGCGATGACGGTGTCGAGATTGTCGTCGGAGTAGTAGGCCCGCTGGAGCATCTTGAGCCACGGCCCCTGCGGCGAGTTGATCTGCTCGAAGAACGTGAGCGTGTACGGCGTGCGGCCGACGGTGAGTGCCTTGGCCACGTCCTGCACCAGCGGCTCGGCCTGGAAGTACTTGTTGTCGACCATGTCGGCGCGGGTGGTCAGGTTGAGCGCCTTGGCGTAAACCTCGACCTGGACGTCGTCGGAGAGCAGGAACTTCATGAAGTTCACCGCGTCGTTGACGCGCTTGCTCCCCTTCGGCACCACGACCAGGTCGCCCCCGATGAACGACGCTGAGGAGTTCGGAGCCACCCCGGGAAGCAGGGAGATACCGAACTTCATCGACGGGTTCTGCTGGCGCGCCAGGGTGATGTTGAAGTTGCCGGTGCCCATCATCCCGACCTTGCCGGACCCGAACTGCAGGTGGAACGTCTCGCCGTTCTCGGTCCGGGCGCCGTCCGGCACGTTGCCGGCCTTGACCATGTCCCGGGTGAACTGGAGCACCTGCTTGACGCCGTCGCCGACTAGCGGCTCGTCGCCCGGCCCGGCCGCCTCGATCTTGGCGTCCGAGGCCCACATCAGCGGGCCGACCGTGAAGATGTTGCACCCGGCGCAGTTGCCCGGCAGGTAGTAGCCCTTGACGCCACCACCCAACGCGGTGATCTTGTCGGCGTACGACCGCAACTCGGTCAGGCTGGTCGGCGGCTTGTCCGGGTCGAGCCCGGCCCGGGTGAACAGGTCCTTGTTGTAGAACAGCGCCGACACGTCGGCGTAGAGCGGCACGCCGTACAGCTTTTTCTCGTACGTCGCGACCGTCATGTGACCCTTGCTGGCGGTGGCCAGTTCGGGCCAGCCGTTCAGGCGCTCGGTGAGGTCGACCAGCTGGCCGGCCTTCTCGAACTGCGGTGCGTAGATCAGGTCCATCCCCAGCAGGTCGGGAACCTGACCCGAGGCGATGCCCTGAGCGATCTTGCCGACCATCTCGGTGTGCGGAATGTAGGTCAGTTTGATCTGACAGTCGGGATTCTTGGTGTTCCACGCCGCGACCAGCATGTCCACCATGTCCTTGTTGCCACCCGAGCGCTCCCACATGGTGAGTTCGCCGCTGCTGGCACAACTGGTTGTGGCCGCCACGTTCTGACCGGCGGTGGATTCCGGTGACTCAGCCCCCTGGGAGCAGCCCGCGGCCCCGATCATGGCCGCGGCCGTCAGGAGGGACCACCGTCGAAGGGTCCTCATCCCACGTGCCTCCTGTCGAGATATCCCGACCCGAGAGCCGGGTACCGGGGACCGTACTAGTACCGCATACGTTTGCGTACATTCGTTTGCGCATCTCGCTCCGGGAAGTGACTCCCGACTTTTGCTGAGAACTCGTGTAAAACTTCCCGTTCGGGTTCACACTTCCCCGGTTGCCCGGCCTCCACTGGGCCTCCACTGTGCCTCCACTGTGCAGAGTCACCACTGATGCCGAGGCTCGGGTGGTGCCCCCGCGGCCGGCCCGTGCCGGCTCGCGGGGGTGCCGTCCGGCGGTCATGTCGCGGTTCGGCCGCCCGCGCGCACCAGGTAGAACCCGATCACCGGCAGGAGCAGGAACTGGGCGGCCTCGACGACGTTGAGGGCGACGCCGCTCAGGGCGAACAGTGCGACCGTGAGAACCAGGAAGGCGACCGGCAGCCAGCGCGGCACGGACCGGGCTCGCCACAGGGCGGCCATCAGGATCAGCGAGCCCACCGTGAAGAGCAGGAAGCCGGTCATCTGGACCGCCATGAGGTGACCGGGTGCGCCCTCGACCCGGCTCATCAGGGCCGTCCCGGCCGCCGCCGGCAGCGTGCTGGTGTCGGTCGCGAACCAGGCGAGCGCGCCGAACGAGAACATGCCGGTGCCGAACGCGATGCCGCCCAGTCCGGTCGCCACGGCGCCGATGGCGGCCGGCGTCGAGCCGCGTTTCGGCGCCAGGATGCAGACGGCCAGGCCGAGGGTCACGCCCACCACCGCGAAGGCGAGGCCGTCGACGAGGGTGCCCAGCCAGGCGGCGTCCCGGTGCGGCGCGATGTCGGCATAGCCGAGGGCGTCGCGCTCACCCCACGGCTGCCAGAGGACGACGACCGCGACGGCGAGTGAGGCCAGGGACAGCAGCGTGGCGATCAGCGTGGCCCGGGCGGTGCCGGGGCCGGCCGGGGTGACGGTGGTGGAAGGGGTCGCGGCGATACCTGTGGACATCTCGGTTTCCTCCTCGATCGGGGCTCTGTGCGACGCCTTCAACCTAGGAATTTGTGGCCGGCCTGCCATCGTGGACAGCACCCGGAAAACCTCCGTGCTGGCACGGAGCCGCTCCGGGCCGGGCAGTCGTAGAGTGCCCCGCATGAGATGGCAACCACGACTCGCACTCGCTGCGGCCCTGCTCACCGGGGCCGTGCTGAGCTGCACCGTGGTGCTGGTCGCGCTGGCGCCGGTCGCCGGCGCCTTCCTCAATCTGGCGATCGGCCTGGCCGCGGCGCCGGCCTCGGCCCTGCTCGGCGTCATCGTCGCGCGTCGCCGCCCGGGCAACCTGGTCGGCCTCATGCTCACCCTGGTCGGACTGACCACCGCGGTCAACGCGTGCCGCGACGTCTTCTGGTGGTATCTGGCCGACCGTCGTCCCGCGGCCCTCCCCGAGCTCGACTGGCTCGCCGCGGTCGGTGACCAGAGCGCCGTCTGGATCTTCGTGGCGGTCGCCCTGCTTCTGCTCTACTTCCCCGACGGCGAGTTGCCGGGGCCGTGGTGGCGGTGGGTGCCGCCGACCCTGGTCGCGGCTGCGGCGGCCGATCACCTCGGCGCGTCGTTCGACTCCCTCCCGTTCCGCGCGCCACTGCAGGACATTCCGCGTCCGTGGGGACCGCTGCCGCTGGTCCTCGAAGTGCCCGCCCTGGCGGCGTTCGTCCTCGAACTGGCGCTGGTGCTGGCGTGCGCGGCGTCGCTGCTGGTCCGGTTCCGGCGCAGCGACCGGCTGCAGCGGCAGCAGATCAAGTGGCTGGCGCTGGCCGGCTTCGCGATCCCGCTCTATCCGCTGCTCTGCCTCGTCGAGATCCTGCTGTGGGGCCGCCCGCTGTGGTTCAGCGGCGCCGTCGGTCTCGCCGGACTGATCGGCGTCCCGGTGGCGACGACGGTGGCAATGCTTCGCCACGACCTGTACGACGTCGACAAGGCGCTGGCCGCCACCGTGACCTACGGACTGGTCACCACGATGCTGGTGGGCACCTACGCGGTGCTGTCGGCGGTCGGTGGCCTGGTGTTCGGCCGGGGCTCCGAGTTCGCCGCCGCGGGCGCCACCGCGGTCTGCGCGATCGCGCTGTCGCCGTTGCGCAGCAGGTTGCAGCGGGTCGTCGACCGTCGCCTGTACCCGATCCGGCGCGCGGCGCTCGCCGCGATCGACGCACTGAGCCGGGAGACCCGCGGCGGCGAGGCGCGCCCGGAGCAGCTGCAGAGCCGGCTGCGCCTCGCCCTCCGCGAACCGGATCTGCGGATCGGCTTTCAGGTGCCGGGCACCGCCGGATACATCGACGCCGACGGGGCACCGGTCGAGCCGGCCGGCGCTGTCCCGGTCGAGCTCGGCGGCCGCACGATCGGAGTGCTCCGGCCCGGGTCCGACGCGCTGCGACCGGAACTTCTGCGGCAGATCGCGGGGGCGGCCGCGACGCTGGTCGAGGTGATCCGGCTCCGGCTCGAGGTGGCGCAGGCGCTGCGCGAGGTGGAGTCCAGCCGGGCGCGGCTGGTGCAGGCGGGCTACACCGAACGCCGGCGGCTCGAACGCGACCTGCACGACGGCGCGCAGCAGCGGCTCGCCTCGCTGGGCATGGCGTTCCGGCTGGCGCAGCGGCACCTCGGCGACGGCTCGGTCGACGTCAACGCGCTGCTCGATCAGGGGGTGGCCGAGCTCGGCACGGCGCTGGCCGAGCTTCGCAAGATTGCCTACGGACTGCGGCCCGGCCGGCTCGACGACGGCCTGGACGCCGCGCTGACCGAGTTGGTCCGCACCGTGCCGATCGCCGTGGAACTCGACATCTGCGACGACCGGTTGCCCGACGACGTGGCGACGACGGCCTACTACGTGGTGAGCGAGGCGATCACCAACGTGGTCAAGCACGCCACCGCCGACCGGATCGCCTTGCAGGTCAACAGATCCAATGGCCGGTTGACGATCAGCGTCAGCGACGACGGCTGCGGCGGGGCGGCGCTCTCCCAGCGGTCGGGGATGGCCGACCGGGTGGCGGCGCTCGGCGGGACGCTGCGGGTACACAGCCCGACCGGGGCCGGCACGGTGGTCGAGGCGGTGCTGCCGTGCGCATCGTGATCGGGGAGGATTCCGCTCTGTTCCGGGAGGGCCTGGCCAGCCTGCTCGCCGATGCCGGGCACGAGATTGCCGGCAAGGCGTCCGACGCGACCTCGCTGGTCGAGGTCGTCCTGGCCGAGCGGCCCGACCTCGCCATCATCGACATCCGCATGCCGCCGGACCGCACCGACGACGGTGCCCGCGCCGCGCGCCGCCTGCGCGACCTGGACCCGCAGCTCGGCATCGTGCTGCTGTCGCAGCACCTGGAGACGCGGCACTCGATCGCGTTGGTGGCGCGGGGCTACTTCGGTTATCTGCTCAAGGACCGCGTCTTCGACGTCGACGACTTCCTCGACGCCCTGCGCCGCGTCGCGAGCGGCGGCTCGGCGCTCGACCCCGAGGTGGTGGCGGGCCTGGTCAGCCCGCGCCGCAACGATCCGCTCGCCGCGCTGACGTTGCGCGAACGCGACGTTCTCGCGCTGATGGCCGAGGGCCGCACCAACCGCGGCATCGCCCGCCGCCTCTGCCTCACCGACCGCACCATCGAGACCCACGTCGGCAGCGTGCTGGCCAAGCTGGGCCTGGCCGAGACCGACGAGGACCACCGCCGCGTCCTCGCCGTCCTGGCCTGGCTCGGCGAGCGCTCCCCCACCTGAGCCGGCGCCGGCACCACCGACCGCGCCAGCGCCGCTGTTCACCCCATTGTTCTACCGGAACGCTATGCTGTTCTATGTAGCGATAGCGCGTCCCGTGTAACGGGACAGCAGGACCAGACGGGAGGCCCTATGGACGTACGGCACGCCACGGCCCCGGACCACGCGGCGGGCATGACCACCGAGCAGCTCAGGGCACGGTTCCTGGTGGAGGAGTTGTTCGTGCCCGGCGAGGTGCGGCTCACCTACTCGCACGAGGACCGCATGGTGATCGGCGGGGCGGCCGGGCCGGCCGAGCTGCCGTGCCCGGACGAGTTGCGCTCGGAGTACTTCCTCGAGCGCCGCGAGCTCGGCGTGGTCAACGTCGGCGGGCCGGGCACGGTGACCGTCGACGACGTGCGGTACGAGCTGGGTGGTAAGGAATGCCTCTACGTCGGGCGCGGCGCTCGGCGGGTCAGCTTCGACGGGCGGTTCTACCTCGTTTCCACGCCGGCGCACGCCAGCTTCCCGACGGTCAAGGCGACGCTGGACGACGCCGAACCGGTGCGGCTGGGCGGCCGGGAAGGCTCCAACGAGCGCACCATCTACAAGTACATCCACCTCAAGGGCATCCAGAGCTCGCAGCTCGTCCTCGGCGTCACCGTGCTCGAGCCGGGCAGCATGTGGAACACCATGCCGTGCCACACCCACGAGCGCCGGACCGAGGTCTACTTCTACTTCGATTTGGCCGAGTCCGACCGGGTGGTGCACCTGATGGGCCGGCCCGACCAGACCCGCAACCTCATCGTCGCCGGCGATCAGGCCGTCATCTCGCCCTGCTGGTCGGTGCACTGCGGATTCGGCACCCGCAGCTACGCGTTCGTCTGGGCGATGGGCGGCGAAAATCAGGCGTACGAGGACGTGGAGCCGGTGGCGATCGGCGACCTCCGGTGACCTCCCCCGCGGAGTCGATGTTCTCGCTGCGCGGCCGGACCGCCCTGGTCACCGGTTCGCGCAGCGGGATCGGCCGGGCCGCCGCGGTGGCCCTGGCCCAGGCCGGCGCCGACCTGGTGCTGCACGGGCGCACCGACGACCTGGACGAGGTCGAGACCGAGGTGCGCAAGGCCGGCCGCGAATCGACACGCTGGATTCTCGACCTGGCCGACACCAGCGCCATCCCGGACGCGGTGGCCCGCCTGCCCGAGGTCGACATCCTGGTCAACAACGCCGGCATCATCCGGCGCGCGCCGGCCGCCGAGCACTCGTTCGGTGACTGGCGATCAGTGCTTGACGTCAATCTCGACGCGGTTTTTCTGTTGAGCCGTACGGTGGGCGCGCGCATGCTGGCGCGGCGGCGCGGGAAGATCGTCATGGTGGCTTCGATGCTGTCGTTCCAGGGCGGGGTGCAGGTGCCCGGATACACGGCGGCCAAGCACGGCGTCGCCGGGCTGACCAAGGCGCTGGCCTGTGAGTGGGCCGCCGCGGGCGTTCAGGTCAACGCGGTCGCGCCCGGATACATCAGCACCGACAACACCACGGCCCTGCGCGCCGACCCGGTCCGCGAGGCGGAGATCCGCTCCCGGATACCGGCCGGGCGGTGGGGCCGGCCGGACGACGTGGCCGGCGCCGTCGTCTTTCTCGCATCGTCCGCATCCGACTATGTCAACGGCCACGTGCTCGCGGTGGACGGGGGCTGGCTGGCCCGATAGTAGGCTCGATTCGTGGCTAGGGAAGGCAGTTCCATCGACAAGACGCTGGCGGTGCTGGAAGCACTCGCCGAGCACCATCGCGTCACCGACATCGCGGCGGCGACCGGCGTCTCCAAGTCGACCGTGCACCGGATCCTGCAGGCGCTGGTGCTGTGGGGCTTCGCCCGCCCCGACGGCTCGGGCAGCTACGAGCCGGGGCCACGCATCCTGACCCTGGCCGGCCGGGTGATGCACCGCTTCGACCCGGCCCGGCAGGCGTCAGCGGCCCTGCGCGCGCTGCGCGAGACCACCGGATACACCACGCACTTCGCCATCCGCAGCGTCGACGAGGCGGTCTACGTCGACAAGCAGGAGGGCCGCCGGCCGTTCCAGATGCCCTCCCGGATCGGGATGAGCGTGCGGCTGCACACCACCGCCATCGGCAAGGCGGTCCTGGCCGAACTGCCGGACGAGGAGGTGCTGGCCATCTGCCGGCGCACCGGCCTCAGCGCGCGCACGCCGAACTCCTTGATCAGCGAGGAAGACCTGCTCACCCACCTGGCCCGGGTCCGCGCCGTGGGTTATGCGGTCGACGACGAGGAGAACGAGCCGGGCATCCGCTGCGTGGGCGCCGCCGTCTTCGACCACACCGGGCAGGTGCTCGGCGGCATCTCCATCTCGACGCTCGCGATGGACCAGGACATGGCCGGCCTGGAGGAGCACGCGGCCGACGTGATCGCCGCGGCCCGCGACGTGTCCGCCGCCCTGGGCGCCGCCGCCCCCATCGCGAGGACCTGACCCCAGCCGCCTGACCCCAGCCGCCTGACCCCAGCCGCCTGACCCCAGCACGCCTCAAACAAGCGCACCTTGTTCCATGTAGCGGAATGTGGTCTCATTACATGCAACAAGTCAGAGACGAGAGGACCACCATGCCCAACATCACCGTGGAACTGCTGTCCGGGCGCACCATGGATCAGCGCCGGGAGTTCGTGGCCGCCGTGACCGAGGCCGCGGTCAACATCCTGAAGGCGCGTCAGCAAGCGGTCCGGATCGTGTTCACCGAGATCGAGAAGAGCGACGTTGCCAACGGCGGGGTCCTCGAGTCAGACAAATAACAGCCGACGGGGGCACGACGAGGGCCGGAGAGCGATGCTCCCCGGCCCCTCGCATGCGTCAGACAGCCGGTACCGGCTTCGTCTCGACCGGGTCCTCCTCGAGCGAGTCGATCAACTCGTCGCGGTCCGGAGTCCGCTCGGGCTTCAGCAGGCCGATCGCCACGTACAGGATCAGCGAAGTCACCAGCGGCACGCCGACCACCATGGTCTGGCTGGTCTCCTCCAGGATCCACTTGACCACGACCCAGACACCCAGGCCGGCCGCCCACGAGACGATCGCGGCCAGCGGGCCGCTGCGCCGGAACCAGGGCAGCATGCCGAGCATCAGCGGGATCGAGATCGGGCCCATGGTGGCCGCGACCAGGTCGATCACGATCTTCAGGACCACACCCTGACCCTCGGTGCTGATCGCGATGATCATGCTGATCAGCACGAAGGTGAACGTGGTGATCCGCGCGAACTTCAGCGCCGTCCGCTCGCTGAAGTCGCGCACCTTGCGCACCAGCACCGGGGCGATGTCACGGGTCACGACCGACGAGATCACGTTGGCGTCCGAGGACACCATCGCCATCGTGTGCGAGAAGAAACCGGCCAGGACCAGGCCGATGATGCCGGGCGGCAGCAGGGTCTGGGAGAGTTCCACGTACGCCTGCTCGGGGTTGGCCAGGCCGGGAACGATGAGCGGCGCGGCAAACATCGGCAGGAACAGGATCAGCGGCCAGACCAGCCACAGGCCACTGGAGAGCAGCGCGGACCGCTTGGCCTCCGAGCCGGACGGGGCCGCCATGTAACGCTGGGCCAGGTTCCACATGCCGCCGTTGTACTCGAACGTCTTGATGAACAGCAGCGCTATGAAGAAGGTGACCGTGTACGGCCCGGCGAACGGATCACCGCGCCCCGCGGGCAGGTCGTCCCACATGGTCCACAGTGCCGAGACGCCACCGAGGTGGGACAGGAACGCGAAGAACATCGCGACGCCGGCCACGCCCTGGATCACGAACTGGCCGAAGTCGGTGAGCACGTCGGCCCAGAGCCCGCCGAGCGTGATGTAGATCAGGGTGACCGCGCCGGTGATCAGGATGCCCCAGACGATCGGGACACCGGCGAAGCCACGCAGCAGGATCGAGATGGCCACCCACTTGGCCGCGATGTCCACGACCTTGAGCAGGGCGCCGCTGTACGCGAGCACCTGCTGGGTGGGCAGGTTGTAGCGGCGGGCCAGGTATTCCAGCGGCGATGCGACCCCGTGCTTGGACCGCAGGCGGTTCCAGCGGGCCGCCCAGACGAAGGCACCGATGCCGACGCCGAGGCCGATGGTCAGCGCCCACCACACGTACATGGCGAGCCCGTAGTTGTATGCGACGGCCGCGAAGGCGACGAACATGATGGCGCTGTAGCCGGACATGTGATGCGAGATTCCGGACAGCCACCACGGAATCTTGCCTCGCGCGGTGAAGAAGTCGGCGACGCTGTGGATCCGTCCCTTGGACCACAGGCCGATACCGACCATCACCACGAAGTACCCACCGAGTACCAGCCAGTCAAGCGTGGTCACGTGCCCTCCCTCCGGTGATGTAACGCGGGCATTGCTTGGATGTTCCGGTACATGAAACGTGATGTCAATACATAGAACGCACCGGAAATAGGCGCCCATCAAAAAGCCGGCCCCGCCCCTGTTGGGGCGAAGCCGGCGACCTGCGGAAGCGACTAGGTGGGAACGATTTCGAGCGGCGTGACGGCGTCCTCGGTGACCTCGGCATCGCCCCAGCCGACCAGGTTCTCGTCGACCAGTGCGGTGACCATGTACAGGTTGACCGGCAGGTCGGTCAGCGCCACCTCGCCGCTGGTGGTGCAGGCGTAGCTGAGGAACCGGTCACCGATGGCCTCCACGCAGAAGTCCGTGTGACCGGCCAGGGTGACCGTCATGCCGCCGGTCGGGAAGAGCACCTCGTCGACGACGGTCGTCCCGCCCTCGGTGACCGTGAACCAGGTGGCGCGGCTGTCCCGGGTGGCGCGCGGGACCCACTGGGTGGACATGGTCGCGTGGAAGTGGAAGCCGACCTTGTAACGGCCGGGCGGCAGGTCGAGCGTGTAGTGACCGTTCTCGTCGGTCCATGCCTGCGGGAGCATCCACACGTCGCCGACGGCCGGTTTCAGCTCGAGATAGACGCCGGCGGCGGGGGCACCCTTGGCGGTGGTCAGGGTGCCGGTGAGGGTCCCGGTCGCGACCGCCGCGGCGTGGGCAGCGGGCGCCGGAGTGAGAACGAGGGCAACAGCGAGGGATGCGGCAAGCGCGCGCAAACGGTTCGTAGACATCGACGATCACGGTAGGCGTGCGGCTCCACCGGCGCTGACCGGACCGTCAAAAGCGATAAATCCGATATAGATACGCGACGAGGCAGCGCGACCGGCAACGCGGGGCGGGACAAACGGCGAGTCCCGTGGCAAAAAGGGCCGGAGGCGCGGGGCAAGACGGCGGGTCAGGCGGGCATCAGCCGGGCCGTGACCAGGTACGCCGCGGCCTCGACCCAAACTCCGTCGGGGCGGGTGCGGGCGGTGAACTCGGCCTCCATCTCCGCGCGCACGCGCGCGGCCACCTCCGGCCCGGCCGCGGCCACCAGGTCACGCACCTGGGAACTGCCGAAGGCGTACCCCATCACGTCGGGCACGTCGCTGCCCAGGCGGGCCGGTTCGCGCAGTGCATCCACCTGAACCTCGGCGAAACCGGCCTCGGCCAGCATCGCGGAGATCGCCCCCGGATCGGCGAAGGAGTCCCGGCTTATCGGGTCGGGCGCGAAGCCGTACCGCCTGAATGCCCGCAGCGGAATCGCAAAGATCTCGTTCGCCAGGGGGTCCTGCCAGCACAGGAAGGCCAGCCTGCCGGAGGCCCGCAGGGCCGTGCGCAGATTGCCGAAGGCGGCCACCGGATCGTCGAAGAACATCACCCCGAAACTGCTGACAATCAAGTCGTACGCCGCGGGCGGCAACGGATACGTCTGTGCGTCACCGCGCCGGAACTCCACGCCCGGCACCGAACGGCGGGCCACCTCGAGCAGCGGCTCCGAGACGTCCAGGCCGGTCACCGAGCCGGCGAGTGCGCGGGTCAGGTCGCCGCAGCCGCAGCCCACGTCGAGCACCACGTCGTCGGGGCGGCTCAGCGCCAGCAGGTGCGGGAGCAGCCGATGGCGGATCGCGGCGTGCCGCTCCCGCTCGGCGAGCCAGCGCTGCGCGGCCGGACCGTTCCACCGTTCGATCTCGGATCTGTTCGCGAGGGAGTCAGGCATCGAGCCGGTCCAGTTTGGCGCGGACTTCCAGGGCGTTCGGATGGTCGAGGTCGGTGAGGATGTCGAGAGCGTCCCGCCAGCACGCGCCGGCACCCCGCGGATCGGCGGCCAGCAGGTGGGCGTCGCCGAGGCGGGTCAGCGTGTCGGCCTCGTTGTACCGGTCGCCCACCTCGCGGAACACCGCGACCGCCTCCCGATAGCTCCGCATCCCGGCGTCGTGCGAGCCGCTGTGGCTGTACGCGTAGCCGAGACTGTCCAGGGTTTTCGCCTGGCCGAAGCGGCTGCCCATCCCACGGTAGACCTCGAGCGCCTCGGTGCAGTGCGCGATCGCCGCCGGGTAGTCGCCGAGCAGCGCCTGGTACCAGCCGACCGCGTTCAGCGCGATCGCCAGCCAGCGCGGCCGGTCCATCTCGCGCAGCATGCCGAGCATCAGCGTGGCGTGTTCCAGCGCCCGGTGCAGGTCGCCGCGCCGCCAATGCACCTGGGCCAGGATGCGGTGGGTGAAGGCCATCGAGAACGCGTCGCCGGCCGCCGCGGCCTGGTCGAGCGACGTCTGCAGCTGGTTCTCGGCCTCGTCGTACTTGCCGAGGACCAGGTAGGCGTGTGCCAGTCCGCGCCGGGCCCGCCCCCGCGCGTCCGGCAGGCCCATCCGGTCGGCGGCCTCGGAGGCGATCTCCCAGACCTCGATCAGGTCCTGGCGGTTGCCCCGGCGATGGATGTACGTGTCCAGGCACCACCCGAGCTGCCAGGCGTGGGTGTCGAACCCGGTGCGCGCGGCCTGCCGCAGCACACCCAGCAGGGCCCCGCGCTCGGCGGTGCACCAGTCGATGGCCTCCTGCGGCGTCGCGGGCCGCCCCGGCCGGACCCCCTCGGCGGGCTCCCCCATCGGCAACGGCATGGGTTCCCGGTCGGGGCTGAGCTGGCGGTCGCCGACATAGGCCGTGTGCACGTAGTGGTCGAAGAGGCGGTGACTCGCGGCCCGGCGGTCCGCTTCCGGCTCGGCGTCGGTCAACACCTCGACCGCGTACGCGCGCAGCAGGTCGTGGAACGTGTAGCGGCCGGCGACCCGCTCGGTGAGCAGGTTGGCGTCGAGCAACTCGGTGAGCAGGGTCGCGGCGTCCCGGCCGGCCAGGCTGGACGCGGTCGCGGCGTCCAGGTCGGGGCCGGGGTGCAGGCCGAGCAGCCGGAACAGCCGGGCCGCGGCCGGCGACAGCGCCGAGTACGACCAGGAGAACACCGCCCGGATCCGGCTGGCCGGGTCGCCGGCGTCCAGCGCGTCCAGCCGCCGCGCGGTGAGCTGGCTGGCGACCGAGGCCAGCGAGCCGGTGGTCTGCTGTGCCCGGGCCGCCGCGATGGCCAGCGCGAGCGGCAGGTGGGCGCACGCCGCGACGATGTCGCCGACCGCGTCCGGTTCGGCCTCGACCCGCTCCGGGCCCAGGCGCGACGCCAGCAGGTGCCGGGCCTCCTCGGCCGACAGCATGTCCAGCGCGAGCGGCCGGGCGGCGTGCGTGGCGACCAGCCCGCCGAGCTGGTTGCGGCTGGTCACCAGCGTGAACGCGGTGGCCGTGCCGGGCAGCAGCGGCCGCACCTGGTCGGCGTCCCGGGCGTTGTCGAGCAGGATCAGCACCCGCCGGCCGGCCAGCATGCTGCGGTACAGCGCGGTCTGCGCGTCGGCCTCGGCCGGCACCTTCTCGGGGGCGACGCCGAGCGCGTACAGGAAGCCGCGGACCGCCTCGCCGGGCGTGGTGATCTGGCCACCGTGGTCGAAGCCGCGCAGGTCGGCGTAGAGCTGTCCGTCCGGGAAGTGGTGCGCGACCCGGTGCGCCCAGTGCACCGCGAGGCTGGTCTTGCCGACGCCCGCGGTGCCCGAGACGGCCGTGATGATCACCGCGCTGGGCAGGTCGCCGAGCAGTCCGTCGAGTTCGGCCACCGCGGCGTCCCGGCCGGTGAAGCCGCGCACGCCGAGCGGCAGCTGAGCCGGCACCGGCGCGACCAGAGCCGGACCGACCAGAGCCGGTCCGGCCAGAGCCGGTCCGGCCGGCGGCTTGGCGGCTCCGGTCTGCTGCCGCAACACCCGCAGGTGGGCGTCCTGCAACTCGTCGCCCGGGTCGACGCCGAGCTCGTCGCCGAGCCTGCTGCGGATCCGGTCGTACAGGGCCAGCGCGGCGGCCTGCTCGCCGGTGGCCGCGAGCATCAGCATGAGCCGGGCCGCGAGCGCCTCGTGCAGCGGCTCGTCGTGGGCGAGTTCGCGCAGCCACTGCGCGGCCCGGGCGTACCCGTCCCGGTCGGCGGCCCGGTCGGCGAAGGCGAGCGCGGCGTCGATCCGCTGCCGGGTCAGGGCCACCGCCTCCGGATGGCTGCCGAGGACCGCCACGTCGGCGAGGACCGGACCGCGCCAGAGACCGAGCCCGTCCGCGTGCTGCTGGGCAGCCACCGCCTGGCGGAACGCGGCGGCGTCGGATTCCTCGTCGCGGAGCTGCAACTGATAGCCGTCGGCCGAGCGCACCACCCGGTCCGGCGGCCGGCCCGGGCCGCGGTCCGGCTCGATCAGCTGACGGAGCTGCGTCGCGTACACCTGCACCTGATTGGACGCGCTGAGCGGGGCGCCCTCGCCCCAGAGGACCGTGATGATCTCGTCGATCGGGACGGCGCGGCCGGCCTTGAGGGCCAGCAGGGCGAGCAGCGCCTTGAGTTTCGGCCGGGTGACGGCGACCGGGACGGCGCCGTTGCGCACCGACAGCGGGCCGAGGATGCCCACCGAGAAGCCGGCCGTGTCACCGGCGCCGACCGCGGTCAGCAGCGGCTGCGCGTCGGGCGGCGGCAGGTCGAGCGCGTTCACCAAGCGATGCACGGTGCGTGACTGCGGGCGGGCCACCCGGCCGGACTCCAGCTCGCGGACCGCGCGCACGCTGAGCCCGGAGCGCTGGGCAAGCTCGTCCTGGCTGAGCCCGGTCCGGATGCGGAGGCCACGCAGGATGGCACCGAACCCGCTTCCGGTCATCCGCAGCCCCTCATTTCCGCCTCATCGTGCGGAGAAGAACTGCCCGATTCTGCCGCCCCGGAGCCGCCGCCCGCTCGCCCGGACGAAGGTTAGCGCACCTGAACCACCCCGCGGACGCACGCGATCACGGGGTGTTGCGCGGCAAGTATTGGGCAAGCCCCGGTCCGTAGGGTTTGACCTCAGGAAACACGGTCGGGCTCGCGACGGGGGCGAGCCCGGCTCTTTCCCCGCTCCGGCGTGCCCGAGTAGACATCGATGAGCGTAAGTCCTAGACATCGATAGTAAGACTGCCTAATAATCCTGCCCCATGCGCCCCTCCCGTTCCCTCTTACTCTGCGTAGCCGTCGCGGTCGTCACCGCGGGCCTGGCTCTCGTCGCCCCATCCCCCGCCTCGGCCGCCGCCACCCCCACCCTGGCCGCCACCTTCGCCAAGGTCTCGACCTGGGGTTCCGGCTGGCAGGGCGAGTACACGATCACCAACGGCGGCTCGTCCGCCATCACCTCCTGGCGGGTCGAGTTCGACCTGCCGGCCGGTACCGCCGTCGGCTCGCACTGGAACGCGCTGCTCACCACGTCGGGACAGCACTTCACGTTCGCCAACCAGTCCTGGAACGGCACGATCGCCCCGGGTGCCAAGGTCAAAATCGGCTTTATCGGTACGGGATCAGGCAGCCCGGCGGGATGCAGACTCAACGGTGTGTCCTGCACCGGCGAGACCACCCACCCCGGCACCACCCCGGTGGCGATCAACGGCCAACTCGCGGTCTGCGGCCGGCAACTCTGCAACGCCCAGGGTAGGCCGATCCAGTTGCGCGGCATGAGCACGCACGGCATCCAGTGGTACGCGGACTGCGTGAACGACGCTTCGCTCGACGTCCTGGCCGGCGAGTGGAACGCCGACATCCTGCGGATCTCGATGTACATCCAGGAGGGTGGCTACGAGACCGACCCGGCCGGGTTCACCGCCAAGGTCAACGACTACATCGAGAAGGCCACCGCCCGGGGCCTGTACGCGATCGTCGACTGGCACATGCTCTCCCCCGGCGACCCCAACGCCAACCTGGACCGCGCCCGCACCTTCTTCCAGCAGATCGCCTCCCGCCACAAGGACAAAACCAATGTCCTGTACGAGATCGCCAACGAGCCGAGCGGCGTGCACTGGGATTCCATCAGGTCGTACGCGGACCAGATCATCCCGGTGATCCGCGCCGAGGACCCGGAGGCCGTCGTGCTGGTCGGCACCGAGGACTGGTCGTCGCTGGGCGCCTCGGGTGACGGCCAGGGCGTCGCGCGCATCCTGGCCAACCCGGTCCGCGCCGGCAACGTGATGTACACGTTCCACTTCTACGCCGCGTCGCACGACGACTGGTACCTGGACACGTTCACCGACGCCGTCGCGAAGCTGCCGATGTTCGTCACCGAGTTCGGCACCCAGGAGTACAGCGGCGACGGCCCCGACAACTTCGACCGGGCCCAGCAGTACCTCGACCTGATGGCACAGCACCGGGTGAGCTGGACGAACTGGAACTTCTCCGACGACTTCCGCTCCGGCGCGGTCTTCACCGAGGGCACCTGCGCGGCCGGTGCCTACACCGGCACCGCGAACCTCAAGCCGGCCGGCGCCTGGATCCGCGACCGGATCCGTACGCCCGACGATTTCTGATCCGCCCGTTCTGGTCCCCTCGGCCGGCCACGCCCCCCGTGGGCGTGGCCGGCCGCTACCCGTCACGGCCGGCGGCGACCGTGCGATTTATCCGCTCGACGGGCGAGGTGGCACGCGCCGTCGCCGGCGCGCCCGGTCCGCACAGGACCGCCATGGTTCCGGTGGCCCGGAGCACCCGGCCGGGTGAACCGTGGACGTTGACCAGCCGGAGGGTGCGGCCCAGGTCTGCGGCCCGGCGCCGCTCGGCAAGCAGCACGTGCACGACCGAAGCGTCGATGAAGGTGAGCCGCCCGCAGTCGATGAGGACGGTGGTCCAGCCATCGGCCAGGGCGGTCCGGACCGCGTCGGCGAGCAGATGCCGGTTGTCCCGGTCGAACTCGCCGCCCGGCTGCACCCGCGTGGTGCGGGCCCCGGAAGTCACCAGCGAGAAGG
Source organism: Paractinoplanes rishiriensis (assembly GCF_016862375.1). Classification (GTDB taxonomy): domain Bacteria; phylum Actinomycetota; class Actinomycetes; order Mycobacteriales; family Micromonosporaceae; genus Actinoplanes; species Actinoplanes rishiriensis. The sequence continues at coordinate 168,645 of NZ_BOMV01000057.1, read as the reverse complement.
CGTCGTCGGATGGAGGAGCGCCACTCATTCCTGAATCCTGTTGTCCGCTGACCGAAACCACAAGGCCGGAAAACGAAATGGAGAGGTGGGGATTACACGGATAACGAAGCGTCGGCGAGCCTCCCAGCGAAGTGGGCCGCGACCAGGCAAGATCTTGGAGTGCTACCGGACGAGGACCTCGACACGCCGATTCTGAACGAGCGACAGCGCCAGATCCTCACGGTCATCCAGAAGTGGGCCCTCCGGTACGGCTATTCACCCTCCACTCGCGAGATCGCCGACGCGATCGGCGTCGCCTCGTCCTCCACCGTGAGCCGGCATCTGCGTACCCTCGAAGATCTGGGGCTTCTGCGCCGTGGCCGGTCGACCCGGCCGATCGACGTCCGCATGTTCCTCCAGCCGGCCGAGCGGCGCCCCGAACAGGTGACCGTCGGCGTGCCGGTGCTCGGCGACATCGCGGCCGGCTCGCCGATCCCGGCCCAGGAGCACGCCGACGAGGTGCTGCCGCTCCCCCGCGACCTGGTCGGCCGGGGCACGCTGTTCGGCCTGCGGGTACGCGGCGACTCGATGATCGACGCGGCCATCTGCGACGGCGACATCGTGGTGGTCAAGCAGCAGCAGGAGGCCTACAACGGCGACATCGTGGCCGCCATGATCGACGACGAGGCGACGGTCAAGGTCTACCGGCGCACCCGGGGCCACGTCGTGCTCGAGCCGCGCAACCCGAGGTACGACACCATCGACGGCGACCGGGCCGTGGTGCTCGGCAAGGTCGTCTCGGTGCTGCGCCGTACCTAGCCCATCGTCACCCGGTAGATCGCGCCGGCGTAGTCGTCGCTGACGTACAGCGCCCGGTCCGGACCCTGCACCGCCATGACCGGCCGTCCCCAGCGTGACCCGTCGGCCAGCTGGAAGCCGGACAGCAGCGTCTGCTGCGGGCCGAGCGTGCCGTCCCGCCAGGCGAAGAACGACACCTCCGGGGGACGCGGCGGCTTGCGGTTCCACGAGCCGTGGATGCCGACCAGCGCGCCCGGGCCGTAGGTGCCGCCGATGCCCGGCGCGGCCACGAAGGACAGGCCCAGCGGCGCCGAGTGCGCGCCCATGCCCTGCTCGACCGGCTTGAGCGCGGCGCAGTCCAGCTTGCTGCCGTCCGCGTTCATCTGCTGGTCGCGCACGTACGGGCGGTTGGCGTAGTCGAGTGGCGAATCCTTCTCGCCGGGCTGCACGTCCGGGTCCGGGTTGCAGTACGGCCAGCCCAGGTCGTCGCCCTCTTGCACGCGCGCGAGCTGCTCGAGCGGGTGGTCGTTCACGTACGGCATCATCACGTCGTTGCGGTCGACGCTGCCGTCGCCGTCGTAGTCGCGGTCGAACGGGTAGGCGATGTTGTCCCGGTGGTTGACCGCGGTCCACACCGCACCGTCCGGGTCGAGCGCCAGCCCGGTGCCGTTGCGCACGCCCCGGGCGTAGACGGCCGGCTCGCCGCCGCCCGGCGGCACCCGCAGGATCGAGGCCCGCTCCGGGTCGGCGTCGCGGTCCTCGGCCGACACGTTGCCGGTCGAGCCGATCGAGAAGTAGACGGCGCCGTCCTGGCCCACGGCCACACTCTTCAAGGCATGGGCGTACGCACCACGAAGCTCGGCGCTTTTCTCGTCCGGCAGGCCGTCGGCCACCACCCGCTTGCCGGACAGCTGGCCGGACCGGTAGGTGAAGCTGTCGACCTGGTCGCTCTCGGCCACGTAGAGCGTGTCGCCGGCGAAGGCCAGCCCGTGCGGCTGGTTAAGCCCGGAAATCAGCGTGCGCTCGGCCGGCCGCGCGTCGCCCCGCGCCGGGGTGAGCTCGACGATGTCGCCCTCCTTGGGCCGCGACACCAGCAACGTGCCGTCCGGTGTCCAGGCCAGCAGCCGGGCGCTGGGCACCCGGGCCCAGACCGTGACCTGCCAGCCGGCCGGGGCCTGCACCTGCCGTTCCTGGTCGAACGGGAAGTCGCCGGTGCCGTCCAGCGGCCGGACCGTCGTGGCGGTCAGCCCCTCCGGCACGGTGACCGCGGGCGGCGGCCCGACCGGCTCCTCGGCGGAACACGCCACCAGGGCGAACGTCATGCTTGCGGCCACCACCGCGCGCGCGATCGTCGTCATCGCTGAACTTTACCCAGGGTCAGGCGGGGTGCAGCGCGGTGCCCTCGGCCAGGTCGTACGAGACGGTCAGCACCCGGTCGGCCTGGAGATAGATGGCGAGGTCGCCGGCCACGTCGGCGAGGCTGGCGACCGGGGTGACCGCGATCGCCAGGGCGCCGGCCTCCATGTGCTCGGTGAGCAGCAGCGCGTCCTTGCCGAGCAGTTCCGGGTGGTCGGTGACCCGGATCGCGACCACGCTGTGCCGGGGCAGCCGCGCCCGCAGCCCGGCGGCCAGCCCTTCCGGGGTGAGTCCCGGGCCGTCGCCGGCCCCGTACACGATCACCACCTCGTCGCTGGTGGCCAGTTCGGCCAGGCCGGCCACCACAGCGGCGGCGCCCACCCGGGTGTCCGGCTCGGCGAGCACGGCCACGGTGGTCGCGGTCGGGCTCGGGTCGGGGCGGAAACCCACCGGCAGGCCCAGTCCTACGTAGAGGCCGCGGGTGTGCACGTACAGCCCGGCGGCCAGCAGCACCGCGCCGAGCAGGGTCCACGCGGTGAGGAACGAGCCGGTCACCCGAAAGAGACCGGCGAGCAGCAGCGCCGGGAAGATCGCACCGAGCGCTCCCGCCGCGCCGGTCACCCCCAGCACGGCGCCGACGTTGTACGGCCGGGCCGCCTTGCCGATCAGCGCGAGCAGGGCGCCACCGGCCACGCCGTCGCAGACCGCGATCCCGGCGATCACCGGCCACCACTGCGGCGCCAGCCCGACGGCCACGCAGAGCGCGGCGGCGCCGCCGTAGCAGAAAACGAGCAGCCGCGCGGTCGGCCGCCGGTCGGTGCACCAGCCACCGGCCAGCCGGGCGACCGCGGCCGTCATCACCAGCGACCCGGTGACCACGAGCGCGTCGAACCAGCTGAGGTGCTGCGCCGACACCAGATAGACCGGCAGGAAGAGCCCGATCGAAACCATGCCGCTGAGCGCAACCACGTAGAGCAGCGTGACGGACGAGGTGGCGGCGAGCCGGACCAGCGCGGCACACTCACGCAGCGCCGAGCCGGAGCGGTCGGCGTCGCCGAACTTCACCCCGCGGGCACGGCCCATGGCGGCGGCCACCGCGGCCGCCTCGTCCCCTTCGCGTGCTTCTTCCCCGCGCGCCTCTTCCCCGCGCGTCTCTTCCCCGCCCGGGCGGCCCATTGCGGCGGCCGCGGCGGCGAAGGCCATCAGCAGGCCGCCCAGCACGATGGCGGCCACCCGGCCCTCGCGGTCGAGGAACCAGGAGACGGCCGAGAGCGCCACCGCCAGGGCCACGCCCAGGCCGTAGACGCCGAGCAGCCGCCCGCGCCGGCCGTAGGGTGCCAGCCGGGCGACGAAGGCCGCACCCACCACGAAGGCCGAACTGGACGCGCCCGCCGCGGTGCCGGCCACGACGACGGCCGGCAATGACTCGGCCAGGCCCAGGGCGATCACGGAGACCGCGCCGAGCAGGCTGACGGCCGGGAACATCACGCGGGCGCCGTAGCGGTCGGTGAGCACGCCGGCCGGGAGCCGGGCCACCGCCGCCACCAGGACCGGCAGGATGATCAGGAGGAGGTACGCGCGCGGGCCGGCGTGGAAGCGCGCGTGCAGGTGCGGACCGAGCAGGATCGAGGCCCGCAGGTTCAACCCCAGCCCGACGGTGACGAGCGCGAGTGCCGCGCCCGTCCGCGGCAAGGCCTTTCCGGGGAAGGTCATCTCACCCCACCGATCCGTGGCAGTCACTCTCCATGAAAGCAGCCGGAGGGTCGTACCTCGAAGCCGGGCCACTCAATGGTGAGCGCACGCCACGGTGATCAGGAGGGGGATGACACGTTCCGCCGGAATTGCGTACCGGGCCCGGCCGGTGGTCCGCAGCCAGCCGGCCGCCACCAGCTGCCGCAGGTGGTGGTAGAGCTGCCCGGTGCTCTCGATGCCCTCGATCGACTGGAGCTCGGCGGCCGAGCGGGTGCCGCGCAGCACCTCGCGCAGAATCAGCAGCCGGGCCGGGTGGGCGAGCGCCGCGAGGGTGGCGGCCTGCAGCGTCCAGTCGGCCTCCAGGAGGCCCTCGGCCGGGAGAGTCTGCTGCCACTCGTACCGCTCCCCGGTGGGCAGGCCGACCAGTCCGGTGAACAGCACGGCGCCCGGGTCCTCGGCCAGCGTCTCCAGGTGCCGCAGCGCCCAGAACTGGCCCTGTCCCGGCGGCGGCTCGGGTGCCGCCGCGGCCCCCTCCAGCGCGGCCAGCCGCTCCTCGATGCGGGCCAGCCGATCTTCCTGCGTTTGGCGCACGGCGCATCCCTCGTTATGTTGGAAGTACGTAATTTCGAAATCTTAGCGTTGTCTCGTTCTGGAGGGGAGAGGGTCATGGGCCGCCTCGTTGCCCGCATCCGGCTGCCGCTGCTCGTCGCCACCCTGCTGGTCGTGGTTACCGCGCCCTGGACCGGGTTGCCGCTGCCGTGGTGGGCGGGCTTCCTCGCGATCACCGCCGCGGTCGTGGTCTACGGCTTCGTCGGCCGGGTCGACACCGAACCCGTGCCGGTCGGCCCGCCGGTCCGCGGACCGTGGCGCGCGCTCAACAGCCCCGCCAGCCGGGTGCCCAGCCACGGCACGCACGCTTACGGTCAGACGTACGCCATAGATCTTGTCTTTGATCCTCCCGGCCGTGCTCGACCGGGCTTCGGCTGGCAGCCGCTGACGCGACCCGCGGGCGACTTCCCCGCCTTCGGCCAGCCGGTGCTGTCCGCCACGCCCGGCCGCGTGCTGCGGGTGCGGCAGGGCCAGCGCGACCATCGGAGCCGCACGTCCTGGCCGGCACTGCTGTACATGCTGGCCGAGGGCATGATCCGCGAGATACTCGGCGCCGGCCGGGTGGTCGGCAACCACATCGTGATCGACATGGGCGAGGGCCGGTACGCCCTGTATGCCCACCTGAAGCGCGGCAGTGCGTCGGTCCGCCCCGGCGACCGGGTGGAGACCGGCCAGCAGATCGCGGAATGTGGCAACTCCGGCAATTCGAGCGAGCCGCACCTGCACTTCCAGGTGATGGACCGGTCGTGGCCGAGTTTCGCGGCCGGGCTGCCGTTCGTCTGGCCCGCCGGTCCCCCGCCGAAGAACGGCGGCCTGCTGACGGAGGTGCACGAGCTCCGCCCCGATCCGGTGGAGTGACCCGGCCGACGAGAGCCGCCGCGCGACACCGCGATGCTATTCCCCGGGTGCCACCAAGCCGTTCTCGTACGCGTAGACCACCGCCTGCACGCGGTCGCGCAGGTCGAGCTTCATCAGCACCCGGCTCACGTGGGTCTTGACGGTCGCGTCGGAGAGGTGCAGTTCGCCGGCCATCTCGGCATTGCTCAGGCCACGGGCTATCAGGCGCAAGACCTCCAGCTCGCGCTCGGTCAGCTTCGCCGTGGCCCGGGCCTCGGCGGCGGCGGGCGGTGGCACCCGCAGGAACCTGGTGATCAGGCGGCGGGTGACCACGGGGGCCAGCAGCGCCTCGCCGGCCGCCACCGTGCGCACCGCCTCGGCCAGTTGGCCCGGCGGCGCGTCCTTGAGCAGGAAACCGGCCGCGCCGGCGCGCAGCGCGTCGTACACGTACTCGTCCAGGTCGAACGTGGTCAGCATCAGCACGCGCGGGGCGTCGTCGCGGCGGCGGATGCGCCGGGTGGCCTCGATGCCGTCCAGGACCGGCATCCGGATGTCCATGACCACCACGTCGGGCGACAGCTGCGCGGCCAGGTCGACCGCCTCGGCGCCGTCGGTGGCCTCGCCGACGATCGTGAGGTCGGGCTGGGCGCCCAGCATGCCGGACAGGCCGGAGCGGATGAGCGCGTGATCGTCAGCGACCAGCACGGTGATCATGTGGTTCCTCTCGGGAGTTTGGCGCGTACGGCGAAACCGTCGCCCTCCGGTGCGGCGCTGACCGTGCCCCCGTACAGCCTCGCCCGCTCGCGCATGCCGACCAGGCCGCGCCCGCTGCCCGCCGTCTCGGCGCCGCGCCGGGTGCCGGCGCCGTTGCGTACCGCTATCTCTATGCTCCGGTTGGCGTAGCCGATCTTGACGGTTGTCTCGGCCTCGCCCGCGTGCCGGCGGACGTTGGTCAGCGCCTCCTGCACGATCCGGTAGCCGGCCAGGCCGACGCCGGCCGGCACCTCGCCGCGGTCGCCGTCGATGGTCAGCGTGACCGGCAGGCCCGCCGCGCGCACCTCGGCGATCAGGTCGGCGATCCGTTCCAGGGTGGGCTGCGGGGTCAGCGACGCCTCCTCGTCCGCGGCCTCCCGGCGCACGTGCAGGACGTGCCGCATCTCGGTCAGCGCCTCGCGGGCGGTCCGGCGGGCGGCCGCCACGTGCTGGCGGGCCTGGTCGGGGTTCAGCGCGATCAGTTCCTCGGCGGCGCCGGTCTGCACCGCGACGATCGACAGCGAGTGGGCCACCACGTCGTGCAGTTCGCGGGCGATGCGGTCCCGTTCGGCGGTCACCGCCTCGGCCGCGGCCCGGGCCGAATCCCGGCGGGCCGCCGCCGTCTGCGCTGCTCTGATGCGTACCAGATAACCCCCGGTCCAGGCGCCGGCGATGAAGAACGTCAGGATCAGCACCTGGCCGACGGTCGGGTCGGGGTAGTAACCCAGCGGGTAGAGCGCCAGCATCGCGCCGAGCGTGAGCACGCCGCCGGCCCCCGCCACCACGACGTGCCGCGCGTACAGGGCCACCGAGACCACCGCGACCAGCAGGCTCGGGAACGGAAAGGTGCTCTCCTCGACCCCGTCCAAGGCAAAAACACGGAGCATGAGTACGGCGACGAGCGCGCACACCGCCAGCAGCGGCCGTTGCCGCCGCACCAGCAGGGGCACCGTGACCCCGGCGGCGAACGCGAGCCGCTGTGCCAGGCTGCCCGGGCCGGTGGCCGCGAACGCCTCGACGACGGCCCACGCGAACAGGCCCGCGGTCAGCGCCAGGTCGATCGGCGGGGGCCGACGCGGGACGCTGACCAGCGTATTCAGTGCGGCATCCACGGGATGGAACCCTATGATCCGCGGGTTGGCGGACGCGTCATCCTTAGGTCGCGATCATGTACGCCGCGCGGAGTACATCCCGGCGACCAGCGGCCGACGACGCTCTGACCTGCACGTTCGTAGATTCCTCGGCATGCAGAAAACAACCTCTCCGGCCGGCTGGGCCGGTCTTGCGGGCGGCGTCGCGTCCGCCGTCGTCGGCGCCATCCAGGCGGTACGCGTCGAGGACTTCGACCCCGTCGTCAACCGCACCGAACACGTCATGCTCGGGCTGTTCGCCGTCGCGCTGGTGCTCTGGATACCCGCGTACCTGAAACTGGGCCGGCTCACCGGCACCCGCGCCGGCTGGATCGGCGGCTGCCTGGCCGCGTTCGGCTGCGCCCTGCTCGCCTTCGGCAGCACCTCCACCAACCTGCACGACCAGGACTACGCCTGGTTCAGCGTGGTGGCCGTCCCGGCGAACGCGGCCTGGCTGATCGGCTCGCTGATCCTGGCCGTGGTGTGCTGGCGCCGGCGGGTGCTGCCGCGCTGGCTGGCGGTCGGCCTGGCGCTGGTCTGGGTCACCTCGATCATCCTGTCCCAGGCGGGCGGCAACCTGGTGGCCGGCCTGATCTGGGGCATCGTCGGGTGGCTGATGATCGTCCGCGACCGGGAGCCGGCGGCGGCGGCCGATGACGACGCCCGTTCAGTGCGGCAGGGGTAGCACGCTCGCGGTGCTGTCCGTGCCGCTGGCCCAGGCCGCCGGCAAACTCAGCGGCCCGCACATCGTCGCGGTGGCTGCGGCGCTCGGCACCGCGTTCTGCTGGTTCGACGCGGCCGCCTGGGGCGCGCTCACCCGGGTGGCCGGCCGCGACCGGCTCACCGCGGCGAACAGCCTGATCTGGGCCACCGCCACGGTCACCGGCATCGCGGTGCCGGCCCTCGCCGGGGTGGCCGCGACGGTCTGGGACCCGGGCGTCGTGCTGGTCGCGGACGCGCTGAGCTACCTGGTCTCGGTCGCGCTGCTGTACCGGATCGGCACCGCGCTGGAACCGGACGGCCGCGGCCACCCCGGTCCGGGCCCGGAACGCCGGTCGCTGCGGCACGACATCGTGGGCGGGCTGTCGTACCTGTGGCGCCAGCCGGTCATCCGCACGCTGAGCCTGACCGGGTTCGCGCTGTCGACCACGGCCGGCGGCGCGTTGGGGCTACTGGTGGTGCACGCCCGGGAACAACTCGGTCTGAGCGCCGGGGACCAGCGGATCGGCCTGCTCTACGCGGGCGCCGCGGTGGGTGCGTTCCTGTCCGCGCTGGCCCTGCCGGTGGCGGTGCGCACGCTGGGGGTCGGTCCGCTGTCGATGGCGGGTTACCTGATGTTCGGGCTGTCGGTGCTGGCGCTGGCGGGCGTGCGGGAGGTCGGGCCGGCGCTGGCGCTGTGGGCGGCGGGCAACTTCGCCAGCGCCATGGTCATCACCAACGGCATCACGGTGCGCCAGCAACTCACCCCCGACGACCTCCAGGGCCGGGTGAACACCACCGGCCGGATGATTGCCTGGGGCGGTACGCCGGTGGGCGCGGCCCTCGTGGTGCTGGCGCTCTAGCCGGTGCGCCGCCTGCGCGTCCTCAGCGGATCGACAGGTTGAGGGCCACCGCGATGTCCACCGCCTGATCGGCGGTGATGACGCACTGGCTCAGCTCGACCCGGCGCGGGTCGAACGCGGTCAGCACGCTGCCCCGCAGGTCGGCGCCGGTGAAGTCGGCGCCGTCCAGCACCGCGTTGGCGAGGTCCACCTCGGCGAAAACCGCGCCCTGGCACCGCGTTCCGGTGAGGTTCGCGCCCTGCATGCCGACCCGGCGGAACTCCACAGTGGTCAGGTCGGCGCCGGCCAGGCTGGTGGACCGCCAATCCCCGCCGGAGACCTCGGTGCCGCTGAACGAACACCGGTCGAAGACGCACTCCCAGAGCTGGCAGCCGGTGAGCACGGCGTCGAAGAAATTGCACCCGGTGAACCGGCAGCCGACGAACTTCACGTCGGTCAGCTCGGCGCAGTTGAACCGTACGTTCACAAATTCGCAGTCCCGGTAGAGAACTCCTTCGACACTCTCCTCGGTCAGGTCGGTGCCCGCGAACCGCTCGCCGTCATGCTCCATCCGGATCGACCTCCCGGACGGCGATGCCGAGCGCTCCCGCCAGCGCGTAGGAGAGGGCCAGCAGGTCGTCCGGGTGCACGACGGCGCCGGCCCAGCTGGTGATCCCGCCGATGCCAGCCAGCTCACAGGCGCGGAACCGGGTCCCGCCCATGGTCGCGTTGCTGAACTGCGCCCCGCTCAGGTCACACCGCAGAAAACTGGCCCCACGCAGGTCGGCGTCGGTGAAATCGGCTCCGGTCAGGACACAGTCCTCGAACGCCACCGCCTCGAACCGGGCCATCCGCCAGTTGGTCAGATCAACCTTGCACCCGCGGAACGCCACGTCGCTGACCAGCCCGCCGTGGAACGCCAGCCCGGTCATCCGCGAATCCCCGAGCGTCACCCGCTCCAGCACGCCGTCCTCGGCCCGCAGATTGGACAGATCCGAGGTGCGAACCACGCAGTCGCTGAACCGGACCTTGGCAAGATGCGCCCCGGCGAGCTGCACCCTGTCGAACTCGCACTCCCGGAACTCGACCCGCTCGGCCTCGATCCCGACCAGGTCGACGCCGTGGTAGGCGGCCTCCTCCACGGTCTGCTCATGCTCCAGCTCACGCTGGATGTCGGTGGCCGCGCGCAGCCCCGGCGGGAGGGCAGGCGGGCGAGGGGGCCCGGGTCTGGGCTTACGCGAGAGGCTCCGTCGAGTCGGCACCCCAGCACCTTACGGAACAACGGTTAGCATTCCCGCGATGCGACTTCGGCTGCGGCATGTCCGGGTGGATGACCACACCTACCTGTGGACCGCCCAGATCCGCTGCATCCAGGGCTCGGGCGACTGTCATCGCGGCATCCGGGTCCGGGTGTGGCGGGACGGCAAAACCAGCCGCGCGCTGCAGGCCGACCTGCTGTCGCTCGCCTGGCCGGCGCCGCTGGGTGCCTGCGCCACCGACGGTTCCTACCCCACCGCGGACGACGTCCGGCAACTCGTCGACTACGCGCTGGCGCACGGCTGGCTGCCGGCCGCGCGGGGCGGCACCCACGCCCTGTCCGAGACCGGCGACGCGGCTTTCCGGCTGCCCGGCTTTCTGCTCACCGACCGGCTGACCACCCCGTCGGCACCGGACCCGACCGAACGGGTCATCCGCGCATCCGGCGCCTAGCTCGTTTCCGGCGCGCCTTCGCCTGGCCAGATCGACTTTCGCCGCACGAATATCCCCAGCCTTTTCACTCCCCCGCTTAGCCGGCAAACGTCCTGGTGCTGGCGCCCGGTTAAGCAATCGCGATTTGTCCCGGGTGGGCTGTCGAAAGCCGGGTCGCCCGGGGCTGAATCTGACGTCCCCGGCATCCGCCCGATCGGTCATTGCGCCTCGGGCACGTCCAGATCCGCGTAGATGACCAGCGCCCGCTCCCGGTGATCGCCCGGATCGTCGAGTGTCCGGGCCAGCCCGTCGTGGGCCCGCGCCTCCTCGTGCCGGTCGCCGATCTCCTGGGCCAGTCGCAACGCCGCCGCATGTCGCTCGCTGGCCTCCCGCGGCCGGGCCAGGGCCGCCAGCGTCTCCCCCATCCCGTTCAGGGCCTGGATCTCCAGGCCACGGTCGCCGATCTCCCGCGCGATGGACAGCGCGAGCGACAGATCGTCGAGGCTCTCCGGGTGGGAGCCGACCAGCCGCCGGATCACGCCGCGGTCGCTGAGCGTCGCCGCCTCGTCGGCCCGTTCGCCGCTGGCGCGCTGGATCGCCAGGGCCCGGTCGCAGTGGTCCAGCGCCTCGCCGGGCCGGCCCAGGCTGGCCAGCACGTTGCCCAGGCTGGTCAGGGTGTGCGCCTCCCAGCTCGGGTCGCCGCTCTCGCGGTGCAGCACCAGCGCCCGGCTCAGGCTGTCCAGCGCCTCGTCGTAATCCCCCAGGCGCCACAGCGCGTTGCCCGCATTGTTGAGCGCGTGGGCCTCGCACAGCCGGTCGCCCGCCGCCCGGTAGATGTCCAGCGCCCGCCCGCAGATCTCCAGCACCGACCGGTAGCGGCCCTGCCGCTCGTGGATCACGCCGATGTTGTTCAGCGCGGTCGCCTCGGCCACCGGGTCGCCGGCCGCGCGGTGCATCTCCGCGGCCCGCTCGTAGTTGTCGATGGCGTCGTCGTAGCGGCCCAGGCTGTAGCAGGTGGCGCCGAGGGTCTCCAGGGTGCCGGCGTCCTGGTGGATCGGCAGCGCCCGCTGCAACAGGTCGTACGCCTCGTCGTACCGGCCCAGCCGCCAGCACGCCTTGGCCAGGTTGTGCAGCGCGGTGCCGCGGTCGGCGACCGAGCTTGCCGCGCCCAGGGCATGGCGGTGTACGGCCAGCGAGTCGACCAGGTGGGTGCCGGTGTCCAGATAGAGGCGCAGGGTCGCGGCCAGCCCGACGGCGTGCGCCGGCCAGCCCTCGGTGGCGGCGTGGGCGACCGCGGCGACCAGGTTGGCCCGTTCGGCGTCCAGCCAGGCGCGGGCGTCGGCGGGCGGTGGCACCTCGGAGACGGGACGCGGGCGCTGGTGGCGGGTCCGCGGAAAGAGGGTGTCCACCGCCGCACACGCCACCGCGAAGTAGTGGTCGAGCATCCGGCCGACCGCCGCATGCCGCGCGGCCGGGTCGTCGGTCTCCTGCGCGGCGGTGTGGGCGTGCTGCTGCAACAGGTCGTGCAAGCGGTAGCGGCCGGGCGCCGGCTCCTGCACCAGGTGCGCGTCGAGCAGGTCCTCCAGCAGGCGTTCGGCGCGTTCGACCGGCAGGCCCGCCGCGGCCGCGGCCAGGCAGGCGTCGAAGTCGGCGACCGGGGCCAGGCCCAGCAACCGGAACAGGCGCTGCTGCGGCTCGGTGAGCTGGGCGTAGGACAGGGCGAGCGAGGCCGCCACGCTGCGGTCGCCGACCGCGAGTTCGGTGAGCACCCGGCGGCGGTCGCGCAGGCGCCGGGCCAGGTGGCCGACCGTCCATGCCGGACGGGCGCGCAGCCGGGCGGCGGCGATCCGGATCGCCAGCGGCAGGCGGTCGCAGAGGGCCACCACCTCGGCCACGTCGCCGTCGGCGCCGATGCTGCGGTTGAGAATGATGCGGTTGAACAGCGCGGCCGCCTCGTCCGGCGGCAGCACGTCGAGCGAGACCACGTCGGTGCAGTCCAGGTCGGCGAGGCGGCGGCGGCTGGTGACCAGGGTGAGGCAACCGGCCGAGCCGGGCAGCAGCGGGCGCACCTGGGCGGCGCTGGCCGCGTTGTCGAGCACCAGCAGCAGCCGGCGGCCGGCCACCGCGGCGCGCCACCGGGCCGCCCGCTCGTCGAGGCCGGCCGGAATCGTCTCGCCGGGGGTGCCGAGGGCGCGCAGCAGCAGGTCGAGCGCGGCGGCCGGGTCGACCGGGGGCCGGCCCTCGCTGTGTGCGTGCAGATCGAGGAAGAGGCGGCCGTCGGGGTAGCGGCCGGCGAGCCGGTGTGCGACGTGAACGGCCAATGTGGACTTTCCGACGCCGGCCATGCCGTCGACGGCCAGCACGACGGCCGCCGTGGGCGGTGCGGCGCCGGGGGCGGCCAGCAGGCGGCGAAGTTGCGGCTCGCGGCCGGTGAAGTCGGCGACGTCGCCGGGCAGGTCGTTGCGGGTGCCCGCGGCCGGCGCCAGGGACGGGTCGCCGGTGAGGATGCGGTGGTGCATACGGGCCAGGCCGGCACCCGGTTCCACGCCCAGTTCCTCGATCAGCAGGGCGCGCGCGCTCGCGTACGTCTGCAGGGCCTCGGCCTGCCGGTCGGCCCGGTAGAGCGCCAGCATCAGCAGCGCCCACAGCCGTTCCTGCAGCGGAAAAGCCTGCACCAGCCGGGTCAGCTCGGCGATCGCGTCGGCGTGCCGGCCGGCGTCCAGGTCGACGGTGATCCGCAGTTCCAGGGCGGTCAGGTGGCGTTCGGTGAGGCGTTGCCGGGCCGCGTCGACGGCCGCGCCGGTGAGCCCGCCGAGCGGTTCGCCGCGCCACAGCGCGAGTGCCGCGGCGATCTCGGCGGCGGCGAGGGCCTGGTCGCCGCGCTCCCGGTGCTGGGTGGCCGAGGTCAAATGACGATCGAACGAGGTCAGGTCCAGCTGCGCGGGGTCGAGGCGCAACAGATAGCCGGCTTCGGTCGAGACCAGATCCCGGCCCAGGTCGAGCGATTGGCGCAGGCGGCTCGCGTACGTCTGCACCAAATGCGTGACGCTCGGCGGTGGCTGGTCGCCCCACACGGTCGCGACGATGCGGTCGACCGGGACCGGGCGACCCGCCTCGAGCAGCAGCACCGCCAGCACGGTCTGCTGCTTGGCGCCGCCCAGCGCGACCTCGGCATCGCCGCGCCACGCCCGCAACGGCCCGAGAAGTTCGAAGCGCAGCGAGTCGGCCACCGCGCGACCCTAGTGCATGAGCTGGCGGTATAGCGAACTGCGAGCGAAGTTCGCGCCGCCGGTTCTAGGTTGCGCGCGTGGAGATACCTACCTTCGTCTATGTCGTCGCACCGCTCGTGGTCCTGCTGTTCGTCGCGCAGATCGTGTTCAAGGCGCGGTCGGCGGCCCGCAGCGCGCGGGGCATGGCCCGCGCCTTCCGCAATGTGGTGGCGGTCAACCAGCAGCAGCCGACCACCGGCGACCTGGCCGCCGCGCTGGCGGTCGGCGCGCACATGTCGCTCAACCACGGCGTGTCCTGGAACGCGATCAAGGACGACGCGAACAGCGCGCAGAAGACCTACAACCTGCTCAAGAGCCAGTGGGACGTGAGCAGCGCCGGCGAGTTCCGGGAGTGCATCGAGGGCCTGCTCGACGACGAGACGGCCGACCCGGTGGCCGATTTCGTCCTGGCGGTACGCCGCGATCTCGGCACTCCGGACGTGGACACCTGGCGGCGGGCGGTCACCGACAGCGCCCGCGCCCAGGGCGTACCGGAGACCACAGTGGACGAGATGACCGCGACCATCGAGCGGGTGCTCAGCTACGAGGAGCGGTTCCGGGCGGACGGCCTGCTGACCGGCGACGCGGTGGTGCGCAGCCTGCTGGCGTACGACTGGGCCCGGGCCGTGAACATGGCCCGCTGGGGCCTGCAGGTCCGCTACATCAAGGAACCGCAGGCGCGGGAGTACGTGCTGCGGGCCGGCAAGCAGGCGTTCGGCCACTACGACTCATGGGCCGACCTGTCCGCCGGCTACGCGCTGGGCCGGGTGCTGCGCTTCGACAACGACGAGTTCGACGTCTGGTACTCGACCGTGCTGGAACCGCACCAGACGCTGTTCAGCGACCCGGCCAGCCCCTGGCTCAGGCTCCCCTGGCCGGCCCGGCCATGACCCACCGCCACGCGGTGCTGCTGGCCGTGGTGGGGGCGATCCTGCTCGGGTCGGCTTTGCGGGAGGCGTACAAGTGGTGGCGCCGGCGGCCGCCACCACCGGCGGTGGTCGCCCGGTACTCGGCGGGCGTGCCGCTGCCGGTGACCCTGTACGCGCCGGCGCTGGCGGTCGGCGCACTGGCTTCGGTACGGGCCGGCGAGGTGCTGGACACCGTGGCCTGCCGCCGCTCGCGCGGGGTGATCAGGCGCGAGCTGCGGCTGGCGGCCGAGCCGCACCGGCAGTCGGTGCTGGGCGAGGAGGACGTGTCGACCGCGATCGGCCGGTGCGTGAACGACCTCCTCGGCCCGGGTGCGGAAACCGTGGGGGGACAGCTGGCCCGGGTCGAGGAGGTGATCCGGCACCGCACCCGTGGCGGGCCGGAGCTCTGGCCGCACGCGATCGACGAGTGGGCGGCCCGGGCCGGACTGCCGGCGGAGACGGTCGCGATGCTGCACGACACCGCCGCGGCCGTCACCACCGCCGAGGAGGAGCTGCGCCGGATCGGCATCCTCGGCGAGAACGAGGTGGTGCCGACCCTGCTGGCCGTCCACTGGGGACCGGGTGTGCACCTCTGCCGGGGTGCGGTCCAGGCCGGCTGGCTGGACCGCACCCGCGGGCTGAACTACCTGCGCCGGACCGGTGAGCTGGCCCGGCGCTGGTATCCGTCGGCCGGCAGCATGCTCGCGGCCCAGCTGATGCCGGCGTTCCTGAGCGGCGACGCGAAGGCCGCCCGGTGGGCCCGGGCCGCCGCACCGCCGCTGCTCGCCGATCCGCGCAGCCCGCTGCTGACCCAGGAGCTCACCCGCCGACGCTCGCCGTGAAGATGTGCATGCTGGTCTGCGCGGCGGCCA
Source organism: Paractinoplanes rishiriensis (assembly GCF_016862375.1). Lineage (GTDB taxonomy): Bacteria > Actinomycetota > Actinomycetes > Mycobacteriales > Micromonosporaceae > Actinoplanes > Actinoplanes rishiriensis. The sequence continues at coordinate 153,212 of NZ_BOMV01000057.1, read as the reverse complement.
CCCCCCGGCTCACGTCCGGCAGGGTGAGGTAGCGGACTGTCTTGGCGGGGTCGAGCGGCACCGACGCGTAGTACAGGCTGACCTTGCGGTCGCGGCGGCCGGTCGCGGTGTTGTGATAGGCGAACGACGCCACGATCGAGCCGCCGGCCGCCGGGTTGTTGGCGTACCAGTCGGTGTAGGTCAGGGTGAACTCCTGCGTGCTGCCGTCGGTGTAGGTGACCGTCGCCGGACCGGACGCGGTGCCGCTCGTTCCCGTGCCGATCAGGCCGAGCTTGGTGCCGGAGCCGCCGATCACAACGGTCTGACCGCCGGCCACCACGTTGTCGGGCGGACCGGCCGGCCAGGTGAAGTCCAGGCCGTCGTGGCGGAAGGCCAGGCCCAGCGTCGAGGCCAGCGCCTGCGCCGAGTAGGAGTAGCCGCCGCCGTCCAGATTTCCGGCGGCGGGCTGCGCGTCGTCGCTGACTCCGGTGTTGCCGTACGCCTCGGCCAGCGAGGCGAACGGCACCGCGATGGTCCGGCCAGTCGCGACGGTCGCGCTTCCATTCCTGCTGGTGTACGCGGCCCGCCCGGTCACCTGATACGCGCCGGGCCGCTCCGCCGCGGTCAGCGTCCAGGACGCGTGCACGGTCTGCCCGGCGGCCACCGTGCCGAACGCGACCGGCCCGTCCGGGGTGGCCGTCCAGCCGTCCGGGACGTCCAGGCCGAGCGTCACCCCGGTCAGCGGGACCCGGCCCGGGTTGGGCAGGCTGACCCGGGCCGTGACCGTGCCACCGGCGGTGGTCAGGGCCGGCGCGTCCAGGGTGAACGGCTGCTTCACCACGATCGGCGCGGTGCCGGTGACGCCGCCGGCGGTGGCCGAGATGGTGGTGACGCCGCCGGCCACCGCGGTGATCCGGCCGGCCGGGCTGACCGTGGCGACCCGGGGATTGCTGCTGCGGTAGGTGATCCGGGCCCGGTCCGCGGGCGACTCGTCGTTGTGCACCGCCACGGGACGGATGTCCAGCCGGTCGCCCGGGGCGAGCTGCACCCGGTCCGGCTGCACGGTCACCGCCGCGACCCGCGGGGTGAGGCGTCCCCGGATCAGCACGTCGGCCGAGCCGGCCACGGTCGCCGCGTCCGGGCCGGCCAGGAACCGGTAGCGGCCGTTGTAGACCACCTGCTTGCGCTGCCGTTCGTCGTAGCGGGCCAGGTCGGCGGCCCGGATCGGGATCGCGATGGACTGCCGCTCGCCGGGCTGCAGCACCCGCGTCTTCTGGAAACCGGCCAGCCGCTTGGCCGGCTGGTCGACGCCCGGCACGGCCGGGGTGGTGGCGTACACCTGAGCGACCGTGGCGCCCGGCACGGTGCCGGTGTTCGTCACGTCGAGGTGCACGGTGAGCCGGCCGTCCGGGGTGGTGGCCGCGCGGTCGGCGCGGATGTTCGCGTACCGGAATGTGGTGTAACTCAGCCCGAAGCCGAAGGGATAGCTCGGCGTGCCGGTGAAGTACTGGTAGGTGCGGCCGAGGCCGCCGGTCTGCGCCGGGGTGAGTCCGTAGTTCTGGATGTCCGGCAGCTGCGTGTGGTCTTTGAACCAGGTGAAGCTCAGCCGGCCGCTCGGGTTGTGCTTGCCGAACAGCACGTCGGCGAGCGCGGTGCCCTGGCTCTGCCCGTTGTAGGCGCCGAACACCACGGCCGGGAACCGGTCGCGGACGTCCTCGATGGCCAGCGGTGCACTCGCCTGGATGGCCAGCACGCTGCGCGGGTTTCCGGCTGCGCCGACCTGGTCGAGCAGCGACCGGTAGTTGCCGGGCAGCGCCAGGGTGGCCAGGTCGGTGCCCTCGTCGGCGACGTTCAGGTCGGTGCCGGCGACCACCACGACCAGGTCGGCCGCGGGCAGGGCCGCCAGGGTCCCGGCCGAGCAGGCCGCCACCCCGGTCGCCGTGGTCGAGGTGCCGCAGGCGTCGAACGTGATCGTCGCCGACGGGTTGGCCGCGCGTACGGCCGCCGTGATGCCTTGCACCGCACTGACCTTGATGGTCGGATCGCCCGAGTAACCACCGAGGGTCACCTTGTCGGCGAGATCGCCGACCACCACGACGTGGTGGAGGCTGGCCGGATCGGCGGGCAGCACCGGCGTACCGGACACCGGTTTGTTCTGCAGCAGCACCAGCGAGTTGGCCGCCAGCTCCTCGGCGAGCCGCTGGTGCTCCGGGCTCTCGATGGCATCCTTCGTGATGGACGTGTAGCTCACCCGGTCGGCCGGGTCGAACTCGCCGGTGGCCATCCGGGTGGTGAAGACCCGGACCAGCGCGGCGTCAAGCACGCCCTCGGTGAGCACGCCGGCCGCGAGGGCCTCCTGGATGTTGGCCAGGGTGAATTCGTCGCCCCGGCAGTTGAGCTGGGTGCCGGCCCGCAACGCGTAGGCCTGCGCGCCGGCCGCGGCGGTGACCCGCTTGCCGGTGGCGGTCTCGGTCCAGACCGAGCCGTCGGTGGCCCAGCCCGGCGGCGCCCACTTGTGGCGGGTCGGCGCCCACACGTCGTAGATGGCACCGCAGTCCGATGTGGAGTAGCCGGTGAAGCCCCAGGTCTGCTCGGCCAGCCCGCGCACCAGTCCCGGATCGGTCGCGGCCGGCGTGCCGTTGACCCGGTTGTAGGACGTCATCAGGCCGGCCACCCGGGCGTCCCGGATCAGGCTGCGGAACTGCGGGGTGTAGTAGTTACGGATGTTCGCCTCGGTGGTGTCCGAGCTGCCGGTCTCGCGGGTGGCCTCGACGTTGTTGAGCGCGAAGTGCTTGGCCGTCGCCGCGGTTTTCAGGTACGGCGTCAGCGGCTCCCCGGTCCGGCTCTGCCCCTGATAGCCGTTCACATACGCCCCGGCGAGCCGCGACACCAGCAGCGGGTCCTCGCCGAAGCCCTCGTCGTTGCGCCCCCAGCGCGGGTCCCGGGCCATGTTCACCGTCGGAGCCCAATAGGTCAGGAGCCCGTACGCGTCGCGGTCCGGCCCGATGTTGTTCTGCCCCACTCCCCACAGCGCCTTGTCCAGCAGGCCGCGCGCCTCATCCGAGATCGCCGTGGTCTCCCGGTAGATCAGTTCCGGGTCCCAGGACATCGAGGTGGCCAGGTTGGTCGGGAAGCTGGTCGCGTGCACGCCGCCGCCGACGCTGCCCCGCCGGGCATTGCCGCCGAGCCGGTTGATGCCGTGCTGCCCCTCGTTCCAGTACGTGTACTGCTGCACGCCGAGACGCGCGATCGGCGGCGCCGTGTTGGTGCGCAACTGGCCCACCTTCTCGGCGAGCGTCATCCGGGACACCAGGTCGGCGGCCCGCTCGGCGAACGAGTAGCCGGTGTCCAGATAGGCGGGAACGGGTGGCTCGGCCGCGTGGGCGTGGACCGGCGTCGCGAGGCCGGTACCCACGGCCAGCGCGACGGCAAGAACTGCGCGCACCATCTCTCTCCTCTTCGCAGGGTTCGCGAGGAGGCTAGGTCGACACATGCAATTACGTCAATCCGTGAAACTAATCTCTCGCCGCAGCTCAGGTAATTTATTTCTGGCCTTGACTTAATCCGTTCACTTCGGCATGGTGACCGCGACGTCCATCGCCACGTCCCTGGCCGCCATCCTGGTGATCACAACGAGCGCCCAGCGGCCGGCGCGGGTGCGGACGCAGAACGTGGTGCCCTTCGTCGCCGTGTCCAGCGAGACGAAGCCGCCACCCGCGGTCGACTTTCCGCTGCACGCCGACAGGCCGGATCCGGCCGGGACGGAGACCACCGCGTTCATCTTCCGCGTGTCGGTGGTGTCCACTGGAACCTGCACGCCCTGCAGCCGGTTGTTTCCCGCGGTCTCGCTGGTCCGGTACAGGTCCCGGTCGGCATATCCGGCATCGCTGCCTTCCCAGCCATAATTGCCGAGATCTTCCAAGTCGTACGCGATGCCCGGTTCGACGGAAAGCGCAAACTTCCGAGTTTGCGCCGCCGGCCGCGTCGTGGGCCGCGTGGTCGGCTGCGCGGTGGGCTCCGGGTCGTCGACCGGCCGCAGGTTACCCGGTGGGACGGTGACCTCCGGTGGGGTCGTCGGCGCCGCCGGCTTCGTCGGCTCCGTCGGCTTCGCCGTCGCAACCGTTGTCGGGACGGTGGACGACGGCCCCGACGCGCTCGGCCCCGGCAGCGCCTGGTCGCGCTCCTTGGACCAGGTGTTGTAGAGCCCGTACAGGGCCACCACGATGGCCACGACACCGCCGATGGTCTGGACAACCAGCTGCACCGTCTTGAGGCGGCCGCGCTTGCGCTGCGGCGACGTCACAACGTCCGACACGTATGCATCTCCATCCATCGGCGGACCTGACAACTCCGACAGTGGAACGCGGCGTCAAGACCAATCGTTCAGTGTGGATCTCCGACAACTGCGCTCCACGCCAGCGATGCCGAGGGAACGATGTTGCGCGCCCCGCCGTCCTGCCGCCCTGCCGCCCCGCGCCGGGCATTTATCCGATAAAGGCGCGGTGTTTGGTCGGTCGCCGGACGGGGACTGGCGGGAGCCGCTCACGGCAGGAGGCCGGCCACCTCGCCCGCACAGCGCTGCCACCACTGCTTATTGACGTGGCTCGATGTCGTTGTTATGTTCGAAAACGTTTTCGGGCTGCGTGCGGTGGGGCACGTGGGCTGACCGGCGTGCACTGTTCAGGCAATGCAGCGGGCCACGCTCGCCGGAGTTTGGCATCCCCCGCCTTCCCGCTGCCTGGACCACCACGAGGAATCCCCCATGTCACGACGCCTCGTCCCGCTTCTGCTCGTGCCCCTGATCGCGGCGTTCGTCGCCTCCGGCATGGCCATCGCGCACGCTGCCACCAAGGACGACCCCGGGCCCAGCATCCTGGTCGTCAACGGGCGGCCGGCCACCGAGAACTACTCGTTCATGGTCTACGTCGCCGGATGCACCGGATCGCTGATCACGCCCACCTGGGCCGTCACCGCCAAGCACTGCCCGACGCCGCGCACCGTGCGGGTCGGCAGCACGAACCGCACCACCGGCGGCACCGTCGCGACCGTCACCAGCGCCGTCAACCACCCGAACATCGACGTCAAGCTGCTCCAGCTGGCTGCCGCCGTGCCGCACGCGCCGGCCATCATCCCGGACACCTCCGGCCCGGTGGGCACCCCCACCCGCATCATCGGCTGGGGACAGACCTGCCCCCAGCCCAACTGCGGCGGCGCCCCGGCGGTCGCGCACGAGATCGACACCTCGATCGTCGAGGACAACCGCTGCGGCGGCATCAACGGCCCGTTCGAGATCTGCACCAACAACAACGGCGGCACCGCGGGCGCCTGCTACGGCGACTCCGGCGGCCCGCAGGTGCGCCAGGTCAACGGCACCTGGCAGCTCATCGGCGTCACCAGCCGCGCCGGCAACAGCGACGCCACCTGCGCCACCGCCCCCTCGGTCTACGGCGACCTGCCGTCCATCCGCGCCTGGGTCAACCAGCAGGTCGGCGGCCTGCCCCTCAGCTAGTGGTCACGGCCGCCCCGGCCCCACCGCCGGGGCGGCCTGGCACCGCTGGTAGAACGGTCCGATGGATTGGCTCGAGGACACCCGGCGCTCGTACGACACCGTGGCGGTCAGTTACGCCGACATGTTGCGGGACGCGCTCGCCGGGGAACCTTTTCAGCGCGGCATCCTCGGACTCTTCGCCGAACTCGTGCGCGCCGCCGGTAACGGGCCGGTGGCCGACGTCGGGTGCGGGCCGGGCCGGATCACCTCCTTCTTGCGGGGCATCGGGCTGGACGCGTACGGCATAGATTTGTCGCCCGGCATGATCGATGTCGCCCGGAGTGACCACCCGGGGGTTTGCTTCGAGGTCGGCTCGATGACCAGCCTGGACGTCGCCGATGCGAGCCTGACCGGACTGCTCGCCTGGTTCTCGCTGATCCACGTGCCCGACGACGAGGTGCCCGCCGCGCTCGCCGAGTTCCACCGGGTGCTGCGGCCGGGCGGGGTCGTGCTGCTCGGCTTCCACCTCGGCGAAGACAGCCGGCTCAAGACCGAGGGCTACGGCGGCCACCCGATGAACGTCTACGTGCACCGCCGCCGGCCGGAACGGGTCGCCGGCTGGCTCGAGGCGGCCGGCTTCACCGTCGAGGGCGAACTCGTGCACCGCCCCGCGCCGGACGTAGCGGGCGCCTTCCTCTTCGCGAAGACGCCGAACCGCTGATCACGGACGCACGAAGACGCCGATCCGCTGCGCCGGCCGGAAACCGTTCCGCTCGTAGAACGCCGCCGCCCCGCTGTCCCGCGCGGTCAGCAGGTACCACTGCCGCACCCCGGGCAGCCGCGCGGCCAGCCCGTCGAGCAGCGCCGTGCCCAGCCCTTCGCGCCGGCGCCCCGGCCGGACACACATCTCGCGCAGGCAGAAATGATCCTCCGCACCCACCCGCTCCAGGTTGCCGAGTGCGAACCCCAGCAATTCACCATCAAAAATACTGACGCCGTACGCCCGCGGGGTAGCGAGCAGATCGGCCAGGCGCTGGACGGCGTCCGGGACCGACCACGACTCGTTCCACGGCGGCGCGCTGAACGTCTCCGCATACAGCGCGGCGCACCCGGCCAGGTCGCTGTCACCCAGGTCGCTGATCATCCCTGCTCCCATACTTAGCCCTTGCGCTAACTATCCCGGACGCCAATACTTAGCCGCATGGCACAGTATTCGGCTCAGCTCGACGACGTGTTCGTCGCCCTCGCCGATCCGACCCGGCGGGGCGTCATCCGGCGCCTCGGGCAGGGTCCGACCAGCGTCGGTGAGCTCGCCCGCGAGTTTCCGATGACGCTGCCGTCGTTCATGAAACACGTCCGGACGCTCGAGGCCAGCGGCCTGATCCGCACCGCCAAGTCCGGCCGGGTCCGCACCTGCGTCCTCAACCGCGAGCGCCTGGCCCTGGTCGACGACTGGCTGGCCGAGCAGCGCCAGGTCTGGACCGGCCGCACCGATCGCCTCGAATCCTTCGTCACCGCTGAGGAGAACCCATCGTGAACCCCGACCTCGACCTGCTCCTGGAGCGGGTCATCCGCGCTCCCCGTTCCGCGGTCTGGAACGCCTGGACCGACCCGGCCCGGTTCGCGAAGTGGTGGCTGCCGGCGCCCACCCTCTGCCGCGTCGAACGGCTGGAGGTGCGGCCCGGCGGCGCCCTGGTGACCCGGCTCAGCGACGACGGCGTGGAGTTCCACCCGCACGTCGACGCGACCTTCCTGGTGGTCGAGGAGCTGGAACGGATCGTGTTCACCAACGCGATCGACAGCTCCTGGCGGCCGGCCGTCCCGGCGCCGGTGCCGATGACCGCCGAGGTCACCCTGGCCGACCACCCGGACGGCGGAACCGACTACCGGATCGTGGTGCGGCACGGCGACCCGGCTGCGCGCGAGAAGCACGCCGAACTCGGTTTCGCCGACGGCTGGGGCCTGGTCACCGGTCAGCTGGCTGAGGTAGCCGCGGGGGTGGCCGTGCGCTGAGGGCCACAACATCTTCCACCACGCGGCGGGACGATTCCGGGCGCGCACGGCCCGGTGAGCGGCTCCGCGGCGAGTGCCGTCGCCCAGGCCGCGTCCAGGCCCTCCGGATCGGTGACCCGCAGGCCGCGCAGCCCGAGCAGGCCGGCGAACTCCGCGTACGGCACCTCCGGCAGCCGCTGGGAGACGGCGAAACGCCGGCTCGCCCTCCACCTCCCGCTGCTCCCAGCTGACCTCGCTGAGGTCGCGGTTGTTGAGCACGCAGATCACGAACCGGGGATCGGCCCAGCCCCGCCACCGGCCGGCGACGTGACCAGCTCGGCCAGGCCGGTCATCTGCATCGCGCCGTCGCCGGTCAGCACGACCACCGGGCACCATCGCAGCCCTCTATCGGTCGTTTCGGGACGACTACCCGCTGTCGCGCCGGGTATTACCGCGAGCCGCGTGGCAGAATGGGTTGGCCGGCCGCAGCCTCGACACCCCCGGGCATGCGACCGCGACCAGCTCATCGAGGCTTCCCATGGATCCGGCAAAACTGTCCGATTTCTTCCCCTTGCTCGAGGCCAGCATCATCGTCACCGAGCGGTCGTCCACGTCCGTAACCGTGGAGTTCCGCGGAGAGCTCGACACGGACAACATGGCTGAGGTCGAGTCCGTTCTGTCTGGTTTGCTGCCGGAAAAAGGCGATGTGTTCGCTGACCTTGCCGGGGTGACCTTCCTGGGGTCCTCCGGCATCCGGGCACTCGTTCAGGTCTACAACGAGTGCGAGACACGCGGCGTCCGGTTCCACGTCCGTAATCCCGCACCGATGTCCCGCCGGGTCCTGGAGATCTCCGGCCTGACCGAGGCGTTCGACGTGCCCCCCGGGCCGCCCGCGCCCGAGCCGCGCCTGGTCGACGTGCTCTTCCGCGCCCGCACCTAGCTGTCCAGTTCGCCGGTCCGGGCGAGGTGCTCGGCGACGTCCCGCAGCTTGGTGTTGGTGCTGCGGCTGATCTGCACGAGCAGCGCGAACGCCTGGTCGCCGGTGAGCTTGAACCGCTCCATCAGGATGCCCTTGGCCTGGCCGATCACATCCCGGGTGGTCAGCGCCTGACCCATCCGCTCATGCCGCTGTGCGCCGGCCAGCACCACGCCGGCGTGCAGCGCGAACAGTTCGCCCACCGACCGGGCGTCGTCGCCGAACGCGTGCCGGCGGGCGGCATAGAGGTTGAGCGCGCCCAGGGTGTCGTCCGCCGCGAACAGCTGGAACGACAGCATGCTCAGCACGTCGCTGCCGGCCAGGCGCGCGATGAACTGCGGCCACCGGGTCTCCCGGTCGCGGTCCGGCATGCTCACGACGGCCTCGTCGAACAGCGCGGTCAGGCACGGGCCCTGCCCGGTCTCGTACTGCGCCAGGTCGACGGCCACGGCCCGCGGATCGGTGGCGGCCCGGGTGGTCACCGTTCGGCGTTCTTCGATGTAGGAGACGCCCGCGAACTCGGCGCCCGGTATCGCGTCCAGGGCGGCCGCGACGAGGGCGTCCAGGCTGTCGCCGACCCCGGAGTCGAGCCGAACCGACCGGCTCAGCTCACGCAGGGAGGCCGTCAGGTCCATGCCCGGCAGCCTATCGAGATCGCGGTACGACGTTTCGGTTGCCGTCCACCGGGGATGCGCGCCGCATGGCAGTCGTGGTGGCCGGGGCTTCCGCCGGCGGGGTGGCGGCGCTGACCGCGTTCGTCGGGGGGTTGCCGGTGGACCTGCCGGCGGCCGTGCTGGTGGTCATGCACCTGCCCGAGGGCGGTCAGAGCGAGCTCGCCCAGATCCTGGACCGGTCCGGCCCGCTGGCGGCGGCGACCGCTCGGGACGGGGAACCGATCCGGTCCGGCCGGGTCTACGTCGCCGCGAACAACCGGCACCTGCTGGTCAAACGCGATCATGTGCTGCTGAGCCGGGCGCCGAAGCAGAACCGGGCCCGGCCCTCGATCGACTCGCTGTTCCGCAGTGCGGCCCGGTGGTACGGATCCCACGTGGTCGGTGTGGTGCTGTCCGGCTCTCTCGACGACGGAGCCTCGGGGCTGGCCGCCATCGCCTCGCTCGGCGGCGCGGCGGTCGTCCAGGAACCGCGGGAAGCCTCGGTGTCCGGCATGCCGCGGTCCGCGCTCGCGGTCGTACCGCAGGCCGTGGTGTCCCCCGCCGCACGGATCGGCGCCGTGGTGACGGCGCTGCTCGAGCGACGGGCGGAGGCGCCCGGTGAACCGCCGGGTTTCGATCTGATTCGGGAGACTGAGATGCTGGAGACGCCCAGATCAAGCGGCCACGGCCCGGTGCCCGGCGAGCCGGTCGCGCTGAGTTGCCCGGACTGCAGCGGCGGTCTGTCGGCCATCCAGACCGGCCCGGCGACGCACTACCTCTGCCATGTCGGCCATTCCTGGTCGCCGCGGGCGCTCGCGGCGGCCCAGCAGGAGAAGGTCGAACAGGCGATCTGGATGGCGATCAGCATGCTGGAGGAGCCGGCCGCGGTCTTCCGCCGGCTCGCCGAACGAGCCGTCGGGCCGGACGGCGCGCTGACCGTCCGGCATCAACTGGCCGCGGCCGACGAGGCGATGCGCGCGGCGGGCGTCATCCGTAAGAACTTCCCGGAGCTGCTGCCGGATGCCGGAGCGGGGACCGCCTGACCCACCACTCCCGGCCGAGCCGGACGATCAGGACCAGGTCGACCAGGTCGCCGCCGTAGTACATGAACTGCGCGGCCTGGAGCGAGACGTCCTCCGGCGCGGCCATCGGCGGGTGGGCGTACAGATGTTTGGCCAGGATGCCGTGCGCGGTCAGGAAGGCGAACAGCACCGCGGCCCGGACCGGCAGCGCCGGCCGGTGCGGCATCGGGTCGGGACCGGCGATCGACGCGGTGAACAGGCACCCGGCGGCGAAGACGTGGATCTGCACCAGGGCGTGCAGCCACGGGCGGTCCGCGGTGTGGCCGAAGAGGCCGGTCGCGTACCAGAGCCACAAACCACCCGCGTTCAGGACGGCGGCGGTCACCGGATGCGTCAGCACCCGCACCGGGCGGGTGCGCAGCAGCCGCACGAGGCGCCGGGCCGCGCCGACCGGCAGGATCCGCAGCGCCAGCGTCACCGGGGCGGCCAGCACCAGGAGCAGCGGCGCGACCATGCCGAGCAGCAGGTGGCCGAGCATGTGCGCGCGCAGGTCGTGGTGGTCCAGGACGGCGCCGCCGGCCAGCGCCACCAGGCCGGCGCACCAGGAAACCTCCCGCCAGTAGTCCCAGGAGCCGCCCCGCCTGCGTACTACCTTTGCGGCGGTCAGATAAAAGATCATCTCGTACGCACGAGCAGCGCCACCCCGGCGACCAGGAGCAGGACCGCCACAATGTTCCAGGTCCAGTCGTACGGGGTGACGTCCACGTCGTACCGGATCTGGTGCAGGCGCATGAGCTTGTGCTGGACCGTGCCGTCGTAGAGCTGGAAGGCACCGGCCCCGGCGAGCAGACCGCCCCACCACGGGCCGCGCCGGAATGCCTGCCGCCGCCGCAGATCGGCGAACAGGAACAGCGCCGCCACGGTGGCGAAGAAGCCGGCGGCGTGGAAAATGCCGTCGGAGACCAGCCCCATCGCCGGCGTCGACCGGTCGTAGAAGTGGTGCCAGTGCAGCAACTGATGGAACACGGTCTCGTCGACGAAGGCGGCTATCCCCAGTCCGAGCAGGACGCCGGACAGCACATTGCGGCCGCGCACGGATGCCATGCGGGGACGTGTCCCCGGCGCCGGCCGTCCGAAACGGTCCGTTTACCCACCGCCGGTCCGGGAAGCCTCCGGTCATGCGAGCGAGCGTGACCTTCATCGGCAACGCCACCGCCGTGCTGCGGCTGGGCGGTTTCACGCTGCTCACCGACCCGGCGTTCGGGGCCGGCAGGCAACCGGGTCCACCTGGGCTACGGCGCCCGGACCCAGTGCCACGAGTGGACCCGGGACCGGGAGCGGCTGCGGGTCACCGCGGTACCCGGCCGGCACGGTCCGGGCCTGGTCGACACGCTGCTGCCGGACGTCATGGGTTCGGTGCTGGAGCTCGCGGTGGACGGCCGGAACGCGCTGATCCGGCCCCGGCTCACGGTGCCGGTGCCGGTGCACTACGACGACTACCAGGTGATGAACTCGCCGCTGAGCGCCTTATCTCACGCGCGCCCGCGACCAGGGTCTGACCGGCATCAAGCCGGTCGCCCGCGGGCGACGCCCTCGACCTCCCGCTACGGATTGGCTGATGAGCATGCACGAGTCGTACTGGATGGAATCGGCGCCGCCGGCCACCACCTACCCGGCGCTGGCCGGTGACCTGGACGTCGACGTGCTGGTGGTGGGCGGCGGCATCGCCGGCCTGGCGACCGCCTGGGAACTGACCGGGGCCGGCCGCAGCGTGGCGGTGGTGGAGGCGGACCGGATCGCGGCCGGCGTCACCGGGTACACCACCGCGAAGCTGTCCGTGCTGCACACCCTGATCTACGCCCGGCTGCGCGACTCGTTCGGCAAGGACGAGGCGCGGCTGTACGCGCAGTCGCAGCAGCAGGCCGTGGAGCGGGTCGCCGAGGTGACGGCGCGCCTGGCCGTCGACTGCGAGCTGGAACGGGTGCCGGCCTTCACCTACGTCACCGCGCCCGACGGCGTGGAGCAGATCCGCGCCGAGGCCGAGGCGGCGGCCGAGGCCGGGCTGGACGCGTCGTTCGTCACCGGGACCGGCCTGCCGTTCCCGGTGGCCGGCGCGGTGCGGGTCGACGGGCAGGCCCAGTTCCACCCGCGCAAATACCTCCTGGCGCTGGCCGACGACCTGGTGCGGCGCGGTGGCCGGATCTTCGAGCGGACCCGGGCGGTCGGCCTCGACGAGGGCGACCCGTGCACGGTGACCACCGAGGGCGGGCACACGGTCACGGCCCGGCAGGTGGTGGTGGCCACGCACTATCCGGTGTTCGACCGGGCGCTGCTGTTCGCCCGCCTGGAGGTCCGCCGGGAACTGGTGGTCGCGGCGCCGATCGCGGCCGGCCGGGACCCGGGTGGCACGTTCATCACCACCGAGCTGAACACCCGGTCGGTGCGCACCGCGCCGTACCGCGACGGTCAGCGCCTGCTCATCGTCACCGGCGAGCACTTCACCCCGGGTGGTGGCGAGGACGTCGCCGAGCGCTGGGACCGACTCACCGCGTGGACCGGCGAACAGTTCCCCGGTACCGAGATCGCCTACCGGTGGGCCACGCAGGACAACACCACCACCGACCGGGTCCCGTTCATCGGCCGGTTCCACCCCGGTGCGAAAAACGTCTACGTGGCCACCGGCTTCGGCGGCTGGGGCATGAGCAGCGGCGTCATGGCCGGTCAGCTGCTCGCCGCCACGCTCACCGGCACCGAACTCCCGTGGGCCGGGCTCTACGACCCGCGCCGGCTCGGCCTGGTGCGGGAGGCCGGAACGGCGTTGAAGCTGCAGGCCAAGGTGGCCGGGCACTTCGTCGGCGACCGGCTCCGGCCGACCCACGTCGATTCGGTCGACGACATCGAGGCCGGCAGCGGCGGCGTGGTCCGGGTGAGCGGCGATCGGTGCGCCGTCTACCGCGACGGGGCCGGCCGGCTCCATGCCGTTTCGGCCCGCTGCACGCACCTGGGTTGTCTCGTGCACTTCAACGACGCGGAAAAGGCCTGGGAATGCCCGTGCCACGGCTCCCGGTTCGGCATTGACGGCGAGGTCGTCCAGGGTCCCGCGATCAAGCCTTTGTCCCGCGTCGAGCTGCCGGACTGACCTTACCGTCCAGTACCCGCAAAATAAGAGTGTTTTTCACGGCGATTACCGGGCCTGGTCTTTCGACCAGGCCCGGTGCTCTGCAGTGACTAGCGTCAGCAGTTCGCCCAGGAGAACTGGACGAGCGTGTACGCCTGGCCGTCGGAGCCGCGCATCGAGACCCAGTTACGCGTGGTCGACGTACCGGCGTCCACCCGCAGCTCGGTGTTGATGTTGAGGTTCCGCACCTCGCCGCACGGCGCCCAGACCAGCTCGGTGACCGGGGTGATGTCGGTCGACCGCCAGGTGCCGTTCAGCGGACCGGCGATCGGGTGGTCGACGAAGTTGTTCTCCGACGAACCCTGGTAGTAGTAGTTCGTCCGGTGCAGCGCGGAGGCACCGGCGGCAAGACGCGCCCGGCCCCAGTAGTCCGCCCGGGCCACCGCGAAGGTGAAGCCTTGCGGGATGTGTACATTCACGTTGACCTGGCAGTTCTTACGGAAGGCGGTCGGTGCGGCACCGCCGCCGTCCTCGGCGCGGAAGGCCGAGTAGTCGATCCGGAAGCCAGTGTTGTCGGGCAACATGTTGACCGCGGCCGTGCCGGCCGGGCAGCCGGAGCCGTTTACCGTCACCACGTCGAGGGTGATCCGCCCACTGGGCGGTGCGGCCAGCTCGTCGGCGTTCGCCACGCCCGGGAGGAGCACTGCCGCGAGGGCAACCACGGACGCGAGGGCAGCCCACCTCGCGCCGGACAGCTTGGGGGTCATGAAGGGTTCCTTCCTGGGGCAATTCCAGAATAGATATTGATCGACACGAATGTCCTAACGGGATGCTAGCGGGCCTCACCCGAAAACGACAAGAACCTGTTCTGAAGGAGCCGGGAAGGGCGTCCCCAACTCTCCGTAATGACCGATTTACCCTCAATCCCCCACCTCCCAGCCAGGGCAGACTCAGCCGAACGTTTAATTGACCATCATCGATCCCCCTGCCACGCTGATGGGCTGAGCAGCCTTTAACCGTTCCAAATAGCTGCCACATTTACATATTGACGTGTTTCGATCGCGTAAATAGCATGACGGCATCTCGAGGCTTTCCGCTGGCCTCGCCGAAGGGAGCATTAATGCGTAAGGCTCTGTACGCTTTCTGTGCCACGTTGGCCGTTGCGGCGACCACTTTGATCGGCAGCCCGGCCCAGGCAGTCGGCTTGGTACTTGAGGTGCCGCCTCCATCAGACAAGATCGTCATCGACGTCGTGACGGTCAACGGCTCCGGCTGTCCGGTCGGCACCGCCGCGGTCGCCATGTCGCCCGACAACACCGCGTTCACCGTGACGTACTCGAACTACATGGCCCAGGTCGGCGTCGGCGCAGCCAGCACCGACTTCCGCAAGAACTGCCAGATCAACCTGAAGGTGCACGTCCCGTCGGGCTTCACCTACGCGATCAGCAAGGTGGACTACCGCGGTTTCGCCGCGATCGAGAGCGGCGCCAACGCCACCCAGCGGGCGAACTACTACTTCCAGGGTCAGTCGCAGACCGCGTACGCCAGTCACACCTTCCGCGGCCCGTGGGCCGATGACTGGCAGACCTCGGACGAGGTTCCGCTGGCCTCGATGGTCTGGCACCCGTGTGGCGCGCTGCGCAACCTCAACATCAACACGGAACTCCGGGTCGCGGCGGGCACCTCGAACCCCCGCACCACGACGAGCTTCATCTCGATGGACTCGACGGACGGCGAGATCAACACGATCTACCACTTCTCGTGGGCCCGCTGCCCCGCGTAAGAACGCTGGAAACCCCGTCACGCCGGCCGGATTCTTCCGGCCGGCGTGCCGCGTCTCCGGCCACCGGCAGGCGCCACACCAAAAAGATGATCATGAGCACGAACGTGTTGGCGGCCAGGAACGGCAGCAGCCCACCCGGCCCGTCGGCGACCCACCAGACCGGGGACAGCACGCACAGCACGTAGCAGACGCCCACCGCCACCCCGTCGCGGCGCCGGCCGGACCGGCCGAGCAGGATCAGCGCCACCGGCAGGAAGGTCAGGTGGTGCGTCCAGGCGACCGGCGTGACCAGGTTGGCGGTGAGTCCGGCCAAGGTCAACCCCGTCATTTCATGGCCGTACGCATGGGCCCGCGCGGCCCGGCGCAACCCGGCCACCACCGCCACCGAGCACAGAGCCAGCCACCAGTAGCGCGGCGCCGCCGGGCTGTCTGACAGCCGGGCGAGCAACCCCGCCAGCGACTGGTTGGCCACCGCGTCGGCCGCACCCACCCGCTCGGTCCGCCACAGCAGGTCCCCGAAGTACTGCATCGTCTCCCGCGGCGCGACCACGGCAGCGGCGGCGGTAAGCACGGCCGCGGTGCCACCGGCCACAGCGGCCGCCCGCCACCGCCGGGTGACGAGCAGATAGACGATGAAAAGCCCCGGAGTCAGCTTGACGGCGGTGGCGATGCCGACCCCGACCCCGGCCCAGCGCGAACCCGCCCGCCCGAGCACGCCCAGATCCAGCACGACGAGCGCGAACAGCACCAGATTCACCTGCCCGAGCCCCAGCGTCTGCCGCACCGGCTCGGTAGCCAGCGCCAGCACGAGGACCAGCGCCACCGGCAGCGCCCGCCCGGCAAGGAGAGCCCGGCCGGCTGGAAATCCCCGCCCGGCAGTGAGAGCCCAGCCGCCCTGGAGCGGCCGGCCGGGCCCGGCTGCCCGGCTGGTGACCACTGCCAGCGCGGCAGCCAGGGACGGCAGGCTCAGCAGCACGTTCAGCCAGCCGGCCACGTTCAGCGGGACCAGGCCGGCCGGCATCAGCAGCAGCGCGGCGAACGGCGGGTAGGTGAAGCCGAGCGCGCCGCGGACCGGGGCCTGGTAGGCGTACAGGTCGCCGCCGTCCGCCCACCACCGGACCGCGCCCTGATAGATGGCCATGTCGAAGAACCGGAAGTGCCGGTCGAACGCCCACACCACCACCAGGGCGAGCAGCGCTAGTACACAATGGACGGTGCGGCGAGACATGCGGGTCCCCTCGGCGGGCGAGACGGCGGGCTACGGGGTGTCGCTGTGGACCACGTCGGTGACCGCGGTGCTGTACTGCACCACCCCGGGCGCGAGGGTCTGGTTGGCCGGGCCGGGCCGGCGCACCACCGCCTGGGTGAACACGATCTGGTCGGTGCCCGGGCGCAGGAAGATCTGCCAGTCGATGAGCCCGTAGCGGACCGTCTCGCCGGTATAGGCCAGCCCGACCGCGGGCCGTCCCATCGGGTCGGTGCCGGTCCCCAGCGTCCGTACCCCGGTCAGCGCGCCCAGCGCGCGGAACACCTTGGCGCGGTCCACCCCGCTCAGCGAGTTGGTGAAGACGTCCAGCAGCCGGGTGCACTCGCGGAACAGCCAGCCCTGGCCGTCGGGCGGCGCCGCGGACGGCGTACCGATCATGGCGGCGACCGCCGCGGCCGGGTCATCCGGCAGGTCACCCACGTCGCCGGTGAACTCGGGGTCGCCGGCCAGGTTCGGGGTCAGGTCGTCGCCCTCGTTGCCCGGCAGGTCGGCGGCGGACGGCGAGCCGTCGCGCCGGTACGCCGCCGCGTCCCGCTCGGTCAGCGGCCGTACGCTCGCACCCTGCTCCCCCACCGCCAGCCAGCCCTCGCCCGGCCGGCCCTCGGCCGGTTGCACGCTGCGCACCGAGTCGACCCGGATCAGGTCGTAGCCACCGGCCGCGGGCACGTGCACGATCCGCCCGGCGGTGCCCGCGACGTGCACGAACTCGCCCTGGCCGGCGCTCTTGCCGGCGGCTCCGGCGGCAGCCGCGAAGATGGCCGACGGCGCCGCGACGGTGTTGCGCGGCGGTTCCGGCCGTTCCGCCCGCAGGTGCCGGGCGACTACCGTGCCGCCGCCGGCGACCAGCGCGAGGGCCGCGGCCGCCAGCACCATCCGCCGGCCCCGGTGCCGGCCCGGCTGGGCGACCGGCTGGGCGACCGGCTGGGCGAGGACCGCGCGGAGGCAGAAATGGGCCTGCGAGGTGGGTGCCGCGATCGGGTCGGGCACCGGGTTGGCGGCGGCTAACCGGGCCATGGCGTCGTTCTCGTTCATGCCGACCGCGCCTTCCTGTGCGCCGGGGCTGGACTGGGCAGGACAGCCGGAGCGGGCTTCTCGTCGCGGTCCGCGGCGGCCAGCAGTCTGGTGAGGCGGCGCCGGGCGCGGTGCACGCGCACCTTGAAGGTGACGGCGGAGCAGCCCAGCACGGTGGCCGCGGCGTCGTGGTCCAGGCCCTCCCAGCCGATCAGCAGCAGCGCCTCCCGGTCGGCCGGCGACAGCCGTTGCAGCGCCTGCCGCAGCCCGGTGTCGGCGATCACCGACAGCGCGTGGTCGGGCTCCGGCTCCAAGCCGTGCCCGGCGATCTTCTCGGCCACCCGGGCCTGCCGCCGGTCGGCGCGCAGTTCGTTGGCGAGGCAGTTGCGGGCCACCCGGTACAGCCAGGGCAACGGCTCGGCGGGTAATCGGTCGAAGTGCCGCCACGCGGTGGTGAAAGTGTCGGCCACCACGTCGTGCGCCCGAGCCGCGTCGGTCCGCCGGGACACGAAGGCGAGCACCAGCGGATAGTGCACACGGAACATCACCGTGAACTGCTCATGCCTCATCCCCGCGCCCCCTCGCTGCGCTCATCCTCACCCCCTTTAGGTCCGGAACCCACCGCCCGGTTACCACGGCTATCAATCCGATACATTGAAACTCATCAATGCGAAGGGGGTTCCCATGTTCCTGAACCTGGCCGTAGCCGCCCTGCTGACCCTGCCCGCTCCGGTGGTCGTCGACGTCATCACGCTCAACGGCACCGGCTGCGCGCCCGGCACCACCGCGATCTCGGTGCTGCCGGACAACAGCGGCTTCCAGATCGACCACACGGACTTCCGGGCGGTGGCCGGCGGCGACGCCCCGGTCACCGCGTTCCGCAGGAACTGCCAGCTGAACCTCGTCGTGCACGTGCCCGACGGCTGGACCTACGCGATCTCCCGCATCGTGCACCAGGGCTCCCTGCACCTCGAACCCGGCGCGACCGCCGTCCTCCGGTCCCTCTACTACTACGCCGGCGGCCCGCTGCCGGCCTACCGCACCCACACCTTCACCGGACCGCTCGACCAGGACTGGCAGGCGATCGACACGATCGAGCTCGAGGCGCAGGTCTTCGTGCCCTGCGGCCAGCAGCGCAATCTCAACGTCAACGCCGAACTGCGGGTGACACCCGGCGACACTCCCGCCGTGTCCAGCTGGATCGCGATGCGGGCGTTGAGCACCGACGTCCGGACCACCTACGAGTTCGCGTGGCGGGAGTGCGCCTAGTTCGGATGATGCTCTGACGAGCGTTACCGGGCTCCTCCGCATATCCTTTGAGCGGCTGCCGCGGCGGTGATCGACAAGGGGAGTTCCGGGCACATGAGCGAGGACGCCGAGGTGTTCGCCGGCGGTGGCGATGTCGGCCGTGATCTGGCTGCCGTCTCGTGGGAGGCGACACCGCTCGGGTCGCCGTCGGGGTGGCCGCAGAGCCTGCGTACCGCGGTCAGTATTTTGCTGTCCTCCCGATTCTCGATGTGGATGGCGTGGGGGCCGCAGCTCACGTTCTTCTGCAACGCCGCCTACCGGCGCGACACCCTGGGCCGCAAATACCCGTGGGCGCTGGGCAGCCCGGCCAGCGAGGTGTGGGCCGAGATCTGGAGCGACATCGGCCCGCGCATCGAGGCGGTCCTCACCACCGGCGAGGCCACCTGGGACGAGGCGCTGCTGCTGTTCCTGGAGCGCTCCGGCTACACCGAGGAGAGCTATCACACGTTCTCCTACAGCCCCCTGCGCGACGACGACGGCGCGCTGGTCGGCATGCTCTGCGTGGTCAGCGAGGAGACCACCCGGGTGATCGGCGAGCGGCGGATGGCGACGCTGCGCGACCTCGGCTCGGACCTCAGCGCGATCCGCACCGAGCAGCAGATGCTCGCGTTCGCCGGCACCCAGCTCGGCCGCAACCTGCGCGACCTGCCCTTCACGCTGACCTACCTGTTCGACGACGAGGACGGCGCCCACCTGGCCGGCTCGACCGGCATCGCCGCCGGGCACCCGGCGGCGCCCGCGTCGCTGGCCGGCTCCGGGGTGTGGCCCGCCACGGCCGCGGGCGGCGGCGAGTCGCTGCTGGTGGCGCTCGACGGCGAGGCGTTCGCCGGGCTGCCCCGCGGCGACTGGTCCGAGCCGCCGGTGCAGGCCCTGCTGGTGCCACTGCTCCAGCAGGGCGGCGCCCCGTACGGCTTCATGGTTGCCGCTCTTAATCGCTTCCGGCAGCTGGACGACGGCTATCAGGGGTTCGTCGAACTGGCTGCCGGGCACGTCGCGGCCGGCATCGGCAGCGCCCGCAGCTACGAGGCACAGCAGCGGCGGGCCGAGGAACTGGCCGAGCTGGACCGGGCGAAGACCGCGTTCTTCTCCAACATCAGCCACGAGTTCCGCACCCCGCTCACCCTGATCATGGGGCCGGTCGAGGAGCTGCGGACCCGGTGGGGCACCGCCGATCCGGCCGTCCGCGCCGAGCTCGACGTCATCCACCGCAACGGGCTGCGGCTCGGCAAGCTGGTCAACACGCTGCTCGACTTCTCGCGCATCGAGGCCGGCCGGATGCAGGCCCGCTACGAGCCGCTCGACCTGTCCGCCACCACCGCCGAGCTGGCCAGCGTGTTCCGCTCCGCCGTGGAGCGGGCCGGCCTGGCCTTCGAGGTGGACTGCCCGCCGCTGGACCAGCCGGTGTACCTGGACCGCGGCATGTGGGAGAAGGTCGTGCTCAACCTGCTGAGCAACGCCCTCAAATTCACCTTCAAAGGCAAGATCCGGGTCGCCGTACGCACTGAGCACGGGCGCGCCGCCGTGACCGTCGCCGACACCGGTATCGGCGTCCCCGCGGACGAGATGTCCCGCCTGTTCGAGCGGTTCCACCGGATCGAGAACGCGAAGTCGCGCTCCAACGAGGGCAGCGGCATCGGCCTGGCCCTGGTCAAGGAACTGGTCGAGCTGCACGGCGGCGACATCACCGCGGACAGCACGGTCGGGGCGGGCACCGCGTTCCGCATCCGGCTGCCGTTCGGCGCCGAGCACCTGCCGGCGGACGCCCTCGCCTCGGCCGGCAGCACCTTCGCGGTGACCGACACCGCGGCGCCCTACGTTCAGGAGGCGCTGCGCTGGCTGCCGTCGGACGCCGGCGCCGAACCGGAGCCGCGGCTCGTCACCGGCGACGCACCGGCGACGAGCCGGCCGGGCCGGCTGCTGGTCGCCGACGACAACGCGGACATGCGCGACTACCTGGTGCGGCTGCTGCGCTCGGCCGGCCACCGGGTGGCGGCGGTCGGCGACGGGCAGGCCGCGCTGGAGGCGGCCCGGGTACAGGACCCCGACCTGATCATCAGCGACGTGATGATGCCGCGCCTGGACGGCCTGCAACTGGTCGGCGCGCTGCGGGCGGACCCGCGGACGGCGAGCACGCCGGTCCTGCTGTTGTCGGCGCGGGCCGGGCAGGAGGCCTCCATCGAGGGCCTGGAGGCCGGTGCCGACGACTATCTGGTCAAGCCGTTCTCGTCCGCCGAGCTGCTGGCCCGGGTACGGGCCAACGTCGAGCTGGCCCGCCTGCGCAACCATCACGCCCGATGGCGTACGGCCTTGGTGGATTCGCTGCAGGAGGCGTTCTTCGTCTGTGACGAGGACGGCGCGATCATCGAGATCAACTCCACGTTCACCGACATCCTCGGCTTCGGCCCGGAAGGCCTGCCGTACGCGCCGGTGCATCCCTGGTGGCCGGACCGGGACACCGACCCCGCGGGCTACCGGCAGGTCGAGGTGGCGTTCGCGCAGCTGATCGAGCAGTCCAGCGGCAGCTACACGATTCCGGTGCGGCACCGCGACGGGCGCCGGATCTGGGCTGCCGCCGCGTTCAGCCAGGTCGAGGACCCGGACACCGGGCGGCGGGTCATCGTCGGCACGTTCCGCGACGTCACCGCCGAGCACTACGCGGTGCAGCGGGAGACCGCGCTGGCGGCGATCAGCGTGCAGCTGTCCCAGGCGGACAGCCTGACCGGCGCGATGGACGGCGTACTGGATGCTTTGAAAGATCTTTGGCAGGCGGCCCAGGTGTACGCCGTCGTGTTCGACGAGTCCGGCAGCCCCAAGGTGACCACCACGGCGCCGCATCAGCCCTGGGACGGCCTGCGGGACCGGCTCACCGCGCTGCGCGACGGGCCGCTGCTCACCCCGGTGATCGAGCCGGCCGGCGGCGCCGGGATCGCCCTCGAACACCCCGACGGCACCCTGGTGCTGTGGCTCGAGCTGGGCGGCAACCGCCCGTTCACCGAGCAGAACCAGACACTGCTCGCCCTGCTGGCCGGGCACCTGGGCCAGGGTCTGCACCGGATGCACCAGATCGACCAGCAGCGCGAGACGGCGCTCGCCCTGCAGCGGGCCATCCTCGGCCCGGCCCAGCTCCCGGCGGGATTTGCGGTGCGCTACGCGCCCGCGACCCGGCCGCTGAAGGTCGGCGGCGACTGGTACGACACGGTCACGCTGGCCGACAGCCGGATCGGCATCGTGGTCGGCGACTGCGTCGGGCACGGCCTCGATGCGGCCACCGTGATGGGCCAGCTGCGCAGTGCCTGCCGGGCGCTGCTGCTGCAGAACGCCGACCCGGCGCAGACCCTGACCGCGCTCGACCGGTTCGCCGCCCAGCTGCCCGGTGCGATGTGCGCCACCGTGTTCTGCGGCGTGCTCGACCCGGCGACCGGCGAACTGACGTACGCCAGCGCCGGCCATCCCCCGGCCGTGGTCAGCCACGCCGACGGCACCGCCGACCTGCTCGACCAGGGCCGGTCCCGCCCGCTCGGGGTGCGCTCGCCGGCCGGCCGGCCCGGCGCCCACTACACGGTGCCGACCCGCGCCACCCTACTGCTCTACACCGACGGGCTGGTCGAACGCCGCCGCCAGCCGCTCACCACCGGCATCGACCGGGTCACCGACACGGTCCGGCGCGGCCGCGGCGCCGCCCTGGAGGACCTGGCCGCCGACATCATGGACCGGATGGCTCCCGACGCCGGCTACGACGACGACGTGGCGCTGCTGCTCTACCGCCACCCCGCCCCGCTGGAACTGGAGTTTCCGGCCGAGGCCACCCGGCTCGCCCCGGTCCGGTCGGCACTGCGCGGCTGGCTGGCCCGGTGCGGCATCGACCCCACCACCACGCAGAACGTCCTGGTCGCGGCCGGCGAGGCGTGCGCCAACGCGATCGAGCACGGCCACCGCCACCTGCCCCGTGGCGGCCGGATCCGGTTGCGCGCCGCCGCCACCGCCGAGAACCTCCAGCTGACCGTGACCGACAGCGGTCTGTGGAAGACTCCACAACCGGCCGAGAACCCGCACCGCGGCCGCGGTTTCACCCTGATGCGGGCGTTGATGACCGAGGTAACCGTCACGACCGGCACCGCCGGCACCATCGTCGGCCTGAAGGCTTGGATTCCCCGATGAGCACCGCACTGACGTGCCACACGGCCCGCCGCCCGGACGGCACCCTGGTCCTCACCGCCGCCGGCGAGGTCGACATGAGCAACGCCGCGTCGTTCGCCGAGGCGCTGACCGCCGCCCGCTCGGACGCGCCGGAGGAGACCCTGGTGGTCGACCTCACCCGGGTGGAATATCTGGACAGCGCCGGCCTGGCCGCCCTGTTCCCGCACGTCGACCACCTGCGGCTGGTGGCCGGCCCGCTGCTGGCCCCGGTGCTGACGATCGCCGGCCTGGACGACCTCACCACCCTCCAGGAGAGCCACTGACCCACCGCCCGGCGCCGCCCGGCGGCGGGTCTGCTCACGAGCGGCTACGCCTGCGGGTACCACGTGTAGGTGACGGCGCCCGGCGGGTACTGGTTCGCGTAGAGGTTGGCGAAGGCCCGGCACAGGCCCTCGGTGACGAAGGAAGCGCCGTCGAAGTAGCGGCCGTAGAGGTAGATGCTGCAGACGCCGGTGATCGCGGCGGCCGTCAGAACGTTCGTCTCGGTGGCTTGATGAGGCTTGGGGGTGGCGGCCTGCGCCGTACCGGCCAGGCCGCCGACGGTCAGAGCAACGGCAAACGACGCCGTGGCCAGGGCACGGGCGAGGGTGCTTCGCATCGGTGACTCCTTCGAGTTGACGTTGCGAAGAAGGGTGCCGCCGGTGCTTCATCGGAGCTGCACCGAATTGTTCATCGCTGCCGACCGCGACGGTCTAGACCGGACCGCCGATGCCGGTCTCGTTGCCGTCGGCGTCGTGGAAGACGTACTTCCAGACCGAGCCGTGCTTCTCGATGTCCACCGGCTCCAGGCCCTGCCCGGCGATCCGCGCCACCTCGGCGGCCGGGTCGTCGACCCAGACCATGCCGACCGCGCCGCCGGCCCGGACCGGGTCCTGGATGATGTACACGTACCGGTCCTCGGCGAGCTGCCAGACCGCTTCGATGTCGTTCGGATAGAACGCCGGCTCCGCGCCGAACAGCCGCTTGTACCACTCCAGGGCGCTGCCGTAGTCGCGCACCGGAATGCCGGCGAAGATGCCGACCGCCATGCCTGCCTCCTCCGTTTTCCGTACCGTACCCGGCCGCTCCCGACCCCCTGGCGAGCAGGCCAAAGTCGGGTCGTAACGGCCGGACCAAGATGAGCGGTGGCGTCGAGAGCGTCTCTATCGGGCAGGCCTTGACCAGACCGGCTGAAATGGTGGCGTGGCCACATCGCGATGGCGTTCCTTCACGAATCGCCGGTCCGTGCCGGTGGTTGTGGTCGGGCTCGCGCTCCTCGCCCTGGTGCCGCCGGACTGGTGGTTACGGGCCCGGGCAGCGGTCCCGCATCTCGGCTGGCGATGGCTGCCCGCGTTGATCGCGGTGGCCGGGCTCGCCGTCATCGCCGGGCGGAGTGCGGCACGCTGGCGCCGGGGTGGCGACGACCGCCGCCGTCCGGTCGCCGAGCGGGTCCCGCTCTTCGTCCATGTGGCCGCCCTGCTGGCGTTGGCGTTCCTGGTGGCGGTCGTTGCCGGGCTCGGCATGTGGGTCGCGGTGGGCCGGCCCGACCTGAGTTCCGCGACCACTTCCGGAGCCGGAACGGCGGCGTGGAGCATCGCAAACACCTTCGATGCACTGAAGATCGTTCTGGCGATCGTCGCGGGCATCGGAGGCGTCGTCGCGCTCACCGTGGCCTATCGCAGACAGGACCACAGCGAGGCCGCCGAGCACCGCGAGAACACCAAGTTGTTCAACGAACGGTTCGGCAAGGCCGCCGAGCAGCTCGGGGCGGACAAATCCGCCATCCGGCTCACCGGCACCTACGCGATGGCCGGGCTGGCCGACGACTGGGAGGAGGGCCGCCAGACCTGCATCGACGTGCTTTGCGCCTATCTCCGGGCACCATACGACAGTGCGGCCCGCGACGAACAGCAGGTCCGGCACACGATCGTCATCCTGATCCGCGCCCACCTGACACCGGAGTTGATCGATACCTCCCGTCGCCCGCGCTGGCACGGCTACCGGTTCGACCTCCGGGGCGCGACTCTCGACGGTGGCGATCTCTCCAGGATCGATCTGCGCGAAGGCACCTTCCTCAACCTGCGCGGCGCGGTAATCACCGACGGCGAGGTGTCGTTCAGCGGCGCGAAGTTCTCCGGCGGTACGGCTGCCTTCAACGAAGCGAGGTTTCTCGGCGGCACGGTGTCCTTCGTCGGCGCCCACTTTTCCGGCGGCACGGTGTCGTTCAGCGACGCGGAGGTGTCCGGCGGCACGGTGTCCTTCATCGGAGCGCAGTTCTCCGGCGGCGCGGTGTCGTTCAGCGACGCGAGGTTCTCCGGTGGCACCGTTGCCTTCAACAGCGCGGACTTCGCCGGCGGCACCGTGGCCTTTCGCGACGCGGACTTCGCCGGGGGCCACGTGGACTTCTCCACTCCCCGCTCCTGGTCGGCTCCACCCATCGGTGTCGTCTCGACCCAGCGGGGAGTGTCGTGGCCCGCGACCGCGTCGTAGAACGTTGATCAGCGCATGATCAGCGCAGCCAGCCCGGCCACCAGATGCCGTTGCCGAAGCCGGTGGACCACTGGTGGTCCGTGCACGACAGCTTCGTGGCGAAGCGCTGGTCGTCGAGGATCGCGATGACGCCGGCGTTGTAGGTGCCGAGGCCGAAGCCGATGCCGGTGACGGTCATCTTCGGGTTGGCGGCGACCACCTGGGCGAAGGTCAGCGTGGCCGGGCCGCCCCCGGTCTTCGGCAGGCCGGTGATCGTGGTGGACGAGGTCCACAGCGGGCCGTTCAGCACGTCCCACTCGGTGCGGACCTGGCGCTGCGGGTTGCCGGCGCCGATGTCCCTGAGGTACCAGTACGGCTCGTAGATCAGCACGCCCTCGCCGGCCGGGGTGCGGACGTAGATGTGGTACGCGGGCAGCGCGGCGTCGTTGACGACGGCGTTGTCGCCGGCGGTCTGGTCGAGCTTGACGGTCTCGTAGTTCATCTCGGTGACCGTGCTGGCCGCCACCGGCAGCAGGAAGTTCTTCTTCCAGGACACCTTGTCCACGTTGGTGGACTTCGCCGTGGTCAGCTTGATCCCGTCGACGCCCACGGTGGCGGTGGCGGTGCCCACCTTCTCCACCCCGGCGGTGGTGCCGTGCTTGTCGACCCCGCACGGCCGGTGGGAGGACGCGCCGGCCGGCTGAGCGGTCACCGCCAGGCTCGCCGCGGTCAGTGTGGTAAGCGCGGCAGCGGTGAACAGCCGCTTCTTGAGGTTTTCACGGTTCATGTCCTTAGTATACCAATATTGTATTCTTTGTCTGTTTCGTGGTCAGCTCGCGGCGACCAGCGGGCGCACCCGGGCGGCGACCAGCTGCTGGGCCAGCTGCTCGGCATGGGCCAGCAGCACGACCGCCGGCCGCTCCGCGGCGACGTCGCCGGCCAGTTCGCGCGCCGCGGTCAGTACCGCCTTGACCAGCTCGGACAGGTCGACCGGCGCGGGCTCGTCGCCGAGGATCGCGCGGAACAGCGCGTGCGTCGCCGGCGCCGGGTCGATGCCGCGCTCGTCGGCCAGGATCTGCCGGCACGCGTGGTAGCAGCGCAGCGCACCCGCCCGGTCCCCGTCGGCGGCCAGGGCCGACATCCGGATCCGCCAGGCGTCCTCGGCCGCCGGGTCGAGGTCGGTGGCGAGCGCCGCATGGTCGTGGGCGCGCTGGTGGGCACCGACCGCCAAGGCGTGCCGGGACGCGCTGGTGGCGGCGGCCACCACCCGCTGCCGGTAGCGCTCGCGGACCTCGTCGGCCCAGTGCCGGCCGGACTCCTCGGCGAGGGGCAGCTGGCCGGCCAGGCCGAGCGCGCGTTCGAGCAGCGGCAGCGCGCTCGTGGCCGACAGTCCCCGGGCCCGGTTGAGCAGGTCGTCGAAGTCCCACAGATCGACCGCGACCCGCTTCTCGTCCAGCCGGTACCCGGCCCGGTCGGCGACCACGACTGCGGAACCGAGGTGGTGGCGCAAGCCGGACATGTAAGCGGACAGCGTCGCCGCGTAGCCGTCCGGGGCGTGACCGTTCCACAGCAGCTCGGCGAGGGCGGACTTGCTCAGGGTCCGGTGGACCGCCAGCAGCTGCAGAATCCGCCAGTGCTGGGCGCCGCCAAGGCTGCGCCGGTCCATCCCCCG
This sequence comes from Paractinoplanes rishiriensis, assembly GCF_016862375.1. Lineage (GTDB taxonomy): Bacteria > Actinomycetota > Actinomycetes > Mycobacteriales > Micromonosporaceae > Actinoplanes > Actinoplanes rishiriensis. The sequence goes on along the minus strand of NZ_BOMV01000057.1, from coordinate 126,298 downwards.
CACCCGTCCGGTGCCGAACAGCTGAATGTCGATCATCATGCGCTCCATCACTCTCGGTGATGTGAACTCTGCCCTGGCGGTGCCCCGGCGCGGGAGCCGGAGGTGAGGGGTGTGCGGCTACCCAATCTTGGGGGCAGAAGCTCGCAAAACGGATAAAATTGTCAGATGGCGGAGGAGCTGGAGTCCATCCGGGTACTGGTGGTCGATGATCACCAGACCTTCGCCGAGCTGCTGGCCATCGCCCTGCAGAGCGAGCCGTCGCTGAGTTTCGTGGGGCACGCGCAATCCAGCTCCGAGGCGCGCGAGCTGGTCGAGCGGCTGCGCCCGGACGCCGTGCTGATGGACGTGGAACTGCCCGACGTCGACGGGATCAAGACGACCGGGCAACTGATGGCCGACTACCCGGAGTTACGGGTGATCGTGTTGACCGCGCACGCCGAGCCATCCCTGGTGTCCCGGGCGGTGGCGGCCGGCGCCTGCGGGTTCCTGCCCAAGGGCGGCGCGCTCGGCGACGTGCTCCAGGCGCTGCGCAGCGCGCACCGGGGCGGCATGGTGATACCGGCCCACCTGCTGTCCGGCGCGCTCAACCCGGCCGCGCCGCGGGCCGCGCACGCCGAGCCGGTGGCACTGCTGACCGCCCGCGAGCGGGACGTCCTGCGGATCATGGCCCTCGGCCGGGACGCCCGGGCCATCGCCAACGAACTGGGCATCAGCCTGCACACCTGCCGCGGCTACGTGAAGAGCATCCTCGCCAAGCTCGACTCGCACAGCCAGCTGGAGGCCGTCATGAAGGCGATCCGGACCGGCCTGCTCGACGCCATCAGGTAGCCCGTCTGCTAACAGCAGATCGGCTTGGCGACGGCCGCCCACCCGCCCGAAGGTTGGTTCCATCAGGTCCGGCCGCGAGCGAGGAGAGGCCATGCCAACAGCCACCGGGACGACCCCGTGGACCGCGGGGTCCATCGACGACCAGGTAGCCGCCCGGCTACTGCACCAGCGCATCATCGTCCTCGGCACCGAGGTCGACGACCAGATCGCCAACCGGCTCTGCGGCCAGTTGCTGCTGCTCTCGGCGGAAGACCCGCGCAGCGGCATCAGCCTCTACATCAACTCACCGGGCGGCTCGGTCAGCGCCGGCCTGGCCATCTACGACACCATGAGGCTGATCCCGAACGACGTGAGCACGCTCGCGCTCGGGCTGGCCGGCAGCATGGGCCAGTTCCTGCTGACCGCGGGCACCCCCGGCAAGCGGTTCAGCCTGCCGCACGCCCAGATCCTGATGCACCAGGGCTCGGCCGGCTTCGGCGGCACCGCGGCCGACGTCGAGATCTACGCCGAGCAGCTCGACCGGGTCGGCAGCACACTGCTGCGGCTCACCGCCGAGCACACCGGCCAGCCGGTCGAGCGGGTCGAACTGGACAGCCGGCGGGACCGCTGGTTCAACGCCGACGAGGCCCGGGCGTACGGCCTCATCGACCACATCCTGGACAGCGTCGACGACGTGCGTCCGGCGATGTCCCGCCAGCCGATGGGACTGAGCGCATGACCGCCTGCACCGAGCGGCACCCAGCCGCACCTGACGAGCCTTCAGTCCGTTTCTGGGCGGCGGGTGGGGCGGTTGGATGGGGCGTCGCAGGCGAGGGCCAGAAGGGCATGCCCAAGGGAGGAACAGCATGAGCCAGTACACGATCCCCACCGTGGTGGAGAAGACGCCCACCGGCGAACGTGCCTTCGACATCTACTCCCGGCTGCTGGCCGACCGGATCCTGTTCCTCGGCACCGAGATCGACGACGGCGTGGCGAACGTCGTGATCGCCCAGCTGATCCACCTGGAGTCGGCCGGCGAGCAGGAGATCGGGATGTACATCAACTCGCCCGGCGGCTCGTTCAGCGCGCTCACCGCGATCTACGACACGATGAACTTCGTCCGCTGCGACATCGCCACGTTCTGCGTCGGGCAGGCGGCGTCCGCGGCGGCGGCGCTGCTGGCGGCCGGCACCCCGGGCCGGCGCTCGGTGCTGCGGCACGCCAAGGTCACCCTGCACCAGCCGTCCAGCCAGGCCCGGGGCACGCTGCCCGACCTGGCGGTCGAGGCCAAGGAGGTGGCCAAGGTCCGCGCCGAGATGGACCAGATCCTGGCCCAGCACACCGGTCATCCGGTCGCCAAGATCCGGGCGGACACCGACCGGAGCATGACCCTGTCGGCGGCGGACGCGGTCGCCTACGGACTCGCCGACCAGGTGATCACCCAGCGACCGGGCCGCGCCTACCGATTGAGCGGCGCCGCCTGATCAGGCGGCCATCATGAGGACGTCGCCCGAGCGGTGCAGCGGCGGGGAGACCTGCCGCTGCAGCTGGGCGGTCGCCAGCCGCAGGACCGGGGCGCGGTAGCCCACCAGGTCGGCCCGCACCTCGGCGAGCAGGTCGGACAGCTCGATGCCGAGCGAGTCGCAGACCGCGGCCAGGATCTCGGAACTGGGTTCCTTGCGGCCGCGCTCGACCTCGGACAGGTATTGCACCGAGACGCAGGCCTCCTTGGCCACCTCGGCCAGCGTGCGGCCCTGCTCCTGGCGGTGCCGGCGCAGCACCTCACCGACCACCGTACGGAGCAGGGGGCGAGGTCGCGCGATGTCCGCCATCCGCTCACCGTACCGGCGCGGTGGCCGTGCCAGTAGCCGCCGGCAGCCGGTTCAGCCAGCAGCGTAGAAGCCCGCCCCGTTTGGCGTTCGGGGCCATGGGTAGATCTCGATGATGACCCCGCGGCCCGGCACGATGATCCGGTTGACCCAGTCCCCGCATCGGGCCGCGCCGCCGGCCCGACTCCTCGGCTGCCGGGTCACCGACCGCGACGGCCACCCCCTCGGCACCGTCGACGACCTGTTGGTCGACGCCGACGAGCAGCGCTACCGGCTGATCAGCGTGGAGCACGGCGGCGTGACCGGCTTCGGCGCCACCCCCTCGTTCATCCCGGTCGAGGCCGTGCACGGTGTGGTGGGCGACACGATCCGCGTCGGGCGCAGCAGTGCCCAGGTGGCGGACGCTCCGCTCTACGATCCGAGCCGGATGGCGGCTGGGCAATTTTGCGAGAGCCTGTACGGCTACTACGGATGCTGATACGACGGTCATCGAGCCTACACATAGGAGACTGCGATGACCGTGGATCTGAAGCTCGAAGTAGTCACCATTCCGGTCCGGGATCTCGACCGGGCCAAGGAGTTCTACGCCGGCCTCGGCTGGCGGCTCGACGCCGACTTCCCGCTCGGCGGCGGCCGGGCGATCCAGTTCACCCCGCCCGGTTCCCCGTCGTCGATCCATTTCGCGCCGGGCACCGACGCGGTGCCGGCCGGCTCGGCCCAGGGCATCTACCTTGTGGTCAGCGACCTCGAGGCGGCCCGCGCCGACCTGCTCGCCCACGGCGTGGAGGTGAGCGAGGTCTTCCATGTCACCCCGGACGGCCGCGGCGACGGCCCGGCACCCGGCGGCGCCTCCTACGCCTCGCTCGCCGGGTTCCGCGATCCGGACGGCAACGGCTGGTTGCTGCAGGAGGTCACCGACCGGCTGCCGGGCCGCGTCGACCCGGCCACCGCCACGTACGCGTCGGTGCAAGACCTGGCGAGCGCGCTGCGCCGGGCCGAGGCCGCGCACGGCGAGCACGAGCAGCGCACCGGCGTCCGCGACGAGAACTGGCCCGAGTGGTACGCCGAATACATGATCAGCGAGCAGGCCGGGACCGAGCCGCCTAAGTGACGGTCCAGCCGAAGCTGATCGTGGTGGACCGCCCCTCGCTGTCGGTGACCGTCACCCGGGTGGTCCAGGTGCCCGCCTTCTCCGGGTAGCCGTAGATGAACGTGCTGGTGCCGAGGAGGCCGTCCGGCATGCCCTCGAAGGTATAGGTGAGCTCGTAGTCCGAGTCGTCGTCGGTGGCCTCGATGTTCAGGAAGACCCAGTCGCCCACCCCGGTCGTCTGGTCACCCGGGTTGGTCACCGCCGGCGGCCCGAAGATGTCCCAGAAGAAGTACGTGACGCCGACGTGGCCCGCGCTGTCGGTCACCGAGATCTTCACGTACTCCCAGCCCGTGGTGGTCGGCGAACCGGTGATCAGGCCCGTCGCGTCCATCGACAGCCCGGCCGGCAGGTCGGTGGCGGCGAACGTGATGTCGTCGCCCTGCGGGTCCTCGGCCCGGATCTGGAGGCGGACCGTGTCGCCCACGACGCTCTCCTGGTTGCCGGGGCGCCACACCGCGGGCTCCTGCGGCACCGGGTCGGAGCCGTCGACGTTCACGGCCTTCCAGGCGGCGTCGACCGCGGCGTACTCGGTACCGCCCGCGCCGTACAGGTCGGCCGCCGCGGTGAGGGTGGCCTGCCGGGCCGCCGCGTAGTTCGTGTTCGACAGCATGTACACGGTCAGCGCCCGGTACCAGATCTGGCCGGCCTTGTCGTTGCCGATGCCGGTCACCGGCGGCGCACCCGCGCACGGCGTGCTCGTGCCCCACCGCGACTCGCCGCTGCCGACCGCCAGGTTGTAGAAGAACTTGTTGGCCACGCCGGACGAGTAGTGCACGTCCTTCACCCCGATCGCCGAGTTCCAGCACGAGGAGGACTGGCCGTCCCGGATCGGCTCGTCCATGTAGCGCAGCGGGCTGGTGCCGAGCTTCTCGGCCACCAGGTAGTCCGGCGGGTCGTTCGGGTTGTTCGCCGCGAACTCGACCAGCGTGCCGAAGATGTCGCTGGTGGCCTCGTTCAGCCCGCCGGACTCGCCGTCGTACACCAGTCCCGCGGTGCCGAAGGTGACCCCGTGCGCCCACTCGTGCGCCACGATGTCCAGCGAGACGAACGGGCCGCGGGTGTCGTCGCCGTCGCCGAAGGACACGCAGTAGCAGTCGCTGTAGAAGGCGGCGTTGGCCTCGTTCTCGTGCACCATGGCGACCGGCGCGCTGCCGTCGTCGCGTACGCCGGTGCGGTTGAAGTTGCCTTTGAAGTAGTCGAAGGTCTGCGCCACGCCGTAGTGCACATCGGCCGCGACCGTGGCCCGGTCGGCGCGGGTGCCGTCACCCCAGACGTTGTCGTCGTCCAGCAGCGGCACGCTCCCGGCCGGCTTCGGATAGGTGCTGTCCAGCGCGTCCAGCGTGCGCGCGCCACCCCGGTCCGGGTCGGTCAGCGTGAACCGGCCGTCCTCGGTGCGGCTGGTGCTGAGCGGCACCTCGCCGCTGTAGAGGCTGTGCCCGGTGCCGTCCGCCCGGTGCACGCTGTCGAAACGGCGCCGGACCTCACCGCTGCCCGCGTCGACGACGACGGTGCGCCCGTCCGGCCCGGTGACCTGCCAGGCCAGCACGGGTGTGCCGGGCGCCGCGTCGACCACCAGGCGCGCGGCGGAGTCTTTGCCCGGCAGGGCGCGCTTGGCCCGCTCGGCATCGACGACCGGCGTGGTGCCGACCGCAATCGTCTGGCGCTGCGCCACCGACGTGTCCCGGAAGCTGCCGTCCGGGTTGGCGTGCACCACGTAGTCACCGCCGAGCACCGGCAGCCCCCGATAGGTCCGGTCAAACCGCACGTGCCGAGACCCATCAGGATCAACAACAACACCCTTGAGCTGGTACGACTCACCGGCCGCGGCCCGGATCGCCCGGCCGTGCCGGCCGACGAGCGCGCGGGCGTCCTGGACGGCCCGGTCGCGCGACGGCGGCTCGATGCCGGCGCGGGGCGGCGGCTCCTGGTTGGCGCGGGGCTTTTGTCCCGCGCCGGCCTCCGCCCCTTGCCCGGGGTGCGGCTTTTGTCCCGCGCCGGCCTCCGCCCCTTGCCCGGGGTACGGCTTTTGTCCCACGCCGGCCTCCGCACCTTGCCCGGGGTACGGCTTTTGTCCCACGCCGGCCTCCGCCCCTTGCCCGGGGTACGGCTTTTGTCCCACGCCGGCCTCCGCACCTTGTCCGGGGTGCGGCTTTTGTCCGGCGCTGGCGGAGGGTGCCGGGTCGGGTGCCGCCGCGGCGGGCCGACCCTCCGCCGCCTCCGCCGCCACCGCCGCCGCCGCCCCCGCCGCCGCAACCGCGGCCACCAGCGCCGCCGTCAGGCAGGCTGAAATGCGCATGCTGATGTGCACAGTGATTCCCCCGTGGTCGCTGTTGCGTGGCACCATATCGCGCACTGTCGATATCCGGGCGCCCCGCGGCCACCCACCGGAACAATGGCGATCATGGGAGCTCGCCGCCGGCTCGCCGGGTCGGAGTCCCGGCGTACGCTCGCCTGGTTTTTGGCTTTGAGCGCACTTGCCCTGGTCGGAGTCGCGGCCGGGGCGGCCGCCTGGAGCGTCCACGTTGCGCAGGCGCAGGCGATCAGCACCGCGGCCCGGTCCGGCCGGGCGTTCGCCGCCCAGGTGGTGGCGCCGCTCTGCACGGCCGGCCTGCGCCGCGGTGACCCGGCCGCCGTCGTCGCGCTGGACCAGGCCGTACGGCCAAGAATGTTGGACGGCTCGATCCTGCGGGTGAAGGTCTGGACCCCCGAGGGCACCATCGTCTATTCCGACGCGCACGCCCTGATCGGCAGCACCTTCGACCTCGACGCGGAACACCACGACCTGCTCGGCGGCGACCACGCCGAGGCCGAGATCACCAACCTGAGCCGCCCCGAGAACCACCTGGAGACCCCGCTGGGCCGCCTGGTCGAGACCTACGCCGCCATCCAGGACGTGTCCGGCCGGCCCCTGCTGGTGGAGACCTACTTCCCGGCCGACCCGGTGGACGCCGACGCCGACGCGATCGCCCGCAAGCTGACCCCGCTGGCGCTGGCCGCCATCGTCGCCCTCCAACTGCTGCAACTGCCGGTGGCCCTGGCCGCCGCCCGCCGCCTGGACCGCGCCCACGGCGAACGACACCGCCTGCTGGAACACGCCGTGGCCGCCTCCGAGCTGGAACGCCGCCGCATCGCCCGAGACCTGCACGACGGCGTGGTGCAGGACCTGTCCGGCGCGGTCTACCTGCTCGAGTCCATCCAGCGCAGGCTGCCCACGGACAGCCCGCTGGCCCCGTCGATCACCAAGGTCACCGGCCTGGTCCAGGCCGACGTCCAGCAGCTACGCCAGACAATGATCAACCTGGCTCCCCCACAGCTGACCGGCGAGAGCCTGGAACTGGGCGTAGCCGGCCTGGCCGGCCCACTGGCCGAGGCCGGCGTGACCGTGGAGATCTCGGTGGACGACACTGCCGATCTGCCGCAGCTCACCGTCCAGCTGCTCTACCGCGCATGCCGCGAACTGCTGCACAACGTCTTCAAGCACGCCAACGCCAGCAAGGTGACGGTAACCGTGACGGTCGCACCCACCGAGGCGGTCCTCACCGTGGCCGACGACGGCACCGGCTTCGACGCCGACGCGGTCGACCGCTCCCAGCACATGGGCCTGCTGCTGCTCACCGAGGCGGTAACCGACGCCGGCGGCACCCTGGAAGTCCACCAGTCCCCCGGCGCCGGCACCACGGTCGTGATCTCGGTGCAGAAGGATCCCTGAGACAGCGCCGGACGAGTTTGAGGCCCGGCTCCTGCTCACATGCGGGATCTCAGCACGTCGAACTCGCAGCCCGGTGCGGACGGGTCGAAGCCGTGTTCGGCCAGCCACCGGAACGCCAGCAGGCTGCGCAGCGCCCACCACCCGCGGATCACGTCGAGGTCGACGTCGGTGCCGTAGCCGGCCACGACGTCGGCCAGGCATTCCTCGTGGCCGAGCGTGAGGATCGCCAGGTCGAACAGGGCATCGCCCTGGGCCGCCTCGGACCAGTCGATCACCCCGGTGACCTCGTCGCCCTCGACGAACACGTGGGTGATCTGCAGGTCGCCGTGGATGAACACCGGCGTCCACGGCCGCAGCACGGCCCCGGCCACCTCGCGGTTGCGCGTGACCAGGTCGGCGGGCAGGACACCGTCCCGGATCAGCGCGTGGCATTCGACGTCGAGCTGCGCCGCCAACTCGTCCCGGCCGGGAGCGTGCCAGGGCGGCAGCGGCGCCTCATGCAGCTTGCGGATGGCGGCACCCGCCGCGGCCCAGGCCGCGGGCGACGCGGGCGACGGCTCGCCGAGGCGGCCGAGCGCCGTGCCGGGGACGGCGGCGACCGCGAGCACCGGCGGCCGCCGCCACAGCACCGCCGGGGTCGGGATCGGCACCATGGCCATCGCCGCCACCTCGACGTCGATACGCCGCTGATCGGAGTCCACCTTCAGGAACACATCACCGACGCGCAGGGTGGCCCGCTCCCGATGGGCCACGAGGACCTCGACCTCCTCCACGACGGCCATCCTCGCCGGGACGCCCGCCCACGTCACCGGATTTACCACCGGGCCCGATCACCCCATCGGGATGAGCCGGGCCGACCGCCGGCGGGCTCTAATTCGGTGAAGCGAAATCCCGTGGAGGACTTGTGCGATACGTGGCCAATTCCCGGATGGCCGAGGGTGCTTCCCGCGACCAGCTCGTGCAATTCTTCGAGAAGAACGGATTCTCGTCGGTCGCGTGGAATCTCGTCCGGCACCGGATCGTGACCGAGTACGCGTTGAAGACCGGGGACGTCCCCGGCGTGCTGATCTTCCTGGAGGCCGACTCCCCGGAGCAGGCGGCCGGACTGATCAACGAGTTGGTGGCGGTCAAGCAGGGTCTTCTCACCTTCGAGATCGACCCGCTGGGAAAGACGATGCGTCTGCAGGCCGACGGGTAAGAGCCGAGCTGGCCGAACGGGTGGAGATGACCGAACTCCGCTGATCAGGCCAGGTCGACCTGGGCCCACACCATCTTGCCGGTCTCGGTCGGCCGGCTCCCCCAGGACTGCGCGATGGCGGCCACCAGCAGCAGGCCGCGGCCACCGGCGCGGCGCAGGTCAGGGCGCTGCAGCTGGGGGAACGAGCGGCTGTGGTCGTGCACCTCGACGCGCAGGGTGCCGGCGGCCGGGACCACGTGCAGCTCGCCGCCGCTGTCGGTGTGCTGGACGACGTTGTCGACGAGTTCCGTGATCAATAGGAGCACGTCCTGGACCAGCTCGGCGGGCTGCCCGGCGAGCAGGTCGGCTGCCCGGCGGCGCATCACGGCGCTCTCCTGCGCGCAGGTGAAGGGCAACCGCAAAAAGTCCATCACGACGTCTTACCCGGGAAAAGCCGTCACACGCCACTCGACCGGGGAACAGATCCGCGTTGCGCGGGAATACGGACCTCGGGTATGGCCACCGGCGGCTGGAGCGGGGTGACCGTGGCGTAGCCGTCGGCCAGCCAGGCGATGTCGGTGCCCTCGACGAGCTCCTCGCCGCTGCGTTCCACCGAGGTGCGCACGAAGTCCTCGCCGCTCTCGGCCACCGCCATCTGCACCTGGCCGAAAGTCGCGAGCGACGCCTGGCGCAACCCGGCCACGGCGGATTTCTCCCGGTCCGGGACATTCAAATTCAGCACGGTACGCGGCGGCGCCTCGACGAGCCAGCCGAGCAGATCGGCGGCCATCTCGGCAGCCGTGCGCCAGTGCAGGGCGGCGGCGTCCGGCACGGTGATGGCCGCCCCGCCGCTGGACACGGTGGCGACGGTCGGGTTGAGCACGTCCAGCGAGACCGCCATCGCGTGCCGGACGCCGTTGTTGACCGCGGTCAGCGCCGCGCCGACCGTGCCCGAGTGCAGCACCGCGTTGCCCGCGTTGGCGCCCAGGTTGATGCCGGACAGCACCACGTCCGGCGGCGGGCCGAAGACACCCAGGCCGGCGAGCACCGCGATGTACGCGGGCGACGCGCTAACGGCGTACCCGGGAATGGTGTTGAAGTTGCGTTTTTCCATCACGACCCGGCCGGAGACGGTGACCGCGGTGAGTGCGGCGCTCATCCCGCTCGCCTCCTCGCGCGGCGCCGCCACCACGACCTCGTGGCCGGCCCCCGCCACCGCTTCGGCGAGCACCCGGATGCCCGGCGCGTCCACCCCGTCGTCGTTGGTGATCAGGATTCGGGTCATGCCCACATTCATACCCGTCGCGTTCACCCCACGGGATTGCGGGTAACCAACCGGGACATGGCGCTTCCGATCGAGGACTACGCGATCATCGCGGACACGCAGACGTCGGCGCTGGTGGGCCGCAACGGGTCGATCGACTGGCTGTGCGTGCCGCGGTTCGACTCCGGGGCGATCTTCGCGGCGCTGCTCGGCGACGAGTCCAACGGGCACTGGACGATCGCGCCGGCCGCTGCCGAGGTAGCCGTCCGCCGGCGCTACCGGGACGAGACGCTGGTGCTGGAGACCGAGTTCGAGACCGCCGACGGGGTGGCCCGGCTGATCGACTTCATGCCGCCGCGCGGCGACACCGCGCCGTCGGTGGTGCGGATCGTCGAGGGCGTCCGCGGCCGGGTTGAGATGACCATGCTGTTGCGGCTGCGCTTCGACTACGGCCACGTGGTGCCGTGGGTCTACCGCGAGCAGGGCGACCTGGTCGCGGTGGCCGGACCGGACGCGGCCTGGCTGCGGACACCCGCCGAGCTGCACGGCGAGAACCTCGCGACCCGCGCCGACTTCGTGGTGGAGGCCGGCGACCGGGTGCCGTTCGAGCTGACCTGGCGGCCGTCGCACCTGACCCGGCCCGAGCCGCTCGACCCGGCGCACGAACTCGGCGTGACCGAGGGCTACTGGCGCGGGTGGATCTCGGCGTGCACGTACGAGGGCGAATGGCGCGACGCGGTGGTCCGCTCGCTGCTCACCCTCAAGGCGCTCACCTACGCACCGACCGGCGGGATCGTCGCGGCCGCCACCACCAGCCTGCCCGAGAAGCTGGGTGGCGTGCGCAACTGGGACTACCGGTTCTGCTGGCTGCGCGACGCCACCATCACCCTGCAGTCGCTGCTGTTCTCCGGCTTCCAGAGCGAGGCCACCGCCTGGCGCAAGTGGCTGCTGCGGGCCATCGCCGGCAACCCCGCGGAGCTGCAGATCATGTACGGGGTGGCCGGTGAGCGCCGCCTCGACGAGTACATCGCGCACTGGCTGACCGGTTACGACGGCAACCCGGTCCGGATCGGCAACGCCGCCGCCGAGCAGTTCCAACTCGACGTCTACGGCGAGGTCATGGACGCGCTGCACCAGGGGCGCCGGGCCGGGCTCAAGGCGGACGACCCGGCCTGGGGGCTCCAGATCAAATTGATGGAGTACGTCGAGGAGCACTGGACCGATCCGGACGAGGGCATCTGGGAGGTCCGTGGCGGACCGAAGCAGTTCGTGCACTCGAAGCTGATGGCCTGGGTGGCCGCGGACCGTGCGGTCAAGGCGGTCGAGGAGTTCGACCTGGACGGCCCGGTCGAGCGGTGGCGCCGGCTGCGCGACGAGATCCGCGAGGACATCCTGGCGAAGGGCTACGACCGGGAGCGCCGGACATTCACCCAGTTCTACGGCTCCGAGGAGTTGGACGCCGCGTTGCTGATGGTGCCGCTGGTCGGCTTCCTGCCGGCCACCGACGAGCGGGTGGCCGGCACGGTAGCCGCGATCGAGGAGAACCTGCTGGCCGACGGTTTCGTGCAGCGCTACACCCAGCACCCCGGCACCGACGTGGACGGCCTGCCACCCGGCGAGGGCGCGTTCCTGGCCTGCACGTTCTGGCTGGCCGACAACTACGCGCTGATGGGCCGGCACGACGACGCCCGGCAGACGTTCGAGCGGCTGCTGGCCCTGCGCAACGACGTGGGCCTGCTCTCCGAGGAGTACGACACCGAGGCGGGCCGACTGGTCGGCAACTTCCCGCAGGCGTTCAGCCATGTACCGCTGATCGACACGGCCCGCACCCTGACCAGCGCACTGGCGCCGACCGAGGCGCGGGTGCGCGAGGGTCTCAAATGACTACCCCCGACAACGAGGCCGGGCAGGATGAACGCGAGGCCGCCGGCATTCAGCGACCGGCCGGCTGGAACAACTCGACCGGGTTGCCGGCCGGGTCGTCGAGCACGATCTGCCTACCGCCCGGCCCGGTCACCACGTCGCTGCGGAACGGCACGCCGGCCGCGCGCAGCTTGGCCACCGCGGTGTCGATGTCGTCGACCAGCAGGTGGATCCGGTTCCAGCCGCCCGGCCCGGGCTTGCGGCCGTCGGGCATGGCGCGGCCGGCCGAGCTCTCCGGCCCGGACAGCAGCAGCCGCAGGTTGCCCCGCTGCACGTCGGCGAACGCGGGCAGGAACGTGGTGTTCGAGGTGAAGCCGAGGTGGGCGGTGTAGAAGTCGATGGCGGCTGCCACGTCGTCCACCAGGTAGCGCACATGCACGGTCTCGTCGGTCATGACGTCTCCTCCAGGGTGTGCAGCAGAAAGGTGATCCGTTCGTCGAGCTCGGCGGCGACCCGGTCGAACGCCGGGCGGTCGTCCGGCTCGGGGATGCTCCAGTGCGCCGCGCCGGGGAACTCGGGGCAGACCTCCTTGACCCGGTCGCACAGGGTGATCACCCGGTCGAACCGCCGGCCGGTGAACTCGCCGAGGTGCTTGGGCCGGGCGCCGGCGAGGTCGATGCCGCGCGCGGCCATCGCGGCGACGGCGTGCGGGTGGACCGGCTTGGGCCGGCTGCCGGCGCTGTGGGCCTCGACGCCGCGGTGGCGCAGTAACGCCTCGGCCATCTGCGACCGGGCGCTGTTGCCGGTGCACAGGAACAGCACCCGCTTGGTGGCCGGCGCCGGGCGGCCGGGCGGCCGGAGCCGTAGCGCCGGGTGCAGCGCCGCGCCGGTGCCGGCCAGCAGATCGCCGCAGCGGGCCAGGTCGAGCGCGTAATAGGTGTCGCGCCGGTCGGCGCTGCTGCGCCGGGCCGAGACCAGGTCGGCCCGGCGCAGCTTGCCGAGGTGGTACGAGACCAGGTTCTGCGGCTGGCCGAGCAGTGCGGTCAGCTCGCGGACGGCTCGGTCGCTGCGGGCCAGCTCGGCCAGCAGTTGCCAGCGCACCGGGTGACCGGCGGCGGTCAGGAAGGCCGGAAGTTCCCGCTCCATGGCCCCGACAATACATCAAACCGATTTGATGCATCGGACCCTAGCCGCCCGGCACCACCAGGCCCGACTCGTAGGCGAGGATCACCAGTTGCGCGCGGTCGCGGGCGTGCAGCTTGGTCATGGCCCGGTTGACGTGGGTCTTCGCCGTGGTCGGGCTGATCACCATGCGGGCCGCGATCTGCTCGTTGGACAGGCCGCGGGCGACCAGGGCGACGGCCTCGCGCTCGCGGCCGGTGAGGTGCCGGAGGGCGGCGCGGGCGTCCCGGTGCGGCGGCTGGGTCACGTACCGGTCGATCAGCCGCCGGGTGATCGCGGGGGCCAGCAGCGCGTCGCCGCGGGCCGCCACCCGTACGGCGTGCAGGAAGTCCTCCGGCTCGATGTCCTTGACCAGAAAGCCGGCCGCGCCGGCGCGGAGCGCGTTGAACACGTACTCGTCCAGGCCGTAGTTGGTCAGGATCACCACGTGCACGGCGGCCAGCGCGGGATCGGCGGCGATCCGGCGGGTCGCCTCGATGCCGTCGACGACCGGCATCTGGACGTCGACCAGCGCCACGTCGGGCAGGTGCTCGCGGGCCAGGGCCAGGGCCGCGTCGCCGTCCGCGGCCTCGGCCACCACCGCGATGTCGTCCTCGGCGTCCAGCAGCGCCCGGAACCCGCTGCGGATCAGCGGCTGGTCGTCGACCAGCAGCACCCGGATCACGACGAGCGCTCCACCGGCAGTTCGGCCCGGACCGTGAAACCCCCCTCGCTGCGCGGCTCGGCCCGCAGCCGGCCGCCGAGCGCGGTCACCCGCTCGCGCATCCCGAGCAACCCCACCCCCGGCACCGGCGCCGCGCCCGGGCTGGCGGTGCCGTCGTCGTCGACCTCGATGGCCACCGCGCCGGGCCGGTAGTCGATCCGTACCTGGGCGCTCGCCGCGGCGGCGTGCCGGGCCACGTTGGTCAGCGCCTCCTGCACGATCCGGTACGCCGTGCGCTCCACCGCGACCGGCAGGTCACCCCGGTCGCCGCCCACCGTCAGCGTGGCGTCCAGGCCGGCCGACCGGGCCCGCTGCACCAGATCCGGTACGTGGTCGAGGCCGCGCGGCGGGTTCCGGTCGTCGTCGCGCAGCGCCTCCAGGGTGGCCCGCAACTCGCGGGCCGCGTCCCGGCCGGCGTCCCGGATCACCAGCAGCGCCTCCGGCACCTCCTCGCCGCGCTTGTGGGCCAGGTGCACGGCGGCCTCGGCCTGCACCTTGATCACCGAGATCTGGTGGGTGAGCGAGTCGTGCAGTTCGCGGGCGATGTGCAGCCGCTCCTCGCCGGCCCGGCGCAGCGCGGTCTCCTCGCGGGTGCGTTCGGCCTCCTCGGCCCGGCGCTCGGCCTGCCGCAACGCCTCCCCCGCCGCCCCCGCGGCGATCAGCCAGGCCAGCTCCAGCACATCCCGGGCCTGCGCGAACGCCTCACCCGCCCCGCTCACGCCGGCGGCCAGCACGGCGAGCGGCAACACCCCCAGCATCACCACGCTCACCGCGACGGTGACCAGCCGGTGCCCGGCGCGCACGGCCCCATAAACCCCGATGAGGTACGCGACCGCGGGTACATCGAAACCGGCGGCCTGATAGCCGAGCGCGCACAACCCGGTGCCCACCAGGACGGCAACCGGGGCGTGCCGGCGCGCGGCCAGAACCAGGCCGCCGGCCACCAGCAGCGGATAGCCGGCCGGCGCCGCACCCGGGTGCTCACCGGTCAGCCCGGTGATCAGCAGAATCGCCGCCACACCGACGGCGATCGCCGCGTCGCCGACACCGATCCGCATGGCCGCACCCTAACCGGATTTCCACCCCCGCGACTCCTGCCCGCGCGGCAGAAACCGCCTACCGCAACCGCGGTATGCGCTGCCCGCACCGGCACGACGACAGAAGGCGGCCCGGCGAACACCATCGAATAAGTCCCCAGACAAAGGAGAGACACGATGAACGTAGCCGTGCAGGCGTACACCCTGACCGGAGGCCGGCTAGCGGGCACCGCGGCCGCCCTGATCGCCCTGGCCGGCCTGGTGCTCGGCGGCCTGGCCCTGGTCCGATCCGCCGCCGGCAGCCGCCGGCCCCTGATCGCCATGGCGGCCGGCCTGCTAGGCACGGCCGGCGGCGCCGTGGTGATCGCCGCAGCCGACGGCGGACCGGGCTCCGGTTCGGGCATCGTAGGAGGCTTCGCGGCCGTCGTCATCGGGCTGCTGGCCTGCGCGTCCGGCTGGCTGGCGGCAGCCCGGTCCCGCCGGACCTGAGGTGCTCCCGGCGGGTCGGCGCGACCCGCCGGCCCCGCACCGCGCCCGCCCCGCTCCGCGACCGCGTGGGCGCGGGCGTGCACTTCGGGTTCGGGATGGCGGCCGGCGGCTTGGGAAGCAGACGGGCCCGGGGACGGCGGCCGGATCGACTGCGGTGCGGCACACGGGCGCGGCTGTCCCGGGCCGCGTTCGCGGTCCGGGACAGCCTGTCCCGCGCTACCGGGGTGACGGCAGGGTGTACAGCTGCCGGGGCGTGACCGAGCGGGCCAGCCGGTACGCGCCGAACGCGTCGACCAAGCCGTAGCCGGTGGCGCCGTCGACGCCGTCGCCGGCCGGTTCGCCGGTGGCGCTCTTGCCGGTCGTCACGTCCCGGGCCGACGCCTTCAGCAGCGACTTGATCAGGTCCGGCGAGAGGCCGGGCTGCACCTGCTTGAGGAGCGCCGCCACGCCGGCGATCTGCGGCGAGGCCGCGCTGGTGCCGCTGATCACGGCCCAGCCGTCGTTCGGCTTGGTGTCGTCGCCGTTCGGGAACGCGCCGGCCAGCTGGGTGTCGATCGCGTCGCCGGGCTCGACCGGCAGCATGATGTAGACGGCCCGGGGCAGCCGGCCGACCAGCCCGCACACGTCCGGCACGTGCCGGCCGGGGTAGATGAGGCTGGTGAAGCTGCTGGCGTAGTCGGACGCCTCGAGCGGGAAGTCGTCGCCGAGCTGGGTCTGGTCGGCGTACACGCCGCCCGCCGAGATGACGTCGGGCATCATGCCGGGGAACGCGATGTGCCCGTTGCCGGCCGAGAAGCACACCGTGATGCCGCGCATCCGGACCGCCTCGATCACCGCGGCCTCGAGCGGCCGCAGGAAGTTGGGCAGTGTGGTCAGCAACGGCAGGTGGTAGCCCCAGCTGTTGGTCATCACGGCCGGGTGCAGGTCGGCGGCGGCCTTGAAGGCGAGCGTCGGGTTGGCGCCCATCTTGACGCCCACGAAGTCGACGTCCCGGGCGCTGGCGAAGATGTTCGCCGCCTCGGCGGTGCCGTGCCCGACCTCATCGTGCTCGACGCGGATGGCGTCCGGCGCGAGCATCGCGTTGTAGTTGTAGCCGTGCGCCCGATAGAACGGGTGCTTGTAGAACCCGGTGTCGGCCATCGCGACCAGCACGCCGCGCCCGGTGATGCCGCGTTCGTTCACCGCGGAGGCCCGCAGCACGACGCCGACGTCGTCCGGCACCCGCAGGTGGTGGTAGGCCACCCGGGGCGGCAGCGCCGACTCGAAGAACAGCGGCGGGAACTGCGGGTAGGCGCGTTCGATCAGCGGTTGCAGGGAGTCGGGTACGACGAAGGGCGCGTCCGGCACGTGCGCGAGGAACGTGACGGCGGCACCCTCGGGCTGCGCGGTGCCGGCGTTCAGAGTCTGGGTGCGCCGCTCGACGCGGGTGCCGAAGGTCGACTCCCAGAGCGTGCGGGACGCCTCGCCGCTGATCGAGTACGTGCCGATGTGCCGCACGGTGAACCCGATCCGCTGGAGTTCCAGGGCGGCCGCCTCGGCACGGCCGGGTGCGGGCGCGAGGGTCTCGATGGACGCGTTCTGGGTGGCGGACGCCTCGTCGAACATCGAGGAGCCGCTCTCCGAGCGTACGGTCGCCTCGAAATGGACGTGGTCCGAGCGATTTTCTACGACGGTGGTCATGTCAGTGCCTTTCGAGAGCGTCAATAGAGCTCCGGAGGCTCGACGAAAGAGACGCCGGCGATGAGGTCGCGGAGGCCGGTGGGGATGGCGAGCGCATCGGGTGCCGGTCGTAGCCAGCCGGTCACCTGCGCGTGCCCGATCTCTTTGGATGCCGCCGAGAAGGACACGCCGAAGTGCTGGTTCCACAGTTCGGCGGGTCCGTCCGCGCTGATCGTCGATCCGATGTGGTGGATGCGGAAGCCGAGTTCCTGGAGGACGGCGGCGGCCCGCCGTTCCTGTCCGGGACGGGCCTCGATTTCGGCGGAGACAGTTTTGGTAGCCATGGCCTCCAGGACGTTACGCCGACCGCCTGATCACCGAGTGTGACTGTCCTTCATCTGTCTCGGCGGTACTGTTCGAGCAGGAAGCGGGACATCGACACCCGTTCATCGAACGCGTGTCGTGACTCCTCGTCATCACGGCCGAGCAGGTCGTAGAGGAAGCCGTCGAAGCCGCTGCGCAGCAGCACCGAGGTGGTGAATCCGTCGCGGACTCGCTCATCCATCCCGTCCACCCCCTCGTCGGCGAGGCCGCGCAGGTAGGACGGCAGGATCACGTCGCTGACCTTGGGCAGCATCGCGGCCGGCAGCTGGCCGGCGTGGGTGAGGCCGATCAGCAGCTGGCCCAGATCGAAACCGAGCGCGTGCGCGGTGCGGAAGGACAGGTCGATCACCACGAACTCGACGCTGCCGTCCAGCGGCACCAGCAGATTCTGCGGGCTGGCGTCGCCGTGCGGCAGAGCCTGCGGCAGGGTGTCGAGCCGGGCCAGCATCTCCGGGATCAGGGCGCCCAGCTCGAGCAGGCCGGCCCGCAGGTCGCCGTGGCCGGCCAGCCACGGGTGATGCCAGATCTCGTCGCTGCGCAGCGGGGCCAGCCCGCGGTACGCCACCGCCCGCTCGGCATACATCCGCAGCCCGTAGCCGTTCGCGTAGCCGGACAGGGCCAGCAGGTCCGGCGTCATGGACCGGGCGTTCCAGCGGCCGAGCAGGTAGGCCGCCCGCTCGAACAGCGCCAGGTCGCAGGAGGCCGGCGCCTGCTCCACGTCCTCCTGCCAGAGTGCGAGCCGCTCGTCGGGCAGTTCGACCAGCCGGTGCAGCACCGGGCTGCGCAGTCCGGGCGGCAGCGACGCCTGCACCAGCGGGTGCCAGAGCTCGGTCTCGGTGCGCCACGGAAACTCCGCGGCGAACGTTTCGGCGATCTGGGGCGGCATCTGCGACAGCGCCGGCCAGTGCTTGACGTGGTGCAACTGCTTCACGAACATCGACCAGCCCGCGCCGCGCACCCGCCAGAGCCCGCCGGTGGCCGGCGACCCGAACGAGTACGGCACCGCCTCGACGCTCACCTCGGCGGGGTCGACCGGCCGGCCGACAATGTCACCGAGCGCGCCCGGCGCGTCGAGCAGTTCCGACAGGATCGCCGACATACCAGCCCCCCAGATGGTCAGGTTACCTTTCTACCTTCGAGATAGTAAGGTAACCGTATGAACGACGTCAAGGAGCCCGGGCCGGACCACATCATGGCCCTGCTCGGATACCTGATGGACGGGTTGCGCCGCGACGTGCTCGCCGCCACCCGGGCCACGGCCAGCGAGCGGTCCGTCCCGCCGGTGCTGCGCGACCTTCGCTTCTCGCACATCCGGATGCTCAGCCTCACCCCGCCGGACGGCATGCGGGTCAGCGACCTGGCCGAGCGGATCGGGATGACCAAGCAGGCGCTGGGCGAGTTCGCCACCGCCCTGGAGGGGCTCGGCCTGATGGAGAGCGTGCGGGATCCGGCCGACCGCCGGGTCCGCATCGTGCGGCCGACCGCACTCGGCCGGACCGTCGTGGACGCCAGCGCCGGCCTGATCACCGAGGTGGAGGCCGCCTGGCGGGACCGGGTCGGCGCCCGGAACTGGGATCGGCTGCGCGACCTGCTGGCCGCCGCGGTCGCGAAAGGCGGTTGACAATAGTTAGCTCTACCCATAACTATTGGCGATATGGAACACGTGGATGAGCTCTTCGCCGTCCTCGCCGATCCCACCCGCCGCCGCGTGGTCCAGCTGCTCGGCGAACAGCCGAGCCGGGCCGGTGACCTGGCCCGCGCCGTCGGCGTATCGGCCCCGGTGATCAGCCGGCACCTGCGGATCCTGCTGGCCGCCGGCGTGATCGCCGACGAGCGGGTGCCGGACGACGCCCGGCTGCGCGTGTTCCGGCTGCGCCCCGAGTCGCTGATGGCGCTGCAGGCCTGGCTCGACCAGGTGCAGGCGCACTGGACCGAGCAACTGAGCGCCTTCAAACGACACGTCGAAGGGAAACCCTGAAATGACGACCCTGTCCGCGTCCGCGTCGGTGGATGTCGCCGTCGACCCGCCGACCGCCTTCCGCGCGTTCACCGAGGAGATCGACCGCTGGTGGGTGCCCGGCCCGATCAACGCGTGGAACTTCGCCCGGGCCGTCACCCGGCGCATCGAGCCCGGCGTCGGCGGCCGGGTGCTCGAGGTCTACGACGACGACGGCGACGGCCTCGAACTCGGCCGGATCACGGTGTGGGAGCCGGGCAGCCGGCTGGCCTACCGCAGCAGCGTCGACGACACCGAGGTGGACATCCGCTTCGAGCCGGTCGACGGCGGCACCCGGGTCAGCGTCGAGCACTTCGTGCGCCCCGGCGGCAACCCCGAGCACGGCGGCCTGTTCTGGCCCAACGTCATCCGGTGGCTCGAGCCGTGGTGCCGCGACCACGACCCGTCCCGCCCGGCGCGCCGGCTGGCCCGGCTGGCCGTCGCCCTGTACTACCAGGACCCGGCCGCCGCCGCGCGCTGGCTGGCCGCCACGTTCGACCTGCGCTCCTGGGACCGCATCCCGGCCGAGGGCGAGTCGGCGGGCTGGATCGAGCTGCACGCCGGCGAGGTGTCGGTGCTGCTGTTCGCGGCGGACGGGAAGTGGTCACCGGAGCCGGTCAGCCACAATCTCTGGGTCTACGTCGACGACCTGGACGCGCACCTGGAGCACGCCCGGGCCGCGGGCGCGACCATCGTGACGCCGATCCAGGAGCACGGCTATCGCGCGTACACCGCCGATGATCTCGAAGGTCACCGCTGGACCTTCGTCCAGACCTCGCCGGCGGTCCGGGGCTGACGGGGCGATGGACTGGGTCAAGGGCTTCTATTCGCGGACCGGTAGCTGGTGGGGCCGGGCCGAGTCGCGCGGCACCGAGCGGGACCAGCGGCGGGTGGCGCTGCTGCACGAGTACGCCGGTCCCGGGCCGCACCGGGTGCTGGAACTGGGCGCCGGCTACGGCACCACGGCCGCCGCGACGGCAGCGGCCGGACACGACGTCACCGCGGTCGAGATCACCGACCGGGTGGACTTCGCCACCGCGGACACCTACACCCTGGTGCGCGACGACTTCTACCGGGTGCGGCTGCCCGGGCGGTTCGACGTGGTCACGTACTGGAACGGTTTCGGGGTCGGCTCGGACGAGGATCAGCGGGTGCTGCTGCGCCGGATCGCCGGCGAGTGGCTGCGGCCGGGCGGCGTGGCGCTGATCGACATCTGCAACCCGTTCGTGTGGGCACGGTGGGACGGCGACGAGGAGCACCGGCTGCCCCGGCCCGAGGACGGATACGAGTACGAGTTGTTCGAGCGGACCACCTTCGACCCGGAGACGTGTACGGCGTACGACACCTGGTGGGAGGCCGGCCGCCCGGACGACAAGATCACCCAGGTGCTGCGCTGCTACACCCCCGCCGACCTCGACCTGCTCCTGGCCGGCACCGGCCTGCGCCGATCCGCCATCGCGGGCGGCGGCCGCGCCCTGCTCGACGACAACCACGAGTATCTGGCCGTCCTGACCCCGACAGTCGCCTAGCCGATCGAACACCGCCCGCCGGGCCGGCCGTTGGGAGCGTGGGTCTGACACGAACCCCGTTCACAGGAGGCATACATGACCCGGTACTCCAGGAGGAAGGCACTCGGCCTCGCCGCGGCGGCCACGCTGGTGGCGACCGCCGCGCCGGCCGCCGCGCCGGTGGCGGTCGCCGCCCCGCGCCAGCCCACCGACCAGCAGATCCGCGACCTGTTCACGCTCTGGAACCGGGCGCTCCTCACCCTCGATCCGGAGCAGGTCGCCGACCGGTACTCCCCGGACGCGATCCTGGTGCCGACGCTGTCCAACCGGGTGCGTGCCGACCGCGCCGGGATCGTGGAGTACTTCGAGCACTTCCTGGAGAACCGGCCGCAGGCGATGATCACCGAGTCGCACGTCCGGGTGCTCGACGCCACCAGCGCGCTGGACACCGGCACCTACCGGTTCCGGCTGATCGGGCCGGACGGCAGCCAGCGCTATGTCGACGCCCGGTACACCTTCGTCTACGAGCGCCGGCACGGCACCTGGCTGATCGTCAACCACCACTCGTCAGCGATGCCGGAGTGACCCGCAGGCCGCGGCCGAACGTCGCGGCCAGCGCGGAGCCGGCCACCGCGGCCGCGAACACCAGGATCGCGACCGGTGCGGGCCAGAACGTGAGGATGGCACCGCCGGCGATCGGGGCGGCGGCGGCCATCGACGTCGCCACCACCATGACCACGCTGATCACCCGGCCCTGAAGGTGGTCGGGGGTGATGGCGGCCTGGAAGCCGAACAGCGCCGCGTTCGCCGCCGGGCCGAGGAAGACGGCGAGCGCCAGCGGCACCGCGGCCGCGATGCTCGACGTGAGCAGGGCGGCGGTGGCCAGCAGCGCGGCCGCCGCCCAGCAGATCGCGCGGACCAGGACCGGCAGGCCGAGCCGGCTCTGCAGGGCCGGTGCGCAGGCGGCGCCCAGCAGGCCGCCGGCCGCCACGATCGTCTCGACCAGGCCGATGACCGCCGGCGTGGTGCCGGCCCGCTGCAATGCGACGATCAGCGTGAACAGCACGCCGGCGATGGCGAAGTTGATCGGGGCGGCCACCAGCAGCAGGGCGCGCAGGAAGGGGTGGCCGAGGACGAACCGCACCCCTTCGGCGAGTGCCGCGGCGTACCCCTGCTGGTTTGGGGTCTGGTTGCTCTGCAGTGGCTTGCGGATGCACCACACCGCAACCACCGAGACCAGGTACGAGAGCACATTGCCGAGGAACGGGACGGCGTGCCCCAGCCCGAACAGGAAGCCACCCAGCGGCGGACCGGCGAGCGAGGCGCCGTACGAGCGGGCCTCGTTGCGCGCCACCGCGTCCGGCAACTGGGCGACCGGCACGATGCTGCGCAGCGACGCGTCCTCGGCGGTGCCGAACAGCGCACCGGCGGCCGCGTCGACCAGCGCCACCGCCAGGATCAGCGGCAGGCCCGCCCGGCCGGTGCACACCGCGGCCGTCAGCGCGGCGAACGCGGCCAGCCGGACCAGGTCGCAGACCACCATGACCCGGCGGCGGTCGAGGCGGTCGGCCAGCACACCGGCCGGCAACCGGCACGCCAGCCGGGCGAGATGGGTGGCCGTGCCGACCAGGCCGGCGCTGACCGGCGAGCCGGTCAGCTCCAGCACCAGCAGGGTGAGCGCCAGCGACGCGACGCCGTCGCCCAGGTCGGACAGCGACTGCGAGGTCCACAGGAGGTTGAACTCGCGGTTGCGCCAGAGGCTGGTCACCCCGGGGCCCGCAGCGGGTAGGTGTGCAGGACGACCAGGACCTTCTCGGTGTCCGCCGCCTCCTCGCCGGCCCCGCGGACCAGCCGCTCGATGTCGGCGCACAGGCGGTCGAGCCGCTCCGGCGTGGTCCGGATGACGTAGTCGGAACTAGCTGCCACGCGCTGCCAGCCGGCGCTCCACTCCTGCCGGGCGACCTCGGCGTGATATGTGTCGATCGCCTGGTCGTAGACCTGCCGGGCAGCGTGCTGCACGGCCCGCATCGTGTCGGCGCCACCGACGCCCAGATCGGACCAGACCGTCGAGTCGTGCACCGCCTTCCACCAGCGCTCCCGGCCGCGGCGGTGCTGCTCGGGCGCGTCGGCCACCAGCCCGTGCCGGGCGAGCAGCCGCAGGTGGTGGCTGGTCTGGCCGGTGTCGGTGGCCAGCCGGCGCGCCAGGATCGCCGAGGTCGCCGGGCCGTCGACGCGCAGCGAGCCGAGGATGCGCATCCGCAGCGGGTGGGCCAGCAGCCGCATCATCGCGGCGTCGGCCAGCAGAGTCTCCATGCAGAGATTCTATGCACATAACCTCTGCATCGGTACCGATGATTTTCCGGGGCGCCTACTGTCTACATCGGCAAACACTTAGGAGGCTGCTCATGAGCATCACCCGACGTTGGCTCGCCGCACTCGCCACGGCGGTGGTCGCCGTATCCCTCACCGCCACGCCGGCCTCGGCGCACACCGGCCGCGCCTGGAACGGGACCTGGTCCAGCTCCATGATCGCGGCGTTCCCCGACTACTTCGGCACGCCCAACTGGTCCGGCGGCTTCGAGAACCACTCGGTGCGCCAGCCGGTCCGGGTCAGTCGCGGCGGTTCGTCAATCAAGATCAAAATCTCCAACGTGTACGGGACCAGCCCGCTGCACCTGACCGGCGCGTCGATCGGCCGGGCCGGGGACGGCGCCGCCATCCGCCCCGGCTCGTTGCGGACGGTCACCTTCCATCACCGGCGCTCGGCGGTGGTGGCCGCCGGACGGCAGCTCAGCTCGGACGTCGTCGATCTGCCGGTGGCCCCGCTGGAGCGGCTGACCGTGACGCTCTACTTCGCCGGCGCCACCGGCCCGGCCACCTTCCACCCGTTCGCGCTGGCCACCTCGTACCGGGCCACCGGCGACCACCTGCGCGACCGGACCGGCGACGCGTACACCGAGACCTCGCAGTCCTGGTACTACCTGTCCGGCGTCGAGGTCACCGGCAACCGCCGGGCCGGCACCGTGGTGGCGTTCGGCGACTCGATCACGGACGGCTCGTTCACCACTCCGGACGCCGACAACCGCTACCCCGACGAACTGGCCGAACGCCTGCAGGCCGCGGGCCGCAACCTCGGCGTCGTGAACGCCGGCATCGGCGGCAACAAGGTGCTGACCGACACCGACGGCTTCGGCGAACGCGCCACCGCCCGCTTCACCCGGGACGCCCTGGACCAGCCCGGCGTCCGGACGGTCATCGTGCTGGAGGGCATCAACGACATCGGCACCGGCGCCACCGCACCGCAGCCGCTCACCGCCGAGGCGCTGATCGAGGGCCACCGCACGCTGATCCGGGCCGCACACGCCCGCGGCGTCCGGGTGATGGGCGCGACCATCCTGCCGTTCGCCGGCACCGTCTACCCCGGCTACTACACCGAGGAGGGGGAACGGATCCGGGACGCCGTCAACGACTGGATCCGCACCGGCGGCGAGTACGACGCGGTCGCCGACCTGGACCGCGCGATGGCCGACCCGGCCGACCAGGACCGGCTCAACCCGGCCTACGACGCCGGCGACGGCCTGCACCCGAACGACGCCGGCATGCGCGCCATGGCCGACGCCATCCCGCTGCACCGCCTGTAATTCGTTTAGCGGGTACGGCAAGTGGTATCCGCCGGACCATGGGAGTTATCAGGAAGGCACTGTTGATCGTCGCGCCGCTCGCGGCCGGCACCGCGGTGACAGTCGTGCGACGTCGCCGCGCCCGGACCGCGGCGGTGCGCCGCACGCACGTCATCACCGTGTTCCGGCCGCCGGCCGAGTTGCAGGCCGAGCAGTTGCCCGGCTCGCTCAAGGAGATCGCCGACGACGTCGAGATCCGGCTGCGGGCCGCGCCGGGCGACCGGGGCACCGAGATCGTCGTACACATTCCCGAAGGGTCCCCGGTGACCGAGGGTGAGGTGCGGCGCGCCCTGCGGGAGACCCGGTCGCTGCTGGAGGCCGGCGACGTGCTGCTGCCGTCCGGGCCGCCGACCACCACCCCGACGCTGCTGAACCGGCCGTTGCAGGCGGCCACCCGGCACGGCCGGGAGGGAGGACTGCTATGAGGGCACTCCAGTGGCAGGGCGTCAACAAGCTCGCGGTCGGCACCGTGCCGGACCCGGAACTGCGCAACCCCGGCGACGTCATCGTCAAGGTGACCAGGACCGTGACCTGCGGCTCCGACCTGCACCTGCTGGGCGGCTACATCCCGTTCATGGAGAAGGGCGACGTGCTCGGCCACGAGTTCCTCGGCGAGGTGGTGGAGACCGGGCCGGACGTCCGCCGGCACCGCGCCGGCGACCGGGTGGTGGTCTCGTCGTTCATCTCCTGCGGTAACTGCTGGTACTGCGACCAGCAGCTGTTCTCGCTGTGCGACAACGGCAACACCAACCCGGCGATCACCGAGACGCTGTGGGGACACGCGCCGAGCGGCTGCTTCGGCTACTCGCACGCGATGGGCGGCAACGCCGGCAGCCACGCCGAGTACATCCGGGTGCCGTTCGCTGACGTGGGCGCGTTCGCGGTGCCGGACGAGGTGAGCGACGAGCGCGCGCTGTTCGCCTCGGACTCGGCGGCGACCGGCTGGATGGGCGCCGACCTGAGCGGTGTGGGGCCGGGCCAGGTGGTCGCCGTGTGGGGCGCCGGCGCGGTGGGCCAGATGGCCGCCCGGGCCGCGGTGCTGCTCGGCGCCGACCGGGTGATCGTCATCGACCGGCTGGACAACCGGCTCGAGCAGGTGGACCGTCACGTCGGCGCGGAGACGCTCAACTACGAGCGCACCGACGTGGCCGCCGAATTGCGCGAGCGCAGCGGCGGCCGCGGACCGGACGTCTGCATCGAGGCGGTCGGCATGGAGGCGCACGCCCCCGGCCCGCATTTCGGCTACGACCAGATCAAGCAGCAGTTACGGCTGCAGACCGACCGGCCGATCGCGGTCCGAGAGGCGATCCACGCCTGCCGCAAGGGCGGGACGGTCTTCGTGCTGGGCGTCTATGCCGGGTTCGTCGACAAGTTCCCCCTGGGCGCGCTGATGAACAAGGGCCTCACCGTGCGCGGCGCGCAGATGCACGGCCAGCGCTACATCCCGATGCTGCTCGACCGGATGGCCAAGGGCCAGCTCACCACCGAGCACCTGGCCACGCATGTGATGCCGCTGGACCGGGCACCCGAGGGTTACCGGATGTTCAAGGACAAGGAGGACGACTGCGTGCGCGCGGTGTTCGTGCCGTAGCGAAACGCTCAGCTCTACCGGACCGGTGCCGATCGAAGGCCCGTGTTATCGAAGCGGGGCTGTTGGGGTTGGTTGCTGGCGCTGTGCGGCGGGACTCTACCGGTCGGCATCTATTTCCTGCTGCCGGCCGGCAGCCTGGCGCAGAACCTGACCTACAACGCGGTGGGCCTGCTGTCCGCGGTGTTCATCGTGGCCGGGGTACGGCGGTACCGCCCGGCCCGGCCGGCCCTCTGGTACCTGTTCGCGGCCGGTCAGCTCGCCTCGGTGGCCGGCGACGTCACCTGGGAGATCTACGCGTACGTCCTGGACCAGGAACCCTTCCCCTCCCTGGCGGACGTGTTCTACCTCGGCACGTACCCACTGCTGCTGGCCGGTCTCGTGCTGCTGGTGCGGGACCGCCGCGGCCGGGACCTGACCGGGCTGATCGACGCCGCGATCCTGGCGACCGGCCTCGGGCTGGTGTTCTGGGTGTTCGTGCTGCACCCGATCGCCGCCGGGGAGGCCGGCTCCCCGCTCGAACGGATGATCAACACGGCGTACCCGGCGGCCGACGTGATGCTGCTGGCGGTGCTGGCCCGGCTGTTCACCGGCCGGGCGGTGCCGACGGTCAGCGGCCGGCTGCTCGGCACGGCCGCGGTGCTGCTGCTGATCGCCGACGTCGGCTACGCGGTCCTCAGCCAGTACGGGTCGTACGACGGCGGCCACCCGCTCGATTCGCTGTGGCTGCTGTCGTACTTGCTCTGGGGCGTGGCCGCGCTGCACCCGTCGATGGCGTTCGCCCAGCCGGCCCGGCCGCCGGCGATGCGGACCCGGGTCGCGGCCGGCCGGCTCGTGCTGCTCACCGCCAGCTCACTGCTGGCGCCGTGCATGCTGTTCCTGCCCGGGATGACCGAACGGCCGGGCGACTGGATCGTGGTGACGGCCGGTGCCGTGGTGCTGTTCCTGCTGGTGGCGGTGCGCATGTCGGGCCTGGTGACGCAGGTGCAGCGGCAGGCCGGCCAGCTCGAGCAGCTGGCCATGCACGACGAGCTCACCGGGCTGGACAACCGCCGGCAGTTCGAGCACCGGCTGCGTACCGCGTGGGAGACCGGGCAGCCCTCGGTGGCCCTGCTCGACCTGGACGACTTCAAGAACGTCAACGACCAGCTCGGCCACGCGGTCGGCGACCGGCTGCTGGCCGAGGTCGCCGGGCGGTTGGCCGACGCGGTCGGCGACACCGGATCGGTGGCCCGGATGGGCGGCGACGAGTTCGCCGTGCTGCTGCCGGACGCCGGCGACGAGACGGTCGCGTCGGTCACCGACCGGCTGCTGCGCGCTCTCCAGCAGCCGGTCCGGGTGGGCCGGCACGAGCTGCTGGTCGGCGCCAGCATCGGCCTGGCCCGGGGCACCGGGGTGACCGAGCCGCTGGAGGCGCTGCGCCGCGCCGACGTGGCCATGTACGCCGCCAAGGAACGCGGCGAGCCGTACTGCTGGTACGTGCCGGAGATGGACCGCCGGGCCGGCGAGGAGGCCCGGATCGGCGCCGAGCTGCGCACCGCGCTGGACACGGGGCAGCTCCGGCTCGCCTACCAGCCCATCGTCGAGCTGCCGCTGGGCCGGCTCGTCGCGGTCGAGGCGCTGGTGCGCTGGGAGCACCCGGAGCGGGGCCTGATCAGCCCGGCCGCGTTCATCCCGGTGGCCGAGCGCAACGGCATGATCGTCGAGCTGGGCGCGTGGGTGCTCCGCGAGGCCTGCGGGCAGGCCGCCCGCTGGCGTGCCGAGCTGGGCGACGCCGCGCCGCAGCGGATCAGCGTCAACGTCTCGGCCCGCCAGCTGACCCGGCCCGGCCTCGCCGCGGTGGTGGCCGGCGCGCTGGCCGACAGCGGCCTGCCGGCGTCCTGCCTGACCATCGAGGTGACCGAGACCGCGGTGTTCGAAGGCGGCCGCGCCGTCGAGGCGTTGCACGAGCTGCAACGGCTCGGGGTCCGGATCGCGCTGGACGACTTCGGCACCGGGCACTCGTCGCTGACCCTGCTGCAGACCGTGCCGGCCCAGGTCCTCAAGGTGGACAAGTCGTTCATCGACGAGGTCACCATGCGCGGCCGGCAGGCGGTCATCTGCACCGCGCTCATCCAGGTCGCCGACGGCCTCGGGATGACCGCGGTGGCCGAGGGCGTCGAGACCGCCGAGCAGGCCGCCGAGCTGTACCGGCTGGGCTACCGGCTGGCACAGGGCTACTGGTTCGGCCGTCCGGCCGCGGACCTGCCGGTGGTCCGCGACCTTCAGCGGGCCGACAGCAGGTGACGCACCTCGGGCGGGCCGTCGGCGAGCGCCAGCGCCCGCTGCTCGATCGCCTGGTCGGCGCCGGTCAGCCGGCCGGTGTGCTGGCGCAGGTGCTCGTCCCAGCTGGGCACCACGTACGCCTCCACGAAGCGGCCCGGGTCCTCGCCGTCCCGGAACAGGCCCCAGCGCACCGCGCCGGTCCGTAGCCGGGTGCGGCGCACGTCCTCCATGGCCGCGACGAAGGCGGCCTCGTTGCCGGCGCTCACCGGGTAGCCGGCCAGCACCACCACCGGGCCGTCGTGCTCCTCCGGGTCCAGTTCCAGGTGCGGTTCCGGCCAGTACACCGCCGGTTCCCGGTCCAGGCCGCTGGTGTCCCGGATCGGCCACCGGCGCAGGGTGAGCGCGCCGGCCAGCATCAGCCCGGCGGCCGCCACGTGCGCCGGCATCAGGCCCCACAGGTCGGACAGCGCGCCCCAGGCCAGCGCGCCGGCGGCCTGCGCACCGGCGAACACCATCTGGTAGATGGCGAGGCCGCGACCCCGCACCCAGCCCGGCAGGAACAGCTGCATGGCCGCGTTCACACTGGACAGCACCATCACCCAGGCGACGCCGGCGGGCAGCAGCGCCAGCACCACGACCGCCGGCGAGCGGCCCAGCACCAGCACGGCGAGCACCGCGGCAAAGGTGACGCTCGCGATCAGCAGCAGCCGGTTCAGTGACCAGCGGGACCGCATCCAGGGCAGCAGCAGCGCGCCGATCACCGCCCCGGCGCCGACCGCGCCGAGCAGCACGCCGTAGCCGCCCGAGCCCAGACCGAGGCCGCGGCTGGCGACCAGCGGCAGCAGCGCCCAGAGCGCGCTGCCGGGCACCAGGAACAGCGCGGCGCGCAGCAGGATGCGCCGCACGACCGGCGAGTGCCGCACGTACCGGCCGCCGGAGCGCACGGCGGCCGCGAACCGCTCGGGCGCGCCGGTCGAGCCCGCGGCGGCCGGTCGCCAGCGCCACAGGACCAGCGCGAAGATCGCGAAGGTGACCGTGTTGAGGCCGAACACCACCCCGGCGCCGGACTGCGCGATGAGCAGGCCGGCCACCGCCGGGCCGACCGCGCGGGCCAGGTTCATGCTGATCGCGCCGAGCGCCGAGGCGGAGGCCAGTTGGGATCGCGGCACCAGTTCCGGGATGACCGCCTGCCAGGCCGGCGCGGTCAGCGCCTGCCCGGCGCCGAGCACGAAGGTGAGCGTCAGCAGCAGGGTCGGCGGCATCCGGCCGGCCAGGGTCAGCACGGTGAGCAGCACGCCCACCGCGGACAGGAACACCTGGACCGCGATCAGCAGCCGGCGCCGGTCGAACGTGTCGGCCAGCGCCCCGGACGGCAGCGCGAGCAGCACGATCGGCAGCGTGCTGGCCGTCTGCACGACCGCCACCAGGGTGTCCGTGCCGGACTGCTCGACCAGCAGCCACTGCGCGCCGACGGTCTGCATCCAGGTGCCGATGTTGCTGGCCAGCAGGGCCAGCCACAGGCTGCGGAAAGCCGCGACGCGCAGCGGGGCCCACGCCTCGGGCACTACTTGGTGGCGCGCTTCGTGATCATGTCGCGCAGCCGGTCCACCATGCCGACGCCCGGTCCGGCCAGCTTGTGGAACAGCTCGTTGTTCGGAGCGCCGGGGTGCGGCCGGGTCGGCGCGAGCTTCTTGGCGGTCTCCACCTTGCCGGCCAGCTTCACCAGTTCCTCGTGCGGGATGACCCGGCGCAGCTCCGGGAACTGCTCGGTCTCCTCGTCCTGCACGTGGTCGGCCAGAATCTCCTCGAGCCGGCGCAGGGTGGTGTCGAACTCGGTGCTGGAGATCTCGAGACCCTCCAGCTCCTTCATCGCGCGCTCCAGCTCCTGGTGCTCCTCGACGTCGTGCTCGACGGCCTTCTCCCCGTCCGGCAGGTGCTTGCGCATGGCCGGGTAGACGTACATCTCCTCGGCGACGGCGTGCCGGACCAGCTCGCTGATCGCGGTGTCGGTGAGGTCCCGGCGGACCATCGGGTCGCGCACCGACCAGATCTCGCCGATCAGCGCGGTGACGTCGCGGTGGTCGGCGGTCAGGACGTCCACCACGTCCGCTTCGGTTTCGCTGTGCGCCACGGTTTCCTCCCAGGGTTGGCTCAGGTCCCGCGGATACCCGGGCGGCGACCGGCTACACCCCCAGCCGGAGCACCGCCCGCTCGACGACGGCCGGCAGCCGGCGACGGTTGCGCACCGCCCAGGCCGCGTGCGGCAGCAGGTCGCGCAGCACGGCCGGGTCCGCGCGCACCGCGCCGGCCAGGATGCGGGCCGCCACCGCGGGCGGGCGCCGCAGCACCGCGGTCAGCACCCGGTTGCGGGCCTCGATCCGGTGGCGCGCCCGGGTGTCCCGTCCGGCCGGCTCCGGCAGGTGGTGCACGGTCAGCTCCGGGACGTAGGACAGCTGCTAGCCGGCCGCGGCCAGGTCCATGGCCAGCAATGACTCCTCGCCGTAGACGAACAGCCGGGGGTGGAACCCGCCGGCCGCCAGGAAGGCGTCCCGGCGCACGATCACCGAGCAGCTCAGGAAGCCGAGCACGGCCGGTCCCGGTGCGCCGGCCGGCCAGCCGAGCGGTGCGGTGGCCATACCGGCCGACACCGGGTCGAGACGGCCGTCCGCGCCGACCCGCACCTGGGCGGCCAGCAGCGCGGCCCGTGGATGCTGGCGCAGCACCCGGGCGGCCCGGGCCAGCGAGCCGGGCGACCAGTACGAGTCGTCGTCCGCGAACGCCACGTACGGCGTACCGGCCCGCTCGACCCCGACGTTGCGCGCCGCGGCGCCGCGGTTGTCGGCCAGCCGCACCACGTCCGCGCCGGGGACCCGGATCGGTTGGTCCGAGGCGTTGTCCACCACGACGACCGGCGCCCGGTGCCGGGGCACCGTGTCGCGCAGCCGGTCGTGCCGGTTGCGGGTGGCGACCACGACGGTGACCTGATCGGTCTCGATCTTCATGGCCGCGCGGATACCCCTCGGACGCGGCGTCAATCAGGCCGGCTCGCGGCTCGCGGCCTCCTGACCGGTGCGTTCGTGCGCCCGGTCGAGCAGCCGCATGACCGGCGTCGCGCCCACCCCGTGCAGCACCACCGACACCAGCACCACGAATCCGATGGTGGCCCACACCAGGTCGGCGCCGGGGAACTCGGCGTGGGTGAGCGCGTAGGAGAGGTAGTAGAACGACCCGATGCCGCGGATGCCGAACGATGCGATCACCCAGTGTTCGGCGGTGTGCCCGGGCGCGCCGCGCAGCGACAGGAAGCCGGTCAACGGCCGGACCAGGAAGATCAGCGCCAGCCCGGCCAGCGCCGCGGGCCAGGTCAGCGGCGCCAGCAGCCCGGACACCACGGCACCGCCGAACAACAGCAGCAGCAGGACCGTCAGCAGGCGTTCGGTCTGCTCGGCGAAGTCGTGCAGCACCTGGTGGTACTCGTGGGAGTGCTCGGCCGTCCGGATCGCCCGCGCCGCCACGAACACGGCCAGGAACCCGTACCCCTGCAGAACTTCGGTTATCCCGTACGCGAGAAGGGTCGCGGCCAGCGCCAGGAAGCCCTCCGAGTGGCGGGCCAGTCGCAACGCGTCCAGCCGGGCCCGGAAGAACAGCTTGCCGAGCAGCCTGCCGACGACCAGGCCGGCGACCACCCCGACCACGACCCGGTAGACCAGGTCCTTCCAGGCCCACTCGCCCATCCAGCCCAGTTCGGTCCAGCCCAGACCCAGGCCCGCAGCGCCGGCCATCGCGATCGCGGCGTACACGAACGGGAAGGCCAGCCCGTCGTTGAGCCCGGCCTCCGAGGTGAGCGCGAACCGTACCTCGTCCTCGGAATCCTCCTCGTCGGTCGGCTCGCCGACCTGCACGTCCGAGGCCAGCACCGGGTCGGTCGGTGCGAGCGCGGCGCCGAGCAGCAGCGCGGTGGCCGGCACCAGCCCGGCCCACCACCAGCCGAGCAGCGCCATCGCGGCGATGGTGACCGGCATCGCGATGATCAGCAGCCGCCAGGTGGAGGCCCAGCCGCGCCGGCTCAGCGGCCGGTCGATCTTGAGGCCGGCACCCATCAGCGCCACGATCACGCCGACCTCGGTGAGGTGCTCGGTGACCTTGGGATGGGCCAGCGGATCGGGGTCGGGCATGCCGATCGGCAGGGCGAAGACCAGCATGCCGAGGGCGAGGAAGGCGATGGGCATGGACAGCGGGCGGCGTTCCAGCACCCGCGGCAGGATCCCGGCCAGCAGGGCCCCGAATCCGATGACCGCGAAAACCACGTCGGACGTTTGCACGGCTGCTATCTGCCCCGCCGCGCGGCGATGCATTCCCGGTGGTTTCGCATCACAGCTCGAGGACGACCTTGATGTCGGCCGGGTGCGCCTCGAGGGCCTCGGCGTAGCGGTCCAACGGCAGCCGCCGGGTGATCAGCCGCGCCAGCCACTCCGGATCGGCCTCGGCCAGGGCGCCGGCCGCCGCCGCATAGTGGCTCAGGTTGGCGTTGACCGAACCCACCACGACGTCGTTCTCCAGCACCATGTCGCGTCCGGCGGCGCCGAGGTCCACCGAGATCGCGCGGCCGACGGGCGAAACCCCGGTCAAACACACGATCCCGTACGCCGCGGTGCTCGCCATCGCCTCGAAGACCACCGCGGACACGCCCGTCGCCTCGATGATCACGTCCGGCTTGGCGCGCGCGGTCACGTCGCCGATGCCCGAGCTGTGATAGTGCGCGCCGAGGGCCCGCACCACCTCCGGCTTCGGGCCGTCGGTGACCACGTCGAGCACGTGCACGTCGAGCCCGCGCTGCACGCCGAGCAGGGCGGCCAGCAGCCCGATCGGGCCGGCGCCGGTGACCAGGACGCACCGCGGCTCGAACCAGGACCGGCGGCCGACGCGTTCGATCTGGTCCCAGGCCTTGGCCACCACCGAGGTGGGTTCCATCAGCACGCCGACGTGCTCCAGCCGCGGGTCCAGCTTCACCGCGTAGCCCGGCTCGACGGTCCAGTGCTCGCTCGCGTACCCGTCCAGGTCTTTGATGCCTCTTTCGGTGTAGCCCCCGTTGCGGCACATGTCGAACTCGCCGTGCGCGCAGGCACCGCACGGCTCCGGGTCGGGCCGGCGCACCACCCCGACGACCAGGTCGCCCGGCGCGAAGCTGCTGTCCGGCGGCGCGGTCAGTACCCGGCCCAGCGACTCGTGGCCCAGCACCAGGCGGTCCCGCCCGGCCGGTGCCCAGCCGTATTCGCCCGCCACGATCTCGCGGTCGGTGCCGCAGACACCCACCGCCAGTCCGTCGACGAGCATCTCCCCCGGCCCCGGCGACGGTTCCGGCACGTCCCGGAGTTCGGCCGAGCCGGGCTTCAGCGGTTGCACGGTCAGCGCGCGCATGACGGCTACCTCTCGCGGGCCTTGCGGGTGCTCCGGTCGTTGGCTTTCTGCAGCGCCTCGACCAGTTCGGCCTTCGTCATCCGGCTGCGCCCGGGGATGCCGAGCTTCTTGGCCAGGTCCAGCAGGTGCTGCTTGCTGGCGTTCGCGTCCACGCCGCCGGCGGTCTCCGCCCGGGTGCCGCGCCCGCCCGCCGCCTTGGCGTCGCTGGGCCCCTGGTCCGCCTTGGGCTCCCAGTGGTCGCCGACCTTCTCGAACGAATGCTTGACCGCGGAGAAGGCGGTGCGATGCGCCCGCTCCCCCTCGCCGTACTGCTCGACCGCCGAGTCGTGCGTCTTGACGAACGTGTCCTGCGCCTTCTTGGACGACCGCCGGAGCGTGCTCGGCAGTTCCTCGCGTCCCGGCATGGCGACCTCCTCGCGACGGTGACCGGACTATGTCCGGCGTGCCCCCTGGCGGCTCAGCTCAAACGACGGCACCCGGCGCCACCGCTGACTGGCCCGGTAGGCGAACGCCCGGACGCCGTGAATCAGGCCGGTCGGATGCAGTTCCGGAAGCGAGTTGAGCACCGGGTTGAACGCCAGCCCCGCATCGGCGTCCGCCGGCAGCGCCGCACCGAGGCGGACCCGCCCGAACGGCAGTTCGATGTCGTCCCGCAGCATGCCGAGCCGGAAACTGTCCTCCTCGGCGAGGCCGGCCAGGCTGTCCCCGGCGCCCACCCCGGTGGCGGTCAGGTAGACCTTCCGCCCACCGATCCGGTAGGCCGTGATCGACCCGTAGAACGTGTCGAAGGTCCGCCGCGGCGCCGGCAGATGCCGGGTGAGCGGACCGGTCCCCGAGGTGGAGAGCAGCAGGTCAAGATCACCCTCCGGCAGATGTACGCGGATCGCCAGCCCCCGCACGTCGAGCCGGCCGCCGCGGGTGCCGGCCCCTTTCGAGACGCGCACGGTCGCGGGATACCGGCCGCCCGCCTCGAACTCGAAGCCGGCCCCGGACTCGAAGCCCGCCCGGGACTCCAACCCCGCCTCGAACTCGAATTCCGCCTCGAACGAGCGGCCCGCCGGGTGCAGGAACCGGCGCCGGCGTGACCGGACCACCCGGACCGCCAGGGCGGCAGCCGCCCCGGCCGCCACTACCCTGATGGCCACCGACATGACCGGGAAATCCCCGCTGGGCGGCGGCTCAAACGCCTGATTCATTCGCGGGGCAGGATGTCACCGGCCGTCCGGTCGATGGCCGGTGGCGGCGGTGACCATCTGTCCGAGGAGGGGTTAATGACAGGCCACATCGTTCCGATCGGTGCCGGGCGGGCCGTCATGGACCGGGTCTACGACCCCCTGCACGACTACGTGCTGGACCTGACCGGCAAGGACGATCCGGTGGTGCTGTTCCTGCCGACCGCGACCGGCGACGACGCGAGCTACATCGTGTCGTTCTACGAGACGTTCCACTCGGGGCGCTGCCGGCCCCGGCACCTACGGCTGTTCCACCGCAACCTCGACGACCTCACCGATCTCGTGCTCGGCGCGGACGTCATCCACGTCGGCGGCGGGAACACGGCCAACATGCTGGACGTGTGGCGCCGGCAGGGGGTGGACGCCCTGCTGCACCGGGCGCTGGCCGGCGGCGCCGTGCTCACCGGCGGCAGCGCGGGCGGCCTGTGCTGGTTCGAGGGCGGCACCACCGACTCGTACGGACCGACCCTCCAGGTGCTGCACGAGGGCCTCGGCATGATCGAGGGCAGCTACTGCCCGCACTACGACGCCGAGGACCAGCGCCGGCCACTCTTCCACGCCGCACTGCTCGACGGGTCGCTCGCCACCGGGTACGCGTCCTGGAACCGGGTCGCGATCCGCTTCACCGCGGCCGGCGAGGTGGTCGAGGCGGTCTCCTCCGAGCCGGGCGGCCGGGCGCTGCGGGTCTTCGCCCAGGACGGCCGGATCGTCGAGGAGGACATCCCCTGCCTCCTGCTCGCCGAGCGGACCCCCAGCCGCAGCGTCTCGGCCTGACGTCAGGCGGTGGCGGCCGGCGGGGCGAACAGCACGATCACCACCCGGGCCGGGGGCGGCCCCGGACCTGTTCGCCATCGCGGTAGGCGCGCTCGGCGGCCGCCGGGCTCTCACCCAGGTAGCGTTCGCGGAACTCCGGTGGAAGGCAGCCGCTGACAACCTCGCGCATCTCGGTCCACAGCCGGTCGGCGTCCGTCCACCAGCGGCGAGCCGTGCCGTCGACCGAGGCGGTCGCGATTGTCTCGTTGTCGGAGCTGAACGACACCGTGTTGACGGCTCCGCGATGCCAGAGCATCAACGGTTCGCCGGTCCCGTCGGCGCGCCAGACCCGGTGGTCGTCCCGTCGTCTTCGAGCAGATCGCGCAGCTCGTCGCCGACGCCGTCGCCGGCCGCCGTGCGCAGCACCCGTTCGGCCTCGGCCCGCCGCGACCGATCTCCGGCCAGCGCGAGCGCGGCCTGCCGGAACGGTCACGGGCCGGCCGGATCGGGCCCATCGGCCGCCAGTCCGCGGCGTCCCGGCGCAAGCGGGGCAGCAGGCCGGCCCGCAGCAGCGACGACTTGCCGCTGCCCGAGGCGCCGAGGATCACCGCGAGTCGTGCCTCACCGAACCGCCGCAGCCGGTTCAGCAGGTCCACGCCCCGTTGCACGTCATCCTCGCGCCCGAAGAACATCGGCGCGTCGGGCTCCTGGAAGGACACCATGCCCGGGTACGGCGGCCGGCGCTCGTCCCACCCGGACTCGGCAAAGACCCATTGCGATGCCATCGACGCCGCGCTGCACACGAGGACGACCGCCCGGCACTGCCGCAGACGCTGGTAGATCTCGCGCTCCCAGGCACGTCCCGCCGGAATGCCGAACTCCGGGTCGAAGTCGACGAACAGGGACCGGTACCCGCGCGCCACGAGCCGCTCCCGCAGCTCGTCCACGAGTCCCGTGTCCCGGCTGCTGTGGCTCACGAACACCGCGCTCACGCCTCAGTGTCGCCGCGCCCGCCGACTGTGGACAAGATGCGGATCGCCCGCCCCGCTCAGGCCCGGACCGCCGCGGTGGCCGGGCCGCGGACCGCCCGCCGGGTGGTCTGGATCAGCGCGGCCCCGGTCAGCGCCACCGCGACCGCCGCGACCGCGCCGAAGGTCAGCGGTGACGCGTCCGGCCAGACCTGGTCGGTGCGGGCCGCGCCGAACGGCAGGATGGTGAACAGCGACGCCGCGGCGCCGCCCAGCACGCCGGTTGCCGTCACCAGCACGCCCTCCAGGCTCACCATGGCCAGCAGCTGGCCCCGGGTGGCGCCGGCCAGGCGGTGCTGGGCGAACTCGCGGCGGCGGTGGGTGGTGGCCGCGATCAGGGTGTTGACCAGCATGATCGCGACAAACAGCGTGATCATGCCGACCACCACGTAGTTCAGGGTCTGGATGTCCTGTGCGTAGTCGGGTTGCGGCTGGCCGGCCGCCGCGCGGTCCTCGATGTCCTGCATGTAGACGGTGCCGGTGGCCACGCCGGTGAACAGCAGGACCGGCATGACGGCGCCGGCCAGGAGGCGGGTGCGGGCGGCCACGCCGGACACCGCCAGTTCGCCGGTCGCGCCGCAGCGGCGCACCGCGGGGCCCACTACGGCCGTGACCAGGCGCAGGAGTTCCGGCGCCAGCAGGGCCAGGCCGATCGACGCCCAGATTCCCGCCTGGCCGGCGGTCTGCATGGCGTCGATGCCCTTGCCGTCCATGAGGGTCGCGGTCAGCGCCGCACAGTTGCCGCCGACCAGCAGGAACAGCAGGCCGGCCAGGCGGCGCAGGCGGGGACGAGCGGGACGGGTGCGCGGCGGGCCGGCGGTGCGGCGGCCGGTGGCGATTCCCGCCGCAAGCGCGCCGAGCAGGGTGACGCCGAAGCCGATGCCGAGCGCGAACCGGCCGAATGCGGGGTGCACCGCGTCCGCCACCTGTCCGGTGTTCTGCAGCAGGCCGACCAGCACCCGGCCGAGCGCGTACCCGGCCGGCACCGCCACCGCGGACGCGACCAGGGCGACCGCGGCCGCCTCGCCGACGATCATGCGGCGCAGCTGGCGGGTGGTGGCGCCGACCCGGCGGAGCAGGGCGACCTGATCGGCGCGCTGGCGGACGGCCAGGCTCAGCGTCGAGGTCACCGCGAAGGCCACGATGATCAGGCACCAGCCGCCGCCGACGCCGGCCGTGGTGGTCAGCGACTCGCTGCTGGCCGGGTCGGCGCCGGCCGCGGTGTCGAACAGGGACGCGAACGCCATCAGCAGGGTCGCGCCGAGAAAGGCGGACAGGAAGGTGGCGACGAAGCCGCCCGGGCGGTGCCGCAGGTTGCGCAGCGCGACGGCGATCATGCGACGGCTCCCATCGCGCGGTCGCCGAGGTGGGCCAGGCGTTCGGCGACGGCGTCCGCGGTGGGCGCGCGCATCTCGCCGGCCAGCCGCCCGTCGGCCAGGAAGAGCACCGAGTCCGCGTACGCGGCGGCGACCGGATCGTGGGTGACCATGACGACCGTGCGGCCGTGCGTGTGCACCACCTCGCGCAGCAGGGTGAGCACCTCGCCGGCGCTGCGCAGGTCGAGCGCGCCGGTCGGCTCGTCGGCGAACACGACCGCGGGCGCCGTGACCAGCGCCCGGGCCACCGCGACACGCTGCCGCTGGCCGCCGGAGAGGCGCTCCGGCAGGTCCCGCATCCGGTCGCCGAGGCCCAACTGCTCCAGGACCGCCCGGCTGCCGGCCCGGTCGGCGCGGCGGCCGGCCAGGCGCAGCGGCAGCACCACGTTCTGCTCGACGGTCAGCGACGGCAGCAGGTTGTAGTCCTGGAAGATGAAGCCGGCCCGGAGCCGGCGGAACTTCGTCATGGCGGTGTCCCCGGTGGCGGTCAGTTCGGTGCCGTCCAGGAACACCCGGCCGGCGGTCGGCCGGTCCAGGCCGGCGGCGCACTGCAGCAGGGTGCTCTTGCCGGAGCCGGACGGGCCCATCACCGCGGTGAAGGTGCCGGCGGCGAACCCGGCGGTGACCCCGTCGAGCGCCGTGACACCGCCGTCATAGGTCTTGTAGAGCGATTCCAAGCGGACCGCGTCGGTCATCTCGTGTCTCCGTCCCGTGTGGTGTTGGATACACCGTACGAGCGCACTATCACGCTGTCAGTGGTGCTAGCACCACAATCCAGCTAGTGCATTAGCATCAGATGCACTAGTGCACTAGGAGGCAGGCGTGGACACACCGGTGTACCGCCGGATCGCGGCCGGGATCGCGGCGCGGATCGAGGCGGGCGAGTTGCCGCCGGGCAGCCGGATCCCGTCGACCCGGCAGATCATGGCCGAGCACGGGGTGGCCATGGCGACGGCCACCAAGGTCATCGCCCACCTGCGCGACGAGGGCCTGGTGCGGGCGAAACCGGGCGTCGGCACCGTGGTCGCCGTGGGCGCACTGCCGCCGGGCACCGGGCCGGACCGGGACCACGTGGTGCGTACGGCAA
The DNA here is from genome assembly GCF_016862375.1 of Paractinoplanes rishiriensis. Classification (GTDB taxonomy): domain Bacteria; phylum Actinomycetota; class Actinomycetes; order Mycobacteriales; family Micromonosporaceae; genus Actinoplanes; species Actinoplanes rishiriensis. The sequence goes on along the minus strand of NZ_BOMV01000057.1, from coordinate 87,114 downwards.
TTGTCATCGCCGACGCGGAGGGCCTGCACGGACTCTCGATGCGCCGGCTTGCCGGCGAACTCGGCATCCCCACCATGTCGGTCTACCGCCACGTGGCCGACAAGGAGGAACTGGTGCTGCTGATGACCGACCGGGTGATGGCCGCCAACCCGCCGCCGCCCCGGCTCGACCCGGAACGCGACGACTGGCGCACCTGCCTCGAGGCCGTCGCCCGGTTGCAGTGGTCGATGCACCGCCGGCACACCTGGCTGGCCCAGGCGATCTCGTTCACCCGCCCGCTGTTCGCCCCGCACGCGATGGCGCACACCGAGTGGGCGATGCGCGCGCTGGCCGCCCACGGCGCCGACCCGGGCACCCAGTTCCGGGTCGCCGTGACCATCGCCAACTACGTACGCGGCACCGCGGTGAATCTGGAGGACGAGGCGCAGGCCGAGCAGGAGTCCGGCCTCACCGAGACCGAGTGGATGGACCGGCAGCGGCAGCACTTCGCGGCCGTGCTGGCCACCGGCCGGTTGCCGATGCTGGCCGGCTTCATGGCCGGCGACGACCGCGACTTCGACCTGGACGTCCTGCTCGAGTTCGGCCTGCAACGGCTGCTCGACGGCGTCGACTTCTACTTGCGGGCACCTATCGAATTTCGATAGTTTTGACCCGTGAAACGATTGGTAGTGCTTGCCCTGCGCGCGGTCCTGGTGACCGGCCTCGTGGGATCGCTGTTCGTGCAGACGGTGATGGTCGCCCTGTTCGGCGCCGACCTCGACGACTTCGGGCCCGAGCTGCTCGCCCGGCGGGTGCCGATCCTGTCGATAATCGTGCTCGGCATCATGACGGTGCAGGTCACGATGATCTGCGTGTGGCGGCTGCTCACCATGGTCGGCCGCGACACGGTGTTCTCGCACGGCGCGTTCCGGTACGTCGACGTGGTGATCGGCGCGATGGCCGCGGCTGCGGTGCTGGCCTTCGCGATGGCCGTCACGCTGGCGCCCGGCGAGTCGGTGGCCCCCGGCATCGTCCTGCTGATCTGCGGCGCCTCGGTGCTGATCGGCGGGGTGGGACTGCTGGTGTTCGTCCTGCGGATGCTGCTGGCCCAGGCGGTCGCCCGGGACGCCGAGGCCAGCCACCTCCGGGCCGAGCTGGACGAGGTGATCTGATGCCGATCATCGTCGACATCGACGTGATGCTGGCCAGACGCAAGATGTCGGTCGGCGCGCTAGCCGACCGGGTCGGCATCACCCCGGCCAACCTGGCCGTGCTCAAGAACGGCCGGGCCAAGGCCGTACGCTTCACCACCCTCGAGGCGCTGTGCGAGGTGCTCCAGTGCCAGCCCGGCGACCTGCTGCGCTGGGAACCCGGCGACGGCGACGCGGCCGCATGATCAGCGTCCAGGGGCTCGTGAAGCAGTACGGCCAGATGAGGAAGCTCGCCCGAACCGATGGCGGAGCGTGCCGGAGCCGCAGTCGCGCAGGTCTGGCAAACCTGGAACCTACGCTCGACGTGTGGAGACTGTCGTGGCGACTGGCTGGTGGATGTACGACGGAATCGTTCCGATCCCAGTCCGGGTGGTCATGCTGGACTACGACTTCTGGTATGCGCTTGGTGAGGCGGACGGAGACCTTGACCCCGATGAGGCGCCCCGGTTGAATCCCGATGGGCGGCTCTACTATGTGCGGCACCGACCGGGATGGCCAGAGGGAGACCAACACTTCTGGCCGGACTCTCAAGGTTTTCTGACCTTGGAGGAGGCTCTCGCTGCTGCGGAAGCCGCTATTTCCGGCCCAGTCAGGTGGCAGTAAGCATTATGCCGAGCGGCCGCCTGACCGTCGACTGCCACGCGTCACGAACTCGACAAAGGGCGACGCATTTCAATGCGCGCTGGGCGCCGTCGCCGTCAGTCTCCGGAAAAGATCTGCCCGCGGTGACCAAATAGGAATGGCATCAACTTTTCCTTACACTTGACGACTGGCGCGGAGGATGATTATGGCATGACTCAACTCTCATTCTTCAGCCCGGCCGAATTGGCTCCGATGCGGGACCGGACCAAGGCTCGGAACCATTCACCCGAACGTGACGCAGCCCGCCGCGCCCAGCAGCGCCGGCGCGACCACGGCAAGGCGCAGCGGCACGCCGCGCGCATCTACCGCGACTTCCAGCAGTCGTGCGACGGCAAGGCTCCACAAATACCGGACCGCATCCAGAAACCAGATGACCTTCTCGTGAACAACTCCTCCGAGTCAGGATCGTCTCCATCCGGCTCCAATCTTCGGTGAGATCGATCGGTCGCACAAGGGCCGGCATTTCCGACAGTGATGGTCCAAGGGCAGAGGCTGACGTTGCGTAGGGCTTTGAACGTGGTTTTGAGTAGGGAGTTCCCGCGTCGCCGATAGCGCGGACCGCGTTGTGGGCTCGGTTGAATTGCTGCTCGATGTGGTGCAGGACCGGTTGGCCGGTTTCTTGAGGTCCTGCGTCACCATGAGTGTCACATACACCGCCAGCCTGCCCGTATCCGCCGACACCGTCGTGTTCGGGCGGTACCCGGCCCTTGAAGCTTCGGTCGGTGTCGGATCGTGGAATGACCAGCGAACGTCCTACTCGTAGGGTGACAGCGACGCGGAAACAGCATTGATGGCGATGATCGCCACGCCGATCAGTGCCGGCCACAGCACGACGCCGGTGAAGGCGCCCACCGCCGTGTCCGCGCGCTGCCGCCGGGCGTGCCACTTGCCGAGCAGCACGGACGCCAGCAGGGCCGCGCCGATGCCGGACCAGAGCACCGCTGCCCGAGGCACGAGCAGGGCGAGCAGCACCACGGCCAGCCAGATGGCCGCGGTCTGGCCCAGTCCGTGGCTTAGGTGCCCGCGCCGCATCGGCCCACTATGGCAGGTCACTGCCCGGGTCACCGCCCGGGTCACCGCCCGGGTCACCGCCCGGGTCACTGCCCGGGCGGCTCCGCGGCGAACGGGCCCGAGTGGTCGCCGGGTGCGCCCTCGTCGGGGTGGTGCTTCGGCATCGGGGCCGGGCCGGGGCGGTTGTCCGTGCCGGGCAGGTCCGGCGACTCGATCGGGCGTTCGGGGTCGGTCGGGTCGGAAACGGTCATGGCGTACGCCCTACCCAGCCGGGCGGTAGTCGAACCAGTCGGCGGACACCGTCCCCTCGGTGGCGTACAGGCCGATCACCCGTCCGGTGAAGCCGGTGGCCACCTCCGTTGACAGGTAGCGGCCGTCGAGTTCGGCCAGCACCGTGGTGGCGGTGCCTAGCGTGATCGTGTCGGGGGCCGCGGCCGCCACCCCGTACGGCTCCTCGGTCAGGTCGGTCCGCGCGGTCACCGTGGGCGGCAGGATGCCGGTGGTTCGGGTCGCGATCACCAGGTCGACCGGGCCGGGCGGGACCGGGATGCGGGCCACGGTGTCGCGCAGCGGTCCGATCCGGCAGACGGCGCGCACCTCGCCCGCACCCGCCTCGATGTCGTAGTGGTGGGCCTCGTCGATGCGGATGGTCAGGCCGCCGCGGCCGTCGCGCGGGTCGAGGCGGGCGGTTACCCGTACGTCATGATGTTGTTGACGCCGGGCCAGAATCGTTGCGCCGGGACGGTCGAGCGTGGGGCCGGTGGCGTGCAGGGTCAGCCAGCCGGGGCGCTCGGTCAGTGACCAGGGCGGGCGGCTGCGGGGTGAGATCCAGCGCGGCGAGAGTTCCGCCGCGTCGAAATCGTCGCGGTCCGATTCCTCCAAAAGCGGTTGCTCGTACGCCTCCACCGACGCGACCACCGGCCAGTCGTCCACCCAGGTCAGCGGTGCCAGGAACGTCTCCCGGCCGAGCACGTGCTGGCGGGGGAAGCGGCCCTTGGGACGGGTGCCGAGCAGCACCATCCACCAGTCGCCGCCGGGGGTCTCCACCAGGTCGGCGTGGCCGAGTGCCTGGACCGGCCGGTCGGTGCTGCGGTGCGAGAGGATCGGGTTCCGCGGCGCCGGCTCGAACGGTCCGCGCGGCGAGCGGGAGCGGGCCACCGAGATGGCGTGCCCGGTGTGCGTGCCGCCCTCGGACATCAGCAGGTACCACCAGTCGCCGCGGCGGTGCAGGTGCGGGCCCTCCGGCCAGGCCAACCCGGTGCCGGACCAGACCGGCCAGGGTCCCTCCAGGATCTTGCCGCGTTTCGGGTCGATGACCGCCTGTTGCAGACCTGAGAACGTGCAGTAGCAGTTGTGCTCGTCGTCCCAGGCCAGGTCGGGGTCGATGCCGGGCAGGTCGATCGGCACCGGGTCGCTCCACGGGCCGTCCGCGCGCTCGGCCGTCACGATGAAGTTGCCGGCGCCGCTGACGTCCTTGGTGATCAGCCAGAACTGCCCGTCGTGGTGGCGCAGGGTGGGCGCCCAGATGCCACCGGAGGCGGGTACGTCCGCCGGCAGGTCGAGCTGTCCGGGGCGGTCCAGGACGTTGCCGATCTGCCGCCACCGCACCAGGTCACGGCTGTGGAAGATCGGCACGCCCGGGAAGTACTCGAAGCTCGAACACGCCAGGTAGTAGTCGTCACCCACCCGGCAGATGCTGGGATCGGGATGGAAACCGGGGATCACCGGGTTGATCACGCGCCGAGCGCCTTCGTCGCGGCCTCGGTGAACTTCTTGGCGCCCGCGGCCGGGGTCAGCCGCTTGAACTCGATCTCGGTGGCGATCGACTTGAGCGTGCCGGGCAGCGTGCTGGCCCCGGCCGGGTAGAGGTAGGACGGTGCCAGCTTCTCGCCCTGCAGCTCGGTGAGATAGTCGGTGGCCGTCTGGTCGTCGGGTTCGAGTGTGTCCTTGATCTGGTCGGCGACGGTCTTGCTGGCCGGCACGCCGCGGGTGGTGCCGGTGGCCCTGGCCGCCTCGACGTCGTTGATCAGGAAGTTCAGCAGCTTGCGGGCCTCGGCCGGGTGCTTCGAGCCGGCCGCGACCGACCACAGCGCGGGGGTGTCGACGGACTGGCCGGGCCGGGTGCCCTGCTTCTCCCCCGGCATCCGGTGCAGCACCAGCGTGCCGTCGACCAGCTTGTTGTAGCCGAGGAAGTTGTTGGTCGGGATGATCTGCGACGCGATCACGCCGCGGCCCAGGTACATCTCGCCGCCCGCCGAGCCGGCGTTCGGGTCGATGACGCCGGCCTTGGGGAAGCCGCCCTCGGCCCGCATCGCTTCGACCATGGTGAACCAGGCGGCGATCGTCGCCTCGGTGAAGCCGACCTTGCCGGCCTCGGTGAAGAAGTCCTCGCCGCGCTGCCTTGTGAAGATCATCAGACTGGCCAGCGTCGCCGGGTCGAAGTGCGTGCCGTACACCTTGCCGCCGCTGGCCCGGTTGATGTCCCGGGCGAACGCGGCCAGATCTTGCCAGCTCCAGCTGTCGCCGTCCGGGATGGCCACCTTGTACTTGTCGGCGAGCGCCTTGTTGATGACGAAGCCGCTGGAGTTGAGGCCGACCGGGACGCCGAAGTTCTTGGCGCCGACCGCGCCGAGCCGGCGGGCCGCGTCGCCGACTCCGGTCAGGTCGATGTCGGCGGCGCCCGCCAGGTCCAGCAGCGCGCCGCGGCTCACGTACTCCTGCAGGCTGTCGGTGCGCATCGCGAGCAGATCCGGGGCGTCGCCGGCGGCGAAACGGGTGGCCAGCTTGTCCTTGTACGGGCCGCTGTCCTGGTACTCGGTGGTGACCTTGAGGCCCGGGTTCTGCTTCTCGAACAGGTCCAGGGCCTTGCGGGTGCGTTCGGCGCGGGCCGCATCGCCCCACCACACCATGTTGATGGTGACCTTGCCAGCCTCGTCCTCGTCGCCGCCACCGCCGAAACCGCGGCCGCACGCGGACAGGGACGCGGCGGCGCCGGCCAGGCCGGCCATCCTGAGCAGGTCGCGCCGGTTGAGGGTGTACACGCTGTCGCCTCCGGGGATCGAGAACGGATCGATGGCGATGCTCGCAGAACGTTTCGTGAATATCAAGCTTAAGTTTCGCCGTTCAGGCGCGGCGTGGGCACCGTCTAGACTGCGGCCATGCCGCCGACCAGCGCCCTGACCGCCGCGGAGATCGCCGAACTTGCCGGAGTCTCGGTGGCCACCGTCTCCAAGGTGCTCAATGGCCGGTCGGACGTCGGCGCCGAGACCCGCCGCCTGGTCGAGGGCGTGATCAACAAGCACGGGCACCGGCGCAAGCGGCGGCCCACCCCGGCGGCACCGCTGGTCGAGGTCGTGCTCAACGTGCTCGGCGGCGCGTACGCCATGGAGATCATCGCGGGCGTGGAACGCGCGGTCCGGCCGCACCACCTGGGCGTGGTGGTCTCCGGGATGGAGGGCGCGCAGACCCTGAGCGACGAGTGGATCGAGCGGATGCTGGCCCGCCGCCCGTCCGGCATCATCACGGTCTTCTGCAGCCCGACCGCCGAGCAGCGCGACCGGCTGAGCGCGCGGGAGATCCCGTTCGTGGTGGTCGACCCGGTCGCCGAACCGGCCGGGGTGCCGTCGGTGGCCGCCACCAACTGGAGCGGCGGCCTCGAGGCGGGCCGCCACCTGCTGGCACTCGGGCACCGCCGGATCGGCGTGGTGGCCGGTCCGGAGGGGACGCTGGCCAGCCGGGCCCGCCTGGACGGCTACCGCGCGGCGCTGGACGAGGCCGGCATCGCGTTCGACCCGGCCCTGGTCCGCGCCGGGCAGTTCCGGATCGACCAGGGCGTGACGGCCGGGCACGACCTGCTCGCCGGCCCGGACCGGCCGACCGCGATCTTCGCGTTCAGCGACCCGCTCGCGGTCGGCGTCTACAAGGCCGCCGCCGAGCTGGGCCTGCGCATTCCCGGCGACCTGAGCGTGGTGGGCTACGACGACACCGCGCCGGCGAGCTGGCTGCACCCGGCGCTGACCACGGTGCACCAGCCGCTGGCCGAGATGGCCGGCGAGGCGGCCGCGATGATCCTGGCGACGGCCCGCGGCGAGGCGCCGGCCCGCACCCGGGTGGTGCTGGCCACCGAGCTGACGGTGCGCGCGAGCACCGCCCGCCGCGAAAATTAATTTCTATCCTTAGCTGGGGTAACCGGGTCCTTTCGGGCGCCTGCGCGCACGACTTTCCGAAACTTCACCTTGAGAGCTGCGAAACGTTCTGGCACCATTCGTGGCCATCGATACGCGTCCTCGTGGAAGAGGTTCCCCATGCCCAAACCCCGGCTTCTCGCCGCCGTGGCCGTGGCGACACTCGTGCCGGTGACGGCCGTGGTGCTGGCGGCGCTGCCCTCGGCAGCGGCCACCACCCCCGTCGCCGGCGGTGTCTACACGCTCGCCTCCGGCTCCAGCGGCAAGTGCGTCGACGTGACCGGTTCGTCCACCGCGAACAGCGCGCTGCTCATCCAGACCTCCTGCGCGGCCGGCGCCACCGACCAGCAGTGGAAGGTGCAGGGGTCGAGCTCGTTCAACCTGGTCAACGTCAACAGCAACCGCTGCGTCGACGTGCCCAGCGCATCCACCGCGTCGGGCACCCAGTTGCAGCAGTACGGCTGCGGCGACGGCACCAAGACCAACCAGCTCTGGACGTTCTCCGCCTCGTCGGCCGCGGCCGGCAAGTTCCTGGTACGCAGCGCGGCGACCGGCCAGTGCCTGAGCAACAGGGACGGCTCGACCGCCGGCAACAACCCGATCGTGCAGGAGACCTGCTCGGACATCTCCCGCATGCAGTGGTCGTTCAACTACGTCTCGGGTCCCACCGGCCCGACGACCGGCCCGACCACGAACCCGCCGTCCGGACCGGCGACCGTCGCGAAGGACGGCACCGGCCAGTACACGACCGTGCAGGCCGCCATCAACGCGGTGCCGGCGAACAACACCGCCCGCCGGGTCATCACCATCAAGCCGGGCACCTACCGCGAGGTCGTCACGGTCCCCGCTAACAAGCCGAACATCACCCTGCAGGGTCTGGGCGGCGGCCCGTCGGACACCCGGATCGTCTACAACAACTACGCCGGCGCGGTCGGCACCTCGAACAGCGCGAGCGTCTTCGTCTACGGCCGCGAGTTCATCGCGAAGAACCTCACCATCGAGAACGACCTCGACGAGGGCTCGATCAGCTCGGGCGGCCAGGCCGTCGCGCTGCGGGTGGACGCCGAGCGGGCGGTCTTCGACAACGTCCGGGTGCTGGCCGACCAGGACACCCTGCTGCTGCAGAACTCCGCCCGGGCCTACTTCGTGAACTGCTACGTGGAAGGCACCGTCGACTTCATCTTCGGCGGCGGCACCGCGGTCTTCAACGCCTGCCGCATCCACGAGAAGCGCACCACCGGCGGTCCGATCACCGCGGGCAGCACCCCGCCGGAGAAGACGTACGGCATCCTCTTCTACCGCTGCAACGTCACCGGCACGGGCACCGGCAACACCTCGCTGGGCCGGCCCTGGTATCCGAACGCCCAGGTCCTGTACCGCGAGTCGACGCTGAGCAACACCATCGCGACCGCGCAGCCGTGGACCAACATGTCCAGCAACACCTGGCAGAACGCCCGCTTCCGGGAGTACCGGAACACCGGTCCGGGCGCGACCGTGAACGGCAACCGCCCCCAGCTGTCCGACTCGCAGGCAGCCAACTACACACCGCAGAAGTACCTGGCCGGCGCGGACGGATGGAACCCGCTGTGAGAATCAAACTCGTTGGCGCGGCCGCCGTCGCGGTCGCCGTCACCGCAGTCACCGCCGTAACGATGCTGCCGTCCGCGGCGGCCACCACCCCGGTCGCGAGCGGCGTCTACACGCTGGCCTCCGGCTCCAGCGGCAAATGCGTCGACGTGACCGGCTCGTCGACCGCGAACAGCGCGCTGCTCATCCAGACCTCGTGCGCGGCCGGCGCCACCGACCAGCAGTGGAAGGTGCAGGGGCCCGGGCCGTTCAACCTGGTCAACGTCAACAGCAGCCGGTGCGTCGACGTGCCCAGCTCGTCGGCCGTCTCCGGCACCCAACTTCAGCAGTACGGGTGCGGCGACGGTTCGAAGGTGAACCAACTGTGGACGTTCGCCGCGTCCACGGCAGCGGCCGGGAAGTTCCTGGTGCGCAGCGCGGCGACCGGGCAGTGCCTGAGCAACCGGGACGGCTCGACGGCCGGCAACAACCCGATCGTGCAGGAGACCTGCTCGGACGTCGCGCGGATGCAGTGGTCGTTCAACTACGTCACCGGGCCGACGAGCGGCCCGACCACCCCGCCCGGTAACGGCGGCCGCACCTGGTCCAACGTCGCGGACGGCTTCGCGCAGGGCACCACCGGGGGCGCGGGCGGAGCGGCGGTGACGGTCACCAACTACGCCGACCTGCTGAAGTACGCGACGGCCAGCGAGCCGTACGTGATCCGGGTGAATGCAACGATCACCGTGACCCCCTACGGACACGAGATCGCGGTCAAATCCAACAAGACGATCATCGGGGTCGGCACCGGCGGCCGGATCCGGAACGGCGGCTTCTTCCTGGGCGCCGGCGTCAAGAACATCATCATCCGGAACCTGACCATCGGCGACACCGCGATGGCCTCCGACGACCCGGACGACAAGGACTTCGACTACGACGGCATCCAGATGGACACCGCCGACCGGGTCTGGATCGACCACAACACGTTCACCAACATCAACGACGGCTACATCGACAGCCGCAAGGACACCAACAACGTCACCATCTCGTGGAACCGGATGGGCGACCACAACAAGACGCTCGGCATCGGCTGGACCGAGAACACCATCCCGAGGATCACGATCCACCACAACTGGATCTACAACAGCAACCAGCGCAACCCGAGCGCCGGCAACGTGCTGTACGCCCACCTCTACAACAACTGGCTGCAGAACGTCTCCAGCTACGGCAACTGGGCCCGCGGCACCACCAAGATGGTGGTCGAGAACAGCTACTTCGAGAAGGTCAAGGACCCGTTCTTCCCGGACCCGACCGCCGAGCTGCGGCAGAGCGGCAGCATCCAGGTGAGCTGCACCGGCAAGGCGGAAACCCGCGGCTCGGCGTTCAACCCGTCGTCGTTCTACGCGTACACCCTCGACCCGGCAGCGAGCGTCCCCGGCCTGCTCAGGACCTACTCCGGTCCCCAGGCGAACATCAGCATGTGACCGAACGGTCGCGCCGGGCTCCCGGAGCCCGGCGCGACCCCGGCTCAGTCCGCCAGCGGGAACGAGTGGTGCTCGTGGGCGATGACCCACCGCCCGTCCTCCTGGCGGAGGCCGACCGTGACCCGCAGCCGGTTGGGCGGATTCCCGCACCGCAGCAGCGCATGGGCGTACGCGACCTCGGCGCCCGCGGTCACCTCGAGCCGGTCCAGCTCGAACACCGCGCCGCTCTCCAGGAACTTGAAGAACGGCGGCCAGGTCTCCCGGTAGGCCGCGAGACCGCGCACCCCGTCGTCCGGCGGCGGCACGTCGAACATCACGACGTCACTCGCGTGCCCGGCGACCACCCCCTCCAGGTCACGCGCGACGATCGCGCTCACCCAACCCTCAACCAGCTCGGTGACGAGCCGCTCATCCTCTGTCATCCGTGCCTCCCTTCACCGGTACAACCCGGCGGGAGCGGCAAACTCATCGGCAGCCCGAAGGCCGCGAAGTCCGCGTCGAGAAACGACACCACCTCGGCGATCCGGTGCCCGCGCAGGGTGAGCACGTCCAAACCGCAGGGCACGTACGCGCCGAGGCCGTCGTCGCGGCGGTAGGTGCCGAACGCGACCTGTCCGTTCGCGGCGACCGGCCGGAAGCGCCAGCCGAGCGCCACCGTGCCGTCGAGCAGGAAGCCGCGGATCGCGTCCCGGCCGGTGAAGCGGGCCGGCTCCGGCGGCATCGAGTACTTCGCGTCGTCGGTGAGCATGGCCACGATCGCGTCGACGTCGCCGTTCTCCCACGCGGCCGCGTATCGGCGGGCGAGGTCGCGTACGGCATCATCGCCCAGCGCAAGCATCGCGGCCTGCTGGGTCATCGCGGGTTTGTCCTGGTCGAGCGCCTTGCGGGCGCGCTGCATCGCGCTGTTGACCGCGGCCACCGTGGTGCCGAGCTGGCCGGCCACCTCGCGCGCGCTGAAACCGAGCACGTCGCGCAACAGCAGCACGGCCCGCTGCCGGCCGGGCAGCCGCTGCAGCGCCGCGACGAACGAGAGCTCGACGCCCTCCCGCGCGACGGCCTGCGCCTCGGGCCCCACCCGCTCCTCCGGATAGGGCTCGAGCCAGCCGTCCTCGGCGGGCAGTTCCCGGTGGCGGCCGCGCCGCTCCAGCATCGTCAGGCAGCGGTTGGTGGCGATCCGGTACAGCCAGGGCCGCAGCGTGCCCCGGTCCTCGAACCGGTCGAGCGCCCGCCAGGCCCGGATCACCGTCTCCTGCACCGCGTCGTCGGCGTCGTGTGCGGATCCGAGCATGCGGTAGCAGTGCGCGTGCAGTTCCCCGCGCAGCGCCTCGACCGCGTCCACTATGCCAGTCGCCACCGGTACTCGGCGTCGTCGGCGGTGGCGATGCAGATCACCAGCTGGCCCGCGTCGGTGACGGTGAACTCGCCGAAGTCCTCGCAGAGCGCCCCCAGTCTGATGACGGCGAGGCCGGGCGGCTCCAACCCCGGCGGAACGGGTTTGCCCGGCGGCGTGGCCAGGTCGTCGGTGGGCAGCGCCGGCGGCGGCACCACCGGGTTGGTGGTCGTGGCCAGCGGCGCCGGCGTGGTGCCGGTGGTGGCGACCGGAGGAACCGGACCGGGCGTGGTGGCGGTCGGCGCCGGAACGCCAGTGCCGGTGCCAGTGCCAGTGCCGGTCGGCCCGGCCGGGCTGGCGGCTGTGGGCACCGCGGCGGCGCCACTCAGCCCCGGGATCGGCTTGGCCGGCAGGGACGGGTCGATCGTGGACGCGGGCGCCACCCCCGGCCCGATGAGGGCTTCCTCCACCTGCCCGGTGCCGGCGCCGTCCGCACGTGGCCGGCTGCTGCCGGCGCTCCGGTCGTCGCGGCCGCTGCGGTCGAGAAGCTCCGAGCCGGCGAACATCGCGGCGAACACACCCAAGCCGATCAGGATCGGAGCGACGGGCCCTCTCCAGGTCCTCAGTTTGGTCACCCGAACACTTTTGTGCCCGCGCGACCTCAGCGGAATCCTTCGATCGGACCGGTCACCCGTCAGAGCGGGCGGCGAGTTCGGCGAACAGTGCCTCCCACTGGGCCGCCACCACCGGCATGGCGTAGTGGGCTGCGGTCTCCCGGGCGGCCAGCGACATCTTTTCGCGTTCGCCCTCGTCGGCTATCAGGCGGGCGAGGCCGGCGGCCAGGCCGGCGACGTCCTCGGCGGGGATCAGCAGGCCGTTGACGCCGTCGTCGACCACCTCGGCGGGGCCGGTCGGGCAGTCGAAGGAGACCGCGGGCACGCCGGCGCCCATCGCCTCGAGCAGGACCATCGGCAGGCCCTCGCGGCGGGAGCTGAGGACGAAGATCGAGGCCTTGGCCAGTTCGGCGTCCAGGGTCCGGGTGCGGCCGCGCAGGTGCACCACTCCGTCCAGGCCGCGTTGGCTGATCCGGGCGGTCAGGTCGGGGCGGCACTTGCCCTCGCCGAAGATGTTCAGCTGCCAGCCCGGGTGGTGGCGGTGGACCTGCTCGAACGCGTCGATCAGCAGGTCGAAACCCTTCTGGCCGACCAGGCGCCCGGCGGCCAGCACGGTGCGCGTCCGTTCCTGGGCGGGAGCGTCGGCGGGCACGGGAATGCCGTTCGGGATCTGCACCAGTCGCACCGATTCGCCCAGCGCACGCCGGTAATCGGCGAGGTCGGTCGAGGTCAACACCGAAACTGCATCAAGGCGGGGGTACGCGCGGACGATCGCCCGCTGGAGTTTCGGCCGGTAGCTGCCGAAGTTCAGGTGGTCCTGGCCGATCCGGATCAGGCGGCGCGGCGCGCACCAGGCGGCGAGCAGGTTGAGCGCCGGGCGGGTGGTCACCAGGACCGCGTCCCGCTGCGCCCGGAAGTACCGGAGCACCGTGAGGTCGACCAGCGGATCCCAGCGGCGGTAGCGGAAGTCGCGGCGGTGCGGGAACGGGTTGGGCAGCCGCCGGGTCTTGCGCCAGAACCGCGAGTTCGTGCCCCGCTTGTCGGTCCAGCGGCAACCCTCCTCGCGCAGGTCGGTCAGCGAGACCAGGCGCACCCGCGGATCGATCGCGAAGACCGGTGCCTGCGCGGAACGGTAAACACTGGCGATCTCGACGTCATGCTCGGTACACAGAGCATTGGCCTGGTTTACCACGGTGCGGATCGTGCCACCGGTGCCATAAGCGTTGTGCAGCACATATCGGATCTTCACCGGATCCACTTTAAGGGCCGGAGGCAAAGAATCCGGGGACGCCGAAAAGGAGATCATAATGGTCGATCTCAGCAAACTGACCGAGCTTGATCTGCGAATCCTGATCGCCATCGATGTCACCTCCACCGACGACACTTCCGAAATCGTGGACGAGATCAAGGAACACGGATACGCAAGGGTCGACACCCGCAAGGTGGGGGAGGCACTGCGGTCGTTCAAGCGCAGTCCCAAGTTGATCAGGACGGATGACCACGACCGCTATCAATTGACGCCCGAGGGGCAGCAGGCGACTCGTGGGCTGATCGAAAGGTTCCGCCATTTGACTGCCTATGCCGATCGGACTCTTCGATAGCTGCCCATCCCCCATTCGGGTGATCACGGATCGGTGGAGTCCAAACTGGATGAACGGCCGACGGCGGCGGTTGTCGCGGTGTCGTTAAGTGGTCCGGCGACCTCCACCACCGAAGGGCAACCGATGAAACTGCGTCACGTTCTCATTTCGCTGGCGTCGGCCGGGACCGTTGCGGCCGGGGTCGGACTGGCCTCGACTGCCGAGGCGGCCACGCCGGCGGTGTCGTTCACGCGGGTCTACTACAACTCGCCGGGCGCGGACAATCGGAGCGTCACCAGCCTGAACCAGGAGTTCTTCCGGCTCACCAACAACACCACCGCGGCGATCAACCTGAACAAGTGGACCGTGCGCGACAAGGCGAACCACGTCTACACGTTCCCGTCGTTCAGCCTGCCCGCCAAGGCCTCGGTCATCGTGCACACCGGCAAGGGCACCAACAACAAGCCGGCCTGGCACCGCTACTGGGGTTCCGGCAATTACATCTGGAACAACACCGGCGACGCGGCGACGCTGAAGAACGCACAGGCCAAGACCATCGACACATGCTCATGGGGCAGCAAGGGGGAACACACGTACTGCTGAAACCGCGCCGCCGCGATTGGTTTACCAAGCGTCCGCCAAGCGGGCCAGGTATTCGCCGGGCGTCAGGCCGACCGCCGCGCGGAAGTCGTTGACGAGGTGCGACTGGTCGGCGTAGCCGAGCCGGGCGGCGATCGCGGCGGCACCGGCCTCGCCGTCGACGGCGAACTGGCGGGCCACCTCCTGCAGCCGCACCCAGCGGCGCACCCAGGACGGGCCGTGACCGATGGTCTCCCGGAGGGCACGTTGGACGGTGCGGGTCGACGGCCCGGCCGGCAGCGGGCCGCCCCGGTGGATGGCCGCCAGGACGTCGTTCGCCAGCAGGTGGCGGGCGGGCGGCGGCCGTTCCGCGGCCAGCACCTTGATCAGCGCGGTGGCCCGGCCCTGGCGATCGGACGCGTCCCGGATCTCCCGCAGCAGCGCATGGAGCCGGGCGTCCAACTCGGGGGTGACGGCCAGGGTGCGGTCGGCGATGGCAGCCGGGGCCAGGTCGCTCACCACGGCCAGCCCGGCGGGCCGCAGCCGGATCGCGAACGCGCTCCCCCGCCCCGCGATCTCCCGCTGCCAGGCCCGCCGGTGCACGCCGGTCAGCACCAGATCGGCGGGCACGTTGCCAGCCTCGATGGTGAGCGTGACCGCGGGGTCGGCGATGATGCGCTGCTCGATGCGCTCGCCCGCGGGCAGATGCCAGGCCACGGTCCAGAAGTGGTCGACCACCGCACCGATCGACGCGTCCGCCTCGTGGAGCGTCGCCGCGTACCGCTCCAGGTTTTGCGGATGCAGCACGCCCGAGCGCTCCTCCCGGCCGAGCGCGCGCGAGGTCATGCCCGCCAGGCTGCCAGCCCGTGTCGCGAATTTCCAAGACCTTCGCGGTCACCCGATGGAGGATGCGGCCATGCACAGCACCAACTACCAGGACACATTCATCCAGGTGGCCGAGGACTGCCCCGCCGCGAGCGCCACGGCCCCACCCGCGCGCGCCACCCCCAGCGTCGCCGAACGCACCTTCCGCATGATCGCCGACGCCCCTTACCAGCACACCTCCGACGACGTGATCTTCACCGTCTGGGCCGACCGCAACGCCCTCCCCCAGACCGACCGGCCGACCGCGCGGGCGACGTTCTTCGCCAAGGGCCAGCCCTGCCTGCGCTCCAGCGATCTGGGCAAACGCTACGGCTGGGGCATCCACGCCGACGCCGAGGGGCGGGTGGCGCTGGTGGCGGTGGGCTCCGCCGCCTACACCGACCTGGCCGCCGGCAAAGCCCCCGACGGCACCCCGGTCACGGTGACCCGGGCCATGCGCAGCCGCCGCCGGTAGCCACCCGCCGGGCGGCGGCCCGCCTGCCTGCCTGCCCGCCTGCCCGCCTGCCCGCCTGCCCGCCCGCCTGCCCGCCCGCCCGCCTGCCCGCTCGCCTGGCATATCTGATAAGTACCGCTTTAGCCGGATGCAGATGGGCCGCCGGGTCAGATCATGAGGCTATGTTCCATCCTCAAACCATCCTCGAACAGCAAGTCGAACAACATCGCGTCGCGGACACGCACCAACGAGGACGTTTGCGGCAAAGGGCTGGGCGAGCGCGCCAAGATCGTCGCGGAGGGCGCGGCGCGGGCGCGGCGTGGAGGGGGCGGGGGTGCGGCGTGGAGGGGGCGATGGCGCGGCGTGGAGGGGGCGATGGCGCGGCGTAGAGGGGGCGGGGGCGCGGCGTAGAGGGGGCGAGGAGGCGGCGCGGAGGGCGCAGAGGCGCGGCGCGGAGCGCGCAGAGGCGCGGCGCGGAGCGCGCAGGGGCGCGGGGCGCGGCGCGGAGGACGCGGGGCGCGGCGTGGAGCGGGGCGCAGGGGCGGCATGAGGGCGCGCGGCGCGGGAGCGTGCGGCGCGGGGACGGCCGCCGAGCCGGGTGGGGGCGCAGGGGCGGACCAGCTTCAGGGGGTCGCGGGGGTTTTGGTCAAGGTTATGCGGATGGCCGGGTTCGGCGGTGACTGGCGGAGGACCAGGGTCGTCGGGGTCACGGCCTTCGGGACGTCGTAGATCAGGCGGTCGGTTATCTGTGTGCCGGGTGGCAAGTCGTTCAGCAGGGCTGATTTGGCTCGGATCTGGGCTACCGCGTCGGGTAGGTATTCGGCGCCCTGGGCGTCCTGTGCTCGGGCGAAGGCTATTCCGGGCCTGGTCGCCGTACCGCTGATGTTTTTGACGGTGAGGCCGACGGTGCAGAAGTGGCCCTTGGCGCCGGTGCCGCCGCACTCGAAGGATGTCACCGTGTATTGCAGGGCGCCGTCGGGCGTCACCGGCTGGCCCATCGACGCGGTCGGGATGGGAACCGCGGTCGGGGCGGCCTCGCTGGGGCTGAACGCCAGGACCAGACCGGCGCCGGCGACCACTGCACCGGCCACGAGCCAACGCTTCTGCATACCGCTGTGTTTCGGCAGCGGCTGCCGCGCAGTCAACGACTTCCGAGCGGTTTCCTCGTCATCGGGCCGCCCACCAGGGAGTCGGTCGGATCCGCGGCGGGTACCGACGATGCCCACGTCTCGGCGTCGTCCGACGGATGGTAGCCGATCGCGTCGCCGCCGGCCGGCGACCACCAGCGCCGGGTGTTCGCCGAGACGCCCCAGACCAGGCGCCAGCCGGTGGCGGTCAGGGCGGCCTCCACCAGGCGGGCGGCGTCGTCCGGCGAGAGCCACACCGCCAGGTCGCGGGCGTCGGACGGGTGCGGCGTGCAGGAACCGATCCGCAGGCAGACCACGTGCAGGCCGAGGCGGTCGTGGTAGAGGCGGCCCAGCGACTCCATCGCCGCCTTGCTCCAGCCGTAGTACGAGTCGGGCCGCGCCGGCACGTCGTCGGGGAGGCCGCCGGGACCGGCCTCGGATTGGTCGTACAGGCCGGCCGCGTGGTTGCTGGACGCCAGCACCACGCGTGGCACCCCGGTGGCGGCCGCGGCGGCCAGGACGCGTTCGGTGCCGCGCACGTTGACCGCCAGCACGTCCTCGAACGGGCCCTCGCCCGCGATGCCGCCCAGGTGGACCACCGCGTCGACGCCCCGGCAGGCGGCCGTCACCGCGTCGGCGTCGGTCACGTCCAGGGCCTCGATACCGTTGGCGGCGTGCACGTCGGTCAGCCGTAACTCGTGGTGGCCGAGCCGTGCCCGCAACATCCGCCCGATCGTGCCGGCCGCGCCGGTCAGCAGAATCACCGCCATGGCACCCCTTTTGCCCGGCTGGTGAAGCTTCAATCAGGCCCGGTGCCGGTTGAAGAAGTCGACGATCACCGCGAGTGCCTCCCGCTGCACCTCGTCGATGTGCAGCACGCCGCCGGCGTCCGTCTCCGGATAGATGTAGCCGTGGATGTCGTGGCTCCAGGAGCGCCACTCCGCGTCCGCCCGCTTCTCGGCCAGCAGGTCGTACGTGAGACGGAAAACGCCCTGGAGTTCGTCCTGGTCGCGGCCGAGCACCAGGATCGGGATGTCGACGCCGTCGAGGCGCCGGGAGACCTCGCCGGGGTCGGTGATGCGGGCGCGGGCCCGGTCGACGCTGCGTATCTCCAGGGTCTCGATGTTGCGCAGGCCGTCGGTGGTGGTGACCGACGGGTCGTCCAGGCGCAGCGTGAGAAACTCGTGCGACGCCGGTTCGGCTGCCACACCGGCGCGCAGCAACCCCGCGTACTGGGAAAGCATTTTGAAAAGCATCTCGCCGGCGTGACTGACACCGAGGTGGAAGAGCCGCTCGCCGTCGATGGCAGGATGCCCGGCCACGTGGCGCAGCACCGCGACCTCGTCCTCATACTCGAGCGGCGCCCGGCTCATCAGTTCCATGCCCTGCCGGATGTCCGTTTTGAGTGGGCCGCCGGTCTGGTAGCCCAGTTCGACCTCGGTGCGGTACCGGCTCCATGCGCACGCGTAGCCGGCCTCCAGCAACACGTCGGTCACGTGCCGGAACCGGTGCACCCGATCCCGCAGCCAGGAAAAACCTCCACCCCCATTGCCGTACGCGATGAAGACGAACGGGTGCGGCCCGGTGCCGGGCGGAAGACGCAGTGCATACGGCGTATACAGCCCGTCCAACGTCTCGGCGAGCAGGTAGTCAGCGAGCTCGTCCGTCTGGAATGCATCCATCATCCGGGCACGCTAAATCAGGGCACAAACGATTGCAATCAGCGGTACGGCTTCATCTAGCCGTTGCTGAAAGTCGGGGAGCAATCGTTTGCGGCCAGCCCTTCGCAATTCGGGCACTAGCGGACGGAGCCCGGCATCCGTAACATCGATCAGCATCAATGCCCCCACCGACATTGGAGCCATCATGTCTGTTCGCACCACCCTGCGCCGCGCCGCGGTCATCGCGGCGTCCGCAGCCGCGGTCCTCACCACCGGGCTGGTCGAGAGTGCCTCGGCGCACGGCTCGGTCTCCGACCCGATCTCCCGCAACTACGGCTGCCTCCAGCGCTGGGGCAGCGACCACCTGAACCCCAACATGGCCGCGACCGACCCGATGTGCGCGCAGGCCTGGAAGGCCGACCCGAACGCGATGTGGAACTGGAACGGCCTGTACCGCGAGAATGTGGGCGGCAACCACCAGGCCGCGGTGCCGGACGGCCAGCTCTGCAGCGGCGGTCGCACCCAGGGCGGCCGGTACGCGGCGATGGACGCGGTGGGCGCGTGGGTCGCCACCACCAAGCCCCGCCAGTTCACCCTCAACCTGCGCGACGAGGCCCAGCACGGCGCCGACTACCTGCGCATCTACATCACCCGGCAGGGCTTCAACCCGCTCACCCAGCCGCTCACCTGGGGCAGCCTCGAGCTGGTCACCAGCACCGCGCGGATCGCACCGGGACCCAACTACACCGCGCAGGTAAACGCCGGCAACCGCACCGGCCGCCACGTCCTGTTCACCATCTGGCAGGCCAGCCACCTGGACCAGCCGTACTACATCTGCAGCGACGTGATCTTCAGCTGACCGGACCGGCCAGTTGAGGCCCGTCAGTCGGGCGGCTCGACCTGCGCGGGCTTGCCCGGGTCCTCGTCGGGCACATGCACCTCGTCGTAGCTGAGATCGCCGCCGGCGTCGTCGTCCTCCTCGGGCGCGGCGCCGGTGTCGCGTTCGAGATCGTCCTTCGGATCCGTCATGGATGCCGTAATACCCGCAAAATGAACGACGTCACCTGTTCGTGCTGGTCCCGTTGCTCGCGGTTGGTTACGGTCGGGCCGGGTCAAGCAGTGTGCCCGTCCTGCTGACAGCGACGACGGGCGCTTCCCATGATCGATCAACTGTGGCACCGGGTGTGGCTCAGCCTGCCCGAGGATGCCGGCGTGCTCCTGGACGAGGGCGCCACCGTGGTCGTCCAGGATCGCGGCGTCGCCGTTCTCACCATCGATCAACGCCACTGCGAGGAGTGCCCCCGGACCGAGGTCGCACTGGCCGGCGACATCGACCACCACACCGCGCCGTTCGTGGCGTTCGCCCTGTGGCGGGCACTGTCCGGGCACCGGCCGGTGCGCTGCGACCTCCGCGACGTCACCTACTTCGGATCGGCGGCCGCCCGTACGATCGTGGAGGCACAAAGCTTGGCGGCCCTCCTGGGTCGCGACTTCGAGCTCCGGGGAGTGCACGGTCTCGCCGCGCAGGTGCTGGACATCCTCGATCCGGAGAGGCTGATCCGCAGGTGAGACCGGTCGAATTTGGGGGTAGCCGACTCCGATGCGCCTCGCCGTGCTCGATGTGGGCTCCACCAGCGTCAACCTGCTCGTCTCCGACGGCGGCACCGACATGCTGGCCGCGGACACCTGGAAGCGGCGCACGATGCTGGCCGAGACGCTGCGGCCGGACGGGACGATCGTGGCCGAGGGCCTGCGCCGCATCGTCACCGCGGTCGCCGACGCCGGCAACGAGATCAGCCGGATCGGCGCCGAACTGCTCTGCGCGTACGCGACCGCCGCGGTCCGGGATGCGCCGAACCGCGAAGCGGTCCTGGACGCGGTCGAGCTCACCACCGGAATCCGCCTCGGCACCCTGTCCGGCGTCGAGGACGCGGAGCTGACGTTCCTCGCGGCCCGCCGGTGGATGGGCTGGCAGGCGGGTCCGATGCTGCTGCTCGACATCGGCGGCGGCACCCTCGAGGTGGCCTTCGGACCGGACCGGCTGCCCGAGTCGGCGATGTCGCTGCCGCTCGGTGCCGGCCGGCTGACCCGGCAGTTCCTGGGCGACGGCGACCCGCCGCCGCGCCGGGCCGTCGCCGAACTGCACCGGCACGTCCGCCGGGAGGTCCGGCGGATCACCGCGCACGCCGACTGGGATGCGACCCGGACCGCGGTGGCCACCTCGTCGGTGCTGCGCCAGCTGGCCCGTCTCACCGGGGCGGCGCCGCTGCGGCACGGGCCGTTCGTCGAGCGGGAACTCCGGCGGGCCGCGTTGCGCCCGTGGATCGAGCGGTTCGCGGCGATGCCGTCCGCACACCGGGCCCGGCACCCCGGAGTGTCCAAGCACCGGGCCCGGCAGAGCCTGGCCGGCGCGATCGTCGCGTACGAGCTCATGCGGGGTTTGGGGATCGACCGGGTCCGCGTGTGTCCGTGGGGCCTGCGCGAGGGCGTACTCCTGCGGCGTCTGGAAACCGACCAGCGTGAGCCCGCCCTCGCACCCTGGGTGCGCTGGCTGCCGACGTCGCTGGCGGCGCCCACGCTCACCGACGGGCGGCGAAACGGCTCCGCCGCCGGCCGTAGGTGAGATAGACGGCCGGGGCCCGTCGCCAGCCAGAGCGGCACCCGGAACGGCCCGTGGGCCGGCATGCGGTTTCGCTGACCGCACAAACGGACGTCCGATGTTCGCGCTGTGCCCTATTCCCGTCCACCGCCGCCCGGCGACCATGCACATGATGCCGCAGCCGCCCGATCCGCTGCCGCCACCCACGGCGGCGTCTGGGCTCGAGACGTCGCGTGCGCTTGGTGGCGGCCGCCCGGGAGATCACCGCCGGCGCGCGGGCTCGGATCGCCCGCCCGGCCCGGCTGCGCCACGAACGCGCGGCCGCCGCACACTCCCCGGCGGCGGCCCAGCGCACGGCCCACCGGCCCGGCCCGGTGGGCGGATCAGGTTTTCCGGCGGCCCGGGCGGGCATTCTGCCCCGCATGCAACCACAGACGCCGACCGAACCGCTGCCCATCGCCACGGTCACCGTGGGGATGACCGTCGTCGACCCCGCCGGCCAGGAGGCGGGCACCGTGACCGCCGTCCAGATGCCCGGCACCGACGTACGCCCCGACGTCGTCGCCGGCGTGGCCGAGGACCTGATGGTCACCGGCTACCTGCGGATCGACGGCACCGGCCTGCTGTCCAACGACGTCTACGCGGGCGGCGACCAGCTCCGCGACACCGTCGAGGGCGAACCGGGCGTGGTCAACCTGCGGGTGCCGCGCGAGGATCTGCACCGCGCGACCTAGTTTTCCGGCCGCGGTAAACGTACGGCCATCTGGGCGCCCTAACTTCGCGGCATGCCCATTCGCGTACGTCTATCTGGTTGTGCTCTGATGTTTGCTGCGGCGCTCGTCGTGGCCGGCACCCCGTCACCGGCCGCCGCCGCCGGCTCCGCCATGGACGCTCTCGCCGGTGCCGCACAGGCCGGCGACCTGGACGTGATGACCTTCAATCTGCGGTACGCGAGCAACAGCACGCCGAACTCGTGGACGCAGCGCCGGCCGGCCATGCGCACCCTGCTGACCACCGAGCGGCCCGACCTGATCGGCACCCAGGAGGGCCTGCTGGCCCAGTTGCGCGACATCGAGGGCGACCTGGGTTCCGGGTACGACTACATCGGCGCCGGCCGGGAGGGCGGCATCCGGGGCGAGTTCATGGCCGTCTTCTACGACACCACGCGACTGGAAGCACAGACGTACGGGCATTATTGGCTCTCCGACACCCCCGCGGTCCCCGGCTCGAACACCTGGGGCGGCGGCTCGATCCGGATGGTCACCTGGGTGCGTTTCCTCCACCGTGCGACCGGCCGCCAGTTCTACGCCGTCAACACCCACCTGGACAACGTCAGCGAATACGCCCGCCAGCGCGCCGCCCAGCTCATCCGCTCCCGGCTGGCCGCGCTCACCCCGGTGCTGCCGATCGTCCTGACCGGAGACTTCAACAGCCCGGCGGGGTCGAGCAGCTACGTCCACACGCTGCTGGCCGGCCAGTCCGGGCTGGCCGACACCTGGAACACTGCCGGGGTGCGCGGGCCGGCGTACGGCACCTATCACAACTACCAGGCGCTGGTGGCGAACGGACCACGCATCGACTGGGTGCTGGCCAGCGAGGGTGTCACCGCGAGGGCCACGCTGACGAACACCTACCGGCGCGGCAGCCAGTACCCGAGCGACCATCTACCGGTACAGGTTCGGCTGCGCCTTCCGTGAGGTTTGCCGCGCGACGGCGATCCGGCGGTCGCCTTCGACTCGATGCGCGCGGCGGGCCTGGACGTGGCCGCGCCGACCGGCCACGCCACGCTCCTCTCGATCGGCGGGCTGTCCACCGCGGAGTGGAACCGCACCGGCCGGCTCGCCGACGCCGCCAACGAGCCCGGCGACGTCAACGTGTGGTTCACCGGCGGCTTCACCGACCTGGCCGGCTCGAGCAGCATGGGCAAGCTCTACGACTGGGTCGCCGCGCGCCGAAGGTGGCCGACGTGATCGAGACGTCGGCCGGCCGCACCACCGAGTTCTCCGTCCCGCTCGACCGGGCCGACGGCGCCTGGGTCGTGGTGGCTGACCGCCCGACCCCGATCCCCGGGAGGCACCGGCCTCCCGGGGCAGCCGGGCTCAGCCCTTGGCGATCTCGGCGGCGGGCGGGGCCGCCACCTTGACCGGCAGACCGAAGTCCGAGTAGGTCATCTCCATCTTGGTGGCCGCCTCGGAGCCGACCGCCGGCATGGTCAGCGCGTACCGGACGAGCCGGCCCTCGCTGTCGAAGCCCGCCTCGAACGGGATGGACTTGGTGGTGATCTTCTTGAGGTCCGCGGCGCCCATGCCCAGCTGCTCGCCGGCCTTGTCCAGGTCGATGGTGCCGGTCACCGCGTTGTCGCCGGCCCACTTGACGTCGGTGGCCGACTCCAGCGTCTTGGCGGTGTCGGTGGCGTCGAAGTTGCCGAGCGTGCCCGGGCCGCCCTTGGCGTCCAGCTTGCGCCAGGTCTTGCCGTCCATGCCCGGGATGTCGGTGCCCGGCATGGTGATCCGCATGTAGGTGGTGCCGTCGACCATCCGCATCTCGGTCTTGAACTCGGTGCCGTCCGCGGCGCCCACCATGGTGAACTCGCCGACCTTGGTCTTCGGGTCCATCACGCCGGTCATCGTGCCGTCGTCACCGATCTTGATGGCGGTCTTGAAGGAGTCCTCCTGCAGCCTCTTGGCCGCGCCCACCAGCGCCGCCGTGGCGTCCTTGGGCGTGTCGGCCGGCTTGGCGTCGCCGGCGGCCGTGCCAGTGCCGCCGGTGTCGCCGCCGGACGTCCCGTTGTTCGCGCAACCGCTCATCGCCAGCGCCGCGGCCAGCACCAACGCCGCGCCACCACGCATCATCCGCGTGCTCATCAAGGCCCTCCCCGTAACGCGCGCCCCCACCCGGAGGCGCCAAAGTGGGCCACTGTAGCGGCATCGGTTGATCGCCCGCAGACCCCATTGTGGGCTTTTCCCCGAGCGCTTACCGACCCCGACCTCGGCGATCCCGGCCCGCGAGAGTTCCCCACCCAGATCCATAACGTCTTGGCGTCAACTCACCGCGCGACCAGGCCGTATCCGAAGGGTCGCGGCCCGTGACGCCGGCTACGCAGCACGGTCCCCATGAGACGGCATACCGGCCTGCCCGTTCCCGATCTTGTGGATCTGCCGCGCGGAGCCGCGCCGTCGCGGTGATCAGGAAACGTGGATCAGCGGTCCGGGCCGTACAAGCCGAAGTGGAGCTCCGGGTCCGCCGGGTCCCAGGTGTTGGTGAACTGGGAGCGCGCGCCCATCTGCGCCACCCGGCTCAGCAGGTCGTTGCCGAGGGCCAGCCGGGGCGGCTCCCAGGCGGCCAGCGCGGTCGGGATGTCGGTTTCGGCGGCCAGCGCCTCGGCCAGCGACCAGGCGTCGGCCGCTGCCTTGGCCGTGCCGGCGGCGGCGTGTGGGCGGGCCGCGAAGGCGGCGTCGCCGATCAGGGCCACCCGGCCGAAGGCCATGTTGCGGACCGCGATGTCGAGGACGATTTGGATGTACGGCTCGGCCGTGCGCTCGATCAGCTCGGCCGCGGCGGGTGGCAGCTGCTCGGCCGCCTCGGTGCGCATCCGGTCGACGAAGCGCTGCTGCACCTGGCCGGGGTGGACCGAGACCGGTGCGGTGAAGCCGCGCAGGTCGGTCACCATCTCGTCGAGTTCGGGGCCCTCCGCCACGTTGCGGTACCAGACGTAGTTGAGCTGCTGGTCGCCTCGGGCCAGGCTTTCGTCGGCGCCGGGGATGGCGTACATGCAGATGTGCGAGTTTTCCATGACCGCGTACGCCAGGGCGTCGTGGATCAGGTCGGCGGTCTCCGGCGAGACGGCCCGCTCCGGAACCGTGCCGCGCCAGCCGATGTAGCCGGCGTAGCGGGGCTGGACCCGGGGCTGCAGGCGGCGCCGGCCGACCGAGGTGATGCCGTCGGCGAAGACCACCAACTCGGCGCGTTCGGCCCGGCCGCTGGTGAAGCGGACCTCGGCCCGGTCGTCGTCCTGGCTGACACCGACCGCGTACTCGCCCAGGTGGTACCGGTCGGTGCCGAAGTCGTCGAGCAGGACGCGGTACATCGTGGTCCACGAGCTGAACCGCCACGCGGCCGGCTCCTCGTACACGATCTTGTTGTTTTCGCCTAGGTAGCGCATGACCGACGAGCCGATGCTGACGTCGTCGACGCCGAACGGGTGTGGGCGCTCGGTGATCCAGCGGACCGTGTCGGGCTGCAGCACGATGCCGCCGCCGCGGCCGTTCAGGTGCTGCGGGGTACGTTCGAAGACGTCGACGTCGAAGCCCTGTTCGCGCAGCAGGAGGGCGGCGGTGAGCCCGGCGAACGAACCGCCGACGACGATCGCGCGGCCACGGCCGGATGCGGACAGATCCTGGTCGCTCATGGCGCCTACTTTGGCCTCCGGCCGGTCGGCGCAACATGTGTCGCCACACAGCCGTAGCGCGGACTCAGTTGTCGTGGCACAGTCAGCCGATGCAAACGACCGTTCAGCTCAGGCCGTGGCTGGAGGCCGTCGCGACCATCGCGACCGCGCTCAACCGGCCGGTCTCGCTGTCCGAGGTGCTGGACCTGGTCTCGGAGACGGCGTCCCGGCTGTTCGGGTTCGACTTCTGCGCCGTGCTGCTGGTCGACGCGGACCGCCGCAACCTGGTCATCACCGGCGCGCACGGCCTGTCGCCGCACTACATCGAGCAGGTCAACGCCGACCATCCGGTCATGCTCGACCCGGACGAGGAGCCGATGGCGCCGTCCAGCCGGGCCTTCCTGACCGGTACGTCGGTGCAGGTCTTCGACACCCTCGCCGACGCGGCCTTCCTGCCCTGGGGCGGGGTGGCGCGGCAGCAGGGCTACCGTTCGATGATCTCGGTGCCGGTGTTCTCGTCGGGCGCCCCGGTCGGCACGCTGAACTGCTACACCCGGACCCCGCACGAGTTCGGCCCGCACGAGCAGGAACTGCTCACCCTGCTGGCCGACCAGGCCGGCATCGCGATCGAGACCACCCGGCTGCGCGATCGGGAGGCCGCCACGATCGCCGACCTGCGCACCGCGAACACGGCGCTGCGCCGCGGCGAGGAGATCCACGAGCAGTTCACCCGCGTCGCCCTGCGCGGCGGCGGGGTCGCCGGGGTGGCGGCCGCGCTTTCAGATCTTCTGGGCACGTCGGTGGTGGTGACCGAGGAGCCGTCCGGCATCGAACTGGCGGCGGTCCGCCGCGACGACAGCGACATGGCAGACGAAGGGCGGCCCACCCCCGTCGTGCTGGGGAACGAGACCGTGGCTCGGATCTGGGTGCCGCGGGGGCCGGCGCCGCTGGCGGCCATCGACGTCCGGGCGCTGGAGCACGCCGCCACCGTCTGTGCGCTCGAGGTGCTGCGGGCCCGGACCGCCCTCGAGGTCGAGTGGCGGCTGTCCGGTGAGGTGGTCACCGACCTGCTCGTCGGCAGCCCGGCGGGGCTGGTCACGGCCGCCGAGCGGGCCGCGCGGCTCGGGCTCGACCTGACCCGGCCGCACGCCGTGATCGTGGTCGCCGGGGGCGAGCGGTCCGGGGCTGCCCGGGTGCTGTCCGTCGCGCGGTCGGTGGCCGCCACCGCACAGCCTCGGGCGCTCGTCGGTGCGATCGCCGACGACGTGGTGCTGCTGTGGCCGGCCGCGGACTCCGCCGAGGCCGTCGAGCGGGCCGCCTCGTTGCACAGCCAGTTGCGCCGGATCGGGGTGGGGCCGGAGACCGCCGTCGCGGTGTCGCCGCTGTGCACGGCCCTGGCCGACTATCCCTCGGCGTACCGGCGGGGCCGGGGCGCGGCGACCATCGCCCGGCTGCGCGGGCAGACCGGGGCCGTCGCCAGCTTCGAGTCGCTCGGCGTACATGGCCTGCTCTTGCAGTTGGAAGATGTTTCCGAGTTGCGCCGGTTCGCCGCCGAGACGCTGGCCCCGGTTCGCGGGTATGACGCGGCGCGCGGCACTCATCTGGAGCGCACGCTGCGGGCATACGTGACCAATGATCTGAACACGGCCGCCACGGCAGCGGCCCTCTTCGTGCACCCGAACACCGTCAATCTGCGCATCCGCAAGGCCGAGCAGTTGCTCGGGGTCTCCACCGGGCAGGTGCGGGTGCTGGCCGAACTCCAGGTCGCGCTCAGCGCGGACGACGTGGCCGACGCCCTGACCGGGCCAGGATGAGGCGGGCTGGGGTCAGGCGGGCTGAGGACGGAACGCGCGCGGCAGGGCGGCCAGCGGCGCCAGCCAGAGCAGCGCCACCCCGAGCAGGGTCGCCGAGGCGTACCCGTGATCGGCAGCCCAGCCCACCACCGGCGTGGCCGCGACCACCAGGCCGAACGCCGCGGTGTTCAGGACGCCGACGGCGGCCGCCGGGCGCCGCGGCTGCCGGGACTGGCCGGCGCCGACCACGCTGGCGAACGGCAGGCCGCTGAACATGCCCAGCACCAGCACGGCGAGCACCGCGACCACCGGCGTGCTGGGCCGGGACAGGGCCGCGGTCGCCGCCGCGCAGGCGACCAGCGCGACGACCCAGACCGCCCGGCTGTGCCGCGGCCACCGCGCCACGAAGTAGCCGCCCAGCGGCCGGCTCACCATCGACAGGCCGAGCACGCCGGAGCCGATCACCGCCGCGGCAGCCGGCCCGAACGACCAGATGTCGACCAGCAGCGTGGTGGCCCAGGACGACAGCAGGAGTGACCGGCTCACGCCGCCATCAGGAGGCGGGCCAGGCGCAGCGCGACCTGCAACTCGGTCCGCCGCTCGGTGAGCGGGCGGCCGAGCAGTTCGGCGGCCTTCTGCAGCCGGTTGCGCACGGTGTGCTCGTGCAGGTGCAGGTGGGCCGCGGTGGTCACGTGGCTGCCGAACCGGTGCGACGCCTCGACGGTTTCGCGCAGCCGGGCCGCCACCTCGTCGTCGGCGCCCAGCTCGCCCAACTCGGTGCGGACGAACGACCGGGCCCGCTCGGGGTCGGACATCAGCAGGATCTCGAGGCTCACGTCCGGGTAGCCGAGCACCCCGGGGCTGCCCGCCGGGCCCCACGCCGCGCGGACCTGTTGCACGTCGGTGACCTGCCGGAACCCGGCCCGGACGCCCTGCACGCCGACGTGCGGCTCGCTCACCGACGCCTCCACGCCGAGGGCGCGCAGGCACTCGGCCAGCGCGCCCACCTTGGCGGCGTGCCAGCCGGCCTGGCGCGGCTGGGCCAGCCAGACCAGCGTGCCGGTCAGGTCGGCCGGGTGCACCAGGGTGTCCCGGATGTGGCAGGTCTCGCGCAGCGTGTTGAGCAGCTGCCGGGCCGCGCCCTCGCCGGTGCCGGGCAGCAGCACGGTGACGTGGCTGGCGTCCAGCGGGTAGTCGAGAAGTACCAGGTCGGACGGCGGCAACGGGGTGGAGTCCGCGCGCAGCAGGTGCTGCACCAGGCCGGCCCGGACGTGTTCCCGGGAGCGGCTCAGCGCGTCGTCGGCCCGGGCGAAGCTGTCGGCCACCTGCGAGGCCACCTGGTGCTGGTAGGCCAGCAGCAGC
Source organism: Paractinoplanes rishiriensis (assembly GCF_016862375.1). Lineage (GTDB taxonomy): Bacteria > Actinomycetota > Actinomycetes > Mycobacteriales > Micromonosporaceae > Actinoplanes > Actinoplanes rishiriensis. The sequence goes on along the minus strand of NZ_BOMV01000057.1, from coordinate 58,687 downwards.
GTGGTCATCGCGCGCAACGCCTCGAGGCTCTCCCGGCGCGGCACGTCGTCCCGGTCGGCCCGCTCGACGAGCTGGTCGCTCCACTCCTGCCACATGGTCTGGAAGCCCACCCGGTAGGACCGTTGCAGGGCGGTCTGCGGCAGCCGGAGCCGGGCCTGCAACACCGCGAGCGCGAACGGCTCGGTCAGGCGTACCTCGGCAATCCGCGCCCGCCCGGAGATGACCTGCCGCAGCGCCTCCAGGTTTTCCACCACGCTGGCCCGCAGCCGGGCAACGAACTCGTCGTTGTCGCGCTGGGCCTCGAAGGCGGCCGCGAGGTCGGCCTCGACCACCCGGTCGGTCAGGGCCACCAGGTCAACGTCGTCGGAGGCCTCGCGGGCCCAGCGGGGCAGGGCCCCGCGCTGGAGTACGGCAGGCGTCATGGAACCACGGTGCCGTCGCGCCGGGCCGGCGCCGATGTGCGGGTCACCACACTGTCACCCCAAGAATGGTTGGCCACACATGGTGGCGCCTCCGGGCCCCGGTGAGGCTGTGCCTTGTGACACAGATGGGATCAGAGCCGGCGGGTCGTCGACCGCTGCACCAGGCTGGTGGCGAACAGCCGCTCCCGGCCGGCGCCGATGTCGCCCTCGTGCTCGATCCGCTCGACCAGCAGCCGGGCCGCGGCCCGGGCCATCTCGGCGAGCGGCTGACGGACCGTGGTCAGCTGGAAGACCTCCCAGGAGGCCATCGGCACGTCGTCGAAACCGAGCACCGAGACGTCACCGGGCACGTCCAGGCCGAGCGACTTGGCGGCGTCGATGGCGCCGAACGCGATCACGTCGTTGCCGCACAGCAGCGCGGTCGGCGGGTCGGGGAGCCGGAGCAGTTCTCGGGCGTTCTGGTAACCGGACTGGTGCGAGAACGGCCCCTCGCGGACCAGTCGCTCGTCCAGTGCGACGCCGGCCTCGGCGAATCCCTCGGTCACCCCGGCGTGCCGGTCGCGGCTGGTCGACGTGTTGGCCGGGCCGCGGACCACCCCGATCCGGCGGTGGCCCAGGTCGAGCAGGTGCTTGACGGCGGTGCGGCCGCCGTGGTGGTTGTCGGCGGTCACCCGGTCCACGTCCATCCCGTCGATGTACCGGTTGAGCAGCACGATCGGCAGGTCCCGCCCGGCCAGCGCCGCACCCAGGTGCGAGTCGAGCGTGGCGGTGGTGACCAGGACCCCGTCGATCGCCTGGTTGAGCAGGCTGAGCAGGGCCTCCTGCCCGGTCGGCAGGTCGGTGCGCTCGGCGAACAGGACGAACCGATAGCCCATCAGCTGCAACTCGTCGTGCACCGGGTTGAGCAGGGCCGGAAAGAAGGGGTTCGTGAGATCAGAGGCAACAACCCCGATCGATCTCGTACGCGGCCGCGCCTGCGCCGGTGCCGGCGGGGTCCAGGAGGGGTGATAACCGAGCCGCTCGGCGGTCTCGAAGATCAGCCGGCGGGTGTCCTCGCGGACCCGGGGGTCGCCGCGGAACGCCCGGGACACGGTCGACTGGGCGACTCCGGCCGCCTGCGCCACGGTCGAACTGGTCGCGCCGCGGGCCGGGCCGCGCCGGCGTTCGATCTCAGTCATGAACCCTCCCGACTGCATAAATTATGCACCGCCACGGTAGGGCGTGCACATGCGACTGTCAACGTGCCTACGCGGCACTTTTACCGGTCGACGGGCGGCTCGTGGCGATCCGCCGAATGCATAAACTTCGCAAGAATGCTTGACTTGCAAACTTGCCCTGAGGCAGGGTCGGGCGTCACAGACCCGAAACAAGTTCGACTTCTTTCCTCTCGGATTCACTCCGACTCCCCTACGGCGACGTGCTGAACGACTCGTGAGAGGCAAATACATGAATGCATCACGCATCCTCCGTTCGCGACGCTGGCGCTTCGTAGCCGCCACCAGCGCGCTTGCCCTGGTGGCCGCCTCCGGCTGCGGGGCCCGTCCGGGCGCCTCGGGCGGCGAGAACGCCGAGGCCAAGGACGCCAACGGCATCGTCAACATGGTCATGGCCCCGGACCCGGTCTGGAAGTGGATGGAGTCGCAGGGCATCAAGCAGGAGCTGGAGGAGGCCGCGAAGATCCAGATCCTCACGTCGTCCTCCTGGGACGAGTTCGGGGTCTACGCCGGCGGCCACGCGGACGTCGTCTCCGCCGCCTCGTACGAGGTACCGGAACTGGAGAAGCAGACCGGCGAGAAGACCACGATCTTCGGCAAGTTCAACTCCGACCGCAGCATCCTGGGCGTCGGCAAGAACAGCACCGCCACCGACATCTGCCAGCTCAAGGGCAAGAAGATCGTGACGCACAGCGCGGTCTCGATCACCATCATGTGGGGCGTCTTCGCCCGCAAGTGGTGCAACCTCGACCTGCGCGCGGGCGGCGGCGACTACGAGCTCGTGGTGACCGACCCGCAGAACGCCGCCGGCCTGATCGAGCGCGGCGACGCCGACGCCGGCCTGCTGCTGCCGGACTTCTCGATCCCGCAGCTGTCCAGCGGCGCGGTCAAGCCGCTCTACGACTCGAAGTCGGTCTCGCAGATCTACGCCGAGAAGTTCTCCACCGAGCCGACCGTGCTGACCCACCCGCAGAACAACGTGTTCGTCGCCCGGAAGGCCTGGGTCGACAAGAACCCGGAGGAGGCGGCGTTCCTGATCAAGCTGTGGGACCGCGGCGTGCAGGAGTGGAAGGCGAACCGCGACAAGATCATCGAGGCGTACCCCGAGGACTTCGCGGCCGAGTCGGACAAGGACAAGGCGTTCATCCGGGACTGGCTGACCAACAAGTACGACTGGTTCGTCGACACCACCTTCCTCGACCAGGCCTGGGTGGACAGCGAGACCAAGCTGTTCAACCTCATGAAGGAGGCCGGCTACGTCGAGAAGGACGTCGCGGACCCGCACTTCACCATCCTGCCGAAGTCCTGACGAGGAGCTGTTCATGACGGACCAGCTGGTAGGTGCGGCCCCGGCCGCACCGCCCGCGGACCCCGACGACCGTGAGGCGGGCGCCCGCCGGACCGCGAAGATGCGACGCTGGCGGCGCACCGGCCTGGTCCTGCTGGGCTGGGTCGCGATGTTCGCCCTGTGGGAGTTCGGCTCCTGGTGGTTCGGCTCGCGCCTGCTGCCGAGGCCGTACGAGGTCTTCCAGTCCGCCGTCGAGATCGTGGAGAGCGGGAACTTCCTCACCGACTTCACGGCGAGCGTGCTCAAGACCTTCGCCGGCTTCGCGGTCGCGGCCGCGGTCGGTGCGCCGGTCGGCTACCTGATGGGCCGGTACAACTACTGGCGGGCGTTCTTCCACGACGGTGTGACGATCGCCGGCACGATCCCCGCGATCGTGTACGCGGTCATGTCGCTGATCGTGTTCGGCCTCTCCAACCTCGGGCCGATCCTCGCGGTGGCGCTGGTCTCGGCCCCGTACATCGCCCTGAACGTCGCCGAGGGCATCCGCGGCGTCGACAAGCAGCTCATCACGATGAGCGAGGCGTTCGGCCGGTCGCCGCAGCAGATCCGGCGCGAGGTCCTGATGCCGACGATCGTCCCGTACGTGTTCGCCGCGATCCGGATGTGCTTCGCGGTGGCCTGGAAGGTCGAGGCGCTGACCGAGGTGTTCGGCGGCCGCAACGGCGTCGGTTTCCAGATCCGTACCGAGTACCAGCTCTACGACATCGCGGCCGTGCTCGCCTGGATGTTCCTGTTCATCGTGTTCATGCTCGTCATCGAGCGGCTGGTGCTGGCCAAGTCCGAGGCCCGCCTGCTCGCGTGGCGCCCGCAGGAGAGGAGCTCCGCGCTGTGAGCACCACGATGACCCCCGTGAAAGCCCGCCGCTCCACCGCCGAGATCGAGCAGAGCATCCCGGCCTGGCGCAAGCGGCTCACCTCGGACAACGCGGCCCGGGTCGCGGCACTGCTGTCCTTCTTCCTGTTCTGGGTGCTGATGTCGGCGATCTTCGCCCGGGTACCCGGGCCGGTCGAGGTGGTGCAGCGGCTCGTCGACGAGTTCTCGCGCGGCGAGGTGTTCGGCAACTTCGGCTCGACGCTCTACCGGTTCGGCGTGGGTGTGGCGCTGGCCACCGTCGTCGGCATCGCGGTCGGCGTGGTGATGGGCCTGTCCCAGCTGGGCCGGGCGTTCTTCGAGAGCCCGGTGCTGGTCGGCCTGTCCATTCCGGCGATCATCTGGTCGTTCCTGACCGTGATGTGGTTCGGCTTCGGCGACATGAGCCCGATCATCACGACGTTCCTCACCTCGGTGCCGTTCGTGGTGGTCAACGTGGCACAGGGCGTTCGCGGCGTCTCCCGCGACCTGCGGGACATGTCGACCACGTACCAGGTGCCGCTGTCCCGCCGGATCAAGGATCTGGTGCTGCCGGCGGTCACCGGATACGTGGCGGCCGGCGTCCGCTTCGCGATCATCATCGGCTGGAACGGCGTGCTGCTGGCCGAGTGGTTCGGCGGCGGCGGAGGCGTCGGCTACCGCGCCCGGTGGTGGTACGACGCCAACCGGTTCGGCGGGTTCGCGGCCTGGGTGGTGCTGTTCGTCGGCTTCATCGTGATCCTCGACCGGTTCGTGCTCGACCGCATGATCCAGCGAGCCTTCCGCTGGCGGGACGCCGCCTGATGACCCTCTACCTCCAGGAGTTCCCGTGGCAGTCCTGACCATCAAGAACCTCGCCAAGACCTTCGGCGTCGGCACGGCCAAGGCCAGCCGGGTCCTCGACGACATCTCGTTCGAGGTGCGCGGCGGGACGTTCGTGTCGATCGTCGGCCCGTCCGGATGCGGCAAGAGCACCCTGCTCAACATCATCTCCGGCGTCGAGGAGCACACCTCCGGCGACATCAGCCTGACCAGCGACTCCGGCGGGCCGGCCCGGATGGGGTACGTGTTCCAGGACCCGCGCCTGCTGCCGTGGCGCAGCGTGATGCGCAACATGATGTACGTGCAGGACGACCAGAGCGAGGCGACCAAGGCCCGGGCCCGGAAATACCTGGACATGGTGGGCCTGGCCAAGAACGCCGACTTCTTCCCCGGCCAGCTCTCCGGCGGCATGCAGCAGCGGGTCGGCATCGCCCGGGCGTTCGCGGTCGAACCGGACCTGCTGCTGATGGACGAGCCGTTCAGCCACCTCGACGCGATCACCGCCCGTGGCCTGCGCGCCCAGCTGCAGGACATCTGGGCCCAGTCCAAGAAGACGGTCGTGTTCGTGACGCACGACGTGGTCGAGGCGGTCGAGCTGTCCGACCGGATCATCGTGCTCCAGCCCGGCGGCAAGATCTACGAGGACATCAGCATCGACCTGCCCCGGCCGCGGCGGCAGACCGACCCGACCGTGGCCACGCTGCAGGCCGAGGTGCTGGGGCGGTTGGAAGCCATGAAAGCCATCAGCCGTACGCCCGAGGCGGTGGCCTGACATGAGCGTCTCTGACGTCGTCCGCGGCGTGATCGAGGACATCCGGGCCGACGGTGACCCGGCGGTGCGCCGCTACTCTTCCCAATTTGATCGGTGGACTCCTGATTCGTTCCGGCTCGATCAGGCTCAGGTGGAAAAGATCGTGGCGTCGGTGCCGGATACGGTCCTCGACGACATCCGGACCGTGCAGGCCAACATCCGCGACTTCGCCCAGGCGCAGCGCGAGACGATGCTCGACCTCGAGGTGGAGAGCCAGCCCGGCGTCTTCCTCGGGCACCGGCACCTGCCGATCGTGGCGTCCGGGGCATACGTGCCCGGCGGCCGGTACCCGCTGACCGCCTCGGCGCACATGACCGTGGTGACCGCGAAGGTGGCGGGCGTGGAGCGGGTGACGGCCTGCACGCCGCCGCTGCGCGGGGAGATCCCGCCGGCCACCATCGCCGCGATGCACCTGGCCGGCGCCGACGAGATCTACGTGCTCGGCGGGGTGCAGGCGGTGGCCGCGATGGCGCTCGGCACCGAGACGATCGGCCGGGTCGACCTGATCGCCGGGCCGGGCAACGCGTATGTGGCCGAGGCGAAGCGGCAACTGTTCGGCGAGGTCGGGATCGACCTGTTCGCCGGCCCCACCGAGATCCTGGTGATCGCCGACGACGAGGCCGACCCGTTCGTGGTGGCGGTCGACCTGCTCAGCCAGGCCGAACACGGGCCGGACTCGCCCGCCGTACTCATCACGACGTCGGAGGCCCTGGCCCGGGAGACGGTGGCGCACATCGAGGCGATCCTGCCGGACATGCCGACCGCCGACATGGCCGGACCGGCCTGGCGCGACCACGGCGAGGTACACGTGGTGGCCGACCTGGATGCCGCCTACGCGCTGGCCGACTCCTACGCGAGCGAGCACGTGCAGGTGCTGACCCGCAACCCGCGCGAGGCGCTCGACAAGATGCGGCACTACGGCGCGCTGTTCCTCGGCGAGGGCACCTGCGTCTCGTACGGCGACAAGGTCATCGGCACCAACCACGTGCTGCCCACCCGGGGCGCCGCCCGCTACACCGGCGGCCTGTGGGTCGGTAAGTACCTGCGCACGGTGACCTATCAGGAGGTCCGGAACCCCGCCGCCAGCGCCGCGTTGGGCGAGTTGTGCGGCCGGGCCGCACGGGTGGAGCTGTTCGAGGGCCACGCCCGCTCCGGCGACGTCCGAGCCGCCAAGTACGGCGGTGCCGCCCTGCCCTGGGCGCCCGCACTCACGAGTTAAGGAAGTAGATGCGTACCGTTGACATTCACGGCCATGTGATCCTGCCCGACTGCCTGCCCCTGGTCGACGGCCTGATGGCGCCGGAGTGGGAGCCGTTCACCTATTTCGGCGGCGACGAGACCAACGCCTACCAGGTGCAGCACGTCCGCGACATCATGCCGAAGGCGACCGACCCTCAGACCCGGATCGCCGACCTGGACCGGATGGGCATCGACGTGCAGGCCATCTCGGTGGCGCCGGCCGGCTACTTCTACTGGGCCGACCCGTCGCTGGCCCGCGACCTGGCCCGGATGCAGAACGAGAACCTGGCCAAGATCGTCGCCGACCACCCGGACCGATTCGTCGGCCTGGCCACGGTGCCCATGCAGGACGTGGCCGCCGCCGTCGAGGAGCTCGAACGTTGCGTGCGCGAGTACGACTTCCGCGGCGTCGAGATCAACACCAACGTGATGGGCGTCGACCTGGACGACCGGCGGTTCCGCCCGTTCTTCGCCAAGGCCGAGGAACTCGACGTGGTGGTGATGCTGCACCCGAACGGCTTCACCGGCGGCGAACGCTTCCGCAAGTACTACCTGACCAACGTGATCGGCAACCCGCTGGACACCACGGTGGCGCTGAGCCGGATCATCCACGGCGGCGTCCTGGAGGAGCACCCCGGGCTCAAGCTGGTGGCCGTGCACGGCGGCGGCTACCTGCCGTTCTACTCGTCGCGGATGGACCACGCGTACGAGGAGCGTCCCGAGGGCCGGCACCACATCACCCGCCCGCCGTCGACGTACCTCAAGCAGATCTACGTGGACTGCCTGGTCTTCGACGCCCCGCACCTGGAGTTCCTGGTCCAGCAGATGGGCGCCGACCACGTCATCATCGGCACCGACTACCCCTTCGACATGGGCCACTACGACCCGCTGGGCCAGATCGCCTCGGCCCGGCTCGACGAGGAGACCCGCGACGCCATCCGCGGCGGCACCGCCGCCCGGTTGCTGAAGCTGGATTCCTGAGGACCGCCCGCCCGCCGACCGGCAACGGCGCCGGCCGGCGGGCGCGGCACCTCAGCGGCCCCGGCCGCCTCCGCTGCCGGCGGGCTCCGGCCGGCGACTTTCTCCCGTTTTGTTCTTTTCGTGGTGCAGGTAGGCGGTGCCGTCGACCTCCTTGGCCAGGTACATCGCCACGTCGGCCCGGCGGCGCAGCACGGCCGCGTCGTCACCGGCCCGGCCGGTCGCGAGGCCGATGCTGGCCCGCAGCGGAACGTCGTGGCCGTCAATGGTCGTGGCCGGCCGCAGCGCCGCCACCATCCGTCCCGCCACCCGGTCGGCCTCGGCGCGGTCGGCGCCGTCCAGCACCGCCACGAACTCGTCCCCGCCGAGGCGGGCCACCGTGTCGCCGTCCCGCACGCAGCCCGCCAGCCGCCGCGCGAACTCGATCAGCATTTGGTCGCCGGCGTCGTGGCCGAGGGTGTCGTTGATCTCCTTGAAGTCGTCGAGGTCGATGAGCGCCACCGTCACAAGCCGGTCGTCGGCGGCGGCGAGACTGCGCTCGAGACGCTTCTCGAGCAGGGCGCGGTTGGGCAGCCCGGTCAACGCGTCGTGGGTGGCGCTGTGGTCGAGGCGGGTGAGCAGCCGGCTGTTCTCCCGGAGCACGAGCACCTGCCGGGCCATGACAAGAGCGGTGAGGAACACCGCGCCCATCACCACCGCGATCTGATCCGAGTGGTCGCCAACAAGGGCGAGCACCACCAGCAGGGCGTCGACGGCGGCCACCGCGCCGTACGGAAGCAGGCTGTACGACCTGCGCCGGTCCCCCTCGGTTGTCGTCGCGCCGCCCACCGCGGCCGCCCGCTGCCGATGCGCGGCCCAGCCGCCAAGACACATGATCACCGGCACCGTCACCTGGGTGACCTCCAGGAACGACCGGTCCACCGGGATCAGCGGCCGCAGCAGGGTACCCGTCGCGCCCACGAAGATGGCCAGCGCCAGCCAACGCAGCGCCGACCGGTCCACGAACTCACGGCCGACCAGCATGGTCTTGGCCACCGCGAGAACGACGACCAGTGCCAGCACCATCAGCAGCCCCCGGATGAGCAACGCGCGAGCGTCGTTCGCGGCGAGGCTCAGCCGGGTGTCGAAATGCCAGATGAAGATGCCGGCGCCGGTCGTCACCGTGGCGCTGTCCAGCATGAACCGCAGGCGCTCACTCCGGGTACGGGCGGCGATCGGCAACCGGAACAACGCGAAGATGACGACGGACATCGCGAGGCTGCTCAGGACCAGGTAGGCCGGGATGTTGTCGACGCCGTTGCTGCCGGGCTGCCGGAAGATCCCCAGCGCCTGTACCGTTTTGCCCGCCGCGACCAGCATGGCGGCAACAGCGATGTGCCGCCAGAACCGCCGTGTGGGCACCGGCAGCGCGACGATTCGGCTCACCTGCCAGAAGTTCACCGCGACCACGAGGGCGGCCAGCGGCCCGCACAGCCACAGCAGTCCCGGCGGCCCCACCGGCGTGATCAGGTTGAGCACGAACCAGAAAGCACCAAGACCCAGCACGCCGAACGACAACCGCAGAAGCCCGGAATCACCACCGGGCTCTCGCCGCCACCGGCCGGACCGGCGCTCGTCCACCACGTCCGCCAATTCGGCCATCACGGCCCAAACCTGAGCGCCGCCCGGGCGCCGAGCCGGTCGACCCGATAGATCCGGCGGCCGTCCACCCAGAGCCAGCCCCGGGCGAACGCGGTCCGGTCGCCGACCTCGAGGATTTCCAGCTCGACGGTGATCAGCCGGTCGGTGGGCACCACCTGGCCCCGATAGGTCCACCTCAGCGGCTCGTCGAGCGCGACGGGTTCGAAGTGCGTCCCGAAGCCACGCTCGATCAGATACCACTGCAACAGCTGGCACATCGCCTCGACGCCGAGCGAGCCGGGCATGACCGGGTCCTGGAAGAAGTGCGCCTTGAAGAACCAGTCACCGGCATCGACGTCCTTCTCGGCCCGCACGCGGCCCAGACCGGCGGCCCCGCCCTCGGGCCAGTAACCGGTGATCCGGTCGAGCATCAGGAGCACAGGGTCGGCCGGGTGACGCAACTCCGGCACGTTGTCGCACCGCTCGGTCAGGCGTTCGCGCTCGGCCGGGGCCGGCGGCAGGCCGGGCTGCTGCGCGAAGGCCGTGGTCAGGAAGTACCCGAAGACCGCGGTCCCGCTAAGCAGCGGCTCGCCGTCGGCGTGGCACTCGATCCGGAACGACTCGATGATCATTCCGGCGGCCCGGGACACGTTGGTGAGCTCGGCGCGGGTGCGCACGACCCGGGCACCGGGCCGCACCTCGCGCCGGATGCGCAGTTCGCCGTCGAGGTTGCGGAACAGCAGCTCCGCGTCGATCTGCACCGGGCTGCCGACATAGCAGCCCAGCCAGCCGCAGGGTTGCAGGGCGATCTCCATCAGAGCGGCGGCCGGCATCGTGCCGAGTTCGAAGAACCAAGCCTTTTCCGGTACGTCGTACTCCGCGACAACCGCACTGCCGGCCACCATGCCCTGATACGGGCCCTCGACCGCGGTGACCCGGCTCATGAAGTGGTACGGCGGCCCCGGCAGACGCGGTCCGCGGCGGGCGCCCAGGAACGCCTCGGCCATCGGTCCGAGCCCGTCGGTCGGCCGGCCCCAGGCGCAGGCCAGCAGCGAGGCGTAGTCGAGCGGGAGATCCGCGATCCGCGCGACGGGCCGGGTCTCGTGGTGCCCGGCGAGCCCGCCGAGCCTCGCGAGCGGCTCGGGTTGCACGGTCCGTTGCACGGCGGGCGGCCCGAGATGCCGCCAGTGGTCGAGCGGCCAGTCCGGCACCAGTCGCACGGCGCAGCCGGCCACGTGCAGCGCCTTCACGCCGTCGACGGTGACCAGCACGTCCGCGACGGCCGTCGGGTACGGGTCGGCCGAGATCGAAGAGATGAAGACCTCGTACGTCAACCTGCGGCTCCCGGGAGTGACCTGCCCCCGGCACCGCATGCGGGCGACCTGCCCCGGCACCGGTTCGAACCGCCAGCCGTCGCGGTCGATCGTGTGCCCACCGGCGGCCAGATAGAACGAGACTGCTTGGAAGCAGGCCTCCGACATGAGGGTGCCGGGCATGCACGGGTCGTTGTGGAAGTGGCCGTCGAAGAACCAGTCATCCGGGCGGACCGCCGTCTCGGCCCGGAGGTATCCGCGGTCGGGGTCGACGACCGGAACCTCATCCAGCAGCCGCAACCGCCCCGATCCGATGCGCGGGGTCCGCACGTGGGCGCGGGTCACGTCCCATCCCGGCCCGAAACACTCGTCGGGTCGCCCGCGCGCGAATGCGCCGACCGCACCGGCGCCGAATCTCGGCTGCGGTACGGCTTCCGGCCGCCGGTCGCCGGGATCCCAGAGCACGCCGCCGGTGCGGCTCAGCTCGTCATCGGTGAAGAAACCCGCCTGGCCATTCCGCACCGTGAGCAGCAATGCGTCGCCCACGTGGCAGTCGTACTCGAAAGAAAAAAGCCGGACCGGACCGTGTACGACGTGCCCGAGCACCCGGATCTCGAAGCGCAGGGTCTGCCCGGCCCCGGGTGGCGAGCCGTGGAAGGTGACATCGCTGCCGAGCAGGCGGTAGACCCGCTCGCCCCGGTTGTGCAGGTCGGCGCCGAGCCAGCTGATCAGCAGCAGGTCGGCCTGCCCCGCCTCGACGACCAGTCCGGCGGGCATCCGGCCGGCGGCGTCGAGAAACCAGGAATCGTGGTGCACGTCGGTCTCGGTCCAGGTGACGCCCCGGCCCAGCGAGCCCGGCGCCGCGTCGATGCCGAGGACCCGGTCGGCGAGCAGCAGCGGCGGACCGGGCATCCGGGTCTGCCGCACGTCGTTGTCCTGCCCGGCGAACGCCGGTCCGAACAGCTCGGAGATCCGCCCGGAGGCGAGGTGCTCGAGCTGCGCCCGGTCGAACTTCGGCCCGGGAAAGCCGTCGGCCGCCTGGATCGTCTCGGGCTCAGCCGGACGGGGCAGCGCGGAGATGGCCGCTGCCCGGCCGCTCAGGAAGCGCGCGTGCGCGGCGGCCTGGATCTCCAGGTATTGGTGGTGTGCGGCCGCGATCGAGGTGCGCCAGGCCAGAGCTGCCGAGACCGCCGGATCGGCTGGCGGTGGAGGTGCCGGCATCGGCGCGAGGTCGGGGGCCGGGTCCATCACCGTGTATTCGCCGGGCGCCGGGAGCACTACCGGGGCCGGAAGCCGCTTGGGCAGGCGGACCGTCGCGCCTTGGTCCGCCGGTGGGACCGTGGCGAAACAGGCCTCGAGCGCGTCCTGCCGCACCGGGACGCCGGCGGCGGCCAATTCCGCGACCGCCACCGACAATGACCACAGGCCCTGGCCCGGCGCGTTGTCCAGGGCCACCGCGACGTGCGGCCGCTCCCCCAGGATGCGCCGGATCCAGCCGGTGCACTGCGCGGCGGGACCGTGTTCGATGAAGACGCGTACGCCGTCCTGCCAGGCCCGCTCGATCAGGTGGGGGAAGTCAACCGGGGCGATCATCTGCTCGGTGATCGCGTCGGCGGCCGACTCCTCGTCCGGGTGGTACCAGTCGCCGGTCGCGCCGCGGTAGAACCGGATGCCCGGCACGCTCGTCGTGGGCCGCCGGTGCAGGGCGTACCACCGGTCGCGCACCTCGGCCACCTCGGGGACATGGGCCACCAGCAACGGGAGCCGGATGCGGGCGGCCTGGTCGAAGCGCTCGGCGAAGGCCGTACATGCTTTCTCCTCCCCCGCAATCACGCAGATGCCGGGAGCGCACACCGCCGACAAATACACCGCCCGCTCACCGGCGACCATGCGCCGCACCAGTGCCACGTCCGCCGCGAGGAGGTAGCCGGCCCAGCGCTCGCCGTCGATGCCGTGGCGTTCCCAGTACCGGCGGACCGCGCGCAGGTCGCCGCTCAGGTCGTGGGTGAACAGCCCGTCGGCCCGCGCGTCGGCGGCCAGAGCCGGCACGTCGGTCCACGCCCCCAGCGCGACCAGCGCGGCCGATTCGCCGGAGGAGTAGCCGAGCGCGGCCTGCGGTTCGATGCCGAGCACGTCGCGCGAGATCCTGGTGTGCAGGCCCGACAGGAAGCCGGCGGCCAGGATCTCGTCGAGGGGTTCCGGCGCGGCGCGGCCCTGGTAGAGCCAGGAGACCAGCGGGGCCCCGTCGGTGGCGGCGACCAGCGGGGCGAACGCGAGCGCGAGATCGGCGCCCATACCGGCGTAGAAGGACGAGCTCATCGGGTAGACGAACGCCGTCTCACCGCCGATCGGGGTCTCCCGGAAGGCCACCCCGGGCGGGCGAGGCGCCTCCCCACCGAGCCAGGCGCGGGCGTTGTCGAGGAGGCCGGACAGCTCGGCGGGGTGGCGGGCGAGGACGGCCAGGCGGGCCGGGCCGGTGTCACTCTGAACGCCGGCCGCGGCGGCGGTGAGCACCGCCGACCGGTTCGCGCCCGAGTAGAGGTGCAACCGGGGCACCGGAGCCGGCGCCCACGGCGCGACGTCGGCGGCGCGCAGCCGGATCCGGGCGGGTGGCGCACCCAGCACCGGCGTGACCACGTCGGCGGTCGCGGCGCCGAGGTGCGGCTGAGCGGGTTGTCCGGCCCGGGGCCGGGCCCGGTGCCGCAGCGCCACGGCCGCAACAGCGACGTCGAGCAGCCCGGCGGCAGCGTGCGGAGAGCCGAACAGGCCACTGGGGACGGAGCCGGCCGCCGCACTGGCCGGCGCTTCGCGGTCGAGCAGCGCGAGGATCTGATCGCCGTCCCGGCGTGCGTCGTCGCGGCGTTTGAGCACCAGGACGACGGCCGCGTCGGCCGGCTCCGCCGTCCGTTTGAGCGCGGCGACGGCGGCGTGGTGCACCGGTTCGTCGGAGAGGTCGACCGCGCCGACGAGCGCGGCGTCGATCTCGCCGGCCCGCAGCGCCCGCGCCGCCAGCTCCAGCGCCGCGATTCCGGACGCCTCCTCGGCGCTGACGGCGAAGCCCGGTCCGGAGAGTCCGAGCTGGCCGCCGATCCGGTTGGCCGCGATGTTCGCCATCGCGCCCAGCACGCGCGCGGCGGTGAGCGGCGGACTGAACTCGTCGCCGGCCCCGAGGCGCCGGCGGGCGCCGGCGCGGGCGACCTCGGGGTCGCACCCCAGGCCGACGAGCACGGCCGTGCGCTGCGGCGGAAGTGCGACGCCGCGGACCGCCTCGCGGGCGGCCTCGAGCACCAGGAGCTGCTGGCCCAGCGTCTCTTCGAGGTCCCGCGGCGGGTACCGCAGGCCGTCGAGCGCTACCTCGACGGTGTCCGGCGCCGCACCGGGAATCTGCCCGCTCAGCACGGCGTCCCGGAATCCGTCGGCGTCCAGGCCGCCGACCCGAGCGCCGATCGCGACGATGGCGACCTCCGCCGGTGCCCGGCGGCCGGGCACCGCGACCTGGAACGCCGGCCGGCCGTCGAACGCCTCGACCACCAGGTGCGCATTGTTGCCGCCGAAGCCGAACGCGCTGATCGCGGCGCGCCGCCGCGGCCCGGCCCACGGTTCGTTCGCCTGGAGCAGGCGCAGCGGGCCGTCGCACAGCTCGTCGATGGGGTCGGCGGCGCCGGCCGTCGCCGGCCGCGTCCCGTGCTGGATCGCGCCGAGAAGCTTCAGCAGGCCGGCCGCGCCGGAGGCGGTCAGCAGGTGGCCGACGTTCGACTTCGCCGAGCCGATCGGCAGCGGCTCCGGCCGCTCGCCGAAGTACCGCGCGGTCGACCGGGCCTCCACGGCGTCGCCGATCGGGGTGCCGGTGGCATGCCCCTCCAGCAGTTCCACCGTCTCCGGCCCGAACCCCGCCAGCCGGTACGCCGTACGCATGGCCTGAATTTGACCTTCCTCGGCGGGCACCAGGAACCCGCCGGTCCGGCCGTCGTTCGACAGGCCGATACCGCGCACCACGCCGAGGACCGGTACGTGCGCGGCCACCGCGTCGCGCAGCCGCATGAACGCGAGCAGGGCCGCGCCCTCGGCGGGGATCAGCCCGTCGGCACCACGCTGGAACGGCCGGCTGCGGCCGGAAGGACTCAACGCGCCGAGCGCCGCGAAGCCGGCATCGATGATCAGCCCGTCGCAGCCGCTCACCGCGCCGGCGAGCATGAGGTCCGCGGTGCCGTCGTGCAACCGGTCGCAGGCGATCTTGATGGCGTACAGCGCGGAGGCACAGGCGGCGTCGAGCGCGAGCGACCCGCCGCCCAGTCCGAGGTCGTTCGCCGCGGTGTGCGCCCACAGCCCCGAGCAGAAGCGGGCGCGCGGGTCGGTCGCGCCGGGCGGTTCGCCCAGCCAGATCTTTTCCGCGTACGCGGCCAGGCCGCGGCTCGGATAGCCCAGGTTGCCGAGGATCAGCCCGGAGCGCTCCGGGCGCGCGCGGTCGCCGGCCTCGCGCAGGGCGGCCCGGCCGGCGTGCAGCACCCACTGCAGTGCCGGGTCGTAGCCGGCGGCCTCGGCGGGGAAGCCGCTCGGATCGAAGGTGAAGGCCCGGACGATCCCGGCCGTCGCGCCGAGCGAGCCCGGCGGCAGCCGCCAGTCGTCCGGCCGCACCTCATCGAGGTCGACCCGGCCGGCCGCGATGTTGGCCCAGAACTGCCCGGGGCTCAGCGCCCCGGGCAGCACGCAGCCGCGACCGACGATCGCGATCGGCTCGAATTCCGCGCGATCGGTCACGCGCGGTCCGCCGGCGGGATGTCGGGCCGCCGGATGAGGCTGACACCGAGCAACTCGGTGCGGACCTCCCCGTCCGCGTCGAGCAGCGCGATGTCGCAGCGCGTCGCGTCGGTGGCGACGTCCGCGCCGCGCACCAGGCAGCGCAGTGTCGCCGGCGCCGGTCCGGGGCGGTGGACGTGCACGGCGCCGACG
This sequence comes from Paractinoplanes rishiriensis, assembly GCF_016862375.1. GTDB lineage: Bacteria > Actinomycetota > Actinomycetes > Mycobacteriales > Micromonosporaceae > Actinoplanes > Actinoplanes rishiriensis. The sequence goes on along the minus strand of NZ_BOMV01000057.1, from coordinate 43,121 downwards.
CCCATCGGCAGGGTCGCGGCCCCGGTGACGTGCCGGGCCCACAGCACGGCGGCCTGGAGAGCGCCGTCCACCGCGGCCGGGTCGGTCCACCAGGGCGCGTCCGGCCAGCCGGCTTCCCGTACGCCGGCGACCTGGGCCTCGGCGCCGTCCCGGGACAGCCCCAGCACCCGTCGCAGCACCTGGAACCGGGGACCGTGGAACAGCGCGGCGGACTCGTAGACGGAGCCGGTGAAGGGCTCCGCCGCGGCCGGTGCGGTCCACTGCTGCGGCCGTTGCGGGGTGACCAGCCGGGCCCGGTAGTGGTTACCGGCCCGCAGTTCGCCGTCCCCGGTCAGCTCGATCGGGAAGCGGTGACCGGACGTCGCGAGGTCGGGGAGTTCGATCCGGTGCAGCACCCGGAGGTCGGCCAGCGCGGTCGTGCGGCCCGGGTGGCGGGCCTGCCCGGCGGCGGCGAACCACTCCACCGCCATGGCCAGCGGAAGCACCGGCACCCCGGCCGGCGCGTGATCGGCCAGGAAGCCGTGCGTCCGGGCGTCGACCGTGGACTCGGCGGCGAACCGCGGCTCGCCCGCCCCGGCATAGTCGCCGCCGGTCAGCAGCACCTGGGCCGCGTCGCCGGGCGTGCCCAACTCGGCGACGAATGCGCGGGCGCCCGCGTCCAGCGGGATGAGCGGGACGCCGAGCTTCCGGAACTGGGCGGCATGCGCCGCGGTGACCATGCCGGCCTCCCACGGTCCCCAGCCGATCGCGCGGACCCGGCCGGACGGCCGCCGCCGCTGCTCGGCGTGGGCCACCTGGTTGAGCACCTCGTTGGCCATCGCGTAGTCGCACTGACCCGGGTTGCCGTACCGGGCCGCGACGGACGAGAACAGGCAGAGCAGCTCGAGCGGATCGGCGGCGGTGGCGTCGAGCAGGGCGCTGAGCCCGGCGACCTTGGTGTCGTAGACCCGGTCGAACTGGTCGTCGGTCTTGTCCGCGATGCGCTTGTCGGCGAGGACTCCGGCCCCGTGCACCAGCCCGGTTACGGCGCCCCACTCGCGGCGGACCCGGTCCAGTTCGCGGTCGAGAGCGGCCCGGTCCGTGACGTCGACCGCCGCGTACCGCGCGGTGGCCCCGGCCCGCTCCAGCCCGGCAAGCGTCGCGCGGACCTCCCGGGCGGCCAGGATGCCGCGGGCCCGGGCGGTGAGTTCGGCCGGTGTGGCGGTGCGCTCCCGGCCGGACAGCAGCCGGGTGATGGACGGCTCGTCCCGGGCCGGCGCCAGGAACTCGGGCTCGTCGGCGAGTGGCGTGCGCCCGAGGAGCAGCATGCGGGGCCGAACCGTCGCCGCCAGCGCGAGCAGGGCGGCAGCGGTGACGCCCCGCGCGCCGCCGCTTACCACGAGCACCGAATCAGCGGTGACCGGCAGGCCGGCCGCGGGCGGAGCGGTTTCGCTCTCCGCGAGAGTCCACCGGGTGCCGTCGGCGCGCAGGCCCACGTCGGGGCTCGGCCCGCCGGTCAGCAGTTCGGCGACGATCGCGGCGGCCACCTCGTCCGGACGGCGGCCACCGCGCGCGCAGTCGATCGCCTTGCCGGCCACCGCCGGCCACTCCCGGGCCGCCGTCCTGGTGAGCGCCGCGAAGCCGCCGAGCCAGGCGCGCCGGGGATCGGGGTCGGCCAGCCCGAAGCAGCCGCCGGTGTCCTGCACGGTCACGAAGACGCCGCCGCGTTCGGCCATGCCGGGCGCCACCGCCCGGGCGACCCGGAACGCCTGCCGGCTCACCGCACCGGCCCGGGCGGCATCCGGCACCGGTGCCAGCCCGCCGAGCAGGATCACGCCGTACGCACCGGGCGCGGGCATGTCCGCGGCGGTCGCGGTGATGCCGTGCGCCCGCAACTGCTCGACCACCGCGGGAGCGAGCCCGCTGCCGCCGTCGACGACGGCGACCGGTCCGTCCCGGAGGCCGGCCAGGGCCAGCCCGCACGCCGGCGTGGCGACCGGCTGGACCTGTAATCGAGGCAGCCCGGGACGGCCCGGCTCGGCGGCGTCCGCGGTGACGCCGCGCATGACCTCGTCCAGGGTGCGCGCCTGGAACAGGTGGGCCATCTGCTCCGAATCGGTGTCCGGCAGTCCCGCCGCGCGCTCCCGGACCGCCGCGAAGATCTCCACTTTCTTGATCGAGTCGATGCCGAGATCGGATTCCAGGTCCATGCCGCCGTCGAGCATGTCCGCCGGGTAGCCGGTCTTGTCGGCGACCACGGACAGCAGCAGCCCGAGGCTCACCGGTGCGGTGCCGGCGACCGGCGCGACCGGCGGAGGTGCCGGTGCTGGCGCCGGGGATACCGGAAGGGGTCGGTGCAGGACCGGTGCCTCGACCGGTGCCTCGACCGGTGCCTCGACCGGTGCCTCGACCGGCGGCGGCTCTGACCGGGGCGGCTCGGCAACAGGCGGCGGGGGGAGCCGTGGTTGGTCCGGCCGGGGTGGCTGCCCGGTGAAGGCGGCAAACGTGTTCTCAGCCATCTGCAGGAAGGCCTGGTGGGAGTCGGCGAGCACGCGCTGGAAGTGCATGTGCGCCTCGGCCGTCTGGCGCTGCATCTCCTGCACCGCGGTCAGCCACTCGGCGCTGGGTTCGGGCTTGGACATCGGGGCGACAGGCTCCAGAGGGCTCGGCGAAATGGGGACCGGCAGCATGGGGACCGACAGAATCGGGGCCGGCGCGATCCGTTCCGGCGCGATCCGTTCCGGCGCGATCCGTTCCGGCGCGATCCGCTCCGCCGGCATCCGCTCCGCCGGCATCCGCTCCGGCGCGGGAGGCGCGACGTAACCCGTGCCGTTGACGCGGACCGGCATCCGGGGACGCGCCACCGGCGCCGGATGCCCGGCGACCGGCAGCCTCGTCAGGTCGATCGCGACCCCGTGGACCGCGAGCCGGCCGAGGCCCTCGAGGCACGCGGTCAGGCCGGCCCCACCCCGCCGGTCGAGGCTGACCGCGGCGTGTGCCCGGTCGCCGAGGATCTGCGCGATCAACCCGCTGAGCACGGACGACGGGCCCACCTCGACGAAGGTCCGCACGCCCGCCGCGTACATCTCCCGGATTTGATCGTGAAAAAGGACCGGAGCGCCGGTATGCCGGGCGAGCGTGCGCCGGATCGCCGCGGGCTCACTGTCATAGATCGCCGCGTCGGCGTTCGCGAAGACGTCGATACGCGGGGTGGCCAGGTCGAGCGTCGCCAGGAAATCGTGCATCGGCGCCTCGGCGGACTGCATCAGCGGGCTGTGGAAGGCGGCCGAAACCGCGAGGCGGCGGGCGGTGATGTCGTTGGCGGAAAGCCGCTCGTGCAGCGCCTCGACGGCCGGCACCGTGCCGGAGACGACGGTCTGCCGGGGCGCGTTCCGGTTTGCCAGCCAGACATCCGGGATCGCCGCATCCTTGATCGCCGACGCCACGGTGTCCGCGTCCGCGTCGACCGCGAGCATCGTGCCCGGCTCGGCGTCGATCCGCGCCATCAGTTCGCCCCGGTGCCTCGCCAGCCGCAGCAGGCTCCCGGCGTCGAGGACACCGGCCGCATGCAGCGCGACCAACTCGCCGAGACTGTGGCCGGCCACGCAGTCCGGCGCGATCCCGATCTCGGTGAGCAGCGCGAGCAACGACAGGCTGTGCGCGGCCAGCGCCGGCTGCGCCCAGCGGGTTTCGGTGAGCCGGCGTTCCTGCGCCGCGCGCTGCTCGTCGGTGCGCACCGGCGGCGGGAAGACGACGTCGGCCAGGTCGGGGCCGGCCACGAAGTCCCAGACGTCCTGCGCCGCCGGCAGGGCCAGGGCGATGCCGGCGCCCATCCCGACGTACTGCGACCCCTGCCCGGGGAAGACGAACGCGATCCGGCCCGGGTCGGCGGGACCGCAGGCATAGTGGATGCCGCCGGGCAGGGCGAACGGCACGCCGGGCTGCCGGGCCAGCATCTGCGCGGCCCGGTCGAGTTTTTCCCGCCGGTCGGCGGCGTCGGTCGCGACCACGGCCAGCCGGCACGGCTCGCCGGGGTCGAAGTGGTCGCTCGCGACGAGGTCGCCGGCCGAGCCGGCGCTGAACAGCAGGAGATCGCCGGCCCGGATCCGGTCCGGAGCCGTGCCGCCGCGGTGTTCCTCGAGGGTGACGTGGAAGTTGGCGCCGCCGAAGCCGAAGCTGGAGACCGACGCCCGCCGCGCGTGCGAGGCGCGCCGCGTCCACGGGCGCGCGACCGTGTTCAGATAGAACGGGCTGTCCTCGATGCCGAGGCGGGGATTGGGTTCGCGCACCTTGATGGTCGGCGGCAGGGCTCGCTGGTGCAGGGCCAGCACCGTCTTGACCAGCCCGGCCGCGCCCGCCGCCGCCTTGGTGTGCCCGATCTGCGACTTGATGCTGCCCAGCGCGCACCACCCGTGGTCCGGCCGGCCGGTCTCGCCGAAGACCCGGCGCAGCGACTCGAACTCGGCGGCGTCCCCGGCGCGCGTCGCGGTGCCGTGCGCCTCGACCAGATCCACCGTGTCCGGGCCGTAACCGGCGGCCTCGTACGCCCGCCGCAGGGCGCGCACCTGCCCGGTGGCCATCGGCGCGTAGATGGCCCCGCCCCTGCCGTCGGACGAGGTGCCGATCCCGCGGATCACGGCGTAGACGCGGTCACCGTCCCGCTCGGCGGCGTCCAGACGTTTGAGGCCCAGCATCGCCAGGCCCTCGCCGAGCAGCGTGCCGTCGGCATCTCCGGCGAACGGGCGCACGTCGCCGGTGGGCGAGAGGGCCGGCGTCTTGCTGAAGCAGACGTACATCAGCGGGTTGTTCGTCACGTCCACGCCGCCGGTGACGACCAGGTCGGCCTGGCCCAGGGCCAGCTCGTTCGCCCCGGCCGCCACCGCCGCGAGCGAGCTGGCGCAGGCGGCGTCCACGGTGCAGTTGGTGCCGTGCAGGTCGAGGCGGTTCGCGATCCGTCCGGCCACCACATTGGACAGCAGACCCGGGAACGAATCCTCCTGCCAGGGCACGTACTGCTCGGCGATCCGATCGCAGATCCGGCCCGCCTCGGCGTCCCCGATCCCCTGTTCCCGCAGGGCCTTGAGCCACAGCGGGCGCTGGATGCGCGCGTCCATCGTGCCGACCCGGCTGAGCGTGGAACTGCCCAGGATGACGCTGACGCGTTCCCGGGCGAGCGGGGCGGCGAGATTGCGGTCGAGGTCGGCCAGCAGCGCGTCGGCCACGGTCAGGCCGAGCAGCTGGGCGGGGTCGATGGCCGCGAGCGTGGCCGGTGGCAGCCCGTGCGCGAGGGCGTCGAACTCGATGTCGGGCAGGAACGCGCCGCGGCGGCTGTAGCTCGTGTCCGGCGTCGCCGGGTCCGGGTCGTAGAACCCGTCGGCGGGCCAGCGACCGGGCGGCACCTCGGTGATCAGATCGCGGCCCGCGACGATGTTGTGCCAGAACTCGGCCGTGTCGCGCGCCCCGGGCATCAGGGCGGCCACCCCCACGACGGCGATCGGATCCATGGCCCTCCTCAGGACAGCAGACGTGGTCGCGGGGCAAAGGCCTCCCCGGGCACCGGGACGCCGTAGGAACGCAGCTGGTGGGCGCGGGTCACCATGGCCGCGCCCTCGAGCAGGTTGAGGGCGATCTGCACGACCGTACGCCGCGCGGTCTGAGCGAGCGGGCTGCCCGCCACCCACCGGTTGAAGGCGCCGATCGCCGGCCCGCACCAGATCTGGTAGTCGGTCAGCCGGGTCGGCTCCCCGGTGATCGCCCACCGGCTCGACAGTCCCAGGTAGGAGCGGAAGACCAGCGCCATCCGGTGCCGCGGATCATGCTCGGCCCGGTCGACCTCGCGCGGGTCGCGGTCCAGCCAGAACCGGCGGGTCTCCTGCCAGCAGTCCTCGAACGTTGCGCGGAACACATCCTTCTCGAGGCGCTCCCGGGTGGCGCCCGGAATGTCGGCGAGCGTCTGGTGGGCCAGGAAGGTCTCGTAGAGCTGGCCGGCCCGCGCCGCGAACAGCGTGCCGCGCCGCAGCACCTGCACCTTGACCCCGTACTCGAACATGTCCGCGGCCGGTGCCATCGTGACGTCGGCCAGATCGGCCTGCGCGAGCAACCCTTTCGCCGCGTCCGACAGCCCGGCCTCGCGGGCGAGCTGGTTGACGGTGCCGGTCACGACGTACGCGGCCCCGGCGGCGAACGCCGCGGCGACCCCGGCCGGGTCGCCCAGCCCACCGGCCGCACCGATCCGGATCGGCCGGGCGTATCCGTGTCGCCGATGCAGCTCGTCACGCAGCGCAGTGATCACCGGGAGCACCACGGCCAGCGGCCGGTTGTCGGTGTGGCCACCGCTGTCCGCCTCCACGGTCACGTCCTCGGCGAGCGGCACCCGCGCCGCCAGGCCGGCCTCGTCGGTCGTGATCTGCCCGCGTTCCACGAGCCGCCGCAGGATCTCGGGCGGCGCCGGGGAAAGGAATTTCGCGGCCACCTCGGGCCGGGAGACCTTGGCGAACAACTGCCGGGCGCGGGCGATGCCGGCGTCCGCGCCGGGATCCGCTCGCAGTCCGGCGACCGCGCACCGGACGACGGCCGGGGTCAGGTCGAGGTAGGCGGAGGCCGAGACCTTCGGCACCCCGGCGCGGATCAGCACGTCGGCCAGGCGCTCCTCGTGGCCGGGTTCGGCCGGCGAGTGGATGAGGTTGACGCCCCAGTTGTCCCGGTCGGGCAGACCTTGCCGCAGTTCCCGCACCGCGGTCTCGACGGCCGGCACCGCCAGCCCGGCGGCTCCGAAGAATCCGAGCATCCGCGCGCGGGCCATCGCCGTCACCGAGGCGACGGTCGCGATGCCGTTGGCCATCTCGCCGGCCACGTACGGGAACCGCACGCCGTGGGTCCGGTTGAAGGACCGGTCGCCGAGCCACTCGGGGTAGAGCGCGGGCAGCACGCCGACCAGCTCGTATCCCGGACTCGCGCCGGCCGCCGGCGGCTGCACCCGCCCGCCGAGTCCGAGCCCGGGCTCGTGGCCGGCCCGGCCGCGCACGATGTGGACCGGCTCGCGGAACCGGCGGACGCACTCGACGATGCCCGCCGGCGAGAAGTCGGCCGCACGCTCCCCCGGCAGCCAACCGAGCGCGGGCGCCAACGCGTATGCGTCCACCACAACACATCTCCCCGTAAGCGGCGTGCGGACCAGAGAGGACGGAAGCCTACCGCCGGGTTCGCCGGGCAGCGAACACCGGCGTCTGTTTGCAATGATGCCTGCAACGTCCGCAACGGAGTCAGGGATGACCGCGAGCCTCCTCACCACCATGGTCGACCGCCTCGACACCGCTCCGCGGGCGCCGCTCTACTCGTTCCTCGACCGCCACGGCCGGGAGCACGAGTCCGCCGACTGCGAGGAGGTCGTGCGGCGGGCGGCGGGGGTCGCCGACCTGCTCGAGTCGGCCGGGGCCGGCAGCGGCGACCGGGTCCTGTTGATCTTCCCACCGGACGACGGTCTCGATTTCGTGGCGAGCTTCTTCGGGTGCCTGCTGCTCGGCGCGATCGCGGTTCCGGTGGCCAGCCCCGATCCGCGGCACCTCGACCGGGAACTGCCGAAACTCCGGCACGTCGCCGCGGACAGCGGCGCGCGCGTCGCGCTCACCCATGCCAGATACCGCGCGCTCAGCAGGCTCGCGTCGGTGCGCGACGGCGTGACCAGTCGGCTGCGCGGCCGCGAGACCGCGAGCTGGCCGGAGCTCTCCTGGCTGCCGGCGGACCGGGCCGCGCGGGCGAGCCGGTCGGCGGCCGCCGACCGGCTCGCCCGCGCGGCGAGCGCGTTCGGCGCCGACCACACCGTCTACCTCCAATACACGTCCGGCTCGACGTCGGCGCCCAAGGGCGTCGTGGTGCGGCACGCCAACCTCGCGCACAACCTCGAGCTGATCGCGCGCAACACCCGGGTCGACGGCGGGTCGGTGCTGGTCGGCTGGGTGCCCCTGTTCCACGACATGGGGCTCGCCGGGGGCATCCTGAACGCGATGCACACCGGGGCCCGGTGCATCGCCTTCTCGCCGCTGACCTTCCTGGCCGAGCCCCGCCTCTGGCTCGAGGCGATCGACCGCTATCGCGGCACGCACATCGCCGCCCCGAACTTCGGTTACGAGTACGTGCTGCGCGGGCTGCGCGACGGCGACGCGTTCGACCTCTCGTCGCTGCGCGCCTCGCTCCAGGGCGGCGAGCCGATGCTGGCGGCGACGATAGACCGCTTCGCCGCCGGACTCGCCCCGATGCGCTTCGACCCGGCGTCGTTCTGCAACGTCTACGGCATGGCCGAGGCCGTGTTGTTCGTCTGCGGCCGGGTCGGCGACAAGCCGACCCTGCTCCACGGCGACCGGACCGTGCTCGACCGGGACGGCCGGATCGTCCCGGCCGCTCCGGGCGCACCGGTGGTGACGCTCGTCGGCAGCGGCGTCCCGGACGCGGAGCTCGGCGTGTCGGTGCTGGCCGTCGACCCGGTCACGCGGCGGCCGCAGCCACCGCACGTGGTGGGCGAGCTCTGGGTCTCGAGCGCGAGCGTGTCGAGCGGCTACTGGGGACGGACCGGCGAGGAAAATGCGGCCACCTTCGCCGCGCGCCTGGCCATCGACGACGAACGGCGATTCCTGCGCACCGGCGACCTCGGGGTGATCGGCACGGACGGCGAGGTGTTCGTCTGCGGCCGTCTCAAGGACCTCATCATCGTCGGCGGCCGCAACATCTATCCGCAGGATCTGGAGGCGGCGGTGGTGGCGGCCGATCCGGCCCTCCGGCCGGGCAACGCGGTCGCCTTCGGCGTGCACGTCGACGGCGTCGAGCGGGTGGTGGTGGCGGCCGAGCTGCGCCGCAAGGTCCTGGAGAGCGGCGAGCCCGTGCCGCTCGACCGGGCCCGGTCCGCGATCCGCGCCGCGGTGGCCGCGCACAGCGGCGTACAGTGCCACGAGATCCTCCTGATGAAGCCCGGCAGCCTGCCCAAGACCACGAGCGGCAAACTGCAGCGCGGCGAGTGCGCCCGGCGGTGGGCCGGCGGCGCACTGCGTTCGTCGGCACTCGCCGGGCCGGTGCGCGCCAAACCGGAGGCGGAGCCGGCTGCGCCGTACGTGCTCTGGTTGCTCCGCACCGAAATCGCGGCCGCCGTGCAGCTGGCCGATCCGGGCGCCGTGCCGGTGGATGTGCCGCTGCGCGACCTCGGCCTGGACTCGCTCGGCATGATGGACCTGGCCAGGCGGATCGAGGATCGGACCGGGGCACACGTGCCGCCGGCGAGCCTCTCCGACGGCCTGACCGTGCGGACGCTGGCGACCCTCGTCGGGCGGTTCGAGCCGGACGAGGCGGCGCCCGCGGAGCCGAACGAGGGCGAGGTCCCGCTGAGCGCCGCCCAGGTGCACGCCCTGCAGCTGGGGCAGTGGAACTGGTGGAACCGCGCGGTCCTGCTCGACGTGCACCGGCGGCTCACCCCCGAGCGTCTGCACCGGGCCGTGTCCGCGCTGGTCGAACGGCACGAGGCGCTGCGCCTGCGGGTCCGCCGGGAGGACGGCCGCTTCGCCCAGCACTACGGCGACATCGAGGGCAGCTTCGCCGTCGAGTCGGTCAGCGAGCCCGGCGAGCTCCGGCCGCTCCTGGACGACCAGCATCGCCGCCTCGACCTCGAAAACGGTCCGGTGATGCGGCTGCTCCTGGTGGCCGCGGGCGCCGGGCAACGCCTGTTCCTCACCGTCAACCACCTCGTCATGGACGGCGTCACGCTGGGCATTCTCGTCGACGAGCTGGACCGGCTCTGCCAGCTGGACGAGCGGGACGCACCTCTTCGGCTCGCCCGCGCCTCGGCGCGTTTCGCGACGTACTCGCGCTGGATGAACGACTTCGCGCACACCGGCGCGGTCGCCGATCTCGATTTCTGGCGCGCCCAGCTCGACGCGCCGCCGCCGGCCGCCTACGACTCGCGGATCCATCCGGGGGTCACGATGAAAGACCTGGCGAGCACCCGGCATCACCTCACCCCCGACGAGACCCGCGCACTCCGCGACGTGCGCACCGGCGGACGCCGCTCGCCGATCGCCACGACGCTGCTCGCGGCCCTGGTACGGACCGCTCAGCGCCAGTGGGGCTGCGGCCGTCTCGCGGTCAAACTCTCCAGCTCCGGCCGGCAGGCGGCGGTGCACGGCCTCGATCTCTCCCGGACCGTCGGCGATCTGCACTGCAGCTTCCCGCTCGCCTTCGAGGACAGCTCCGCCCAGACGCCGGCAGAGACGCTGGCCGCGGTGAGCGAACGCCTCAGCCTGGTGCCCTCCGCGGGCATGTCGTTCGACTGCCTGACCTATCTGAACGGGGAAAAGGGCATCCTCGATGCGCCCGCGCCGACGCTCTGGTTCAACTTCCAGGGCGAGCTGCCGACCCGGAGCCGGAGCGGCCTCTTCTCGCCGCGGGACGCCCCGCTCGGCGACATGTGGGATCCCGAGTGCGGCGTGAAGCAGCCACCGCTCTACCTCGAATGCTCCATTGTCGAGGGCGTCACCCGCCTCGACTGGTACTACTCGCCCCGCCACCTGCGGTGGGCGGGCGGGGAGATCGATGAATGGGTGAACAGCTTCCGGGCCGAACTGCGCCGCAGATGACCGAACGGATCCAGCAAGTCGCCGATCGCGCCTTCGCCGCGACCTTCAAGCGTCTCTTCACCTTCGCCCTGCTCTACGAGGACTCGGAGGTGGACAACCGGGTCCTGGGGCTGGACTCCCACTCGCGGGTGCTGGCGGTGAGCGGGGCCGGCTGCGGGGTGGCCGGCCTGCTGGCCGCTCACCCGGCGCGCATCGACGCGATCGACACCAACCCGCACCACCTGGCGCTGGCCGCCCTCAAGGTCGCCGCGACGCGACGGGTGACGTCCTATGGCGAGTTCTACCAACTGCTCGGCCGGGGCCGGCACGGCGATCCGGAACGAACTCTCCAGCCGTTGATGAGCGACCTGCCGGCCTGGGTAGGGCAGTACTGGAGCGCGAATCACCGCCGATTCCGGCACAACCTGTACGCCGAGGGACTGGTCGGAACCCTGCAGCGGTGGCTCCGGCGGAAGGTGCGGGTGGATGCCGATTTCCTGCACGGCCTGCACCGGCTCCCGCCCGCCGACCGTCTCGCGCGCCTGTCCCCGATCCTCACCTCGATCGAGCGAGCCTGGCCGATGCGTGCCCTGGTCAACACGCCGCTGTTCCTGCTGGGCATCGGCGTCAACTTCGAGCAGCGGCAGCGCAACCTCCGCGAGAACCGGGCGGCGACCATGATGGAGGTCGTCACCGCGCATCTCGGACGACTGGCACAGACCGATCTGGAGACCAACTGGTTCGTCTGGGTGGGCCTCACCGGCGAGTTCAACCACGATCACCCGGAGGCGGTTCCGCCCTACCTGCGGGCGGAGAACCACCAGCGGGCACTCGCGGCTCCCACCCGGGTGGCGTTCCACCGCCAGTCGCTGCAACGGATGATTGCCGATGCCGCGCCCGGGCAGTGGTCCCACTTCTCCCTCTGCGACGTGCTGGACTGGTTGCCGGCCGCGGCGCAGCGGCAACTGCTGCACGGGATCGCCAGGGTCGGCGGCCCCGGTGCCCTCGTGCTCACCCGCAGCGTGGAGAGCGGGTGTGTCGTCGACCGCGCCGGCCTGTCGGATCGGTACGAACGCGTCGAGCCGGCCTCCAGCCAGGCGAGCGAGCAGGAACGGACGCGGCTCTACGGCCGGGTCGACGTCTACCGGGTGCTCGGATGACGCCCGAACATCAGGCTTTTCTCGATCGCTATTACCGCCTCACTCATCACGTCTATGACGTGTCGCGGAAGTACTTCCTGTTCGGTCGCGATCCCCTGCTCCATCGTCTTCTGGCCGGCGACTGGACGACGCTCGTGGAGATCGGCCCGGGCACCGGACGCAACCTCGCCCGGCTGCACGGCAGACGGCCGGGCGCGACGCTCGGCGGGATGGAGGCGAGCGACGTCATGCGCGCGCACGCCCGGCGCCGCTGCCCCTGGGCCCGGATCGATCCGGGCTTCGCCGAGGACGGGGACATCGGTGCCGTGCTCGGCGTGCCGCCGCAGCGCATCCTGATGTCGTACTGCCTCTCGATGGTCATCGACCCGGACCGGGCGATCGACAACGCACGCCGGCATCTTGCGCCCGGCGGCGAGCTGTGGATCGTCGACTTCGCCGATCTGGCCGGGCTGCACGCGCTGCCCCGGCGCGCGATGCGGAAGTTCCTCGCCGCGTTCCATGTCGAGGCGGTGCCGGACGATCTGCTGCACCACCACCGCGCGAACCTCGTCGAGCACGGTCCGCTCCGGTATTACGTCGTCGCCCGGTTCACGGCGTGACCGGGCTGTCGCGCCGACGGGTCGGCCGGCTTTCCTACCAGGTATCCGGCGACGGCGGCGATCCGGTGCTCCTGATGATGGCCGGCTACGGGCGATCGGGGAGCAGCTGGATACCCTGGCTGGACCGGGTGGGTCCGCTCCCGTTCCGGGTCGTGCTCCTCGACCACCGCGGCACCGGCGAATCGGCGCGTACGTGGCGGCCGTACACGATGGCGACGCTCGCCGATGACGCGGCCGAGGTACTCGGGGACGCACGCGCGATCGTGGTGGGCGACTCGATGGGCGGTATGGTCGCGCAGCACCTCGCCCTCCGGCACCCGCACCGGGTCGCCGGGCTGGTGCTGTCGGCCAGTTCGGCCGGCGGCGGCGCCATCTCGCCGGAGTTCCTCCGCTCGCTGCCAATCACCGTCGCGGCCGCGTTGTCCAAGGACGTCCGCGTGTGGAGGAAATGCGACCGTTTGCTCGTCCACGAAACAGCGGATCCGGAGCTGCTGGCGCCTCTCCGGGCAGTTCAGCGGCAGGAGCCGTATTCCCGCCTCAACTCCCTCTTGCAGGCGATCGCGATGTCGGCGCATCGCACTGCCCGTCGCCTGGGAGCCGTCCACGTGCCGGTCGAGCTCATCGTCGGCGCCGGCGACCGGGTGCTCTCGCCGCGCAACTCACGCGTGCTGGCGGAGCGCCTCCCCGACGCGCGGCTGACGGTCCTGCCGGACACCGGTCACGCGATCGCCTTCGAACGGCCGATGGAGATCCGGCACGCCGTCAGGCGGCTGGTTGCCCGCTCGGGTCTCTGATCGCCGCGCGAAAGAACGCCGCCCGGCACAGTAGCGGCACCAGCAGCACGCTGTGCAGCACGAACTGCCCCCAGGCCCCGCGTTGGCCCTGGTAGGAACTCAGGTAGGTCCGTTCGCGATACACGACGTGGGACAGCTCCTGCGCGAGCGTGCCGGCGACGAGCAGCCCGGCCGGGACGAGCCAGCCGAGCGGCGGGAGAACGAAGTACGCGGCCAGCACGACACCCACGTACAGGATCGACATCAGCGCCGTCTGATCGGGCGCCGTGTACGCGCAGAAGAACGCGTAGAGGGCCGCGGCAAAAGCCACCGCGGACGGCGGCGCGGACGCGCCGATGAGGCCGAGGATGCCGAGCAGGCCGATCCCCGTGGTGACGAGATGGACGACCACGTTCCCGGTCCGCTGGTGGAAGCGGGCGAAGTCCCGGTACGTCGCCTCGAACCGATAGCTGTCCCCCAGGTGCCGCCCCGCCACCTCCTGGCACAGGACGAGCAGGTAACAGACCACGTGGGCGACCAGCAGCGGCCACCACGCCGCGCGGAACGGGGCATGCAGCGCGAGCCCGGCGAACCCGATGAGCTTGCCGGCGATCATGGGGTGGGGGATGACGCCGTACGGGAATCCCGAGACCCGGCCCGGCGCAACGATGCCGAACTCCGCCCCGAAGTACGTCCGGTCCGCGCCGAGCCGCAGGAACGCCAGCCCGGACAGCCCGAACCCGGCCGCCGCGACCGCGAGCGACGGCACATCGAGCCCCATCCGCCCGTATTGATAGAACAGAGTGCCGAGCGCGATCAGCTGGAACAGCGTCGCGTCGCGCGCGAACTTCCCGGGCTCGACCGCCCGGAACGCGTAGGCGACGAAGTAGAGGAAGTAGTGGACGAAGCTGAAGACGTAGGTCCGCTCGACCGGTTGCCCCGCGGTCACCTGCCAGAACAGGAGAATGACGAGCAGGTTGAGCACGCCGACGTACCGCAGGAACAGCGGGTAGAGGAACGTGCCGCCGTTTACCACGGCGCCGAGGAACTTGCCGATCGCCGACTGCGGATTTTTGCTCGCGAGGAAAAGCTGCCGCGCCCGCCGGTTGTAGGTGTCGTTCCACCCGGCGAAGAGACCACGGACCGGCCCGATCCATTGCGGGGCGACCGCGTAGTGCACCTTGAGACAGATGCGGCTGTCGTCCAGAAGTTCTTCCTGGTCGCCGCTCTTGGTGATGTAGTGGATGTCCCGGTTGTAGTCGAACCAGCAGAACTGCCCCGTGCGCAGCGTGCTGGCCCGCTTCTGCGCCACGAACACCGTCGCGACGCGGTCGTTCCCCCGGATCACGACCAGGCACCGCAGGAGGGTCAGGAACGGGAAGAAGCCGAACGGCCCGTCGATGTGGTGCTGGAGAAACGCGTTGTCGGAGCCCTTGGCGCCCATGTTCGAGACGTAGACCTCGTCCATCGAACTGACATTGTGGACGGTGCAGCCGGGGAAGGCCTCGAGGATGCTCTCCCGGATCGCGGCCGACTCCGCGAGCGCGCCGAACGCCTCGCGCTCGGCCGGCGGCAGCTCCGCCTCCCAGACGTGGAAGGTCTCGCGCCGATCCAGCTCCTTGCTGTCCACGAAGGACAGCAGCGTCTCGAGGTGGCCGGCGTGCGCCTCCTCGACGGATCCCATCCCCGGCTTCATGCCGTACTTGTATCACCCTGGTTCAGGGCGCGACCATCCCCGCCGAGAGATCGATGTCGGCGGCGCAGAGGCCGGGCATGTGCAGCATGGCGATGGCGGCTGCGGCCACCTCGTCCTCGGTGAGCATGCGGTGCAGGGCGGCGCGCGAGACGAAGGCCTCGTGGGCCTGCTCGTAGGTGGTGCCGGTGCGTTCGGCCTCGAGGGTGAAGTTGCGGGTCATCCGCGGGCCCTCGACCGGACCGGGTGAGAGCGAGTTGACCGAGACGCCGGCCGGGCCCACCTCGTAGGCCAGTGTTCTGGTCAGGCCGATCACGGCCATTTTGCTGGCGGTGTACGGGGTGCGGCGGATCAGCGGGCGCTTGCCGCTGACCGAGGCCACGTTGATGACGTCGCCGGAGCCCCGGGCGACCATGGCGGGGAGGAAGGCCCGGCACATCAGGTAGATACCGCGGACGTTGACGGCGAAGACCTCGTCCCAGTCGTCCGGTTCGATGTCGGTGAGGGCGGCCACCGGACCGGGGATGCCGGCGTTGTTGATCAGGATGGAGATCGTCTCGCCGCCGAGGGTGCCGGCCAGGGCGGCCACGCTGGCCGGGTCGGCGACGTCGACGGTGGCGGCGACGACCGAGGGCCCGGCCACCTCGTCCAGCCGCGCCCGGTTGCGGCCGGCCGCGATGACCCGGACGCCCTGCCCGGCCAGGGCGAGCGTGATCGCCCGGCCCAGGCCGTTCCCGGCACCCGTGACCAGGGCGGTCCGGCCCGCCAGGGTCATGCTGTGTCCTCCTTAGGCATGCCCTTCTGGCCCTCGCCCGCGGCGCCCCATCCAACCGCCCCACCCGCCGCCCAGAAACGGACTGAAGACTCGTTCGGTGCGGCTGGGTGCCGCTCGGTGCAGGCGGTCACGCCGCGTCGTCCTCGAGCAGAGCTACCGCGCGGGTCGGGCCGCCGTGGGCACCGATCACCTTGAGCGGGAAGCCGATGAACGTGAAGCGCCTGCCGATCAGCTTGTCCAGGTTCGTCAGGTTCTCGTAGTGGGTGATGTGGTGCCGGCGGCACATCATGTGGCAGGGGTACGACTTGCTGGTCGGGTTGTCGGGGGTGGGGCTGTCGACGCCGAACGTCTTCACGCCGTGCTCGACGATCCACTCGCTGCCGGTTTCGCCCAGGCCGGGGAAGTCGGAGAGGTACTGCGGCTGGCCGGCGTAGCGACCGTGGGTGCCGGTGTGCAGCAGCAGGATGTCGCCGCGCTCGACGGTGACGCCGCCGGTCTCCTGCGCCGCGTCCAGGTGCTCGGCGGTGATGTCCTGGTGGGCCGGCACGTGCGAGACGTCCAGGCAGACCGCGGGACCGTAGAACAGGTCGAGCGACATCTGGTCGATGCTCTGCGCGGACGGGTCCGGGTCGAGGTGCGAGAACGAGTCGACGTGGGTCGGCCCGTTGTCGTTCATGATGATGCCCTTGGTCTGGAACGAGAAGCCGCCGACAAACCGCAGCGCGGTCTCCTCGTGCGTCGCGTGGTCGAACACCACGGTCTTGAGGTGCCCGGGGTACACCTGCATGCCCTGGTAGATGTCCTGTGACAGGTCGACGAGCTGCACGACGCGCTCCTTGAAGGTTGAGGTACCGGAACCCTAGGTTCGTCCGGCGCCGAAGGGACTCCCGTCGACCAGCAGTTCGCCGCCCGCACACTGACGGCTCGCGACACCCGGGCCGGCCCCGGACCGCCCTACGGTGACCGGATGACGACAGCGAAAACGGTCGGCGTGGTCGGACTGGGCATCATGGGGTCGGCGATCTCCGGCCACCTGCTGACGGCCGGCTTCGACGTGCTCGGCAGCGACGTGGATCCGGCCGCGGTGGACGCGCTGGTGGCCCGCGGCGGGCGGGCGGCCACGCTTGCCGATCTGGCGCGCGAGGCGGACGTGGTGGTGACGTCGCTGCCCGGTCCCGAGGCTGCGCTGGCGGTGTGCGGCGAGCTGGGCGGCGTCACCGTGGTGGAGACCTCGACGCTGTCGCCGGCCGTCAAGAACCGGTGCCGCGAGCTGATCGAGGCCGCCGGAGGCACGCTGCTGGACTGCCCGATCAGCGGCACCGGCGCCCAGGCCCGGACCCGTGACCTGGTCGTGCTGGGCAGCGGCGACGCCGAGGTTTTCGCGACCGTGCGCCCGGTGCTGGAGGCTTTCGCCCGTTCCGTGCAACACCTGGGCGCCTTCGGCAACGGCACCACGATGAAGCTGGTGGCCAACCTCCTCGTCTCGATCCACAACGCCTCGACCGCGGAGGCCTTCGCCCTGGGCACCGCCGCCGGCCTCGACCCCAAGCTCCTGTTCGACGTGATCCGCGACGGCGCCGGCGGCTCGGTCATCTTCGACAAGCGCGGCCCGCTCATGGTCGACCGCACCTACCGCCCCGCCACCGCGAAGGTGTCGATGTTCCTCAAGGATGTCGCCCTGGTCCGCGAGCTGGCCGGCACGGTGGGCGTAACCACCCCCGTCCTGGACGCCACGCTGCCCCTCTACGCCCGGGCCGCCGACGAGGGCTGGGCCGACGCCGACGCGGCCGCCCTGTTCGAAATCCTCCGAGGTGACGAGCGATGAGACTGGCCCACGCCGAATCCCTGGCCGACGCGACCCTGAAACACGCCCGCGAGATCGGCGCCGCCCCGCTGGCCGTCGTGGTGCTCGACGCCGGCGGCCACCCCGTCGTGGTCAAGCGCGAGGACGGCGCCGGCATCCTGCGCGTCGAGATAGCCACGGCCAAGGCCTACGGCGCCCTGGGCATGGGCATGTCCTCCCGCGAGATCGCAACGCGCGCCGAGCGCCAGCCGGTCTTCTTCGGCACGCTGGCCGCGGTAACCGGCGGCCGCCTGGCGCCCGCCCCCGGAGGCGTCCTGCTGCGCGATGCCGCAGGCACCGTCGTGGGCGCAATCGGCGTCAGCGGCGACGTGTCCGATGTGGACGAGAGATGCATTTTAGAGGGTACGCGCGGCGCCGAGCCGGACGGACCAGTGACCGACCGAGCGGGTGACTGAGGCCGCACCCGGCCGCACTGGGAAGCGAAGGCGATCGCGGAAAGCGGTCGGGGGCTGGCTCGGTCAGGGGTCGTTGCGGCGCAGGGAGCCGACCACCAGGCGGTCGATGCTGACGTCCAGGGCGCGCTCGTCGCCCACGTCGGCGAAGACGCGGAGCATGTCCTTGATGTCGGCGTGCACCCGCGGGCTGTGCGAGCGCAGCTCGGTGACCATCTCGTCGACGCGCTTGGTCAGGGCCGACGGGGAGTCGGCCACCTCGTTGAGCAGGCCCAGTTCGACCGCCCGGGAAGCTTCCAGGGGCGAGCCGGTCGCGGTCAGCCAGAAGGCCTCGCGGCGGCCCACCACGCGGGGCAGCCAGGCCAGGACCAGGGCCGGTGCCAAGCCTATGCCCACCTCGGGGAAGCGGAACGTGGCCTCACGGACCGCGACGGCCACGTCGAAGGCGGCGATCAGGCCCACCCCGAAGCCGGCCGCGTCGCCCTGCACCTCGGCCACCGTCACCAGGCTGGTGCGCTGGGCCGAGCGGGTCAGGGCGGCCAGCGCCGTGGCTTCGGCTCGGATCTCGGCGGGGGTGGCGCCGCCCCGGTCGCGGCCCAGGCAGAAGACGTCGCCGGTGGCCCGGAAGCGCAGCACGTGGGCGCCGGAGGGCGGGTTGTCCAGCACCGCGGCCAGTTCGGCGCAGAGTTCGATGCTGAACAGGTTCTGCGGGGGGCGCGAAAAGGTGGTCAGCAGCACGCCGTCGGCCAGGTCGAAGGTGAGCATCAGTTCAGCCTTCCGGTCGCTACTCCGCCGTACCAGTCGATGTCGTCGGGGGCCGTGCGGACCGTGACCGCGCGGACGTAGGTGAAGTCGTGGAACGACTCCCAGCCGCCCTCCCGGCCGGTGCCGCTCTCCTTCAGGCCGCCCCACGGCGAGGACGGGTCGAGGCGGTGATGGTCGTTGACCCAGACCATGCCGGCCTCGATCCGGGACGCCACCCGGTGGGCCCGGGCCACGTCGCGGGTCCAGATCGCCGAGCCCAGCGCGAACGGGGAGTCGTTGGCGATTGCCACGGCCTCGTCCTCGTCGTCGAACGGGATCACCACGACGACCGGGCCGAAGATCTCGGAGCGGGCCACGTCCATCTCGTTGGTGACGTCGGCCAGCACCGTGGGCTGCACGAAGAAGCCACCGGACAGGCCGGGCACCGAGGCCGCGCCGCCGCCGGTCACCACCCGGGCGCCGGCCGCCACGCCGGATTCTACGCAGCCGAGGATGCGGTCCCGGGCCCGCGCCGAGATCACCGGCCCCAGCTGGGTGGCCTCGTCGTTCGGGTCGCCGATCCGGATGCTCTCGGCGATCTTCGCGAGCGACGCCACGAACTCGTCGTGGATGCTGCGCTGCACCACCAGGCGGCTGCCGGCGATGCAGGTCTGGCCGGCGCCGATGAAACCGCCGAACGCGGCGCCGCGGGCGGCCACCTCGACGGGGGTGTCGTCGAAGATCAGCACCGGGGACTTGCCGCCCAGTTCGAGGGTGGTCTTGGCGAAGCGCCGGGCGGCCGCCACCGCGATCGAGCGGCCGGGTTCGGTGCCGCCGGTGAAGACCACCTTCTTGACCAGCGGATGTTCGCAGAGGGCGGCGCCGACCACCGGGCCCAGGCCGTTCAGCACGTTGAGGACGCCGTCCGGAATGCCGGCCTCGTGGGCGATGTCGGCCAGCAGCATCGCGGTCAGCGGGGTCTGCTCGGACGGTTTCAGGACGATCGAGTTTCCGGTGGCCAGGGCGGGGGCCAGCGACTTCGACGCGATCATCATGGGGTGGTTGAACGACGCCAGGATCGTCACCACGCCGAGCGGCAGCCGGGACGTGTACGAGTGGTACGGCCCGGGCATCGGCACCACCGCGTCCCGGTCGGCCAGCAGCAGCGAGGCGTTGTAGCGGTACCACTCGGGCAGGCGGGTGATCTGGGCGCGGGTCTCGGTGAGCGGGCGCCCGTTGTTGGCGGTCTCCAGGCGGTACAGGTCGGTCATCCGGGCCGCGATCCCGTCGGCGAACCGGTGCAGGATGCGGGACCGTTCGTGGATCGGCATCCGGCTCCAGGCCCCGGAGTCGAACGTCGCCTGGGCCACCCGGACGGCCTCCTCGACGTCAGTCGGGTCGGCGCTGTCCGCCACCGCCAGCACGCCGCCGGTCGCCGGGTTGACCACGTCGAGCCGCGGTCCCCGGCCGGTCACCACCCGGCCGCCGATGCGCAGCCCGGTCGGCAGCGGCCCCGAGGAAAGCTCCAGCGTTGTCATGACCTGGACATTAGGCGCGAGAAAAAAGGCGGTCACTGACGCCGGACGTCATTCACCGGCGGCGGAATCACAGGACACGCCAGTGTGCGCTGCCAGATCCCGAACGAGACTGCGGTTTGACCAAGAGGAAAGCGAGGCCACGCCGTGAGACTGGGTTACTTCTCGATGCCCCTGCACCCGCTCGGCCGCACCTGGGCCGAGACGCTCCGGGAGGACCGGGACGCCGTGATCCTGGCCGACCAGCTGGGCTTCCACGACGCGTTCATCGGGGAGCACCTCACCGACCAGCACGAGAACATCACCAACAGCCTGCTGTTCCTCGCGACGCTGATCTCGGACACCCGGCAGATCCGGCTGGCCACCGGCACCACCAACCTGTCCCAGCAGCACCCGGTGCTGGTCGCCGCGAACTCGGCGATGTTCGACCACCTCAGCGACGGCCGGTTCATCCTCGGCATCAGCCCGGGCGCGCTGACCTCGGACGCCGAGGCGCTGGGCATCCTGGCCGAGGACCGCAACAAGATGTTCGCCGAGGCGATCGACGTGATCACCGCGATCTGGGAGTCCGAGGCGCCGTACGACATCGACCTGCCGGACAACCGCTTCACGGTGACCACCGCCAGCACCATGGACCTCGACTTCGGGGTGGGCATCCTGCCGAAGCCGCTGCAGCAGCCGCGCCCGGAGATCGTCGGCACCGTGGTGGCGCCGTTCTCCAAGGGCGTGATCGCGATGGGCAGGCGCGACTTCCACCCGCTGTCCGCCAACTTTTTGCTGCCCCAATGGGTCGCCACCCACTGGCCCAACTACGTGCAGGGCAAGGAGGCCGCGGGCGAGGTGGCCGACCCGGCCGACTGGCGGATCGCGCGCACCGTCTTCGTCGCGGACGACGCGGCGGTGGCCGAGGCGTACGGCCGCGGCAATGCGGACAGCCCCTACCGCTTCTATTACTCGCAGATGCTCAAGAAGATGCGCAAGCTGGGCCGGCTCGAGCTGTTCAAGACCCGGCGCGACCAGCCGGACGACGAGGTCACCCTGGACTACGTGCTGGACAAGCTGGTGATCACCGGCACGCCGGAGTCGGTCACCGAGCAGATCCTGTCGTTCCGCGAGGAGGTCGGCGACTTCGGCGAGCTGGTCTACGCCGGCCTCGACTGGGTCGACCCCCGGCTGGCCAAGCGCTCGATGGAGCTGATGGCGCAGAAGGTGATGCCGGACGTCAACGCGGCTCTCTCGTGAACCAGGACCGCCTGCCGCTGCCCGCCGAGCTCACCGCGGAGCAGCGGGCGGCGGCCGAGCGGATCTCGTCCGGCCCGCGCGGCGGCGTCTTCGGCCCGTTCGTGCCGCTGCTGCGCAGCCCCGAGCTGATGACCCGGCTCCAGCTGGTCGGCGAGTACCTGCGGTTCGGCAGCGTGCTCGACGACGACCTGGTGGAACTGGTGATCCTGTACGTGGCGCGGCGGTGGGACCAGGATTTCGAGTACGGGTTCCACCAGCCGCTCGCGTTGACGGCCGGCCTGCCCGCCGACGTCGTCGAGGCGGTGTCGCGCGGGGTCCGGCCGAGTGGCGGGCGGCCCGAGATCGGGGTCGTCTACGACCTGGTCGACGAGCTGCACGAGACCCGGCAGGTCTCCGATGACACGTACGCCGCGGCGGTGGCGGCGCTCGGCGAGGCGCGGGTGATCGAGGCGGTCGGCACCGCCGGCTACTACACGACGCTCGCGATGACCATGAATGTGGCGCGCACTCCCCCGCCCGACGGCGCGCCCCGGCTGCCGGCTCGGGAGGGCTCGTGACTATTCCGCTGGTTCTCCTGCATCCGCTGGGGGTCAACCCCAAATTCTTTGATCCGGTACGCGACCAGCTGCCGGACTCGATCACGCCGGAGCTGCCCGGACCGGCGGGTGCCACGGTCGAATACTTCGCCGGTACGGTCGAGGCGGCCCTGGCCGGGCACCAGCAGGTCGACGTCGTCGGCATCTCGCTGGGTGGTCTGGTCGGTCAGGTGCTCGCCGCCCGGCGGCCGGATCTGGTGCGCCGGCTCGTGGTCGCGGATGCCGTCGCCGTCTACCCCGAAGCCATGCGCGCGATGTGGCGGGACCGGGCTGCGGGCGTACGGCGCAATGGTCTTGATTTTGTGGTGGCGCCGACCGAGGCGCTGTGGTTCACCGACGACGCGCCGCCGGAAGCCCGGGAGCGGGTGCGCGAGATGCTGCTGGCCGGCGACCCGGACAGTTATGCCCGGACCTGCGAGGCATTGGCCGCGGCCGACACCACCGCCCTGGCCCCCTCGATCACCTGCCCGACGCTGGTCGCCTGCGGCAAGGACGACGCTCGCCCGTTCCGGGAAGCCGTCGACTGGTTCGCCGCAAATCTCCCCGACGCGAGCGTGGCCTGGCTGCCTGGAAAGCACGCCACCGCGTATGAACACCCTCGGGCGTTCGCCGGCGCGGTGACTCGCTTCCTCAGGTGATCCGCTCGATCTGACCGCTGCGGGCCGAGCGGGTGATGGCCTCGAAGGCGTCCGCGTTGGCCAGCATCTCGTCGTAGGAGACCGGATATTCGGCCTTGCCCTCGGCGGACTGCGCGAACGCCTCGAGGTTGGCCCGGACGCTCGGCTGCGGCGGGAAGAACTTGGTCTCCGGCTCGCCGCCCCGGTAGACCGTCGTGACGTCCCAGCCGCGTGGCAGTTCCGGGTGGTTGCGGTCCCGGATCTCCATCCAGCCGCGCGAGCCGAGCAGCGTGACCCGGCCGGCGAACGGCGTGGTCAGCACCGCGGTGATCAGCGCGGTCCGGCCGTTCGCGAAACCCATCGTCACGGTCAGCGTGTCGCCGTTGCCGAACGAGGTGGCGTGCGTGCCGAGCCGCGCCCACACCTCGGTCGGCCGGCCGAAGACCGCGATGGCCAGGTCGACCATGTGGATGCCGGTGGCCGACAGCGGCCCGACCGGCGCGTCGGTGGCGGACAGTCGCCAGTTGTCCTCCGGCAGGTCGAGGAACTTGTCCTGGCTGAAATTCCCTTCAAAAACAAGGGGTGCGCCGAGCTCGCCGTTCGCGCACATGTCCCGCAACTGCTGGATGGCCGGCTCGAAGCGCCGCTCGTGGCCGATGCCGAGCTGCACGCCGGCGGCCCGGACCGCGTCGATGGCGGCGCGCGCCTCGCAGCCGTTCGTGGTCAGCGGCTTCTCGCAGAACACGTGCTTGCCGGCCTGCGCCGCGAGGACGATCTGCTCGGCGTGCCTGCGGTGCGGCGTGCAGAGGATCACCGCGTCGATGCCGTCGCCGGTCAGCGCCTCGTCCAGCGAGGCGGCGGCGCGGATGCCGTGCCCGGCCAGGCCGGCGCGGGCCGGCTCGTCGACGTCGACGCCCAGCACCACGCGAAGGTGCTCGCTACCGGCCAGGTCGGTGATGATCTTCTGGCCCCACCATCCGAGGCCGACAACCGCTGCGTTGATCATGCCTATGAGTCAAGCCGGAACGCCGGACGGGCGTACTGTCCCGGACCGTCATATTCGGCGGCAGATGTGACGGCACACGTGAGTGTGTCGTCAGGTGTTCGCGTTGTGAGATGGCGGCATGGATGCACCCTCGGTAGACGCGGCGCACTTCCGGCACGTCGTCGGCCACCTCGCCAGCGGGGTCACGGTCATCACCACCGGCACCGGCGAGAGCCGCAACGGCATGACCGCCAGCTCGGTGACGTCGCTGTCGGCGGACCCGCCGATGATGCTGGCCTGCATCAACAACGCGGTGCCGACGGCGGAGGCGGTGTCGAAGTCGGGCCGCTACGCGGTGAACGTGCTCGGCGACGGCCAGGGCGAGCTGGCCCGGCAGTTCGCCACCGCGGCGGCCGACAAGTTCCGCGGCGTCGCGGTGCACCCGGGCACGCTCGGGCTGCCGCTGCTCAGCGACGCGCTCGCGCACATCGAGTGCGAGGTGGTGGAGGAGGTCACCGGCGGCACCCACACCATTTTTCTGGGCCGGGTACGCTCGGCGACCGCCGGCAACGGGCAGCCGCTCACCTATTTCCGGGGCGGGTTCGGCCGGTTCGCGTTCGCCAGCGACGACGAGGTCTACGGCCGGGCCCGCGAGCTGGTGCTGAGCCGGGCGTACCCGGCCGACAAGGCAGTGCCGCTGGAGGATCTGGCGACCCGGCTCGGCGTCGACCAGGCGGCCGCGTTCTATGCGCTGACCCGGCTGTCCTCGGACGGGCTGGTGCGCCGCGACGCCGACCGGGGCTACGTGATCGCGCCGCTGGACGTGCGCACGTCGGACGAGACGTTCGACGCCCGCCTCACGGTCGAACTGGGCGTGCTGGCGCTGGCCCTGGACCGGATCACCGACGACGAGGTGGCCGGGTTGCGCCGCCGCTTCGACGCGATGGCCGCCCAGCTGGTCGGCGACCGTTTCGTCGACTTCCACGGCTACCTGGACGCCAACTACGCCCTGCACGAGTACCTGGTGTCGCTGGCCGGCAATCCCCTGCTGACCGCGACGTTCGGCCGGCTCAGCATCAAGAGCGTGATGACCCGCTCGTTCGGCGCCACCCCGTCGACGTCGCAGAAATTCGTCGAGGTCCAGGGCCGGCTGGTCGACGCGATCGCCCGGCGGGACGCGGACGGCGCCCGCCAGGCCGCGATCGACTACTGCGAGGCGGCCAAGGAGCGGGTCCGCGAAATCTTGTCGCTGACCGGCGGCCACCTGTAGCTTTCGCCGGGTGGGTGGTGGTGTTCCGGTCGTCGGTGAAGACCATACCGGGTGCCACGGACTGCGGTTCGAGACGCGCCGGTCCGACTCGCCGTGGGTCGACGCCGTGTGGACCTGCGCGAGCGAGCGGGTCAGCGCGATGACGTCGGTCGCCGGGGCGCGGTGGGGCCTGGTGTTCTGGGAGCACGAGGGCCGGTCGCATGCGGGCATCACCGGCCCCGAGACCCGCACCGGCACGGCGCCGGTGCCGGAGGGGGCGACGTTCACCGGCATCGAGTTCGCGGTCGGCACGTCGCTGCGGGCGGTGCCCACCGGGACGCTGGTCGACGGCGGCATCGGGCTGCCCGACACCACCCGCCGGACGTTCCGGCTGGACGGCGCCCGCTGGGAGACGCCCGGCCCCGACGACGCCGAGGCCCTGGTCGACCGCCTGGTCCGGGGCGGGATCGTGGTCCGGGACCCGCTCGTCGCCGAGGTGCTGCGCGGTCACCACCCGGCGGTCTCGGGGCGCACCGTCGAACGCCGGTTCCGCGCCGCGACGGGCCTGACCCGGGGCGCGGTCCGGCAGATCGAGCGGGCCCGCACCGCGGCCGAACTGCTGGCGGCCGGCGACCCGGCCGCCGACGTGGTGGCGAAACTCGACTACTTCGACGAGCCGCACCTGGCCCGGGCGCTGCGTGCGTACGTCGGGCGTACGGTCGGCCAGCTGCGCG
Source organism: Paractinoplanes rishiriensis (assembly GCF_016862375.1). GTDB lineage: Bacteria > Actinomycetota > Actinomycetes > Mycobacteriales > Micromonosporaceae > Actinoplanes > Actinoplanes rishiriensis. The sequence goes on along the minus strand of NZ_BOMV01000057.1, from coordinate 17,589 downwards.
AGGGCACCGGCGGTGCGATCGCCCTCGACCTCGATCAGCGCTTGACGTCGTAGACGAGCTTCAGAATCCCGTTCGGGTAGCTCTCCGACTCGCGCAGCGTCAGCATGTGCTTGTCCCGGTCGGCCCGCCCGAACAGGCTCTTGCCCGCACCGAGCAGAACCGGGAACACCAGCAGGTTGTACTGATCGATCAGCCCCGCGTCGGACAGCCGCCGGGCCAGCTCCGCACTACCGTGTATGAAGATCGCCCCACCCGCTCCCTCTTTGAGAGCCGCGACGTCCGCGGTGGAGCGCAGAATCGTGGTCGGCCCCCACCCGTCGACGAGGGCATCCTCGGACAGCGACGAAGACACCACATACTTGGGCAGCTCTTTATAGCCAGCGTGATCTTCCGACCTAGGCCAGACCGGGGCAAAAGCCTCATAACTGCGTCGCCCAAACATCAGCGCCGTCGTGTCGGCCAGCTCGTCGCCCTTCAACGACCAGGCTTCCGGCACGAACTCAAGGTCCTTGAACACCCAGCCGCCGCTGCGGTGCTCCTCCCCCGGCCCGCCGCCGGGCGAGTCCACCACGCCGTCGAGCGACATGAATCCGGTGTAGACGAGGTCACGCATGGTGCTGACTCCTCCTGCTGGGTGCGGGCTGCCGGCTACACGCTAGGTCACGCCCACCCCACCCGTCTTGGACGGAAACGACATCACCCTCGGCCAATCGCCTGGGCCCCCGCACCCCCCGAGGACCCCACCGCCCAGCGCGATCCGTAGGAAACGGCTCCCCACGAACTCAATCAGGGCTCGTGCCAACCCTAGAATCCGCCCGATCTTGCAAAATTAACGACTCGACGGGAGCGCAACTCCGCACGATTGAAGCCCCGCCTACCGACGAATCCCGAGCACGCCTCATCCCGGAATAAGTTAAGAATCCCGGTTTCGATGCCACTTCATTGTTAACGACACCTCAGACCGCAGCATGTGGCGGTTTGAAGCCTCCCCCCGAATGGGCGGCTCCGAAGGGCCAGAGCCTTCATCTCTCTCGCACAGCACCAACTCCAGAAACCACCTACAAACACGTCTCCTTCACTGTTCAGGGCACACCTGACTCGGCAAGATCGGGGCTCCGCTCCGGGGAGATGGCGGGCGGGCAGCGGCTGGGGGCACAGGGGTGACGGCGTGAGCGGCGGGACGCCAGGAAGCCGCGGACCTCGGAGCGGTTGTCCGCGCCTCGACGGGGTGTACGGCTGAAGGGTGCCCTGCCAGTACACGTTTCGGTAGAAACTCCCCGCGGTACCCGGGGCGCGGTTAGCTGGATCCATCGCTGTCGTAGAGGAGTTCAACATGCGTGGCACTGTTCTGCACGCCCCCGGTGACGTCCGGGTGGAGGACCTCGAGGTTCCCCGTATCCAGGCGCCGACCGACGCTGTCGTCCGGCTGTCCGCGGCCTGCGTCTGCGGCTCGGACCTGTGGCCGTACCGGGGCATCGAGAAGCTCGACGGGCCGCGGCCGATGGGGCATGAGTACGTCGGCGTGGTCGAGGAGGTCGGCCGGGACGTCGCGACCGTACGGCCGGGGCAGTTCGTGGTCGGTTCGTTCTTCGCCTCGGACAACACCTGTGAGATCTGCCGCACCGGTTACCAGAGTTCGTGCGTGCACCGCGAAGGGGTCGGCGGGGCCCAGGCCCAGTTCATGCGGGTCCCGCTCGCCGACGGCACCCTGGTCGCCACCCCGGAGCAGCCGCCGGACGACCTGATCCCGAGCCTGCTGGCCGCGTCCGACGTGCTCGGCACCGGCTGGTTCGCCGCGGTCGCCGCCCAGGCCGGGCCCGGTAAGACCGTCGCCGTGGTGGGTGACGGCGCGGTCGGCCTGCTCGGTGTGCTCGCCGCCCGCCAGCTGGGCGCGGAGCGGATCATCGCGATGAGCCGGCACGAGTCCCGCCAGAAGCTCGCCCTCGACTTCGGGGCCACCGACATCGTCACCGAACGCGGCGACGAGGGCGTGGAGCGGATCAAGGAGCTGACCGGTGGGCTCGGCGCGCACTCGGTTCTCGAGGCCGTCGGCACCCAGGAGTCGATGATGCAGGCCATCAAGTCGACCCGCCCGGGCGGTCACGTGGGCTACGTCGGCGTCACGCACGACGTACAGCTGCCCGGTCTTGATCTTTTCTTTTCGCACGTCCACCTGCACGGCGGCCCGGCGCCGGTCCGGCAGTACCTGCCCGAGCTGATCGATCTGATCTGGCAGCGGCAGATCGACCCGGGCAAGGTGTTCGACCTGCGGCTGCCGCTCGACGAGGCGCCGGAGGCCTACCGGGCGATGGACGAGCGCCGCGCGGTGAAGGTGTTGCTGCAGCCGTGATCATCCGGAGTGGTTCCCAGCCCGCCGCGCCCGGACCGGCGGAGTACTTCACCGGCGACGTCGTGGTCCAGCCGCTTTTCGCGGCCGGCGAGGAAGCGGCCGAGGAGGAAGCGGCCGAGGTGGGGGCGGCGTACGGCGGCGCGTACGTCACCTTCGCGGCCGGCGCCCGGTCGGCGTGGCACGTCCACCCGGCCGGGCAGCGCCTGGTCGTCACCGAGGGCGCCCGCCGCACCCAGCAGTGGGGCGGGCCGGTCGAGGAGATCCGGCCCGGCGACGTGGTCTGGTGCCCGCCCGGCGTCAAGCACTGGCACGGAGCGGGACCGGACGGCCCGATGACCCACCTGGCGCTCACCGGCGTCCGCGACGGCCGGAACGTCGAGTGGCTGGAGAAGGTCACCGACGAGGAGTACCGGGGCGCCTGAGCTTCCTTCGGTTCGCTTTCGGTGGTGGTTGGTGTCATGGGTGCCTGAGACGCGAAGCCTGCGACTAGGGAGACTCATGACTGACGTGGCGACCGACGCCGATGCGCGGCTGCTGGAGCAGACGCTGTTCGAGGTCAAGAAGGTCATCGTCGGGCAGGACCGGCTGGTCGAGCGGCTGCTGACCGCGCTGCTCGCCGGCGGGCACTGCCTGCTCGAAGGGGTTCCGGGGGTGGCCAAGACGCTCGCCGCGGAGACGCTCGCGGTGGCGGTCGGCGGCAGCTTCCACCGGATCCAGTTCACGCCGGACCTGGTGCCGTCGGACATTCTCGGCACCCGCATCTACCGGGCCAGCCGGGAGGCGTTCGACGTCGAACTCGGCCCGGTGATGGCCAACCTGGTGCTGGCCGACGAGATCAACCGGGCGCCGGCCAAGGTGCAGTCCGCCCTTCTCGAGGTGATGGCCGAGGGCCACGTCTCGATCGGCGGGCGCACCTACCCGGTGCCGCAGCCGTTCCTGGTGCTGGCCACCCAGAACCCGATCGAGAGCGAAGGGGTCTACCAGCTGCCCGAGGCGCAGCGCGACCGGTTCCTCATGCGGGTCGTGGTCGGCTACCCGGACGACCAGGACGAGCTGGGCATCCTGTACCGGATGGGCGGGCGGCGGCCGACCGCCCGGCCGGTGCTCGACCCGGTGCGGCTGCTCGGGTTGCAGGCCCGGGCGCGCGACGTCTTCGTGCACCATGCGCTGGCCGAGTACGTGGTGCGGCTGGTGCTGGCCACCCGCGAACCGGCCCGCTTCGGCGCCCCGGAGGTCGCCGGCCAGCTCGCGTACGGCGCCAGCCCCCGCGCCACCCTCGGTCTGGTGGCCGCCGCACGGGCCCTGGCCCTGCTCCGAGGCCGCGGCTATGTGCTGCCCAACGACGTGCTCGACGTGGCCCCGGACGTGCTGTCGCACCGGCTCGTCCTCGCCTTCGACGCGGTCGCCGACGGCGTGCAGCCGGAGTCCATCGTGCACCGTCTGCTGAGCACGGTGACCCCGCCGGTGATCGCTCCATCGCAGGAGAACACCGGTTTCGGGCTGGGGGTGGCGGCGTGAACTCCGGCGCGGCGATGAACGAACTGGCCCCGGAACGAAAACTGAAAAGATTGGAACTGGTCATCACGCGCCGGCTGGACGGCCTGCTGCACGGCTCGCACCTCGGGCTGCTGCCCGGTCTCGGCAGCGAGCCGGCCGGCAGCCGCGAGTACCGGCCGGGCGAGGACCAGGTGCGCCGGATGGACTGGTCGGTGACCGCCCGCACCACCGTGCCGCACGTCCGCACCGACGACGCCGACCGGGAGTTGTCCACCTGGGTGCTGGTGGACGCGACCGCGAGCATGGACTTCGGCACCGCCGAGTTCGAGAAGCGGGAACTGGCCACGGCCGCGGCGGCCGCGGTCGGCTTCCTCACCACCGGGACCGGCAATCGCCTCGGCGCGCACCTGCTCACCTCGGACGGGATCCGGCGCTTCCCGGCGCGCGGCGGGCGCACCCACCTGCTGGGCGTGCTGCGGACGCTGCTGGCCGTGCCCCGGCAGTCGGCCGAGCCGCCGGCCACCTCGCTGGCCGGCGCGATCGACGGGGTGAGCCGGTCGGAGCCCCGGCGCGGGCTGGCCGTCGTGGTCTCGGACTTCCTGGACGGGCTCGACCAGGACGGCCTCGGACCCGCCGAACCGGCCTGGGAGCAGCCGCTGCGCCGGCTCGTGGCCCGGCACCAGGTGCTGGCCGTGCAGGTCGGCGACCCGCGCGAGCAGGAACTGCCGGATGTCGGGCTGCTCGCCCTGATCGACCCGGAGACCGGCCGGCGCCGCGAGGTGCACACCGCCAGCCGCAAGCTGCGCGAGCGCTACGCCGCCGCGGCCCGGCAGCAGCAGACGACCATTGCCGCGGCGATCCGGCGGGCCGGCGCCGGGCACCTGACGCTGCGCACCGACCGCGACTGGGTCGCCGACATCGTCCGGCACGTCCACGCGCAACGCCGTTTGGGACAGGCCACACACAAGCCGATGAACGCAGGAGGCACTGGATGAGCTGGCTTTCCCCGGAACGCCTCTGGCTGCTGGCCGCGGTCGCCGCGCTGGCCGTGGGCTACGTGCTCGCCCAGCGCCGGCGCAGCCGCTACGCCGTCCGCTTCACCAATCTCAAGCTGCTGGACCGGGTCGCGCCGAAGCGGCCGGGCTGGCGCCGGCACGTGCCGGCCGGGCTCTTCCTGGCCATGCTCGGCCTGCTGGTGGTCGGGTTCGCCCGGCCGCAGGCCGAGGTGCAGGTGCCCCGGGAACGCGCCACCGTGCTGGTCGCGGTCGACGTGTCCCGCTCGATGCTGGCCGACGACGTGGGCCCGGACCGGCTCACCGCGGCCAAGGCGGCGGCCCGCGAGTTCGTGGCCGGGCTGCCCGAGCAGTTCAACGTGGGCCTGGTCGGGTTCGCCGGATCGGCCTCGGTGTTCGTGCCGCCGGTGACCGACCGGGCCGCGGTGGACGCCGGCATCGACCGGCTCGTCGAGGGCGCGGCCGGCCAGGCCGGCACGGCCATCGGGGACGCCATCGCCACGTCGCTCGATTCGATTCGTACGCTTGACGCGCAGGCCGGCGGCGACGTGCCGCCCGCCCGGGTGGTGGTGCTCTCGGACGGCGCCAACACCTCCGGCCAGGACCCGGTCCAGGCCGCGCGGCTGGCCACCGACCTGGGCGTGCCGGTCGACGCGATCTCGTTCGGCACCGCGGCCGGGATCATCCAGGGTGGCCAGCCGGTGCCGGTCGACGGCCAGACCCTGCGGTCCGTCGCGGATGCCACCGGCGGCAACTACTTCGAGGCCGGGAACACCGACGAACTGCGGGCCGCGTACGCGGACATCGGCAGTTCGGTCGGTTTTGAGACGGAGACCCAGGACGTCTCGGCCCGGTTCATCGGGATCGGCCTGCTGCTGGCGGTGCTGGCCGCGGTGGCGTCGCTGTTCTGGTTCGCGCGCCTGCCTTAGAGGGAGAAATCGTGATAATTCAAGGATTGGGCGGTACGCCGCGGGGGCCGGAGTTTGTGGCACCCGGCATCGAGCAGCGCACATCGGAAGAAGTCGGAAACATACCCCCGAAGCGGCGCCAATGGCCACTGCTCGCGGTCGCGGCCGGCATGGTGGTCGTCGGCGTCTCGGCCAGCACCGGGGGTGCTGCCGGATATGTCGCGGGACGGGCTGCGGAGCCGACGACAGAACCCGCGCCGGCGGGCCCGGCCGGCGACCTGGTAGGTGCCGCCGCCCGCGCCCTACCCGGCGTCGTCTCGGTGCAGGTCCGCTCCGGCCAGGGCGCCGCCTCCGGCTCGGGCTTCGTGTTCGACGACCGCGGCCACATCGTCACCAACCACCACGTGATAGCGGGCGGATCCGGCGGCGCCGTCAGCATCGTCGGCTCGGACGGCCGCCGCCTCAGCGCCCAGGTCATCGGCTCGGACCCGAGCAACGACATCGCCGTCCTGCGGGTCACCCCGTCCGCCGCGCTGCAACCACTGGGCCGCGCCGACCTGAGCACGGTGCAGGTCGGCGAGCCGGTGCTGGCCCTCGGGTCCCCGCTCGGCCTGTCCGGGACGGTGACCGCGGGCATCGTCAGCGCCGTCGACCGGCAGGTGCGGCTCGGCGGCGGCGCCCGGCAGTCCGCCGTGCAGACCGACGCCTCGATCAACCCCGGCAACTCGGGCGGCCCGCTGGTGAACGCGCGCGGCGAGGTGGTCGGCGTGAACACCGCGATCGCCTCGCTGGACGGCGGCGGCTCGATCGGGATCGGCTTCGCCGTACCCATCGACCGGGCCCAGCAGGTGGCCACCACCCTCATCGGCCGTGGATAGTCGACAGATGAGGCTGCTCGTGGTGGAGGACGAGGAAGACCTGGCCGAGGGCCTGCGGGTGGGGCTGGCGCGCACCGGGTACGCGGTGGACGTGGCCGGCGACGCGGCGCAGGCGCACGAACGGCTCAGCGTCAACGCGTACGACCTCATGCTCCTGGATGTGAATCTGCCGGACGGTGACGGGTTCACGCTGTGCCGATCGCTGCGCAACGGCGAACTGGACACCCCGGGCGACGTGCGCGTGCTCATGCTCACCGCCCGCGGCGGCCTCGACGACCGGGTGCGCGGCCTGGACGGCGGCGCCGACGACTACCTGGTCAAACCGTTCCACCTGGCCGAACTGCTGGCCCGGGTGCGGGCGCTGCTGCGCCGGGACACCGGCGGCGCCACCGCGACGCTGACCGTGGGGCTGATCGTGCTCGACACCGCCCGGCACACCGCCGCCCTCGGCGGGGTGCCGCTGACGCTGACGCCCAAGGAGTTCGGCGTCCTGGAATACCTGATGACCCGGCCCGGGCACGTGGTGTCCAGCGAGGAACTGCTCGAACACGTCTGGGACGCGAACGCCGACCCGTTCACCCAGACCGTCCGGGTCACCGTCGGCACGTTGCGCCGCAAGCTCGGCGAGGGCTCGATCGAGACGGTGATCGGGCGCGGCTACCGGCTGACCGAGGCGGCGCCGTGAGACTCCCCGAGCTGTTCCGGTCGATCCGCTTCCGGCTCACCGTCATCTATTCCACCCTGCTGTTCGCGCTGGCCGGCCTCACGCTCGCGGTCACCTACTTCGCGGTCGACCAGGCCACCTCGCCGCAGCCGATCACCGAGCGCACCGCGAAGGTCTACAACGACAACCGCCAGTTCGTCGGCACCATGACGGTGGCGGACGTCCGGCAGATCGAGGCTGCCGTCAACTTCAACACCCTCCAGGACCTTCGCACGTACGCTCTCATCGCCCTGCCCGCCCTCTTCCTGGCCAGCCTGGCGATCGGCTGGGTGCTGTCCGGCCGGGTGCTGCGGCCGGTCGGCGCCATCACCCGCACCGCGCGCGACATCCAGGCCACCGACCTGAGCCGCCGCATCCACCTGCGCGGGCCGCGCGACGAGTTGCGCGACCTGGCCGACACCATCGACAGCATGCTGGACCGGCTCAACCACGCGTTCAACGCCCAGCGCCAGCTGATCGACGACGCCTCGCACGAGCTGCGCAGCCCGCTGGCGATCATCCGGACCCATCTGGACGCCACCCTCAACTCGCCGGAGGCCACCGAGGACGAACGCCGCCGCGCCGTCGCCACCGTCGACCGGGCCACCACCCGGATGTCCCGGCTGGTCGAGGACCTGCTGGCCACCGCCCGCCGGGACGCCGACGCGCTGACCGACACCGACCTCGACCTGAGCGCGGTGGCCCGGGAGGCCGGCGAGGAGTCGTTCCTGCCGGACCGGCCGCTGCGCCTGACCTATGACACCGCAGATGCGCTGCGTCTGATCGGCGACGCGGATGCCTTGCGCCGGGCGGTGGGCAACCTTCTGTCCAACGCCGTACGGCTGGCGCCGACGAGCTCGACGGTCACCGTGTCCACGGGGCGTACCGGCTCCTGGTTGTGGCTGGCCGTCACCGATCAGGGGCCGGGCATCACGCCGGACGACCTGCCGCGGGTGTTCGACCGGTTCTGGCGCGGCCGCAACGGCAACGGCACCGCCCGGGAACGCCGCACCGGTCTGGGGCTGGCCATCGTCCGGCAGATCGTCGAGTCGCACCACGGCCAGGTGGCCGTCTTCTCGACGCTCGGCGAGGGCAGCACCTTCGTGCTGTGGCTGCCGGCCGTCGACCGCCGCGACGACCGGCCGCCGCCGTCGATCAACCCGGTGCGCTGAGGCGCAAAATCCAATGTTTCGATTCGCCGTACGCGGGAACGCGGGGGCATTTTGCCGGTGCGCCACGAACGCGGGGAGATCGAAATGGCGATCGTGTTGGAAACCACGGACAGGGACGACGTCCGCCGGTTCCTCCGTGACTCCTGCGGAGCCTTCCTGCTGCGGGTGTCCGGCGACAGCCGGGAGCCCGTCCGGGTCAGCCGGTGCGACCTGGGTCCGATCCAGCTGCTCCGGATCGCCGGCCGGCTGGGCCTGGAGGTGGGCGGGCCGCTGAGCGCGTACGCGGTGGCGCTGGTGAACGACGGCGAGGTGATCTGCCGGAGCGGCCCGCAGGACTGCCGGCACCGGGCCGGCGAGGTCTTCCTGGCCGGCCAGCCCGGACAGCAGTACCGGGCCGTCCTGCACCGTCCCGACCTGCGGCTGGCGTTGCTCGACCCGGAGCTGGTCGGTGAGATCGTCGGCCGCCCTCCGCGCCCGCTGCGCTTCACCGGCGGGCGGCCGGTGTCCGCCGAGGCCGCGGCCTCGTGGCGGACCACCTACGACTACGTGCACGCTGCCCTGGTCGACCAGCCGGGCGCTGCCGGCGACCCGATGGTGGCCGACTCGCTGGCCCGGATGCTCGCGGCGGTCGCCCTGACCACCTTCCCGCACAACGGTGTCCGGCCGCCGCCGCCCGACGACCGGCGGCCGGTCACGCTGCACGAGGCGGTGGACTTCATCGACACCAACGCGCACCGCGACATCGACCTCGGCGCGATCGCCGGCGCCGCGCACGTCACGGTCCGCGCCCTGCAGCTGTCCTTCCGCCGCCATCTCGACACCACCCCGATGACCCACCTGCGCCGGGTTCGCCTCGCCCACGCGCACCGCGAGCTGCTCGGTGCCGACCCGGCCACCGGCTCGGTGAGCGAGGTGGCGGCCCGCTGGGGATTCAGCAGCCACAGTCGCTTCACCGCGATGTATCACGCCACGTACGGCTGCTCGCCGTCGGCGACACTGGGCAGTCGATGATCTGGGCAGTCGATGATCTGGGCAGTCGATGATCTGGGCAGTCGATGATCAGCCGTCGTGCGGGTCGCGGGTGGTGTGCGGCAGGCCGACCAGGCCGAGCACATGATGGGCAGTGCTGCCGGCGGACGCGTACAGCTGCAACGGGTAGTGCCGGTCGCTGCCGCGCGGCCCGCTGCGGTACAGCTCGGCGACGGCGGCGCTGGACAGGTGGGTGACCGCGGTAAGGTCGACGATCAACTCGTGGGTGCCACCCAGGGTGCGCCGGTCGAGCTCAACACCCAGTTCCTCGACGTTGCTCGCGTCGAGCGGCCCGTGGATCGCGATCCGGTTGCTGGGCGCGTTCGGCTGGTCGAGGACGAGCATCAGGCTCGCCGCCTCGTCCGGTGCGCCGCGGACGCCGACGCTGATCTCGTCTCCGGTGAGCAGCCGGGCCGGCCGGGACAGCCGGCGACGGACCGTGACCGTGGTGCCGGCCGCCCCGCGGTCGATGTCCAGGTGGTCGGTGAAGGCCGCGGCCATCGCCAGCCCCAGCCCGTGATCCGCGCCGGCCGGGTCGCCGGCCGGCCGGCTCGGCTCCCGCCATCGGCCGTCGTCCGCGACGCTGAGCTGGGCCTCGCCGTCGTCGCGCAGTTCGGCGGTGACCGTGACCGTGCCCGGGCCGGTGTCCGGCCGGCCGTGGGTGAGGGCGTTGGTGACCAGTTCGGTCACCGCGTGGGTGAGCGCGACCCGGTCCTCCTGGCGCGTCTCCTGCACGGTCAGCCACGCGTCCACGGCGGAGCGGGTGGCGCGGGCGGTCAGGGTGGTGCCGGGACCGCCCAGCCGCAGCGGCGGCGCCGGCGCCCGGCGTTGCGCGGCCAGCAGGGTGATGTCGTCGGTGTGCCCGGTCTGGCGCACCAGCAGTTCCAGCGTGTGCAGGCAGATCCGGTCGGCCGGGGTGAGGCCGGCGCTGTTGAAGATCCGCCCGGCGAACGCGTCCGCGGCGACCTGGGACAACTCGACCGTGGCCGCGGCCGGCTCGCGCCCGGGCCGCTCGATGATGCCGTCACTGTAGAGCAGCACCGCCTCGCCGGGCTGCAGCCGATCGGTCGCGGTGGTGTAGCCGGCGCCGGTGCCCAGCGGCCCGGACCCGGACACCGGCAGGAACCGGGTGCTGTCCGCGCCGACCAGCAGCGGCGGCGGGTGCCCGGCCGAACACCAGGTCAGCGTGCCGTCCGCAGGGTCCAGCACGACCACGCAGACCGTCGCGGCGTGCGCGGCCGGCACCCGGCGAGCCATCCGGTCCGCCGCCCGGATCGCGACCATCAGGTCGCCGGCCTCGTCGAGCCGGTCCTGCAGCACCGCGCGCAGCTGCCCCATCGCCGCGGACGCGGCCACGCCGTGCCCCACCACGTCGCCCACCGCCAGCGCGACCCGGCCGCCGGTCAGCGGGACCGCGTCGAACCAGTCGCCGCCCGCGGCGTCGTCCGCGTCGGCCAGCAGGTAGCTGCCCGCGATCCGCAGCGCGGGCAGCACCGGCAGTCCCTGCGGCAGCAACTGTCGCTGCAGAGCGGTGATCACATCGCGGGCGTGCGCGTAGCGCAGCTCGGCGTCCACGGCCCGGTCCTGCGCGGTCTGCCGGCGCTGGACCTCGCCGGTCACGTCGATGCCGATGCCGGTGATACCGACGATCGTGCCGCCGACGTCGCGGTAGGGCTCGATGACGAAGTCCAGGTAGAACTCCCGCCCGCCGCCGACCTGGACCCGCCACTCCCGCCCGGTCTGCGGCTCGCCGGTGGCGAAGACGCTCGCCATCACCGGGCTGAGCCGCTGCGCGGCGAGCCCCGCGAAGAGCTCGTCGAAGCTGCGCCCCAGCACCGTTTCGCTGCCGGCGAACGACCGGAAGGCCGCGTTGGCGGCGACCACCCGTAGCTCCGGGCCGTGGTAGCAGGCGACCATCACGCTCAACGCGTCGAACCGGTCCCGAACGATCCCGGTCTCACCCACCCGCGCGCCGGCGTCGTCGCCCCTCGCGTATCCCACCTTCCAGGCTTACCGCATTCGCCGCCGGTGCGCAGCGCGACGCGCACGACCGGCGGCCCGCGGGTCCGGCCTGTGGCGGTAGAGCGAGCAGTCCCGGCACACCTCGGGCGGATCGTTGCCGGCGAGCCGGCGCCGGAACTCGCGGTAGGGCTCCCATCACCATTCAGCACGGCTGGACGATGCCGGTGCCGGTCCACAGTGCCTGCCGGGCGGTGAACTGGCGGATGCCGTCGTACGCACCGGCCGGGTCGGTGTCGTCGAAGGTGCGCGACAGGTTCTGCACCCGCAATCCGTCCACGCCGAGGTCGCGCCTCGCCACGAACACCACCCTGATTCACGGCGTGGCGCTGCCGGCCGCCCGCTTCGCGCGACCAGGCCGGCCAGGTTGGCCAGCACCCGGTCGAGGGAGGCGCCCCGGATCGCCGCGTACACGCCGGGCGTCGCGCCGTCGATCGAGACGTGCAGCCAGTCCACGCCGGCGGCCACCAGTTCCTCGGCTCGGCGCCGGCTGAGCAGGGTGGCGTTGGCGTTGAAGCCGACCCGGATGCCGCGGCGCACCGCCAGGCCGGGCCCGCCTTCCCGCCCTTCGGTGCGGCAAACTGGCCGATCCCGATGGTTTGCACCAGTGTCGAGACGGGTAGGGCCCGTGGAGGCCCAGGTTGGCAGGGTGAATTCCGACCGGGACCCGACGACAGCGCAATACTGAAGCCGAAGGGATGCTCCTGCCGATGCCGGACGACCGTGGGTCAGCTGTTGCGGAGCCGCTCGAGGATCTCGACGCGGTCGCGGCAGTCTATGCGGATCGGTATTTCAGCGCCCCGGACGGTGATCGCGCCGCCCTGCGTGATGCATTCGTCGGTGCGTGCCTGCCGATGGCCGGCCGGCTCGCCCGTCGCTTCCGCGGACGCGGCGAGCCGTTGGACGACCTGGAACAGGTGGCACGCCTCGGATTGATCAAGGCGATCGTCCGCTTCGAGCCCGACCGGGGGTCGTTCACCGCGTACGCCGTGGTCACCATCCGCGGCGAGATCAAGCGCCACTTCCGGGACCGTGCCTGGGCGATGCACGTGCCGCGGCACGTCAAGGACCTGCATCTGGCGGTCCGCCGGACGACCGAGGAGCTCACCGCCGAGCGGCCGCACACGCCGACCATCACCGAGATCGCCGAGCGGCTCGGGGTGAACGAGGACGAGGTGGCCGACGCCATGGTCTCCGGCGGCGGTTACTCACCGATGTCGCTGAACTCCCCGGTCAACGGCAGCGAGCAGACGATCGAGCTCGGCGACCTGCTCGGCGGCACCGACCCGGCGCTCGAACTGGTGGACGACCGGGTCACCGTGGCCGGCCTGCTGCAGCGGCTACCGGCCCGGGAACGGCAGATGCTGGCCATGCGGTTCCAGGGCAACCAGAGCCAGTCGGAGATCGCCGCCACGTTCGGCATCTCCCAGATGCAGGTCTCCCGGCTGTTGGCCCGCGCACTGGCCTGGCTCCGCGAGGCGATGCTGAGCGACGAGGTGCCGCGCTGGACCGGCGCGAGCGCCGCGCACGAATTGGCCGGCCTGGACATCACCAGCCGCGGCACAAACGGCGTGCTGACCCTCCGCTGCCGTGGCGAGATCGACCGCGACTCGGCGCGCCGGCTGCGGGCCGCCCTGCGGCAGGCCGTCGCGGCCCGGCCGCAGCAGCTCACCGTCGACCTGTCGGGGGTCGCCCTGGTGGACGCGGCCGGCGTCGCCGTCCTGCACGACGGCGTTACGGCCGCCGAGCGGGCCGGAGTACGCATGCGGCTCGCCGGCGTCCAGCCGTACGTCCGTCACATCCTCGACGTGTCCGGGCTCGGCACCTCGTTCTAAACGGAGAGGGACGCCCAGACGACCTTGCCGCCCTCGGTCGGCATCCAGCCCCAGCTGTGCGCGCTAGCCTCCACCAGCAGCAAGCCCCGGCCCCGGCCGGCGGCCGGTCCGGGCGCGATGACCGGCGGGGCCTGGGATCCGTCCTGCACGGCGACCGTCAGATAGCGGGGCCGGAGCGCCAGCCGCAGCGTCGCCATCGTGTTGGCGTGGTCGGACACGTTGCTGACCAACTCGTCGGCGATCAGGCTGGCCGGCGCGATCAGGTGTGGAAGCTCCCAGCGCAGGCACGCCTCGGTGGCCACGTTGCGCGCCTGCCGGACCGCCCCGGTCATCGGCAGCAGCTCGTCGGACAGTGAGGGCAGGCTGCGCCGGAAGGACCCCACGTCGGCCGCGGCCGCTTCGACGTCGGGGAACACCGCCAGCCGGCGGTACGGCGCCTCGGCCAACATCGTCCGGGTGGGTGCGGTCGGCCCGCACAGCACCACCGGCGTGCCGGGCCACCGGGCCGCCTGGCGGGCCACGACGGCAAAAACCGTGAGCGCCAGCGGCTGGCTGACGGTCAGGCCGGCGATATCGACGAAGACCGCGTCGGGCTGCTCGGCGAGGCACTTGAACAGGCGCAACCGCAGGCGTCCGACGTCGGCGAGCTCCAGCTGGCCGCTCAGGGCCACGTGCAGACCGGCATCGTGGTCCGAAACCACATACCTGATCGCCATGTCCGGTGCCCGCCTCTCTGACGCCGCCGATTCCCCGTTTCGGGCCAGCTCAAACGCGCTCCGGCCGGCCGATCGACTCGGTGGCTTCCATGGCAATGATGGCACCCTCGTCGGCGGCCCCTCCACCGTCCCGGCCACCGAGTGGGGCGCACGACACCCGCACCAGCACGGCCCGGCCGCGCCGGTTGACCGCGTCCACGTCGGCCTCACCCGCCTCGCCGGTCAGCGCGGAGCGCAGCAGCGGGCGCAGTTTCTCGAACGGCAGCCCGATGTCGAGGTTGAGCAGGTGCTGGCCGACCGCCTCCTCGGAGCGCAGCCCCCAGAGATCCTCGGCGCGCCGGTTCCACATCCGGATCCGCAGGTCATGGTCGACGACGGCGACGCCGGCCTGGAGGCTGGTGAGTACCGCCTCGAGGAAGGAGTTAGCCTCGTCCAGCTGGTTGGTGCTGACCCGGAGCTGGTCGTTGATGCTCTGCAGCTCGTCGTTGGTCGACTGGAGCTCCTCGTTCATCGTCTCCAGTTCCTCGTTGGTCGACTGCAGCTCCTCGTTGGTGGTCTCCAGCTCCTCGACGGTCGACTGCAGTTCCTCGTTCGTGGTCTCCAGCTCCTCGTTGGTCGACTGGAGCTCCTCGTAGGCCGCCTCGAGCTGCTGGTTGGCGTGCTCGAGGTCGTCCTGGAGCCGGCGCGCGGCGCTGACGTCGTGGAAGATGACGTTGACACCCAGCAGGCTGCCGTCGGCGGCGGTCAGCGGGCTGAGCTGGACCTCGATGTGGATGAGGTCGCCGCCGCTGCGGCTCCACTCGACGTCGGAGATCCGGACCGTACGGCGTTCGACCTGGGCCTGTTCGATGTGCCGGCGCAGTTCGACCGGCCGGTAGGACAGGTCGAGGTCGCGGAACGGGCGGCCGATGTCCCGGGAGGACACGCCGAAGACCTTCTCCAGCTGCCGGTTCGTGATCGCGACCAGGCCGTCCGAGGTGAGCACCAGCTGGGCCAGCGGGTTGGCCGCGAACGCCTCGCTGCGTAGCTGGTCGAGGTGGGTCACCGGGGCGACGACCAGCGACGGCGGACCGGCCGGCAACCCGCCGGGCGGCGGGGTGGGCCGCATCGCCCGGCGGAACACCCGGCGCTTGAGGTCCATGGGCGCGAACAGGTTGCTGTGGCTGAGCAGCATCTCGGCCTTGCCGAGGAACAGCACACCGCCCTCGTTGAGGGCGAAGTGGAACCGGTTGAGGATCTTGGCCTGCGTCTCGGCGTTGAAGTACATCAGCGTGTTGCGGCAGGTCAGCAGGTCGATCCGGGAGATCGGCGCATCCTGCACCAGGTCGTTGCGGCCGAAGATCACCGAACGGCGCAGGTCCTTGCGGAACGTGAACCGGCCGCCGGCCGCCTCGAAGTAGCGCTCCTGGAGCTCGGGCGGCACCGCCTGCATCTCCCGGTCACCGTAGGTCGCCTGGCGCGCCTCGTTGAGCTGCTCCTCGTCCACGTCGGTCGCGTAGATCTTGACCCGGTCCCGGAACACGTCCGGCCCGAGGACCTCGGCCATGGCCATCGCCAGCGTGTACGCCTCCTCGCCGGAGGCGCAGCCGGCGCACCAGATCCGGATCACCGACTCGGCCGGCTTGGCCGCCACCAGCGGGCCCAGCACCTCGGCGCGCAGGTAGTCCCAGGCGTCGGTGTCGCGGAAGAACGCGGTCACGTTGATCAGGATGGTGTTGAACAGCGCCGTGAACTCATCCGGGTGCACCTGGAGGAAGTCCAGGTAGTCCGCATAGTCCGACACGTCGATCTGGCTCATCCGGCGGTTGACCCGGCGCATGAGGCTCGATCGCTTGTAGCCGGTGAAGTCGAAGCCGCGCGCCTCCTTGAGATAGGTGAGCAGCGCTTCGAAGTGGGGGTCGGTCGGTTGCATGAGGCCTTCCGGTCGCGTCACTGGCCGGTGACGTTAGCGCAGCTCGGATGCCGCGGCAGCGGACTCGCCCGGATCGTTCGGCGGTACCGCCGAACCCAGCTGGGCGATCAGCCGCCGGATCGCCTCGCCGGCCGTCTCGGCGTCGGCGGCCATTTCCCGGAACCGGGCACCGCTGGACCGGTGTTGCGGGCCCTGGGTCGCGGCCATCCGCCGGCTGAGCGCCGATTTTTCCTCGAGGGCCCGCAGCGCCATCCACAGCGCGCCCTCCAACGCGATCGCCTGCTCGTCGAGCAGGCTCTCCGGCGACCAGGCGTGCCCCACCCGGCAGCGGTACCGCGGCACCGGGTCGTCGGTGACCTGGAACAACGCGCCGCCGCAGGACGGACAGCCGTAGCCGGCCGGCGGCACCGCCAGCTCGTCGGACGTGAGCGGACCCAGCTCGGACATGCTCACCTCGGCATCGAGCAGGGCGTCCTCATCAGTGGTGGGAACGTGGTCGGGCAGTTCCATGGCGGTGATCCCGGCGATCAGGCCGCCGAGCTTGGCGGCAGGTTCGACATGGTCGGAACGGACCTGGGCCAGTGCGGCCCGCGGCATCCACGGATAGAGCGCATCCGCCGGATCCTGGACCAGTGCGGCGCCCCCGCGCCGGACGATGCTGGTCAGCCCGGCCGCGCCGTCGTCGCGCGAGCCGGACAGCACCACCCCGATCGCCCGCGGGCCGAACGCCCGGGCCACCGAGCGGAACAGCGGGTCGATGGCCGGCCGGTGGCCGTTCTCGGCCGGTCCGCGGGTCAGCCGGACGTGTCCGTCCAGCACCAGCAGGTGGTGGTCGTTGGGCGCGACGTAGATCCGGCCGGGCAGCAGGCGTTCACCGTCGACGGCGGACGTGGCCGGCAGCGGACCGCTGCGGGACAGGATGGCCGGCAGGGCACTCGGGGCGTCCCGGGGCACATGCAGCACCACGAGCACCGCGCCCGGATAGTCGGCGGGCAGCCCGCCGACGAGCGCCCGGAGTGCTTCGACGCCACCGGCCGACGCCCCGACCGCGACCACGTCCCGATGCTGGGCCATGCCGCGAGCCTACTCGCACCTGGGGTCTCAGGCTTCCAGGCCGAGCTGGAGAAGTATCCGGTCACCCGGGCGTTCTCCGCGCTCCGGAAGGCGCCGGGCTCGCCGGCCGCCAGTGTGGCCGACACGCAGCCGGGCCATCGCGCCGTCCAGTTCGGAACGCCCGGCCTCCGGGCCGGGCGGCGGGGACGTCACCGACGCTGCCGGCGCCTCAGCGTGACCACCAGGGCACCGGCGAGGGCGCCGGCGAGCGCGCCCAGAAAGCCGGTGCCGATCATCGAGTCGTTGGCCTCGTAGCCATCGGACGCGACCCACGCCCACACGACGCCGCCCACGGCGCCGATCAGCGCGCCGAGGAGGACCGCCACCGCAGCCATCATCTCGATCACCTCCGTCGCGACGACAGGACTCCGATCCCGGACCATTGGCCTCCATGGTCGCAAAGATCCGGGGTGGGCGCGGCACCGTGCCGAGCCCACCCCGTGC
>NZ_BOMV01000056.1 GCF_016862375.1 Paractinoplanes rishiriensis | reverse complement strand
CAATGTCGTTCGAAGCGTGGGTTGCCACTGTGCCTTCTCTGCCGCGGGTTCGCGGCCGGTCGGCTCGGCCTGGTGCCGGGAGACTGCGGTTCGCTTTCTATGGGCGGCTCTCGACGAGTGAGTATCAGGATCCGGTGTCGTCGCGGGCCTGGCAGTTGGAGACGGCGCAGCGGCTGGTCGCCGGCTGGGGCCGGATAGTGGTGGAGTTCTTCGACTCGGGGGCGTCACGGAGCCTGCCCTGGTCCAAACGGCCGCAGGCGGCGGCATTGCTTGCCGCGGCGGCGGATCCGGACCGGGCGTTCGATGCGGTCGTGGTGGGCGAGTTTGAGCGGGCGTTCGCTGGCGGTGGCGAAGCCCGGCGGGTGATCGAGACGCTGCAGGGCCTCGGCATCCGATTGTGGCTGCCTGAAGCGCAGGGCCCGGTCGATCTCGACGAACCGGATCATCGGGCGTTGTTGATGATGCTGGGTCATCAATCGCAGCGTGAGGTGATGCGTACCCGGTTCCGGGTCCGCACGGCGATGGCGGCCCAGGTCCGCGAGCAAGGCCGCCATCAGGGCGGTCGCCCACCGTACGGCTACCAGCTGGTCGACGCCGGCCCGCACCCGAACCAGATCCAGGCCAGCTGGGGCCGCCGCCAGCACCGCCTGGACATCGATCCGGTGACAGCCTCGCACGTCCGGTGGATCTTCGCCCGCCGCCTGGCCGGCACGAGCACGGCCGGGATCGCCCGGGAACTCAACGAACGACGGATCCCGTCACCCGGCGTCTACGACCGGGTCCGCAACCCCCACCGGACGCAGGCGGTGTGGACGGTGCGGACGGTCGCGGCGATCCTGGCCAACCCCCCGCTACACCGGCCGGCAGGTGTGGAACCGGCAGTTCACCGACCACCGCGAAGCCGTCCCCGGTGACCGGCGCAGCAGCCTCGGCCCGGTCCGGATCTGGAACCCACGCTCCGAGTGGGTCGTCTCCGCCAACCGTGCCCACCCGCCGCTGGTCAGCGATGACGACTTCACCACAGCCCAGCAAATCACCGCTCAGGCGATGCCGCAGGACGGGCAGCAGCGCCGGTATGCGCTGACCGGTCTGGTGATCTGCGGCATCTGCGGACGACGCATGGCCGGGCACTGGGTCAACCAGCGGCCCGGCTACCGCTGCCGCCACGGCCACACCAGCGGCCAACCCGCCACCGGCGAAGCGCCACGCTGGCTCTACTGGGCCGAGACCCGCCTCGTCGAGCACCTAGCCGCCGCGAACAGCTCAATCGCCGACACCGGCAGCGTCGACCGCCTCGCCGCACATCTGCGCAGCCGCGACTTGGTCATAGTCGGTGCTCGGGGCACCGCCACGATCACCGACATCAACGAACAGCACGGCAGCCCGCCGGTAGCGAACAACGCCGACGCCCTTGAGCCCGATGAGCTCATGGCCGAACCGCCATCGACCATTTGTCCCGAGCAACGGACACAAGGCGAGCGCGACCGACACGCCCGCCGATCCTCGGCTCGGAGGACAAGGAAATCTCGGCGGAGCCGGGCAGCAGCAAGAAACCCCACGCGATCCCACCGGAAACGTGAGTGATCAACATGGGGTTTAACGTGTCCGGAGGGGGACTTGAACCCCCACGCGCTCTGAGGGCGCCAGTTCGCATATCTCGGCCCTCGGCGTGGTCACCACTGCTTGGGGAATGGCGACCACGCCAAGATTCGCGGCGCAGGGTGCTCCGGCTGGTGGAGTCTCAGCCGGTGACCGTGGCGTGCAGGAGCCAGCGCACCTGCGGTGACGGGCACGGGGTCGGCTGGTGGCGGCACGCTGCGTCGGTGATGCTCGACAGGTCGACCTGGCCGGGGGCGTTCGCCACATACCGGGCCAGCAGCGGGTCGGCCGTCGGATAGCCGCCCGAGACCGCGGCCAGGGACAGCACCCCCTCGGCAGACAGCGCCGGCGGCACATAGTTACCGGGCAGGCTGACCACCAGGGTGTCCCCGACGGCCAGGCTGGTCGAGCCCTGGTTATTGGTGGCGGTGACCACGACCGTCTGGCCCCCGCCGGACGGCGGCACGCCGACTACGTTGACCGCCACCCGCCACAGCGCCCCGGCCTCGGTGTCGCTGTGCAGCGTCTCCGAGCCGTCGGCGGCCGCCCGGTAGAGCACAGTCAGCGGCTGACCGGTGGTGCCGCCGCCGCTGCTCGACAGTTCGGTGAGCGCGGTGCCGGTGAGATCCGGCTTGCGGTAACCGCCGGACAGGTTGACCGCCAGCGTCTGGCCCACGCGCAGGGTCACGGTGCGGGTGTTGTCGAGCTCGGTGACCGTGAAGTCAGCGGCCGGCGGCGGGGGAGTGGTGCCGTTGTCGCAGGTCAGCGCGGGCGGTGGGAAGACGCCGTCGAGCTGCATGCCGAACGTGGTGGCGGCGCCGGCCGCCAGGGTGCCGTTCCAGCGGGTGTTGACCGCGGTGGCGGTGCTGCCGGTGGTGCTGACCGTGGCGTTCCAGGCGGTGCGGACCCGCTGGCCGGTGACCAGGGGCCAGGACACGGCCCACTTGGCGGCGGTCGCGGCGGACGTGTTGGTGACGGTGACGGAGACGATCTGGCCGCCGCGCGGGCCGGAGCCCCACTCGGAGTCGATCCGGACGGTGGCGCTGCACCCGCCGCCGGGAGTGCCGGCCAGCGTCGGCGTGGCGGCGAACGAGACGATCAACGCGGCGGCGGCGGCGATACCGGACACCATGGCGGTAGCGAGCCGGATTGTTTTCATGCGCGAAACATAGGTCCGGCCGAAGTGGACGTCAATGACCAGCATCGATGCGTGCGGGTGACCCGGTGGAAAGTTCACGTGTACGAAATCGCAGGCCGATATCGTTCCGCCATCCTCGACGACATCGACCCGTTCATCGGGACCGCCGCCACCGACCTGCCGAGCCCGCACGGTCTCGCCGCCACCTGGTGGTGGCCGAAGCCTCAGGTCGGCAACACCCACCCGGGCGCCACCTCGCCGCTCGGCATGGTGTCCGCCTGCGCCTACTCGGGCGCCTACCCGACCGGCTACGGCCGGTACGCCAAGAACACCGAGGGCGTGCCGGAGGAGATGTTCGGCCGGCTCCAGGCGTCCGGCTTCACCCACTTCCAGCAGTCCGGCACCGGCGCCATCCGCAAGTACTACAACTACGTGCGGGTGACGCCGATGGTGCAGCCGCTCGACGAACTGGGCGAGTCCTGGGGGCTGCGCGACGAGGTGGCCGAGGCCGGCTACTACGCCGCGACCCTGGACACCGGGGTGCGTTGCGAGATCACCGTGGGCGCCAAGGTCGCCGTGCACCGCTACACGTTCCCCGAGCACCACTCCGCGCGGGTGGTGGTCGACCTGTCGCTCGGAGGGCTGGCCATCGACCTGGGCCGGACCGTGCCGCTGCGGGCCCAGGTGGAGAGCATCGGCCACGGGCGGGCGCAGGGCACCGTGGTGATGGAGGGTGTGCCGCTGTCGGTCTATCTCGAGACGGACACCCCCGGCTGGCGACAAATGCTCTGGTACGACCGGCGCCTGATCGACGGCGGCACCCGCCTGGATTTCGACAGCATCCGGCACACGACGCTCCGCCCGTTCGGGATGCTCTTTATGGGGTCGACCCGTCCGGGGCAGACCGTCGAGCTGCGGATGGGGTTCTCGCTGCGCGGATGCGACCAGGCCCGGCGCAACCTGGAACGCGAGTGCGGCCCGGACGCGCCGGCCTTCAACGTGGTCCGCTCCCGCACCCGGGCCCGCTGGCGC
This sequence comes from Paractinoplanes rishiriensis, assembly GCF_016862375.1. Taxonomy (GTDB): domain Bacteria; phylum Actinomycetota; class Actinomycetes; order Mycobacteriales; family Micromonosporaceae; genus Actinoplanes; species Actinoplanes rishiriensis. The sequence continues at coordinate 149,075 of NZ_BOMV01000056.1, read as the reverse complement.
GAGTACGTCAGCCGGGTGCAGGTCGAGGGCGGCACCCGGGCCCGCCGCCGGGTCTTCGCGACCGGGCTCTACCACTCGCTGATCAAGCCGGCCATCGCCGACGACGAGAGCCCGTTCTGGCCCACCGCCGGCCCGTTCGCGTTCGACGTCTGCACCATGTGGGACATCTACAAGACCCAGTTGCCGCTGCTCGCCGCGATCGCGCCGGACCGGTTCGCCGACCTGCTGGAGTCGCTCATCCGGGTCTGTGAGGAGGAGGGCAACTTCCCGATCGGCTACCGGATGGCCCGCGGCGCCGACCGGTTCTTCCGGCAGGCGAGCGCGCTCGCGCACACCGCTTTGGCGGACGCGTACGCGCTGCGCCTGAGCGGGATCGACTGGAGTTGGGCGCTCGTGCACATGTCCGACGACCTGCGCCGGATGTACGGCGAGGACTTCTACGAGCACGGCGTGGTGCACCCGATCACGCACACCCTCGACCTCGCGTACGGGCATTTCTGCACCGCCCAGGTGGCCCGCGCGGTCAACGACCGCCGGCTCGCCGACGACTCGGAACGCCGTGGCCGCGGCTGGATCAACGCCTTCGACCCGGCCACCGGGCTGCTGCGCGACTCGGAGTTCTACGAGGGCGGCAAGTGGAACTACTCGTTTCGGCTGATCCACGACATGGCCGCCCGGATCGGCCTGGCCGGCGGCGACGCGGGTTTCGTGGCCATGCTGGACGAATTCTTCGGGTACGGCGCCGAGCCGGTGAAGCAGCCCGGCCGCTGCCCCGATTCGGTGGAGATGGCGGCCGGCTACGCGCTGAACCGCTTCGAGGGCCTCAACAACGAGCCGGACATGGAGGCACCCTGGGCGTACCACTACGCCGGCCGGCCGGACCGCACCGCCGAGGTGGTGCACTCCGCGCTGACCTGGCAGTTCGGCACCGGTCCCGGCGGGCTGCCGGGCAACGACGACTCGGGCGGCCTCAGTTCCTGGTACGTGTGGGCGTCGCTGGGCCTGTTCCCGGTGGCCGGGCAGCACCTGTTCCTGGTCAACGCGCCGGCCTTCGAGCGCGCGGTGCTGCAGGCCGGCGACGGTGAGTTCGTCATCGAGACCAGCGGGCACCGGCAGACCCCGATCGGCGTCGACGGCCTCGACCAGAGCCCGCCGGCCCAGTACGTCCAGTCCGCCACGCTCAACGGCAAGCCGCTGCACGGCAGCCACCTGAGCGCCGCGGACGTGCATCGCGGCGGCCGGTTGCACCTGGTGCTCGGCCCCGAGCCGTCGGACTGGGGGAGCCGCCGGCGTCCCCCGTCGCACCCCGCCCCGAAGGGATGACAATGACGTATCCCCAGCGCCGCCTGGTCATCGTGGTCCGCGCCGACCCGGTGATCTGCGGGCACTCCGGCGAGGCCCGCAACCTCGCCGAGATCGCCCTCACCCGAGGCTTCGACGACGTCCGGCTGCTGACCTGGCCGATACCGGCGCTGGAGGCGGCCGGGCTGCCGCTCAAGCCGCTGGACCGGCTGCTCCCGTACAGCCCCGGGATCACCGTGGAACGGCCGGAGCCGGTCGGCGACTACCGGGTGCCGGACGGCCGGCACCTGGCCGGGCTCACCGGCCGGCTGGTCGAACTGCTCGCCGAGCCGGTGCCGACCATCTGCCTGTCGATGTATCTGGTGCCGCACACGAACGTGGTGGTCGACGCGGTCGCGGCGGCCCGGGCGGCCGGTTTCGCCCCGCAGGTGCACACGGTCGCCAAGGCGGTCGGCTCGGACGTCACCAACGTGATCAAATCCTGCCTGCGCGAGGGCCGGTTCGGCGCCGCCACGGTCCTGTTCACCACGTTCCTGGCGAACGACGAACTGGTGGCGGTCTCCGACTACACCCGCGACGAGATCATCGCGTCGGCCGCCGAGGTGGATGTGCACTGCGGCACCAGCTTCGCCGAGCAGTGCCGCCGCCGGGTCACGGTGAGCTACCCGCCGATCCACGCGGCGGCCTTCCTCGACCCGCAACCGGCGGCGGTGGCGGCGGCGCTGGCCCGGCGGGGCCTGGAACGCGACGGCTACATCCTGTTCCTGTCCCGGGTGGCGCGGGCCAAGGGCATCTACGACCTGGTGATCGCGTACGGGCAGATGCGTTGCCGGGAGAAGGTCAAGCTGGTGGTGGCGGGCACCGGTCCGGCGCTCGAACACGTCCGGGCGATGGCCAAGGAGGACGACCGGATCATCTTCCTGACCGATGTGGATGACGAGGAAAAATCACTGCTGATGAACGGGTGTGCGGCCTACGCGCTGCCCACGAAGCCGGAACCGGACTTCGTCGAGACGTTCGGCATAGCCCTGGCGGAAAAGATGCTGACCGGCGGCGGACCGGTGGTGACAACGCTGACCGGGGGCACCGGCGAGGCGGTCGGTGACGCCGCCGTGATCGTCGAGCCGGGCGACATCAACGGCCTGGCCGACGCCCTGGACCGGGTGGTGCTGGAGATGTCGCCGGCCGAGCGCCGGGACCTGGAGCGGCGGGCCCGGGCGAAGGCGCTGACCTTCGACCGCGCGGCCGTCTTCGACCAGCTGATCCCCCCGGTCCCGGCCCGGTCCGGAGCCGGCGCCGAGGTCACCGCGGGCTGGTCGCGGCGCCTCTGATGTGTGGGGCGGCCGGGCCGTGTGGCCCGCCGGGTGGGAAGCGGAAGCGATGCACGCCGGTGATGGTGAAGCCGGCCGCGGTGATCGCGGCCGCGGTGTCGCGGCCGGTGTGGCAGCCGCCCGCCAGCAGCGGCCACAAGGTCGCGTCGGCGAAGCGCTGGGCGCGCCGCATGGCGCCGGGCTGGTCGGCTGCCACGTGTTCGAGGAAGCGTAACTCGCCGCCGGGGCGCAGCACTCGTCTTACCTCGGCGAGCGCGGCGGCCTGGTCCGGAACGGTGCACAGGACCAGCGCGGTGACCGCGGCGTCGAACTCGCCGTCCTTGCCGGGCAGCGCGCCGGCCAGGCCGTCGACCACGGTGATCGGCACGGGCGCGGTGCGGGCCGCCTCTAGTGCGGCGGCGCGCAGGCGGGGTTCGGGCTCGACGGCGACCACCTCGGTGACCGTCGGCGGGTAGTGGGTGAACATCCGGCCGTTGCCGGCGCCTACCTCGATGACCCGGCCGGTCAGGCCGGCGGCCAGGGCGGCGCGGTGCTCGGCGGCGCCGGCCCGGTCCATCGCGGCGCTCAGCCGCTGGTAGACCCGGGCGAACACCGGGTGGGACACCCTCGAAACGGCCATGACTCCACGATATGGGGGAGCCGCCACCCCGAGCCGTCACTCTCGGTCACCAGGAGATGGCGGCAAATTTTTCCCGGAGCCCTCCCGCGCAGGTCAGTGCCACAATGTCCGCCGCGGGTCCCTGGCAGTTCGCTGGGAGCGCTCCCAAAACTTGTTAACATCTATGGACGCCGCCTGCGGGCGGACGTATCGTACTCCCCGAATCCCCAGCTCAGGCAACAGGAGGACCGGCATGCGTCGCGCCGTTCAGACTCTTGTCGTCGGCGGAGCGCTGCTGTTTGCGGCCGCCTGCGGCACCTCGAAAAGCCCCGCTCCCGCGGACGCGGACACACCCGCGGTCGGGGCGAGCGCGGGTGCGGCAGCGCAACCAGCCGCTCTCGCCGAGACGAAGGCGCTGTGTGAAGGCCTCGGTCAGGTCTACAACAAGAACATGGGCCTGTTCGCAGAGTCACTGACCAAGATGGTCGGCTCGAAGGGCGCGAAGGCCGACGTGCAGGAGGCCCAGGTCGCGCTCAAGACCTTCTCGACCGCGGTGCTCCAGGCCACCGAGAAGAGCGCCGACGCGCAGCTGAAGGCCGACGGCCAGAAGGCGGCCGGACAGCTTCAGGCGAAGTCGGCCGACGCCGCCTTCTTCAAGACCATCAAGACCAACGAGGACGTCAACAAGGTCCTCGGCCCCACCCTCAAGGAATGGCTTTCCCCGGTACAGACCCACTGCTCCTGAGCTTGGCCTTCGCTCGGAGCAGTGTCCAGCGGGCCCGCAGCGCGCCACCACGCGCCGCGGGCCCGCGGTCTATTTCCAGCGGGTGGGCAGCAGCGCCGGGATGCGCTGCATGTGTTCGGCGTACGCGGGGCGGCGCGCCAGTGAGCGGCGGTCCATCAGGGGCACGCTGACGAACGTGAACAGCAGCACCATGGCGACCGGCCCCACCACGGTCCACCACCAGGACGGCGCGGCGGCCAGGGCGAACAGCCACATGCCCCACCAGAAGCCGATCTCGCCCAGGTAGTTGGGGTGCCGGGAGAAGCGCCACAGTCCGATGTCGACGATCCGGCCCCGGTTGCCCGGCTCGCGGGTGAACCGCCGCAGCTGCCAGTCGGCCACCGCCTCCACGCCGATGGCGGTCGCGGTGACCAGCGCGGCGAACACGTCCAGCGGTCCGAACGACCGGCCGTCCACGGTGATCGCCGGCCACACGGCGAGCAGGCCGGCGAAGACCACCAGGGTCGGCATCAGGTGGATCCCGGTGAACGTGACCAGCCACCACGGCAACCGGCCGGCCGTCTGCTCGCGGATCTGCACGTACCGCCAATCCTCGTGGCCGAGGCCGCGCCAGGAGGCCGCCCAGTTCGCGGTCAGGCGCACCGCCCAGATCAGCAGCAGGCCGACCACCAGCGACTGCCGGGCCGCGACGGCGTCACCGCGCCACCCCACCCAGGCCACCGCGATCACCGCGGGCGCCACGCTCCAGTACGGGTCATAGATGCTGGAGTTGCCGAACAACATGGACCCGCCGAACACCACCACGGTGGCGACGAGGTCGGCCCAGAACGTGACGGCGAGCGGTCCCGACCCGGGCAGCGCAGACCCGGGCAGCGCGCCCACCACCGCCGCGGCGGCCACGGCCGCCACCAGATAGACCGCGGTCACCACCGCGAAACCCGTGGGCCGGTCGGTCCCGGCCAGGCGCACCGACATGCGCACAGCGTAGGTGCCTTTCGGTGCGGTGGCCATGATCACCCGGCAAGCCTATCTAACTTATGGGATTAGTAGGTACGCTGCGCGGGTGACCGATGTCGATGTGCGGACCGCCGTGCCGCTGGTGTTCTCGGCCGTGGGCAAGGCTTTCGCCGCCAACGGCCGGCGGCACCACGTGCTCGCGGAGGTGGACCTCACGGTTGCGGCCGGCGAGATAGTGGCGCTGCTCGGGACGTCCGGTTGTGGCAAGTCCACGCTGCTGCGGCTGGCCGGCGGCCTCGACGTGCCCAGCGCGGGGGAGGTGCTGGTCGGCGGCCGGGCGGTGCGCGGCATCGAGTCGCGCTGTGCGGTGGTGTTCCAGGAGCCGCGCCTGCTGCCCTGGCGGACCGTCGAGCGCAACGTGGCGTACGGGCTGCCCCACGACGTGACCGGCAGCCGGGCTCGCGCGGAGGTGGCGCACCTGCTCGACGTGGTGGGGCTGACGGCGTTCGCCCGGCACCGGCCGCGGCAGGTCTCCGGCGGCATGGCGCAGCGGGCCGCCCTGGCCCGGGCCCTCGCGCGGCGTCCCGGCGTACTGCTGCTCGATGAACCCTTCGCGGCGCTGGACGCGCTCACCCGCCTTCGCATGCAGGACCTGCTGGCCGACGTGCAACGCACGGCCGGCACCACCGTCCTGCTGGTCACCCACGACGTGGACGAGGCACTGCACCTGGCCGACCGGGTGGTCCTGCTGGGGCCGGGAGAGTCAACCCCGGACAAAGCGTCGGGCGTACGGCTGATCCGTGACGTGCCCGGCCGGCGCCCGCGGGATCGCGGCGACGCGGAACTGGCGGCGCTGCGGGCCGCCCTGCTGACCGAACTGGGCGTCGGAAACCCATGAAAGGAACCACCGATATGCGGATCACCCGTGTTCTTGTTGCGGCCACTCTCCTGCTGGGCGGGTGCGTCCAGGGCGAGGACGCGCCGAAGGCGGCCGAGGCCGTCACGCTGCGCCTCGACTACGCCTACTACAACCCGGCCAGCCTGGTGCTGCACGAGCAGAAGTGGCTGGAGACCGACCTGGCGGCCAAGGGCGTCACGGTGACCTGGCAGCTCTCGGCGGGCAGCAACAAGGCCAACGAGGCGCTGCGCGGCGACGCCATCGACGTGGGCTCGACGGCCGGGGCGGCCGCGCTGGTGGCCCGGGCCAACGGTTCGCCGATCAAGACGATCGGCGTGTTCAGCCAGCCGGAGTGGGCCGCCGTCGTGGTGCCCAAGGGTTCGGCCGTCAGGTCCGTGGCCGGGCTGCGCGGCCGGCGGATCGCCGCCACCAAAGGGCACCGACCCGTACTTCTTCCTGCTCCAGGCCCTGGACGGCGCCGGGCTCAAGCCGTCCGACGTGACCGTGGTCAACCTGCAGCACGCCGACGGCCGCACCGCGCTCGAGCGCGGCGACGTCGACGCCTGGGCCGGCCTCGACCCGCTGATGGCGCAGTCCGAATTGGAGTCCGGGTCCAAGCTCATCTTCCGCAACGTCGCGTTCAACTCGTACGGCGTCCTGAATGCGCGCGAGGAGTTCCTGAGCGCCCACCCCGACCTCGCCCAGGCGGTGGTCAACGCGTACGAGCGCGCCCGTCAATGGATCAAGGACAACCCCGCGGAGGCGGTGGCCCTGTACGCGCGGGAGGCCAAGATCTCGCCGCGGGTGGCCGAGCTGGTGCTGACCGAGCGCACCCGCCTCGACATCGACCCGGTGCCCGGCCCCGCCCAGCGCGTCGTCTTCGAGAAGATCCTGCCGGTGCTGGTGGCCGACGCCAACGTCAAGACCGAGCAGGACGCACGCACCGCGGTCGACTCGCTCTTCGAGCCCCGGTACGCGACCGCGCGGAGCGCCACGTGACGCTCGCCCCGCCCCGGCGGCGTGCCGAGACCACGCCGCCGGTCTGGAGCCGCCGCGCCCGCCCGGCGTGGACCTGGGCCGCGGGCGCGGTGCTGCCGCTGCTGCTCCTGGCCGTCTGGCAGTGGGCGGCCGCGGCCGGGATCTATTCGCGGGCACAGTTGCCGCCGCCGGCCGAGGTGGTGTCGGCGTTGGGTGAACTGCTGGCGCGCGGCGAACTCTGGCACCACCTGGCGATCAGCACGCAACGGGTGCTGATCGGCTTCGCGGCCGGCTCAGCGCTGGGCCTGGCCCTGGGCGGCCTGGTCGGACTGTCCGGTCCGGCCCGCGCCGCGCTGTCGCCCACGGTCCAGGCGATCCGCGCGGTGCCGTCGCTGGCCTGGGTGCCGCTGCTGCTGCTCTGGCTGGGCATCGGTGAGACCCCGAAGATCGTGCTGGTGGCAATCGGCGCGTTCTTCCCCGTCTACACCACGGTGTCCGCGGCGCTCTCGCACGTCGACCCGCACCTGGTCGAGGTCGGCCGCGCGTACGGCCGCAGTGGTCTGGGTCTTTTAGGCACTGTGCTTTTCCCGGCGGCCACCCCCGCGGTCCTGTCCGGCCTGCGGCTGGGCCTGGCGCAGGGCTGGCTGTTCCTGGTGGCGGCCGAACTGATCGCGTCCTCGATGGGCCTGGGCTTCCTGCTGATCGACAGCCAGAACACCGGCCGCACCGACGTGATGCTGCTGGCCATCATCCTGCTGGCGGCCCTGGGCAAACTGAGCGACACCCTGCTCGGCCTGGCCGAACGCCACGTCCTGACCCCTCGCTGAGGGTCAGGCGACGCCGCCGTCCGGGGCCTTCTTGGGCAGGTGCAGGATGCGGGCGCCGCCCGGCACCTCCTCCGGCTCGGCGGGGCCGGCCTCGGCGCGGTGGGCGTTCGCGGCCACGCGGACGTCGCGGAAATCCTGGACGGCCTGCAGGGACAGGCGGATCAGGGCGGTCAGGTCGCCCTTGGCCAGCAGCAGGACGTCGTCCAGGACCGGGGCCGGAATTTCCAGGTCGCGCGGGCCGTAGCAGTCGTGCCAGGCCATGTCGGCGAGCAGCAGCAGATCGAGGGCGGCGTCGACGTGCTCGGGCGGGAACAGGCCGGCCAACCGGGGTCGCAACTCGCGGCGGCGGTGGGCGGAACCGACCCCCATTTCGCACCTCCGGCCGGGTCGCTGGCGACTCTCGCAAACCTACGTCATTGACGCTACAACGGTCAGCGGCCGAACGCCTATGCGATCACGAGCCGGTTGGCTGGCAGGCCTCGAGATAGGTGTGGGCGAGGGTGACCAGCTCATCCGGGGCGTCGGCCTGGAAGCGGACCTCGCGGACGCCGGTGGCCGGGCCCTCGGGGAGATCGAGCGTGCGGGGCTCGCGGAGGACCACGTCGACCGCGGTCTGGCTGCCGACGGCGATCGAGACGCGGTCGCCGGCGTGCTGGACCGTGCCGCTGCCGTCGGGATAACGGCTGACCGCGCGTACCAGCTCGATCTCGGACCAGGGCAAGGTGAGGTCGACGCTGGTGCTGTTGCGGATGCGCAGGCCAGCAGGGCCGACCACGTGCCGGTGGGTGCGCAGGATGGCGCCGATGCCGAGCATCCAGACCACGCCCCAGACGCCGAGGCCGAGCGCGGCGTAGCGGACCGTGGGCCAGGGCAGCACGTGCTGCAGCACCACGTCGACGACGGCCACCTCGATCGCGGAGACCACGGTGAGCGCGATCAGGATGGGGGCGACGGCGCGGGCGTAGCCGAACGTGCGGGCGCCCGGTTCGAGCCTCTCGGGCAGCCGTAGCAGCACCCGGAGCAGGCTGCCCCACATGATCAGCTCGTACCGGACCACCTTCTTGATCAGCCGCATCATCGCCTCCGAGGGTTTACGTTGCAGTTGTAATGTAACCTTGGGTGACCGGTTAAGTCAATACGACTGCAATGTGAAAGCATGAGGGGCATGCCCAGGAAGGTGGATCATCAGGAGCGCCGGACGCTCATCGCGGACGCGCTCATGCGGGTCGCGGCGAGTGGCGGGATCGAGGCGGTCAGCCTGCGCCACGTGGCCGCCGAGGCGGGCGTGACGGCCGGCATGGTGCAGCACTACTTCGCCACCAAGGACGAGATGATGCGCTTCGCGCTCGGCGTCGTCATGGAGCGCACCACGGCCCGGATCGAGGCGGCGATGGCCGCGCTGCCGCAGCCGGTGGCGCCCACAGCGATGGTCCGCACGCTGCTGCATGCGCTGCTGCCGCTGGACGAGCCGCGCCGGGCGGACGGGCGGGTGGCGCTCGCGTTCCTGGCCTACTCGGCGGTCGAGCCGGCCGCGGCGCGGCTGCTGAGCGCGGGCACCCGGCAGATGGCCCAACACCTGGCGGAGCAGATCCGCCTGGCCCGCCCGGACGCCGATGCCGAGGCCACCGCCGTCGCGCTGCTCGCGACGATGGAGGGCCTCGGCATCTACCTGCTGGGCGGTCATTTCCGGGCCGAGGAGGCGGTACGCGCCCTGGACGCACACCTGGACCTCGTGTTCCCGGGCTGACTACTTCAAATACGGGCCGTCGGCACCGACCTTTCCGGGTGCCGGAGTGGCCGCCGTGCTCAGCACGTACACCCGCATGTTGCCCTTGCCGCCGGCGGCGGCGGTCAGCGAGCCGTTGGTGACCGACCTGACGTCACCGGTGACGGCGTCGGTGTAGGTGCCGTTCGGGATGCCGCTGAACGTGGCGCTGCCCGAGATCGTCACCAGGGCGAAGCTGTCCACCGAGCCGGCCGTGTACCGGCGCTTGAAGGCCAGGCCGCCGCTGACGCCCTCGGTCGAGTACTGGCCCATCTGCAGGGCCGGCACCGCGCGCCGGATCTGGTTGAGCCGCTGCAGGTGCTTCGCCAGCGGCTTGGCCAGGGTGGTGGCCACCGCGCCGCTCGCGCTGCTCACCACGCCGTAGTCGGATGCGGTCACGCTGCCCGCCACGTGGTCGCCGAAGTAGGCGCGACCGGTGGTGGCGATCGCGCAGGACGGGCCGCAGTCGATCTGCTTGCCGGCCTGGAACTCGATCTCCGAGCCGTAGTAGAGCGTCGGGATGCCGCGGAACGACCACATCAGCGACATGTTCTCGGCCCACGCGTCGGTGCCGCCGGTGTAGCGGAACTGCGACTTGTTCGGCCCGTAGTCGTGCGAGTCGACATAGACGACGTTGTACGTGGCGTCATTTGTCGAGTCGTCGGTGTCCTTGCCGTTCCAGAACGCGTTGCCGGCGTCGCTGAAGTTCATGTGCATGCGCATGTCGATGATGTTCATGCCGGAGAACTGGCTGTGGTCGGGCGCGTGGTAGGCGTTGCCGTTGAGCAACGCGTTGGTGCTGGTCGGCTGGTTGCCGGTGCCCTGGTTGTTCTCGTAGTCGAACTGTTCGAGGGCGGCCACCACGTCGTCCTCGGCATAGCTGCGCCGCTCTTTCCAGGTGAAGAACTGGGCCGAGTGGTTGACCGAGCCCCGGTTCCACTTGTCGTTCACGAACGCGGCCACCTCGCCGAAGACGTAGAAGTCCTTGGCCTTCGTCGCCCCGTACTTGGAAATGAGCTTCTGCTGCAGCGCCGGGAGGAAGCGCCGGTTCCAGGTGACCCGCGGGATGTGCACCGCGGTGTCGATCCGGAAACCGTCGACGCCCATGTCGATGTACTTGTTGTACGCGTCGATCAGGTATTTCTGCACGACCGGGTTCTCGGTGTTGAAGTCGGCCAGGTCCTCGTGCAGCCAGCAGGAGCGCGCGTCCTCGCCCTCCCAGTTGCCGATCCAGCACTGATGGAACAGGGTCGCCGGGAACATGCCCGAGGTGGGCGCCGGCCACTGGCAGTTGTGGATGTCCCAGCCCTCGGCGCTCTTCTGGCCGGTGACCGTGCCGAAGTTGCGGCACGTGTTGCCGGCCGGCGCGGTGCTGTGCCACAGGTCGCCGTTGTACGGCCGGCCCTGCGCCACCGCGTTCTGCTGCGGCGTCATGGCCGGGTCGGTGCCGCTGAACTCGACCATCGGGTCGTACTGCTTACCGGCGACCTTGGTGCTGTACAGCCCGTCCCACTGCCCGTCCTTCGCGCCCCACACCGGCGGCACGAACAGCCCCTTCGCGCCCCACCGGGAACTGTGGTTGTAAACCACGTCCTGGAAGATCTTGAGACCCTTGGCGTGCGCCTTGTCGATCAGATCCTGGTACGTGGAGCCGGGCGACTCGAGCCGGGTGTCCACCCGGTAGAAGTCCCAGCCGTGGTAGCCGTGGTAGTCGTAGTCGGACCGGTTCAGCACCACCGGCGTGATCCACAGGGCCGAGAAGCCGAGCCCCTTGATGTAGTCCAGCTTGTCGATCAGGCCCTTGAAGTCGCCCCGGAACATCGGGTCGTTGTTCGCCGCGTTCCCGGACTTGGCGTGCTGGCTGCCGCCCCGGTTGTTGGAGGTGTCGCCGTCGTAGAACCGCGCGGTGAGCACGAAGTAGATGCTCTCCTTGCGCGGGTCGCCGCCGAGCATCTGGCCGCCGGCCGCGACCGGCGGCGAGTCACCGGTGGTCGCCGACTTGGTTGCGGTGGGTGCCGAGAGGTTGCCGGCGGCGTCGACCGCTCGCACGGTGTAGGTGTACGTGGTGCGCGGCGCCAGGCTGCCGTCGATGTAGCCGGCGTACGCGCTGGTCAGCACCACGGTTCCGGCCGAGCCGCCGGTCCGGGTGAGCTGGTATCCGGTGACGCCCCGGTCGTCGGTGGACGCGGCCCAGCCCAGCGTGACGGTCACCCGGTCGACGGTCGCGGTGATCGTCCCCGGGGTGCTCGGCGCGGTGGTGTCGGCCGGCACCGCGGTGCACGGGTCGGTGGCGTCGGCGGTCACCACGCCGTTGCTGACCCGCGAGGTGCCCGCGGTCAGCCGGTAGTTGTTGCCGTTGTTGTTGTCCCAGCTGCCCGAGCCGTTGTTGAAGGTGGCCGCCAGCGAGGTGGCCGCACCCAGGTCGACGGTCTTCTTGACCCAGCCGTCGCAGGCGGTCTCGTTCATCGCCACGCCCGGCACCGCGGTCCAGGCCTCGCCGGTGGGCGCGTAGTGCAGGTAGACCGTGGTCCAGGTGCGCGTGCCCTTGGCGTAGAACACGGTCGCGGTGTTCTCACCGGGCGGCGGGCTGGTCACGGTGCACGGGTTGGCCGTGGTGACCAGCCCGCCGGTGACGGTGGCCGTGCCGGTGCCGACGGTGTAGTTGCGGCCGGAGTTGTTGTCCCAGGTGCCGGAGCCGTTGGTGAAGGTGGCCTGCATCCCGGTCGCGGTGCCCAGGTCGATCACCCGGGTGTACCAGCCGGCACACGAGGCGGCGCTCATCGCGACGCCCGGCACGGCGGTCCAGGTGCCGCCGGTCGGCGCGTAGTGGATGTTGACCGCGCTCCACGCGGTGGGCGGCTGGTAATACACGGTGACGGAGTTGGCCTCCTCCGCCACCGCCGGGCTGATCAGCAGCGTGGCCAGCAGGGGAACGGCGGCGAATGCGGCGAAGACGGCGGTGAGCCGCCGGCGGCGTTTTTTGGGCACGGGGATTCCTCCAACGACCTCGCGGGGACGTCTGGATCAAGGGTGGCGCGGAAACGAAGGCGGTAGCACGGGCGTAATCCCGCGTTCATATTGGAAGGGACCGTAGCAACGACTTGCATCAATTGGAAGACTTTTCCACGATGTTGCAAGCGCCTGCGTCTATGCGTGCGGCCGGTGAACCAGACGTGCGTGCAGGTCAGCGGCGCTGAGTGGGCTGTGCGGCCGGGCGGCCAGCCAGGCCGCCGCGGCGGCGGGGTCGTGGCTGAGGTGCGCGGTCACGTCACGCGCTTGCAAGGCTGCCAAAACCTTGTCCTGTACGGGTGAGCCGCCGACAAGCAGGCCGCCCCCGAGCACGACGGGCGCCGGGATCGGTGCGTGCACGGCCGCGGGCCGGACCTCGTCCAAGGTGGCCAGCAGATGTCCGGCGGCCGAGGCGACGATCGCGGCGGCCTGGGCATCGCCGTCGCGGGCGGCGGCGCAGACCACCGGGGCGAGCGCACCGATGCCGGCCATCGGCAGCGCCTGCGCCCACCGCACCAGCGCGTCGGCGGTGGCGGCCCCGGTGTGCGCGGCCACTTCGGACGCCAGCGGCGAGTCCCAGGTGCGGACGGCGGTTCGCAAGGCTTGCAAACCCATCCAGCGCCCGGACCCCTCGTCGCCCAGCAGCCACCCGAGCCCGTCCGCGCTCCGCACTATCTCGTGCTCCTCGATCCGCGCGGCGACCGCCCCGGTCCCGGCGATCAGCACGAAGCCCGAGGGTTCCGCGGTGCCGCCGGCAAACGCCGTGACCAGATCCCCGACCACCCGGACCGGGCACTGCAGCCCAAGCCCACGCCACATGTCCGCGAACGCCGCCCGCACCACCGGATCGACCAGAACGCTGGTGCCGGCGATCCCGAGCACCCCGTCCACGACCGCCGTCGGATCGATCCCGCGGAGTGCCCCGCGCAGTGCCGCCGCGATCTCGCCGACGGCTGCCCCGGGAGGAGCCGCCGACAGCGGGTTTCCCGGACCCGCAACCCCGCGGCCGAGGATCTCGCCGGTCAGGTTGGCCACGACGGCGCGGGAGGCGGTGCCGCCCGCGTCCAGCCCCACCACCAGGTCCATGCCGAAGATCGAAGCATAGAAAGTTCTTATTGACTAGGAAGCTTTACAGTCGTAATTTTCATCGGCAACGGTGATTGATGAAAAGGATGACCGACGTGACGGGTGCTAGTGGTGGGTTGCTGGGGCGGCTGCGCATCGAAGGGGCGCAGATGCCGGAGGCGCTGGCGCGGATCGCGGAGACGATACTGGCGGACCCCGAGACGGCGGCGCACGCCAGCATCGTGGATCTGGCCGAGCGGTCGGGGACGTCGACCGCGACCGTCACCCGGTTCAGCCGGACGCTCGGCTTCCGGGGGTACGCCAACCTGCGGGTCGCCATCGCCACCGAGACCGGGCGGGCCGAGCAGGCCCGCTGGGAGACCGACATCAGCGGCGACATCGCGCCGGACGACCCGCTCACCGACGTGCTCGACGTGGTCACCGCGGCCGACACCCGGGCCATCCAGGGCACCGCGGCGGGGCTCGACGTGGGTGCCGTGGAGCGGGTCGCGGCGGCGATCGCCGAGGCGAAGCGGGTGGAGATCTTCGGGCTGGGGTCGAGCGGGACCGCGGCGCGGGAGATGGCGTTCCGGCTGGAGCGCATCCGGGTGCCGGTCTGGCACCGCACCGACACGCACACCGCGCTCACCAACGCCGCGCTGCTGCTGCCCGGCGACGTCGCGATCGGGCTGTCGCACTCGGGCCGCACCCGCGAGGTCATCGAAACCCTGGCCGAGGCCGCCGACCACGGCGCGCTCACCGTCGCGGTGACCAGTTTCGCCCGGTCGCCGCTCGCCGAGGTGGCCGACCTGGTCTTCACCACCAGCGTGCAGGAGACGACGTTCCGGCTGGCCGCCCTGTCCGCCCTGCACTCGCAGTTGCTGGTGCTCGACCTGATCTACGTGGCGGTCGCGCAGCGCACCTACGAGCGGACCGCCGAGGCGCTGGAACTCACCGTGCGCGCCGTCGACGCGCACCGGCTGCCCGAGAAGATCCCGTCCCGGAAACGAACGAGAGGACGCCCTTGAGTGTCACCAGTGATGACTATCTGCGCACGATCCAGACCGTGGTGGGCCGGGTCGGCGCCGGCCAGCGGGCCGAGAAGAGCCGGGCCGCCGGCCTGCTGACCGCGGCCGTCCGCAACGGGGGCGTGATCCAGGCGTTCGGCTGCGGGCACTCCGAGGCGCTGGCCATGGAGATCGCCGGGCGGGCCGGCGGCCTGGTGCCGACCAACCGGATCGCCCTGCGCGACATCGTCCTGTACGGCGGCGACCCGCTCGACGCCCTCGCCGACCCGGCCGTCGAGCGCCGCACCGACATCGCCCACCGGCTCTACGAACTGGCCCCGGTCAAGCCGGACGACGCGTTCGTGATCGCCTCGAACTCCGGCATCAACGGCGCGGTCGTCGAGATGGCGCTGCTGGTCAAGGAGCGCGGGCATGCCCTGGTCGCGATCACCTCGGCGGCGCACTCGGCCGGGGTGGGCTCGCGGCACCCGAGCGGCCGCAAGCTCGCCGACCTGGCCGACGTGGTGCTCGACAACGGCGCACCGTACGGCGACGCGGCACTGCCGCTGCCGGGCGGGGGAGCGGTCGGCGCCGTCTCGTCGATCACCGCGGCGCTGCTGGCTCAGCAGGTCGTCACCGAGGTGGTCGCCAACCTGCTGGCGGCGGGCGTCGACCCGCCGGTCTACCTGTCGGACAACGTGCCCGGCGGCAAGGAACACAACGCACAGATCGAGGCGCGGTACGCCGGGCGCATCCGGCGCACCGCATAGGGAAGAAGGCCCAGCAGATGAACCCGTCAACCCAGCTCCGACCGTACCCCACCCGAAGAAGCCTGCTCTGGACGGCCGCGACCGCCGCACTCAGCGCGCCCCTGCTCACCGCGTGCGTCACCGCCGGGGCGAAGGACGAGGGCGAGGCCGCCGCCGGCGGCGAGAAGACCGCCGGAAACCCGATGGGGGTCAGGGCCGGCGCACCGCTCGAGGTGGTCGTCTTCAAAGGGGGGTACGGCGACGACTACGCGATCGCGGCCGAGCGGGAGTACACCCGGCGGTACCCGCAGGCCAAGGTCGACCACAAGGGCCTGCAGAAGGTCGGCGAGGCGATGCAACCCCGCTTCGTGGCCGGCAACCCGCCGGACGTCGTCGACAACACCGGCGCGGGGCGGCTCGACATCGCCACCCTGGTCGGCGCCGGTCAGCTCACCGACCTCGCCGGCCTGCTCGACGCCCCCGCGCTCGACCAGCCCGGGGTGAAGGTCCGCGACACGCTGCTGCCCGGTGTGGTGGACGACGGCACGTTCGGCGGCACGACCGTCGCGCTCAATTTCACGTACACGGCCTGGGGTCTCTGGTTTTCCCGGTCCTTCTTCGCCGGACGCGGCTGGACCTTCCCGAAGACGTGGGCGGAGATGCTCACGCTCTGCGCGGAGATCAAGAAGGCCGGCCTGGCACCCTGGACCTACCAGGGCAAATATCCCGAATACCTGAATGATCCGCTGCTCAGCCTGGCGGCCAAGGCCGGCGGCCTCGAGCTGATCAAGGCGGTGGACAACCTGCAGCCGAACGCGTGGCGGCAGGAACCGCTCGTGCAGGCGGCCGGCGCGATCGCCGAACTGGCCGGCCGGGGTTACCTGATGGCCGGCTCGGAGGCGCTCTCACACACCGAGGCGCAGGCGGCGTGGTGCCGGCGCAAGGCGGCCCTCATCCCGTGCGGGTCGTGGCTGGAGAGCGAGCAGAAGGGCGTGACGCCGGCCGGGTTCGACATGGTGATGGGCGCGGTGCCGTCGCTGACCGGAGACGACAAGCTCGCGTTGCAGGCGGCCAGCAGCGAGTCGTTCGTGGTGCCGGCCAAGGCCAAGAACCCGGCCGGCGGCCAGGAGTACCTGCGGATCCTCTTCTCGAAGGCGTCGGCCACCGCGTTCGCCAAGGCCAACAGCACGCTGCCGGCCGTCGCCGGCGCGACCGACGGCCTCGAGCTCTCCAGC
Source organism: Paractinoplanes rishiriensis (assembly GCF_016862375.1). GTDB lineage: Bacteria > Actinomycetota > Actinomycetes > Mycobacteriales > Micromonosporaceae > Actinoplanes > Actinoplanes rishiriensis. Next base: position 132,609 of record NZ_BOMV01000056.1, on the reverse strand, counting down.
GGGCTCGGCTCGGTGCGGGATGCGGTCGCTGCGGCCGGCGCCGGCACGTTCAGCTATCGATTCCGTACGTGGTACGCGCCGCTCGCCAAGGCGGTCGACGACGCCACCGGGGAACTCGCGAACCGCCGCATCTCACCGGCCGACTGGTCCACCCGGATCCAGAAGGCCGCCGACGCCGTGGCCCGGGACACCGCCGTCACGAAGTACACCCGCTGATGCGGCACGGCCGGTGGCGGTTCCTGGCCGGTGCGCTGGTGCCGGCGCTGGTGCTGCACGTCGTCTTCGTGCTGTCGCCGTACGCGCAGGCGTTCTACCTCTCGCTCACCGACTGGACCGGCGTGGCCGGCGAGGCGCGGCTGGTCGGCGCGGGCAACTACGCCCGGCTCGCCGGCGACGGCCTGTTCCTCGACGCGGTCCGCAACAACGCGCTGCTGCTGGCCGTGGTCCCGCTCGTCACCATCGCGCTCGGCCTGGTCCTGGCCGGCCTGCTGCGCTCGCGCCGCGGCGCGGGTGGCTACCAGATCGTCTACTTCTTCCCGCAGTTGCTGTCGCTGGTCGTCATCGCGGTGCTGTGGGGCTTCGTCTACAACCCGAACACCGGCCTGCTCAACTCCGGCCTGCGCGCGGTCGGACTCGGCGGCCTGGCCCGCAGCTGGCTGGCCGACCCGGTGTTCGCGCTGCCCGCGGTGATGGCCGTCCTGGTCTGGTCGTCGGTGGGTTTCTACGTGGTCCTGTTCCTGGCCGCGATAGATGCCATTCCGGGAGAGCTGTACGAGGCGGCGAAGCTCGACGGCGCCGGCGCGTGGACCACCTTCTGGCGGGTCACCCTGCCGCTGGTCCGCGAGACGGTGCAGGTCGCGTTCGTCTACCTGGGCATCGCGGCGCTGGACGGCTTTGCGGTCGTGCAGGTCATGACGGTCGGCCCCGGCGGGCCGGACGGCGCCACCGAGGTGATCGGGTTGTCGCTGTACCGGACCGCCTTCACCTACGGCAAGTTCGGCTACGCGTCGGCCATGGGCGTGGCCCTGTTCTTCGCCACGCTCACCCTGGCCGTTCTCGCGTTGCGCGCGGGCCGCCGGGAGAGGTTGGAGCTGGCATGAGACGGCTCGTGCTGCTCGGCTGGGCTCTGGTGACCTCGCTGCCGCTGCTGTGGGCGGTGGTCAGTTCCATCAAGACCGACGACGAGATCCTCAACGCGCCCTGGTCGCTGCCGGACACCCCGCGCTTCGGCAACTGGGCCCGGGCCTGGACGTCCGCGAACATCGGGCGCTACTTCCTCAACAGCCTCGTCGTGGTGGGCGGGGCGCTGACGCTCACCATGCTGCTCGGCAGCCTGGTCGCGTACGCCCTCGCCCGGTATGACTTCCGCGGCAACCGGGCGCTCTATTACACGTTCGTGGCCTCGATGTTCTTCCCGGTTTTTCTGGCCCTGGTGCCGCTGTTCTTCGTGGTGCAGCAACTCGGCCTGCTCGGCACCTATCCCGGCCTGATGCTCGTCTACGCCGCGTACGCCGTACCCTTCACGATTTTCTTTCTCCATGCCTTTTTTCGCACCCTGCCCACCGAGATCGCCGAAGCCGCCTTTCTCGACGGGTGCTCGCACGCCGGTGTGTTCTGGCGGGTGATGCTGCCGCTGGCCCGCCCGGGCCTGGTCGCGGTCGGCATCTTCAATTTTCTCGGGCTCTGGAACCAGTATCTGCTGCCGCTGGTCCTCAACCCCGACCCGGACCGGTACGTCCTGGCGCAGGGTCTGGCCGCCCTGTCGGTCAGCCAGGGCTACCGCAGCGACTGGGGCGGCCTGTTCGCCGGCTTGACGATTGCCATGCTGCCGGTGCTCGCCGCCTACGTCGCCTTTCAGCGCCACCTCCGCGCCGGAATGACCGCCGGCGCGGTCAAGTAAATCCCCCATTCCCCTTCTTCTCCCCGAGGAGTCCGGTCATGTTCATTGACAAACGTCGACTGGCTGCGCTGTCTGCGGCCGCCCTTACCGCGACCGCGGCCGTCGTGCTGAGTTCCGGAACCGCGGAAGCGGCCGACTGCGGTTTCCTGTTCGACGACTTCCATTACACGTCGTCCGCCGACCCCGGTCTGACCGCGCACGGGTGGACGCCGCGCACCTATTCCGGCGGTCCCGGCGTGGCCGGCGCGACCTGGTCGGCCGGCAGCATCACCTTCCCCACCTCGGGCGGGCAGAAGGTCATGCAACTGACCGCCTCGACCGACGGCACCGGGGCCGGCACCAACCACGCCGAGCTGTACTCCACCCAGAAGCGCTACCTGGAGGGCACCTACGCCAGCCGGGTCCGGTTCACCGACACACCGGTCAGCGGCGCCGACGGCGACCACATCAACCAGACGTTCTTCACGATCAGCCCGCTCAACGGCGACCTCGACCCGACGTACAGCGAACTCGACATCTCCGAGTACCTGCCGAACGGCGGCTGGGGCGAGACCGGCCCGATCAACTACCAGACCAGCTGGTACACCTACCGCAACGAGCCGTGGTTCGCCGACAACGTGCACTCGTCGCAGCGCAGCAGCCTGGACGGGTGGCACGACCTGGTGGCGCAGGTCGCGAACGGGCACATCGTCTACTACATCGACGGTGTGCAGGTCGGCGACCACTCCGGCAAGTACTACCCGCGGCAGACCATGACGATCAACTGGAACCTGTGGTTCATCGACACCGCCGCGCACTCGGGCGGCCTGTCCACGTACATCGAACAGGTTGACTGGGTGTTGTTCGCGAAGAACCAGGTGCTGCCGCCGGGCCAGGCGAGCGCGAAGGTGGCGGCCTATCGCACGGCCGGGAGCACGTACGCGGACACGGTCGACGCCACCGGCGGTTGCTCGACCCCGACCACGCCGCCTACGACCAGTCCCACGACCGCTCCTACGACCGCTCCTACGACGGCACCTCCGGCCACCGATTGTGCCAACGCGCCGGCCTGGAACATCGGCGCCGTCTACACCGGCGGCAACCTGGTGAAGCACGAGCGGAGCAAGTTCGGCGACCCGAACGGGCCGCGCTCGGGTGACGGGGTGCACCTGTGGCGGGCCCGGTACTGGACGCAGGGCTCCGAGCCCGGCTGGACCCAGCAGTGGGAGGACCGCGGCCGCTGCTGATCCGCTTGGCCGGCGGTCGTTCGCGGCCGCCGGCCTTGGCGGTTCGTCCAGCCAGGACTGTCCGTTAGGCCAGTTTCTTCCGATTTCTCCCTGGTCGGGCCGGGCCCCGTGACACCGTCCTGGCATGCGCAACCAACGATGGCTGCTTGCGGCCGCCCTGACCCTGCCGTTCGCTCCCGCCGCCGCCCAGGCCGCCCCGCCGCCACCCCCGCCCCGCTTCGCGAAGTGCGCCGACCTGCAGGCCAAGTTCCCGCACGGGGTGGCCCGTCCGGAGGCGGTCGACGTGGTCCGCGGCGTCGCGAAGCCGGCCACGAAGTTCACGGTTCACCCGGTGCTCTACCTGGCCAACCGCCACCTGGACCGGGACCGCGACGGGGTGGCCTGCGAAAAGCGCTGATCCCGGAACCGCACCGCTTCGGTGCCCGGGGCGGCTCAAATGCGGACGGCCGCACCGAGACGGCGGGCCACGGCGTCGCGGACCTCGGAATCGCTCGGGGTGGGCCGGCCCTCCGTCGCCGCGATCCGGTGCAGCGACGTCATGGTCACCCCTTCCAGCCGGCAGGCCGTGAACCGGTCGAACACGCCGAGGTCCGGATCGACGTTGAGGGCGAACCCATGGCTCGTCACGCCGCCCCGGATGCGCATGCCGATCGACACCAGCTTCTCGTGGCCGGGCGTCCATACACCGACCAGGCTGGGGGAGCCCTTGGGGGTGTCCCGCCGCACCGCCGCAAAGCCGAGGTCGGCGAGCGCGCCGATCAGCGCAAGCTCCAGCCAGCGAACGACATCCGGGCGGCGGGTCAGGGCCATGACCAGGTAGCCGACCAGCTGGCCGGGGCCGTGGTAGGTGGCGTGGCCGCCGCGGTCCACCTGCACCTGGGGGAGCCAGTTCGCGTCGGCGGGCAGTTCGGAGCGTGCGGTGGTCCTGCCGTAGGTGATCACGGGTGGGTGGGTCAGCAGGAACAGGCGGTCGGGGGCGGTGCCGGCCTGGCGTTCGGCCACCCAGGCTGCCATGTCCTGCAGGGCCTGCTCGTAGGGCACCTCGCCCAGGTCTATCCGGTCCACGGGGGTCAATTGTCCGGGCCGGCGAGGATCTGGTCGATCACCGGCTCGCCGCGGCGGGTCTCGTGGCGCACCGGAACCGGGCCGAATTCGATATCCATCGCGATCACCATCGCGCACGGGATTTCCATCGGCGGGCACTGATGGCAATGTGTCGGCATGAGACGGAGAAGCGCGCTCGTCGTATTGATGGTCGCCGTGCTCACGGGGGCGTCCGCCACGCCTGCGGGGGCGGCACCGGCCAGATACCAGCACCTTCAGCCCGGTGGTCAGCCGCGGCTGGTGGAAAAAGTACCGGTCAACGTGGTGTTCGTGGGATATGAGCAAAACCAGGTCGGCCGTACGGCGTTCAGCGCCGAACTGGCCCGCAAATATGAGCCGGTGGTACGCAGCCGGCTGCTCTACGGGGTCACCGAAAAGCTCGGCATCACGTACACGTACGACTACCGCCTCAAGTACGCCGACAGCGCGTACGAGAACCGGTTCTTCAAGCAGTTGGGCAAGCTGGCGAAGCCGGCGCCGCTGACCGAGTTCCAGCAGGAGTACAACGACCAGGCCACCAACGTCCGGGACATCACGGACAACCACACCATCGACGCGCCGAGCGTGGAGAAGTGGCTGGCGTTCAACCCGCCCGCGGGCGTGGACACCCGGCGCAACACGATCTTCTTCATCAACTGGTTCGGGCGGTCCGACTTCAAGTTCCACGTCTACACCAAGACCGGCGAGCCCGACCCGGACACCGGCTACGACTTCGGCGTGGAGCGGGAGAGCCGCAAGCTGATCGCGTGGGGCGGCACCACCGCCGACGACGAGGAGACCGGGCTGGGCCGCACGCGCCGGGTCTGGTTCCACGACCTGTCCGCCGGTCCGGAGTCCTGGACCAGCAACTTCGACGTCACCAACCCGGACGTGGACGGCGACGACGTGCCCGACTACCGGATGCCGCCGACCTGGGAGTACACCGCCGGCGGCTACCGCGCTCCCGGTGAACTGGCCGGCGACCTCGGCAAGATCACCCGATACGCGGCGCTGAACCTGCTGATGACGACCTCACCGCTGTACCCGGTCGAGCTGCCCGCCCCGAACCCGCCGAAATCCATCAACATCGACAGCAACACGTACGAGGGCTGGCCCGGCGTCGACGCGTCGGCGGAGTATCAGACCCCCCGCCTCCTGGTCCGTGAGCTGTCCGAACTGCGCTGGCGCAACAAGCTCAGCTACGACGACCAGGATCTCCCGTACGACGCCAGAGCCGAGGAGTGCTACCTCGGCCTGCTCGCCGACGAGAGCTGCTACCCCGGCTCGGGCTACCCGGCGTTCGCCAACCTGTACCTCTACAACCGGGACAACCTGGCCCGCACCCAGGACGACGCCGGCCGGGTCGACTACGAGATGCCGCTGTTCAACTACGCGGTCGGCGAGGGCGTCGACACCCCCGCGCTGGGCTTCGCCGACGACGACTACGTGACCGGCACCCAGTCGTACGTCTTCTCCTTCATCTCGCCGGAGATCGTGGAGAGCGGCTACGGCCTGACCTCCACCCAGATCCACGAGGCCGGCCACCACCTGGGCATGTCCCACCCGCACGACGGCTACGACAGCGAGACCGGCGTCGACTACGGCCCCGAGGGCGACACGTTCTTTGCCTGGATCGGCGACGAGAGCAACTCGATCATGAGCTACATCGACCTGAACTGGGACTTCAGCCAGTTCGACCGGGACAACAGCGACCGCTTCCTGACCGCGGCCTACTGGGAGGCCGCCAACCGCCTGGCCGCACTGGCCTCCCCGAACAGGGCCAAGCCCGAACTGCGCGCCGCCGACACGTTCCTGGGCCTGGCCGCGCGCGCCTTCGCCAAGCACGATTACCGGAACGCCTACGCCCTGGCCGAGGCCGGCTACGCCAAGGCGGCGAAGGCCGCCAAGAAGTCCGGCGCCGACCCGTCCAGCGTCGCCCGAGCGATGGCCGCCGAAACCGACGCAGCCCGCCAGAACACCGAGATCCACGACCCGCACGAGTTCGTCGACACGCTGGCCCCGGAAAGCCCGCGAAGCCAGCCGTAACCACCACCGGTCCGGGCCGGGCCGCCGCAGCGCGCGGCGGCCCGGCCCGCTTCCGCCCGTCCGCCCGCTCCGACGCGTGGCGACCGCGCAACCCGCAGCTCTCGAACCGCCCCCCGCCTGGCCTCGCCCTCGCCTCGCCTCGATCAGGAGGCGGCGCGACGTCGAGCTGCCGCCATGCGTCGTCCATCTATCGCCGTAGGCGGAACGAGGCGTATGCGACCGGGACCACGCTCTGGTATTTCGAGAAAGACGGCGAGGGCTTGCCCGTCCGTCAGTCCCGGCGGTCGCTCGTCGGCAAGGCCAGTCGGGGCCCTTGGTTGAGAGAAACAGTTCTGCGTCGTCGCACTGCCTCGCATGGAAGTACTGCGTGTGACTGATGAATGGCACGCCGAGCTTGGACCGGCGCGCTTTCTAGCAGCAACCGCCGATCAAGCACGCCTTGTCCTAGACGCGGCGGAGGGCCGGCCCACCTATGACGCAGGTAGGGAATTCTCGGATCTGCCCCTGAACAACACGCCGCGCGAGTACTCGGGTCGGCCGGTGCTGTCGTGGTGGTGGTCAGATGCGGAAGGTGGCGACCAGGCCGCTGAGCTCGGTGGACATGCGGGCGAGTTCGGTGGTGGCTTGCTGGGTTTCGGTGACGCCTTGGCTGGTCATCCGGGCGGCGTCGGCGACGCCGGTGATGTTTTGGGCGATCGCGCCGGTACCGCCGGCTGCTTCGCTGACGCTGCGGTTCATTTCCGCGGTGGTGGCGGTCTGTTCCTCCACGGCGGAGGCGATGGTGGTCTGGAACTCGCTGATCCGTTGGATCACGATGGAAATTTCGTCGATCGCGGCGACCGCGCCGTGGGTGTCGGCCTGGATCGCCTCGACCCGCCGCGAGATGTCCTCGGTGGCCCGGGCGGTCTCCTGGGCGAGGTCTTTGACCTCGGAAGCGACAACGGCGAAGCCTTTGCCCATCTCACCGGCGCGAGCGGCCTCGATGGTGGCGTTCAACGCCAGCAGGTTGGTCTGCTCGGCGATCGCGGTGATCACTTTGATGACGTTGCCGATCTCGGCTGAGGACTCGCCGAGTTTGTTCATCGTGGCCGAGGTGGTGGCGGTGATGGTGACCGCTTCGGAGGCGACCCGGGCGGCCTCCGCGGCGTTCTGGGAGATCTCCCGGATCGAGGCACCCATCTGTTCGCTGCCCGAGGAGACCGTTTCGACGCTGCGGGAGACCTCTTCGGCGGCGGCGGACGCCGCCAACGCCTGCGTCGATGTCTGCTCTGCGGACGCGGCGATGGTGGCGGCGGTACTGGTCATCTGCTCCGACGCGCCGGCCAGCGAGGTCGCGGACCCCTCGATCGTGGCGATGGTCTGCCGCAACCGTGTCAGGGCGGTGTCCAGGGCGCGGGCCATCCGGCCGGGCTCGTCGCGGGTGTCCAGGCCGGTGCTACGGGTCAGATCACCGTCGGCGAGGCCGTCACACACGTAGGTGACCTTCGTCAGCGACTGCACGATCTTCCGAGCGACGATGACACCGATCGCCAGGGCGAGGACCAGACCGACGGTCAGGGTGATGATCGAAGTGGTCCGGCTGGACTCATACCCGGATTTCGCCGCGGCGGCGTTCTTCGCCGCGTCAGCGGTTTCCAGGCCGTCCATGGTGACGAGTTGGTCGAGGATTCTCGTCAGGAGCGGCAGCGCCTCGCGGTCGCGGATCGCCGCCCATTCTCCCAGTTCCTTGCGATGCCCGGCCGGGATCAGCTTGTTGGTCGCGACGTCGGCGTAGGCATCCCAGTCGGTTTGCAACTGATCAATCAGGGCGGCGTCCGACGCCGGGTTGCTGGCCCGGTAGGCGGCGATCGCGGTGGTGAACGACTCCAGGTCGGCGGTGAACGCGTCAGCGAACTTCTTGGTCTTGGCTGGATCCACCGACAGCGCCTGGTTCGCAGTGTCCACCCGGGCCTTCAACACGACGGCGTTCAACTGCCCGACCGCCTTGATGCTCGCGACGTTGCTGCTGTAGATCAGCTGGGCCGAGTTGCTGGCGCCGCTCAATGACGTCAGGCCGAGGATCCCGACGAGAAACGCGACCAGCGCTGCGGTCGCGACCGCAGCGAGGATTTTCACGTTGACGCTCAGATCAGCGAACGACGACCGCCGGGTCCCAGCGCCAGTTGCTGTCCCTGCGGAGATGGTCATCGCAGCCATAACATTCCCTCTTTCGGAAGAAAAGTCAGAGTTTCTGCCCCCGCGGGCGTCTGCTTACCGTCCTTCACTATGCGAGCGTCAAGTGCGCGATGTTCACGTTTTGGTGGATTCCCGGGACTGTCGGCCGAACGCCCATGCCGTGAACCGGACGCGGCCTACCGTGAGGTGTGGCGGTCACCCAGCAGCAGACCACAACGTTCCTGCGGGCCAGAGCAGCAGCCGCATTCGCCGACCTGCAGGTGATCCTCATGCGTGACCTCGCCGGCCGGCTGAGAACATGCGGAACGCCCGCCGAGCACACCCTGGGCCTGGAAGCTGCAGCCGACCAACTTGAGGCATCGGCACGCGAAGCCTGGCGGACCTTACGTCCAGGCGCGACAACCCCCGGCTGACTCGCATCCAGACCTCACGTGCCAGCAGGCGTTGACCCGTTAGGTGGGGTCACGCCGCCCCGCCGGCAGGCGTTTGCCAGGTTTTCGATCCTCGGCCCGCCCGCTCACACCCCCGACACTCGGTGTCCGCCGATGACGGGGGTGCGGGCAGCCAAGGGCGACACGAGGTTTTGCGGAGATCACCCTGCCCCTGAGTGGGCGTTCAATGATTCTATCCGGTTACTTCCGATTTGTCGGGCGTACGATTCGACCGTTTCGTTCCTTTGGGGCGGATGCGCGCACGGGTAGGACAATAAGCTGTCGTCCGTTTCGTATATAGATACGCCCCGAATTCCGTCTGAGGTAGAGATACCCTGGAATCGCCGTTAGGGCCTGCTGCGGGCCGCTCGGCTCTGTCCAGAGTAGATCTTCGTGGTGACTGCTCGCCGCGCCTACCCCAGCGACATCTCCGACGGCCGGCGCGCAAAGCTCCGCATCCTCGACCGGACCGCTCGCCTCGACGCGATCGCCGTCCCGGACAATCAGCCCCGACCGGCCCCGCCAGAACGATCCTCGGCCCGGCTGGAACGATCCCCCGCACCGGTCCCCGGCTCGGATGGTGTCTGGAGAACCCCAAGCACTCCCACGGCTAAATGGTGGCCGCCGCGGCACCGACCGGCACCAGCCCGTCCCGCCGCTTCCAGGTCACCGACCAGCTCACGCCCGAGTCGAGTGACGGTTCTTGAGTCGCCGCCCAGGGCTCGCCGGCCACGGTGCACACGTCGTCGACCAGTTCCGGGCCGTAATCACCAGGCACGATCGCCCCCCGCCATCTCCGAAGTCCGAGCACCGGTCAGACGCTAGACCTTGATCGAATCCCCTGGCGACCCCCGCGCCAGCCAACCGCCCGTCCGAACGGAGGAGCCGCTCGCTGGGCTGCGCAATGGGTCCGGTGGGCGCACATGCCGCAGACATCCGGCATCCGGCGCCGGTCACTACGCGTGAGCAACGCGGTGACTTGATGAGAGGCGCAGGCCCGCGCAGGGCCGGGCGTAACGCGAGGGCCGCACCCCATCGGGTGCGGCCCTCGCGGTGTGGTGGAGGGGTTCAGCCCTTGACGCTGCCGGCCATCAGGCCCCGGACGAAGTAGCGCTGCAGCAGCAGGAACACCGTGACCGGGACGACGATGGAGACGAACGCGCCGGCCGAGAGCAGCTGCCAGGCGGTGCCCCGCGTGCCGCTCAGGTTGGCCAGCGCGAGGGTGATCGGGGCGACCTCGTTGCCGCCGCCCGCGAAGACCAGGGCGACGAGCAGGTCGTTCCACACCCACAGGAACTGGAAGATGCCGAACGCCGCCAGCGCCGGCGTAAGCAGCGGCAACATCACACGGAAGAAGATCGCCACGTGGCCGGCGCCGTCGACCCGGGCGGCCTCGATGAGGCCGGCCGGCACCTCCCGCATGAAGTTGTGCAGCAGGTAGATCGCCAGCGGCAGCGCGAACGTCGAGTGCGCCAGCCAGAGCGTCCAGAACGTGCCGGACAGGTCCCACTGCACGAAGAGCTTGAGCAGCGGGAGCAGGGTGACCTGCAGCGGCACGATCTGCAAGGCGAAGATCGCCAGGAACAGCATGTTCTTGCCGCGGAAGTCGATCCAGGCGAAGGCGTACGCGGCCAGGGCCGCCAGTGCCATCGGGATGAGCACCGAGGGGATGCAGATGACCAGCGAGTTGACGAAGTACTCAGCCAGGTTGACCGACGCCGACTCGCCGAAGACGGACTTGTAGTTCTCCATGGTGACGACCGGGTCGGTGAAGAACGTCCACCAGCCGGTCCGCTTGATCGCCATCTCCGGGCGGAACGACGACACCAGCAGGCCGAAGGTCGGCAGGGTCCAGAGCACCGCGATGATGATCACAGCCACCGAGGCCCAGGGTGAACTGAGCCGTTTCTTGGCCACCTCAGCGGCGGAGGGCTTGCCGGCGGCCGGATCCGTCGCGGTCGCCGGCGGGGCTGCGGTAGTCATCGTGCCTCCGATTGCCGGACCTGGCGGATGTTGTAGACGACGATCGGGATGACCAGGATGAACAGCAGCACCGCCAGCGCGGCACCGAGACCCTGATTGTCGGCGTTGAACGTCTGGAGGTAGAACTCGTTCGCGATGACGCTGCTGTTGAAGTTGCCGCCGGTCATCGTGCGCACGATGTCGAAGACCTTCAGCGTGCCGATGCCGATGGTGGTCAGCACCACCACGACCGTGGGCCGCACGCTCGGCAGCGTGATCTTGCGGAACATGCTCCACGCGTTCACGCCGTCGAGGCGGGCCGCCTCGATGATGTCGTCCGGGATCGCCTTGATCGCCGCGGAGAGCACGGTCATGGCGAAGCCGCACTGGATCCAGATCATGACGGCGATCAGCAGGAACGTGTTCAGCGGGCTCTCGATGAGCAGTTGGATCGGCTTACCGCCGAGCCACACGATGATCTGGTTGATCAGGCCGATCTGCTTCACGTTGGCCTGGTCGGGGCGGTACTCGTACACGAACTTCCAGATGACCGACGCCGCCACCATGGAGATCGCCATGGGCAGGAAGATCAGAGCCTTGGCGAACGACTCGAACCGTGACTTGTCCACCAGGATCGCGTAGACGAGGCCGATCGCGGTGGCCAGGAACGGCGTGATGACCACCCAGAGCACCGTGTTCCGCAGAACGGTGAGCTGGCCGTCGTCCGTGAAGATCGTCTGGTAGTTGTCGAATCCGATGAACGCCTTGCCGGCCGCGTCGAAGAACGAGAAGTAGATCGTGCGGAGGCCGGGATAGACCAGGCCGACCGCGAGCACCAGGAGTACGGGCAGCAGATAGAGGTAGGCGACGTACTTGTCGCCGCGTCTGCCGCCGAAACGGCCTGCTATGAAGAGGATGACGCCCATCACGGCTGCGAAGAGCAGCAGCGCCAAAAGCATCTGGACGATTTTCTCGGGGGTGGTGGAGGCGGTTGAAAACACGCGACCCGGACCTCCTTCGCGCTTCGGTGAGGGAGAGAGACTAAGGCCGGCCGGGGCAAGATGCATCCCCCGGCCGGCCTCGAAAGAGGCTGAATCAGATTACTTCGGCCAGGCCTTCTCGATGTTGTCCACCGTCGTCTTGGTGTCCTGCCCGGTGATCCAGGACGTCGCCTGCTTCCAGAACGCGTTCGCGCCCACCGCCGCCGGCATCTGGTCCGAGCCGTCGAAGCGGAACGTGGCGTTGGGGTCGAGCAGGATCTTGCCGGCGAGCGCGTCGATCGGGTTCTTCAGGTTGGCCTGGTTCAGGCCCTTGTTGGCGCTGACCCAGCCCGAGGAGATCTTGGCCTTCTCGTTGGCCCAGGTGTCCGAGGACAGGTAGGTCTGGAACGCCTTGACCTCCGGGCGGTCCGCGAACGCGATCACGAACTCACCGGCGCCGAGGACCGGCTTGCTGGCGGCGTCCTTACCCGGCAGGTAGAACGCGAAGATGTCGCCGTCCTCGGCGATGTTCGTCTCCTTGGGGAAGTTCGCCGCGTAGAAGCTGGCCTGGCGGTGCATCTCGCAGGTGCCCTCGAGGATCGGCAGGCCGCCGTCCTGGAACGTGGTGCTCGCGATGCTCTTGACGTCGCCGAGGCCGCCGTTGACGTACTGGTCGTTCTTCAGGTAGGCGCCGACCGCGTCCAGCGCCGCCGTGGACTCGGGGCCGTTGAACGGGATCTCGTGGCTGACCCACTTGTCGTACGTCTCCGGCCCGGAGAGCCGGAGCATGAAGTCCTCCATCCAGTCGGTGAGCGGCCAGCCGGTCGCGTCACCGCTGCTGATGCCGGCGCACCACGGCTTCTTCTTGTCCGCCACCATCTTGTCGGACAGGGCCTTGAGCTCGTCGAGCGTGGTGGGCACCGCGTATCCGGCGTCCTTGAACGACTTCGGCGAATACCAGACCAGCGACTTCACGTTCGCACCGAGCGGCGCGCCGTAGAACTTGCCGTCGACCGTGGCGTAGGCCTTCCAGTCGGCGCCGAAGAACTTGTCGGTGTTGGCCGACACCTCCTCGGGGGCCGGAACCGCCTTGCCGGTGGCCACCAGCTGCTTCACCAGGCCGGGCTGCGGCACGTAGGCGATGTCCGGCGGGTTGCCGGCCTTGGCGCGGACCAGCACCTGGGTCTCGAACGCCTTGTCGCCCTCGTACTTGATGGTGGCGCCGGTGCACTGCTCGAAGGGCTTGTAGGAATCGATGTGCGGAGTGTCCTCCGGGGTCACGATGCTCGTGTAGATCGAGACCGTCTTGCCCTTGATGTCCCCGAACTTCGTGTATGGCGCACAGTCGATGGCTGCCGCCGAGGCGTTGCTGCCGGACGTGCCGCTGTCGGAGTCACTGTCGCCGCACGCCGCGAGGCCGAGCACGAGCCCGGCACTCATGGTGCCGGCGAGTGCGGCCCGGAAACGCGGGCTCTTAGGTTGACCGAACATACCGCTCCCTATGTCAAATCGCGCCTCCGACGTCCGAGGACGTCGCCGTCCGAAGCGCTACTTGGCTCACAGTCAAGAGGTAACCGGGACGTTGCGCAATGATTTCCGCTCGATCGACTCGGTAACGATACGGCTGCGACGCCAGCGAGACCTTAACCGGTTAAGGGAGAACCGCTGGTCAGGCACCGAACACGCCCCCTCGATCGACCCTAGACGCAAAGCGGCCGCCCGTCCGGAAATCTCGGAAATCCGGGGGGCGGCCGGTGTGTCGGGGTAAACCAGGGCGATCTGGACTACCCCGCGATGGCGAGATATTTGTAACCGAGACGTGCCATCCGGTCGGCGTCCAGCACGTGCCGGCCGTCCAGCAGGATCGGCGTACGCATCAGGCCGACGAACTTGCTCCAGTCCAGCTCGAGGTACTGCGCCCACTCGGTGACGAGCACCACCGCGTCGCAGTCGTCGAACAGGCCGTCGAGCGTCTCGCTCAGGCACGGGGCCAGGTCGGGGTGCTCGCGCTGGAACCGGTCGGCGGCCACCGGGTCGTGCAGCTTGACCCGCGCACCGCGGGCCAGCAGCAGCTGGGCGATGTCGAGCGCGGGGGAGTCGCGCAGGTCGTCGGTGTTGGGCTTGAACGCGATGCCGAGCAGGCCGATCTTGCGGCCCTTGAGGATGCGCAGCTCGTCCTGGAGACGCTCGACCGCGATGGCCCGCTGCCGCTGGTTGACGTCCCGCGCGGCCTGCACGATCGGCATGTCGTAGTTGTATTCGCCGGCGGTCGCGATCAGCGCCGCGGTGTCCTTGCCGAAGCAGGACCCGCCCCAGCCCACGCCGGGCTGCAGGAACCGGGAGCCGATCCGCTGGTCGAGGCCGATGCCGCGGGCCACCTCGGTGATGTCGGCGCCGACCTTGGACGCCAGCTGGCCGATCTCGTTCACGTAGCTGATCTTCAGGGCCAGGAACGCGTTGGCCGCATACTTGATCAGCTCGGCCGAGGCGAGATCGGTGGAGACCAGCGGGACCGCGGCGATGTCGTCCGGGCGGGGCGAGAAGCTGGGCGCCGTGAACGTCTGGTTGATGATCGGCCGGTACAGCTGGTTGAGCACCTCGAGGCTGCGCGGGTTGTCCGAGCCGATCACGATCCGGTCCGGGAACAGGGTGTCGTGGATCGCGTTGCCCTCGCGCAGGAACTCGGGATTGGACGCGACCGCGAATTCGCAGCCGGCCGGCCGGTCGGTGCGCTGCGCGAAGGAGTCCCGCAGAATCGCGTCGACCCAGTTCCCGCTGCCGATCGGCACGGTGGACTTGTTGACCACCACGGTGAAGGTGTGGTCGAGACTCTGCGCCACGCTCTCCGCGGCGGCGCGCAGATAGCGCAGGTCGGGGCTGCCGTCGGCGGCGGACGGGGTCTGCACGGCGACGAAGACCACGTCGGCGCCGGGTACGGCCTCGGCGTAGCTGGTGGTGAAGGTCAGGTTTCCGGCGGCCTCGGCGAGCAACTCGTCCATGCCGGGCTCGTAGATGGGGCAGTGCCCGCCGGCCAGCATGTCCACCTTGTTCTGATCCCAGTCGACGCAGGTCACCTGGTGTCCGAGGAAGGCGAGGCTGACCCCGGTGGTGAGCCCGACATAGCCCGTGCCGACAACGCAAACCCTCATGAACCGCTCCTCAACCGCCGGCCGTGCCGCCCGGGGGACCATAGGCACTCGGCGACGCTCACGCAATCACCGCCAGATGATACACAGGGCGGAAAACGGCACGGGTGGTCGAAAACGACCACCCGGTTGACGGTAGGTGTTCAGTCAATTCCAAGCGGTTGCTGAACGTTTTAAGCGATTGAGTTGTGTCAATTGAACCGCGTTTATCGGGAAATCCTGCACCCATAAGCACGCGAGTGCCCGTGTCCGAGGGCCGATAAACTGCCGGATTAATCAGATTGCGATGTGGCCGGGTTGCGCGTGACTGGCCGTTTGTGATGAATCGCCGAGTGGCGTCCGCGCGGTCGCGCCGCAGGATTGCGGCGAGGCGGCGTCGGAGCGGCAACGGGTGTTCGTGTTCCAGTGAACAGCGATTCAACAAGATCTGCTGCTCGGCGGGTGGAATGGGCGTTATGCGAATCTTATTCCTCTGCGGTGTCGCAGGTCGTGGTTGAGCCTGGGCGGCGGCGCCGGATCGGCGGGCGGGCCCGGGCCGGCTCGGCCGGCTTCATGGCGTTCTTGTCGCGAAGCGCTTGAATTTATCGACGGTGATCGACTTATACTGCGCCTCGTTCAGGTAGCTCGAGGTGAGCGCGAATCCGAAGTCGCGACCCTGAGCGTCGGCCAGCTGACTCTGGGTGGTCGCGGCGCCCGCATTTTCCCGCCGTGATGCCCCGAAGGTGAGGCCGGCCGGGACCGCGCCGGGTGCCACTCGCTTCCACATCTGAGGGGTCCTCCGGCGAAAAAGCAGGCTGGGAGCGCTCCCACCCTTGGTTCTATATCCAGGATTGTCAACTAGTGGTTTCCGGGACTTGACAGAGATATGTCGGGGGCCGACGCTTTTGGGAGCGCTCCCATGTGCACGCATGTCAATGAAAGGTGTCGGATGAGACGGAGACGGGTCGCCCTCGTCGCAACGGTAGCCGCGCTCGCGCTGGGCACGGTCGCCGTCGCGGTCGTAGGGTCCCAAACGGCATCGGCGGCAGCCGCAGAGCCGTACACCTGGAAAAACGTCCGGATCGACGGCGGCGGGTTCGTGCCCGGCATCGTCTTCAACCCGGGCGAGCGAAACCTGATCTACTCCCGCACGGACATCGGCGGCGCCTACCGCTGGAACGAGGCCGACCAGGGCTGGACCCCGCTGCTGGACTGGGTGGGCCAGGACAACTGGGGTTACAACGGTGTCCTCTCCATAGCTCCCGACCCGGTCGACACCAACCGGGTCTACGCCGCTGTCGGCATGTACACGAACTCGTGGGACCCGAACAACGGCGCGATCCTGCGCTCCACCAACAAGGGCAACACCTGGCAGGTCACCCAGCTGCCCTTCAAGAACGGCGGCAACATGCCGGGCCGCGGCGTCGGCGAGCGCCTCGCGGTAGACCCGCGCAACAACCGCAACGTGTACTTCGCCGCCGAGGGCGGCAACGGCCTGTGGCGCAGCACCGACTACGGCGCGACCTGGGCCAAGGTGTCCTCGTTCCCGAACGCGGGCAACTACGTGCAGGACCCGAACGACACGAACGGCTACCTGAACCAGAACCAGGGCCTCAGCTTCGTCACGTTCGACCCGAACTCCACCGCCGTCTACGTCGGCGTGATGGACAAGGAGAACCCGCTCTACCGTTCCACCGACGGCGGGGCCACCTGGCAGCGCGTGGCCGGTCAGCCCACCGGTTACCTGCCCAAGAAGGGTGTCATCCAGGGCACCAACTTCTTCCTGGCGACCAGCGACACCGGCGGCCCGTACGACGGCGCCGCGGGCGAGGTCTGGCGGCTGGACATGAGCACCGGCACCTGGACCAACATCTCGCCGACCCCGGAGGCGGACCGCTACTACGGCTACTCCGGCCTCACCGTCGACGCGCAGAAGCCGGGCACGCTGATGGTCGCCACCCAGATCTCCTGGTGGCCGGACGCGATCTTCTTCCGGAGCACGGACTACGGCGCGACCTGGACCCGGATCTGGGACTGGTCGAGCTACCCGAACATGACCAAGCGCTACACCATGGACATCTCGGCCAACCCGTGGCTCGACTTCAACACCAACCCGCAGCCGCCGGAGTCGACCCCGAAGCTCGGCTGGATGAACGAGTCGCTCGCGATCGACCCGTTCAACTCGAACCGGATGCTGTACGGCACCGGCGCGACCATCTACGGCACCACCCAGCTGACGAACTGGGACTCGAACACCACGTTCACCATCAAGCCGTTCGCCAAGGGCATCGAGGAGACCGCGGTCCTCGACCTGGCCAGCCCGCCGTCCGGCGCCTCGCTGGTCAGCGCGATGCTGGACGTCGGCGGCTTCTACCACACCTCGCTGGACGCGGTACAGCCGAGCTTCCACGACTCGCCGGCCCTGGGCAGCAACACCAGCCTGGACTTCGCCGAGCTCAACCCGCTCGTGTGGGCCCGGGTCGGCAACGCCGAGGCGGCGCCGCACATCGGCATCTCCTCGGACGGCGGCCGCAACTGGTACCAGGGTCAGGAACCGGGCGGCGTGACCGGCGGCGGCACCATCGCCGTGGGCGCGGACGCCGGCTCCATGGTCTGGTCGCCGGTCGGTGCCGGCGTGCACTACTCGACCACCCGGGGCAGCTCCTGGAGCCAGTCCACCGGGGTGCCGGCCGGCGCGAAGGTGGAGTCGGACCGGGTCAACCCGAAGACGTTCTACGCGACCGCGGCGGGCAAGTTCTACGTCAGCAAGGACGGCGGCGCGACGTTCACCGCGTCGTCGGTGGCGCTGCCCACCGAGGGCCGGCTGAACTTCAAGGCCGTTCCCGGTCTGGAGGGCAACGTCTGGGTCGCCGGTTCCTCCGGCCTGCTCCGGTCGACCGACTCCGGTGCCACGTTCACCACGGTCTCCACGGTGACCTCGGGCATCAACGTCGCGTTCGGCAAGGCCGCGACGGGCGCCACCCACCCGGCGGTGTTCCTGGTCGGCACGGTCGACGGGGTGGCCGGCGTGTTCCGCTCGGACAACACCGGCACCGCCTGGGTCCGGATCAACGACGACGCCCACCAGTACGGCAACATGGGCGACGCGCTGGCCGGTGACCCGCGCATCTACGGCCGCGTCTACCTGGGCACCAACGGCCGCGGCATCCTCTACGCGGACCGCCAGGGCGGCCCGTCCAGCCCGACGCCGACCACCACGGCACCCACCACGACGCCGACGACGACGCCGACAACGCCGCCGACGACGACACCCACCACGCCGCCCACGACCACGCCGACAACGCCGCCGACGACGACGCCGACAACGCCGCCGACGACGACGCCGACGTCGTCCCCCGGGGCCTGCACCGCCTCCTACAAGGTCACCGGCCAGTGGTCCGGCGGCTTCCAGGGCGAGGTGACGGTGACCAACGGCGGCAGCGCCGCGGTCCGGGCCTGGATCATCAACTGGGACTTCACCAACGGCCAAACCGTGACCCAGCTGTGGGGCGGCACCGTCACGCAGACCGGCTCGGCCGTACGCGTCACCAACGCCGCCTGGAACGGCAGCCTCGCCGCGGGAGCCAGCACCACGTTCGGCTTCCTGGGCAACTCGACCGGCACCACCAACCCGGTGCCCTCCCCGGTCAGCTGTTCCGTCTCGTAGACCGACCCCCTAGACAGCACTGACTTACCGCTCCCCAACCCCCACGGAAAGGAACATCTGTGCGACCCAGTGTCATACGCTCGCGGCGGCTACGCCGCGGGCTGGCCGTCGCCGGCACCGTAGTCCTCGGTGCCGGCGTGGCGATCGCCGCCGCGAATGCCGCAAGTGCGGCAGCCGGCTGCAACGTCGTCTACAAAGTCCAAAGCCAGTGGACCGGTGGCTTCACCGGCGACATCCAGATCACCAACTCCGGTGACCCGGTGTCGAACTGGTCTCTCACCTACGACTTCCCGGACGCCTCGCAGCGGGTCGCGCAGGGATGGAACGGCACCTACGCCCAGAGCGGGCAGCGCGTCACGGTGACCAACGCCAGCTGGAACGGCAGCATCGCCACCGGCGGCAAGGTCAGCACCGGTTTCAACGGCACCTTCGGCTCCGCCAACCCGGTGCCGACGGCGTTCAGCCTCAACGGAACGCCGTGTAATGGTGCGGCGGCGGCGCCGACCGTTGCCATCTCCAGCCCGGCGGCGAACACCCGGTTCGCGGCTCCGGCCTCGATTCCGATCACGGCGAACGCCACCGCGGCGTCCGGCAACACGATCAGCAAGGTCGAGTTCTACCACGACGGCCTGCTGATCAACACGGACACGGCGGCACCGTACGCGTACACCTGGGCCGGCGTGCCGGCGCAGACCGCGGCGTACCGCCTCCAGGCGATCGCGTACGACAACACCGGTGCCAAGAGCAACACGGCTGACGTGCCGGTCTTCGTGGACGCCAACACGGGTCCGTCGATCGTCGCCTCCGCCACGTCGCTGACCGTGGCGCCGGGCGCGAGCTCCTCGTTCAAGCTGGCGCTGTCCTCGGCGCCGAGCGCGAACGTGACGGTGGCGGTCGCCCGCTCCGCCGGGGCCACCACGCTCTCGGCGACGCCGGCCTCGCTGACCTTCACGCCGTCGAACTGGAACACGCAGCAGACCGTCACGGTGGCTGCCACCAGCGCGGCTGCGGCGGGTACCAACGCCACCTTCACGGCGAGCAGCACCGGTTACGCGGCCGCCTCGGTGACCGCTGCCGTGGTTGCGCCGGGTGCCGTCGACGCGCGGTTCACCCAGCTGTACAACGACATCAAGAACCCGGCCAACGGCTACTTCAGCCCGGACGGCGTGCCTTACCACTCGATCGAGACGCTGATCGACGAGGCACCGGACCACGGTCACGAGACCACGTCCGAGGCGTTCAGCTACTGGCTGTGGCTGGAGGCGGAGCACGGGTCCGCGACCGGCCAGTGGGCGCCGTTCAACGCCGCCTGGGCCACGATGGAGAAGTACATCATCCCGTCGCAGGCCGACCAGCCGACGAACTCGTTCTACAACCCGCAGAAGCCGGCTACCTACGCGGCCGAGTACCCGCTGCCGTCGCAGTACCCGTCGGAGCTGGTGCCCTCGGTCTCGGTCGGTACCGACCCGCTGGCCGCCGAGCTGAAGGCCGCCTACGGCACCGACAACATCTACGGCATGCACTGGCTGCTGGACGTCGACAACGTGTACGGCTTCGGCCGTTGCGGTGACGAGACCAGCAAGAACGTGTACATCAACACCTTCCAGCGGGGCCCGCAGGAGTCCACCTTCGAGACCGTGCCGCAGCCTTCCTGCGACACGTTCGCGCACGGTGGCCCGAACGGCTTCCTGGACCTGTTCACCAAGGACGCCAGCTACGCCAAGCAGTGGAAGTACACCAACGCGCCGGACGCGGACGCCCGCGTGGTGCAGGTGGCGTACTGGGCGCTGCAGTGGGCGACCGAGCAGGGCAAGCAGGCCGAGCTCTCCGCCGCGGTGGCCAACGCCGCCAAGATGGGTGACTACCTGCGGTACTCGTTCTACGACAAGTACTTCAAGCAGCCGGGTTGTGCCTCGACGTCCTGCGCGGCGGGCACCGGCAAGAACGCCTCCAACAACCTGATGTCCTGGTACTACGCCTGGGGCGGCGCGACCGACGCGAACGCCGGCTGGGCGTGGCGGATCGGCTCGAGCGTGAGCCACTTCGGTTACCAGAACCCGATGGCCGCCTACATCCTCTCCAACGTCAGCGCCTTCACCCCGAAGTCGCCGACCGCGAAGGCGGACTGGCAGGCCAGCCTCGACCGGCAGCTCGAGTTCTACCAGTGGCTGCAGTCGGCCGACGGTGCGATCGCCGGTGGCGCGACGAACAGCTGGAACGGCAACTACTCGGCCCGTCCCGCGAACGTCCCGACGTTCTACGGCCTGGCCTACGTGGAGGCCCCGGTCTACGAGGACCCGCCGTCCAACCGCTGGTTCGGCATGCAGACCTGGTCGCTGGAGCGGCTCGCGGAGCTGTACTACGTGACCGGCAACGCCAAGGCCAAGGCCGTGCTCGACAAGTGGGTCCCGTGGGCGCTGGCCAACAGCACCATCTCGGCGACCGACTTCTCGATCCCGTCGGACATGGCGTGGTCCGGTGCGCCGGCCACCTGGAACCCGTCCAGCCCGGCCGCGAACACCAACCTGCGCGTGACTGTCACCAGCCACGGTCAGGACCTCGGTGTGGCGGGCTCGTACGCCAAGCTGCTGACCTACTACGCCGCGAAGTCCGGTAACGCCGCGGCGAAGACGGCGGCCAAGAACCTGCTGGACGCCATCTGGACCAAGAAGGACTCGAAGGGCGTCTCGGTCACCGAGACCCGTGGCGACTACAACCGCATGGACGACGTCTACAACGCGTCCACCGGTCAGGGTCTCTACATCCCGCAGGGCTGGACCGGCACCATGCCGAACGGCGACGTGATCGCCCCCGGCAAGTCCTTCCTGGACATCCGCTCCTTCTACAAGAACGACCCCGACTACCCCAAGCTCGAGGCGTACTTGAACGGCGGACCCGCACCCACCTTCAACTACCACCGCTTCTGGGCCCAGGTCGACGTCGCCACCGGCTACGCCGACTTCGCGCGCCTGTTCCCGAACGGCTGAGAGGGGGCAACACCATGAAACGCAGATTTCTGATCTACGCGGTGGCCGGCATTGTGGCCGCCGGGCTCGCGGCGGTGGTCGCACCGACCGCCGCACAGGCACACGGCGCCATTCAGGTGCCGGGCGGCCGGACCTGGCTGTGCTACCAGGACGGCCGTAACCCGAACACGGGTGCGATCGAGCCCAAGAACGCGGCCTGTGCGGCCGCGATCGCCAAGAACGGCCCGAACGCCCTGTACAACTGGTTCGCCGTGCTCCGTTCCGACGGTGCCGGCCGGATGGCCGGGTTCATCCCGGACGGCGAGCTGTGCAGCGGCGGTACCGGCGGCCCGTACGACTTCTCGGGCTTCAACCTGGCCCGTAACGACTGGCCGGTCACCCACCTGACCTCGGGTCGCACCATCGAGGTCAAGTACAACAACTGGGCGCGGCACCCGGGCACCTTCCGGCTGTACATCACCAAGGACAGCTGGAGCCCGACCCGCGCGCTGGCCTGGAACGACCTCGAGCCGACGGCGTTCGACTCGGTGACCAACCCGGCGGAGCGCGGCGGGCCGGGCACCGACGACGGTCACTACTACTGGAACGCGACCCTGCCGTCCGGTAAGAGCGGCCGCCACCTGATCTACTCGGTGTGGCAGCGTTCGGACAGCAACGAGACGTTCTACAACTGCTCCGACGTCGTGTTCGACGGCGGCAACGGCGAGGTGACCGGTGTCGGCGGTGGCGGTACCACCACGCCGCCGACCACGACCCCGACCACCAACCCCACGACGCCGCCGACCACGTCCCCGACCACGGGACCGACCACCGGGCCCACCACGGGTCCGACCGGTAACCCCTCGGGCGGTTGCTCCGCGATGTACAACATCACGAGCGCCTGGTCGGGCGGCTTCCAGGCCGAACTGATGGTGCACGCGGGTGCCACCGCGGTTCGTAACTGGGAGGTCTCCTTCACCTGGCCGGGGTCGCAGACCCTGCAACAGCTGTGGAGCGGGCAGGCGACCACCACCGGTTCGCTGGTGACCGTGAAGAACGCGAGCTGGAACGGCTCGATCGCGCCGAACAGTTATGTCACATTCGGGCTGCTCGCCAACGGGGCCACGGCCCCGTCGGTGAACAACCTGACCTGTACGGCCGGCTAGCAGTTCCCTTACAGAAACCGGGCGGCGGCGCATTTGCGCCGCCGCCCGGCTTTTTATGTGGGGTGCCGAAAGTTCCGAAAGCTTGCGAAGGTTTTGCGCGCAGCTGAGTGCTTGACGGACATAGATCTATCCCTCTACGTTACGGATGTTCGGCTGACATGTTTCCGAAACTTCCGCACCGTCCTTCCGGGAGGATCCGGGTGTCCCGCTCCTTGCTCCGCTGTTTCGCCGCCGCCGCCGTCTCGGTGGCGTCCGTCCTCACCGTCGTGCCGTCCGCCGCCTCGGCCGGCGGCGGGGACGCCGGGGGCCCAGCCACCGCGGCGATCGTCGACACCGCCCGCGGCCACGGCAACGTCGCGAGCCTCACCTTCGACGACGGCCCCAACCCGCCGGACACGCTGCGGCTGCTCGCCGTGCTGCGCCGGCACCACGTCAAGGCCGTGTTCTGCCTGACCGGCGACCAGGTCGCGGCATACCCCGCCGTGGCACGCCGGATCGCGGCCGAGGGGCACGTGCTGTGCAACCACTCGCTGCACCACGACGACCTGGGAGCGGCCACGCCCGAGGTGATCCGCGCCGACCTGGCGGAGACGAACCGGCTGATCCGCCAGGCCGTGCCCGGCGCCCGCATCCCGTACTTCCGGGCCCCGTACGGCTCCTGGGGCCAGACCCCGGAGGTGGCCGCGTCGCTCGGCCTGCAGCCGCTGGGCTGGAAGTTCGACATCGCCGACTGGGAGCCGCCGGGCACCGACGTGCTGGTGCAGCGGATCCGCGACCGGATCACCCCGGGCGCGGTGGCGCTGATGCACGACGGCGGCGGCGACCGCAGCCAGACCGTCGAGGCGGTCAACCAGATCATTCCCGAACTGCGTGCCGCCGGCTGGCGGTTCACGCTGCCCCGCGCCCGCGGCTGACCAGGAGGACTCCGGTGCCTGCCACTCGACGCGAAGTACTCGCCCTCGCCTCCGGCGCCGCGGTCGGCGCCGCCACGGCCGGGGTCGCCGGCCCGGCTGCTGCGTCCGCGGCCGATGCCGGCGGCTGGACCGCCACCTGGGCGGCCCCGCCCACCACGATCCCGCCGTCCGCGCCCGCCGTCCTGGAACGGCAGACCGTCCGGCAGGTGGTGCACTGCAGCATCGGCGGCGACGAGTTGCGGATCCGGCTCACCAACGAATTCGGCAGCACGCCGCTGCGGATCGCCGCGGTCCGGGTGGCCCGGCGCGACGGCACCGGCGCGAGCACCGCGACGGTGCCCGGCACCGACCGGCCGGTCACCTTCGGCGGCCGGGCGGGCGTCACCATCCCGGCCGGCGCGCCGCTGGTCAGCGACCCGGTCCGGCTGCGGGTGCCGGCCGGCGGCGACCTGGCGATCAGCATCTACGTCGCCGAGCGCACCCCGGTCACCACGCTGTTCGCGTTCGCCTTCCAGGACAACGTCACCGCGGCCCGGACGGTCACGCCCACCTCGACCGTGGGGCAATACCTGTTCCTGGCCGGGGTTGCGGTGCGCCGGCGGGGCTCGGCCATCGTGACCCTCGGCGACTCGATCACCAACGGCGCCAACACCCAGGCCAACCTCAACCACCGCTGGCCCGACCTGCTCGCCGCCCGGCTGCGCGCGACCGGTATCGACCGCGGCGTGGCCAACGTGGGCATCGCCGGCAACCGGCTGCTGCACGACCCCAACCCGCCGGCCGGCAGCGACGCGGTGGCGTTCGCCAACTTCTTCGGGCACAGCGGGCTGCGCCGGTTCGACCGGGACGTGCTGGCCCAGCCGGGTGCCCGCTATCTGGTGGTGCTGCTGGGCGTCAACGACCTGGGCCACCCGGGGACGGTTGCGCCGCCGTCCGAGGTGGTCACCGTGGACGATCTGGTCGCCGGCCACCGCCAGCTGATCGCCCGGGCACACGTGAGCGGGCTGGTCGCGTACGGCGGCACGATTTTGCCTTTCAAGGACGACACCCTCGGCTTCTACACTCCCGAGAACGAGCGCAAGCGGCAGGCCCTGAACCGGTGGATCCGCACCTCCGGCGAGTACGACGCGGTGATCGACTTCGACCGGGCGATGGGTGACCCGGCCGATCCGATCCGGCTCAACCCGGCCTACGACAGCGGCGACCATCTGCACCCGAACGACGCGGGCATGGCCGCCATGGCCGCAGCCGTGCCCTCCCGGCTGTTCCGGTGACCACCGCCGCGCTGCTCGACGCACCGGCCCGGAGCTACGTCGTCCACCAGCCGGGGCCGGGCCGGTTCCCGCTGGTGGGCGCGCCGGTCGTGGTGAGCTCCGCCGACCACCCCGGCGTGCTCCGGGTGGCCGGTGACCTGCGAGCCGACCTGCACCGGGTGACCGGGGTGCAGCCGGCCCTCGGGCACGACACGATCCCGGCCGGCGCCGACCCGATCATCGTGGGCACGCTCGGCCGCAGCCCGCTGATCGACCGGATCGTCGCCCGCGGCCGGCTCGACGTCGGCGACCTGGCCGGCCGCTGGGAGACCACGGTCGAGCAGGTGGTGGACGACCCGCTGCCGGGCGTCGCGCGGGCGTTCGTGATCGCCGGCAGCGATCAGCGCGGCACCATCTTCGGCGCGTACGACCTGGCCCGCGAGATCGGCGTCTCGCCCTGGCACTTCTGGGACGACGTGCCGGTCGAGCGGCGCGACGACCTGTACGTGCTGCCCGGCCGGCACAGCCAGGGCACGCCCGCGGTGCGCTACCGCGGCATCTTCATCAACGACGAGAACCCGTCAACCGGCACCTGGGCGCCCGGCTTCTTCGGGCCGGGCAAGGCGCCGGGGCACCCGGGCGGGCTGACCTCGTCGTACTACGCCAAGGTCTTCGAGACCATGCTCCGGCTCAAGGCCAACTACCTGTGGCCGGCGGTCTGGGGCCGGGCGTTCGCCGAGGACGACCCGGCGAACCACGCGGTTGCGAGCTACTACGGGATCGTCATCGGCACCTCGCACGAGGCGCCGATGATGCGCGGCATCGAGGAGTGGAACCGCAACCCCACCGGCACCGGCGAGTGGAGCTTCCGGCGCAACGCCGCGGCGATCACCGAGTACTGGCGGGCCGGCGCGCGGCGGATGGCGGTCCAGGACGTCGAGGGCGTGATCACGCTCGGCATGCGCGGCACCGGCGACGTCAGCCTGCCGGACGGCGACGGCGTCGACCTGATGCGCGAGATCATCGACAGCCAGCGGCGGATCCTCGGCGAAACCGGGCTGCTCGGCCGGCCCCAGGTGCAGACCCTCTACAAGGAGGTGCAGCGCTACTGGGACGACGGCTACCGGCCGCCGGACGACGTGACCGTGGTGTTCTGCGACGACAACTGGGGCAACCTGCGCCGGCTGCCGGAGGCCGGGCTGCCGTCCCGGTCCGGCGGTTACGGCCTGTACTACCACTTCGACTACGTGGGCGGCGGCCGCAACTACAAGTGGGCCGACACGATCAACCTGACCAACACCTGGGAGCAGCTGAATCTCGCGTACGCCTCCGGGGTCGACCGGCTCTGGATGGTGAACGTAGGCGATCTCAAGAACGAGGAAATGCCCACCCAGTTCTTCCTCGACTACGCGTGGAACCCGGCGGACTGGCCGGTCGAGCGGCTGGGGGAGTGGACCCGGCGGTATGCGGCCGAGAACTTCGGTGCCGAGTTGGCGCCGGAG
Organism: Paractinoplanes rishiriensis; assembly: GCF_016862375.1. Lineage (GTDB taxonomy): Bacteria > Actinomycetota > Actinomycetes > Mycobacteriales > Micromonosporaceae > Actinoplanes > Actinoplanes rishiriensis. The sequence continues at coordinate 106,213 of NZ_BOMV01000056.1, read as the reverse complement.
ATCGCGGCGCTGCTGGACGCCTACGGCCATCTGCAGTCCCGGCGCAAGCCGGAGCTCTTGAACCGGCGCATCGTGCTCTCCGGCGACCGGGTGCTCTACGACGACGAGGCGAGCCCGTTCAGCCTGGTCAACTACGGCGAACTGGACCGCGTGACGCAGGACTGGATCGAACTGGCGCACCGGTCCGAGCAGCTGCGCGAGCGGGTCGGCGGGGAATGGCAGGACGCCTACTTCCAGCTGGTGCACTACCAGATCAAAGACACCGCGATCCTGTACGAGCTGAGGCGGGCCCAGTTCACCAACCTCGCGTATGCGGCGCAGGGCCGGGCCGCCACCAACCGGCTGGCCGATCTCGCCGAGCGGCTGTTCGCCGAGGACCAGGCGATGAGCGACTTCTACAACAACGTGCTGGCCGGCGGGAAATGGTGCGGCTGGCAGATCCAACCCAAGATCGGGTACGGGGACGTGGCGCGCTACGGCCCGGACGCGCCCTGGCAGCAACCCGAACGCGACGCCATTGCGCTGCCCGACGAGATCTACCCGCACCTGCGGCGGATCACCGTTCCGGAAGCGGCCGACATGGGCGTGGCGCTCGACGGCGGCGACCCGGCCGTGCTGCCCGAACTGAGCCCGTGGCAGAGCGGCCCGGATCCGTTCATCGAGGTCTACAACCGCGGCGGAACACCGTTCCGGTTCGAGATCACCGCAGATCAGGACTGGGTCCGGGTGGAGCCGGGCGAGGGCGTGGTGGACGAGCAGCTCCGCGCCACCGTGACGGTGGACTGGCGGCACGCGCCCCCGGGCCGCACCGACGTGCCGATCACCGTCATCGGCGGCGGCCGGGCCGTGGTGGTGCACGCGCCGATCGACAACCCGCAGGTCGCACCGGCCGGCTTCCTGGAGGCCGGCGGCTGCGTCGCGATCGAGGCCGACCACTACGACGGGATGGCCGGCCGGTGGCGGCTGCTTCCCGGGATCGGCCGCACCGGCAATGGCCTCACCCCGCTCGGCGACGACGCCCGCCTCGACTACCTGATGACGCTGACCACCGCCGGGCCGGTGCGGATCACCGCCTACCTGTCGCCGCGCAACAACGTCCGGGCCACCGGCGGCCTGCGCTACGCGATCGCGGTGGACGGCCAGGAGGCGCAGGTGGTCGACGTGATCGAGGCGACCGGGGCGGACGACGGGGAGATGAACCTGCCGTGGGCCCGGCACACCTCGGACAACATCAACACGACCACCACCACGCACCGGATCGACCGGCCCGGCCTGCACACGCTGACCTTCCGGGCGCTCGACCCGACAATCGTGGTGCAGCGGCTGGTGGTCGACACCGGCGGCGTCCGGGACAGCTACCTGGGCCCGCCCGAGAGCCTGCGGGTCTAGCCATGACGGGTCCAGCTATGAGCTGGGTGCACACCTGGACGGCGATGCCGCAGGCCGCCGAGCCGGACAACCTGCCGCCGGCGCCGTTCGCCGGCGACGGCGTGCTGCTCGCCGACACCACGCTGCGGCAGACCGTGCGGGTGACGGCCGGCGGCGACCGGCTGCGGGTGCGGCTGTCCAACGCGTTCGGCGGGTCGGCGCTGCCGGTCACCGCGGCCGCCGTGGCCCGGCCGGTCGGCGGCCGTGCCGGGGTGCCGGACATCTGCCGGGGCAGCGGGCACACGCTGACCTTCGGCGGCCGGCCCGCGGTGGTGGTGCCGGCCGGGGCGCAGATCGTCTCCGACCCGGTGGCCGCGCCGGTCGGGCCGGGGGAAAATCTGACGATCTCGGTCTACCTGGCGGGCGGGCAGGCCGGCCCGGCGCTCACCGCGCATCCCGGCTCGCGCACCACGTCGTACCTGATGGCCGGCGACCGGCACGCCGAGGCGGAGCTGGCCGGCGCCACCGGGGTCGAACACTGGTACCTGATCAGCGGGGTCGAGGTGGACTGCGGCGGGCCGGTGTTCGCGGTGGTCGGCGACTCGCTGACCGACGGCCGGGGCTCCACCACCGACGGCAACGACCGCTGGCCCGACCAGTTGTCCGCCCGCAAGCCCGGGGTGGCCGTCGTCAACCAGGCGGCCGGCGGCAACCGGGTGCTCGACGACGGCCTCGGCCCCAGCGTGCTGGCCCGGCTCGACCGGGACGTGCTCGCGGTCAGCGGCGTCGACCGGATGCTGCTGTTCGCCGGGGTCAACGACATCGGCACGGCGCCGGCCACGGCGGCCGGGCAGGACCGGGTGACCGGCGACCTGCTGGTCGCGTTCCGGCAGGTGGTGCTGCGGGCGCAGGCCCGCGGCATCCGGGTGTACGGCGCCACGCTGACCCCGTTCGGCGGCCACGACTACGACGACCCGGACGGCGCGCGCGAGGCCACCCGGGTGGCGGCGAACGACGCCATCCGGCACGGCCGGATCTTCGACGGCGTGGCCGACTTCGACGCCGCGGTCCGCGACCCGGCCCACCCGCGCCAGTTGCGGCCGGCCTACGACACGGGCGACCACCTGCACCTCAACCCGGCGGGGTACGGCGCCCTGGCCGGCGCGGTGCCACTGGACTGGCTCACATAGCGCTCCGGCGTTCCCCACCCTGGTCTCGCCCGCGACGCGATGTTGTCAAGCGGGACGTCAGGCGAAGCGGCCGGGGTCGCCGGCGCCGGCTCGCAGCACCTCGGGCTCGCCCTGGGACAGGTCGATCACCGTGGTCGGTTCGACGCCGCACTCGCCCGCGTCGACCACCGCGTCCACCACGTGGTCGAGCGTCTCCTTGATCTCCCAGCCCATGGTCATCGGCTCGGTCTGGCCGGGCAGTTGCAGCGTGCTGGAGACGATCGGCTCGCCCAGTTCGGCCAGCAGCGCCTGGCACACCACGTGCTCGGGGATGCGCACGCCCACGGTCCGCTTCTTGGGGTGCAGCAGCCGGCGCGGCACGTCCTTGGTGGCGGGCAGGATGAACGTGTACGGACCCGGCGTCGCCGCCTTGACCGCCCGGAACGACGCGTTGTTGATCGTCACGAACTGGCCGAGCTGGGCGAAGTCGCGGCACATCAGGGTGAAGTGGTGGCGGTCGTCGAGATGCCGGATCTCCCGGATCCGGTCCAGGCCCTCCTTGTTGCCCATCCGGCAGCCCAGCGCGAAGCAGGAGTCGGTCGGGTACGCGATCAGGCCGTCACCGCGGATGATGTCGGCCACCTGCCGGATCGAGCGCGCCTGCGGGTTGTCGGGATGCACGTCGAAATACTTCGCCACCCGGGCAGCTTAGTTTCGACCAGGCCACGGTCGCCGAACTGGCTGTCCCCGGCGCGCCGCGGCGCTGGCAGGCTCGATGAGGTGCGCAACGTTGCGGTGCTGATGTCGTCCACGGTCCGGCCGTTCGAGCTGGCCGTGTACTGCGAGGTGTTCGGTGCCTCGCTTCCCGTCGACTTCGCGATCGTCTCGGAATGGCCGGGCCGGGCGGTACCCATGGCAGGCGGCATGTGCCTCACGCCGACCGAGGGGCTGGACCGGCTGGCGGCGGCCGACCTGGTCGCGGTGGCGCCGCCCGGCTCGCCGGCGCGTGCGGTGAGCCCGGCGGTCGCGGAGGCGCTCCGGGCCGCGGTGGATCGCGGCGCGCGGGTGGCCGGTGCCTGCTCCGCGGTGTTCACGATGGCGGCCGCGGGCCTGCTCGACGGCCGCACCGTCGCCACCGACCGGCGGCATGCCCCGTTGCTGACCGGCTGGTTTCCGCGGGTGCGGGCCGACACCGCGATGCGGTTCGTGGCCGACGATCCGATCTTCACGGCGGCCGGTGCCGCGGCCGGCATCGACCTGTGCCTGCACCTCGTGCGCACCGGCCACGGCGAGGCCGCGGCGGACGCCGTGGCCCGGGGGATGGTGCCCGGTCGGCGGCCGGTCCCGCTGCCGCCCGGCCCGCGCCGTGACGAGGGCATCGACCGGCTGCTCGACTGGGCGCTCGGCAACCTGCACGAGGACCTGTCGATCGACCTGCTGGCCCGGCGGGCGTTCCTGTCCCGGCGCTCGTTCGCCCGCCGGTTCCGGCAGGCCACCGGCACGTCGCCGTACGCCTGGATCCTGGAGCAGCGGGTGCGGCTCGCCCAGCAGCTGCTGGAGCAGGAACCCGGCCTGGCGGTCGAGGAGGCGGCCGGCCGCGCCGGGTTCAGCTCGGCGGCCCTGCTGCGGCAGCACTTCCAGCGCCGGTTCGGCTGCTCGCCGACGCAGTACCGGAGCCGCTTCGCGCTGTCATCGCGTGAATGACCGCGGCCATGTCGGCGCCGTCGTGCCCCAGGCGCCCGGTCTCGGCGAACAAATCGGCGCACACGTCGAGCAGCGGCGCGGCCAGTCCGCGCGCCGCGGCGGCCTCGACGATCAGCCGGTTGTTGTAGTGCACGTCCCGGATCGCGGCCTGCACCGCGAAGTCGCCGTCGACCAGCTTGGCGGCCTTGCCCCGGGAGACGAAGCTGGCCATCGGCCCGGCGTCGAGCACGTCGCGCAGCAGCCCCGCGTCCAGCCCGTGCCCGGCCGCGAAGTGGAACGCCTCGGCCAGCCCGGTGACCATGCTGATCAGGAACGTGTTCACGGCCAGCTTCAGGAGCAGCCCCTGCGGGACCGGCCCGCAGTCGAACACCTCCCGGCACATCGGCCGCAGCAGCGGCCGCACCCGCTCCCGGTCGTCCGGCTGACCGGCCAGCATGGCGACCAGCTGTCCCGCCTCGGCCGGCCCGCGCGACCCGGACACCGGCGCCTCCACATAGCGACCGCCGGCCGCCGCGACCGCCGCACCGAGGTCCGCCGAGTACTCCGGCGAGGTGGTGCCCATGTGCACCACCGTCCGGCCGGCCACGTGCACCGGGAACGCCGCGGTGCCGCGGCCCAGCACGCTGTCGACGGCCTCGGCGTTGGCCAGCATCAGGATCACCACGCCGGCCCGCTCGAACACCTGGCCGGGGCTGGTGGCGGTGTCCGCGCACGGGATCGTGCCGCCGGAGCGGCTCCACCCGACGAGGTCGACGCCGGCCGCGGCGAGGTTCGTGGCCATCGGCCGGCCCATCACGCCGAGCCCCAGAAATCCCACCTTCATGGGATCGACGCTAGGGCCGTTGCCCGGCCAGCACCGTCGCAATCAGGCGCCGGATCACGGCCAATCACGCCTCGGGCGGGTCCCCGTACTGCGTCATGGCACCGAGCAGCCGCCGTCGGTGGTGGTCCTGAGTCTCCAGGTGGCCGGCCAGGAAGTCCCATACGTCGGAGGCGGTGTTGGCCAGCGAAGCGGTGAAGAACTCCAGGGCGCCCGGTTCCTCGGTGAGCAACAACTCCAGCAGGGCGCGCACGTCCGATTCGGATCGGTCCCGATTGGCCGGGTGGCTGAGGTCGCCGAAGCGCCGCCAGAACGGGATCATCGCGTGGTAGAGCTCGCGGAAGTCCACCCCGGTCTGCGCGAACGCCGATTTGCGCAGTTGCAGCCCGGTGCGCGTCTGCGCGGGCAGCGCGACGTCCCATCGCGGCCGTCCGGCGGCCGGCCGCTCCTCGGGCGGCCAGGGCAGTGATGCGAAGACGCTGACGTCGGTGCCGTCCTCCACGCGGACCAGCAGCCTGGCCGGGTCGGTGTCCAGGTCCCAGGCGATCCGCAACGCCTGCCACAGCCGGCGGGTGTCCTCGGATTCGAGCTGGCCCATCCAGAGCAGGGCCTGGCCGCGCCAGTTGGTCACCAAGGGCTCGCCGACCAGCTCGGCCGCGTCCACCGGGCCGTCGCTGAGCAGCACGGCCAGGCAGGTCAGGTTGGCCGAGAACGCGGCCTGCCGGGCCGCCATCGTCTTGCGTTCCGGCTGGTAGCCGCCGAGGGCCCAGGTCGGGTGCGGGTGTCCGGCCTCGGCGAGCAGCTCCAGAACCAGCTCGCGGCAGTCGCGCCGGGTCGGAGCGTCGAGGCGGGTCACCATGCCCTGGCAGAACTCCCAGAGCGGCTGCCGCCGGGTGATCGTGGTGAACGACGTGAGCGCGTGGAAGAAGCCGGCGTCGAGCGTGGCGCCCGGGCGGCGGCGCAGGTAGGCGCGGTCCTCGGCCAGTTCGGTCAGCGCCGTCACGATGCGCCGGGCGGTGAGGAACTCGCCGAACGTGGCGTGCAGGAACTCGAAGCTGCGTTCCGCGGCGCCGGTGTCGAGGCTGGCCCTGGACTCGTGCACGAAGAAGAAGCGGCCGACCAGGAGCTGGGCCGGGGTCAGCGGCCGGCTGCCCGGCTCGGGGGCCCGGTCGTCCTCGCTGAGCAGGTGCCGCAGGTCGGACTCCAGCTCCGGTTCGAACACCACGTCGCGGCCGCGGTTGTGCATCGCCACCGCGACCGCGCAGAGCCGGCGCCACTCGGCGGCCACCTGGGCGTCCCGCTGGTCGGTGCCGAGGGCGGTGCCGAACTTGTCCACCTGCCGCTCGAAGAAGTCGTGGAACAGCCGTTCGTACAGCTCCACCCGGCCGATCCCGCCGCCGTGCCGCTGGAGCTGGTTGTCGCGGCCGTCGAACAGGGCGAGCAGCAACAGCAGCAGCGGCTGCTCGGCCAGCTCACGATGCACCGCCAGCACCCCGGCGGACAGCGGGCGGACCCCGCGGGCCGCGAAACCGGCACCGTTGAGCGCGTTCCACACGCCGAGCCAGGCCGACACCTGTGCGTCGCCGAACGGGCTGAGCCGCAGCACGGTGGTGTTCTCCGGGAAGCGGGCCCGGTCGGCCACCACGGTCCGGCTGGTGACCAGCACCGCCACCGGACGGCCCAGTTCCGCCTCGCGCTGCTGGAACTCCTGGAGCTGCTCCAGATAGTTGGCCCAGTTCTGGCCGGTGGCCTGCAGCAGCTCGTCGAAGCCGTCCATCATCACCACCGGCAGGGCGGTGCCGGACCGCCGCGCCAGGTCGGGCCAGGTCACCGACTCGCCGAGCGCGAGGTAGAGCGCCTCCTCGATCTGCCGCTGCACCGGCGAGTCGGCGCGCACGGTGCGCAGCTCGACCCGTACCGGGAGGAAGTCCGCGGTGGACAGCCGGGCGGCGAGCACCCGGGTGAGCACCGACTTGCCCGAGCCGGGGTGGCCCAGCACGACCATCGGCCCGCCGGTCGCCGGTGCGCTGGTCAGGTGGGCGATCAGGAAGTCCTGGACGTCGGGCACCGAATGGCCGTTGGTGGCCCACCACGTCTCGGTGGCCGGCGACGCGTCCGGTCCGGCGATGGCGGCCAGGCCGGCCGGGTCCTGGTAACCCTGCTGGAGGGTGGGCAGGAGCAGGTCGGCCGGCGCGTTCGCGGCGCTCAGGATCGGCTTGCCCAGCTGGGCCTCGTAGCGCCGGACCAGCCCCGACCGGACGGCGTCGGCGATCTCCTGCTCGCTGCGCAGACGGGCGACCGCCGCCTGGATCATCTCGCGGGTGGCCTGCGCGTCGATCATCTCGGACCAGAGCCGGAACTCGGGGATCTCGGTGGCGAGTCCGCGGTACAGCTCGGTGAAGCGCCGCACGGCCGCCCATGGCAGATCCTTGCCGATCGTGACGCCCTGCGTCGCCGCCAGGCCCTGGAGGAACGCGCCGACGTCGTAGTTCAGCATGTCGTAGTGCAGCTCCAGCCGGCGCCGGAGGGTCTCGAAGGGCTGGGCCGGGCTGGGCAGCGGTGGCGCGTCCCGCACCAGCGCGGTGATCAGCGTGGCGTAGCTGTCCGGCGGCCCGCTCCGGGTGCCGAGGGCCACCTGCTCCTCGACGGTGATCTCGGCAGCGTCCAGGTCGACGCCGTGGGCGGCCAGCCACTCGCCGAGCACCTCGAAGTAGGCGACCAGCACGATCACCGAGTAGGCGGCGACGATCCGGTCGGTGCGGTCGAAGCGGCTCAGGCCCCGCACCTTTTCGCGCCACGAGCGCACCGCCGCGTGCCCCCAGCGCACGACCTGGTCGCGCAGGGCGAAGAAATCCACCGTGCCGGCGCTGGCCACCGTGACCGTGCCGGCCGCCAGTCCGCCGGCCTGCCCCAGCCGGTCGACCAGCTCCGAACCTCCGTCGAGCAGACGGACGGCGTCGGCGAACGAGAGTCCCCGTGACCTCATCCGGTAAGCGTGGCAGGACGGCCGGACCAGGACCATGCTGGGGTTGTGGAAACTGAACTCTTCATTGCTGGCAAATGGGTCCCGGCGCGGTCCGGGGCCAGGTTCGACGTCAAGGACCCGGCGACCGGTGACGTGATCGCGTCGGTGGCGGACGGGTCGGAGGAGGACGCGATCGCCGCGGTGGATGCGGCGGCCGACGCGGCCGCGGCCTGGGCGGCCACGCCTCCGCGGGTACGCGGCGAGCACCTGCGCCGGGCCTTCGAGCTGATGACCGAGCGGTCCGCCGAGCTGGCCAAGCTGATCAGCCTGGAGAACGGCAAGGCGCTGACCGATGCGAAGGGCGAGGTCACGTACGCAGCCGAATTCTTCCGCTGGTTCGCCGAGGAGGCGGTGCGCGGGTCCGGCGAGGTGGCGACCGCCCCGTCCGGCGCCAACCGGATCCTGGTGGTGCGCCAGCCGGTGGGCGTGTGCGTGCTGGTCACCCCGTGGAACTTCCCGGCCGCCATGGCCACCCGCAAGATCGGTCCGGCGCTCGCGGCGGGTTGCACCGTGATCCTCAAGCCGGCCAGCGACACCCCGCTGACCGCGCTGGCGATGGCCGCGATCCTGGCCGAGGCGGGCGTGCCGGCCGGTGTGGTCAACGTGCTGCCGTCGCGCAGTTCCGGCAAGGTCGTCGGCCGGATGCTGCACGACCCGCGGGTGCGCAAGGTGTCGTTCACCGGTTCGACCGAGGTGGGCCGGCTCCTGCTGGCCCAGGCCGCAGACAACGTCGTGAACACGTCGATGGAGCTGGGCGGCAATGCGCCGTTTGTGGTCTTCGCCGACGCCGACCTGGACGCCGCGGTGGACGGCGCGATGATCGCCAAGATGCGCAACGGCGGCGAGGCGTGCACCGCGGCCAACCGCTTCTACGTCGAGGAACCGGTGGCCGCCGCGTTCTCCGGCAAGCTGGCCGAGCGGATGTCCGCGCTGGTGGTGGGCCCGGGCACCGACGAGAAGACCCAGGTCGGACCGCTGGTCAACGAGGACACCGTGGCCAAGGTGGACGGTCTGGTGCGGGGGGCGCTGGAGTCGGGAGCGACGGCCGTGACCGGCGGCGAACGCCCGGACGGCCCGGGGTACTACTACCCGCCCACGGTGCTGACCGGCGTGCGGCCGGGCGCGGCGATCCTGCGCGAGGAGATCTTCGGGCCGGTCGCGCCGATCGTCACGTTCACCGGCGAGGAGGAGGCCGTCCGGTACGCCAACGACACCGAGTTCGGCCTGGTCGCGTACGTCTACACCGGTGATCTCGCCCGCGGCCTGCGGGTGAGCGAGGCGATCGAGGCCGGGATGGTCGGCCTCAACCGGGGGCTGGTGAGCGACCCGGCGGCCCCGTTCGGCGGCGTTAAGCAGAGCGGCATCGGCCGCGAGGGCGGGCACGAGGGCCTGCTCGAGTACCTGGAGTCGAAATACATCGCCGTCAACTGGTGACCACACCGGCCGGCCGCATACTGCTATTGTGCTAGGAACCTAGTGGAATGGCGGTAGTAATGATCGAGTTTCATCTGGACACCCGCTCGGGCGTGGCGCCGTACATGCAGCTGATTCAGCAGGTGCGCCACGCCATGCGGCTGGGCCTGCTCAAGGAGGGCGACCGGCTGCCCACCGTCAAGGACGTGGTGGCCCGGGTCGCGATCAACCCGAACACCGTGCTGAAGGCGTACCGGGAACTGGAATTTGAGGGTCTGGTCCAGCCCCGGCCCGGCCTCGGCACCTTCGTGACCCGCACGCTCGGCGGCGACGAGGCGATCGCCGCGCACGAGCCGCTGCGCCGCGACCTGGAGGGCTGGCTGGCCAAGGCCCGCGACGCCGGACTCGACAACGAGAGCATCGAGGCGCTGTTCGTCAGTGCGTTCCGCCGGTTTTCGGAGCCGGGAGCGGGACGCCGATGAGTGAGAACGTGGTGGTGACCCACGCACTCACCAAGCGGTACGGGCGGCGCACCGCGCTGTCCGACTGCACCGTCCAGGTGCCGGCCGGCCGGGTGGTGGGGCTGGTCGGCCCGAACGGTGCCGGCAAGTCGACCCTGCTCCAGCTCGTCTGTGGCCTGCTCGAGCCGACCGCGGGGCGGCTCGAGGTGCTCGGCGAGCGGCCGCGCAGCGGATCGGCCCGGGTCGGCTTCGTGGCCCAGGACACCCCGGTCTACGCCGGCCTGACCGTCGAGGAGCACCTCGCGTTCGGTGCCCGGCTCAACCCGTCCTGGGACGATGCCGTCGCCCGCCGCCGGATCGACGACCTGGGGCTCGACCCGACGCAGCGGGCCGGCCGGCTCTCCGGCGGCCAGCGGGCCCAGCTCGCACTCACCCTGGCCATCGCGAAACGGCCCGACCTGCTGCTGCTCGACGAGCCGGTGGCCGCGCTCGACCCGCTGGCCCGGCGCGAGTTCCTGCAGGCGCTGATGGAGTTCATCGCCGACGAGGGCACCAGCGTGGTGATGTCCTCGCACCTGGTCACCGACCTGGAACGGGTCTGCGACTTCCTGATCGTGCTGTCCCGCTCGAAGGTGAAGGTCACCGGCGAGGTGGAGGAGTTGCTGGCCACCCACCACCGGCTGACCGGCGCCCGGATCGACCCGGCGGCACTCGGCCCGGGCCGGCAGGTGGTGCAGGCCCGGCACACCGACGTGCAGTCGTCGCTGGTGGTCCGCAGCTCGGCGCCGATCGACGACCCGGCGTTCCGGGTGGACGGGATCGACCTGGAGGACCTCGTCCTCGCGTACATGTCCGAGGCCGGCGCCGGCCGCGTCCTGGAGAGGCAACCATGATCTGGCTCACCTGGCGGCAGTTCCGCCTGCAGGCTCTCGCCGGGCTCGGCGCGGTGGCCGTGATCGCGGCGCTGTTCGCGGCCACCCGGCCGGCCCTGGTCGCCCTGGCCGCCGACATCGGGTACACCGGGTGCACCGCCGGCTGCGCCGAACTGGCCGACGCGTTCGTGAAGCGGGCGGAGGACTCGTACTTCGCCACGCTCTTCTACGGCGCGCTGGTGCTGCTGTTCGCCGGGCCCGCGCTGATCGGCCTCTTCTGGGGCGCGCCGCTGGTGGCCCGCGAGCTGGAGACCGGCACCCACCGTCTGGTGTGGAACCAGACGGTGAGCCGCACCCGCTGGCTGGCCGTCAAGCTGGCCGCCGGCGCGCTCGTCACGGCCCTCGCGGCGGGTCTGCTCAGCCTCGTGATCACCTGGTGGGCCAGCCCGCTCGACCGGGCCGGCGGCTGGATGGAGCCGTACGTCTTCGCCGCCCGCGGGATGGTGCCGGTGGCGTACGCGGTCTTCGCCTTCGCGGCCGGCGTCGCGATCGGCATGGTGCTGCGCCGGACGACCGTGGCGATGGCCGTCACGCTCGTCGTGGTGGCGGCCGCGATGGTGGCCTCGCCGTACCTGCTGCGGCCGCACCTGGCCACGCCGGTCACGTTTTCGGCACCGCTCGGCGCCGACGACATCGGCGAGCTGATGCTGAGCCAGGACGGGTCCGTGGTGCTGGGCGCCCAGACGCCGGTGGCCGGCGCGTGGGTGCTGGAGCAGAGCGTCGACACCGCCGCCGGCGTGCCGTTCACCGGCCCGTACGACCGCACGAAGTGCGGCATGGAGGCGACCGCCGGGCCCCGCGGGTGCCACCAGTGGGTGGCGGCGCAGAACCTGACCCAGCGGGTCGTGTATCTCGGCGCGGACAAGTTCTGGACGTTGCAGTGGCGCGAGTCCGGGGTGGTTCTCGGTGCCGCGGTGCTATTCGTGATCTTCTGCTTCTGGTGGATCCGGCGGCGGGTGACGTAGGGTCCGAGGCCACGGTGGGTAGTCGGCAGGGGTAAATGCGTAGGAAAATGAACTATTCGCCCGCGCGTGTCGTGCCGTCGCATACTCGGGGGTAACCTTGCAGACCCACAGGTCGTGATCCATTTGAGAGGAACTCTCGAAGATGCGGAAGAAGCTGCTGGCGGTCGCCGCGGTGGGACTGATGGCGTCAGGCGGCATGACAGCGTGTGACGATGCTGACTCATCAAGCGAGGCCAGTAGCACCACCACCAGCGGCAGTTCGGGCGAGGCCCGGGTGGGCGTGATCCTGCCCGACACCAAGAGCTCGCAGCGCTGGGGCACCGACGATCCCAAGTTCCTCAAGGAGGCGTTCGACGCGGCCGGGGTGCCGGTGGAGATCAAGAACGCCGAGGGCGACCGGGCCGCGTTCCAGCGGATCGGCGAAGAGATGATCAACGGCGGCGTCAAGGTGCTGATCATCGCGAACCTCGACTCGATCACCGGCAAGGCTGTGCTCGACAAGGCCAGGGCCAAGAAGATCCCGACCATCGACTACGACCGGCTCACCCTCAACGGCGGGGCGAACTACTACGTCAGCTTCGACAACGAGCGGGTCGGCGAGCTGCAGGCGTACGGCCTCACGAAATGCCTGGCCGACGCGGGCGTGCGGAACCCGGTCGTGGCCGAGCTCAACGGCTCGCCGACGGACAACAACGCCACCCTGTTCAAGGCCGGCTCGACCTCGGTGCTCCAACCCAGGTACGACAACGCCGAGTACACCAAGGGCCCGGACCAGTCGGTGCCGGACTGGGACAACGAAGAGGGCGGCAAGATCTTCGAGCAGATGATCCAGCAGCAGCCCAGGATCAGCGCGGTGCTGGCGGCGAACGACGGCCTGGCCGGCGCCGTGATCAAGGTGCTGCGTAAGAAGGGCCTCAACGGCAAGGTCCCGGTGACCGGCCAGGACGCGACCGTCGAGGGCCTGCGGAACATCCTGACCGGCGACCAGTGCATGACCATCTACAAGAAGATCAAGCCGGAGGCGGAGACCGCGGCCAGCCTCGCGGTCCAGCTGTTCAAGGGCCAGGAGCCGGTGGTCACCAGCCAGATCAAGGACCCGGAGTCGGGGGCGTACGTGCGGTTCGCCAAGCTGCCGCCGGAGTCCATCGACATCACCACGGTGCGCAATGTGGTGGCCGACGGCTTCGTGGCCAAGAAGGACCTGTGCACCGGCAAGTACGCCAAGCTCTGCGACCGCTACGGCGTCGAGTAGCGGGCGCTAGGCCAGGCGGATCCGCACCCGGCGGTTCTGCCGGCCCTTGCTCTCGACCTTGACCACCTGGATCCGGCCCACCTGCGCGGTGGACGCCACGTGCGTGCCGCCGTCGGCCTGCACGTCGAGGCCGACGATGTCGATCACCCGGATCTCCGGGTGGTCGATCGGCGGCAGCGCGTCCTGGGTGCGGATCAGCGTGGGGATCTCGAGCGCCTCGGCGCGCGGCAGCACCCGCGCCACGATCTTGCGGTCGGCGGCGATCTCGGCGTTCACCGTGTCCTCGAGGGTCTGCTTGAAGCCGGGCGGCACCTCGGGCAGGTTGAAGTCCATCCGGGCCTCTCCCGGCTGCATGTTGCCGCCGGTCACCATCGCGTTGAAGTCGCGGAACACCGTGCCGCACAGGATGTGCAGGCCGGAGTGGGTGCGCATGAGCGAGCTGCGGCGCTCGTCGTCGATCGCGCCGCGGACCGTGGTGCCGGCAGCCGGCACCGGGTCACCCGGCGCCGGGATCAGGTAACTGTCTCCCCGCCATTTGGCGTCGCCCTTGCGGGTGTCCACGATCCGGGTCTGCACGCCCTCCCAGAGCAGCACGCCGTGGTCCGGCGGCTGGCCGCCGCCGCCCGGGTAGAACGCGGACCGGTCGAGCACGATGCCCGCCTCGGGGTCCGCCGGGTCGGACCACACCACGGTGCAGTCCCACTCGCGCAGGGTCGGGTCGATCCAGTCCAGACGTTCGGCCATGCGACGAACTCTAACGCCGGCCCTTCAGCCGCCGGCCCATCTCGCGGGCGATCTCCTTCTGCGCGTCGCGCTCGGCGAGGACCTGGCGTTTGTCGTACGACCTCAGGCCGCGGGCCAGGCCCAGCTCGACCTTGGCCCAGCCCTCGCTGAAGTACATCGACAGCGGTACCAGGGTGAGCCCGTTGCCGTCCCGCAGCTGGCTGAGGATCTTGTTGATCTCGACCTTGTGCAGCAGCAGCTTGCGGGTGCGGCGCGGGGCGTGGTTGGTCCAGCTGCCGAAGCCGTACTCGGCGATGTGCAGGCCGTACAGCATGATCTCGCCCTCGTGCTCCTGGGCGAACGCGTCGACCAGCGAGGCGCGGCCCTCCCGCAGCGATTTCACCTCGGTGCCGGCCAGCACGATGCCGGCCTCGTACGTCTTGAGAATCGCGTAGTCGTGCCGTGCCTTTTTGTTCGAGGCGATCAGCTTGCGCCCGGTCTCCTTGGCCACACGCCAAAGACTAGGGGACCGGACGGCGCATGGAGTACGTGACGCTGCTCAGCCGGTGTGGTTCGTTGATCACGTGGATGGCGTGCCGGTTGTAGGCGCACCAGCCGGCGGCACCGGCCCGGTTGAGGTGGCGCAGGTCGTCGAAACGCTCGTCGGTGCCCCAGCGCAGCACCCCGCCCGGGTGGTGGAACGTGGCGGCCCAGTCCTGGAACCGGTCGGCGCCGAGAGTGCCGGCCGCGCGGTACTCCAACCGCGCGTATTCGTAATTCGTCACTCGATCGATTATGCCGTTCCGCTGGTACGGCCGCGCGCCGTCCCACTGTGGAGTCGGGCGCGGGGGAGCGGGCGTTGTCATCATCTGAACGCGCTCTGTCACGGCGGGTCGGGTGCTTGCAGGGTCGGTGCATCGAACCTGCGAAGGAGGCGAAGCCGATGAAGGCCGTCCGGGTGCACTCCTATGGCAAACGACCCTCGGTCGACGAGATCGCCGAACCCGGGGTGACCGGGCCGTTCGACGTCCTGGTCCAGGTGGGCGCCGCCGGGCTGTGCCGCACCGACCTGCACATCGTCGAGGGTCAGTGGGCCGAGAAGTCCGGCGTCCAGCTCCCGTACGTGATCGGGCATGAGAACGCGGGCTGGGTGCGCGAGGTGGGCAGCGCGGTGACCAACGTCGCGGCCGGCGACGCGGTGATCCTGCACCCTCTGGTGACCTGCGGGCTGTGCCGGGCCTGCCGCTCCGGCGACGACGTGCACTGCGAGAACTCGCGCTTCCCCGGTATCGACTGCGACGGCGGGATGGCCGAGTACCTGCTGACCAGCGCCCGCTCGGTGGTGAAGCTGGCGGACGGGCTGGAGCCGGCCGCGGTGGCCGCGCTGGCCGACGCCGGGCTGACCGCGTACCACGCCGTGCGCAAGGCCGTCCCGCTGCTGTACCCGGGCACCACCTGCGTGGTGATCGGCGCCGGCGGGCTGGGGCACATCGGCATCCAGTGCCTGGCCGCGATGACCGCGACCCGGATCGTGGTGGTCGACCCCAACGAGGCCGCCCGGGAACTGGCCACCCGGCTCGGCGCGCACGAGACCTTCGCGAACACCGCCGGCCTGCACGACAGCGCGCACGTGGTGCTCGACTTCGTGGGGGAGCAGGGCGCCGAGAAGGAGGGCCTCGCGGTCACCCGGCGGGCCGGCAGCTACTTCGTGATCGGGTACGGCGGCACGGTCGACATCCCGACCATCGACCTGATCTCCACCGAGCGCAACGTCGTCGGCAACCTCGTGGGCTCGTACAACGACCTCGACGAGCTGATGACGCTGGCCGCGCAGGGCCGGGTCACCCTGCACACGAAGACCTACCCGCTCGCGGCGGTCAACGAAGCCATTGACGATCTCGAAGCCGGCCGGTTACGCGGCCGGGGAATCTTGGTGCCCTGATGTACAGCAAGGACGGACAGAGCTATTTCGTCGTCGACGGCCACACCCACTTCTGGGACGGCAGCCCGGCCAACCAGATCAACCGGTACGGCGAGGGCTTCATCAAGTGTTTCTACGACTATCACGCCAACCTGTCGCCGGACGAATACAAGTGGACCCTCGAGGAGTTCGAGCGCTACCCCGAGGAGCGCATGATCCACGACCTGTTCGAGGTGGGCTACGACGACGTCGCGATCCTGCAGTCCACCTACCTCACCGACTGGTACGTGAACGGCTTCAACACCACCGACCAGAACGGCGAGATGGCCGAGCGGCACCCGGGGCGGTTCATCGTGAACGGCCGCTTCGACCCGCGCGACGGCGAGGCCGGGCTGGCCACCCTGGAACGGCAGCACGAGCGCTGGCAGTTCCAGGGCGTGAAGCTCTACACGGCCGAGTGGAAGGGGGACAGCAAAGGATGGAAGCTCAGCGACCCGTGGGCGTACCGCTATCTGGAAAAATGTCTTGATCTTGGGATTCGCAACATTCATGTGCACAAGGGCCCGACGGTCTACCCGATGAACCGGGACGCCTTCGACGTGGCCGACGTGGACGACGCGGCCACCGCCTTCCCCGGCCTGCGGTTCATCGTGGAGCACGTGGGCCTGCCCCGGCTCGAGGACTTCTGCTGGATCGCCACCCAGGAGCCGAACGTGTACGGCGGGCTCGCGGTGGCCATGCCGTTCATCCACTCCCGGCCGCGCTACTTCGCCCAGATCATCGGCGAGTTGCTCTACTGGCTCGACGAGAACCGCATCCTGTTCGGCAGCGACTACGCGATCTGGCAGCCGAAGTGGCTGATCGAGCGCTTCGTCGACTTCCAGATCCCGGAGGACATGCAGAGCGAGTACGGCGTGCTCACCCCCGCGATCAAAAAGAAGATCCTGGGCCTGAACGCGGCACGCCTCTACGACATCAAGGTCCCGGGCGAGTTCGACGTGGTCGACGAGCCGGTGACCAGCGGCCCGGCGATCGGTTCGGCTCCAGCATGACCGCCTGCACCGAGCGGCACCCAGCCGGACCTGCGGACGGCGCTGGAGGCGAGGGCCGGAAGGGCATGCCTGAGGAGGGCACAGCATGACCGCCTCGCACGACGCGGTGTGGGCGGCACTGTCCGGGGTGGTCGACCCGGAACTGGACCGCCCCGTCACCGAACTCGGCTTCGTGAAGTCGGTGCGGGTGGACCCGGCGGTGGTGGTCGAACTGCGCCTGCCGACGTACTTCTGCGCCCCGAACTTCGCCTGGCTGATGGTGGCCGACGCCCGCGACGCGCTGGCCGCCCTGCCCGGCGTGACCGACCCGCGGGTGCTTCTGCTCGACCACTTCGCGGCCGACGAGATCAACGCGGCGGGCAGCTTCAGCACCGCCTTCGCCGCCGACGGCCTCGACCCGGACCTGACCGAGCTGCGCCGCATCTTCGAACGCAAGGCCCACGTGGCCGCCCAGGAACGCCTGGCCCGGCAGGTGGCCCCGCAGCTGAGCGACCCGGCCGCGCTCGTCGCGCTCACCCTCGCCGAGGCGGCCCGGCTGGCCCCGGCGGCCGCGGCCGGGGTGGCCCGCCGCCGGGCCCGGCTCGGCCTGGTGACCGATCTGGCCCTGTGCGACGGCTCCGGCGCCCCGCTGGCCCCGGACGCGTTGCCGGTGTGGCTGCGGTTCGCCCGTACCGTCCGGGTCAGCATCGACGGCAACGCGTCGCTGTGCCGCGGCCTGCTGCGGACCAGGTATCAGTCCCGGTAGACCGGGGCCGGCGGTGACGCCGGCCCCAGCCGGGGCGCCAGCCAGCGGTCGTAGCTGCGCTGCCAGGTGCCGTCCGCGCGGATCCGGTCCAGCGTGCCGTTCACGAAGCGGACCAGGTCGGGGGCGTCGCGGGCGATGCCGATGCCGGCCGGCTCGTCGGACACCGGCCGGCCGACCACCTCGGTGGTCGGGTCCTGGGCGGCCAGGCCGGCCAGCAGCACGTCGATCGTCGAGACCGCGTCGACCTGGCCCTGTTGCAGCAGCACCAGGCAGTCCAGGGTGCTGTCGGTGCTGACCGGCACCGGGCGGGACGGCTGGGCCGCGATGCCGCGGATGGCGGTGCTGCCCCGGGTCGCGCACACCTTGCGGCCGGCCAGGTCGGCGAACTCGCGGATGCCGTCGCCCTTGCGGACCAGCAGGCGCTGCGCGGACTCCAGGTATTCGGTGGAGAAGCTGACCTGCGCCCAGCGCTCGCAGGTCATCGTCATGGTCCGGATCACCAGGTCGACCTCGTTGCGCTGGAGCACCGGGATGCGCTCGGCCGTGGTGATCGCCCGGAACTGCACCCGGGCCGGGTCGCCGAACAGGTCGCGGGCCACCTCGCGGGCCATGTCGACCTCGAAGCCGGCCAGGTCGCCGGTGGCCGGGTCGCGGAAGCCGAACAGGTACGCGTTCTGGTCGATGCCGACCAGCAGGCGGCCGCGCTGGGCGATCCGGGCCATCGTGCTGCCGGCCGGCATCCGGCCCGGTCGCGGCCGTGCGGCGGGCGGGCGCAGGCTGGCCCGGGGCACGCAGTCCGGCGCCGGACCGGCGCTGGGCACCTCGGCCGGATCCTGCACGTTCTGCGGGCGGGGGAGCACCGCCCGTGCCGGACCGGCCGGCTCCCGGGACCGGTCGTCGCCGGCGCAGGCGGCCGCGGGCAGGGTCAGCAGCAGCGCGGCCACGACGGCCGCCGTACGCGTCCTCACCGGTACTCTCCGATCCGCGGCCGGAACCCCAGCAGCACCGCTGCCACCAGGCCGGCGGTGAGCAGCACCAGCCCGGCGGCGAGACCGCGCAGCGTGCCGCCGGCGTCGCCGGCCTGCCGGTCCACCCGCCGGTTGGCGGTCTCCAGTGCCCGGCTCACCGCGGCGTCCAGCCGGCCGAACGCGGCGGCCGGGCTGTCCGGGCCGGTGGCGGTGGCCGTGGCGACGGCCTGCTGGTAGTTGCCGCCGTCGTCCAGCGCGCGGACCCGGCGGTGCCGTTCCCGCCAGTCGCGGGCGGCGCCGCGGGCCTCCTCGATGACCGCCCGGTCGGCCGCGGCCGGTGCCTGCGCCCCGGCCCGCAGCAGCAGCCCGGTGCGGCCGTCCGGGCCGATCAGGCCGGTGAGCATGGCGTCGAAGTCCTTCTCGAAGGCGGCGCCGTTGCCGCGGGCGATCAGCGTGAGCGCCTCGTCGGCCCGCGCCTGCAACGCGGTGCGGCGGGCGTCGGCGAGCAGCGACACCAGCGCCGAGCCGTCCCGGTGACCGGCGCCGACCTGGCCGGCCGCCACCGTGAGCGCCACCGCCGGCCAGGCCAGCGCGAGCAGCGCGACCAGGCTCGCGGCGACCAGCCCCGGGTTGAACACCCGGTTGGTGCGGCGGGCCAGCAACACCTGCGCGGCCACCAGGGCGCCGACGGTAACCAGGCCGAGCAGCAGCACCCCTCCCGGGAAGCCGGCCGCCGACCGCTGCGCGGCGATCAGCCGGCTCTGGGCGCCGGCGAACAACTCCTGCGCGGCCGGCAGCAACACCTCGCGCATCAGCGCGGAGGCCTCGCGCAGGTACGCGCCGCCGAGCGGGAGACCCTGACGGTTGTACGACCGGGCGGTCTCCACCAGCCCGGTGTAGACCGGCAACTGGTCGGCCAGCCGGGCGAGCCGGGCCGCGTCCGCGTCGTCGGCGTCGCGCAGCGCCACGGCCAGCGCCGCACTCGCCCGGGCGATGTCGTCCAGGTAGCGCTGCCGCAGCGCGGCCGGCTCCACCCCGTTGGTGAGGAACGCGGTGGCCGCGGTGGCGTCGGCGTCGGCCAGCGACCGGTGCAGCTCCTGGGCGCCGACGCTGAGCGGGCCGCTGACCGCGGTGATGTCGGCCAGCAGCGCCGACCGGTGCCGCTCGGCGGCCAGCGCGGCGGCACCGGTGGCCACTGCCAGCAGCACGAGCCCGGCCGTCACCAGCCGGTACAACTCGGGTGTACGGATCCGGCCCCGCAGCATGCTGACAGTGTCCGGGGCGGCGTCAACCGTCCGGCAACCCGGGGCCGGATTCGCCTCACCTCGGCCGGGCCGGTGCCGATGGCATCCGGCATGACACTCGCCATCCGCACCGCCCCGGACGGCCGCTGGTTCGGCACCGGGCACAGCACGATCGACGACCCCGCCAAGGCCGGCGCCGAGGCGGCCACGGCCGCGTTCGCCGGCCGCCTGCCGACCGTCGCGTTCGTGTTCTGTTCGATCGGTTACCACGTTCCCGAGCTGTTCGACGCGATCCGCGAGCAGATCGGCGACGAGACGGTGATCGTCGGCTGCACCACCTCGGGGCAGATCGCCACCGGCGAGGCGAGCCGGGACGGCGTGTCGATCACCGCCTGGGGCGGGCCCGGCTGCACCGTCCGCACGCATGTGGCCCGGGACGCGTCCGGCGGCCTGCGTGAGGCCGGCGCCGAGGCGGCCTCCTGCCTGCCCGCCCTCACCGACCGCGAGCACAAGGCGCTGCTGATGCTCTGCGACGGGCTCACCGGCAACCAGCACGAGATCGTCCGGGGCGCCTTCTCGGTGGTCGGCGCCGCGGTGCCGCTGGTCGGCGGGTGCGCCGGCGACCAGCTCAACTACGTGCGCACCTACCAGTTCCACGGCGGCCGGGACGGCGTGGAGATCCTGTCCGACACCGTCATCGGGGTGGCCATCGGCTCGGACGCGCCGCTCGGCGTGGGCATCGCGCACGGCTGGCGCAAGGAGGGCCCCGCGATGATCGTCACGCGGAGCCGGGACGGCCGGGTCTACGAGCTGGACGGCGAGCCGGCCCTGGACGTGCTGCTGCGCCGGCTCGGTATCGACGAGTCGATGGTCGACGACGAGAAGGCGTTCCGGGACGCCGCGTTCCTGCACCCGTTGGGGCTGTCCCGGCGCAGCGGCGAGGACATCCGGGTGATCCACGCCGGCGACCGCACCGACCGGTCGCTGGTCTGCCTGGCCGACGTGCCCACCGGCGCACTGGCCTGGCTGATGGAGAGCGACGCGGAGTCGCTGGTCGACGGCGGCCGGCAGGCCGCGGTGCAGGCCATCGAGGCGCTCGGCGGCGAACCGGCCCGGGGCATGCTGGTCTTCGACTGCGCCGCGCGCGGGCTGACCCTCGGCCCGGACGGCATGGAACAGGAGATCGCCGGCATCAGCAAGGCGATGGGCGAGGTCCCGTTCGGCGGCTTCTACACCAACGGCGAGGTGGCCCGGGTCCGCGGCGCCCTCGGCATGCACCACTTCACCCTGGTCACGCTCGCGCTCGCCTGACGGCGGGCCGGATGGAAAGCGGGTCGGCGTGAATCACTGGTCCACACATCAGCTCACCGAGTTCTTCGCGGCCGTGTGCGCCGCGCAGGACGAGGAGACGGCGGCCGGGATGGCCGTCGAGCGGGCCACCGAGATCCTGGAGGCCGAGATCGGCGCGGTCGTGCTCGACGGCCGGGTGCGGCGCGCCTGGGGCGTCGAACGCGATCACCTCGCCGAGGCGCTGGCCGGGGCACCCAGCCTGCGGGCGATCCGGGTGCCCGGCCTGCCGGAGATGTGCGTTTCGACCGCCGCCTTCGGCTCGGAGTACCAGGGCGAGCTGATGGTGGCCCGGACCGGCGACCAACTGGACCCGGAGGAGCGGCAGCTGCTGCAGGCCATGGCCCAGTCGCTGGGCCTGGCGCTGCACAACATCATGCTGCTCAGCGCCGAACGCCGGCTGCGCGAGGAGCGCGAGCGGGAGGCCGCCGAACGCTTCGCGCTGCTCGAGTCGCTGCGTGAGGCCCGGCACGACTCGCTCACCGCGCTGCCCACCCGGGTGCTGTTCCTGGAGATGCTCTCCGAACGGGTGCGGGTGCCGGCGCCGGCCAGCGTGCTGTTCATCGACCTGGACCGGTTCAAGGCGGTCAACGACAGCCTCGGCCACGCGGCCGGCGACGAGCTGCTCGGGCACGTGGCGGCCCGGATCCGCGGCTGCCTGCGGCCCGGCGACGCCGGCGCGCGACTGGGCGGCGACGAGTTCGCGGTGCTGCTCGGCGACACCACCGCCGAAGACGCCGTGCCGGTGGCGTGGCGGCTCATCGAGTCGATCCGCCGGCCGTTCCGGATCGCCGGCAAGGATGTCTTCATCGGCGCCAGCATCGGCATCGCGACCCACAGCACCGCCGGCACCGACCCGGCCGGCCTGCTCGACAACGCCGACGTGGCGATGTACCGGGCCAAGAAGGACGGTCCCGGCAAGGTCGTGGTGTTCGCGCCGCAGATGCACGCCGAGGCGCTGGCCCGGCTCACCCTCAGCGGCGACCTCCAGCAGGCGCTGGCGCTGGGCGAGTTCCGGCTGCAGTACCAGCCGCTGATCGACCTGGCCACCGGACTGCCGGCCGGCGTCGAGGCGCTGGTCCGCTGGCACCGGCCGGACGGCCGGTACACGCTGCCCGGCGACTTCCTGCCGGCCGCCGAGGAGAACGGGCTGATCGTCGACATCGGCAACTGGGTGCTGCACACGGCGTGCCAGCAGACCGCGCAGTGGCGGCGGAGCACGCCCGACCTGACCCTGAACGTGAACATCTCCGGCCGCCAGCTGACCGACCCGGGGTTCCCCGGCGAGGTGGAGCGGATGCTGCGGCGCAGCGGCCTGCCGGCCGCCGCGGTGACCCTGGAACTGGCGGAGTCGGTGCTGATGGGCAACCCCGAGGAGGCGCTGCCGCACCTGGCCGGCCTCAAGTCACTGGGCGTCGGCGTGGCGATCGACGACTTCGGCGTCGGCCACTCGTCGCTGTCCTACCTCCAGCGCCTGCCGGTCGACGAGATCAAGATCGACCGCGCGTTCCTGCGGCGGCCCGAACCGACCACCCGCGACCTCGCGGTGGTGCGGGCCATCGTGGACCTGGCGCACGCGCTGCGCCTGCGCACCGTGGTCGAGGGCGTGGAGACCGAGGCGCAGCGCGTGGCCATGCACCGCCTCGGCTGCGACCTGGGCCAGGGCCACCACCTGTGCCGGCCGCTGCACCCCGAGGAGCTGGCGGTGCCGGTCGCGGCCTGAGACTACGGTGGGCGGATGTCGTCGAAGGTGCTGCTCTCCGGTGCGGCGGTGCTGCTCGCCGCCGCGGCCGGCGTCGCGACCAACGTGTTCACGGACGGATGGGCGTGGCCCTGGGGCCTGGCGTTGGGGGTGCTGGTGGCGGCGCTGGCCGCGGTGCAGATCGCGACGGCGCGCGGTGCCGGCGGGCGGGCCGCGCCGGGGTCGGTTACGGCGTCCGGTCACGGGTCCGTGGCGGTCGGCGGGTCGGTCGGCGGCGGGGTGAGCACGTCGGTGCGTGGCCCAGTGCCCGGTCAGCCGGTCCCCGGTCAGCCGGTCCCCGGTCAGCCGGCGTCCGGCGGCGGCGTGCGCGCTGACGGGGCCGGCGCGGTGGGCGTCGGCGGCGAGGTGGACGGTCCGGTGGAGACTCAGGTCGATCCGGCGCCGTGATCAGCTGCCCGTTCCGGTGCGGCTTCGGCGGGTCTGGGCGCCGAGGAGGTGCTGGTCCGCGCCTGTTGGCCCTAACCACCGGCGCGCGCGGCGATGGACAGCGCCACCGCCCGGGTCGCCCGGACCGCGCCGAGGCGGACCGCGCGTTCCGCGGTCCAGCGGTCGTTGCGCAACCGGGCGGTCGGCATCGAGATGGCCACCGCGCCGACGAAGCGCCCGGCCGCGTCGGACACCGGGGCGGCCATGCAGCTCAGCCCGGCCTGGAACTCGTCCACCTCGACCGCGAGGCCGGTGCCCCGCACCTGGCGCAACTGGCGCCGCAGCAGCGACCGGTCGGTGACCGTGCCGGGGGTGACCGGGGGCGTGCCGGCGTGGTCGAGCAGCGCCTCGCGGTCGGCGTCCGGCAGCTTGGCCAGCATCAGCTTGCCGAACGCGGTGGCGTGCGGCACCCGGTGGAAGCCGACCGCCAGCGGGTGGATGCGGGGGTGCACCGGGCACTCGGCCACGTGCGCCACCACCATTTCGGCGTCCCGCAGTGTTGCGTAGTATGCCGCGGCCTGCGCCTCCCGGTGCACCACGGCGGCCACCCGCTGCACCTCGGGCGGCGCGGCGATCTGGCGGTGCAGGCCGCGGGCCAGGTCGTCGACGCGGTGGCCCAGCGCGTACGCCCGCTGCTCCTCCAGGTGGACCAGATAACCGCCGGTGACCAGGGTGGTGAGCAGATGATAGGTGGTGGGCAGGGTCAGGCCGAGCGACCGGGCGACGTCGCGGGCGGGCACCGGGTCCGGCGAGGCGGCGAGGTGGTCGAGGACCCGCATCGCGCGTTCGACGGACTGGAGCAGACCGGCACCCTTGCCACTCATGACCTCAGCCTGCTGCGCGGGGGAGGATGAGGGAACCCCGATGACTGATCGCGCGAAAGGTGAGGACCGACGATGATCTTCATTACCGCCAAGTTCCGGATCAAGGCGGAGCACGCCGAGCGGTGGCCGGACATCTCCCGGCCGTTCACCGAGGCGACCCGGGCCGAGCCGGGCTGCATGTTCTTCGACTGGTCTCGCAGTCTCGACGATCCCACCGAGTATGTGCTGGTGGAGGCGTTCCGGGACGGCGACGCGGGTGCGGCGCACGTCGGCTCGGCGCACTTCAAGCAGGCCCAGCAGGACCTGCCGCAGTACCTGGCGGCCACCCCGAAGATCGTCAGTCAGAGCCTGGAGCAGGACGACTGGAACGAACTGGGGGAAATGGCGGTGAAGTGACAAAACGGCCCCGGCACAAAAGTGCCGGGGCCGGAAAACTTCCGAATTACGAAATGGCCGCCGAAACGGCCGGGTACCACTTGTCGGCGATTTTCACGTTGCCGGCGTCGTTCGGGTGCACGCCGTCGTAGGTGTCGGTGGCCGTGTTGAAGCCGGTCCACTGGTCGACCACGGTGATCGGCGACGCCGCGGTGGACAGCGACGTGGCCCAGGCCGGGATCGCGTTGTTGAGGGTGACCACCCGCTGGCCGCAGTCCGAGCAGGTGCTCGGGTTCAACGGGATGATCTTGGCGACCAGGATCTTCATGTTCGGGTTGCTGGCCCGCATCTGGCCGACCATCCGGGTGTACGCCGCGAGGATCGTCTGTGCCGAGATGTTGCTCCAGGCGTCGTTCGTGCCGAAGTGCATCATCACCACGTCCGGCCGGGTCTGCGCCAGCCAGCCGACGAGCAGGTCCTGGTTGGCCACGTTGGTGGCCAGGATGCCGCCGTGGCCCTCGTTCTCGCCGTCGTACGGGAAGCCGCAGCCCTGCCCCGGCAGGGTGCCGACGAAGTCCACCCGGGACGCGGGGAGCTTCTGCCAGAGCAGCGCCCGCCAGCAGCCGGGCGAGCCGGTGATCGAGTCGCCGAGCGCCATGATCTTCACCGGCGAACCGGCCGGCGGCGGTGTGGTCGGCGCGGTGGTGGGCGGGGTCGTCGGCGCGGTGGTCGGCGGCGTGGTGGGCGCCGTGGTCGGCGGCAGGGTGGGCGGCGGCAGCGTGGTCGGACTGGTGGTCGGCGCGACCCCGCCGGTGCAGACGGTGCCGTTCAGCGCGAAGCTGGCCGGCACCGGGTTGCTGCCGGTCCACGAGCCGTTGAAGCCGAACGACGCCTTGGCGCCGGTGGCGAGGTTGCCGTTCCAGGCCGCGTTGCGCACGGTGACCGCGGAGCCGGACTGGGTGACGCTGCCGTTCCACAGCTGGCTGATGGACTGGCCGGCACCGAAGGTGAACATCAGGGACCAGTTGGTGAGCGGGTCGCCCAGGTTGGTGACGTCGACGGCGGCGCCGAAGCCGCCCTGCCACTGGCTGCTGATCGTGTACGACACCTGGCAGCCGGCCGCGGCGTCGGCCCGTCCGGCGGTGACCACGACGGCCGAGGCCACCACGGACGCGGCCGCGGCGGCCGCAATTGCCATTCTTCGATGGTGCTTAAGGCGGAACATGGGGGTATTCCTCCCGGAGGACGCGGGATGGGGGTTGACCGGACTATCGCATGGGAGCGCTCCCAGCGGAAGACGGCAAAGATACCGGCCAATGTGAGATGCGCTTGACGCGGGTCCAAAAACGATTCAACCTGGGAGCGCTCCCAATTCAAAATCGTCTATCGGAAAGGCCAAAGGTGGCCAACCGGAAGAAATTTGCCGCCGCCGCTCTCGCCGTCTCCACCGTCGGCGCAGGGCTGGTTCTGGTCGCGACGCGCGCGGACGCCGCCGCGGGCTGCCAGGTCAACTACACCGTCTCGAACTCGTGGCCGGGCGGCTTCGGTGTCGCCGTCGACGTCACCAACCTCGGTGACCCGATCAACGGCTGGACCCTCACCTTCGCCTTCCCGGGTTCGCAGACCATCAGCTCGCTGTGGAACGGCAGCGTCACCCAGTCCGGCGCGAACGTGTCGGTGAAGGACGCCGGCTGGAACGGCTCGCTCGCCACCAACGCCTCCACCAGCTTCGGCTTCAACGGCAGCGGCGACGCGGCCACCCCGGCCTCGTTCAGCCTGAACGGCACCGTCTGCACCGGCGGCGTCGCGCCCACCACCGGGCCGACCACCCCGCCGACGACGGCGCCGACCACGCCGCCGACCACTGGGCCGACGACCCCGCCCACCACCGGGCCGACCACGCCGCCGACCACCTCGCCGCCGGCCACCGGCCCGGTGACGATCGGCGGCAAGCAGCTGGAGCGGCTCGACCGCGGCGTGGTGAGCGTCCGGTCCGGCTCCGGCAACCTGGTCACCTGGCGGCTGCTCGGCAACGACCCGAGCGGCGTGGCGTTCAACGTCTACCGGGGCAGCACCAAGGTCAACGCCAGCCCGATCACCGCGTCGACCAACTACCTCGACTCGGGGGCCGCGGCCGGCCAGTCGTACTCGGTCCGCCCGGTTGTCGGCGGGGTCGAGCAGGCCGCCGACGGCACCTCGCTGAACTTCGCGAACGGCTACCTGGACGTCCCCATCCAGAACCCGAACAGCTCGCTGTACACGGCCAGCGACGCCAGCGCCGGTGACCTGGACGGCGACGGCAAGCCGGACATCGTCCTCAAGTGGGAACCGAACAACGCCAAGGACAACTCGCAGTCCGGCGTCACCGACGTGGTCTACATCGACGGCTACAAGCTCGACGGCACCCGGCTGTGGCGGATCAACCTGGGCCGCAACATCCGGGCCGGCGCCCACTACACCCAGTTCCAGGTGTACGACTACGACGGCGACGGTGACGCCGAGGTGGCCATGAAGACCGCCGACGGCACCGTCTCCGGCACCGGCCAGGTAATCGGCAGCTCCAGCGCCGACTACCGCAACTCCTCCGGTTACGTGCTGACCGGCCCGGAGTTCCTCACCATGTTCGACGGCCGCAACGGCGCCGCGCTCTCCACGGTCAACTACGAGCCGCCGCGCGGCACCGTGTCGAGCTGGGGCGACTCGTACGGCAACCGGGTCGACCGCTTCCTGGCCGGCACCGCCTACCTGGACGGCGCCCGGCCCAGCGTGATCATGGCCCGCGGTTACTACACCCGCGCGGTCGTGGTGGCCTGGGACTTCCGCAACGGCTCGCTGACCCGGCGCTGGACCTACGACTCCGGCAACAGCAATGTCGGCGCCTACGGCCAGGGCAACCACAACCTGTCGATCGCCGACACCGACGCGGACGGCAAGGACGAGGTCATCTACGGCGCCGCCGCGATCAACGACAACGGCTCGCTGATGTGGCGTTCCGGTCTGGGTCACGGCGATGCGCTGCACGTCGGCGACTTCATCCCGTCCCGCGCCGGCCTCGAGGTCTACCGGCCGTCGGAGAGCACCTCGCAGCCGACCGACGCGATGCTCGACGGCCGCACCGGAGCGGTGATCTGGTCGCACGCCTCCTGCGGCTGCGACAACGGCCGTGCGGTGGCCGCCGACATCTACGCCGGCAGCGCCGGCGCGGAAGCCTGGTCGTCGTCGGTCAGCCAGCTGTCCAACGGCGCGAACGGGGCCGGCATCGGCCGCAAGCCGTCCAGCTCGAACTTCGTCATCTGGTGGGACGGCGACGCGCAGCGCGAGCTGCTCGACCAGACCCGGATCGACAAGTACGGCACCGGCTCGGACACCAACCTGCTCAGCGCCAGCGGCGTGCACTCGAACAACGGCACCAAGGCCACCCCGTCGCTGTCCGGCGACATCCTGGGTGACTGGCGCGAAGAGGTCATCTGGCCGACCAGCAGCAACACGGCGCTACGGATCTACAGCACCCCGGTACAGACCGACCGCAAGGTGGTCACGCTGCTGCACGACCCGCAGTACCGCGCGGCGATCGCCTGGCAGAACACCGCGTACAACCAGCCCCCGCACCCGAGTTTCGCTATCCATTAGGGGGCACCAGCGCCGCACTGCCCAGGCCCCGGATGGAGGCATCCAGGACCTGGGCGGTGTGTGCCAGGGCTATCGTTCCGCCGTGCCGCTGGACCGCGGCGGCCACCTGCATGAGGCACCCCGGGTTTGCCGTGACCAGCAGGTCGGCGCCGGTGGCCAGCACGTTCGCCGCCTTCCGGTCGCCCAGTTCGGCGGCCGGCGCCGGGTTCAGCACGTTCCAGATCCCGGCCGACCCGCAGCAGATCTCCGGGTCGGCTATCTCGCGCAGGTCGAGGCCGGGGATGCCGCGCAGCAGGGCGCGTGGCTGGGCCCGGATGCCCTGCGCGTGCCCGAGATGACAGGCGTCGTGGTAGGCGACCGTCACCGGCAGCGGGTGCCGTTCGGCCACCGGCCCCAGCTCGTGCAGCAGTTCGGCCAGGTCACGCACCTTGGCGGTGAAGGCGGCCGCCCGGCTCGCGTAGGCCGGATCGTCGGCGAGCAGTTCGTCGTACTCCTTCAGCGACGAGCCGCAGCCGGCCGCGTTCACCACGAAGTAGTCCATCCCGGTGTGCTCGAACGTGTCGATCAGCCGCCGGGCGAACCGCTGCGCCTCGTCCCGGCGTCCGTTGTGCACGCTCAGCGCCCCGCAGCAGCCCTGCCCCGGCGGGATCAGCACCTCGCAGCCCTCGGCGGCCAGGACGCGTACGGTCGCCGCATTGACGTCCGGAAAAAAGGCGCTCTGCACGCATCCGGTCAGCATCCCCACCACGGCCCGCCGGGTGCCGCGAGCCCGGACGCGGCGGGGTGGGCGCGGCACCCCGCGCAGGCGCGGTGCCAGCGCTTCCAGCGTGGCGAGGGTGGGTGCCAGTCGAGGCAGGAGGCCGGTGCGGGCTACGAGGCGCTGCAAACCAAGGCTCTGGTACGCACGAAGCGGCGCCCGGAGCAGCCGGAGTCGCCGGGGATAGGGGAACAACGCGAAGATCGCCGCGCGCAGTGCCCGCTCCCGCGGCGAGCGCCGGTGCCGCCGTTCCACCTGGGCCCGGGTGTCCTCGATCAGCCGGTCGTACCGCACCCCGGACGGGCACGCGGTCACGCAGGACATGCAGCCCAGGCAGCGGTCGAAGTGCCGGACCATGGAGTCGCTGAGCGGCTCGCCGCCGAGGCCCTGGCCCATCAGGTAGATGCGGCCCCGGGGCGAGTCGGCCTCGGCACCCCAGAGCGCGTACGTGGGACAGGCCGGCAGGCAGAAGCCGCAGTGCACGCAGTCGGCCACCTGCTCGGCCCGCGGCGGATGGTCGTGGTCGAAGGCCGGCTCGCCCACCGCCGGCCCCAGCACGTCGCGGGGCGGCTCGCCGGTGCCCCAGGTCGAGTCGACCATCAGATGCCTCCCGCGAATCGGCCGGGCGCGAAGCGGTGCTCCGGGTCGAACTGGTCCTTCACCCGGCGCATCAGGTCGAGCCCGGGCACCGGTCCCCACACGTCGAGGCCGTCGATCAGGTGCTCCGGAGCGGTGAGCACGATCGCGTGCCCGCCCAGCCGGGTGCAGCGTTCGCGCAGCGCGTCGACCCCGGCGGCGTCGGCGGCGGCCGCGTAGAGCACGCCGGTGCCGGCCGAGCCGCGGATCGCCGCGCCGGCGGCGACCAGGTCAGGAACTCCGGACAGCGGCACCGACAGCTTCATCCCGATCCCGCCGGGCTCCCACGGGTCGGCACCCCACCACGGCGGGGGTGTCTCGGCGATGTCGCCGCCGAGCAGCTCGGCCACCGTGCCGGCCCGGTCCCGCGCGCCGTCCGCGGTGCCCTCGACCAGCACCGCCAGCTCACCGCTGCGGCTGTCCACCTCGATCGCGGCCGGCGCCACCCGGGCCGTGCGGACCTTGGCGGCGTCCGCGGCCGGAGCCTGAGCCCGCACGTACACCTGCGACTGCGGCTGCGGGTGCAGCCGGAACACGCACTCGGTGATCAGACCGAGGGTGCCGTACGAGCCGGTGTAGAGCTTGCCGAGGTCGTACCCGGCGACGTTCTTGACCACCTTGCCGCCGGACTTGGTGATCCGGCCGTCCGGCCGCACCACGGTGATGCCGATCAGCAGGTCGCGGGCGGTGCCGTAGTGCAGCCGGCGCGGCCCGCTGGTGTTGGCCGCCACCGTGCCGCCGACGGTGGCCCCGGCCGGGCCGTCCAGTGCCAGCAGCTGGTGTCCCAGGTCGAGGTCGCCGAGCGGGGTGCCGGCCCGGACCACGGTGATCAGGTCGCCGGCCGCGTGCTCGACCACGCCGGCCAGCCGGCGGGTGTCGACGATCAGGTCGAGTGCGCGCGGCGGCCGGCCCCAGCCGATTTTGGTGCCGGCGCCGCGCACCACCACGGTCAGGCCGCGGGCCGCGGCCACCAGCGCGGCCGCCTCCTCGGTCGACGCCGGCGCGGCCACCAGCCGGGCCGGCACGCCGCCGACCGCGTCGTCGTCGCCGGCCGGGCGGGCCAGGTCGTCGAGCGCGGTCATCAGAAGACCTCCACGCCCGGCCAGCGGTTGTCGCCGGCCTGCCGCCGGCCGGGCCGCTCGCCGCACAGCCGCGGGGTCGGGAAGATCTTGCCGGGGTTGGCCAGGCCGCCCGGGTCGAACGCGCAGCGCAGCAGCTGCATGGTGTCCAGGTCGTCGTCGGTGAACATGCGCGGCATGTGTTTCGCCTTGTCGGCGCCCACCCCGTGCTCGCCGGTGATCGACCCGCCGTACTCGATGCACAGGTCGAGGATGGCGGCCGACGCCACCTCGGCCCGCGCGGCGGCGCCCTCGATCGCGTCGTCGAACAGCACCAGCGGGTGCAGGTTGCCGTCGCCGGCGTGGAACACGTTGGCCACCCGCACCCCGTTGGCGGCGGCCAGTTCGTCGATCCGGCGCAGCACCTCGGGCAGCGCGGTCCGCGGGATCACGCCGTCCTGCACGATGTAGTCCGGGCTGATCCGGCCCACCGCCGCGAACGCCGACTTGCGGCCCTTCCAGAACAGCTGGCGCTCGGCGTCGTCGGCCGCGATCCGGATCTCGAACGCGCCGTTCGCGCCGCACAGCCGGGTCACCTCGTCGAACTGGGCGGCTACCTCGGCGGCCGGACCGTCCAGCTCGACGATCAGCACGGCCGCCGCGCCGGGCGGGTAGCCGCAGGCCACCGCGCTCTCGGCGGCCTCGATGGCGAGCGCGTCCATCATCTCGACCGCGGCCGGCACCACGCCGGCCGCGATGATCGCCGAGGTGGCGGCGCCGGCCTGGTCGATGCCGTGGAACGCGGCCAGCAGCGTGCGCACCGACTCGGGCACCGCGGTGAGCCGCACGGTGACCTCGGTGGCCACCCCGAGCGTGCCCTCCGACCCGACGAACGCGCCGAGCAGGTCGTACCCCGGCGGGTCGAGCGCCCGGCCGCCGCCGAGCCGCACCACCTCGCCGTCCGGGGTCACCACCTCGAGGCCGGTCACGTGGTTGGTGGTGAAGCCGTACTTGAGGCAGTGCGCGCCGCCCGAATTTTCCGCCACGTTGCCGCCGATCGAGCAGATCTGCTGGCTGGACGGGTCGGGCGCGTAGTAGTAGCCGTGCGGGGCCGCGGCCCGGGTGACCTGGAGGTTGATCACCCCGGGCTGCACCACGGCCCGCTCGTCCGCGGGCGCGACGGCGAGAATCCGGCGCATCTGCGCGGTCACGATCAGCACCCCGTCGGCGTGCGGCAGGGCGCCGCCGGACAGCCCGGTGCCCGAGCCGCGGGCCACGAACGGGATCTCGCAGTCGACGCAGGCGCGGACCACGGCGGCCACCTGCTCGGTGGTCTGCGGCAGCACCACCAGGGCCGGGATCACCTTGTAGTGGGCCAGGCCGTCGCACTCGTACGTGCGCAGCTCCTGCCGGTCGGTGACCACCAGGTCCGGGCCCAGGGCGGCGCGCAGCCGCCCGGCAAGCGCATCGATCACGGTCACCGTGGGCCTCCTCAGCGCCGACGCCTCCCGGCCAACCTATCCCGCTGACCCGGGGCTGGTCATCCAGTTACCCTGCGTGCCGAAAGGTGGCGTCATGTGGACGCGGCGTGAGCTTCTGCAAAGATGGCCCGATGTTCACGACCGGGAGAGCGGCCCTCGCCGCCGTCACCGCCGTCTGTGCGCTGGCCGCGGCCGCCGGGTGCTCTGGCGACGACACGGCGCCGGACAACGACGGCCTCATCTCCGTGACCACCATGCGCGGTGCGCTGCTGCGGGCCGAGGAGGTCGGTCCCACCTGGGGCACCCCGACCCGCAGCGCCGACCCGCAGCGGCTGGTCAGCATCTGCGGCGGCACCACCACGCCGCCCGAGGTGCCACCGGCCGCCGAGGTCGTGTCCGCGCCGCTGGTCGACGAGGGCGACGCCGGCGCGCAGACGCTCGAGCAGACCGCCCTGATCTTCCCGGACGAGACGCTGGCCGAGGTCGCCCAGTCGGCGCTGCGCGCGGTCGCGCAGACCTGCCTCGCCAGATACTCGGTGCCGGCCGCCGTCACCAACGACCGCAACGAGCCGGCGTACGTCGAGACCGTCGCCATCCAGGAACTGGACGAGCGCGGCTGGAAGGGCTTCGTGGCGGTCCGGCACAAGTCGTACGACGCCGCGCACCCCGGCACCGCCGACACCGCGGTCGCCGTCGTGAGCACCAAGAATGTGGTGCTCGTCGATGCGTACGCGATCTATCGCCTGAACACCGCCAGTCCGTCGCCCACTTTCGACGGCGACTGGAAACGGCTCCTCGGGACAGTTGTGCAACGCGTGGGATAGACAGTCGGCCGTAGTTCGTCTAATGTTCGGCGTGCGCCGTTGCGAGTTCTTCCCCCGTGGAATTCGCAGCGGCGCCCTTATTTTTCGCTGAAGTTCACGGTCAACTCGGTGTAGCCGCGAATGGTCAGGCTGTCCCGCCGCACCGGCCGGCCGGCCAGTTCCAGCGCCGGGAAACGCCGCAGCAGCGCCGGGAACGCCACCTGTGCCTCCAGCC
The DNA here is from genome assembly GCF_016862375.1 of Paractinoplanes rishiriensis. Taxonomy (GTDB): domain Bacteria; phylum Actinomycetota; class Actinomycetes; order Mycobacteriales; family Micromonosporaceae; genus Actinoplanes; species Actinoplanes rishiriensis. The sequence goes on along the minus strand of NZ_BOMV01000056.1, from coordinate 73,117 downwards.
GGGCCAGCGGCGCGCCCAGGCAGTAGTGGATGCCCCCGCCGAACGACAGCGGCGCGTTGTCCGTCCTGGACAGGTCGAGCCGGTCCGGGTCGGCGAAGCGTTCCGGGTCGCGGTTGCCGGCACCGAGGTACGCCACCACCCGGTCACCGGGTTCCATGGCCGCACCGCCGATCGTGGTCGGCTCCCAGGCCACCCGGCCGACGATCTGCACCGGCGAGTCGTAGCGCAGCAGTTCCTCGACCGCGGTGGCCGGGTCGGCGGCGAGCGCCGGCACCTGGCCGGGGTGCTCCAGCAGCGCCACCAGGCCGTTGCCCAGCAGGTTGGTGGTGGTCTCGAAACCGGCCGCGAACAGCAGCGCCGCCATGGTGACCAGCTCGTCGGAGGTGAGCCGGTCGCCGCCCTCCTCGGTGGCCACCAGCGCGCTGAGCAGGTCGTCCCGCGGGTCGCGGCGGCGTTCGGCGATCAGCCCGCCGAGGATCTCGCGCATCGTGGCGGCGGCCGGGTCGGCGGTGGCCAGCACGTCCGGTGTCATCACCTCGATCACCTGCGACCAGTCCCGGACCAGCGACTGGAACGGCGGCCGGTCGGCCGGTGGCACCCCGAGCAGCTCGCCGATCACGTTCACCGGCAGCGGGAACGCGAACGAGGCGATGAAGTCGGCCTCGCCGTCCAGGCCGTCGAGCAGGTCGTCGACCATCCGCTCGACCGCCGGCCGCAGCGCCTGCACCCGCCGGGGCGTGAACGCCGAGCTGACCAGCCGGCGCAGCCGGGTGTGGTCGGGCGGGTTGAGCGCCAGCATGCTGGTGAACAGCTGGCGCAGCGCCGGGCTCTGCTCCCAGTCGGGCAGGCCGACGAAGGCCAGCATGTGCGCCGGCATGTGGCCCAGTCTGGCGTCCCGGGCGACCGCCGCGCAGTCGGCGTGCCGGGTCACCACCAGGGCGCCGTCGTCGGCGCGGACCACCGGGGAGATCTCCCGCAGGCGCCGGTAGCGGGGGTAGGGATCGTCCCGCCCGGTCAGCGTGGTCAGCTCACCGAGCAGGGCCGAGACCTCGGGTCCATCCACAATGTCCACCACACGGTCGACCATACAAGGGCAGGGCTTGAGCGGCGGGAGGTCGTGGCTTAGGATTTGCGCGGTTTCATCAACCACAGTTTATGGCGTCCTACATCGGGGGATGTGCACGGGTGCGCGGGGTGCGCCCCTGCTCATGGCGTCAGCGGGGAGGAGGGCGTGGGTGGGCGCCTTCTCCATCGCCGAAAAGCTCGACCGGCTGTTCCGTCAGGTCCGGCCCACCGGCCAGGCGGAGCCGAGCTACATGACCGTGGCCGAGGCGATCCGGTCGCAGCAGGGTGTACCGATCTCGCACACGTACATCTGGCAGCTGCGCACCGGGCGCCGGGACAACCCGACCGTGCAGCACCTGACCGCGCTGGCCCGGTACTTCGGCGTACCCGTCTCGTATTTCCTGGACGACGAGCAGACCCGGCAGGTCGACGCTCAGCTCGCGTTGCTGCGGACCATCCGGGACGCCGGGGTCACCGAGATCGCGCTGCGTGCCGCCGACGTCTCGCCACGCGGCCGCGAGACGATCAACGAGCTGATCCGCAAGGTCTGGGAAGCGGAGCGCGACGCACCCGGCGGAACTGGCGGCTGACCCGGCTCAGCCAGGCCACCTCGTCGGTCATCTCCGGGCCCACCGCCGCCCAGGCACCCTCCGGGCCGTCCGCCGGCCCGCTGTCCGCCCGGCGCCGCAGCGCCAGCGCGATCGCCGCGGCCTCGGCCGCCGCCGGGTCGTCGCCGGCGGGCGGGCCGGCCGGCAGGTAGGGGCGCAGCGCCAGCATCCCGTCCCGGATCTCGATCACCCGCCGGTACAGCCGCAGGTGCACGTCGTCGACCCCGGCCAGTTCGATCACCGCGCGCCGCGGGGTGAAGAGGATGACCTCGGGGAACGCGTCCCGCATCGCGGTCCAGAGCGGCCGCAGCGCGAGCAGCGAGCGGTACGCCGCCCAGACCGAGCGGGCCCGGCGGCTGGCCGGCACCGTGGCGCCGGCCACCGTGAGCAGGAAACCCGCCGCCTGCACATCCCGGGCCACCGGCTCGATCGCCGGGAAGTCCACCGGTGTCCCGGTGCCGCGCGCGATGATCATCCCGGTCTTGGCCGCGGCATAGGTGGCGACCAGCGCGGCGCCCACCGCGATCGCCCGCAGCCCGAGCCGGGCCAGGCCGGCGGGTGCCTCCCGGGAAACGGTCCAGAACAGCACGGTGGTGGTGGCCAGCACGGCACCCAGGTAGGCCTCGAGCACCACCCAGTACGCCACGGTGGCCGGCGGCAGGTCGCGGGTGAGCAGTTCGGCGCTGGTCTCGATGCCCCCGGACACCGCGGCCAGCGTGCCGAGCGCCAGCAGCACGGCCGCCGCCAGGACGAGCGGCCAGCGGCGGTGCCGGGCGCCGGCGACCAGCATGACGAACCGCAGCAGGAAGTACGCGGCGGCCACACCGAGCAGGTGCGGCAGGATCGGGACGCCCAGCACGGCCGCGACCGGCGGCAGGACGACGGTCTTGACCAGGGCGAGCATCAGGACGCTGGCCCACAGCGCCCGCTGCCGGGCGTCGCGCCAGAGCGTCGGTACCCGGGCCGCGACGGTGCCCCACAGGAGCACCAGCAGGGTGCCGTCCAGGACCATGTCGTCCTAAGGCCTGTTTCCAAAGGGATGGCCGGGCTGCGGCGTGGCCCAGCCGCCGCCTGGCCGCACGTCGCGAACACCCAGATACAACCCCGGTATCTGGGCGCCCGCGCCGCACACCCAGACGACACCTGGACCTCGCCTCACTCCGACCCCCCTTTGAAACAGGCCTTAGTGGAAGCCGAGCACGTCGGTGAGCCGGCCGAGCGGGGTGCCCGGCGGCCTGGTCGAGCGGCCGCGGATCAGCGACGCCATCAGTTCGGCCTCGCGCTCCTGCGCCGACGAGTAGCTGACCCGGCCCAGCACCCGGCGCACGGTCTCCGGGTCGAGGTCGGGGAAGAGCTGGGCCAGCGCGCCGCCCGCGCCGGTGTGCCCGGCGTGCCCACACAGGATGTGCGCGAGTTCGTGCAGCACGATGTGCTCGGCGTGCAGCGGCGACGTGCCCGGGTCGTAGAAGACGTGGTCGGCCCGGTCGGTGCCGATCCACAGGCCGCAGGGCGCGTCCGCGGAGAGCCCCGGCACCGGCCGCCGGATCAGCGGGCGGCCCCGGCGGCGGGACACTTCGCCGCAGAATGCATCGAGGTCGAACGGATTGGGTATCCGGATACCACGCAGACGCCGCTCGCACTGCCGCCGGAGACCCTCCATCGCGGTCAGGCTACCCGGCGTGCGCATCTGCACGGAACTGCGCGAAGAAAGCGCTTCCCGAACAACCGCCGCCGCGGGCCTGTGGAAAACCCCACGGGGCGTTAACTATTCGGCCGGAGTCTGCTTAGCCTTACGAATCTCGGGGCAGGAACCAGTACGGCCGCGGAATCGAAACCGGAGGTGGCTGGCATGCACAAGTTCGTCTACGACTTCGCCGAAGGAAACAAGGACCTCAAGGACCTTCTCGGCGGTAAGGGTGCGAACCTGGCCGAGATGACGAATCTCGGCCTGCCGGTGCCGGCCGGTTTCACCATCACGACCGAAGCCTGCCAGCAGTACCTGGCCGACGGCTCGCATCCGGACGGCCTGGGCGCCGAGCTCGACGAGCATCTCGCCGGCCTGGAGTCCACCATGGGCCGCCGGCTCGGCGACCCGGCCGACCCGCTGCTGGTGTCGGTGCGCTCCGGGGCCAAGTTCTCGATGCCCGGCATGATGGAGACGGTCCTCAACGTCGGGCTGAACGACGAGTCGGTGGCCGGCCTGGCTGCACAAGCAAGAAACGGCCAGGCGGGTAATGAGGACAACGACCGGTTCGCCTGGGACTCCTACCGCCGCCTCATCCAGATGTTCGGCAAGACCGTCTGCGACGTGCCCGGCGGGGAGTTCGAGGAGGAGCTGCACAGGGCGAAACAGGCCAAGGGCGTCAAGGACGACGTGCAGCTGGACGCCGAGGATCTGCGCGCGCTCGTCACGGCGTACAAGAAAGTCTTTTCCAAGCACGTCGGACACGAGTTCCCGCAGGACCCGCGCCAGCAGCTCGACCTGGCCATCGAGGCGGTGTTCCGGTCCTGGAACGCCGATCGCGCGGTGCTCTACCGCCGCCAGGAGCGCATCCCGGCCGACCTCGGCACCGCCGTCAACGTGGTCGCCATGGTGTTCGGCAACCTGGGCCCGGACTCCGGCACCGGGGTGGCCTTCACCCGCGACCCGGCCACCGGCGAGACCGGCATCTACGGCGACTACCTGCAGAACGCGCAGGGCGAGGACGTGGTCGCCGGCATCCGCAACACGCTTCCGCTGGCCGACCTCGAAAAGATCGACAAGAAGTCGTACGACGAGCTGCTCACCATCATGGCCACCCTCGAGGGCCACTACCACGACCTGTGCGACATCGAGTTCACGATCGAGCGCGGCAAGCTGTGGATGCTGCAGACCCGGGTCGGCAAGCGTACCGCGGCCGCGGCCTTCACGATCGCCGCGCAGCTGGTCGACGAGGGCATGATCGACCTGGACGAGGCGCTCACCCGGGTCAGCGGCGCCCAGCTCGCCCAGCTGATGTTCCCCCGCTTCGACATGTCCGGCGAGCCCGCACCGATCACCCGCGGCGTCGGCGCCTCACCCGGCGCGGCGTTCGGCGAGGTGGTCTTCACCGCCCGGCGCGCGGTCGAGCTGGCCGCCGAGGACCGCGCGGTGATCCTGGTACGCCGGGAGACCAACCCGGACGACCTGCCCGGCATGATCGCGGCACAGGGCATCCTCACCTCGCGCGGCGGCAAGACGTCGCACGCCGCGGTGGTGGCCCGCGGCATGGGCAAGACGTGCGTGTGCGGCGCCGACCAGATGGAGGTCGGCAGCGACCAGTTCAGCGTCGACGGCCACGTGGTCCGGGAGGGCGACGTGGTCTCGATCGACGGCACCACCGGGCGGGTCTACCTCGGTGAGGTGCCGGTGCGCCCGTCCGAGGTGGTGCAGTACTTCGAGGGCGACCTCGACCCGGCCCTGGCCAACGAGCCGCTGGTGGCGGCCGTGCACCTGCTGATGACGCACGCCGACGAGCGCCGCCGGCTGCGGGTGCGGACGAACGCGGACACCGGCACCGACGCGGCCCGGGCCCGGCGGTTCGGCGCGCAGGGCGTCGGCCTGTGCCGCACCGAGCACATGTTCCTCGGCGACCGCCGCGAGCTGGTCGAGCGGCTGATCCTGGCGCGCGCCGAGCGGGAACGGTCCGAGGCCCTGGCCGCGCTCCAGCCGTTGCAGCGCGCCGACTTCCTGGAGATCTTCCGCGAGATGAACGGCCTGCCGGTCACGGTGCGGCTGATCGACCCGCCGCTGCACGAGTTCCTGCCCTCGCTGGAGGACCTGGCCGTGCAGGTGGCGGTGGCCAAGGAGCGCGGCGAGCAGGCCGAGCGCGACGAGCGGATGCTGGCGGCCGTGCGCCGGATGCACGAGCAGAACCCGATGCTCGGCCTGCGCGGCGTACGCCTCGGCCTGGTGATCCCCGGCCTGTTCGGGATGCAGGTGCGGGCCATCGCCGAGGCCGCGGTGGCCCTCGCCCGCGAGGGCGGCCACCCGCGGCCCGAGATCATGGTCCCGCTGGTCGGCGCGGTCCAGGAGCTGGAGACGGTACGCACCGAAGCCGAGAAGATCATCGCCGAGGTCGTCGGCGACTCCGGCGTCGAGGTGCTGATCGGCACCATGATCGAGGTCCCGCGCGCGGCGCTGACCGCCGGCCAGATCGCCGAGGCCGCCGAGTTCTTCTCGTTCGGCACCAACGACCTGACCCAGATGGGCTGGGGCTTCTCCCGCGACGACGTGGAGGGCGCGTTCTTCTGGCGCTACCTGGAACTGGGCATCTTCGGCATCAGCCCGTTCGAGTCGATCGACCGCGACGGCGTCGGCCGGCTGGTGCGCATCGCCGCCGAGGAGGGCCGGGCCACCCGCCCGCGGCTCAAACTAGGCGTCTGCGGCGAACACGGCGGCGACCCGGAGTCGGTGCACTTCTTCCACGAGGTGGGCCTGGACTACGTGTCCTGCTCCCCGTTCCGGGTGCCGGTGGCCCGGCTGGAGGCGGGCCGCGCCGCGATCGAGTCAGCCGGCTCCGACCACCGCTGACCGCCCGGCGGGGCCGGTCACCGTGGCACGTCCATCCGAAAGGTCCGGTGGCTGTCTAGGTGGTCTGCCGGCGCACCATCTCGGTGATCCAGATCGGGGCGAACGGCGACGTGCAGCCCGGCGGCGTCGGGTAGTCCTTGAGCACCTCGAGGCGCTCGCCGATGTCGATGGCGCGGGGCCGGTGATCGGCGTGGTCGATGCCGATCTGCGCGAGGCAGTGGTTCATCGCCCACTGCAGGCGCGGCGGGGCTTGCCTCATGTCCGCCTCGATCGTGTCGAGCAAGACCGGCAGGTCGAGGCCGTCGGGCTTCCTCGTCACCCGTTCGGTGGTCAGCTGCCAGCCGGCGCTGGCCACCACCGGGTCCGGGTCGGCCGACCACGCGACTCGCAGGTCCTCGGCGTGCGGGCTTTTCTTCACCACGTAGTTGACCAGCCAGTCGTGCACCTTCGGTGTGCGTGCCGCGCGCAGCATGGCGTCCAGCTCGGCGCGCTCGAACGCCCGCGGGCGGCAGATCAGCAGGGCCAGCAGGCGGGCCGCGCTGTCTCCGGTCCGCCACAGTTCGCGGGCTAGGTCCGGCTGCGTCTTCAGCCGCTTCGCGATCTCGCGCAGCCGGCCGAGGTTGACCCCGTGGTCATCGCCGTGCTTCTCGTTCACCGCGCGCGTCCTCGGGTCGTCTAGCGCGGCCAGCTCGGCCATCAGGCCGGCCACCGTGGTGTCACCCATAAGCCCATTCTTATCTTCAGGGGAGCGCTAACGTCTGCGGGTGACAGACACCGTCATTCCAGCCAAGGGAGCCTGTGGTGGCATCGCGACTCAACCCCTACCTCAACTTCGACGGCCAGGCCCGCGAGGCGATCGAGTTCTACCAGTCCGTGTTCGGCGGTGAGCTGCACGTCAACACGTACGGCGAGTTCGGCGGCCCCGACCCGGCCACCGCCGACCGCATCATGCACGGCCAGCTCGAGACACCGCAGGGCTACACGCTGATGGTGTCCGACATCCCGCCCGGCGAGACCTACAAGGCCGGCGCCAGCATCACCGTCAGCCTCAGCGGTGACCCCGGGGAGGGGCTCGAGGACGCCTGGCACAAGCTGTCCGAGGGCGGTCAGGTGCAGGTGCCCTTCGAGAAGCAGATGTGGGGCGACGTCTTCGGGCAGTGCACCGACCGGTTCGGCATTCCCTGGATGGTCAACGTGGTGGCCGCCAGCTGACCGCGGGTCCCGACACGCGGCGGTAACGGAAGGGATATCGGCAGGCAATGATGCGGGTCTCTACTGCCAGGTGACTCACCAACCGGTGGGGCGCGCCTAGGGTTCCGCCCTTCCGTGAGGCAGGGGACTGGTCCGAGAGGCGCAGGCGGCCCGGTTCGCCGGGCCGCTCCACGGCGGGACAAAAGCCCGGGAGACAGCCATAGGTTCTGGCTGCTCCCAGCCAGGGCCTTCGCCACCCGGAGGCGCCCGTGGGCCTGCACCACCACGATCATCCGCACGACGCCGTCGAGCAGACCGACGCCGAGCCGACCATCCACGACCGATACGGGCCGGAGGCCGCCTTCGCGGTCGCGGCCGAGGCCAAGCTGCCGACCACGAAATGGCAGGAGGAGATCACCCGCGGCCTGGAGTACGGCCTGCCCGGGGCCGACTCGATCCGGGACCGCACCATCCCGACGTTCTCCCGCGGCGAGTTGCCGCACTTCGCCGGGATCAACACGTTCCTCAAGGCGCACTACCTGGAGGACGTGCGGCGCTGCGGCGAGTACGACGTGGCGGTCCTCGGCGCGCCGTTCGACGGCGGCACGACCTACCGGTCCGGCACCCGGTTCGGCCCGCAGGGCATCCGCAAGATTTCGGCGCTCTATGGCCCGTACTCCTTCGAACTTGGTGTTGATCTTCGCGAGTCGATCACCATGTGCGACCTCGGCGACATCTTCACGATCCCGGCCAACATCGAGAAGACGTTCGACCAGATCTCCAAGGCCGTGGCGCACGTGTACGAGTCCGGCGCGTTCCCGGTGGTCCTCGGCGGCGACCACTCGATCGGCTATCCGACCGTGCGCGGGGTGGCCCAGCACCTGCAGGGCAACCTCGGGATCATCCACTTCGACCGGCACGTCGACACCCAGGAGACCGACCTCGACGAGCGGATGCACACCACGCCCTGGTTCCACGCCACGGACATCCCGAACGTGCCGCCGAAGAACCTGGTGCAGATCGGCATCGGCGGCTGGCAGGCGCCCCGCCCGGGAGTCAGGGTGGGCCGGGAGCGCGGCACCACGATCATGACGGTCACCGACTGCGTCGAGATGGGCATCGAGCAGGCCGCCGAGCGCGCACTCGAGGTCGCCTGGGACGGTGCGGACGCGGTCTGGCTGTCGTTCGACGTCGACTGCCTGGACGCCGCCTTCGTCCCCGGCACAGGCTGGCCCGAGCCCGGCGGCTTCCTGCCCCGCGAGGTGCTCAAGTTCATCCAGATCATCGCCGACGCGCGGCCGCTGGCCGGCATCGAGGTGGTCGAGTGCGCGCCACCGTACGACAACGCCGAGATCACCGCGCTGCTGGCCACCCGGGTCATCTGCGACACCCTCGGCTGCCTGGTCCGTTCCGGTCACCTGGGGGGTGCCGCTCGATGAAGCGACTTTTCTGTGCGATAGCGGCGTTCCTGGTGCTCGTCGCGTGTGCCGACACGCCCACCACCGGCGACGCCGCGGCCGGCACGACGACGGTGCGCCTGGGCTTCTCCGCCTGGCCCGGCTGGTTCCCCTGGCAGGTGGCCCAGGAGCAGGGGCTGTTCGCCAAGAACGGGGTCACCGTCGACCTCAAGTACTTCGAGTCCTACACCGACTCGCTGACCGCGCTGAGCACCGGCAACCTGGACGCCAACAGCCAGACGCTCAACGACACGCTCTCCTCGGTGAGCGGCGGCGCCAAGCAGACGGTCGTGCTGGTCAACGACAACTCCACCGGCAACGACCAGATCATCGCCCGCCCCGGCATCACCACGGTGGCCGACCTGCGCGGCAAGAAGGTCGCCGCCGAGCAGGGCACGGTCGACCACTACCTGCTGCTGCTCGCGCTCAAGCAGGCCGGTCTCTCCGAGAAGGACGTCGAGTTCACCCCGCTGCTGACCGACGCCGCCGCGGCCGCGTTCGTGGCCGGCAAGGTCGACGCCGTCGGCGTTTTCGCTCCGTTCACCACCACGGCCCTCGAACTGCCCGGCAGCAAGGCGATCGCCACCTCCAAGGACTTCCCCGGCGCCATCCCCGACCACCTGGTGTTCACGGCCGGCTTCGTCAAGGAGCACAAGACCGAGGTGCAGGCCGTGGTGCAGACCTGGTTCGACACCGTGGCGTGGATCAAGGCGAACCCGGACCAGGCGGTCGAGATCATGGCGAAGCGCGGCGGCGTCACCGCGACCGACTACAAGTCGTACGACGCCGGCACCACGATCTTCACGAAGCAGCAGAACCTGGACGCGTTCACCCCCGGCAGCACCCCCGCCAACCTCGACTTCCAGGCCCAGCAGATCGTCGAGTTCCTGGTGGCCACCGGCCTGGCCGAGGAGAAGCCGCCGCTGGACGGCCTGTTCGATCCGTCCTTCGTGCAGGCCGCGAAATGACACCGGCCATGGTCGACACCGCACCGGCCCGCCCGTTCGCCGATCCGCTGCCGCGGCGGCGGGCGGTGCGGCCGCCGCGGATCTGGGCGCCCCGGGCCCCGATCCCGCGCGGCTGGCGGCTCGGCCTGATCGCGGCCTCGGTGCTGGTGCCGGTCACGGTCTGGGTGATCGTGTCGGCGACCGGGCGGGTGCCGGAGGAGTTCCTGCCGTCGCCGGCCGCGGTGTGGCAGGCCGGCCTCGACATGGCCCGCTCCGGCACGCTGGCCGCCGACACCTGGGCCAGCGTCCAGCGCATCCTGATCGGTTTCGGGCTCTCGGTGCTGGTGTCGGTGCCGCTCGGGCTGCTCATGGGCGGCTTCTCGGCCGGGCAGGCGCTGTGCGAGCCGGTGGTCGGCCTGCTGCGGTACCTGCCGGCCAGCGCGTTCATCCCGCTGCTCACCATCTGGCTCGGGATCGGCGAGCCGTCGAAGGTGATGCTGCTGTTCATCGGCACGGTCTTCTTCAACACGCTGATGATCGCCGACGCGGTGCGCCAGGTGCCGCGCGCGCAGATCGACGTCTCGTACACCCTCGGCGCCCGCCGCGGCGAGGTGCTGCGCAAGGTGGTCGTGCTGCATGCACTGCCCGGCATGATCGACGCCGTACGGGTGAACGCCGCGGCCGCCTGGAACTTCGTGGTCGTCGCCGAACTGATCAACAGCGAGGAGGGCCTCGGCTACCGGATCGCCCGCAGCCAGCGTTTCCTGGCCAGCGACCGGATCTTCGCGATTCTCGTGGTCATCGCCCTGATCGGGCTGGCCATCGACGTACTGCTGCGGCTGTTGCGCGACCGCGTCGGTAGGTGGGTCTGATGGCCCTCACGCTGTCCGGCGTGACCATGCGGTACGCCGACTTCACCGCGCTGTCCGACGTGTCGTTGCAGGTGACCGAGGGCGAGTTCGTGTGCCTGGTCGGGGCGAGCGGCTCCGGCAAGTCGACGCTGCTGTCGCTGATCGCCGGCCTGACCCGCCCCACCGCCGGCACGGTCACCCTGGACGGCCGCCCGGTGACCGGACCGGGCCCGGAGCGCGGCCTGGTCTTCCAGTCCGGAGCCGTCTATCCCTTCCGGACGGTCGAGCGCAATGTCGCGTTCGGCCTCGAACTTCTGCCCTTGACCAAAGCGGAACGGGACCGCCGCGTCGACTGGTATCTCGCCGAGACCGGCCTCACGGCGCTGCGCCGCCACCTGCCCAAACAGCTCTCCGGTGGCCAGCGTCAACGGGTGGCGATCGCCCGCGCGCTGGCCTGCGAGCCGTCGGTGCTGCTGCTCGACGAGCCGTTCGGCGCGCTGGACGTCCAGACCAAGGAGGACATGCAGGTCTTTCTGCGCCGGGTGTGGCGCGACACCGGCACCACGGTCGTGATGGTCACCCACGACGTCGAGGAGGCCGTGTTCCTGGGTCAGCGCGTGGTGGTGCTGGCCTGCAACCCGGGGCGGATCGCGGCCGACCTGCCGGTTCCGCTGCCCGAGGACCGCCCGCTGACGGTGAAGCGCCTGCCCGGCTTCCTGTCGCTGCGGGCCACGGTGGAGGACCAGGTACGCGCCTTCCACCGGGCCGCCGCCTGACCCCCGTCGCCGGCCGGTTCCCTCCTGCCACCGGCCGGCGGCGGGCATGATCTGCTTGGCGGATGCTGCAGCGCTACGACGAACGAAACGCCGACCTGAAGTACTCGGTGAACGGTGTGCTCCGGCACCGCGACGAGCCCGGGATCTCCCCGTTCGACTCGGTGGTGCAGGGCGGCGACGCGGTCTGGGAGGGCCTGCGGCTGTATCGCGGCCGGGTCTTCGGCCTCACCGAGCACCTGGACCGCCTGCGCCGCTCGGCGGTTGCCCTGGGCTTCGCCGCCGTACCCACCCACGAGGAGATCACCGAAGCGTTGGTGGCCACCCTGGCCGCCAACAACATGTGGGACGGCGTGCACGTGCGCCTCACCCTCACCCGGGGCGTGAAGCTCACCAGCGGCATGGACCCGCGCCTCAACACCGGTGGTGGCACGCTCATCGTGCTGGCCGAGCACAAGCCTCCGGTGTACGAGACCACCGGCCTGCGCCTGATCACGTCGAGCACCCGCCGCCCCGCACCCGACGTCCTCGACCCGAAGATCCACCACAACAACCTGCTGAACTCGATCCTCGCCAAGATCGAGGCCAACGTGGCCGGCGCCGACGACGCCCTGATGCTGGACGCCCGCGGCTTCGTCGCCGAGACCAACGCGACCCACCTGTTCGCCGTGCTCGACGGCGTGCTGACCACCCCGCACACGGTGGCCTGCCCCGAGGGCATCACCCGCCAGACCGTCCTGAACCTGGCCGCGGAGCACGGCATCCCGTCGGCGGTCCGCGACGTCTCGCTCACCGAGTTCCACACCGCCGCCGAGGTCTTCTGCACCGGCACGATGGGCGAACTGGCCGCCGTGGTCGCGATCGACGGCCGCCCGATCGCCGGCGGCGAAGTGGGCAAGCTGACGTCCCGCCTGGCCGGCATCTACCAGTCGCACGCCTACGCGGCCGGCGAGCCGCTCCCACTTGCCCCACCGGCCTGAATGCGGCACGCCGCCAGCTCGTCGTAGTGCGGCCGGGCCGCCGCCACGAGGTGCCGGAGCCGCTCCGGCACCTCCGGCACCGCGGGGTTGTAGTGTGCGAATCCGGTCGACTTCTCCACCGCCGCATACCAGTGCGGCGCCCAAACCCCGTCCGTCTCTCGCCGTCCGGCGGGCCAGGCCAACATGCTTTTGCGGTACGGGATCCCCAGCGCCGCGCACAACCCGGCGAGCACGGCCCCCGGGTCCCGGAGCAGATCGGCGGCGTCCACCACGGGCCCGCCGTGCGCCCGGAAGATCTCCACCTGCTGGGCGTAGCCGAGGTCGTCGAGTGTGGGCTCCCCGCGAACCTTGGCATAGGACGCCACCACGGCCGCCGGATCCCGGATGAGATAGGCGTTGCTGACCTGCCCGAGCCACCCCCGCCCGATGTCCGGCAGCAGGTGGTGCGTCATGTGCTTCTGATAATGCACCCCCACCGCCGCCGGAAGCTCCCCGACCAGCCCCGCAACGGCGTCCTCCCACCGCCGAGGCTGGCTGGCCAGGATCTCCTCCCGCCCCGGATGATCGATCCCGGTCACGTCGAGGTAGTGCGCATACAACGGCTCATCCACCACCACGGTGTCGTCCCGAGCCCCGAAGCTGCGCATGAGAGCCGTCGACACATTCCGCGGCCCCGACCACATAGCCACCCGAACCACCAAGACCCCCGACCTCCCACCACTCCACCGGCGTCCGCACCACCGGCAGCCGTCGCCGCCAACACCGCCAGTCGCCGCCAACACCGTCAGTCGTCGGCGCGGGCGCCTCCGCCGACTGCCCGCACCCGTGCGGCTCGCGACTGTCTCGCCGGCCCATTCTCGTGGTTCCGCCGCACAACGCACAGCGCAGCATGGTCCCGCGCGTGCCGTTCTGCGGCTCTAGATCTAGGTGACTTTCTGCGCCCGCGAAACAGCATCTCTCCAAGGCCGGCTCCGATGCTTCCGACCTTGAAAAGTTAGTGCCCGCGCCGAACACGAACCCGCCAAGATCGGGGATCGCTGCTCCAATGGACGCGGCTTCACATGGGGGAGCGCCACCAGAAACGACAAACCCAAAATAACCGACATGGATCGACAGCGGACCGCTGACCGCGGACCGCCGACGCGGACCGCCGACGCAGACCGCGGACCGCCGACGCCCACCGCCGCCCGCCAACCGCGATGGCGGACCGCGGGCGGGAGGCGTCGTGGCCGAGCCAGGCAGCAGCCCACCCTCCACTGTCACTGACCGTCCCGCCGACTGTCACGGGGTCCATGGGGATGTGGCGGGTGCGGTGCTGGGCTGTCGCGGGGCAGCCCGCACGCGCGTTGGTCCTGACCGCGATCGCCGCGAAGCCCCGCCGAGCGGTGATTGGCTGTTGGCGGGTGTAGTGGTTCGCGCGGGCAGGGCCGGGGTGCGCTACCCGCGGTCCCAGTCGTCGGGTGGGTAGTCGTCGAGGGGCGGCTCCTCGTCGTCGAAGAAGGGCAGTGGCTCGTCGGGGCCGAGGCGGGCGGACGCGGGAGCCGGGCGGCGCGGCCCCGGCGCGGCCGGAGGTGCCGCGGCCGGCGGAGGAACGGCAGCGGACCGGGGGACGGCAGCGGACCGGGGGACGGCAGCGGACCGGGGGACGGCAGCGGGCGGCGGGCTGGCAGCGGGCGGCGGGCTGGCAGCGGGCGCCGGGCTGGTCGAGGGAGCGGCGCCGGCCAGAATGTCGAGGACCTGCTGGCCGAACTTTGTCAGTTTGGCCTGGCCTACGCCGCTCACCGTGCCCAGTTCGCCCAGGGTCCTGGGGTGCAGCGCGGCGATCGAGCGCAGCGTTGCGTCGTGGAAGATGACGTAGGCGGGTACGCCCTGGTCCTTGGCGGTTGCGCCTCGCCAGGCTCGCAGGCGTTCGAAGTCGGCGGCGGCCTCGGCGGGGAGGTCGGCGGCGGGCGGTGCGGCGGTGGCGGCGGTGGCGCTGCGGGAGCGGGGGGTGCGGGCCTTGGGCGGTGGCTCGCGGCGCATCATCACCTTGACCTCGCCGCGCAGCACCTGGGAACTGGTGCCAGTGAGCACCAGCGTGCCGTAGTCGCCCTCGACGGCCAGGTAGCCCGCGGCCAGCAGCTGGCGGACGACGCCCCGCCACTCCTGGTCGCGCAACTCGGTGCCGATGCCGAAGACCGAGAGCTGGTCGTGGCGGAACTGGGTCACCTTGTCGGTCTGCTTGCCGAGCAGGATGTCGATCGACTGGCCGGCGCCGAATTTCTGGCCGCGTTCGCGTTGCAGGCGCAGCACTGTGGACAGCAGTTTCTGGGCGGGGACCGTGCCGTCCCAGGACTCGGGCGGGTTGAGGCAGGTGTCGCAGTTGCCGCAGTTGGCGCCCTCCGGCGTCTCGCCGAAGTAGGCCAACAGCTGGCCGCGGCGGCAGGAGACCGTCTCGCACAGGGCCAGCATGGCGTCCAGGTGCTGGGAGGCGTTCCTCCGGAACGCGGCGTCGCCGTCGGAGCTGTCGATCATCTTGCGCTGCTGCACGACATCCTGGAGGCCGTACGCGAGCCAGGCCGTGGACGGCAGGCCGTCGCGGCCGGCGCGGCCGGTCTCCTGGTAGTAGCCCTCGACCGATTTCGGCAGGTCGAGGTGGGCCACGAAGCGGACGTCCGGTTTGTCGATGCCCATGCCGAACGCGATCGTCGCCACCATGACCAGGCCGTCCTCGCGCAGGAAGCGGGACTGGTTGGCGGCGCGCACCCGGTTGTCTAGGCCGGCGTGGTAGGGCAGCGCGGGAACGCCGTTCTGGCTGAGGAACTCGGCGGCCTTTTCCACGCCGGCCCGGGACAGGCAGTAGACGATGCCGCTGTCCCCGGGGTGTTCGGTGCGGAGCAGGTCGAGCAGCTGGCGGCGGGGTTCGTTCTTGGGAGCGATCCGGTACTGGATGTTGGGGCGGTCGAAGCTCGCGGTGAAGTGCCGCGCGTCGGTCAGGCGCAGCCGGGTGGCGATCTCGGTGCGGGTGGCGCTGGTGGCGGTCGCGGTCAGTGCGATCCGGGGCACGTCGGGCCAGCGCTCGTGCAGCATCGACAGGCCCAGGTAGTCGGGGCGGAAGTCGTGGCCCCACTGCGAGACGCAGTGCGCCTCGTCGATGGCGAACAGCGAGATCTTGCCGCGGTCGAGCAGCCGCTGGGTGGCCGCCACGCCCAGGCCCTCGGGGGCGACGTAGAGCAGGTCGAGGTCGCCGTTGACGAACTCGGCCTCGACGATGCGGCGTTCCTCGTAGTCCTGGGAGGAGTTCAGGAAGCCGGCCCGGACGCCGAGCGTGCGCAGCGCGTCGACCTGGTCCTGCATGAGGGCGATCAGCGGGGAGATCACCACGCCGGTGCCGGGGCGGACCAGGGCGGGAATCTGGTAGCAGAGCGACTTGCCGCCGCCGGTGGGCATCAGCACGAGCGCGTCGCCGCCGCCGACGACGTGCTCGATGATGTCGCGCTGCTGCCCGCGGAAGTCGGGGTAACCGAACACCTTGTTGAGGACGTCGGTGGCGGACGCGCCGGGGAGCAGGGGGGCCGAGGTCACCCCGCGATACTAGAGACGTGGGCCGACAGTCTGCCGACGGCCTGTGGATAACGCGGCCGGGGCGGCGCCGAACGACGCCCCCGGCCCGCCCCCGAGGGCGCAAAGGTTAGAGGGCCGGCCAGAAGCTTGCAAGGGTGCAACTTTTTCAGGCGAGGACGTACGGCAGGGCGACCAGTTCGAGGACGAGCTGGGCGGGGCTGCCGGCCGCGGCGCGCAGGCTCAGCGGCGCATGCTGCTCGGCGTGCTTGCCGGCCAACTGGTGCAGGGCGGACACCCCGGCGCTGGACAGATGGGTGACCGCCGACAGGTCGACGGTCATCGGCACCATGCCGCCCCGGCTGCGCCGCAGCAGCTCCTGCCGGGCGTTGACCGCGGTGGCCGCGTCCACCGGTCCCTCGATGCGCACCAGGGCCTCGTCGTCGCCGGGCTGCTCGACGATCCGGAAGCCGGTGGCCGGCGGCGCCAGCGGCCGGGCCGGCACCGGGTCGCGGACGTCGAGCAGGCGGGCCGGGCGCACCGGGGTGTGCCGCAGCCGGACCACCGTGCCGTCCGCGGCGGGTTCCACCCGCAGCATCTCGACCAGCTGGGTGGCCAGCGCCAGCCCGCGGCCCCGGTTCGGCTCACGCGTCGGTGCCCGCCAGACGCCCTGGTCGCGTACGGCCGCATCGATCTGACCCGACGCCGACAAACCTGCCCGGACCGACACCGAGCCGACCGAGCCGGCGTGCTCGATCGCGTTGGACATCAGCTCGCCCAGGGCGTGTTGCAGAACGAAACCGTCGCGGGCGGTGGCCCCGATCGCATCGAGCCAGGCGCCGATGCGCTCCCGGGCCGCGCTCAGCGACGCGGGCACCGCCGGCAGCTCCAGGTCGAGGTCGGCGGCCACCGGCACCCGCTGCGCCGCGAGCAACGTGATGTCGTCGGCGTGCCCGGTGAGCCGCACCAGCAGCTCCACCGACTGGGTGCAGACCCGCTCGGCCGCGGTGACGTCCGGCTCGTGCAGGGCCCGGCCGGCGGCGCTGTCGGCCGCCACCGCGGCGAGTTCGGCCGCGCTCTCCGGATGGGACCGGCCGGGGCGTTCCAGAATCCCGTCGGTGTAGAGCAGCAGCAGGTCACCGGGCTCGAGCCGGGCCGTGCCGACCGGGAACGAGCCGCCGGTGGCCAGTGGGGTGCCGCCGGTGCCGGGCAGGTAACGCGCCTCGCCGCCGGGCGTGACCAGCAGCGGCGGCGGGTGCCCGGCCGTGCAGTAGGCGACCTCGCCGCTGACCGGGTCGACCACCGCCATGGCCACCGTGGTGGCGTGCGCGGCCGGCGACCGGGACGCGAACCGGTCGGCCGCGCCGAGCGCCTCGGCGATGCCGGCACCGTCGTCGAGCCGGTCGCGCAGCACCGCCCGCAACTGGCCCATCGCCCCGGACGCGGTGACCCCGTGCCCGACCACGTCACCGGCGATCAGCGCCACCCGGCCGTCCTTCTGCGGGACGGCGTCGAACCAGTCGCCGCCGGCCGCCGTGTCCGCCTCGGCGAGCAGGTAGCTGGCCGCGACCTGCAGGCCGGGCAGCACCGGCAGCCCGACCGGCAGCAGTTCCCGCTGGAGCGCCGTGACCACCTCGCGGCTCTGCTCGTACCGTTCCTGGAGGTCGGCCGTCGCGGCCGCGGCCGCCTGCCGCTGCCGCACCAGGTCGGTGACGTCGAAGCCGACCCCGATCACGCCCCGCCGCTCGCCGGCCTCGTCGTGCCACGGTGTGATGGTGAAGTTGGCGAACATCTCGTGCACCGAGCCGTCCGGCATGTCCAGGTGGGCCCGCCACTCCTGCCCGGCGACCGGTTCACCCGTCCGGTAGACGTCGTAGTACGCCTCCACGAACTGCTGGCCGATCAGGTCGCTGATCACCTCGCGGATCGGCCGGTCCCGCCACTCCCGGCCGGGCAGCACCTGCCGGGTGGCCGCGTTGAGACTGATCACGCGCAGCTCCGGGCCCTGGCACACGACCAGGATGAACGGCACCTGGTCGAGCGCCACGAGGCGCGGATCGTCGGTCATCAGCTCATCGTGCCGGATGCGCGGCGGGATCTCTCACTCGGCCAGGGGTAGCTCGATGGTGTGTGCGGTGTGCTGTGCCTTGGTGGCGAGGTACCGGACGTTGGCGGCGGACATGTGCACCCCGGTGGGCACCCGCTGGGTGACGTCGATCCCGCACGCCGCCAGCTGCGTCGCCTTGTCCGGGTTGTTGCTGAGCAGGCGGATCCGGTCGGTGCCCAGGGCCAGCAGCATCTGCGCGGCCGAGGTGTAGTCCCGCTCGTCCTCGCCCCGGCCGAGCGCCACGTTCGCCTCGTACGTGTCCAGGCCCGAGTCCTGCAGCGCGTACGCGTCGAGCTTCGCGTACAGGCCGATCCCGCGTCCCTCCTGCCGCAGGTAGAGCAGGAAACCACCCTGTTCGGTGATGCGCTCGGCGGCCTCGCGCAGCTGCGGGCCGCAGTCGCAGCGCTGGCTGCCGAACACGTCGCCGGTCAGGCACTCGCTGTGCGGCCGTACCAGCGGTGCCCGCCCGCCGGCCGCCGACTTGGTCAGCGCGCGTTGCCAGTCGCCCAGGCCCAGGGCGAGATGTTCCTGACCGTCGACCAGCCCGTCGAAGGTCATGACCCGTGCCGTGGTGGCATACCCGTCCGCGAAGCGCAGCGGAACAGTGACCTGCTGCCGCACGGTGGCGTTCCTCATCGGTATCGGTCCTCCTCGTAGATCCCCGCTGATCCGCTATGCCCGCCGCCGAAGTCACCGCAACGCAACAGACCGCGAATGTGTCTGTAATCGTGTCCCGGATTATCTTGGACGCAACTGTTCGACCGGGGTGACGATCGTCGCTCGGCTGGAGGCGTCATCAGTGGTTGAGCGTCCTTACACGCTGTTGAGCTGCGGCATGTCCATCGACGGCTACCTCGATGACGCCGCGCAGGAGCGTCTGCTGTTGTCCAACGAGGCCGATTTCGACCGCGTTGACGACGTTCGCGCCGGTTGCGACGCGATTCTGGTGGGTGCCGCGACGATCCGCCAGGACGACCCGCGCCTGATGGTGCGCTCGGCCGAGCGGCGCGCGGCCCGGGTGGCCCGCGGCGAGCAGCCGCACCCGGTGAAGGTGACCGTCACCAGCCGGTGCGACATCGATCCGGCCGCCAAGTTCTTCGCCCTCGGCGAGGTGGACAAGCTGGTGTACTGCGCCAGCCACCGGCTCGCCTCGGCCCGCGAGCGGCTCGGCGCGGTGGCCACCGTGATCGACGGGGGCGACCCGGTCGACCTGGGCCGGGTGACCGCCGACCTGGCCGGCCGCGGGGTCCGCCGGCTCATGGTGGAGGGTGGCGGCACGATGCACACCCAGTTCCTGACCGCGGGTCTCGCCGACGAGCTCCAGCTGGTGGTGGCGCCGTTCTTCGTGGGCGACTCGCGGGCGCCGCGCTTCGTCAGCGACGGCGACTTCCCGTGGGGACCGGGGCACCGGGCCACCCTGGCCGAGGTGCGCCAGATCGGTGACGTGGTCCTGCTGCGCTACGCCCTCTCCGACCGCTTCGCGAAGGGCCGGTCCGAGCGGCGGTAGCCCGCTGCCTGGCACCGGACTCACGCGCCGGTGCGGGCCAGCTCACGACCCGGCGCGAAGGAAGCGCCGGGGAACACGTCGGCCGGCAGCACAGGCACCGGCGAGATCGGCATGACCGCCCGGACCGCGCGGGACCGCGCAGCGGCCCGCAGCCGGACGACGGCCCGCACCATGAGGATGGCGGCGCCCGGCAGGGCGGCGACGAAGGCGAACAGGCCGTAGACCACCGCGATGGTCAGGCCCTGGGTGGCGCTCAGCCCGGCGGCACCGAAGGCCCACGCGGTCACCGCCTCGCGCGGGCCCCAGCCACCGATGTTCAGCGGCAGCGACATGGCCAGCAGCGCGAGCAGCATGAGCGGGGCGAGCGCGGCCAGCGAGGCGGCCGAACCGGCCACCCGGGCCGCCACCACGAAGGTGGCCAGATGTCCGAGCAGGACCACGGTGGAGGCGAGCGTGATGCCCGGCCAGTTGCGGCGGGCCAGCAGGCCGGTGCGGATCTCGGCGACGCCGGTGCGCACGGCCGCGGCCACCTTGGAGCCGCCCTGCCGCAGCTTGCGGCAGGCGAGCAGGACCAGGACGCCGGCTCCGGCGATGGCCGCGGTGACGACGGCGGCCACCGCTCCGTGCCGCTCCAGCAGGGTCAAAACCGGCGACGGTACGGTGACCAGAACGGTGACGCCGACGCCGATGAGCACGATCTGGCCCGCCGTGCGCTCCAGCACCACGGCCCGCACGCTGCGCCCGACGTCGCCCTCGTCCTTGCCGTGCTTGACCGCCCGGTCGACGTCGCCGAGCACCCCGCCGGGCAGTGCCGCATTGAGGAACAGCGCCTTGTAGTAGTCGGCGACCGCACCGCGGAACGAGAGCCGCAGCCCCAGGCCACGGGCCACCAGGCACCAGCGCCAGGCGCTGAAGACCGTGGTGACGACGCCGATGCCGAACGCGGTCAGCACCGCGGGAGCGTCGATCACCCGGACGCCGTCGAGGAACGCGCCGGTTCCGAGCCGCCACAGCAGCACCGCGAGGATCGCCGCCCCGCCCAGCAGCCGCAGCCATGGCCAGATCGATCGCGTCACGTCGTCGTCCCCCTCTGTTCGCCCGTCCTCCCCTAGTACGCCGGGACGGGCATGAAGGGTTCAGCCGAAGATCGCCAAAAGATCAACATGTCCGACTCGGGCGCCCGGCAGGTCCGCGAGCCGCCTACGCAGGTAACCGTCAAGATCCAGGTCGGGACGCTGCTCGGCGGCCGCGGCCACCCATCCGCGCAGCCATTCGGCGGTCAGTTCCGGTCGCTCCGGCCCGAGCCGCCACGGGCTGGGCCGGGTGACCACGGTGGCGCCGGCCTTCTCGAACGCGGCGGCCGCCACCGCGGGCGCGTCCGGACCGAGCAGCCGGCGGCCGCCGACCACCCGCCGCTGGTGCTCGTTGAACGCCTCCTCGACCACCCCGTCCTCGGGCAGCGCCGGCTCGAACACTACCTCGCCGGCCACCGACAGGGTGAACAGCGCCGGCGTGCCCGACCCCGCGCAGGCCGCGGCCAGGTCGCCGACCTCCTCCTCGGTGAGCAGGTCGAGCAGCGCCGAGCAGGTGACCAGGTCGGCCTCCGCCAGGTCGGCGGCGCTCAGCCCGGTCACGTCGCCGAGCGCGGTCGTCACGGTGACGCCGGGGAACGGCATGTTGGCCGCGGCGTGCTCCAGGAGCGCCGGGTCCCGGTCCGCCATGATCCAGTGCTGCGGCCCGGTCAGCTGCGGCGCCAGCCAGCGGCCCAGCGAGCCGGTGCCGCAGCCCAGGTCGCGGATGGTCCGGATCGGCCCCGATATCAGCCCCACGAGTTCGGTGCTGCGGGCCTCGGCGTCGGCGGGTTCGCGCAGCCCCAGCCACGTTTCGCTGAACTCTCCGGTCATCGGTCGAGCACCTCGCTCACTCGTCGGGCGGTATCGGTCCAGGTCGGCAGGGTTTCGCGGCGGCCCAGCGCGGCGGTGCGCAGTCGCTCGCGCAGCGCCGGGCCGGTGAGCCAGGCGCGCAGCGCGGCGGCGAGTGCGGCCGGGTCGCCGGGCGGGATCAGGAGGCCCGGCCGGCTGCCGTCCGGCGCGTGCCCCAGGGCCTCCGGGACGCCGCCCACCTCGGTGGCGAGCACCGGCACGGCGTGGGCCAGGGCCTCGGTCACCACCATGCCGTAGGTCTCCGCCCGGGAAGGAAGAACAAAAAGATCACTGCGGCCGTACGCGTCACCCAGCGCCTGCCCCGTGCGGGGCCCGACGAATCGGATCGCCGGGTGGCGGAACGGGACAGGCTTGCCGACGGCTCCCACGAACGTACAGTCCCACTCGAGGTCGGCCAGGTCCCGCTCCAGGGCCGCGACCAGCAGGTCCTGCCCCTTGCGCGGGGTCACCGAGGCGACGCAGAGCAGCCGGTGCCCGCGTGGGTCCGGGACGGCCGGGGGAGCGGGGTCGACCCCGGGAATCGCCACCGCCACCCCAGATATGCCGTGCATGTCGGAAATGCGCGCCGCGGCGGCGGCGCTGGTCGCGATGACCGCGGTGGCGTGGCGCAGGGCCGCGCCCTCGGCTTCCCGGAGCCGCGTGGCCTCGGCGGGCTCGAGGCCGGTCTCGTCGCTGAGCGGCAGGTGCACCAGGATGACGAGCCGCAGCCGCCGCCGGTGGGGCTGGAGCACGTCGGGCACCCCGCAGGCGACGAGGCCGTCCAGCAGCACATCGGACTTGTCGGGAACGTCGCCCAAGGCGCGGGCGAGGGTGGCGCGGGCCGCCGGGGCGGGGCTGGGCCAGGAACCGGGGATCGCGATCTCGTGCACGTCCCGGGTGAGCGGCGGTGCCGCCTGTGCGGGATCGGCCGCGCGGCGGTTTTGGGCGGCGGGATCGGCCGCGCGGTTGCGGGCCGCGGGATTGCGGTCGCCGGACAGCAGCGACAGGACGATCCGGTCGTAGCGGTTGCCGCCGCTCGGTGCCGCCGGGTCGTCGATGCCGCCCGGCAGCACCGCCCACAGGGGCGAGCTCACAGACCCCGCTCGTAGCTCGCCCACGCGATGTGCGACTCGTGCAGGGTCACCGCGATGCCGGTCAGGCCCGCGGCGCCGGCGCCCAGGTCACCGGACGCCACCTTGGCGGCGAGCCGGTCGGCGATCACCTTGGCCAGGTATTCCGTGGACGTGTTCACGCCCGCGAAGTCCTTCTCGTCGTCCAGGTTGCGGTAGCTGAGGCCGCCGCAGATCGCGTGCAGTTCCTCGCTCGCCCGGCCGATGTCCACCACGATGTTGTCGTCGTCCAGTTCGGGGCGGCGGAACGTGGCGTCCACCACGAACGTGGCCCCGTGCAGCTTCTGGGCCGGTCCGAAGACCGCGCCGGAGAAGCTGTGCGCGATCATGATGTGGTCGCGGACGGTGACGCTGAACAAGAGCTACTCCTCGGGATAGTCGATCACGTGGCAGAGGGCGGGAAGGCTACCGTCCGCGAGCCGCGGCAGCACCTCGGGCAACTCGTCGAAGCCGGAGCGGCCGGTGACCAGCGTCTCGAAGACCGGGTTCCGCAGCAGGTCGAGGGCCACCGCCAGGCGTTCGGCGTAGGTGCGGCGGCGGCCCGGGGTGATTCCGCCCACCTGGCTGCTGCGCACGGTCAGCCGGCGGGAGTGGAAGAACTCGCCCAGCGGCACCGTGACCTCCCGGTCGCCGTACCAGCTCAGCTCCACGACCGTCCCCTCGGGAGCCAGCAGTTCGAGAGCGCGGGTCAGCCCGGCCGAGGTGGCGCTCGCGTGGATGGCCAGGTCACAGTCGCCCAGGGCGTCGTCCGGGTGGACGTACGACACCCCGAGCCGGTCCGCGACCGCCGCGCGCGACTCGTCCGGGTCCACGAGCTGGACGCGTACCCCTGGAAGCATCGCGGCGATGGCCGCGACCGAACAACCCACCATGCCCCCGCCGACCACCGCGATCCGGTCGCCGACCAGGGGCGCCGCGTCCCACAGCGCGTTCACCGCGGTCTCCACGGTGCCGGCCAGCACGGCCCGGTGCGCGGGCACGTCGTCCGGCACCACGGTCACCGCCGAGGCCGGCACGACGAACCGGGTCTGGTGCGGGAACAGCGAGAATACGGTCCGGCCGAGCAGTTCCGCGGGGCCCTGCTCGACCACGCCGACGTTCAGGTATCCGTACTTGACCGGGGCCGGGAAGTCGCCGTGCTGGAACGGCGCGCGCATGTGCGGCCACTGGCTCGCCGGCACCCGGCCGGTGAAGACCAGCGTCTCCGTGCCCCGGCTCACTCCGGTGTGCAGGGTGCGGACCAGCACCTCGTCGCCGGCGGGGGCGGCTACGTGTTCCGGGCGTATCTCCCCCTTTCCGGGGTAAGCAAGCCAGAAGGCACGCGCATCACCCGACATGGGCTTTCTCCTCGCCAGCTGAACCGAACCTCGCCAGCGCGCGTGTTAAGCGCTGACAGCGGTAACCCTACGCAGCCGATCTTGCCTTGGAGGCATGGTGACACTCGCAGCGATCCCGGCGGCGCCCGCGCGCGGACCGATGACCGGCCTGACCGCCCAGCTCGGACTGCTGGCGCTGGTGGCCGTGACCCTCGGTCTGACGCCGGCCGGCCTGGTCGCGGGCGGGTTGTACGGCCTGGTCCTGTGCGGGGCGCTGGCGCTCGGGCTGCAGCGGGCCGGGATGCGCTCGATGGGTGCCGCGAACGTCATCACGTTCAGCCGGGCGATCCTGGTCGGCCTGGTGACCGCGCTCGTGGTGACGTCGTTCACCGAGCCGGTCAGCACGGTCTGGCTGGTCGCGATCGCCGGCGTGGCGCTCGCCCTGGACGGTGTGGACGGCCAGGTGGCGCGGCGCACCGGCTGCACCACGACGCTCGGTGCCCGGTTCGACATGGAGATCGACGCGTTCCTGATCCTGGTGCTCAGCGTCTACGCCGGGGACCGGTTCGGCTGGTGGACCGTGGCGCTGGGTGCGTACCGCTACCTGTTCGTGGCCGCCTCCTGGGCGCTGCCCTGGATGACCGCCGCGCTGCCGCCGCGGTTCTCCCGCAAGGTGGTGGCCGCGCTGCAGGGCATCGTGCTGGCCCTGGTCACCCCGGACCTGCTGCCGGCGCCGGTCGCGGTGGCCGCGCTGGCCGTCGCGCTGGCGACGCTGACCTGGTCGTTCGGCCGGGACATCGGCTGGCTGTACCGGGCGTCGCTGGTGCGCGAGGCGGCCCGCCGCCGCTGGTCCGGCACCCCGCAGCGGCAGCCGGCGCTGGTCGGTTGAAGAGCTGAGGTCACGCCACCCGGGCGACCGAGCCGGGCGGCGGTGCCGGCACCGCGTCCGGGTGCAGGACGGCCGCGATGGCTTCCACCCCGTCGACCAGTCGCGGTCCCGGACGCACCACCAGGCCGTCGCCGTCGATCGCCCACACCTGTGCGCCCGGGAAGTGCGGCACTACGGCCTCGGCCTGCTCGACCGCGCCGCCCAGGTGATAACCGCACGGGGTGACCAGGACGATCTCGGGTGCGGGTGCGGCCAGCTCCTCGTACGTGACCTGGATCGAACGCTGTCCACCGCGGGCCGCAACCGGAACGCCACCCGCCGCCGTCACCAGGTCGGGCACCCAGTGCCCGGCGGTGAACGGCGGGTCCACCCACTCCACCACCGCCACCCGCGGCCGGGATCGGCCGGCGACCGCCGCGGCCACCCGGTCGAGGCGCAGCTGCAGCGCCGCCACCAGGGCCTCGGCCCGTTCCGGCACCCCCGCCGCGGCGCCCACCTCGCGGAACGTGCGCAGCACCTGGTCGAGCGTGTACGGGTCGAGCGAGAGCACGTCGGCCCGGCAGCCCAGGTAGTCGAGCGCCGCGTCGACGTGGCCGGACGGCAGCGCGCAGACCCGGCACAGGTCCTGAGTGAGGATCAGATCCGGGGCGAGGCCGGCCAGCGCGTCCGCGTGCAGCGTGTACAGGTCGTCGCCGGCCGACATCCGGCCCTTCACGTAGTCGTCGATCTCGGCCGGCGTCATCCCGCGGGTGTCCCGGCCGCCCACCACCACGGTTTTCTCCTGCCGGGCCCGCGGTGGCTCGTCGCACTCGAAGGTCACCCCGACCAGGTCGTCGCCCAGCCCCAGCGCGTACGCGATCTCGGTGGCCGACGGCAGCAGGGAGACGAGTCGCATGCCTCCATCCTGCCGGGTCAGGCCGCGCGCCGCGGCCGGGCCTTCTGGGCGAGCATCCGCCACCACGAGTCCACCGACGGCCAGGTGGTGACCCGGGCCACCGGGTCCACCCAGAGCGGCCGCAGGCCACGCCGGACCGCGTATTCGATGGCGCTGCGGGTGCCGCCCGGCCGGCCCCGGACCCACACCGCCACGACCTGGTCGCTGCGCTGGACCATGCCCCAGTTGCGGGCGAGCAGATGCCGCACGTGGAAGCCGGTGCCGTAGGTGACGACATGGGCGGCGTGGCCCAGCAGGCGCTCCCACTCGGCGCGGTCCGCCGGCGTCCATCCGTCCGGCTGCTGCGGGAACGGGACGTGCGCCTCGAGGCGCAGACCGGCGTCGACCACGGCGTCCGCCCACCACAGATCCGCGCCGATCGCCATGCCGGAGACACCGGTGGTGGTGCCGCGGTCCGCGCGCAGTCCGGCGGCCAGGCGGCGCAACTCGCCGGGCACCCAGGCGCGGGCCACCGGGTCCAGGTGCTCGGAACGGTGTCCGGTGACCATCACCCTCGGCCACACCGCGCGTGTCATGTGTCCTCCTTCGGTCGCCTGCTTCTCCTGACTTATCCGAATTCAGATCAATCAATCCCGCCGCGGGGTGATCGGCGGTACGGCGGCTTCGCCGGTCGAGGCGGGCGCGACCGGTGGCGCGGCGGGCCCATCGGCCGAAAGGCAGATGCGCCGATCGAGATTCGGTCCGCGGGCCGATGTGGCCGTGACCACCCGGCGCCGATCCTGATGGGCATGACCACGGCACCTCTCGCCCACACCGATGTGATCGTCCTGGACTACCTCGCCGCGTTGTGGGCGCAGAGCGAGGACCTGTCGCCCGAACTGCGTGACGAGCTGATGAGCACGGTGGCCGACTACATCGCGGCGCGCCGGGCCAGCGCGGTCGAGCCGATCGAGGACGCCGCCTCGATCATCGGGCGGTTAGGGCCGCCCGAGTCGCTGGTGGCGGCGGCCCGGCGGGGCAACCTGCCGCCGCACATCCGGTTGCCGGCGCTGATCGCGCCGCCGCCGGTGCCGCGCCTGGTCCGGACCACGACCGCCGGGGGCGCGCCCGAGTACGCCGCGATCGGGCTGCTCACCGCGGGCGCGGTCGTGCTGCCGGTGATCAGCCCGGTGGCCGGGATGCTGATGGTGACCGCGTCGCCGCACTGGACGGTGGCGGCGAAGGCGACCGGGTGGATCGTCACGGCGGGCTCCTGCGCGGCCGCCGCCATGCTCATGGTGTTCCTGGTCGCCGCCATGCCGTTCTACGGCGAGGGGGTGGCGGTCCTGATGTACCTGCTGCTGTGCGGCGGCTCGGTGGGCGCCGGCATCTATCTGCTCAACCAGCTGCGCCGGGGCGGTCAGGCGGGCTGACGGCCGCGCGACGCCTCGCCGCTGATCTCGTCGATCACCTGGGCCCAGACCGCCATCGGCGGGAACTCGTGGCCCACCCCGTCGAGCCAGACGAGCCGCGCGCCGGGGATCTCGGCGGCCAGCGCGTGCGCGTCGGCGGCCGGCACCACCCGGTCGAGCGTGCCGTGCAGCACCAGGGTGGGTGCAGTGATCGAGCCGAGCCGCGGCCGGACCGGCGGCCCGTGCGCGAGGCAGTGGTGGTTGGCCTGCGAGGCAGCCATGTCGGTGGTGCGGTCGTAGATCCGTTCGGCGAGCCGGCGCAGGTGCGGCTCGTCGGCGGTGAACGGCCCGCCCCGTTCCCGGATCGCGGCGATCATGCGGCGGACCGAGGCGCGGCGGTGCGACCAGTCGGTCACGGCCGGCGCCGGGTGTGCCGGCGTCTCGCCCGGAACCGCCGACATCAGCGTCAGCGAGCGCACCCGGTGCGGCCGCTCCACCGCGATCCGCTGCGCCAGGGCTCCGCCCATGGCCATCCCGACCAGGTGGGCGCGGTGCACGCCGAGTGCGTCGAGCACGCCGAGTGCGTCATGGGCCAGATCCACACCGGAGTACGGCGGGCAGCCGGCCGGGAACGACGTGGAGCGGCCGGTGTCCCGATGGTCGTACCGGATCACGCAGCGCCCGCCGGCGGCCAGCCGCCGGCAGAACTCGTCCTCCCACCAGTCCATCGAACTGGCCCCGCCCGCGATCAGCAGCAGCGCGGGATCGGTCGGCTCCCCGAACGTCTCGACGCACAACTCGATGCCGTTGACCGGCACCATCGTCTCGGCCACCACGGGTCCATTGTCCGGCATCACACTTGACAGCCAGGTTAAAACCCGATCACCGACGTGTACGGGAACGTTGTGAATTTCCTGAGCCGGATCTCCGATGTGGTTTGATCAGCGGCGTGTTGCCCGACTTGACCGAATTTCATCCGCATCGGACCGTGCAGGACGCGTCGTTCGAGGGCGTTCCGGTGCCCGGCCTGCGGGCCGACTTCTTCCGCCGCGACGAGAACGGCCGCACCGCCAGCGTGGGCCGCTACTCGATGGGTGGCCGGGACCTGCTGCTGGCCTGGGGATACGTCGACGAGGAGCACTGCCGGCACAACGCGGTCCGGGACCCGTCCGGCGGCTGGCACCCGGCGACGAACGGATGCCCCGACGTGGAGTTGATCAGGGACGGCCGGGACGTCGTCGGCCTGGCCGTCCGCGCGCCTACCGGTGAGTGGGTGCGGTGATTGCGGCGGCCCGCGCCTGCCGGCGGACGATCCGCAGCGAGGCGCCGGTCAGGGCGATGGCGATCACGAAGAGTGTCAGGTGCAGGTAGGGGTCGACGATCGGCACGAAGCCGATGACCGCGACCGGAATCTGCACCACGCCGATCAGACCGGCCAGCAGCCAGCGGTTGCCGCCCGCCCACAGCAGTGCGGTCCAGACCGGCGCGGACACCACCACCAGGGTGAACGCGTCCAGGACGGCGTGCAGGGTGGCGTTGTGGACGTGGTTGTGGGCGAAGGCCTGGGCGGGGGTGGCGACCCAGAGACCGGCCACGACGAGGGCGAGTAGGACAGCGGCACGACGCATGGGATCCTCCAGCGTGTGGGAACCGTTGCTCTGTGTCACCACGGTACGGAACCGTCATCCGGGTCGTAAAGCCCCGCCGAGGAAGTCGAACGCATCGGGCACGCACCGCGACCAGTAGCCGAAGTTGTGCCGGCCGGGTCCGAAGCTGCCGGCCGCCATCGGTTCCGGCAGGCGTCCGGCCAGGTGGCGGACGTCGTCGGAGTAGCCGTCGTCGTCGCCGCACCAGAGGCCCACCGGGGTGCCGCGCAGCAGGCTGGCGTTGCGGGTGACGTCGTCGTCCGGCCGCACCGCGGGGGAGAACGCGGCCACCGCCCGGAGAAAGCTCGGGAACGCCTCGGCCAGCAGCAGTGCGCCGTAGCCACCCATCGACCAGCCCCAGGCCGCCATCCGGGTGGTGTCGAACGCGCGGGCCCGGCACCAGAACGGGATCTCGTCGTGCACCAGGCGCTGCGGGTCGTCGCCGGCCGACGGGCGCCAGAACAGCCGGCCCCCGTCCGCGCCGGCCAGCACGAACGGGGGAGCGCCCCGGCGTACCGCGTCGGTGAGGAAGCGGCCCAGGCCCAGCTTCGCGAAGTCGGCCGGGGTCTTGGAGCCGCCGTGCAGGATCAGGCACACCGGCAGCCCGCGCCCGGCGCCGTGGCCGGCCGGCACCGCGGTGTAGAAGTCGACCTCGCGGCCGCGGGCCTTGGACCACCGGCGTTCCAGGCGTTCGACCCCGGCCGGCGCGTCCGGCACCACCGGCGTCGAATCACCTGTTCGGGTGTGGTACCCGGCCAATCCGGCGGCCGCGGCCACCGCTGCGCCGGTACTCAGCAGGATTCGTCGTCTCATCGACCCCACAACGCCGATTTGTCGGGTGGCGTGACGTTTTTATGCTCCAGAGGTGCGCAGAATGTCGGCGGTCCTCGTGCTGCTGATGCTGCTTGCCGGGTGTGCGACCGGCGTGGCGGAGGCCGAGGTGGCCGAGTCCGCGGTGGTGCGCGCGGTGGCCCGGGTCAAGGTGCTCACCCGGGTGCTGGCCCTGGCCCGCGGCGCCGACCGGCCGCTGCCCACCACGGTGTGGCACCCCGCGGTGCTGACCGGCCGGCACCCGATCCTGTTGTTCAGCCACGGCCTGGGCGGCCTGCCCGCACACTTCACGCCGCTGGCCACCACCTGGGCCGAAGCCGGGTTCGTGGTGGCCGCGCCGGCGTACCCGCACACCAACGCCCGGGTCCGGGTCGACCGGCACGACATACGCAACCAGCCGGCCGATGCCGCGTACGTGCTCGACCGGGTGAAAGCGCTCGACGGCAGCGAGGGTGACCTCTTCGCCGGACATCTGGACGTCGGCCGCGTGGCGGCCGTCGGCTTCTCGGCGGGCGGCACCACCACGCTCGGTATCCTGCGCGCGGGCCACGACCCGGCGCTGCTGGCCGCGGTCTCGATCGCCGGCCGCCGCCCGCTCGCGGAGTTCGGCGGCACCGGCGTCCCGGTCCTGTTCGTGCACGGCGACCGCGACAAGGTGGTGCCCCTCAGCGCGGGCTGGGCGGTCTTCGAGGCGGTGCCGTGGCCGAAGCGTTTCGTGGCCGTACCCGGCGCCGGCCACGGCCAGTACCTCAGGCCCGGCCACCCCGAGTTCCCCCGCGTCGCCGGCCTGATCCTGACTTTCCTGCGCGACCGCCTGGACTCACCCATATGGTCCGAAGTGCCGCCCGTTCGGACGGCTGAGCACGCAGGGTGATCTTGCCTAGGCTGCTCCGGTGCAGCTCACCCACGTAGCAATGGCCGCAGCAGTAACGGTAAGTGTTGCCGGCGTTTCTTACGCAGCGTTGAACCAGGGCGACGCCGAAAAGCGCGCCCGCGAGGTCGCCTCGCGCGCGACCTGCCGCTCGGTCGACGCGGCGATCACGGCCTACGTCGCGGTGTACGCCGAGCCCCCGAAGCGGATCACCGAGCTGACCGGCTGGGTGAAGGGCGACATCTCGGCCTACCGCATCGTCAACGGGGTGGCCGCCGGCCCGGGCTGCTGACCACCACCGCGCTCTTGAAATAATCGAGATTGACGCTAATCACGGTCCGGTCGGTTTGTGCGCGTTGTTTCGGCAGGTGCCGCCTCACTGCCAAGATCTTTTAGGTCCGGGTGGAAGTGCGTGGCCACCAGGTCGGCCATCCCGGCGGCGTCCCGGGAGCCGCCCACCTCGATCACCCGGATGTCGTGCTCGCGGGCCGGCGCACGACGTCGTCGGCGATCAGGCGGTCGCGCTCGAAGCGGTTGCGCTGCGCCGCCTCGGGGTCGCTGACCTGATGCGGTAAGCGGGCGGCCCGGGGCAGTTCGCGCAGCTGGCGCCGGCGGAACCCGGGGGTGGGTACCAGGACGACCATGCGGCGCGGGTCGTCGAGGGTCGGGGCGACCAGGTCGGGACGCAGACCCCAGCCGTCGACCACGACCGGGTGCGGTGAGGTCAGGGCGCGCAGGTCGTCCTGAACCCAGGGGAAGCGCTCGGCGAACGCGGGCGAGGGCCGCGTCGGCCATCTGTGGCGGAGTGCGGGTGACCCAGGACGTCTCGGGGTCGGCGGGTGTCTCACCGCGGCGCCATTGCTGGGCGATGCGGCGGTCCTGCGGACAGTCCCGCCTCCGGTATATCGCGACGCCTAGTACCTAGCGTACTATGTCTCGCATGATAGAGCTTGACGGCGACAGCGAGCGGCAGACGCAGCTGTTGCGCGGGGTGCTCGACATGTGCCTGCTGGCGCTGCTGGCCCGCGATCCCGCGCACGGCTACGAACTCGTGCGCCGGATGGAGACGGCCGGGTTCGGCCCGGTCAGCTACGGCACCATCTATCCGCTGCTCACCCGGATGCGCCGGCTCGGCCTGGTCGCCGACGAGCAGCAGGCCAGCCCGTCCGGGCCCCCGCGCAAGGTGTACGCCCTCACCGACCCCGGCCGGGACCGCCTGGCCGCCTGGCAACAGCAGTGGACGCGGTTCACCGACACCGTCGGCGGCGTCCTCACCTCATCCGACCAGCAATCCCCGGGGAGCTGACACTCGTGGACAGCATCGATGAAGTCCTGGCCACCGCCGACCGGGCCTGGCGCGCCCACGGCGTGAGCCCGGCCGACCGCACCGCCCTGGCCGCCGACCTGCGCCTCGACCTGGACGCCGCCGCCGCGGACGGCGTCACCCCGGAGAGCCTGCTCGGCACCGACGTGCCCGCGTTCGCCCGCCGGCTGGCCGACGAGGCCGGCGTCCACCGCGAACCACCCGACTACCGCCGCCTGCTCGGCGAGGCCCTGATCGCGGTGGCGCTGGGCGGCGTGGCCGGCGCGGTGGTGCTGAAGCTGATGCTGCCGCTGTTCGACTTCATGACCCTCGGCCCCGGCGGCGAGGACTGGCCCGTCCAGGTGGCCCTGGGCATCTACTACGGCGTGCCGGCCGTGGTGGTCGTCGCGGTGGCGCTGACCACGCTGTACTTCCGGCTGCGCGACATGCCCCGGATCGGCGCGACGATCCGCGCGATGGCCGTGCTGGTGCCACTCGCCGGCATCCTGATCACCCCGGTGACGATGGCCTTCGCCTGGACCACGGACTACAGCCAGGCGTCCTACGTGATCTTCGCCGAGGCGTTCATCGTGCTGGCGGCCCTGGCCGGCGCCACGGTGCTGGCCCGCCGCTGGTCCCTGCGCGATTCCCGGCCCCGGGTGGGTGTCTGACGCCGCTCGTAGGTGACCCAGCTGAAGCCGTCGCGCTCCTCGCGGCGGCTCGCACTCCAGCGGGCGGGGTCGATCTCCGGAAAGTAGACGTCCCCCGCCAGCTCGGCGTCGATCTCGGTCATCTCCAGCCGGTCCGCGTGCGGCAACAGCTGCGCATAGATCTCACCCCCGCCGAACCCGATCACGTCCCCGCCCGCGGCCTCGAGTGCCCCGCCGACGGAGTGCACGACGGTGACACCCGCCGGCTGCCAGTCCGTCCGGCGGGTGACCACGATGGTGCGGCGCCCGGCGAGCGGCCGGCCGATGGAGTCGTACGTGCGGCGCCCCATCACCAGGGTGCCGCCCATCGTGAGCCGCCGAACCCGCAGCAGGTCATCCGGATGCCGCCAGGCGAGGTCGCCGTCCCGCCCGATCACCCGGTTCCGGTCCACCGACGCAATCAACATCACCGTCATGCCGCCATGATGCTGCCGGCCCGCACCGGCCCGGGAAGCGGGGATCCCGGTGCCGCCACCCCCGCCGGGAGGCCGAAGGCGGTACCGCGCAACCACCGCACGCGCCAAGGTGTGACGATCTGCTGTCCGGGAGGCGCAGCAGATCGACAAGATCCGGGAAGCGCACGCCCGGCTTGGGCGATTTGGTCCTTATCTCCCGCGCCAGCGCCGAATGGTGGGACTGTCGGCCACGTCTCGGGACGACGGACGCCCGAGATCGACGTGTCGGCGATCTAGGGTCCGTCGACCTTCGCCGTCGTTCGTTTCTGCGCCATCCACCGCTGATTCGCCGTCTGGGCGGCGGCGCGGCTTTTGTCCGGGCACGGCGGGCCGAAATCAATTGCCTCGAGGGAGCATGCAGCCCGGCGGCGGCGGGAAGCGTGAAAAGTGGGTGACATCGGGGTGGAAGCGGGTGGGTGGCAACCGCGGGCGGGCAGGATGGCGGCGTGGAGAGTGACCTTCAGCTGGCTCAGCGGGCGGTGCTTACCGGGGCGGCGGTGGCGTTGCCGCACTTTGCGGCCCTGGCGGAACTGCCCACCGAGCTCAAGGCGGACGGCAGTGTGGTCACCGCGGCCGACCGGGCGGTGGAGACGGCGATCCGGGACGTGCTCGCGGCCGGGCGGCCGCATGACGCGGTGCTGGGGGAGGAGCACGGGGAGACCTCGGGGCCGGATGCGTCGCGGCGGTGGATCGTCGACCCCATCGACGGGACGGCGCTGTTCGTGGCGGGGGATGAGCGGTGGCTCATCCTGCTGGCGCTGGAGGAGGACGGGGAAATCGTGCTCGGCGTGGCGGCGCACCCGGCGCAGGGAAGTATCTGGTGGGCCACCCGTGGGGGCGGGGCCTTCGAGGGGCGGGTCATCGGGGGACGGGTGGTGGCCGGGACCTCGATCCGGGTAGGCCCGGCGGGATCGGACGAGGTTGCCGGGAGCCGGTTCTCGGCGGTGCCGGCCGACTGGGCGCCCGAACTCGTGCGGCCGGTCGAGGCGCTGACGCCGAAGCTGCCGTGGGACGTGCACCCGGCGCTGATGGTGGCGCGCGGGGATCTCGACATCGCGTTGCAGACCGGTGGGCAGATCTGGGACTTCGCGCCCACCTCGCTGATCGTGACCGAGGCGGGCGGGTCGTACAGCCGGCTGGACGGAACGCCGCGGCCTGGGCCGGGTGCGTCGATCTATGCGCGCGGGGACGCGATCCGGCGGCGGGCGCTGGAGACGATCGGGGCGCTACACCCGCTGTAGCGCGCGGTCGCGGCGGCCGGCCAGGGTGGAGCCCGACTCGCGGCGGGCCATCCGGCGCAGCACCGCCGGGGCCACCAGCAGGCCCAGCACGGCCCACGCACCCAGCACGCCGGCCATCTCGGCGTGCCGCCACGAGTCGCCGATCTCGACCACCACCGAGGACGGCGGCAGCAGCGCCGATCGCATGCCCAGGCCCAGCCAGTAGACCGGGAACACCTGGGCCAGGCCCTGCAGCCAGCCGGGCAGCACCGTGATCGGGTAGAAGATGCCGGAGACCGCGATCACCGCCAGGACCGGCAAGGTCAAAAAGCTCTGGCCGCGTACGGTCGAAATCGCCGAGCCCAGCACCGCGCCCGCCGGAAGCGTCGCGGCGAGGCCGAGCGCCAGGACGGCCAGCAGCGTGAACCAGGTCTCCGGGCGGCCGGTCGCCAGGCCGTCGATCAGGAAGAGTGCCGGGATCAGAAAGATCGCCAGGTCGATCAGCAGGCCGCCGGAGACCGCGATGAGCTTGCCGGTCAGGTAGCCGGTGATGCCGTGCGGCATGGCCCGGGCGCGCAGCAGCGTGCCGTCCTCGCGGTCGGCGGTCAGCTGCTGGCTCATCGACATCATGGCCATCGCCGCGTTCATGCCGAGGATGCCGGGCAGCGCCAGGGCCGCCAGCGGGAAGCCGCCGAAGTCGCGGTCGCGCAGGAACCACAGCGTGACCAGCATGAGCACCGGCCAGAAGAAGTGGTTGAACAGGTCGCCGCCGTTGGTGACCGACTGCCGCAACTCGATCAGGCCGCGGGACCGGCCCGCGCGCAGTGCCCGGGTCATGCCGCCCGTCCTTCCGCCTTGTGCACCAGTGCCAGATAGGTGTCCTCCAGCGACGCCCGGCGGACCTCCAGGTCGCGCAGGGCGTCGCCGTGATCGCGGTAGAGGTCGTGCACCAGGCGGGCCGGCTCCTCAGTGGGCCGGGCGAACCGCTCGCCGCGCAGCGACCAGCGCACCTCGTCGCGGCCGGCGATCCGGCGGGACAGTTCGGCGGCGGTGCCGTCGCCGACGATCCGGCCGCCGTCGAGCACCAGGATGCGGCCGGCCAGCCGTTCCGCCTCGTCCAGGTCGTGCGTGGTGAGCAGGATCGTGGTGCCGTGCTCGGCGGCCAGCCCGCGGACCAGGTCGTGGAAGTCGCGGCGGGCCTCCGGGTCGAAACCGGTGGTCGGCTCGTCCAGGAACAGCACGTCGGGCCGGCCCACGATGCCGATCGCCACGTCCAGCCGGCGGCGCTGGCCGCCGGACAGGGTGCGGACCTTGCGGTCGGTGAGACCGACGGCGGCCATCAGGGCGTCCGGGTCCCAGGGACCCGGGTAGTAGGCGGCCATCTGCGCGAGCAACTCGCGGACCCGCCACTTGCCGTGGTCGCGCCAGGACTGGAGCACCACGCCGACCCGGGCCCGCCAGTCCTCGCCGGCCGTCGCCGGGTCGGCGCCGAGCACCGCGACCCGGCCGGCTGAGCGGAGCCGGAAACCCTCGAGGATCTCGACCGTGGTGGTCTTGCCGGCGCCGTTCGGACCCAGCAGGGCCAGCACCTCGCCGGGCTCGGCCCGGAAGCTGACGCCGTGCAGGACGTCTGTGCTGCCGTAGCGCATCCGCAGGTCGTCGACGTCGATGGCGAGGTCACCCGGCATCGGTGACCTCCTGACGTACGCCGTCGGCCAGGCCGTCCCGGTCCACGCCGGCCAGTTCGAGCGCCCGCGGCACCGTGCCGACCGGGGTCAGCACCACGCCGAGCAGGACGTGCGGCGGCCGGCAGTCACGCTTGCGGGGCACCGCTTGCAGGCCCCGGTCGATCGCGGCCCGGGCGGTGGCGCCCAGCTTGGGGTTGCCCTCGGGGGCGGCCGGCGTGGGCAGGGCGCCGTCCAGGTGCACGCCGGCGGCGGCCAGGCTGTGGGTCAGTTCGCGGTCGAGCGCCCGGCGGACCGCGGCGTGGTCGAGCCCGGCCGCGGCCAGGGCCGGCGACGTGCCGTCCCGGGCGATGGCCAGCAGCAGGTGGTGTGCCTCGACGGTGCCCGAGCCGTCGGCCGTGGCCTCGCCGGCCGCGGCCGTGATGATCCGGTGCAGGTAGTGGTCGAAATCGCTCATCCCGAGCGCCTCCTCAGCGTGACGCCCGCGGCGATGAGCCGCTTCGCGTGCTTCTTGTAGACCGCCTGGCGGGTCACGCCCAGCGCCTCGGCCACCTGTGGCCAGCCCCAGCCGGCCCGCATGGCCTCCTCGACGGCGGCGTCCTCGAGCCCGTCGGCCAGGCGGCGCAGCGCACCCACGGCCGCGAGCCGGTCGGCGACCTCGCCCGTGGCGGGAATCTCCAACGACATGTAAGCAACCGTAGTTGCTTACATGTCGGATAGTCAACCCGAGTTGCTTACGGTCCGAGGCTGGCGTTGCGGAAGTAGAAGAAGGCGAAGACGGCGGTGAGAGACAGCGCGATACCGACGATGCCGAAGATCCGCCCGATCAGGGCGAGCGTCACGCCCGTTCCGGCGCCGCGGCTGGAGATCACCGCGAGCACGCCGAGGATGCCGCCGATCGCGCAGAACGACAGCGGCACCGAGGCGATCCCCAGAATCAGGGCTATCCGACCGGCCGCGCGCGGTTCTGCGGGAGCCGCCCGGGCGCCCCAGGCATAGGCCGGCGGCAGATCGGACACCTGAAAACTCAGCTCGGAGGCGTACGTGGCGGTGCCGACCGCGGCCACCCGGGCGTCGTAGTCGCCGACCGGCAGCAGCCCGGCCTCGTAGGCGTTCCCGAGCAGACCGAGCACCTGGGTCCGCTCGGCGTGCCCGACCCGTTGGTCGCGCCCCATGCCCGGCAAGGTAACCCGGCGGCCGGTGCCGCCGTGGCGTTTCGGGTCAGATCGGGGCGTGCAGGGTGATCGTGGTCCAGGCGCCCACGTGCACCTGGTCGCCGTCCTTCAGCGCGCGGGTCTCGCCGGCGGTCAGCGGCCGCTGCTCGTCGTTGAGCCAGGTGCCGTTCGTCGAGCCCAGGTCGGACACCAGCCAGGCGCCGTCCACGCTCAGCGTCAGCAGCGCGTGGCTGTGCGACACCCCGGGATCCGTGTCGGCCAGGTCGATCTCGGGGTGGGTGCCCTTGGAGACGCTGCGGCGGCCGATGCGCACCTGCGGTGCCGGCAGCTCGGCCGTGCGCGAGGGCGTGTCGGCCGGGAACTCGACGCCCTCGATCGCGTTGTCCTCGAAGTACTTGCGGTCGACCGCGATCGTGGCGGTCCACCGGCCGGCCGGTGCCGGTACGGCGGCGGGCGGGTCCAGCGTGGGCACCCGGCCGGTGTGGTGGTCGTAGCCGCAGTCCTCGCAGAACCGGCCCTCGCCGGCGCGCGGCGCGCCGCAGTGCGGGCAGGGCCGGGCCGGCGGGGCCGGTGCGGCCGGGGCGGCGACAGTGACCGGGCCGCCGATCTTGGCGCCGCACTCGTCACAGAAGTCGTCGGTCGCCGAGGCGTGCCCGCGGGGACAGGTGTAGGTCGTCACTGCGCCCGCCCGACCCGGACGGTCTTGGTGGACCGGGTGTCCAGGGCCATCTCGTCGGCCGCGTCCACCTTGCGCCGCAACCGGACCGTGCCGGTCGCCGGGTCCTCGATGTCGACCACGGTGGCCAGCAGTTCCTCGGTGGCGGTGTTGCCGCTCGCGTGCGCCAGCTGGGCGGCCCGGCCGAACTTGAGGGTCGCGGTCCGGTCGTCGCCGGCCTTGCGTGCCTCGATGCCGGCCTGGATCGCCTCGGCCAGCTCGGCCTGCCCGGTGTAGTGCGCCACCTGCCGGTTGATCCGGGTGGACAGCGCGGTGTCGTCGGTCCACACGGCACGGATCAGGGCCTGCGCGTGCACCTGGTCGTCCTCCACCACGGACACCCGGGCGGCGAGCATCTCGTCGCCGGACGAGCCGGGCGCGACGTCGACGCAGACGTGGTAGTCGCGGCTCTCGGCGCCCCACGAGCCCAGCGGGTAGCGGCCGGCTCGCGGACCGTCCGGGACGCGCTTTCCGGTCAGGTCGGTCACCTCGGGCTCGACCTGCTTGACGAACCGGACCGAGGAGTTCACCGGCGTCCACAGCTTGAGCTGCACGTCCGCGCTGGTCTTGCCCATCGCCTTGGTCATCATCTCCTCGAACGCGACGATCAGCCCGGCCGGCTGGGCCACGATGTCGACGGTGCCCAGCAGGGCGTCGGCGATCTTGCGGAGCTCGGCGACCTTCCAGTTGACCCCGACGCCCCGGCAGTCGCAGGTGAACCTCCCGCCGATGGTGGACAGCACGCTCTCCAGATAGCCGTGGCGTTCGCCGTTGTCGCCGTCGGTGAGCAGGATGGCGTGCGCGATGTCGCCCGGCCGCTGCGCGAACAGCTGGGCGGCCAGCAGCAGCCAGGCGCCCATCGCGGTGCCGCCGCTGGCCTGCAACCGGTCGATCGAGCGGACCGCCTCGGCCCGGGTCGCGCCGGACGCCACGGCCAACTGGCCGGGCGCCGGGAACAGCTGCTGCGCGGTGCTCACCCCGGCGATGATCGCGAAGTGCACGCCGTCGTCGATGCACTCGACCGCGGCCTTGGCCGCCTGCCGGGCCGCCTGGATGCGCCCCTCGGCCTGCATCGAGCCGGACGCGTCGACGATGATGATCTCGGTGGCCCCGGCGGTGCGCCGGCCGCCCGCGGAGCCGGAGGAGGTGACCGTCACGATCGCGTTGACCTCGGTCGCGCCCAGGGCGAGGAACTCGTTCTGGAAGGCCTCGGCGGAATACGGCATTCCTACTCCTTGACGGGTTGTACGGGCACCAGAGCCACGGTGATGTTGTCGCCACCGCCCGCCGCGTTCGCGAAGTCGACGAGTCCGCGGGCGGCCTCGATCAGCGTGGCGTCCGGGCGCAAGTGCTCGCGGAGCAGCAGCGTGAAGTCCTCCGGGTCCGGCAGGTAGTTCCACAGGCCGTCGCTGCACAGGATCAGGCAACCCGGCCCGACCACGGTGAACGCGCCGGTCCGGGGCAGGATCGGGGCGGCGTCCGCGCCCAGCCAGGCGGTGATCGCGTGCGCCTTCGGGTCGCGCATCGCCTCCTGCGGGTCGGCGCCCATCGCGATCGCGTGGGTGGCCCACGAGTCGTCCTCGGTGAGCTGCTCGGCCACGCCCTCGTCGGGCAGCCAGTAGGCCCGGCTGTCGCCCACCCAGCCGATGTTGATGTCCGCGCCGCGCACGGTGGCGGTCACGATCGTGCACGCCGGGTTCGAGGCCTCCCGCCGCGGGTCGCCGTTGCGGGCCAGTTCGGCCACCGCCGACTTGGCCGACAGGATCGCCGAGCCGACGTCCGGCGACAGCGCCAGCCGGGCGCCGGCCTCGTTCGCCGCGGTCTCCGAGGCGACATCCGGGTCGAACGACGCCGAGACGCCGTCGCAGATCACCAGGTCGACGTCGGTGCCGCGGACGGCCAGCCACATGGCGTCCTCGTTGCGGTGGTGCCGCTGGCCCCGGTCGGTCACCCCGGCGGCTACCGCGCCGCAGTCCGTCTCCAGGTGGTCGCGCGGCCGGCCGGCCAGCATCCCGCACTGCTCGCAGTACCCGTCGGCGTCCGCCGGCGCTGCCGCACCGCAGTGCGGGCAGGGTGGGCCGGCCGCCTCCTCGGCCAGTTGCCGGCCGCAGGCCTCGCAGAAGGCCGCGCCGGCCGCGCGCTCGTCGGCGCACGAGGCGCAGTCGGTCATCGTCATCGTGCCTCGTTCCTGTTCATGTCCGCGTCCTCGGCCGGGACGCGTTCGCGAGATCCACCAGGCGGATCTTCTCGGCTCCGTGTGCCGCCTGTGCCATCTCGCGATAGGCGCTTTCCAGGGCGAACCGGATGTCACGTTCCCCGATCTCGCCGCGCCGGGTGCTGCCGAGCACCGTGGCGGGCAGCAGCACCCTACCCCCGGCCACCGACCGCAGCGCCTCCTCCAGCAGTTCGGCCCGCAGCGCCGCGAGCTGTGCCGCCTCGACCTCCAGCCGCTCGATCAGCGCGGCCGCCGCGGCCAGCGAGCTCACGTCGGACCGCGACGACGGGTGCGACTGCACCAGCGCCCGCACGGCCCCGACCTGCGAGGTCCGGTACGCCGAGGAGGTGCCCGGCACCCTGTTCCACGCCTCCACGGCCCCGCTGCGGTCACCCGCGCCGAGCCGGCACCGGGCCAGTCCGGCCGCCGCCGTGGTGAACGCGGGGTCGGTGCGGCTCACCACGTCGTAGTAGCCGGCCGCGGCCGGGTCGCCGGCCAGTTCCAGGGCGAGGCCCAGGGCCAGCTGCGGGGCCAGCTCACCGGGCAGTGCCGACCAGACCGCGTCGAACCGCTGCCGGGCCACCTCGTGCGCGCCGGTGGCCAGCGCGATCAGGCCGTCGTACCAGGCCACCCGCCAGTCCGCGGCGTCGCCGGCGAGCAACTCGTCGCGGGCCCGGAAGGCGTCGTCGAACCGGCCGCTGCGGGCGCCCAGGTCGATCTGCGCCCGCAACGCGCGCAGCCGGACCTCGACGGTGTCCGCCGGCGCGGTCCGCAGCAGCGCCAGCACCTGCGCGGGGTCGGTGACCGTGACGGTGACCAGGAACGCGGCGGCCGGGTCGGTGAGGTCGACGAGCGGGGCGGGCAGGTCCTGCCAGCGCGGATCGTCGGCCCTCAGGTCGGTGCGCAGCTCGCCGGTGAACAGCCGGGAGGTGGCCGGCCGCGGCTGGCCGTCGGCGGCCAGCACCTGGCGCAGCACGCCGAGCATCTGCTCGGTCATCTCGGCGGCGTCCACGAACCGCTCGCGCGGATCGATCCGGGTGGCCCGCAGCAGCAGCCGGTAGTACGACTCGTGCCGGCGGTACACCTCGAATTCGTCGCGATCCGGCAGGGTGTCCTTGAACGTGCTCTGGTAGCCGCGGAAGTCGGTGGTCAGCACCGCCAGGGTGCGGCCGATGGTGAACACGTCGGACGCGATCGACGGCCCCTCGGTGGCCATCTCGGGCGCCTGGTAGCCGACCGTGCCGTAGATCGCGGCGTCCAGGTCGTCGACGTGCACCACGCCGCCCAGGTCGATGAGCCTCATCTGGTCGCCGGACTGGATCACGTTGTCCGGCTTGAAGTCGCAGAAGATCAGGCCCCGGTCGTGCAGGTAGCCGAACGCCGGCATGATCTCGAGCACGAACGCGAGCGCCTGGTCGGCCGGCAGCGGATCGGGCTTGCCGCCGGCCGCCGCCCGCCGCTCCTTGAGCATGTCCTTGAGCGACTGCCCGCCGACGTACTCCATCACGATGTAGCCGGCGCCGTCGTGCTCCACGAAGTTGTAGATCTTGACGATGTTCGGGTGCTCGACCTCGGCCAGGAACCGCCGCTCGGCCACCGCGGCGGCCAGCGCATCCTCGTCGCCCGCGTTGAGCAGGCCCTTGAGCACCACCCAGCGGTCCGAGACGTTCTTGTCGACGGCCAGGTAGATCCAGCCGAGGCCGCCGTGCGCCAGCGCGCCGACCACCTCGTACTGCCCGCCGACCAGGTCGCCCTTGCCGAGTTTCGGGGTGAAGTTGAACGCCTCGCCGCAGGACGGGCAGAAGCCGGCGGTGCGTCCGGTGCGTTCGCCGCGGGACCGGCCGACCGGGTTGGCGCACTTGGCGCAGTACCGCTTCGCCTCGGGCACCTCGGCCCGGGTCATCACCGCGGTGGCGGGGTCGGCCTGCACCACCGGCGCGACGTCGACCAGGCCACCGCCGAAGCGGCGGCGGGACGCGGTGCGGGCGCTCCGCCCGGAGCCGCTGGCAGCGGTACGGATGGAGAGCGAAGGGGCGGTTTCCGTCTTTTTCGCCGCGGGCGCCATCCCGCAGGTGTCGCAGTAGCCGTCCTCGATCGTCCCGGGGCAGTCCCGTTCGCACCTCATCGGCCGTCCCTCGCGATCGTGGCGGTGAGCGCATCCTGGTAGGC
The DNA here is from genome assembly GCF_016862375.1 of Paractinoplanes rishiriensis. GTDB lineage: Bacteria > Actinomycetota > Actinomycetes > Mycobacteriales > Micromonosporaceae > Actinoplanes > Actinoplanes rishiriensis. Next base: position 31,001 of record NZ_BOMV01000056.1, on the reverse strand, counting down.
GTCGACGGCGGCCCGCGCCGCTTGCAGGTCGCACGGCGCCGTGTAGAGCGCGGTGCGGGCGGCCTCGGCCAGCGCGGACAGCCCGGCGGTCTCGGCCAGGCCGCGGCGCAGCGCCTTGGCCTGATAGGCGTCCAGCCGGCCGCGCAGCTCGTTGCGGTCGGTCAGCAGCCCGGCGTTGCGGGCCGCCGCGGTGTCCAGCGCGGCCAGCCGCTCCCGGGCCCGCCTGGTCCAGTCGGCCAGCCGCGGGCTGATCAGCGCCCACTGCCCGGCGGCGGCGAGCGCGTCCACGGCGGCCAGGTCAGGCCGCAGGTCGCCGCCGCGTACCGTGATCAGGTCCTGCTCGCGGAACCGGTCGGCCGCGGCCTGCCGGGCGGCGTCGGCGGCGCGCTGGGCCTCGGCTATCCGGCCGGCGAGCGCGTGCGCGTCGGCCAGCCGCTGGCCGAGCGCCGCCCTGAGCTCGGCGGCGGACGTGCGCTCGGCGTCCGCCCGGGCCACCAGATCCCGTACGGCGACCAGATCGTGCTCGTCGGCGGCGAGCGGGTCGGTGGCCAGCGTCGCGGTGAACATCCGCAGCCGCCGGTCGGCCTCGTCGACGGTGCGGGTGCTGCCGCCACCGGCCCGGACCAGCGCCCGCACGTGCTCGACGGACGCGGTCGCGTCGGCGGCGGCCGGCAGCAGCCGGTGCCAGATCTCGCCCGCCCGGGTCGCCACACCGGCCGCGGTGGCGAACGCAGCCTCCATGGCGGACAGCAGCTCGGCGGGGGAGCAGGTGGTGTGCACCTGGCCGGCGCCGAGCAGCCCGCGCTGGGCCAGCGGCACCGTGGTGGTGGACAGGTGCACCGACCGGCCGAGCACCTCGTGCACGAACGCGGCCCGGTCGGCGTCGCTGAGCCGGCGCCGGTCGCGCAGCGCGCGGGCCCGGGCGATCAGCTCGGTCAGCGTGCGGTACCCGTCCCACAGCTGGGCCAGCGACTCGGCGGCGTCCTGCCAGGCCGCGGCCGTCCGGCCGGTCAGCCGGGTCCGGTCGAGGTCCTTGCGGGCCGGGTTGTCGTCCAGGTCGACCAGGTTGGCCGCGATGGCGGTCATCGCGGTCTCCAGGCGCTGCAGCTCGGCGTCGGCCGGCGCGATCGAGGGGGCGGTCATCGGTACTCGGCCGCGGGCGGCGCGGGCGCCGGGCCGAACTCGCCCAGCCATTTCTCGTACGTGGCCTTCCAGGTGCCGTCGGCCCGGCTGCGCTCCAGGACGGCGTTGACGAACCGGGTGAACTCGGGGTGGTCCTGCGACATGGCCATGCCGTAGGGCTCCTCGGTGAACTTGGGGCCGATCACCTTGGCGTACGGGTCCTGGGCCGCCATCCCGGCCAGGATGGTGTCGTCGGTGGAGATCGCGTCCACCTCGTTCTGCTGGAACGCCACCAGGCAGTCGCCGAACGCGGGCTTGGCCACCGCCACCGGCGCGGGCTGGCTGCGCACCGTGGCGATGTTGTCGTACGACGTGGAGCCGGCCGCGGCGCACACCTTCTTGCCGCCCAGGTCCTCGATGGACTTCGCGGGCGAGTCGGTGGACACCAGGACCTTCTGGCCGGCCTCGTAGTAGACGGTGGAGAAGTGGACGTCCGCCCACCGCTCGCAGTTCGCCGTCATGGTGTCCGCGACGAGGTCGACGCTGCCGTCGCGGGCGGCGCTGACCCGCTCGTCGTACCCGATGACCTTGATCTGGATCTTGTCGGGGTTGCCGAAGATCGCCGCCGCCACCTGCCGGCCCATGTCCACGTCGAAGCCCTCGACCTTGCCGGTGAACGGGTTGCGCGAGCTGAACAACAGGGTGTCCTGGCTGGTGCCGAGGATCAGCCGCCCGCGCTTCTGGATCTCGGCCATCCAGCTGCCGGCCGGCATCCGGCCCGGTTTCGGCAGCGCGCCGGATGGTCGGAGGCTGGCGCGCGGGTTGCAGGCGGTGTCCGGTGCCTTGGTCGCCGGTGACGTGGCGGTCGCGGTGGGCGGGCCGGTCGGCGCGGGCAGCGGCGACGAATCGCCGGAACAACCGGCCACGGCGAGGACCAGTGCAACGGCCACGACATATCGGGTACGCGCCATCAGCGGTACTCCTCGAGCCGGGCCCGGATGCCGGCCGCGGCCAGCACGCAGACCGCCAGGGCCAGCAGCGGGACCAGCACGGTGAGCAGGCCCAGGCCGCGCCCGGCGGTGCCGATCTCCGCCGTGAAGGCCGCCTTGCGCCCCTCCAGTGCGGTCGCGATCTCGGCGGTGAGCGTCTCGAACGCCTCCGTCGTCTGGTCGCCGATGGCCAGCTTGACCGCGGCGTCGTAGTCACCGTTCTTGTCCAGCTCGCGCACGGTCTCGTGGGTTTCGAGGTAGGTCTGGTGCGCGCCGCGCGCCTTGGTGGTGAGGTATTCGTTGCCCAGCGCGGTGCCCACGCTCGCCCGGGCGTCCTCAAAGTCTTTGTCGTACGCGGCGCCGCCGCCCCGGGCGGCCAGCGTGAGCGCCTCGTCGCCGCGCTCGCGCAGCACCAGGATGCGGACCTCGGCCAGCGCGGAGGCGGGCTGCGAACCGGTGGTGCCGGCCCGGTTGAGGTGGGTGCTCTGGTTGCTCAGCACGATCAGGCTGCCGAGGGCCAGCAGCGCGGTCAGCACGGTGGCGCCGACCAGCGGCACGTTGAACGTCCGCTTGGTCGTCAGGCTGAGGTGAGCCTGGGTCAGCAGCAGGGCCGCCAGCAGGCCGGCCACCAGCACCGTGAGCAGGAGGCGCCAGCCGGCGCCGGTGGCGTCGTCGTAGCCGCCGGCGACCTCGTCCTGTGCGCCCCGGAACAACGCCTGCGCCTGCGGCAGCAGCACATCGCGGTTGAGTGCCGAGGCGGAGGAAAGGTACGACGCGCCGACCGGCAGCCCCTGCCGGTTGACCGCGCGGGCCGTGGCCACCAGCGCCGCGTAGCGGGCCACTCCGTTCGCGAGGACCTCGATGGACGCGGCGGCCGGGCTGCCCTCGGGGGTCCGGCGGGCCGCGGACGCCAGCGCGGTGGTGGCCCGGGTGAGGGCGTCGTCGTAGCGCCGGGTCAGCGCGGCCGGTTCGAGGCCGCCGGCCAGGAACGCCTGCGCCGCGGTGGTGTCGGCCTCGGCCAGCCCCGAGTAGATCGCCTCGGCCTCGACCAGCAGCGGCTGCGCGCGGTTGCCCAGGTCACTGGTGGCGGACCCGGCCGAGTAGCCGGTGAGCCCGCCGACCAGGCCGGTGAGCAGGCCCAGGGTGAGCAGCGCGGCGAGCGCGAGCTGGAGACGGCCCGGTGACGTGTGCCGCAGGGCGCGCAGCCGGCGGAACAGGCCGCCCCGCTCCGGCCGCAGGACCTGCGCGTCCGGCCGCTGCGTGCCCGGTAGCCGGGTATCCGGTTGCTGCCTGCCCGGTTGAGGCCGGGCCGCCAAAGCTGTACTCAAGCTTCCTCCGTCGGCCGAGCCACCCTGCCCGTCCACTGTGCGGCACGCATGCAAGCGATCAACCCCGGCGGGGTCCTGCTCAGCTCAGGGCGCGTTTGAGCAGCTTGCCGGTGGCGGTCATCGGCAGCGCGTCGACGATGCTCACGATCCGCGGGTACTTGTAGGCGGCCATCTGCTCCCGGCCCCAGGCGATCAGCTCGTCCCCGGTGACCGACGCGCCCTCCTTGAGGATCACGAACGCCTTGATCTCCTCGCCGTGGCTCGGGTGCGGCACCCCGATCACCGCGGCCAGCGACACCGCCTCGTGGGTGATCAGCACCTCCTCGATCTCCCGCGGGTAGACGTTGAAGCCACCCCGGATGATCATGTCTTTCGCCCGGTCGACGATGTAGTAGAAGCCGTCCTTGTCGCGCCGCGCCAGGTCACCGCTGCGGAACCAGCCGTCCCGCATCACCTCGGCGGTCGCCTCGGCCCGGTTGTAGTAGCCGCGCATGATGTTGTGCCCGCGGATCGCGATCTCGCCGATCTCGTCGGTGCCCTCGACCGTGTTCCACGACTCGTCGATCAGCTTCAGCTCGACGCCCCAGACCGGTATGCCGATCGAGCCCGGCCGCGGGTCGCTGTCCGGGTCGCTGAACGTGGCCACCGGCGACGTCTCGGACAACCCGTACCCCTCCAGGATGGTGACCCCGAACCGCTCCTTGACCTCCCGGATGATCTCGACGGGCAGGCTCGACCCGCCGGACACCGCGATCCGCATGTTGCTCGCGATCCGGGCCACGTCGACCTCGTCGGTCAGCGCGTTGAGCAGCCCCCAGTACATGGTCGGCACGCCCGCGAAGAACGTCACGTTCTCCGACTCGAGCAGCTTGACCGCGGCGGCCGCGTCGAACCGGGGCAGCAGTACCAGCGTCGACGCGGTCGCGAAGCCCGCGTTCATGTTCACCGTCGAGCCGAACGAGTGGAACAGCGGCAGGACCAGCAGGTGGGTGTCGGTGCCCGGCTTGCTGCCGAACAGCCGGTTGCAGGTCAGCGCGTTGAGGATCAGGTTGGCGTGGGACAGTTCGGCGCCCTTGGCCTGGCCCGTGGTGCCGCTGGTGTAGAGGATCACGGCGGGGTCGGTCTCGGGCAGCAGCACCGGCTCGAACACCGGTGACCTACCGGCCAGCGCCGTGCCGAGCGTCTCGGCGCCCTCGATCGGCGACGCCGCGGCCGGGTCTGCCGTGATCAGGAAGAAGTGCTCACAGCCCGGCGTCTCGCCGAACCCGGACCAGCCCTCGGTGCCCATCGGCAGCTCGGGGGTGCCCTGGAAGCACAGGTACGCCCTGGCCTCCGAGTCGCTCAGGTGGTACGCGATCTCGCGGCCCTTGAGCAGCACGTTCAGCGGGACCACCACGGCGCCCGCCTTGAGGATGCCGTAGTAGGCGATCGGGAAGTACGGCAGGTTGGGGCAGGACAGAGCCACCTTGTCGCCGGGCCGGATGCCGCGTTCCACCAGCAGCCCGGCCACCTGGTTGGCGGCCGCCTCGACCTGGGCGTACGTCAGCCGCTGGCCGCCCAGCACGACCGCGGCGCGCTCCGGATAGTTGCGGGCGCTGTCCTCGAGCAGGACGGAGAGGTTGAGCATGCGGTCGGTCCCCTTCGTGGCGTCTTTCGTGGCGTGCGGGTGGCGTCCGACCCATTCGAGCACGCCGGACGGAGACCACGGAACCGTCGTTTCGTTCGTGTTTCACGAGCTCGTGCCGCGGTGCCGCAGCACCGGAAGGGCGGTGGCGGCGACCGCCACGAGCAGGCAGGCGGCCGTCACGGTGAGGGCCGCGGTCCACGGGACGACCAGCGGGACCGTCCGGTCCAGCTCGGCCTCGACGGCGGCCACCACCCCGTTCAGCGAGGTGCCGGCCACCAGCGCGCCGAGCGCGGTGCCCACGGCCACCGCCAGCAGCGCCTCGGCCGTGGTCACCCGCAGCACCTGCCCGGTGGTCGCGCCGGCCAGCCGCAGCGCCCGGAACTCGGGCCGGCGGGCGGCCGTCGCCATCAGCAGCGTGTTGGCCACCGCGAGCCCGGTGTAGCCGACCGACAGGCCGATCAGCACCGCCAGGAACAGGTCGACCAGGCGGCCCTCCTCGTCGATGGCGACCTGCACGTAGTCGCGGGCGGTCATGACCTTGGCGCCCGGTGCTGCCACCGCCGGCCCGGACAGCAGCACAGCGCCGGCCAGCGCGTTCGGGTCGTGCCGGCGCACCAGGTCCCAGGGCACGGTGAGGCCCGGACCGTCGGCCACGACGGCGGCGACCGGCAGCGTCGCGCTGGTGCCGTCGGCCCAGACCAGGTCCAGCCGGGTGCCGGCCCCGGCGTGCAGCAGGCCGGCGGTGGCGCGGTCGAGCGTCACGGCCGGTGCCCCGCCGGGTCTGCCGCCGCGGATCGCGGCGGCGTCGTGGGCGGTGGTGGTGCCGTCCCGGGTGATCAGGACGCGGGTGCCGAGGCGGGCGGTGCCGGGCTGGGCCTGCACCACGGCCTCGCTCAGGCCGGGGACGCCGTCCGGGGCCAGCACGGTGGCGGCCGGGATGTCCGCCGCCTCGTCGATGCCCTGCACGTTGGTGATGGTCGCGACGGTGCCGGTGAGCAGCACCGTGAAGCCGACGGTGAGGATCACCGGCGCCGCCGTGGAGGCCACCCGCCGCACCGCGACGAGGGTGCCCTCGCGCACCAGCATGCCGGTGGCCGCCCGGCGCCACGGCCAGGTCACCGCGCGCACCAGCGGCCCGATCACCACCGGTGCCAGCAGCGCGGCCGCGGTGAGCAGCAGCATCGCCGAACCCAGCCCGGCGGTGGACTGCATGCCGACCGGGATGTCGCCGAGCCGGACCACCAGGAGCAGGCCGAGCGCCGCGCAGGCCAGGCCGGCGATCCACCGGGTCACCGGCATGGCCCGGCGCTCCACCGCGGCCTCGCGCAGCGCGTCCAGCGCCGGGTTGCGGCTGGCCCGGCGGGCCGCGACCCCGGCACCGGCGAGCGCCACGACGACGCCGGTCAGGAAGGCGCCGGCCAGCGCGGCCGGCTGCGTGGTGACCTGGAAGCCGGCCGGTTCCAGCCCGGCCGCCACCAGCGGGCCGTCCAGGGTCAGCGCCGCCAGGCCGCCCAGCGGCAGTCCGGCCAGCCCGCCGAGCACCGCGACGACCAGCGTCTCGGCGTACATCATCCGCCGGACCTGACCGGGAGTAGCGCCCACCGCCCGCAGCAGGCCGATCTCGCGGCGCCGCTGCGCGGCGCTCAGCGCGCAGGTCGAGGCCACCACGAAGACCGCGACGAACGCGCCCAGCGTCACCATCGCGATCAGCAGCTGGGCGCCGAGCCAGCGGGTGCGGGTGATGTTCTCCGGTTCGAGCTCGTCGCGGGCGGCGCCGGTCAGGACGTCGCCCGCGCCGACGATGCCCCGCGCGGCCGTGGCGACCTCCTCGGTATCGCCGTCGACGGTGAGGCCGATGACCCGGACGCCGGCCGCCATCGGCAGCGCGACCTCGTCGGCGAGATAGAAGCCGGGTCCGTCGACCGTGCCGGTGACCGTCCAGGTGGCCGGGCCGGCGGCGGTCAGCACGTCGATCCGGGTGCCGGGCGCGGCACCGGCCACGGCCACCTCGCCGGGTCGTCGCGGGGCGGTGCCCGTGATGAGGCGGTAACCACCGAGCACCGTCGACGACCAGGCGTGCCCGTCGATCCGGGCCGCCTCCGGGTCGCCGACCGGCCGGCCGGCGTCGAGCCGCTGCACGTAGAACGCCGGATCGGCGGCAGCCGCGGACACCCCCGGCAGCCCGGCCAGCCGGCCGGCCAGCGCGGTGGCCTCGGCGGCCGGCCAGGTCCGGTAGTCCGGCCGGCTGCTGCCGGTGTCGCCGGCCTCGGGCGCGTGCACCAGAACGGCCGCGGCGGCATAGCGGGCCGGTGCCTCGGGCCGGGACGACAGGTAGACGGTGGTGGAGCCGGCGATCACCGCGACGCCGAGCGCGATCGCGACGAACGTACCGGCGAAGCTCGCGAACCGGTGCCGCACCATCTGCCAGGCCAGGCTCATGACGGCACCCCCGCCTCGAGGCGCGCGGTGCGCACCGCGATCTCCGGCGCGCCGGCCGGGCCGGACAGCTCGTCGACCACCCGGCCGTCGGCCAGGAACAGCACCCGGTCGGCGTGTGCGGCCGCGAACGGGTCGTGGGTGACCATCACCACGGTCTGGCCGTGCCGGTCGACCGACTCGCGCAGCAGGCGCAGTACGTCGCGCCCGGACGCCGCGTCCAGCGCGCCGGTGGGCTCGTCGGCGAACAGCACCGCGGGCCGGGTCACCAGCGCCCGGGCGATCGCCACCCGCTGCTGCTGGCCGCCGGAGAGCTCGCTCGGACGGTGCCCAGCGCGGTCGGCCAGGCCCACCTCGGCCAGCATCGCGGTGACCTCGCCGGCGGCCGGGCGGCGGCCGGCCAGGCGCAGCGGCAGCGCCACGTTCTGCGCCGCGGTCAGCGCGGCCACCAGGTTGAACGCCTGGAAGACGAAGCCCACCCGGGCCCGCCGCAACCGGGTCAGCGCGCGCTCGGAGAGGCCGGTGACCGAGGTGCCGTCGATGGTCACCGCGCCCTCGGTGGGCCGGTCCAGGCCCGCGGCGCAGTGCAGCAGCGTCGACTTGCCGGAACCGGACGGTCCCATCACCGCGGTGAACGTGCCGGACGGGAACACGGCGTCCAGCCGGTCGAGCGCGGTCACCGCCTGCTCGCCGCCGCCGTACCGCTTGGTGACCCGGCTCAGTTCGACCGCCGGTGGTGTGTCTGCCCTTGTCATGCCCACCAGCCAACCGGCGCGCGGCGGGTTTGTCGGTAGGCCTGGATGGAGTCTTGACGGTATATCCAGCACTACCGACAGCCGCGCCGCCGGCCGGTAGCGTCGCACCCATGCCGGTCCGCAACGCGCTTGACGCGCTCACCTTGCGGCCCACGCATTTTCTCCGTTCGGCCTGGCCGTGGCGGTCGTACCTGTATCTGACCGGCGGGGCGCTGCTGGGCTTCACGACCATCCTGGCCGTGCTGAGCCTGCTGGTGGCCGGCATCGCGTTGTCGATCGTCGTGATCGGCGTCGCCGGTTATGTCGCGACCGTCCTGGCCGGGGTGGCGGTGGGCCGGCTCGAACGCTGGCGGATGCGGCTGGTCGACGTCGAGCCGCTGCCCGACCCGCACCGGCCGGCACCGGGCGCCGGGCTGCGGGCCTGGGTCGCGCTCCGGCTGCGCGAGCCGGCGACCTGGCGCGAGCTGGGCTACACGATGCTGTCCGCGATGGTGCTGTGCTGGATGGACGCGATCGTGGTGGCCGGCGCCGTCTACTTCCCGATGATCCTGATCGCCGGCCCGTTCTACATCGACGACCAGTCGCTCGCCCTCACCGTCCCGGTTGCCGTCGCCGGTGTCCCGCTGCTGGTCATCATGGCCTACCCGGTGACCGCCTGGGCCGGCGCGCGGGCCGCCATGGCCCGCGCGATCCTGGCCCCGCGCATCGAGGGCGCCGACGTGAAGCTGGTCGAGGTGACCCGCTCCCGGGCCCGGCTGGTCGACGCGTTCGAGCTGGAACGCCGGCGCATCGAGCGCGACCTGCACGACGGCGCCCAGCAGCGGCTGGTCGCGCTCACCATGCAGCTCGGCATGGCCCGGCTGGAGCTGCCGGCCGGGTCGCCCGCGGGCGACCAGGTGGCCACCGCGCACGAACTGGCCAAGCAGGCGCTGACCGAGCTGCGCGAGCTGATCCGGGGCGTGCATCCCAAGGTGCTGACCGACCGCGGCCTGGAGGCGGCGGTGGGCGAGGTGGCGGGCACCGCGCCGATCCCGGTCGACGTCACGGTCCGGCTGCCCGGCCGGCTGCCGGCGACGGTCGAGGTGACGGCGTACTTCGTGGTGGTGGAGGCGTTGACCAACGTGGCCAAGCACAGCGGAGCCCGGCGGGCCGCGGTGACCGCCGGGGTGGACGGCGGCCGGCTGGTGCTGGAGGTGCACGATGACGGCCACGGCGGCGCCGACCCGGCCGGCGGCTCCGGCCTGGTGGGCCTGGCCGACCGGGTGGCCGCGGTGGACGGCGCGGTGGCGATCTCCAGCCCGCGCGGCGGCCCGACCCGGCTCCGCGTCGAGATTCCGGTGCCGTCGTGACCGGGCTGCGGGTGGTGATCGCCGAGGACGGCGTCATCGTGCGCGAGGGCGTGACGGTGATGCTGCGCCGGTTCGGGCACGAGGTGGTGGCCGCGGTCGGCGACGCGGTGGCGCTGCGCGCCGCGGTGACCGAGCACCGCCCCGACATCGTGGTGACCGACGTGCGGATGCCGCCCGGCTTCAGCGACGAGGGCCTCCAGGCAGCGATCGCGATGCGCGCCGCCGACCCGGAACTGCCGGTGCTCGTGCTCAGCCAGTACGTGGCGCCCGCCTACGCCGCCGAACTGCTCGACTCGGGCCGCGGCGCCGGCGTCGGCTATCTGCTGAAGGACCGGATCGGCGACGTGACCGACTTCGTCGACGCGCTGTCCGCGGTGGCCGGGGGACGCACGGTGGTCGACCCCGAGGTGGTCCGCCAACTGATCGGGCGCCGCCGCGACCCGCTGAGCCTGCTGACCAACCGGGAGCGCGAGGTGCTGGCGCTGATGGCCGAGGGCCGCTCCAACACGGCGATCGCCCGCCACCTGGTGGTCAGCGAGGCGGCGGTGGCCAAGCACATCGGCAGCGTGCTGACCAAGCTGGACCTGCCACCCGACGCCGACGACCACCGGCGGGTCCGGGCGGTGCTGACCTACCTGCGCGGCTGACCGGGGGCGCGACCCGGCATCGAACCGCCGCCCACGTCAGGCGACGAGTTCCCAGCTGCGGCGGGGGCGCCGGGCGTACAACTCCTGGATGGTGGCCAGCGCCCACCGCATGCGCGGCACCGCCAGGTCGGGATGGTCGCCGAACTCGGCGGCCACCTCGGCGGCGCAGGCCCGCACGCCGCCGCGGAGGCGGACGGCCAGGCGGATCGCCTCGTCGGCGGTGCCGTGCGACGGGTGACTGCCGGTCGCCAGGGTACTGGTGAACAGTGCCTCGGCCCGGGCCGCGGTCAGCATCGTGGTCATCGTGATCTCCTCGGTCGGGTGGTCTACCAATGGGGTAGACCACCCGGGGGCCGCTAACTCATCGGGGTGCGAGGCGGAAAGTGGCGTCGGCGCGGGCGGCGTCGGTGCTGACCGGGTCGATGCGGAGCACGTAGTTGCTGTGCCGGACGTAGCGGTCCGGGAAGTTGTAGGACTGGAAGGACTGCCAGGACGTGTCGGCCAGGCCGGCCACCTGGCGGAACGTGGCGTCCTCGCGGAACGTGGCGGTGTTGTTGTCCGGTTCCAGCCGCAGCACGTAGTTGTTGTGCCGCAGGTAGTAGCCGGGGAAGTTCTCCGACTCGAACGAGACGTAGCCGGCGCCGCTGTTGGCCAGGCCGGCCACCACCCGGAACTGGCCGTCCAGCGCGGGGCTGACGTTCGGGTCGATGCGGGCCGCGTAATTGCTGTGCCGGACGTAGCGGTCCTGGAAGTTGTACGACTGCAGCCGCTGGACGGTGACCGCGCCGGGGTTGCCGAGCTCGCCGGACGGCCCGGCCAGCGCGGTGGACGTGGAGACCGGGACGCCGAGGTTCGGTGTGCCGTCCGGGTTCCAGGTGATCCGCTGGGCGCGGCTGGTGCGGGTGGTCCCGCAACCCTGCGAGGCGGCCGAGTTGGCGTGGTAGACGATCCAGTCCTCGGTGCCGTCCGGTGACTTGAAGAACGAGTGGTGGGCCGGCCCGTACACGCCGTTGCCGTCGTTGCGCTGGAACAGCGGGTTCGCGAGCTTCGTCCACGAACTGCGGGTCAGCGGGTTGCTGCCGGTCAGCTCGAGCGAACCGATCTTGTAGTCCGGCGTGCCGCAGTAGCTCGCCGAGTAGGTGAGGAACGTGCGGCCGTTGCGCTGCAGCACGTACGGGCCCTCGTTGACCGGGTTGCCGACGCGTTCCCAGGCGAGCGTCGGCTCCGAGATGATCGTGCCGAGCGCGGCCGGCGTCCACGGGTTGGTGAGGCGGGTGATGAACAGGCTCTGCAGGCCGCCGTTCTCGAACCCGACGTTGTTGTTGAACGCGGAGAACACGAAGTAGTTCACGCCGCCGACGGTCATCACGCTGCCGTCGATGGACCAGCCGTTGTTCGGCATCAGGACCAGGGCGCCCTTGTACGTGTACGGCCCCATCGGATCGGTGCCGGCGCTCTCCAGCACATGCTGCCGCTGCCCGCCGCAGCACGCGCTCGGGCCGGCCGAGTAGTAGAGGTACCAGCGCTGCCCGTTCGGGCCGTTGAGCAGGTGCATGCTGGGCGCCCACATGTTCGACACCGCGTTCGGCTGCGACATCGTGAACACCCGGGTCTCCGCCGCGGTGCGCAGGCCGGCCAGGGTCGGTGCCCGGCGGATGTAGATGTTCCCGGTCCACGTGGTGGCCGTGTAGTAGTAGTTGCCGTTGTAGTAGCCGATCCACGGGTCGGCGCTGTTGGGCGTGCCGACAATCGGGTTCTGGACGGTGGCGCCCGGGGCGGCGCTGCCCGGTGCGGCGGTGACCACCAGGGTCACGCCGGCGGCGACGGCAGCCATCAGGGCGGCGGCCAGGAGTCGAGCACAGGCGCGCATGGGCGGGTCCCTTCCGACAGACGCTGTGAACGCTAACAAGTTGGGAGCTGGACCGCCCGGGGGTTAACTTTGTGAGCGGTGTGTTTCGCGAATGTTATCGTTCTCATGCCCCGAGTCAAGCCCGGCGGCGGTGCGCGGCACCGTGGTTGTATCGGGGACATGCTGCCCTGGAGTCACGAGCTGGCCGGCGACCTGCACCGGCACACCATCGATTCGGCGCTGCTGCGCGGCAACCCGCTGGGCGACCCGCACGAGCGCCCACTGTGGGTCTACACCCCGCCCGGCTACGACGCGGACGACACCACCCGCTACCCGTCGATCTACGTGATCCAGGGCTACGGCGGTCACCTCGGCATGTGGGACAACCGCAGCCCGTACCGGCAGCCGTTCACCGAGACGGCCGACGCGGTGTTCGCCGGCGGCGAGGCCCCCGGCTGCATCGTGGTCTACGTCGACGCCTGGACGGCCTACGGCGGTTCCCAGTTCGTCGACTCGCCCGGCACCGGCGCCTATCACTCGTACCTCTGCACTGAAGTTGTGCCCTGGATCGACGCCCGCTATCGGACCATCGCGAAGCCGGCGTCGCGGGCCATCTCCGGTAAGTCGTCGGGTGGATTCGGCGCGATGATCACCCCGATGCTGCGGCCGGATCTGTTCGGTGCACTGGCGACACATGCCGGGGATGCGCTGTACGAATACTGCTATCTCAACGAATTCGCCAAGGCGGTGCGGGCGCTGCGCGACTACGACCACGACATCCGGAAATGGTGGGCCGACTTCCAGGGCCGGCCGTCGTTCACCAAGGAGCACGACATGTGGCTCCTGGTGATTCTCGGGTGCGCGGCAGCATTTTCGGCCGCCGAGGACGGCACTCCGGAACTGCCGTTCGACCCGAAAACCGGCGCGCTGATCCCGGAGCGGTGGGAGCGCTGGCTCGCCTGGGACCCGGTCCGGATGATGGACACGTACGCCGATGCCCTGCGCACCCAGCGCGCCATCTGGATCGACGCCGGCACCCGCGACGAATGGTTCCTGGACCTCGGCGCCGAGGCGTTCCGGGCCGGCCTGTCGCGCATCGGCATCCCCGACGAGCGCATCTATTTCGAGCTGATTCCGGCCGGCCATGGCGGCATCGACTACCGCTACCCGCAGGCCATGTCCTGGCTGGCCAACCGCTTAGAACGCTGACCGGCGCGCGTTTCGGCCGGTCATTCCGCCGCCGGCCGGGGAAAATCACGTGCGCCGTGTGTCGCGTAGTCGAGCCCGTAGACCTTTTCAGATCCTCGATCGCTCGGAGCTGAGCCTTGCTGTGCGGGCTCGCGCACGACTCTCCTCCGTCGCCGGGCACCGGTTCGAAGGAGTGCAGGACCGTCTTTTCCAGCAGTTCGCCGAGTGTCTCGTCGTTGAATTCCGCGAGACCCTTCAAAACCTTGACCAGGCGCGTCTCCATCCGGACCCCGAGCTGGACCCGTTCCACCTTGCTGGACGGTGCGGTCATGACAGTCTCACCTCCTGTTGTTTATACGCTCATGCCGGGACGGCCCGCAGCAGCGCGGTGTAGGCGAACGCACCCAATGCCGCCGCGGCAACCGTCATGCCCAGAATTGCGGCCGGCGCGGCGGGCAGCACGGCACCCGCCGCATAGGTGACGATCAGCTGCACGCCGAGGCAGACGAGTTGGAGCCGCGCGATCACCGGCCGGTCCTGAACCGCATCCAGCGCCGGCCGCGCCGCATAGAAGGCCGCAAAGGGAATCGCCGCCGGAATCGCGGCCCGCAACACGGCAATGGCGTCGGTGAATTCGTCTCCGAGAAAATTGTGCACGAGCGCCGGCGCACTCCACAGCAAAAGCACCACGGCCACGCACGCCAGCGCCCCGGCCGCAAGCGGAAGTAACCGCAAACCTCGCGATAAATCGGACTTGTGCGCGCCCGGCGGTGGGCCGGCGGGCGGTGGGCCGGCGGGCGGTGGGCCGGCGGCGGTGGGCGGTGGGTCGGCGGGTGCGGTGGGCGGTGGGTCGGCGGGTGCGGCGGACGGGGGCGCCGCCTGGAAGTGGGCGCTCAGGCGGGGCAGCAGAACCGGGGTCAGCATGCCGAAAACCGAGCAGATCAGCGTCACCGCCGACGTCGCGAAGCCGATGTAGCCCGCCTCCGGGCCGCCCGGCAGCGCCCCCGCCACATAGAACGTCGGGAACGCGAACATCGCCGGCAGCGCGATCTCGCCGGGCGCCCGGCGCAGGCCGTACACCAGCAGCGTGCGCAGCGTCGGCGGGTCGGGCCGGAGGGTGGGATGGCGGCGTACCAGCGCGATGCCCAGCACCGCCACCGCGGCCATCGCCGCGCCCTGAATGGCCAGGAAGACGTCGATCCGGGTGGTTACCGCGAACGCCACCAGCGGCACCACCCCGACCCCGACCAGCCACAACAAGTTCGACAGCCGGGCCTGACCGCTGCCGCGCAGGGCCGCCGCGGCCACCGTGATCAGGCACATGCCGGCGGCCAGCAGCACCACCGCGCGCACCGCAGGGACGCCGCCGATGCCGAGGAGGCGGCCCACGTCGTCGGACAGCACCAGGCCCAGCAGGCCGACCACGTCCATCACCACGACCTGCACCAGGAACGCCTGGCCGGCCAGCGCGCGGGTCCGGTCGCCGGCCCGGGGCAGATACCGGTGCAGGGCGGGCACCAGGCCGATCAGCGCGATCGGGTGCAGCGTGCTGACCACACCGCGGGCCACCTGGTAGTACGCGAACCCGGCCACGCTCGCCCGCCGCGCCACCAGGTGGAACAGCAGCAGCCCGGAGGCGAGCGTGAGCCAGTGGACCACGGTCGTGAGCAGGTAGTCCCGCCGGACCACGGCCGGGATGCTGCGGGCCAGCGTGCGCAGCGACACCCGTCAGGTGGGGATCCGGCGCACCAGCACCCGGTCGGCCCGGCGGCCGCCGACCAGGGCCAGGGCGGTGAGGGCGAGGATCTCCAGGTCCGTGCGGAGACTCCGGTTCTGCACGTACGCGAGACCCAGCGCGATCTTCCGCGGCCGGATGAGCCGGTCGTACGCCTCATCGGGGTCGGGGTGCCCGGCCAGGATGGCGCCCTCGTCCCGGAAGACGATCGACGACCAGTCGGTGATGCCGGGCTTCACGGCCAGCAGCAGGCGTTCCCGGTCGGTGTAGCGGCGCACCTCGGACAGCACCTGCGGCCGCGGGCCGACCAGGCTCATCTCGCCGCGCAGCACGTTGTAGAACTGCGGCAACTCGTCCAGCTTCCACCGGCGCAGCGAGCGGCCGGCCCGGGTCAGCCGCGGGTCGTCGTCGGCGGTCGACGGTCCGCCCAGCCGGGCCGCGCCGATCACCATGGTGCGGAACTTCAGCATCCGGAAGGTGCGGCCGCCGAGCCCGGCCCGCTCGCCGCGGTAGAGCACCGGGCCGCCGTCCTCGCGCCGGATCCGCCAGGCCGCGTACGCCGCCACCGGCGCGCCGGCGGCCAGTACCGCGGTCGACACGGCCAGGTCGATCGCCCGCTTCGTGGTCTCGTAGCGGGCACGGCGCACCGCCAGATGCGGGCGGCTCCGGGTGGACGCGGTCACAAATACCCAGCGTAGTTACGTGTGCACGCGGTCGAGGCCGTACCGGTAAATGCGCGACGGCACCCCCCGGTGCACCGACGTGCGGCCCACCAGGGCGGCGCCGGACTTCTCGTAGAAGCCGTGCGCCCGGCCCTGCTGCTCGCCGGTCACGATTTTGACGGCGGTCTCGCCCTGGTCGGCGAACCAGCGGGTCAGCTGGCGGAACAGGGCCTGCGCGACACCGAGGCCGCGGCAGTCCGGGTGTACCACGAAATTGATCACCTCGGCCCGCGGCAGGTCGGCCGGCATCGCGGCACGCGGATAGCGCAGGGTCTCGATGGTGCGCGCGATGCGGCTCGGCCGCAGCAGCTTCGGCGCCAGCGCCGGCACCGCCACCCACCAGCGGTGCAGCACGAACTCGCGGTACAGCGCGGCGGTGTCCCGGGTGCCGCAGATGTAGCCGACCGGCTCGTTGCCACGTTCCGCGACGAACATGGCGCAGTACTTGCTGGCCGCCACGTGCCGGTAGAGCAGTTCCAGCGCCGGCACCCCGAGCGACGACAGGAACCCCTGGGCGACCTCGGTGGCGTGCATCCGGGCCACCGCGCGCACCTGCTCGTCGGTGAACGGGCCGCCGCGGATCCGGATCCGGGGCAGCCCGCTGGCCTCGCCCATCCAGTCGGCCAGCAGCCCCACCCCGCGGTCGGCGTCGGCGTCGCGCACCCCGGCCCGGATCGGGAAGCTGATCACGTGGTTCGCGGCCCACTCGGCGTTCGGGCAGGTGCCTTCGGTGTATCCGGCCGCGGCCAGTGCCTCGCCGGACAGCGGATGCACCGGCGTGGTGAACCAGTCGCCCACCTCGATCCGCTGCCGGGCGGCGGCCTTGACGATGCCCGCCTTGTCGGTGACCGGCACCGGCATCCGCAGCAGCGGCGCCCCGGTCGGCGGGGGAGTGAGCAGCGAAAGCTGCTCCAGGCCGGCGCGGTAACGGTGGGTGAGATCGGTGCGGCGGGCGATCTGCTTGCGGGCTTCGGCGGTACGCCGTCCCAGCCGCCACCGGACCGTGCGGGTCATCCGCCAGGCGTACTCCGGACTGTCACCGGGGTCGGCGGCGTACGAGCCGACCACCAGACCCAGGCCGGCGAGCTTGCGGTACAGGTCGCGCAGCCGCCAGGTGACGCCGAGCCGGGACACCGTCCGGTGCGCGGTGTACTGGGCCTGCATGATCAGTTCCCGGCGCAGCGGCGGTTCCCGGTAGCGCGCGTACTGCCGGCGCATGGTCGCGGCCAGGTCCGGGTCGGCGACCACCGCGGTGCCGCCGACGCCCGCCACGATCGGCTTGCCCCACTCGTACGAGAAGAAGGCGGCCACCCCGCGCACGGTGACCGGCCCGGTGACGTGCGCGCAGTCCTCGATCACCGGCACGCCGGCCGGTCCCGCGACCGCCGTCACGGCCGCCATGTCCACCGGGATGCCGAACGTGTGCTGCACGATGACCGCCCGGGTCCGGCCGGTGAGCGCCGCCGCCAGCTTCCCGGCGTCCAGGCCGTACGTGAGCGGGTCGATGTCCACGAACACCGGGGTGACGCCGAGCCGGCGCAGCGGCTCCACCACCGCGGCGCAGGTGTACGCCTGCACCACCACCTCGTCGCCCGGTGCCACGCCGAGGCCGCGCAGGATCGCGTGCAGCGCCACCCGGCCGCGGTAGTAGTGGAACGTGACCGGTCGCATCTCAGGTCTTCCCTGGATCGAGAATTCCCCACACCGAGCCGGCGCCGTAGACGACATGCGTGGTGGCGAAGACGACCGGCAGACCGAGGAGCAGCCTCGCATCTTTCTCGCGCCGGGCCACCCGGCCCGAGAAGAACAGCGCGGCCGCCCCGTACGTGCTCATCATCCCGACGGTGAGCCGGCGGGCCGGCAGCGAGAAGGGGGACAACGCCAGGCCGGCCGCCGTTGCCGCCACGAAGCCGAGCGGCACCACGTTGCGCCACGAACCGATCCAGCGGCCCACCGAGCGGCTGGCCTTGAACGGCCAGTAGCCGGCCTCGAACATCCACGAGCAGAACTCGCCGAAGTCGCTGCGCGCGTAGTAGGTGCAGGTGATGTCGGGCAGCAGCAGGATCCGGCCGCCGGCCTGCCGGAGCCGGTTGTTGAACTCGCGGTCCTGGGCCCGGGTGAGCTGCTCGTCGAACAGGCCGATCCGGTCGAACACCTCGCGCCGCCAGCAGCCGCCGAACACCGTGTCGACCCACTGCGGCCCGCTCGCGCCGACCCGGTACTTGGAGTTGCCGGCGCCGAACGCGTCGGTGGTGGACAGCGCGATGGCCCGCCCCAGCAGACTGCCGGTGCGCGGGGCGGAGCGGCGGACCCCGCCAACGTTGTCGGCGTCCGGGTGGTCGAGCAGGCCGCGCACACACTTCTCGATGTAATCCGGCTCGTAGACGGCGTGCACGTCGAGCCGCAGCACGATGTCGCCCCGCGCCGCCCGGATGCCCAGGTTGAGCGCGGCCGGCTTGCTGCGGCCCGGGTTGTCGAGCATCCGCAGCCGGGGATGGCGCTGCTCGTAGGTGCGCACGATGTCCCGGGTGCCGTCGTCGCTCATCCCGTCGACCAGCAGGATCTCCATCCGGTCCGCCGGATGGCTGCCGGACAGCACCGAGTCGAGGAAGTCCGCGACGAAGCCGGCCTCGTTCCAGCACGGGATGACGACGCTGACGAACGGGCCGGTGCCGGTCATCGCTCGAAGAACCGGCGGATGCTGGCGGCCACGTACTCCACCTGCTCGTCGGCGAGTTCCGGGTACATCGGCAGGGACAGCACGCGGTCGCAGAGTTCCTCGGTGCGCGGCAGCCGGTGGTGGCCGAGTCCCAGCCCGGGCTGCCGGTGCAGCGGCACCGGCCAGGAGACCATCGTCTCGACGCCGTCGTCGCGCAGGTGCTCGGCCAGCGGGGTCCGCCAGTCGCTGGTGATCACGTAGTTCTGGAAGACGTCCCGGCGCTGCGGGTCGGCGTCCGGGCCCACCGGGATCTCCAGGTCCGGCAGGTCGGACAGCAGCTTCGTGTAGATCCGGGCCAGGTGCCGGCGGCGCTCGATCCACTCCGGCAGCCGGGCCAGCCGCCAGTCCAGGATCGCGGCCTGGAGGTTGTCGAGGCGGCAGTTGTAGCCCCAGCCGTCCAGGTCACTCTTGCCGATCCGGCCGTGGTCGCGCAGCGCGGTGAGCCGGTCGGCCAGGGTGTCGTCGTCGGTGAGCACGGCGCCGGCGTCGCCGAGCGCGCCGAGCATCTTCGCCGGGTAGAACGAGTAGGTGCTGGCCAGCCCGAACGTGCCGGCGGTGCGGCCGTCGAAGGTGGCGCCGAGGGCCTGGGCGGCGTCCTCGACGATCACCGCGCCGCAGGTGTCGGCCGCCTTGCGCACCGCGTTCATGTCGACCGTACGCCCGTTCAGATGCACCGGGATGATCACCCGGGTCCGCTCGGTGACCGCGTCGAGCAGCCGGTCGGTGTCCATCAGATGGTCGTCGCCGATGTCCACCAGCACCGGGGTGGCGCCGCGCAGCGCGAACGGCGAGATGGTGGCCACGAACGTGTGCGCCACGCTGACCACCTCGTCGCCCGGCCCGATGTCCAGCGCGTGCGCGAGCAGCCGCAGGCCGTCGGTGCAGTTGCTGACGCCCACCGCCCGCGCGGTGCCGCCGAACCGGGCCAGGTGCTCCTCGAAGTCGCGCAACTGCTGGCGGAGCATGAGGTCACCGCGAGCGATGGTGTCCTCGATGACCGGCAGCAACTCCGGTCGCTGCCGGCGCCACTGTTCCGGGTAGTCAACGAACCTGACACGCCAGTCCACGGTTGACCTCCAGTTGTTCGAGCACGCGGGCGCTGATGCCCTCCGGGTCCAGGCCGGCCGCCCGGCGCAGGTAGTCCTGATCGCCGACCAGCGACGAGAACCGGGCCGGCAGCGCGACCCGGATGAGCGCGGCCGACCGGGGCAGTTCGGCGAGGATCTCGGCGACCGCGCTGCCCAGGCCGCCGGTGATCGAGTGCTCCTCGACGGTGACGATGGTGTCGTAGCGGCGGGCGGCGTCGTGCACCGCGAGGGTGTCGATCGGGTCGAGCCACGGGAACGAGCGCACGTCGGCGCGTACCCCCGACCGGGCCAGCAGGTCAGCCGCCCGCAGCGCGTTCTCCAGGATCGCGCCGGTGCTGAAGATGGCCAGGTCGCCGCCGGTGCGCAGGGGCACCGACTCGCCGCGGGCCAGGCGCAGCGGCAACGGGTGCACGCTGCGCTCGCCGGCCTTGCCGAGGCGCAGGTACGCGGGTCCGCCGTTGGCCACCAGGTCGGCCAGCACCGCGCCGGTCTCCTCCGGGTCGCCGGGCGCCGCCACCGCCACGCCCGGCACCGACCGCATCACCGCGAGGTCCTCGGTGGCGTGGTGCGACATACCGAGGGCGCCGTACGCGAGCCCGCCGCCGACCGCCACCACGGTCACGTCGGCGTGGTGGTACGCGACGTCGTTGCGGATCTGCTCGAGGCAGCGCAGGGTCGGGAAGT
The DNA here is from genome assembly GCF_016862375.1 of Paractinoplanes rishiriensis. Taxonomy (GTDB): domain Bacteria; phylum Actinomycetota; class Actinomycetes; order Mycobacteriales; family Micromonosporaceae; genus Actinoplanes; species Actinoplanes rishiriensis. Next base: position 10,763 of record NZ_BOMV01000056.1, on the reverse strand, counting down.
TCGCGATCGAGTAGGTGAACACCCGGCCGCCGCCGAGCGCGATCCCGGCGGCCAGCCCGGTCATGTTCTGCTCGGCCACCCCGGCGTTGACGAACCGGTCCGGATACCGGGCCACGAAGTCGTCGACCGCGCCGAACCCGATGTCCGCGGTGACCAGCACCAGCTCGGGGTGGGCGTCGGCGGCGGCCACCAGGTCGGTGAAGAAGCGCGTCCTCATCGCTGCCGCACCTCGGCGAGCGCGCCGGCCAGTTCGGCGTCGGACGGCGGCCGGTAGTGCCACACCACCTGGTTCTCCATGAACGAGACGCCCTTGCCCTTGACGGTGTGCGCCAGCACGCAGCGCGGCGCGTCCGGCTGCGCCCCGCGCGGGACACCGAGCGACCGGCTCAGCTGCCGGTGGTCGTGCCCGTCGACCTCGTCCACCTGCCAGCCGAACGCGCGCCACTTGTCGGCGAACGGCTCCAGCGCCAGCGTCTGCTCGGTGCCGCCGAGCGACTGCAGCTTGTTGTAGTCGACGACCGCGACCAGGTTGGACAGCCGGTGGTGGGCCGCGAACATGGCCGCCTCCCACACGCTGCCCTCGTCGCACTCGCCGTCGCCGAGCAGCACGTAGGTGCGCCACTGCTGGCCGGTGCGCCGCGCCTGCCAGGCCAGTCCGGCGCCGACCGGCAGCCCGTGCCCGAGCGAACCGGTGGACAACTCGACGCCGGGGATACCGACGTGGCTCACGTGCCCGGACAGGAACGATCCGTTGCGGTAATGCTGCGCCAGAAGTGCGGGATCAAAAAAACCCCGCTGAGCCAGTACGGCGTAGAGCGCGGCACCGGCATGGCCCTTGCTCATGATGAAGCGGTCCCGGTCGGGGCGGTCCGGGTGCCGCGGGTCGACCTGGAGGATCCCGGCGTACAGCACCGCCAGGATGTCCGCGCAGGACAGCGCCGAGCCGACGTGCGAGCTGCGGCCCGAGTTGGTCATCTGCAGCACGCTGCTGCGGACCGCGGCGGCGGTGTCGGTGCTCATCGCAGCACCGCGTAACCGATGTACGGGTCGAAGTCGAAACGCCGCAACTCCAGCTTGCCGATGCCGACCTCGTCGAGCAACGCCGACGTCTCGCCGGGCCACAGCGGGTTGTCGAGCTCGTCGAAGGCCAGCACGGCGCCGCGCGGCATCCGGGGCAGCAGGTGCCGCAGCGCGACGGCGGTCGGCTCGTACAGGTCGAGGTCGAGGAACAGCAGGCTGACCACCAGATGCGGGTTGTCGGCCACGAACTTCGGGACGGTCTCGGTGACGTCGCCGCGGACCAGCATGGCCTTGGGCAGGTGGCCGAGGAACCGGTCGGTGTCGTAGATCTCCAGCAGCCGGGACAGCTCGGCGTAGCTGTCCGCGGCCAGGTCACCGGCCGCCGCGCCGGTCTGCTGCGGCCGGTCCTGCGCGCCCACCGCGGGGAATCCGCCGAACGAGTCGAAGCCGTAGATCCGCCGGGTCAGGTTGGTCGGCTCCAGGGCCGCGCTGAGCTGCGCGAACGTCATGAAGCTGGAGCCGCGGAACACGCCGCACTCGACGATCGAGCCCTTCACCGGCAGGGCCAGCTTGAACAGCTCGTAGAGCGCCGCGAACCGGGTGACCTGGCTGCGCCGGGCGTACCGGGCCAGGTTCGCCAGCCGGGTCGGCAGGTCGTCGGCGCTGGTCGCGAACACCTCGGCGATCGCGGCCGGAACTTTCCGCTCCGCCTCGGTCTGCAGGCCGCCGGGCGCGGCGGTGGGCCTGGTCATGCTGTGCTCTCCTCAGGCATGCCCTTCTGGCCCTCGCCTGCGAGGCCGTCCGCGGGCGTGGCTGGGTGCCGCTCGGTGCAGGCGGTCATGCTGCCACGCTCAGCGCGAGGGAGTTCCACTGGCCGGGCGGACCGGCGGTGTCCGCCACCGGGGGTGGCGCGGTGCGCCAGCGCGGGCCCTTGGCGGGCACCATGGTGAACACCGTGCCGAGCAGCCGGGCGTCCACCGCGGTCAGCGCCCGCACCGCGGCGGCCACCTGCGCCGCGGTGGTCTTGCGGGCCCGGACCAGCAGCAGCGCGCCGTCGGCCCGGGCCGCCACCACCGCGCCGTCGGCAACCGGCAGCAGTGGAGGGCTGTCCACGATGATCATGTCGAACCGCCCGCGCAGTTCGTCCAGCAGATCGGCCATCCGCTGCGAGCCGAGCAGCTCGCTCGGGTTGGGCGGCCGGTGCCCGCTGGACAGCAGCCACAGACCGGTGCCCCACGGCTGGAGCACCTGGTCGAGCGAGGCGGCGCCGAGCAGCACCGTGGTCAGGCCCGCCGAGCCCTCCCGGCCCAGGAACGCGGCCAGCCGCGGCCGCCGCAGCTCGGCGTCCACGATCAGCACCCGCTGGCCCGCCTCGGCGAACAGGATGGCCAGCCCGCAGGCGGTCGCCGAGCGGCCCTCGCCGGGCATCGCGCTGGTCACCGCGAGCGTCTTCACCGGGCGGTCGCGATCCGCGTACTGCACGTTGGTGCGCAACTGGCGCAGCGCCTCGGCGCGCGGCGAGCGGCTGTCCGAGACGAACGGGCCGCCCTTGCGGGGCGCCGCGCGGTCCCGCGGGATCAGGGCCAGCACCGGCGCGCCGGTCAGCCCGGCCAGCACCTCGGCGTCCCGGACCGACTGGTCGGCGATCTCGCGCAGTACGGCGAGCGCGGCGCCGAGCAGCAGGCCGACCGCGACCGACAGCGCGAGGTTGTGCGCCGACCGCGGCACCACCGGCCCGTCCTCGAGGCGGGGCGGCACGAGCACGTCGATCCGGATGTTCGGCGACTTGTCGTCGGCCGGCGTCTCCAGCGAGTTCACCAGGGCCACGAAGTGGATCGTCAGCGACTCGGCGATCAGTTGCGCGCGCTCCGGCGACCGGTCCGTCACGGTCACCCCGATCAGCACCGTGTCGCCCTCGGTCGCCACCTTGATCCGGTTGGAGATCTCACCCGGGGTCAGATCCACCCCGGTCTGCGCGGCGATCGTCTTCGCCAGCTTCTCGCCGGTGAGCAGCTGGGAGTAGGTCTTGAGCCGGGTCGCCACGAACATCGAGCCCTCCAGCGCGGAGGACCCCTCGGGCAGCGGGGTGGCCACGAAGAAGGTCACGGCCGAGGCGTACTCGCGCGGGGTCTTGGCGTTGACGACCACCGCCACCGCCAGCGCGAAGAGCACCGCGACCGCCATCACCCACCACTGCCTTCTCGCCACCCGGAGGTAATTGCGCAGCTCCACGCACACCCTCCCGATAGCCCGCGTGTTACCTGATCAACGTATGCCCAGGCAAGGCGCCGCGCGGCAGTATCCGGAAGTCCCGCAGGGCTCCCCGGACGTCGCTCTACGCTCAGGCCGGAGGTGCGCCCGTGCAGAACCGGTTCCTCGCCCTCGCCGGCGTGCTGCTGCGGCGCGCGCGGCGCCGGCCCGTGCGGGGCGCCGGCCGGGTGCTGGTGCCGTCGGTCGTCGAACTGGTCGACCACGAGCGCAACGTGCACGACATCCGCGACCTCGAGATCACCGACCTGCTCGGCCGGCACCAGATCGACACCGACCTCGACTCCATCGCCGGCTATCTGGGCGGCAAGCGGGTGCTGGTGACCGGTGCCGGCGGCTCGATCGGCGCCGAACTGTGCCGGCAGATCTGCCGCTTCGCGCCGGCCGAGCTGATCATGCTGGACCGGGACGAGACCGCGCTCCAGGCCGTGCAGCTCTCGATGGACCCGCAGGCGCAGCTCACCGACCCCACGGTCATCCTGGCCTCGCTGCGCGACACCGGGCGGGTCCGGGAGATCTTCCGCGGCTGGCGCCCGCAGGTGGTGTTCCACGCCGCCGCGCTCAAGCACCTGCCGCTGCTGGAGCGCTACCCCGGCGAGGCGGTCAAGACCAACGTGTGGGGCACGCTGGCGGTGCTGGAGGCGGCCGACGGGGTGGAGCGGTTCGTCAACATCTCCACCGACAAGGCGGCCGACCCGGTCAGCGTGCTCGGCTACACCAAGCGGATCACCGAGCGCACCACCGCGTACGTGGCCGGTTCCAGCCCCGGCACCTTCCTGAGCGTGCGGTTCGGCAACGTGCTGGGCAGCCGCGGCTCGGTCTTCAGCACGTTCAGCGCGCAGATCGCCGCGGGCGGCCCGATCACCGTGACCCACCCCGACGTGGTCCGCTACTTCATGACCATCCAGGAGGCGGTGCACCTGGTCATCCAGGCGGCGGCGATCGGGCGCGACGGCGAGGCACTGGTGCTGGAGATGGGCGAGCCGGTGCGGATCGCCGACGTGGCCCGGCAGATGGCGCGTCTCGCCCCCGAGCCTGTGGAGATGAAATTCACCGGCCTGCGTACGGGCGAGAAGCTGGGCGAGGTGCTGTTCGGTGCCGGCGAGGTGGACCGCCGCCCCTTCCACCCGCTGATCGCCCACGTCGAGGTGCCGCCGCTGGACCCGGCCGCGGCCCGCGAACTGGACGCGGGTGCCGAGCCGGCCGCTCTGATCGCGGCACTCGCCGAACTGTGCGAGCGGGCCCCCTCGGCGCGCCGCGCGGCGTGAGCTGTGCTTTCTCGGGCTTCCGCCCGCCTTCTCGCGCGTCGCGGGCGGGCTGGCGGCGGCAACCACCACCCCGCCCGCGGCACCGGACCGGGCGCCGAAGTTCGCCGTGCGGCGAGACCTCCGATGTTCAGTCCCTGGCCGGGTCCGCCAAGGGCGGCGGCGGGCACGACCTGGATCAAGCTATGGCGAGTGCTCCCAAGCGGAGCATATGCCGCAACCGGAACAGTACACATAGGCCGGTCGGGTCTCCACGGGGTCAGTGTGCTCGCTCCGTGTTACGAACGGGCTAACGTTCGGCCATGACCTTCTCGATCGTCGCCCGCTCGGCCGACGGCGCCGCCGTGGGTGTGGCCGTCGCCAGCAAGTTCCTCGGCGTGGGCGCCGCGGTGCCGGCCGCGCTGGCCGACGTCGGCGCGGTGGCCACCCAGTCGTACGCCAACCTGGCCTACCGGCCGCAGGCGCTGGCCCTGCTCGGCACCCAGGTGCCGGCCGCCCTGGTGGTCAAGGCGCTGATCGCCGGCGACGACGGCCCGGTCGCGCAGCGTCAGGTGGGCGTGGTGGGTACGGCCGGCGAGGGCGCCGCCTTCACCGGGGCGAGTTGTCACCCCTGGGCCGGCGGCACCTCCGGCGACGGCTACGCGATCCAGGGCAACATGCTGGCCGGCCCGCAGGTGGTGGCCGAGATGGAGGCCGAGTGGCAGGCGTCGGCCGGCGAGCCGCGCCTGGCGTACCGTCTGCTCGCCGCGCTGCGAGCCGGTGATCGCGCCGGCGGCGACCGGCGCGGCCGGCAGAGTGCCGCGCTCCTGGTGGCGGCCCGGGGGATGGGCTACGGGGGCACCAGCGACGTATGGGTCGACCTGCGCGCCGACGACCACCCCGACCCGGTCGCCGAGTTGCAGCGCCTGCTGGCCATGCACACCCTGTACTTCGAACGCCCCGACCCGGCCACCCTGATCCCGCTCACCGGCGAGGTGGCCGAGGAGGTGCGCGCCCTGCTCACGAAGGCCGGCCACGGCGGCGCCGACCTGGACGCGGCCCTGGCCGGCTGGGCCGGCATCGCCAACCTCGAGGAGCGACTGGTGGCCGGCTCCATCGACCCGCTGGTCCTGGCCCAGTTGCGCACCGCCTGACGGCCGCCGGCAGTTTCGCCTCCCTCGGCGGCCTCCCTTCTCGCGGCCTCCGCCTTTCGCGGCCTCCGCCGCCCTCTGATCCGCGGCCTCCGCCGACCTTTCCCTGACCTCCGCCCCCCAGCTTCCCTCGCGGCCGTCAGTGGGCGGCGGGCAGCGGGAGGCAGTCGACCGTCTCGTGCAGGGCGCGCAGCAGCGCGGCGGCCAGCGGCCGGGGCCGGCGGCTCGCGGTGACCGTGCCGATGAAGCGGGACGGGCACGGCGGCGCGAGCGGCACCGTTGCCAGCCCGCCCAGATCCGCGGTGAGCGCCACCTGCGGGATCATTGCGATGCCCACCCCGGCCCGCACCAGCGACTGGGCGAACACGTAGTCGGTGCCCCGGCAGGCCGTGCGCACCTCGAACCCGGCCATCGCGGCGTAGTGGTCCAGCAGGTCGACGATCATGAGGCAGCCGTGCACCCAGCGTTCGCCGGCCAGTTCGGCGATGGTGACCGACTCGCGGCCGGCCAGCGGGTGCGCGGCCGGCAGCACGATCCACATCGGATCGTCCACCAGCGGGGTCCAGACCAGGCCGCCGTCGCCCGGGCGGATCGGCGGCGGCCCGTCGAAGTGGTACGCGAGGGCCAGGTCGGCGGCGCCCGAGCGGACCAGCGGCAGGCTGTCCTCCGGCTCGTTCTCCACGACGGTGAGCTCGACGGCCGGGTGCTCCCCGGTGAACCGCAGCAGCGCCGGTGGCAGCAGCCGCTGACCCCCGCTGGTGAAGGTCGCCACGGTGAGCCGCTCGGTGCGGGCCGTGACCAGCCGGGCGATCTCCTCCTCGGCGTCGGCCAGTTCGGCGCTGATCGCATCACTCGCCTCGACCAGCACCCGCCCGGCCTGGGTCAGCTCGACACCGCGGGTGCTGCGCGCCACCACGGCCGTGCCCAGCGACCGCTCCAGCGCGCTGATCTGCTGCGAAACCGCCGACGCGGTGAGCCGCAGCGCCACCGCGGCCTGGTTGAAGCTGCCGTGCCGCGCGACTTCCCGGAGCACGGCCAGCCGGCGTACGTCGATCATTATTTTTCCTTAAAACGACATCAGTAAGTCACCACTACCGCTTACGACGGCGGCGCGCAAGGCTAGCCCGGTGACTCGACGCGCCTGGCTCCTCTTCCTCCTGGTCTCCGTGCTCTGGGGCATCCCCTACTTCCTCATCAAGATCACGATCGAGGACATGTCGCCGATGTTCGTGGTAGCCGCCCGCGCCGCCATCGCCGCGCTGGTGCTGCTGCCGGTGGCGGCCGCCCGGGGCACCCTCACCGCGTTACGCGGCCGGCTGGGCATAGTCGCGGTCATCTCCGCGGTGCACATCATCGGCCCGTTTTTGCTGATCACGTACGGCGAGGTGCACATCACGTCGTCGCTGACCGGCCTGCTGATCGCCGTCGAACCGATCGCGATCGCCCTGCTGCTGGCCCGCACCGAGCCCCTGAGCCGCGGCCGCGTGGCCGGCCTGGTCCTGGGTTTCGCCGGCGTGGCGGTGCTGGTCGGCCTGGATCTGTCCGGCGACCGCCTGGGCCTGCTCGGCGCCGGCATGGTCCTGCTGGCCGCGATCAGCTACGCGGTGGCCACCATGCTGGTCCAGCACCGGGCTGCCGACGTGCCCCCGGAAACCCTGGCCGGCAGCACCACCGCGATCACCGCGCTGGTGCTGGCCCCGTTCGCCCTGGTGATGCGCCCCACCGAACCCGTATCCGCAAACGCCTGGACCGCCCTGGCCGCGCTGGGCGTCCTGTGCACCGCGGTGGCCCTGCTGGCCTTCTACCGCTTGATCGCCCTGGTCGGCTCCAACCGCGCGGGCCTGGTCACGTACGTGAACCCGGTGGTCGCGGTCCTGCTCGGAGTGGCCCTGCTGAACGAGCCGATCCGCTGGACCACGGGCCTGGGCTTCCTGCTGGTGGTGACCGGTTGCTGGCTTTCCACCCGCCCGTCCCCGTCCCGCACCGAGACCACCGAGGAGCCGGTACCCGCCCTGCGCGACTGACCAGCAGACCCCGGCGAGCGCCGACGGGATCAGGATTTGTCGGCTTTGTGTTGGTGACGCACCGCAAATCCTCAAGATCCCACCTGCCGGTAGCCATTGCCGCCATGTGGGAGCAACTCCCGGCATGCGGTCATTGTGCCCAGCGAGCGGGACACCGGCATCGGCTGGATGCACGGCCGCTGTCGGGGGACGCCGCCGGGCACTCGTGGCCCTAAGGTGAACGGCATGGGTCTGCGGATTCTGATCACCGGGGCTCGGCGGGGGATCGGTGCGGCCATGGCCGTCGGTCTGGCCCGGCCCGGCAACACGCTGCTGCTGCACCACCTGGCCGCCGCGGCGGAGTGTGACAAGGTCGCGAGCCTCTGCCGTGATCTCGGGGCGGCGGCCGAGATGCTCGACGCCGACCTGGCCGACCCGGGTGCCGTGCGGGAACTCGCCGAGCGGGCCGGCCCGGTCGACGTGCTGATCAACAACGCGGCCAAGGCGTCGAACGTCGACATCGGAGTGCTGCCGCTGGCCGAGTGGCAGCAGACGCTCGCGGTAAACCTCACCGCGCCGATGCTGCTCAGCCAGGCGCTCAGCGTCGGCATGGCGGAACGCGGCTGGGGGCGGATCGTCAACGTCGTCTCGCCCACGGTGCGGATGGGCGGGCCGTCCGGTCCGTCGTACGTGGCCAGCAAGGCGGCGCTCATCGGGCTCACCCGGTCGCTGGCGCGGGCGCTCGGTCCGGCCGGCATCACGGTCAACGCGCTGTCGCCCGGCGCCATCCGCACCGAGGGCGAAGCCGAACTTGCCGCCGGCAAGGACGCCGAGACGCACGCGCCGTTGGTGGCCACCCAGGCGGTGCCGCGGGCGCTGGTGCCGGAAGATCTAGTGGCGACCGTACGCCTGCTCGTCTCGGACGGTTCCGGCGCGCTCACCGGCCAGGTGATCGAGGTCGGCGGCGGCCTGATCTTCCGCTGACCTCGATCACCTGGCCGGTCAGCCGTCGGCGTCACCACCCGGTTCGCCGGACTCCTCGTCGCCCGCTCGCCGGCCCAGGTCGGCGAGCGTCGACGGCCGCTGAAGCGTGGGCCGGCGCGGCTTCGGCACCCGTGGCGCGCTGTACTGGCTCAGGTCGGAGGGACGGCTCTCGCGCAGGTGGTCGGCCAGGTCGGCAGGCCGCCGCGGTCCCGGCGGCTCGGGCCGGAACACGGCAGGCAACATCGGCGGCGGCTGAATGGTCGGCGGCTGAACGGTCGGCGGCTGAACGGTCGGCGGCTGCGGCTGACCAGAGCCCGGCGGCACCGGATGCTGACTCGGCGCCGGCAGATAGGAGGGCCCCGGCTGACCGGCGGCCGGCGGGTAGGCGGGTCCAGCCAGACTCGCGGCCGACGGGTAGCCGGACCCGGCCTGACCTGCGGCCGACGGGTAGCCGGATTCGGACTGACCTGCGGCCGGCGGGAAGCCGGACCCGGACTGGCTCGCGGCGGGTGGGATCGACGGCAGGTGGAACGGCGCCGGCGGTTGCGCGCCCGGCGTCCGGCGGGGCAGCGGCTCCGAGTAGGCGGTGGGCTGCGGCGTGGGCAGGCGGCGGGGCAGCGGGTCCGGGTGCGGCGGCTCCGGAGCGGGGCTGCGCTGCGGCAACAGGTCCGAGTAGGACGCGTGCGGGTCCGGACTGCGGCGCGGGAGCGGCTCGGCGTAGGGCGCCTGCGGAAACTCCGACGTCGGCCGGCGCCGGGGCAGCGGCGGTTCCGCGGGCGGCGGCTCGGGCGTCCGGCGGGGGAGCGCGGCGCCGTACTCGTCGTCCCACACCGGCGGGCGGCGTGGCGGCGAGAACGGCCGGCGGTCCTGGTCGGTGGTCGTCGGGTGTGCGGTGTTCGCCGGGCTCCAGGCCGGCTGCTGCTCGGCGGCCGGCGAGGTCGGCGCGGTCGCCGGGCCGCGGGTGATGCCGAGCCGCGCGATCAGGTCGACGGTCGGTCCGAAGTCGGTGAGGTCCGCGGTGCGGCTGGCCGGTTCGGCGTGGCTCGCGGCGGCCGGCACGGCCGGCTCGTCGGCCTCCCACGGCTGGTCGAAGTCGGCCGGCGGCACGAACGGCACCGAATCCCCGGCGCGCGACGGCGCGAAGTAGAAACCCTCGTCGCTCGCACGCTCGGTGGGTGGTGGCTCATAAACGGGTACGGCGGGCAGCCACTGCGACAGATCCGCCGGCTGCACTCGCGCAGCCGCCGGTTCGGGCCGCGACTCCTCCTCCGGAGAGTCGCCGGCGCTCCAGTCGTCCTCGGCCGCCGGTTCGTCGACCAGCTCGGCGTCGGCGATCTCCTCATCGTCCGCGGGAGCGCTCTCCACCGGTTCCGCGTCGACCACGTCCGGCTCCACGAGCTCGGCGTCAACCGTCTCGCCGACCGTCTCCGTCTCCGCGGCGCCCACCCCGGCCGGCACTGCGCCCGGTTCGTCGTCAACCAGCTCGACGTCGATCGGCTCGTCCTCGACGCGCGTCACCGCCCCAGTCTCAGCCGCCGGGGCAACCTCATCCGCCACCAGCTCGGCTTCCGCCTCATCCAGGGCGGATTCCGACCTTCCGGACGCCCTCGACCCACCCCGCGCTTCGCCGGACCCACCCCGCGCTTCGCCGGACCCACCCCGCGCTTCGCCGGACCCACCCCGCGCCTCGCCCGACATTTCCGAAATGTCGGGCGAGGCAAGGAGTGTGGCCGAGGTTGGCAGGTCGGCGGAGGCGCGGTGATCGGCTGAGGTTGGCAGATCGGCCGAGAACGGTGAGATCGATTCTTCGGCGGGGGACGAATCGTCGGTGGTGGCGTCATCTGAGAGCGGCGAAACAACCACCCGGCCGGTCACGGAAGGCCCGGTGGAGGCCGCAACGTCGCCGCCGGTCTCGTTGGCCGAGGTGGATTCCGTGGCGGGATTCTCGGTGGGCTCGGTGTCCTCGTCGTCGGGGGAGTGCACCGGGCGGAATTCGACCGCTGCCTCCTCCTCGGCGGTGGGGGCGGGGGCCGGCGGCAGGTTCAGCACCGCGGTGTCGTCCAGGCGCGGGAGCATCTGGGTCTCGTCGGGGT
>NZ_BOMV01000055.1 GCF_016862375.1 Paractinoplanes rishiriensis | reverse complement strand
CGGGGGCGGGGCTGGAAGCGAGACCGGAAGTGGGGCCGGAAGCCCGGTCGAGGGCAGCGCCGAGCGCAAGGCCGGGAACTGCCGCCGTCGGCAGCGCGAACGACGGCTTTCCGGACGGGAGCGCCAGCGGCACGTCGACGCCCAGGCGCTTGTAACCGACCACGCCGGTCAGCACCTCGGTGTCGTCGGGTTCGGCGGCCGGCTGCTTCACCTCGTACTCGGAAAGCCCGGCCCGCTGCTGAAGCCGCCGCAGCGGCGCGGGGGCCCACCAGGCCGCGTCGCCCAGGAGGCGCAGTACGGCCGGTACCAGCAGCATCCGGACCACGGTGGCGTCCAGGACCAGGGCGATGATCATGCCTACGCCGACGAAGCGCATGGTGGTGACCGCGGACAGGGCGAAGGCGCCGGTCACCACGATGAGCAGCAACGCGGCGGCGCTGATCACCCGGCCGGTGCGGGCCAGGCCGGTGGTCACCGCCTCGGTGGTGGAGGCGCCTCTCGTTCTTGCCTCGACCATCCGGGACAGCAGGAAGACCTCGTAGTCGGTGGACAGGCCGAACACCACGGCGGCCATCAGCACCACGATGCCGATTTCCAAGGGGGCCGGCGTGACATTGAGCAGGTCGGCGAAATGGCCGTCCTGGAAGATCCAGACCAGGATGCCGAACGTGGCGCTGAGGCTGAGCGCGCTCATCAGCACCGCCTTGATCGGCAGCAGCACCGAGCCGAAGGCCAGGAACATCAGGAGCAGGGTGGCGCCGACCAGCATGCCGATCATCAGGGGCAGGCGGTCGGCGGTGGCCGTGAGGCTGTCGACGTTGCGGGCGGTGGTGCCGCCCACCAGCAACTCGGTGCCGTCGGGCACCTCCAGGCCGCGGATCGCGTCGACCACCTCGCGGGCCTGCTCGCTGAACGCGTCCTTGGTGGTCAGCGTGGCGGTGAAGACCGTGACGTCCTGGTTCTTGCGGGCGGGGCTGATCTCGTCGATGCCGGGCAGTTGGCGCAGCGCCACGGCGAAGCCGGCCGGGTCGCCGTCGCCGCGCAGCACGATGTCGACGCCGTTGCCGGTGAACTGGGGGTAGTCGGCCTTCAGGGTCTCGATCGCCTGCCGGGCTGGGTCGCTCGCCGGCAGGATCCGCTCGTCGGCCTCGCCGAAGTGCACGCCGCTGACCGGCGCGGCGAGCAGCAGCAGGCCGGCCAGGATCGGCAGGGCCACCGCGAGCGGGCGGCGCAGGACGAAGCCGGCCAGCCTCTCCCAGCCGCGGCCGGGCACGCCGGCCTTGCGGCGGGGCAGCCGCACCGGGAGCTTGTCGACGTTCGGGCCGAGCACCGCGAGCATGGCCGGCAGCAGGGTGAGCGAGAGCAGCGCGGCCAGGAACACCGCGGCCAGGCCGCCGTACGCGAGCGAGTTGAGGAAGCCCTGCGGGAACAGCAGCAGGCCGCCCAGCGCGATCATCAGCAGGGTGGCGGAGAAGGCCACGGTCCGGCCGGCGGTGCCGACCGTGCGGGACACGGCCTCGGCGGCCGTACGCCCCTCGGCCTGCTCCTCCCGGAACCGGCCCACCATGAACAGGCCGTAGTCGATCGCCATGCCCAGGCCGAGCAGGCTGGCCACGTTCACCGCGAACGAGTTGACCTCGTGGTTCGCCGCGATCAGGTGCAGGATGCCGAGCGAGCCGGCCACCGCGGCGCCGCCGACCAGCACCGGCAGCGACGCGGCCACCAGCGAGCCGAACAGCAGGATCAGCAGGATCAGGGTGATCGGCAGCGAGATCAGCTCGGCCATCGCGAGGTCGCGGGTGGAGCGGCTGGACGACGCGTCGGCCAGCACCGTGCCGCCGGCCAGTTGCACCCGCGCGCCCTCGACCGCGAACCGGTCGTCGATCGCCCGGTACGACTCGAGCTTGCCGGCGTCGTCGTCGCCGGCCAGCGTGACCAGCGCGATCGCGCTCGACTTGTCGGCCGCCGCGTAGTCCGGCGCCTGCCGGTCCCAGTACGACGTGACACCGTTGACCGCCTCGTCGGGCAGCCCGTTCAGCACGTCCCTGACCCGGTTGGTCAGCACGACGTCATCGATCTTGCCGGTGGTCGGCGTCCAGATGACCACCAGGTCGCCGCCCTGCGCGCCGAACCGGTCCTGCACCACCTCGCCGGCCTGGGTGGACTCGCTGCCCGGGTCGTTGTAGCCACCCTCGGTCAGCTGCCCGAACACACCCAGCCCCCAGGCGCCGGCCCCGATCACCGCGACGAGCGCGACGGTCAGCACCGGCCACCGGAAGCGGGCAACCCACGATCCCCAGCCCGCGAACAACTGTTTGTCCCCTTTTCCCGTGTAACTAGCGAAGTGTGGCGGCCTCGAGTGCGACCCCACCGCACCCGTCCCCAAATGCCGCCTGGGTAACCCACTTCAGTTGGAGCTTTGCGGTCTTCGGCGCCCGGTAGGTCAGCGTGTAGAGCGCCGAGCGGAAGTCACCGTCGCGTTGTTCCAGCGTGACCGAGCGGGACGCGTTTCCGGCGGTGAGGCTGGCCTCGAGCCGGCCGCGGCCGGACACCACGCCCACGTACAGCCGCAGCGTCCGGGTCTGTGTGCCGGCCGGCGCCGTGATGGTGAAGCCGTTGCCGGCGCCGCAGGTGCGGATGCCGGTCGTGGTGCCGTCGCTGCTGGCCACCGGGTCCCCACCGGTCCAGGCGAAGCGTTGCGGGCTCAGCGCGTGCCGGAAGCGCGGCGCGCTGGGTGTGCCCTCCAGGATCGCGAACCCGCCGTCGCGGTCCCGTTCGAGCGCGAACGTGCCCTCCTGTCCCCAGTGCACCCAGTCCCGGGTGCCCTGGCTGCTCAGGGTCACGGTCGACGGCACCGAGCCGGTCTCGATCCGGATCGCGCCCTGGTCCGGCGGCGGGGCCGGACGGCTCGTCGACTTGCTGGGGGAGGGCGTCGGCGACGACGAGGGCGTCGGCGTCGGGCTGCCCAGTTCGATGGCACCCTGGTCGGCCGGCGGCGTGGTCGCGTTGCCCAGCGCCGCCGGCGGTGGTGGCTCGGGCAGCTGGCCCGCGTCGTCGTCGCCGTTGATGGCCCGGCTCGCCACGAAGCCGAAGCCGATCACCACGATCACGCCGGCCAGGATGACCGCGCCGGACGTGTAGATGTCGTTCCAGCGGCTCCGGTCGCTGGACCCGGCCGCGGGTTGGCCACCGGCGCGGCGGAGACCCTGTGTGGTCCGGCGGCTCCGGCGGCGCGCGGGTAGGCGACCATTTCCGGTCGACTGCAATCGACCCTCCCCTGGTCGTGCGCACGGCCCCGCCCGGCCGTGAAGACCTGTTCATGTTGAGCCGGTAAACGATCTCATTTCGATCAGTGACGGTGAAGAACGATTTGCGTGACGAACCGGATGGTCGATCACCCGCATCGGCGGTTCGGCGGAGGTTTCCCGCGAGGTTCGTCCGGGGGACGAGTACGGTGTCGGAAGTTTCCGCCGAACCCGCTACAGGAGAGTCGACGACAAATGAGCACCCAGACCGCGCGACCCAGCACCGCAGAGTCGGCCAAGCGCCGGACGCAGTCGCTCGCCGGCGCGCTGACCGGGGTTGCGATCGTGGTCATCCTGGCCGTGGTCTTCTTCGTGGTCAAGAACGATAATTCCGACAAAACGCCGACCGCCGGTGCCGCTCCCGGTGCTGCGCAGTCCGCGCCCGCCGCCGCCTCCGAGCCGTCGGCCGCCGCGCCGGGCCCCGCGCAGCCGGGTGCGGTCGAGACGCCGCCCGCGCTGGCCAAGGAGCCCGAGGTGGCCGCCGGCAAGGGCACGCTGACCAAGCTGGTGGTCACGCCGCTGGTGCCGGGCACCGGTCCCGAGGTCAAGCAGGGCCAGACCGTCACCGCGAACTACAAGCTGATCTCCTACAAGACCGGTGAGCTGATGGACTCGTCCTGGGGCCGCGGCGAGCCGTTCTCCACCCAGATCGGCGTGGGCGCCGTCATCAAGGGCTGGGACCAGGGCATCGTCGGGCAGAAGGTGGGCAGCCGCATCCAGCTCGACGTGCCGCAGGATCTGGCATACGGCCCCGAGCGCGGCGACCTGCGCTTCGTGGTCGACATCCTCGCCGCCCAGTAAGGCGGCCCAGTAAGGCGGCCCAATAGGTTTCAGAGCTCGGCGACCACGACATCCAGCTGCCGGGGGCGGCCGGCCGGTGCCGGCTGCTCCTCGACGGTGTACTTGAGGTCGCGCAGCGCGGTCACCACCTCGTCGATCGTGCGGGGCTCGGCCGCCGCCTCGGCCAGCGCGCGCACGATCCGGCCCTTGGTGGCCTTGTTGAAATGGCTCACCACCGACCGCTGCGTGACCCCGCCGACCGTCCGTTCGTGCAGCACGCGCACCGTCGCCGCGCGGCTTCCGGCCGGCGTCCACATCGCCGCGTAGGCGCCCGAGCGCAGATCCAGGACCGGCGTGTCTTTCGCCGCGCGGTCCAGCGCCGGCTTCAAGGCCTTTTTCCAGTACGCGGTGAGGCCGCCGACCGGAGGAGGCAGGGTGACCCCGACCGGGCAGCGGTACGCCGGGATCGGGTCGGTCAGCCGCACCACGCCCCACAGCCCCGAGAACACCACCGCGCTGCGGTCCAGCCAGTCGCGGGCCACCGGCGTCAGCGTCGCGGCGTCGAGCGCCTCGTACACCACCCCGGTGTAGACCGACCCGGCGGGCCCGGCCGGTGCCGACGCCAGCACGGCGTTGCGCGCGATCTCGTCCCGCTGGCCGTCGCTGAGCCCGAGCACCCGCAGCGACTCCGCCACCGAGCGCGCGCTGGTGCGCCGGCACAGCGCGACCAGCCGGGTGAGCACCCGCCGGCGGGCCGGCGCCAGCGCGGGCAGCCAGAGCCCGGCCGGGTCGACCGGCTCCCCGGCAGCGGGCGGGGTCTTGCCCTCGGACGGCGGCAGCAGGATCAGCACGACCGGAACCTTAGCCGCCACCCAGGTCAGGGCGCGGACAGGGCCTCCGGCACGGTGGGATAGCAGGGGATGCGCGGGGTGAGGCCCACCGTCTCGAGCAGGCCGGCCAGGAACCCCGACGGTGCGGCCAGGCGCAGCCACCCGCCACCGGCGACGGCGCGCCGGTGGCCGAGCACGAATGCGCTCAATCCGGTGGAGTCGCAGAACTCGACGCCGGACAGGTCGATCACGACGCGCGGCCCGGGCGCGTCGAGGACCTGCTCGAGCGCGGTGGTCAGGACGGTGGCGCTGTCCACGTCCAGGTTGCCCCGGACGGTCACCACCACCGGATCCTCGGGGTTGCCGACCACGGACACATGCACGATCAGTCACCTCCGGGGCGGAGTGCAGGCGGGGCTACCTCTCTCTGCCCAGAACGTGACCGGAAGTCACCTCCGCGCGGTGCCGGCCGGCACCGTCACGGTGGTTTTCACGGTGGCCCGGTCGATGTCGCTGATCCGGGCCGTGAAGCTGACCTCGTACGTGCCGGCCAGCGGGAAGCTGATCGCGCCGACCGCGTGGTGCCGCGGGATGAGCGGCAGCAGCGGCGCGGTGATCGGTTCGATGTCCTGGTCGAGCAACTTGGACGAGACGCTCCACTCCACGGCCGGCTGCGGCGCGCCGGCCGGCGTGTAGAGGAACGTGTGGATCGTGTTGTTGTCGCCGACGTCGACCGGGAAGATGTTGAACTGCAGCGTGAACAGCGGGCCGGTCAGCGTCTGCGACACCCCGTCCTCGCGCACCGCGCCCTGGTCGACGGTCGCGCTGCGGGCCGGGTTGACCTGCACCAGCACCGCGCTCAGGCCGAGGATCACGGCGGTGGCGAGCACCTCGAGGCCGACCGTGGCGCGGATCCGGCCGGCGCCGCCCTCCGGCACCTGCCGGCGGTTGACCAGCGAGCGGGCGTACGCCGCGACGGCCAGCACGGCGGCCAGGATCGCCACCTTGGCCAGCACCAGCCGGCCGTAGTTGTTCTCCCAGAGCGCGCCGATCGAGCCGACCTGCACCACCGACTGCACCGCGCCGCCGGCCACCAGCCACACCACCGACAGCGCGGCCCACCGCGACCAGTGCGGCAGCAGCACGCCGAGCACCCGCGGGTGGGTGCGCCGCAGCAGGAAGACGGTCAGCGTGACGAGCCCGCCCAGCCACACCGACATGGCCGCGATGTGCACCACGTCGGACGCGACGATCGCGGCGGTGAGCGGTGCCGCCGCGGCGTGACCGGTCAGCGGCCAGGTCACCGTGCCGGCCACGGCCAGCCCGATCACCGCGAGACCGCGGGGCCGCCCGGCGGCACCGCGCAGCAGCGGCGGCAACAGGCCGGCGAGCAGCCCCAGCACGGCGAGCCGGGCCAGGTGGGCGAGGCCGTACGGGCTGGCGACGACCTCACCGAGTTCGGCGGGCGCCACGTCCCACAGCGGTGCGCCGGTGCTGGCCGGTGCCTGGGTCCACAGCGAGCCGAGGGTGGCCACGCCGATCAGGCCGAGACCCGCGTACACCATCCGGATGGCGCCGGTCCGGGAGCGGGTCCGCGGCCAGAGCAGGGCCAGGAACAACGCCGGTCCGACCGCGAGCGTGAGCCCCGCGTACCCCAGAAATCGGGTGACCGGATTGGCCAGCGCAACCGACCGGTGCTCGCCGTCGGCAGCCGCAGGCACCGGCGGCCGGGCCGACGGCGCGCCCACCGAGAAGGTCAGGGCACCGCCCACCGGATGGCTGTCGGCCGAGATCACCCGATAGCTGACCAGGTACGTGCCGAGCGGCTGGCCGGCCTTGCGGACCGGGATGCGCAGCACCGATCCCTCGGCCCGGGCGGTGCCGGAGATCCGTTCGCCCTCCGGGTCGAGCACCTGGACCCGGCCGGAGACCGGGGTGACGCCCTCGCTGAACGTCACCACGATCTCACTGGGTGAGGTGCCGATGATGCTGCCCGGAGCCGGGACCGAACCGAGCAGCGACGCGTGGGCGCTGGCCGGGGCAGCCGGGAGGACCAGCAGCCCCAGCACGAACAGCAGCGGCACCAGGACGCGCAGACACCTCACGAACATTGGTTCGGATCCCGTCACGGAAAGGTTCAACTAGTGGACAAGCCGTTACCGCCCGGGTGTCCGCCACGCCCGGTGTCGATAGGCTCCGAGGCAGGGTACCTGCACCGAAGGAGGCCGCCATGTCCGTTGATCCGCGCGCCGGGACACCCGCCGAGCCACGGGACCTCATCGACGTGCCGAGGGTGGTCGCCCGCTACTACACCGAACACCCGGACCCGGCCGAGGTCGGGCAGCGGGTCGCGTTCGGCACCTCCGGGCACCGCGGGTCCAGCCTGCGCACCGCGTTCAACGAGGACCACATCGCGGCCACCAGCCAGGCCATCGTCGAATACCGTAAGGCGCAGGGCACCGACGGGCCGCTGTTCCTGGGCCGGGACACGCACGCGCTCAGCGAGCCGGCGATGGTCACCGCGCTCGAGGTGTTCGCCGCCAACGACGTGACCACGCTGATCGACAGCCGGGACGGGTACACCCCGACCCCGGCGCTGTCCCGGGCCATCCTCGCGTACAACAAAGATCGTGACTCGGGCCTGGCCGACGGCGTGGTGGTGACGCCGTCGCACAACCCGCCCGACGACGGCGGTTTCAAGTACAACCCGCCCAACGGCGGCCCAGCCGACACGGACGCCACCAAGTGGATTCAGGACCGGGCGAACGCGCTGATCGCGGCCGGTCTCAAGGAGGTACGCCGGGTGCCGGCCGAGCGGGCCCGGCGGAGCTCGGCGGTGTCCGGCTACGACTTCCTCGACGAGTACGTGTCCGACCTGCCCGCGGTGCTCGACCTGGACGCGGTCCGCGAGGCCGGGGTGCGGATCGGCGCCGACCCGCTCGGCGGGGCCAGCGTGGCCTACTGGGGCGCGATCGCCGAGCGGTACGGGCTCGACCTGACCGTGGTGAACCCGCACGTGGACCCGACGTTCGGCTTCATGACGCTGGACTGGGACGGCAAGATCCGGATGGACTGCTCCTCCCCGTACGCGATGGCGGCCTTGATCAAGTCCAAGGACCGATTCCAGCTGGCCACCGGCAACGACGCGGACGCCGACCGGCACGGCATCGTGACCCCGGACGGCGGCCTGATGAACCCCAACCACTACCTGGCCGTGGCCATCTCGTACCTGTTCCGGCAGCGCGACGGCTGGCCGGCCGGCGCCGCGATCGGCAAGACCCTGGTGTCCTCCTCGATGATCGACCGGGTGGCCGCCGACCTGGGCCGCCGGCTCGACGAGGTGCCGGTCGGCTTCAAGTGGTTCGTGCCGGGCCTGCTGTCCGGCGCGATCGGCTTCGGCGGTGAGGAGAGCGCGGGCGCCTCGTTCCTGCGCCGGGACGGCTCGGCCTGGAGCACCGACAAGGACGGCATCCTGCTCGACCTGCTGGCCTCGGAGATCATCGCGGTCACCGGCCGCACCCCGAGCGAGCACTACCGCGACCTCACCGCCCGGTTCGGCGAGCCCGCGTACGCCCGGATCGACGCGCCGGCCACCCGCGAGGAGAAGGCGGTCCTCGGCAAGCTGTCGCCGGAGCAGGTGACCGCCACCGAGCTGGACGGCGAGCCGATCACCGGGGTGCTGACCAGCGCGCCCGGCAACGGCGCCGCGATCGGCGGGCTCAAGGTCACCACGGAGTCGGGCTGGTTCGCGGCCCGGCCGTCCGGCACCGAGGACGTCTACAAGATCTACGCCGAGTCGTTCCACGGCCCCGAGGCGCTGGCCCGGATCCAGCAGGAGGCCCGGTCGGTGGTGGCGGCGGCGCTGCGCGGCTGACCTTTCGCTCAAGTCGTCCGGGCCACGGCCGACTGGTATCCCCGCAGACACACTGACGCGGGGAGCCATGGGCGCATGACAGAACCGGTGGTGCGCGGTGCCGGCAGGCGCGCGGGCGGCGGGCTCGTGCCGCTGCTGGTCGCCGCCTGTTCCGTGGCCGCGGTCTGCGTCTGGCTGCTGGTCCGGCACCCCGGTGACGTCACCCACGGCTATCTGTTCGGGCCGCCGGCGATCGCGGCCGCCGCGTTCGCTGCGCACCGGCTCGGCGCCACGGTCCGGCTGGCCCGCTCGCTGCGCGCGTTCTGGCGGCAGGTGTCGCAGGCCGCGGTCCTGCTGCTGATCGGCGCCTGCTGCTCGCTCGCCCTGGCCAACAACGACGCCGGGATGTCGCTGGCGGTGGCCGTGCCCAACCTGCTCGGCACGGTCTGGGCCATGATGGCGTTCGGCCGGGTGCCGATGGGCCACCGCTCGGCGCTGGGCTGGATCCGGGCGCTGCTCGACGCGGTCACCGTGGCGATCGCCGGCGCCCTGGTCTTCTGGTACGTGGTGCTCAGCTTCGCACCGCCCGGCACCGACCTCACCACCCGCATCGCGGCCGCCATCATCGGCGTGGCCGGCCTGCTCGCCCTGGTCGTGGTCGGCAAGGCGATCGGCGTGACCGGCGGCCCGGTCGACTCGCTGGCGCTGCGCCTGCTGGCCGTCTCGCCGATCGTCGCGGTGACCATCGCGGTGCTGCTGATCGCCGGCGACGACACGTCCCGGCTGATCATCTCGGTGCTGGGCCAGCCCCTGGTGGCGCTCTCGTTCACCGCCGCGGCCCGGCGCCAGCGCGCGGTCCTGGCCGCGCCCGAGGCCGCGGCCACCGCCCGGCGCCCGCGCCGGTCGCTCTGGGAGCTGCTGCCGTTCGTCGCGGTCACCGTCACGGCCGGCCTGGTCATCGGCATCGCGGCCCGCGAGATGGGCGGCCGCGAGCAGACCGTGATCATCGGCGCCGTGCTGATCGTGGCCTGCGTGGTGGTCCGCCAGCTGCTCGGCCTGCGCGAGAACAAGCAGCTGCTGGACGGCATCCGCACCCAGCAGGCCGAACTCGAGCGGCTGGCCATGACCGACCCGCTGACCGGGCTGGCCAACCGCACCCGGTTCGGCGCCGCGGTGACCGAGCGGCTCAGCGCGTACCGGCCGGCCACCGTGCTGCTGATCGACATCGACGACTTCAAGATGATCAACGACACCATGGGCCCGGCCCTCGGCGACCAGCTGCTCTACCAGGTGGCCCAGCGGCTGCGGCTGCACAGCGCGGTCCAGGAGCTGCCGGCCCGGCTCGGCGGCGACGAATTCGCGGTGCTGGTCGACTCCGACGACCTGGCCGTGGCCGAGGACGCGGCGATGCGCATCCTGCAGGCCCTCGCCGAGCCGTTCCGGGTCGGCGAGCACCAGCTGCTCGCGCACGCCAGCATCGGGGTGGCGGTGGCCGGCGCCGGCGACAGCGCCGACGAGATGCTGCGCAACGCCGACATCGCGATGTACGCGGCCAAGGAGTCCGGCAAGGCGTCCTGGCAGCGGTTCCTGCCCGAGATGCGGCAGGACGTGATGAACCACGCCCGGCTCGGCAGCGAGCTGCACAACGCGATCATCCGGAACGAGCTGTTCCTGCTCTACCAGCCGGTGTTCGACATCGTCACCGGCCGGCTGCACGGCGCCGAGGCGCTGGTCCGCTGGCAGCACCCGGTGCGCGGGTTCGTCTCGCCGGGCGATTTCATCCCGGTCGCCGAGCGTTCCGGGCTGATCGTGCCGCTCGGCTCCTGGGTGCTGCGTGCTGCCTGCGAGCAGCTGGCCCGCTGGCAGGCCGAGCACGGCGACGGCGCGATCCGGGCGGTCAACGTGAACGTGGCGGTCCGCCAGCTGCGCGAGCCCGGCTTCGTCGACGAGGTGGCGGCCGTGCTCAGCGAGACCGGCCTGCTGCCGCGCAACCTGGTGCTCGAGGTGACCGAGTCGTCGGTGCTGGACGGCCGGCAGGTCCGCGAGACCCTGCACGCGCTGCATGAGATGGGTGTCCGGCTGGCGCTGGACGACTTCGGCACCGGCCAGTCGTCGCTGAGCCTGCTGCGCGCGTTCCCGGTCGACGTCCTCAAGCTGGACAAGTCGTTCGTCGACGGCATCGCCGACGGCGAGGACCGGGGCCGGCTCGCGGTGGCCGCCGCGGTCGCCCAGCTGGCCGAGTACCTCCAGCTGTCCGCGGTGGCCGAGGGCATCGAGAGCGAGGCCCAGCTGGACCGGCTGCGGGCCATGGGCTACCGGCTCGGCCAGGGCTTCTACATGGCCAAGCCGCTGCGCGCCGACGAGGCCGGCCTGCTGATGGCCGTAGGCCCCGTCCACGCACGTTAACTAGCAATCGCCGCCGGTGAGATGGCAGGCGGGAAACCGCCTGCCATCTCAGCGGTTACAAGGCGATTGCCGCGGAGCGGAGCGACGCCAGTTACTCAGACCTCTACCTCGGGGCGGCCGTCGGCGGCCCACAGGGTGTGGAACGAGCCGGGCTTGTCCACGCGGCGGTAGGTGTGCGCGCCGAAGAAGTCACGCTGGCCCTGGATCAGCGCGGCCGGCAGGCGCGCCGCCCGCAAACCGTCGTAGTAGGCCAGTGCCGACGCGAAGCCGGGCGCCGGGATGCCCTGCTGGGCCGCGGTCGCCACCACCCGCCGCCAGGCGTCCTGCGCGCCGCTCACGGCGGACAGGAAGTAGTCGTCCACCAGCAGCGTGGCCAGTTCGGGCGCCTTGTCGTAGGCCTGCTTGATGTGGTCGAGGAACTTGGCCCGGATGATGCAGCCGTCCCGCCAGATCTTTGCCATCGCACCCGGGTCGATCGACCAGCCGTACTCCTTGCTGGCCGCCTGGATCTGCTGGAAGCCCTGCGCGTACGCGACGATCTTGGAGGCGAACAGCGCCTGCTCGACGTCGGCCGTGAGGTCACCGGAGTGCGCCCCGGCCGTGACCGACGGACCCGGCAGGCCGGCGTCGGCCGCCGCCTTGCGCTCGGCGGCGCCGCCGGACAGGGCCCGGGCGAACACCGACTCGGCGATGCCGCTGACCGGGACACCCAGGTCGAGCGCGGCCTGCACGGTCCACCGGCCGGTGCCCTTCTGCTCGGCCTGGTCGAGCACCACGTCCACGAACGGCTTGCCGCTCGCGGCGTCGACCTGCTTGAGCACCTCGGCGGTGATCTCGATCAGGTACGAGCCGAGCCGCCCGGAGTTCCAGCTCCCGAAGATCTGTGCGATCTCCGCCGGCTGGTGCCCGCCGACCTGCCGCAGGAGGTCGTACGCCTCGGCGATGAGCTGCATGTCCGCGTACTCGATGCCGTTGTGCACCATCTTCACGAAGTGACCGGCGCCGTCCGGGCCCACGTGCACGCAGCACGGCTCGCCGTCGACCTTCGCGGCGATGTCCTCGAGGAGCGGGCCGAGCGCGTCGTACGACTCCCGCGGCCCGCCGGGCATGATGCTCGGCCCGTGCAGGGCACCCTCCTCACCGCCGGACACGCCGGCGCCCACGAAGTGCAGGCCGCGCTCGCGCAGGGCCGCCTCCCGGCGGCGGGTGTCCAGGTAGTGCGCGTTGCCGGCGTCGATCAGCATGTCGCCGGTCTCGAGCAGCGGAGCGAACTCGTCGATCACGGCGTCGGTGGGCGCACCCGCCTTGACCATGATCACCACGCGGCGCGGGCGCTCCAGGCTCGCGACGAAGTCCTCCGCGCTCTCCGACGGGATGAACCTGCCCTCGTGCCCGAACTCGTCCACGAGCTCCTTGGTACGGCCGTACGTGCGGTTGTGCAGGGCCACCGTGTGCCCGTGCCGGGCGAAGTTGCGCGCCAGGTTGCGCCCCATCACCGCCAGACCGGTAACCCCGATCTGTGCCTTTTCCGACATCATTGACGTCCTTCCCTAGCTGCTTGCCACGCGCTCATTCTTACGGGATCGCCTGGATCCCGGTTCGATCCGGCCCATCCGGTGACCATCTGGTGAGCGCCGGACGGAAATTCTCAAGCCGGGCGCCGCGCCGTCGATCGCGACCGGTATGGAAATCGGGCGACGCGGCTACCTCGCTGTCCTCGTCCTGCTTCTGGTGCTGCATCCGGTGCTGCCGCTCGAGGCGCGCGGCTACACGTTCATCATCTGCTGTGCCCTGGCCATCCCGCCGGTGGTCGGCGTCCTGCGCCGCGGTCCGTGGCTGCCCTGGTGGCTGCTGCTCGGCGCGCTGGTGGTGCTGACCCTGAGCAACGTGGTGGCCACCTTCGGCGGGCCGGACCAGCTGGCCACGGTGCCGCTGATGGTCTCCGGCGGGCACGCCGGGCTGCTCGCCGCCGCGATCGCCCTGGTGCTGCGCCGCGGCCGCAACGACATCGGCGGCATGCTCGACTTCGGCGTCGCCGCCATGGCGGTGGGCGGCCTGGTCTGGACGATCCTTCTCTACCCCGCCATGGAGGCGGTACGCGCCGAGACCGGTCCGCGGATGACGATCCTGCTCGGCATCCTGGCGCTCAGCGGCGTGCTGGGCGCGCTGCTGCGGCTGTGGTTCGCCGGCGGCCGGCTGCCCACCCTGGGCCTGCTGCTGGTGGCGCTGTCCCTCGCGTTGGCCGGCAACGTGGTGCTGGCCCGGACGTCGGGGGAGCTGGTCACGGGGGAGTCCGGCGGCATCGAGCTCGCGTTCATGGCGGCGTACGGCATCCTGGGTCTCTCGGTTCTGCATCCCTCGTCGGCCGAGTTGATGCGGCCGACCGCGGCGCCGGTGGACCGCCTCACCACCGGCCGGCTGATCTTCCTGGGGCTCGCCCTGGTGCTCAACCCGGCGGCCGCCGGCCTGCGGCAGATGACCGGGCACGGGGTGGACGGCCCGCTCCTGCTGATCGGCAGCCTGCTGGCCACCACGCTGGTGCTGATCCGGGTGGGCCGGCTCGCCCGCCAGCGGGAACGCGCCGAGCTGCGGCTGCGCCACCAGGCCACCCACGATCCGCTCACCGGCCTGCCCAACCGGGCCGAACTGCTGACCCGGCTGTCGGCCGCGCTCGACCGTGAGCGCGCCGGTGGCCGCCCGTCGGTGGTGCTGCTGTTCTGCGACCTGAACGGCTTCAAGCAGGTCAACGACCGGCTCGGGCACGAGACCGGCGACCAGCTGCTGGTCGCGGTCGCCGAGCGGGTCCGCACCGGGCTGCGGGCCGGCGACACCCTGGCCCGCTACGGCGGCGACGAGTTCCTGCTGCTCTGCGAGGACGACGCACCCGAGTCGGCGGCCCTGCGCCTCGCCGGGCACGTCGAGAAGGCCCTGGCCGAGCCGTTCGTGCTGGCCGGCGAGCTGGTCACGGTGGGCAGCAGCGTGGGCGCCGTGATCTCGGCCGGCGGCCAGGGCGCGGACGAGCTGATCTCGCGCGCCGACCAGGCCATGTACCGGGCCAAGGAGCAGCACCGCGCCACGCTGGCGACGCAGCTCGACTAGGGCCTGCCGCGGCCGATGATCCGTGCGGCGGTAGGCTCTTCGCCATGCCGAGCGGGACGCCCTCCGGAGCTGTGCCCCGATGAGGCGCGGCGAGATCTGGACCATCGGCAGCCGCACCGACCTCCGCTACCGGGTGCTCGTCCTGTCCGCCGACAGCTACAACGAACGCAAGAACGCGGCACCGTTCTGCGCACCCATCGTCCGCCAGCGCGGCGCCACCGAGCTGCCGCCGTACGCCGTCGCGCTCACCGAGCAGGACCCGATCACCGGCGTGGTGGTGGTCAACCGGATGCGGCGGCTGCCGGCCTCGACCGGCGCCGAACGGATCGGGATGGTCACCGGCGCGAGCATGGTCCGTCTGGCCGACGCGGTCCGCGAACTCTTCGAACTCTGATCCCCGTTCGGGTGAAGTGCGGCCGGTAAAGCCGCAGGTGGCGAGGGCCCCCGGATGAACGGCTGATGCAGACGCCCGCGCGGCTGACGTATGCAGGAGTCCGGATCGGTACGGGGTGGAGCCAAGGAGGCACGCGGTGAGTCGGGCGTACGCGGAAGCGTTGAACAGGCTCCGTCCGGCCGTCGTACCGGCGAACGGCGAGGCGGGGCGGCAACTGATCGACCGGGCCGCGGCGCTGCTGGCCGGCCGGGCCCGGTGCCGGGTGGCCGAGGCGCACCGGCACCTGCTGCGGATGGCCGCCGACCGGCGCCGCGAGGTGCTCGAGGTGGCGCACGGGGTGATCCGGCTGCTGGACGTCTCCGAGGCACCGGCCGCCAACGAGCCGGTCCTGACCGTGACCCAGCTGGTGGACGCGGCCCTTGCCGCCCCGGCGACGGTGCCCGACCCGGACATCGGGCCGTGGATCGCCACCGTGCAGCGCATCCTCGACGTGACGCCCGGCATGTGCGGCTTCCTCACCGCCGAGCGCGACGAGTCCGGCCGGCTCACCGACCTGGTCTGGCAGGCGGCCAGCCCGGACGCGCGGACGTCGGACGGCCGGCGCGGCACCCAGCTGATCGGCGAACGGGCCAGCCGGCAGTCGCCGGACGGCGAGGTCAGCGGCCGCTGGGCCATCTACCAGGACGTTCTCGACACCGGCTGCCCGGCCGCGATCGGGCCGTTCCGGCACGGCGACGGCATGTACCGGGTCCGCGCGCACCGGCTCGGCCAGGGCCTGCTGGTGCAGTGGGCCCGGCACGACAACGCCGGCCGGGAGAGCGAGCGGGTGGCCGGTACGGAACGCCTCGGCAACCTCGGCTGGGGCGAGTGGGACCTGGTCACCGGCGACATCTACTGGTCCAACCAGCTGTACCGGATCTACGAGCGGGACCCGCGGCTCGGCCCGCTCTCCCGGGAGGAGTCCGAGGCGCTCAACCTGCCCGACGACGAGCCGCTGCGGCAGGCCGCGCTGGCCGCGTTCGAGAACGCCGAACGGATCGACGTCACCACCCGGGTCCGCATCGGCGGCCGGATCAAGCACCTGCGCACGGTCGCCGACGCGGTCCGCGACGCGGCCGGCCTCCCGCTGCGGCTGTACGGCATAGTGCAGGACGTCACCGAGCGGGAAAACGGCGCCCGCCGGCTGGCCGAGGTCGAGCGGCGCCTCGCCGACGAGCACGAGCTGGCCGCCAGCCTGCAACGGATCATCCTGCCCATCCCGGAGGGCCCGCTCGAGCTGCCCGGCCTCAAGGTGGCGCTGCGCTACCTGCCGGCCGGACAGGAGAACCTGGTCGGCGGCGACTGGTACCAGGCGTCCCAGCTGCGCGACGGCTCGGTGCTGCTGGCCGTCGGCGACGTGGCCGGCCACGGCATCCCGGCCGCCACCACGATGGCCCAGCTGCGGCACGCGCTGCGGGCGCTGTCGGTGACCACCGGCGACCCGGGCGCGCTGCTCGCCCACCTCAACCGGCTGACCTGCGACCTAGAGCGGGACAGCCCCGAACTGGCCGCCACCGCGGTGGTAGCCCGGTTCGACCCGGCCCGCCAGGAAATCGTCTGGGCCCAGGCCGGCCACCCGCCGCCGCTGCTCAGCCGGTCCGGTCGCACCGAGCCGCTGACCTGCCCCTCCGGCCCGATGCTGGGCGTGGTCGAGGACGCCACCTACCCGACGGCCCGGATCGGCTTCCACGCCGGCGACGTGCTGCTGCTCTACACCGACGGCCTGGTCGAGCACCGGCGCCGCGGCCCCGACGACGGCCTGGCCCAGGTGATCCGCGCGGTCGACGACGCGGTCCGGGTCAGCCCGGAGCAGCCGCTGGCCCAGCTGCTGGCCCGGCTGCGCCAGACCAACCCGGACGACGACACTTGTATCCTGGCCGCCCGCCCGGTCACCGGCGAAACCCGCGACCTGCGGCGGTACCTGACCGCAAACGCAAACTGACGGCACGACGGCCAGGCGGCCCCTCGTGGACGCTGTCTAGCGGGCGGCGTAGGTCCAGATCCGCAGGGCGTGCTCGACCAGGGCCTCGTTGCCAGGGGCCGGGGTGCCGTCGGGCAGGACCGTGGTGTCCTCCAGGCCGATCCGGGTGGGCAGGCCGAGCCGGCCGGCGTGGGTGATCAGCGGCCAGCAGGCCGCCTCCTCGCCGTGCAGCAGCCGCTCACCGTCGTGGCCGGCCGCGTCCAGCGCGGCCAGGATCGCGTCGGCCGCGGTCACCGCCTCGGCGGCCGGGGTGTCGAGCACCTCGATCAGCGCGCGCCGCACCGGCAGGCCGGCCAGCGCGGTGGCCTCGGCGGAGGCCCAGACGCCGGCCTCCACGGCTACCCCGGCCGCGGCCAGCAGGCGTACGAGATCGGCGAAGCCCGGCTCGCGCACGTTGACCGATGCGAAATCCGGCAGCACGCTCCACTCCCTGATCAGCGCGATGCGGCGCCGCGGGTCACCGCCGGTCATCCAGATGCCGGTGGAGACGCCGGCCGGGACGCCGGGGCAGACCGCCCGGATCGCGGTGAGCGCCGCGCCGATGTCCGCGGCGGCGAGGGACTCCCGGCCGTCCGGGTCGCGCGGGTGCACGTGGACTGCCTCGGCACCGGCCCGCACCGCGGCTGCGGCCTCCGCGGCCAGGTCGGCCGGCGTGGCGGGGAACGGGCGGCCGCCGTTGAGGCATGCCTTGATGCGCCGGATCCTCATCCGGCCACTGTGCCATGATCGTCAGCATGACCCGTACGCCCTCGGTGTCCTGTGTTTTTGTCTGTCACGACGGTGCCGGGCGGATCCTGCTGGCCCGGCGCTCGGCCGGCGCCCGCGACGAACCGGGCGCCTGGGACGTGGGCGCCGGCGCGCTGGAGTTCGGCGAGACGTTCGAGACCGCGGTGACCCGCGAGGTGCTGGAGGAGTACGCGACCCCGCCGCTCGCGATCGACCTGCTGGGCGTGCGCAACGTGCTGCGCGC
Organism: Paractinoplanes rishiriensis; assembly: GCF_016862375.1. Classification (GTDB taxonomy): domain Bacteria; phylum Actinomycetota; class Actinomycetes; order Mycobacteriales; family Micromonosporaceae; genus Actinoplanes; species Actinoplanes rishiriensis. The sequence continues at coordinate 207,912 of NZ_BOMV01000055.1, read as the reverse complement.
CGACCCGCCGTCGCACTGGGTGGCGGTGGTCTTCGCGGTGCGGCTCGACCCGGCCGCGGCCCGGATCGGCGAGCCGCACAAGTTCGACGAGTTGGGCTGGTTCACCGCGGACACATTGCCGGCGCCTGTGCACTCCCAGTTCGCCGAGACGTTCGCCCTCTTCAGCGCTGCGGCACCGGCTCGTTGACGAGGCAGACCGCCGCGTTCGCGAGGTTTCGGCTCAGTGCCGCCGGCCAGTCGCGACGATCAGACCCGGCTCGCCGTCGATCGCCTGCGTGGAGTCAAGCCGGACCATGTTGTTGAAGAAAGAGCCAACCGACCGATCGAAAGGGTCTGCGACCTCCGCGTAGGGATAGCCGTAGCGACTGGAGCGTTCCCAGAAGTGCTGCAACCGAGGGCTGGGTCGCGCGATCTCCTCCAGCAACGCCTGCGGGCTGACTTCCCCGGCTCGCACGAAGTCGATGCTTGCGACGTACGGCAGAGTCAGTAGCGCCAGGCGAGGGAGGCCGCCGAGTCCCACGTCGACAGCAGCGAGGTCCGTGCGGCCTGCCGTCGACCTTCGGAAGTGCGTACCGGCGAGGCGAACGAGCTCGGTGCCCTCGTCCCGATACGACTGCGGCGAGCTTACGCCCGCCCGTCCGTACCCGGGACCGGGTCGGCGTTTCGCCGGTGCGGCATCGTCAGACCCCGGGTTCGTCGTCTGTTCGGCGGTTCCGGTTCCGGTCCCGCCGGCCGTTGACCGGCTCGACGTGCCGACCAGCACGGCGAGGTTCGCACGAGGTCTTCGCTCGGCATCGCACCGGAGATCACCTCCTCGTAGTGAATGCCGGCAAGTATCAGTGGCAAGTCACACTGTCGGAGCATCAACGGGCGGAGTGGGACGTGGTGGGCGACCGAGTGGTGCAACTCGCGCCGGACCCAGTCCGACTTCACCGAAGTCGGCGTGAGGATCGCAATGACAGCCGCGGCCGTTTCGATCTGCTGGGCCAGGACGTCGTCGAAGCGGTCGCCCGCCAACATCCGGTGGTCGAACCAGACTTCGACGCCGGCCGCGCTCAGGTGGGCGGCCATTCGGTCGACGTAGGCGCGATCTTCCCGGCTGTAGCTGACGAAGACGTGGCCGCTCACCCGTCGACCATATCGATCGGACGGTCGACCTCAGCGATCCACTGCGCCGGCGCGGACCACGCCGCACTCGTAGGCGTAGACGACGGCCTGCACCCGGTCGCGCAGGCCCAGTTTGGTCAGCACCCGGCTGACGTGGGTCTTGACGGTGCCCTCCGACAGGTAGAGGGTGCCGGCGATCTCCACGTTGGACAGGCCGCGGGCCAGCAGGCCCAGCACTTCGCGTTCCCGCTCGGTCAGCGCGTCCAGCGCGGCGGCCGGAGCCGGGCCGGCGCCCGCCGTGACGTAGCGGTCCAGCAGCCGGCGGGTCACGCTCGGCGCCACCACCGCGTCGCCGCGGGCCACCACCCGGATGGCCGACAGCAGGTCGGGCGCCAGCGTGTCCTTCAACAGGAAGCCGCTCGCCCCGGCCTGGAGCGCGGCGTACACGTACTCGTCGAGGTCGAACGTGGTGAGGATCAGCACCCGGGTCGCGGTGGCGCCGGCGCAGATGCGGCGGGTCGCGTCGACGCCGTCGACCTCGGGCATCCGTACGTCCATCAGGACGACGTCCGGTTGGCTCTCCAGTGCGATCTGGGCGGCCTCGGCGCCGTCACCGGCCTCGCCGACCACCCGCATGTCCTCGGCGTTCTCGAGGATCATGCGGAAGCCGGTGCGGACCAGGGTCTGGTCGTCCGCGAGCAGAACACTGATCATGCGCGACGCTCCTCGATCGGCAGGGTGACCCGTACGGTGAAACCGCCTCGCGGGCCCGGACCGGTGTCCAGGCTGCCGCCGAGCAGACGGACCCGCTCGCGCATGCCGCGCAAGCCGTTGCCGCGGCCGTCGTCGTGCCGGACGACCCGGCCGTCGTCGCTGACGTCGATGTGGACGGCCGACCCGGCGTACGAGATCACAATGGCCGCCCCGGCGCCGGCGCTGGCGTGTTTCATGGTGTTGGTCAGCGCCTCCTGCACGATCCGGTACGCCGTGAGGTCGACCGCGGACGGCAGCGGGACCGGATCGCCCTCGATGGTCAGCCGCACCGGCGTGCCGGCCTCCCGCACCTGGGCGAGCAGCGACGGCACCCGGGCCAGTCCGGGCTGCGGGTGCCAGGCGTCGTCGACCTCGCCGACGGTGCCGAGCACGCGGCGCATGTCGGCCAGAGAGTCCCGGCCGGTCTTGACGATCGCTTCCAGGGCGGCCCGGGTGTCCGCGGGCCGGTTGTCGAGCGCGGCCGCACCGCCCTGCGCCTGGATCACCATCACGGAAAGCCCGTGGGCCACCACGTCGTGCAGTTCCCGGCTGATCCGGCCGCGCTCGGCGGCCACCGCCAGCACCGCCCGCTGCTCCTGCTCGCGTTCCAGGCCGGCCGCCCGGGCGCGCAGTTCGTCGAGGTAGGCGCGCCGGCTCCGGGTGCCGGATCCGATGGCCCAGGCGGAGATCAGGATCAGCGCGAGCCCGGGCAGGTCGTTCCAGGCGATCCCGCGGATCTGCTCGCCGGCATGGTCGTCCGGGAGCGGTGGGGGATCGAACCTCTCGTCCGGGAACGGCGGGCGGGGCCGGTCCTCAGGCCACGCCTGCGGCGGCACGCGGTTCAGCTCGACCTTCCGGACGGCGAACGAACTCGACGCCAGAGCGAGCACCAGCATGCCGGACAGCACCACCAGGGAGAGCGCCCAGCCGTAGCGGACGGCGACCGTGTAGAGCAGGATCGGCACGCTCAGATGGATGATCGTGAGCGGCTCGAGCGCGGCGAGCGGGACCACGGCGGCGAAACAGCAAAGACCGAGCATCGGGAACGGCCAGCGCCGCCGCAGGGCGACGCCGGCCGCCGAGAGTGCGGTCGCGAGCCACCACGCTGCGCTCGGGTCGGACGAGTCGCTCATCGCGATGTGCCCGCCCACCAGGGCGGCCGCCAGCGCCGCGTCCTGCACCGCCGGCCGGCGAGCCCAGGAGCGGACCTCGTGCACCAGGTGTTCCGCCATGACGTGGTGAGCTTACGAGCCGGTGGCACGCGGTTATATCCGTCGCGAGATGTATATCGGCGGTTCCGGATACCTCTCCCGGCAGACGCGGGTATCGCCACCCGGGCCACAGGATGGCCGCATGAATCCACAGAGAACAGTGACCGGGCGGGCCGCCCTCGCGGTGATCGTCGCCGGAGCCGGGCTGGCCGCACCGGTCGCGGGTACGCCCGCCGCCGCGGCAGCCGCGGCCCGGGCGCCGGCGGCGATCGCCTGGCAGCCCTGCCGTTCCTATTCCGAGGAGGCGCTGCGCCGGATGGTCCCGCCGGATCGGCTGGACCGGTTCAAGGAGGTGCTGGCCCGCCTCGAGTGCGGCACGGTCAGCGTCCCGCTCGACTACGAGCGCCCGCAGGGCCGGCAGATCACCGTCGCGCTCACCCGGCTCAAGGCCGTCGACCAGGCGCACCGGCTCGGGAGCCTCGCGATGAACCCCGGCGGTCCGGGCGGCAGCGGCTACCTGATGCCCGTCCAACTGCTGACCATGAACGACGACGCGGGGCTCAACCAGCGGTACGACCTGATCGGCTTCGACCCGCGCGGCGTCGGCTACAGCACCAAGCTGAACTGCCCGCCGCCGGACGGGGATCCCGGTCCGCGGCCGGCCGGCCCGGAGACCGAGGAATCGGCGCGCCGCCGGTACGACATCGAATCGCGCGCCAACGCGGCGTGCGGCCGGTCGGATCCCGCCTTCCTCGGCGAGCTCACCACCGCCAACGTGGCCCGCGACCTGGACCGGATCCGGTCCGGCCTGCGGGACCAGAAGCTCAACTTCGTCGGGGTGTCCTGGGGCACCTGGCTCGGCGTGGTCTACCGGAGCCAGTTCCCGGCGAACGTCGGCCGGATGTTCCTGGACAGCGTGGCGATCCCGCGGTTCAGCGTGGTCGCGTTCCAGGACGGCCGCGCGGCGGCGGCCGAGCGCAACGCCCGGCGGATGGCGGCCTGGATCGCCGAGCGCCACGACCGGTACGGCTTCGGCACCACGCCGCAGCAGGTCCGGGACGCGATCATCGCGCTGCGCGCCGACTACGACGCCAACCCGCGCCGGTTCACCGATCTCGACATGCCGCTCGACGGTGCGATCGTCGCCGTGTCCGCCACCCAGGACGCGCCGGTCTGGCCGCTCGCCGGCCAGGTGCTCGCGGAGTTGCGGGACGCGACCGGGCCTACCGCACCGCCGACCGTCAAGGAGGTCATCGGCGATCCGGAGCCGCCGTCCGAGCCGCCGGCCGACCTGCCGGAGCAGGGGAACCGGACGATGAACCGGGCCGCCTTCTGCAACGAGGACCCGAGCCGGCTCGGCTTCGACGCCGCCTGGGCCGCGTTCCAGAAACGCCTCGCGGACAACCCGATGACCGGCCGGGCCGACGACTTCTCGGCGGGGTGCGCCGGCTGGCCGCTGCCGGTGCAGCCGGTCCGGCTCCGCCCCGGCGGCGGTTCGCTGGTGCTGTCCGGGCACCGGTACGAGACCCCGTCGCCGTACGAGTGGACGCTGCAGACCCAGGCCATCGTCGGCGGCAAGGTCTACACGGTGGACGACGACGTGCACGGCTCGGTCCTGCGCGAGCCGGCCTGCGCCGCGGACCTGCTTTCGTTCTTCGACACCGGCCGGATCGACGGGGGCTGCGCCGGTGTCCCGGTGCCCGAGGGCGACGGGCAGCCGGCGGCGAAGACGCTGAGCCGGCCCGCCACCGGCTTCACGTTCTGAGCATCGCGGGTAAAACGGGGGTGGCACCAGGTGTGCCGCCCCCGTCGGCGGCGCGGCGGTCCGGCAATGGTCAGGCGCGCAGGTCGTCCAGTGTCGCGCCGGCGACGATGCGGGCGATATTCCGGCTGTGGTCGCGGTCGGCCAGCCGCCGGGCGAGCTCGTCGAGGTCGGTGATGTCGCCGTATGCGGCTCGGAGCGCGGCCCGCATCAAGTCGACGTGACCTTCTTCGCGGCCTTCTTCGCGGCCTTCTTGGCGACCTTCTTGGCGACCTTCTTGACGGCCTTCTTCGCGGTTTCTGCGGGCGATCTCGCGGCCGGTCTCGGTCTGCTCGAGGATGTCGTTCATGCCTCTCCTTCGCAGTGCTTCTACCAGCTGGGTCGCCAGGGCGCCTCCCACGAGCATACCCAGTTCGGTCTGGAGCAGTTTGTCCGCAGGTTTTTCGGCGGTGACGATCCGGTCGGTGACGCGCTCGACTAGGTCGTGTGGGGGTTTGCGGGTGAACAGTGCGAGTGCGGGGGCGGGGCTGGCCAATAGCGCGTCGGGGTCCAGATCGTCGGGGATGTTCACGGCGTGGTAGTCGAGGCGTTCCTGGTCGCGTTCGAAGCGGCCCGGGTATCCGTAGCCCTCGGGCCAGAGGACTACCTGATGGATGCGGTGCGTGGCGCGGCGGTATCTGGTTGCCAGGGTCGCCCAGTAGGAGACCATGCGTTCTTGGAAGTCCTCGGTGCGTTTGAGCTGGATCTCGATCTGGAAGACGTCGGTGGGGGTGCCGTCGTCGTGCCGGATGGCGAATACGTTGTCGCATTGGCGGTTGCGTTGCCGTAGCTGTTCGGTGGGCTCGGCGGTGATCACGTCACCGTCGCGCAGGGTGGCGCCGCACAGTAGTTGTAGGGCGTCGCGGGGATGAGCGTTCAGCAGCGCCTTGAAGATGCCGTCGAAATCGCGGGGTGGCGCCGGCCGGGCGGAGGGGACGTGGCCGCTCATGGATTGCTCCTGCGGTGTTTGGCGGGAGTCGGGAAGGACAGTCGCTATTGTCTGATGCCTACTAGGCAAGAGTCAATAATGCGGCGACGGTCTTGCGCGAGCCGGCGGCGCGGACGGGCCCGTACCATCTTGGGTGACCGCGCCCCGGCCGGCAGTGGGCGCAACTGGTCGCCGAGGCCTTCGACGCCGGCCGGCCGCGCCGCTGACCCGCGTCCTGCACCCGCTCGACGCCTGGCACGAATGGCTCGACGGGCATGACACCGGCTTCGCCCGTCAGGTGCGTGAGCATCTGCCGACCGTCGCCGCGGCCTTGGACCATCTCGCCCGCCTGCGCGGTGCCGCCAGGTCGCTGCGCCGGATCCCGAATGGACCGGCCGGCTCACCGAGATCCGGTAGCGCCGCTCAGTCGAGGCAGAACTCGTTGCCCTCGATGTCCTGCATCACCAGGCACGACTCGTTGTCCTCGTCGGCCAGTAGCAGTTGCACGCGCCGGGCGCCGAGGGGGAGCAGCCGGGCGCACTCGGCCTCCAGCGCCGCGAGACGCTCCTCGCCCACCAGCCCGGTGCCGACCCGTACGTCGAGGTGCACCCGGTTCTTGACGACCTTTCCCTCGGGGACCCGCTGGAAGTACAGCCGCGGCTCGGCGCCGTTCGGATCGACGCACGCGCCGGCGAATCCGTCCGGTGAGGGCGGCACGACGTACCCCAGAACCTCGCACCAGAATCGGGCGAGGCGCTCCGGTTCTGCGCAGTCGAAGGTGACCTGGACCTGCCTGACCGATGCCATCGCCTCACCATAGTCCGCGCCGCGACGCTGCCCCGCGTCGGCGGCACGGCAGTCCGGCAATGGTCAGGCGCGCAGGTCGTCCAGTGTCGCGCCGGTGACGATGCGGGCGATGTTGCCGCTGTGGTCGCGGTCGGCCAGCCGCCGGGCGAGCTCGTCGAGGTCGGTGATGTCGCCGTATGCGGCTCGGAGCGCGGCCCGCATCAAGTCGACGTGACCTTCTTCGCGGCCTTCCTCGCGGCCTTCTTCGCGGCCTTCCTCGCGGTTTCTGCGGGCGATCTCGCGCCCGGTCCCGGTCTGCTCGAGGAGGCTGTTCGTGCCGCTCATTCGCAGCGTCTCTTCCGGCTCGGCCCAGGGAGCGGGCTCGACGGTGATCACGTCACCGTCCCGCAGGGTGACGCCGCACAGTAGTTGGAGGGTCTCGCGGGGATTAGCCTCCAGCGCCGCCTTGAAGATGACCTCGAAATTGCTGGGTGGCGCCGGGCGTGCGGAGGGAACGTGGCCGCTCATGGGCTGCTCCTACGGTGCTTGACGGATGAGTACGAAGGACAGTCTCCCTTGTCCAGCGACTACTGGGCAAGAGTCAGGGTCCGTCAGGCCGCGCGGAAGACGCCGTCCAGGGCCAGGTCGATGGAGCGCCCCGCGGCCGCGGCGGCCTCGTCGGCGTCCTCGGCGCCCTCGACCACGCCCTCCACCATGCTCAGCAGCAGCACCAGGTCGTCGGGGACCAGGTCGGCCCGCACGTGGCCGTCGTCCTGGGCGCGCCGCAGCGGCTCGGCCAGCGCGGCGATGATGCGCCGCAGGTAGCGGCCGCGGGTGCGCGGGTCGAGCCGGCGGGAGAGCAGCACCAGCGGTCGCATGGTGATCTGGGTGCGGAGGATCTCGTCGAGGGCCTGCCGGAAGGTGGCGGGGTGGTCGCGGCCGGCAGCCACGCACTGCTCGAGACGTTCGATCTGGTACGCGATCACCGCGCCGGCCAGCGCCAGCCGGTCGGGGAAGTGGCGGTAGAGCGTGGCTTGGCCGATGCCGGCCCGGCGGGCGATCTCCGGCATGCCGAAGACCTTCTGCTGGCTGGTCATCACCTCGCTGGCGGCGTGCAGGATCGCCGTGCGGTTGCGCAGGGCGTCCCGGCGGCGGGCCGGTTGGGCACCGTAGAGCACTGCGCCCACCTCCTCGAAGTGACCAACGTTACTGGCAAGTAACGATAATGTCATGAAGTTCAAATTCTCGGTACGGCTTCCTACGCTCCCGGCACCGGAGCGCTCCGCACACCACCCCACATCCCGACTTCCGCCTCGCTTGAGGAGCGCTCATGGTGCCCCGACGCTCGTTCCTGCTCGCCGTACTCGCGATGGTCCTCGTCGCGGGTGCCGCGGCGCCCGCACCGGCCGCCGCGGCGGCGGCCGCACCGGCTGTCACATTTGTCGATATCCCCGGCGACGGCGGTGTCGTTCTCAAGGCCAATGTGGTCCGGCCCGCCGCGGCCGGCAGCTACCCGGCCGTCGTCTTCCCGTCCAGCTGGGGTCTCAACGACCTCGAATACCTGGCCCAGGCCAAGGCCATGGCGGCCGACGGGTACGTGGTGGTCTCGTACACGCCGCGCGGCTGGTGGGCGTCGGGCGGCGAGATCGACACGGCCGGGCCCAAGGACCTGGCCGACCTGTCCAAGGTGCTCGACTGGACCGTCGCCAACACCCCGGCCGATCCCGCGAAGATCGGTACGGCCGGTGTCTCGTACGGGGCCGGGATCAGCCTGCTCGGCGCGGCCGCCGACAAGCGGATCCGCGCGGTCGCCATGCTCAGCGGCTGGACCGACCTGGTGTACTCGCTCTACAGCGACCAGACCCGGCACCTGCAGTCGTCCGGGCTGCTGGCCCTGGCCGCGCAGATCGTCGGCAACCCGGGACCGGACCTCACCGGCAAGCTCGGCGACTTCCAGGCCAACCGCAACGTCGAGCAGGTGCAGGCCTGGGCCCGGGTGCGCTCGCCCGCGACCTACCTCAACCAGATCAACGCGAACGCGCCGGCCGTGCTGATCGCGAACGCCTGGGGCGACTCGTTCTTCCCGCCCAACCAGCTGGTCGACTTCTACGGCAAGCTGACCACCCCGAAGCGGCTCGAACTGCGCCCCGGCGACCACGCCATCGCGGAGCTGACCGGGATCGTCGGCCTGCCCAACGCGGTGTGGACCAGCGTGCGCGGCTGGTTCGACCGCTACCTCAAGGGCGACGCCGGCGGCACCACGCCCGGCAAGGTGCTGGTCCAGCCGGACAACGCCGGGATGGAGACGTACGGCAACTGGGCCGAGCTGAGCACCGGCAACCGCCGGTACGGCCTCGGCTCGATCCGGGCGCTGGACCAGACCGGCCTGCTCGGCGGCGCTCCCAGCACCGGCTGGGCCAAGACGGTGCCCACCGACCGCGACACCGTGGCGAACGGCGGCGTGGTGCTGCTGACCAACGGGATCTCCGCGTTCACCGGGCAGCGGCCGCAGATCTGGCTGCCGGCGGTGGACCGGGGCCGGGCCGGCGTGTGGGCGGCCGAACGACCGTCCAGTCCGCTCCGGATCCGCGGCATCCCCAAGGTGCACCTGAACCTCACCGGCACCAGCGGCGACGGCTCCCTGGTCGCGTACCTCTATGATCTGGACCGGCTCGGGACCGCCAAGCTGATCACCCACGCACCGGTGAGCTGGCTGGGCGGCGCAGCCGGCAGCCGCAGCGTCGACCTCGCCCTCTCGGCCGCGTCCTACGACCTGCCGGCCGGGCACTCGCTCACGCTGGTGGTCGACACGGTGGACCCGCTGTACTACGACGCCAACGAGGCCGGCGACGCGATCACCATCGCCGGCGGCTCCTACCTGGATCTGCCGATCCGCTGAAGGTCCGACGTAAGTCCAGGTCACCGGTGGGTACAGCGAGGAAATGCACCGGTACGGTGACGCGGTTGCCGCGATCGCCGATCCACCGCGCGACGCCGGTGACCTGGACATCCTGCGATCCCGATCGGGTGCCGGCCGTTGCATCCGCTGCACGTCGACACCCGCGAGCTGGAGACCTATCCAAACGGAGGGTGACCCGCTACTCTAAACCTATCCGTTTATAAGCCAGGTGGTTTAGAGCATGTCCATCGACGCCGTTTTCGCCGCCCTCGCCGACCCGACCCGCCGGGCGATCGTCGCCCGGCTGGCCGAGGGGGAGGCCACCGCGGGTGAGTTGGCCGGCGGCTTCCCGATCAGCCCGCAGGCCGTCTCCAAGCACCTCAACGTGCTGGAGGCCGCCGGGCTGATCGTGCGCACCCGGCAGGCCCAGTTCCGGCGCTGCCGGCTCGCCCCCGGACCGCTGCGCGACCTCGCGACCTGGGTCGAGCAGTACCGGCGGCACTGGGACGAGCGGTACGACGCGCTCGACGGCTACCTGACCACCATCCAGCAGAGGGAGCAGCAATGAGCATCACGGTCACCACCCCCACCGACCGCACCATCGGCATGAGCCGCACGTTCGCCGCCCCGCGCGACGTCGTGTTCGCGGCGCACACCCAGGCCGAGCACCTGCGGCACTGGTGGGGCCGGGGCAACCCGATGGACGTCGAGATCGACTTCACGGTCGGCGGCAGGTGGCGCTTCGTCGAACACGCCGACGGCGAACAGCACGCGTTCCGCGGCGAGTTCCGCGAGATCAACGCGCCGCACACGTTCACCTGGACCTTCGAGTACGAGCCGATGGCCGGCCACATCGCGGTCGAGCGCTTCGAGTTCGTCGAGGACGGCGACCGCACCACAGTCAACTGCACGTCCACCTTCGACAATCAGGCCGACCGGGACGGCATGCTCCAGTCCGGCATGGAGACCGGCGCCGAGGAGTCGTACCGCGCCCTGGACGCGTACCTCGTCAAGATCTCCTGACGGTGCGGGGCACCTGCCGGCCGCCGTGCGAACCCTTCCACTCCGGCAGGCGCGGTACGTCCCGGAAGCGGCTGCGCACCACCGGCTCGGCCACCTCCGATCGGGTGCGGCTCGCTCACCGGCTCAGCATCGCGGCCGGGCGCACCCCCGCGGCCTCCGGCGCCTGCCAGGTGGTGCCGCGCACGGCGGTGCCGAGGAAAGCGACCAGATAATCCCGTACGACCGGCAGGGCGTCGCCGCCGGTCACCGGCAGCCACCGGCGCACCGGTGCGGCCAGCCAGTAGGCCGCGTAGTCGGTGAAGTCGAGCGGTTCCGCGCCGCCGACCGTGTACGCCCACGACGACGGCCCGCTGGCCGCGAACAGGCTGTGCGTGGCCGGGTCGGCGGTCGCCCCGCCGGAACCGGCGCCGAGCAGCAGCAGCGGGTGCTGCAGCCCGAGCGTGACGGCCGGCCCGACCGGCGCACCGTCCAGGCTGGCCGCGCCGGCGCAGTGGACGTCGGTGCGGCACGCCTCGATGGCCGCGGCACCGCCGAACGCGTGCCCCACGTAGGTGACCCGGGCCCGGTCGGCCCGGTCGCCGAGCAGCACGCCGACCCGCTCGGCGGCGAACCGGGCATCGGCCGCCCAGAAGGTGGCCAGCCGCTCCCCGTGCGGCCCGTCCAGGTCGGATCCGGCCGCCGACCCGCGCACCGCGCCGCTGCCGAGCACGGTGAGGGCGGCGCTGTAGGTGGGCGTCACGCCGGCGACCAGGTAGCCGCGCGAGGCCAGTCCCGCCGCGACGGCCGCGTACTGCGGTGCCGCCAGCCCCAGCCCCGGCAGCAGCACGACGATCGGGAACTTTCCGGCGGCGACCGGCGCCTCGTCGTAGGTGCCGGTCCGGATCCGCTCGAACCCGGTCTGCGCCCAGCCGTACCGGTGCAGCCCGCGCCACGCCCCCGGCGCGTATGCCGATTCGCTGCCCGCCCGGGCGGCCGCCGGATACCAGAGCCAGACCGAGAGCATCCGCGGGCTGCCCCCACGCGGCGCCAGTTCATCGGTGCGCGACCGGTCGGCGAGTTCGTGCGTGGCCCGCCCCACCGGATAGGCACCGTCGGGCCCGATCGACACCGTCCGCTCCGACCGGTGCCGCAGAATTCCCGCATAAAGCCCGGCGAGCAGCAGCACCCCGGCCACCGCGACCGCGAGAACCCGCTTCATCGTCACCGAGCCATTTTCGCCGCTAGCCGCCCGACCGCCTAGCCCGCGCCCGATCCCCCAGCGATCGGGTTACCCACGCACCCGCCTTCGCCGGCGCCGGTGCCCGCCTTCGTGGTGCCCGTGTCACTTGTTGACAGCAGTTCCCCAAGGTCGAGGGTCGGCGCTGAACGCGGCGGGGGCCGGGGGCGCGGGGGAGCGGGGGCGCGGGGTAAATGGCGCGGGGTAAATCAGGCGGGGATCGGGTCTGTTCGGGTGACTTGCGTGGTGGTGGAGCGGGCCCACCGGCCGGTGGTCAGCAGGCCCAAGGCCAGGACCGCGCCGCCCAGGCCCACGATGATCCACCAGCCCAGGTGGCCGGTGCCGGCGGACGGGGCCACGGCGGCTCCGATCACGGCGATGCCCAGGGCGCTGCCCACCTGGCGGCTCGTCGACGCTATCGCGGCTGCCACGCCGGCCTGGTCTCGGGGCATGCCGGAGACTGCGGTGTTGGTGATCGGGGCGTTGACCATGGCGAAGCCGAAGCCGAACAGCAGGTAGCAGATGATCAGCAGCCAGCCGGGGGTGTCGGCGGTCAGACGGGTCATCGGCAGCATGCCGGCGATCAGGCCGGCGCCGGCCAGCACCAGGGGGAGACGCGGGCCGCGGGCGGCCACCAGGCGGCCGGACAGGGGGGACATCAGCACGTTCATGGCGGCCATCGGCAGGGTCCACAGGCCGGCCGCGAGCGCGGACAGGCCGCGTACGTCCTGCAGGTAAATGGTGTTGAGGAACAGGAAACCGGCCAGCGCGGCGAAGGCCGAGACCGCGATCAGCGTGGCGCCGCTGAACGGGACGCTGCGGAAGAAGCGCGGGTCGATCAGCGGGTCCTCGCGGCGCGGTTCGTAGATCAGCAGGGCGGTCAGGGCCAGGGCACTCAGGGCAAAACAACCGATGATCTCGTACGACGTCCAGCCCGCCAGCGGACCCTCGATGATGCCGTAGGTGAGCGTCGCCAGCGTCGTCAGCACCAGGATCTGGCCGACCGGGTCGATCCGGCGCGGGTGTTCGGCCCGTGACTCCGGCACGAAGCGGGCCGCCAGCACGAACGCGGTCACCAGGACCGGGATGTTCACCCAGAAGATGGCCCGCCAGCCCAGCGTGTCGGCCAGCAGGCCGCCGAGCACCGGGCCCAGCGCCATGCTGAAGCCGATCACGCTGCCCCACACGCCGATGGCGCGGGCGCGTTCGCGCGGGTCGGTGAACGTGTTCGTGATGATCGACATGGCGACCGGGTTGAGCATCGAGCCGCCGACGGCCTGGACCATCCGGAACACGATCAGCCACTCCAGGCTGGCCGCCACGCTGCACAGCAGGGAGCCCAGGGTGAACAGGGCCAGCCCGGCCTGGAAGGTGCGCCGCCGGCCCAGCCGGTCGCCGGTGGAGCCGCCCAGCACCAGCAGGCTGGCCAGCACCAGCGCGTACGAGTCCAGCACCCACTGCAGGCCGGAGACCGAGGCGTCCAGGTCGCCTCGGATCTCGGGCAGCGCGATGTTCACGATGGTGGCGTCGAGGCCGACGATGAACAGGCTGAGGCAGCAGATCGCCAGGATCAGGTAGCGGCGGTGCACCGTTCCCTTTCTACCCCGGGTTACCAGACGTCGCCGTCGCGCCAGTCACAGGCCAGCGTGCCGGTGCGGCGCAGGTCGGCGCCGCCGGGCACGATCCGGACGAACGTGCCGCCGTCGTCGTCGGCGGTGCGGGTCAGGCCGGCCGGTGCCAGCACCGCGGTCGGACCCTGCCAGACCAGCCAGCCGCGGCGCAGATAGAGGCCGCGGCCGTCCGCCGAGGTGGACAGCGCGCCCAGGTCGAAGGCGCGGTCGATGACGTGTTCGGCGGCGGCCATGACGGCGTTGCCGAGGCCCTGCCGGCGGCACTCCGGGTGTACCGCGACGCCCTCGACGTACCCGCCCCGCCAGGACCGGTCGTCGTGCAGGAAGCGGCGCTGCACCACCGCGGCGTGCGCCACCAGCATGCCGCCCACGGTCACCGTGAAGTGCTGGCCGCCTAGGGTGTGGTCCCAGTCGTCGTCGGTGAACTCGCCGTCGAACGACAGGTCGAGCAGCCGGCGGATCGCGGCCCGCCCGGCCGGGTCCAGGTCGGCGGTCGCGACGGTCCGTACGGAGGGCATGACGCAGCCTAGACTGGCACGATGCCCGATCCCGGTAGCCGGCCCGCGCGGGTCGAGGACGTCCACGAACTGGCCACCGGCATGCCGCACGTGACGGTCGTGGACGGCACCGCCGACAACCCGGTGTACCAGGTCGGCGGCAAGTCGTTCATCTTCTTCCGCAACCCGCGCCCGGACGCCGTAGACCCGCGGACCGGCGAGCGGTACACCGACGTGATCGTGTTCTGGGTGGAGTCCGAGGCCGACAAGCAGTCCCTGGTGCAGGACGAGTCGTCGCCGTTCTTCACCACCGCGCACTTCAACGGGCACCGCTCGGTGCTGCTGCGGGCCAGCCGGATCGGCGAGCTGAGCCGCCAGGAACTGGCCGAGGTGATCCAGGACGCGTGGCTGTCCCGCGCCTCGGCCCGCCGGGGCGCCCAGTGGCGGGCCGGTCTCGGCGGTTAGGAAGCGCTCAGCTGGTCGCGCCGTTCGCGCAGCCGGGCCAGGATCGCCTCCTGCTGCTCGATCTCGGTGAGCGTCTGCGCCAGCTCCGGGCCGTCGGTGGGGCCGTCCTCGCCCCGGCCGATCCGCCGGCGCGCCTCGGTAACCTGCGGCTCCAGCTCGGCTATCTCCTGGTCGAGCCGTTCGAGATCAGTCTGCGAAGTCATGAGGCGGAATTGCCCTGGTTGCCGGCCGGTAAACACCCGGCCAGCAGCTGCCGCATCGAACCCATGCCGTAGTGGTCCACGTCGCTGGACAGGGCCGCGGCGTCGCGCAGCGCCGGCGCCGGGTCGATGCCGAGCGCGGCCGCCCGGGCCACCAGGTCGCGCAGCGACAGCATCACGTCCCGGGCGTCGTTGCCCTGGTCGGCCGCCGACACGGCCAGCAGCCGGCGGCGGAACTCGGCCTCGGTGGTCCAGTCCCGCGGCAGGTGTATCCGGTTGCGGAAGGAAGGGTGCGCGCGCAGCAGGTCGCGTACCTCGGCCCGGGTCTGGTCGGAGCCGGACCGGTAGGCGTCCAGCAGCGCGGACAGGGCGGCCACCCCGTCGGCCGGCGGTTGCCAGGCCCGGAGCTTGTTCATCCAGTCCGGATCGGACAGATCGACGGGCTGCTGTCCCTCGTCCTTCAGCCGCCGGTCGACCTCGGCCACCAGGGCGCGCACATCGGAGTCCATATCTCAGTATCGGCAGCGGAGCACCACCATGGTGTGCCCGGCCACGTCCACCGTGCCGCCGGCCCGGGTGGTGCGGCGGCGCGCGGCGAGCAGCGGGTCGGCGGTGTTCACCACGATCTCCCAGGTGCGGCCGTAGTCGCGCGGCGGCACGGTGAACGCCACCTGGTCGCCGAGCGGGTTGAACAGCAGCAGGAACGAGTCGTCGGTGATCTCCTCGCCGAGCGCGTCGCGTTCCGGGATGCCGTGCCCGTTCAGGAACACGGTCATGGTCATGCCGCTGCGCGTGTTCCAGTCGGCCTCGGTCATCGGCTCGCCGTCGCGGCGCAGCCAGGCGATGTCCGGGACCTTGGTGTCGCCGACCAGTTCGCCGGTGAAGAACCGGCGCCGCCGGAAGATCGGGTGCTCGGCCCGCAGCCGGGTGAGCGCGCGGGTGAACCCGGTCAGCACGTCCTGGTTGCGGGCCTCCTTCCAGTCCACCCAGCTGATCTCGTTGTCCTGGCAGTAGACGTTGTTGTTGCCGCTCTGGGTGCGGCCCAGTTCGTCGCCGTGCGCGATCATCGGCACGCCCTGGGACAGCAGCAGGGTGGCCAGGAAGTTGCGCTTCTGCCGCTCGCGCAGGGCCACGATGTCGGCGTCGTCGGTGGGTCCCTCGGTGCCGCAGTTCCAGGACCGGTTGTGGCTCTCGCCGTCCCGGTTGTCCTCGCCGTTCGCGTCGTTGTGCTTGTCGTTGTACGAGACCAGGTCGTTGAGCGTGAATCCGTCGTGCGCGGTCACGAAGTTGATCGACGCGAGCGGGCGCCGGCCGTCCACCTCGTAGAGGTCGGAACTGCCGGTGAAGCGGGACGCGAACTCGCCCAGACCGGCCGGTTCGCCGCGCCAGAAGTCGCGTACCGAATCCCGGTATTTGCCGTTCCATTCGGTCCAGAGCGGGGGAAAACCGCCCACCTGGTAGCCGCCGTCACCGACGTCCCACGGCTCCGCGATCAGCTTCACCTGCGACACGACCGGGTCCTGGTTGACCAGGTCGAAGAACGCGGCCAGCCGGTCCACCTCGTGGAACTCGCGGGCCAGCGCCGCGGCCAGGTCGAAGCGGAAGCCGTCCACGTGCATCTCGGTGACCCAGTAGCGCAGCGAGTCCATGATCAGCCGTAGCGATTCGTGGTGCCGCACGTTGAGGCTGTTGCCGGTGCCCGTGGTGTCGTAGTAGTACTGCCGGTCCTCGTCCACGAGCCGGTAGTAGGCCGGGTTGTCGATGCCGCGGAAGGACAGCGTCGGGCCCAGGTGGTTGCCCTCGGCGGTGTGGTTGTAGACGACGTCCAGGATCACCTCGATGCCGGCCTGGTGCAGCGCCTTGACCATCGACTTGAACTCCTGCACCTGGCCGCCGTGCCCGCCGAACGAGGCGTAGTCGTTGTGCGGCGCGAAGAAGCCGATGGTGTTGTAACCCCAGTAGTTGGTGAGGCCCCGGTCGACCAGCGTGCTGTCGTGCACGAACTGGTGCACCGGCATGAGCTCGACCGCGGTCACCCCGAGCTTCTGGAAGTGCCTGATCATCACGGGGTGGGCGAGGCCCGAGTACGTCCCGCGGACGTCGTCCGGGATGTCCGGGTGCCGCATGGTGACGCCCTTGACGTGGGTCTCGTAGATCACCGTCTCCCAGAACGGGATGCGCAGCGGGCGGTCGTTGCCCCAGTCGAAGAACGGGTTGACCACCACACACTTTTGGGCGTACGCGGCGGAGTCGTCCTCGTTGCGTGAGGCGGGGTCGCCGAACCGGTACGCGAACAGTGCCTCGTTCCAGTCGTTGTGCCCGTCGATGGCCTTCGCGTACGGATCGAGCAGCAGCTTGTTCGGGTTGCACCGCAGCCCCCGCGCCGGGTCGTAGGGGCCGTGCACGCGGTAGCCGTACCGCTGGCCGGGCACCACCCGGGGCAGGTAGCCGTGCCACACGAGGGCTTCCCGCTCGGGCAGGTCGACGCGGGTCTCGGTGCCGTCGTCGTCGAACAGGCACAGTTCGACCCGTTCGGCCACCTCGGAGAACAATGCGAAGTTCGTGCCGCCGCCGTCGTAGGTCGCGCCGAGCGGATAGGCATTGCCGGGCCAGATTCTCACGCGACACCTCTCTCCGCCGGTGCCCCGCGGTAAACGCCGGGGTGAGCGAAACGACGAAAGGCCGGCCCATCGGGCCGGCCTTTCCTCACGATATCGCTCAGCCGAGCAGTTGGGGGATGCGCTCGAACAGCTGCTGGGTGTAGGTGATCATCTCGTGCAGCATCCAGTTGCCCGAGAACAGCAGGGCGGCGCCGCAGGCGGCGGCCTTCGGGACGAACGAGAGGGTCGCCTCCTGGATCTGGGTGACCGATTGGAACAGCGAGATCGCGAAGCCCACCGCGAGGGCGGTCAGCAGGATCGGCGCGGACATCTTGGCGGCGATGGTCATTGCCTGCAGGCCCAGCTCAACAATCATCGTGTCGGTCATGCCAGTCCATTCGGGCGCCGCGCGGGCTCGTGGAGTGCAGCAACGGTGCCCGACGGTTGCGGTTCGGTTCGCCCGGCCGGAATCCTCAAGTCAGACGATGCTGAACCGGGCGGGCAGCTCGCCCCGGCCGGTCAGGGCCCGCAGCACCAGCTCGCCGTCGCCCACCGCGGCGGCGGTCCGGGCCGCCTGGCCGGCCACCTCGGCGATGGCGGCCGGGGCGAACTCGTGCGGCAGCCCGGCCGCGGCGGCCGTGTCCAGGCCGTGCACGATCAGCTCGAAGGTGCGGGTGGGCAGCCAGTCGCGCACCCGCATGCCGCCGACCGCGCTGGTCACGATGTCGTCGTCGCCGACCGCGGCCAGCGCCTGAGTGGCCCGGCCGGCCAGTTCCCGCAGCGCGTCGGCCGGATCGTCGCCCAGCCGCACGCCGGTCTGCCGGGCGTCCGCGGCGGACGCGGCCCGGTGCGCGGCGAGCACGTCGGCCGGCACCGTCCGGGCGAACGACCAGTACGCCTCGGCCGACCCCACCGCGATCTCGGCGGCCGGCGCGCCGAGCACCTCCGGCACCTGGCGCAGCGCCGAGCTCGCGGTGTGGCCCACGAGGTCGCGCAGCGTCCAGTCGCCCAGGCCCGGCCCGTCCCAGCGGCCGGCGGGCACGCGGGAGACCAGATCGACGTAGGCGACGGCGGCGGAGCGGAAATTCCGGCGAAAGTCCATGCCCGCCAGCCTGCCAGGCGGCGTGCGGTCAGGCCTCGCCCGGATCGCCTGCCCGACTGTGCGGCCGGTGGTCAGGCGTGCGGCCGGCGGTCAGGCCTCGCCCGGATCGGCGGCCCGGTGCCGGCCCCGGTCCACCGGCCGGTCGGCGAGATAGGCCGGCTGCCGCAGGCGGCTGACGGGCTCGCCGTGCCGCGGATAAACCTCCTCGACGCGCGGCTCGGCGTGCGACTGCCCCGCCCAGGCAGCCGGTTCCCGCAGCCCGGGCCAGCCCCCGGCTGGGGTCGCCGGGACCGGTGGCTGCTCCTCGGCCCGGTGACGGTGCCGCGCCGGCGTCTCCTCGTGCGGGTGCCGCGTCTCCTCGTGCGGGTGCCGCTTCTCCTCGTGCGGGTGCAGGCCGGACGGCCTCGGCTGATACACGCTCGCCGCCATCCCGCGGGCCCCGGTCAGCCCGGACGGCATCGGCGGGCGCGACCCCGGCGTGGGAACGACGGAAGCGTCCGGCGCGGCGAGGCGGACCTCCGGCAGCCCGGCCGGCCGCGGCCCGAACCGGGTCCGCTCCGCCGGGTGCGCCGAGCCGGCGATCGGGGGCGGCGGCGCCGGGAACGGCGTCCGGGGGGTGGCGGGCTGTTCCGCGTACGGCTGTGGTTTGCGGGCGGCGGCGAGACGCCGGGCCCGCGCCTGGCCGGTCCGCATGCGAAACACCAGCAGCGCCAGCGCCACTAGGCTGGCGGCACCGATCAGAGCGACTGAGAGTTGCAGCACACCATCCGACATGAGGCCAAGTGTGGGTCAGCTCGGGTGCAAAACGGGAGCAAATCCCGCCTTTCCCGATTAATCGGCCGATCGACGGGGAACGGAGTAGCCCATGAGCCACGACCTCACGCGATTCGTCGAGGCCCAGGACGGTACGTACGAGCGCGCCCTCGCCGAAATCGTCGCGGGCGCCAAGCGTTCGCACTGGATGTGGTTCATCTTCCCGCAGGTGGCCGGCCTGGGCTCGAGCCACACGGCGCAGCACTACGCGATCTCCGGGCTGGCCGAGGCCCGCGCGTACCTGGCCCATCCGGTCCTCGGCCCCCGGCTGCGCGAGTCGGCCGCGGCCCTGCTGGCGCACGACAAGAGCGCGGCCGACATCTTCGGCTTCCCGGACGACCTGAAGCTGCGCTCCTCGATGACGCTGTTCGACCGGGCCGGCGGCGGCGACGTGTTCGGCCGGGTGCTCGCGCACTTCTACGACGGCCCGGACCAGCGGACCCTCGACCTGCTGGCGATTCAGTAACGAACCGGACAAAAGCCCTATAGGGTGTCCTTTGTTATGGACATCCCCCGCATGGGCCTGCCCGATCGGCTCGCCACCCGGCTGAGCATGGCGGAGCAGCACGAGATCCTGTCCCGCCGGACCGGGCTGCGCCGCCGCTCCCTGCTCGCGGCCGGTGCCGCCGCGGCGGGTGTGACGCTGGCCGGCGACCAGGCCCGGGCCACGCCGGCGGTCCTGCGCCGCCGCGCGAAGCTGCCCGGCAAGCTGGTCGTCCCGTTCGGCCGGCACCTGGCGTGGGGCTCGAACCCGCGTACCCAGATGCGGATCGCCTGGCAGGTGCCGCACCGGGTGGACAAGCCGTTCGTGCGGGTCGGCGACTCGCCGTGGAACCTGGGCCAGCGGGTCGGCGCCGACGTCCGGGTGCTGCACTCCGAACTGGCCGGCAAGATCGCCCCGCTGGACCAGTACTACGTGCACGCCGCGGTCGACGACCTGGAGCCCGGCCGCACCTACTACTACGCGGTCGGCCACGACGGCTTCGACCCGTCCGACCTGGCCAGCTTCGGCCGGGTGGACGCGTTCAGCACCGCGCCCAGCCGCCGCCGGGTGGCCGCGCCGTTCACCTTCACCGCGTTCGGCGACCAGGGCGTCAGTTACCAGGCGCTGCGCAACGACGGGCAGGTGGCCGCCCAGAACCCGGCGTTCCACCTGCACGCCGGCGACCTCTGCTACGCCGACTCCAGCGGCCAGGGCAAGATCACCGACCTGTACGACCCGCGCACCTGGGACCAGTTCCTGGCGCAGACCGAGCCGGTCGCCGCCTCGGTGCCGTGGATGGCCACCGTCGGCAACCACGACATGGAAGCGCTCTACTCGCACCACGGCTACGGCGGCCAGCTGGCCCGCTGGGACTTCCCGGACAACGGGCCGGCCAAGTCGGTGGGCGTCTACAGCTTCATCTACGGCAACGTGGGCGTGGTCGCGCTCGACTCGAACGACGTGTCCTTCGAGGTGTCGAACAACCGCGGGTACACCGGGGGAGCACAGACCCGCTGGCTGGACGAGCGGCTCAAGTTCCTGCGCGGCCAGCCGGACATCGACTTCATCGTGGTGTTCGGCCACCACTGCGCGTACTCGACCACGGTCAACCACGCCTCCGAGGGCGGCGTGCGCAGCCTGTGGGTGCCGCTGTTCGACAAGTACCGGGTGGACCTGGTGATCAACGGCCACAACCACATCTACGAACGCGCCGACACGATCCGCGCGGGCAAGCCGCGCAAGACCCCGGTGGGTGACACGGTGCGGCCGGAGAACGACGGGACCACGTACGTGACGGCCGGTGCCGCCGGCGCCGGGCTCTACGACTTCGCGGTTCCCGACTCGTATGCCGGAAAGGAACGCGACGCCGGCGAGATCGACTCCTTCGTGTGGGCCGACGGCCGGGAGAAGGTGGACGAGAAGGTGACCTGGTCGCGGGTCCGCTACACCGGCTTCTCATTTGTGGCGGTGGACGTCGACCCGGCCGACGAGGGGCAGACCACCACCATGACGGTGCGCGCGCTCACCCCGTCCGGCCGCGAGATCGACCGGGTCGTGATCGCCCGCAAGGCCGGTGGCGACGCCCGTCACCACCTCAGCGACGACGTAGCCTGACCCGGTCCGGTGGAGACGCCACCGAAGGCCGGAGGGCGGTGTCCCGATAGCGAAGATCTTCGAGTCCGCCGACGTCGCCGCCACCGAGGAGATGCTCAGCCGGCTGTACGGGCGCACCCGCCTCACCGTGACCGGTACCGGCCACTACGCGCGCATCGACCGGCACCTGCTGGGCCGCACCGAGCTGCACCGGGTCCGGTTCTCGATGCGGTTCGAGGCGGACGGCGCCCCGCTGGGCACGCTGGGGATCGGCCGCGTGCTGAGCGGCGCCACCACCTGCCGGACCGTCCGCCGGGTGGACGACTATGTCCCCGGCGACCTCTACCTGGTCGCGCAGCCGGATGAGGGCTACGAGTCGGTGGTGGACGCGGCCGACCTGGTGGCCGCCGTCATCGACCCGGCGCTGGTGACCGCGGCGGCCGGCGAGCCGGTCCGGTTCACCGCCTACCGGCCGGTGTCGCAGCGCGCGGCCCGGTTCTGGAACAGCATCTACGACTACGCCCGGGAGTCGGCCGCGGCCGCCGCCGAGCACCCGGTGCTGGCCGCGACCGTGGACCGCCTGCTGGCCGCGACCGCGCTGGCCACGTTCCCGAACACCGCGGTGCCGGAGCCGACCTTCGAGGACCGGCGCGACGCGCACCCGGCGGCCCTGCGCCGCGCGATCTCCTTCATCGACGAGAACGCGCACCGCGACATCGGCCCCGACGACATCGCCGCGGCTGCCCGCATCTCGGTCCGCGCCGTCCGGATGGCCTTCCGCCGCTACCTCGACATCACCCCCACGGCCTACCTGCGCCGGGTCCGCCTCGACCACGCCCACCACGACCTGCTGACCGCGTCCCCGGCGACCGCCACGGTCGCGGCGATCGCGGCCCGCTGGGGCTTCGCCGACGAGAGCCGGTTCGCGGCCCGCTACCGGCTCGCGTACGGCCGCACCCCGGCCGACACCCTGCGTGCCTAGAAGCTAGTGACTAGAAGAGGGTGAGCGGCTCGAGCCCGGCCAGCGCCGGCAGGTCCGGCACCCGGGTCCGTACCTGCTCGTGGAACCGCCGGGCCAGCGCCGGCGCGTCCGCGTTGTCCGGGGTGTGCAGGAAGACCGTCGGCGAGCGCCCCTCGGCCAGCCAGCCCGCCACGATGTCCACCCAGCCCTGCCAGCCGGCCACCGTGGCGGCCGGGTCGTCGCGGCCCAGGTAGCGCACGATCGGGTGATTGGTGAGTGCCTCGGTGCGTAGTGGCATCCGCGGTTTTTTGGCCCAGGCGTCCCGCTCGGCGTCGCTGCCCGGCGGCGAGCGGAAGAACGCGGTGGTGTCGAACGGCACCCACTCGGCGTCCGCGGCGGTCAGCACCGCGGACAGGTGCCGGGGGTCGCGGAAGAACGCCGGGTGACGCACCTCCACGGCGTACCGGAATCCGGTGGGCAGCCGGCGCAGGAACGCCTCGAGCTCGCCGACGTCGCCCGGTCCGAAGGAACCGGGCAGCTGGATCCAGAACGCGTGCGCGCGCTCGCCGAGCGGCTCCATGGCGTGGAAGAACGGCGTGGTGTCGGCGGTCAGCCGGGTCTCGTGGGTGACCGCCCGCGGCAGCTTGAGCACGAACCGGAAGTCCGGCGGCGTCTGCTGCGCCCACGAGGTGACCGTGCCGCGGCTCGGGGTGGCATAGAACGTGGTGTTGCCCTCCACCGCGTTGCACCAGGCCGCGTAGGCGCGCAGTTTGGGGCTGCCGGCGAATCGCCACGCCGGGTGGGTCCACATCGCGCATCCCACGTGCAGCCGCATGTCCCGGAACGCTACCGGAGCGCCGAAGGTGAACAATCGGTGAACAGCACGCGGCGACGAGGCGGGTGTGCCGATAAGACGAATATGGGACTGGGACATTGGTCGCGTAACCGCAGCGTGGCGACGAAAGTGATGACTGTGGCCGGAGTGGCCGTGCTGGCCAGTGTTGTCACCGGCATGCTGAGCCTGGCCGGCATCGCCGCGCTCCAGGACACCCGGGCCAGCGAGATCCAGCACTCCGTCCCGTACATCACCAGCCTCAACAGCGCCGCCAACACCGCCAAGGCCGCCGCCAACGACGAGCGCGGTTACCTGATCGCCGGCGAGGTCAAGTTCCGGGACGAGGCGCTGGGCCGCCAGGACGACGTGAACGCCCTGCTGGCCACCGCCCGTGCCCTCGGCGCCCCGGCCGATCAGGCGCACATCGACGTGATCCGGGCCGCTACCGACGCCTGGTTCGCCGCGCTCCGCATCGAGTTCGCGCGATACCCGGACGACCGGCCGGGCGCTGTCGAGGCCGCCATGGGCGCGAACCGCGATCTGCGCAAGACCTACGAGACTCTGCTGGCCGACGAGATCAAGCGGGCCGAGGAGGCGCTGCTCGCCGGCCGGGAGTTCGACGACACGGTCGACGGGACCAGGGCGGTCATCCTCGGCGTGTTCCTCACCGGCGTCGTGATCTCGGTGGTGCTGGCCCTGCTGGTGGCCCGGATGATCGTCGGTCCGCTCCGCCGGGTGTCCGGTGTGCTGGAGGCGGTCGCGGACGGTGACCTGACCCGGGACGCCGACGTCGACCAGCGTGACGAACTCGGGCAGATGGCCGCCAGCCTGCGCCGGGCCAAGGCCACGCTGCGGGCCACGATCGGCGAGCTGACCAGCCACTCCACCGAACTGGCCGGGGCCGCCGACTCGCTGACCGCGTCCGGCCGGCAGAGCTCGGCCAGCTCCGACGAGGGTGCGCGGCAGGCCGCCGCGGTCGCCGGCTCGGCCGCCACCATGTCCACCAACATCCAGACCGTGGCGGCGGGCGCCGAGCAGATGGGCGCGTCGATCCGCGAGATCAGCCAGAGCGCCACCCAGGCCGCCGCGGTCGCGTCCCGGGCGGTCGAGGTCACCGCCGCCACCACCGGGGTGATCGCGAAGCTCAGCGACTCGTCCGCGGAGATCGGCAACGTGGTCAAGGTGATCACCGCGATCGCCGAGCAGACCAACCTGCTGGCGCTCAACGCGACCATCGAGGCGGCCCGCGCGAGCGAGGCCGGCAAGGGATTCGCGGTGGTCGCCTCCGAGGTCAAGGACCTGGCGCAGGAGACCGCGAAGGCCACCGAGGACATCGGCCGCCGGGTAGCCGCGATCCAGTCCGACACCACCGGCGCGATCGCCGCGGTCGAGGAGATCAGCGAGATCATCGGCCGGATCAGCGACTTCCAGACCACGATCGCGTCGGCCGTCGAGGAACAGACCGTCACCACCCAGGAGATGAGCCGCAGCGTCGCCGAGGCCGCCGGCGCCGGCGGCGAGGTGGCCACCACGATCACCCAGGTCGCGTCGTCCGTTCAACACACCACGGTCGGCATCGGCGAGGCGACCCGGGCCGCCGATCGACTCTCGCAGATGTCCGGCGAGCTGCGCACCATCGTGAACAAATTCAAGGTCTAGAAGGTCCGGGTACGGGGGTGGGCCTACGATCGGCGGCGTGCCCACCACCCCGCAGACCCATGACGAAGCGCTGACCACCGCGGCCCGGCTGGCCGAGGCCCTCGAACCGGGTGCGGCCGAGCGTGACCGCAACGGTGCTGACGTCGTACCCACGCAGGCTCTTGACCTTTTGGACTCCTCCGGCCTGCTGGCGATCACCGTGCCGGCCGGTGACGGGGGTCCCGGCCTCGGGCCGCGCACGCTGGCCGAGGTGGCACGCCTGATCGCGGCCGCCGACCCGGCCATCGCGCAGGTGCCGCAGGCGCACTACCTGCTGGTCGACCTGCTGGCCGTGCACGGCACGCCCGACCTGCGCAAACGCCTGTTCGCCGAGGTGCTGGCCGGCCGCCGGATCGGCAACGCGCTGGCCGAGCGCGGCGGCAAGCACGCTCAGGACCTCCGGACCTGCCTGGACGCGGGCCGGCTCACCGGCGTCAAGTACTACACGACCGGCGCCCTGACCAGCGCCTGGATCGCGGTGAGCGCGGTCGCCGACGGCCGGGTGGTGCTGGCCTTCGTCCCGCGCGACGCGGACGGCGTGGCCGTCGACACCGACTGGGACGTGATGGGCCAGCGCGCCACGATCAGCGGCACGGCCACGTTCACCGACGTCCCGGTCGAGCTGTCCTTCGACTACACCGGCGTCTACGAGGTGCCGCAGCAGTTCGGCGCGCGGGCCCAGCTGGTGCACGCCGCCATCGAGGTGGGCATCGCGGGCGGCGCGCTGGCCGCGGCGCGCGACTATCTGCGCGCCAAGGCCCGCCCGTCCACCGAGGCGGTCCGCACCGGCTTCGGCAGCGCGGTCGAGGACCCGCACGTCATGTACCGCTACGGCCGCCTGGCCACCCGGGTCCGGGCCGCCGAGGCCCTGCTGGACGCGGCCGCCCGCACCCTGGAGGAGGTCGGCCTGGTGCCGGCCGGCGCCGAGGCGGCCGCCCGCGGTTCGCTGGCGGTGGCCGCGGCGAAGGCGTTCGGCAGCGAGGTGGCGGTCGAGGCGGGTTCGGAGTTGTTCGCCCTGTGCGGCACCAGCTCGACGGCCGCCAAATACGACCTGGACCGGTTCTGGCGCAACGCCCGCACCCACAGCGTCCACGACCCGGTCGACTGGAAATACCACCACCTGGCCAATTACGACCTGTCCGATATGCTCCCGCCGAACCACGGGCAGCTCTGATCGACCGGTCCCGGCCACGGGCCGCGCGATCTCCGTTGCCGCGGCACAATGGCTTATGACCGACTTCCGCATCACGCGCCGGCGGCTTCTCTTCACCGCCGGGTCAGGTGTTCTCGGGGTGACCGTCCTGAACTCGGTGGCGGCCTGCTCCACGTCCGGGGAATCCCCGTCCGCGACTCCCTCGCCCATCTCGCCGAGCAGTGCCGCCGCCCCGGCCGGCGACACCGGTGACTGGAAGCGCGTCAACCTTTCGTTCGTCTCCGCCTATCTGCTGGTCCGCGGCAGCGAGGTGGCCGTGGTCGACCTGGGCACCCCCGGCTCGGGCTCGTCGATCGAGGACGGTCTCAAGGCGGCCGGCCAGACCTGGTCGTCGGTGAAGCACGTGATCCTCACCCACCAGCACCAGGACCACGCCGGCGGCCTGGCCGACGTGGTCCCGCTGGCCACCGGCGCGACGATCTACGCCGGCGAGGCGGACGTGTCCGCGATCGGCTCGCCGAAGCCGCTCAAGGCCGTCAAGGACGGCGACGAGGTCTTCGGCCTGCAGATCGTCGGCACGCCGGGGCACACCCTGGGCCACGTGTGCGTGTTCGACCCGACCACCGGCACCCTCGTCTCCGGTGACGCGCTGCGCACCCAGAACGGGCTGGAAGGCTCCAATCCCCAGTTCACCGCCGACGGGGCGCAGGCGGCCGCGTCGGTCAAGAAGCTGGCCGGCCTGGACATCCGCACCATCCTGCCCGGCCACGGCGACCCATTGACCAGCGGTGCGAAGGAGGCGCTGCAGAAACTGGCCGCCTCGCTGTGACGGCCCGCGGGCCTGGCTGACCGCGGAACGTTACCCACGTTCCTGGTGATCCGGGCCCGGCTCGTTTGAATCTGGCGGGATCTCGGTGGCCTGCGACCAGAGGACCCGCCAGGTGGGCCCGTACCGGTAGCAGTCCATGTGCCAGCACGCGAGCGTCCCGCCCTGCTGGCCGCGCACCTGGATGTCGATGACCGACCGGTACCGCACCACCGCGAGTCCGCCGTCGACCCGGACGTCGATCTCGGAGTCCGGCTCGAACCGCCGGTAGTCGATCTCGCCGGACAGCACCCCGCCCAGATAGAACGCCCGCGACCACACCCCGCCGCCGGGATGCACCAGCACGAACTCCGGATCGTGCAGCGCCTCCAGCACGCTCTCGTCCGCGTCGACGAGCCCGCGCAGCCGCCGGCATTCCAACTCGCGCAAAATGCCCACTGTGACCGACATGCGCGGAGCGTACCGGCCCGCTGTCAGCCCGGCCATCCGGATCGCTTCCCGGAAGTCGGGCCGGCGTTAACGCAGCGAGCGGGCGAACCAGTGTCCCGGGCGGCCGCTCAGCGTGGTCTCGGCGCCGAGGGCGAAGCCGTTGCGCAGCAGCACAGTCCGCGAACCGGGATTGTCCATCGTGGCCGCCGCCCGCAGCCGGACCAGGCCGTATTCGTCGCGGGCCAGCAGGCACACCTGGCGGACCGCCTCGGTGGCCACGCCCCGGCCCGCGAAGTCGCGGCCGATGCGATAGCCCAGTTCCGCCTCGCCGTTCGCGATGAGGGTGACGTTGACCCGGCCGGCCACCGTGCCGTCGTCCGTCATCACGACGTGGAAGCGGTCGGTGCCGGCCCGCTGATAGTCCAGCAGGGCGGCGTGCCGGTCCGGGTAGGCGGCGAAGTAGTCGTCGCCGCGGTCGGGCACCGAGGCGGCGAAGTAGTCGCGGTTGACCGTCTCGAAGGCGAGGATCGCGTCCTCGTGCGCGGCGGTGAGCGGGACGAGACGCATGTCAGAACAGTGACAGCTGGCCGGGGATGGGGTCGCGGCGGGCCTTCAGGCCGCTGCGGAAGACCCACGGGCGCAGCTCCGGGGTCTGGTCGGCCTCGGCCGGTGGGGGAGTGCCGTCCACCAGCGCCCACAGCGACGGGCCCAGGTTGATGCCGCGGGCGCGCAGGGCCTGCCGGACCGTGGCATAGCTGAGCGGGAGCCGGGCCGCGGCCAGGCCGGGCAGGGCGAGGTCGTCGCGCATGCTCATCAGCCGGCGGTTGCGGGCGACGATTTCGCGGGCCGCGGGGTCGGCGAAGAAGCCGGCCGCGTGGTCGCCCACGGCGGCGCGCAGGGCGTCCGGGGCGGCCTGCCAGGCGGCCTCGACGGTGCCGAAGGTGGACAGCAGCTTGCGGGCCGTGGTGGCGCCGAACCGGCGGATGCCGGTGAGGTTGTCGGACGGGTCGCCGCGCAGGGCCGCGAAGTCGCGGTACTGGGTGGGCTGCACGCCGTAGAGGGCGGGCAGGCCGTCGGCGTCGATCAGGGTGGCCTCGTCGAAGCCGCCGTTGCGCACGCGCAGCACCGATGTGTCCGGTCCGATCAGGGCGAACGCGTCCCGGTCGCTGGTCATCAGCACCGACTGCCAGCCGTCGCGGCGAGCGGCGGCCGCGGCGCTGGCCAGCACGTCGTCGGCCTCGTAGGCGGGCGGGACCACGGTGCAGACGCCGGCCTCGGCCAGCATCGCCGGCGCGACCTCGAGCTGGGCGGTCAGGTCGGCGGGCTTGTCGGGGCGGTGTGCCTTGTATCCGGGGTACGAGGTGCGCCGGGCCGACGAGACCGGGCAGTCGAAGCCCACCAGCACCGCGTCGGGCCGGAGATGGGCGGCGGCGCGGGCCAGATAGCCGACGAGACCGCGCAGGGCCCAGATGGGCGAGCCGTCCGGTGCCAGGTGTCCCTCGGCGGCGCCCGCATGGTACGCACGGTGCAGGAGGCTGTTCCCGTCGAGAACCAACAGCACCGGCACGCGCATGAGCCTACTTGTGACCCGCCGGGACCATCACTCCCCTGATGGCCCCGGCGGGGGACTAGTCGCGCCGCAACGCTTGACGATGTTCACGTTCACAAGCAGAAAATTGCTGTGGGGTTACGGCGGCGTTTCATCGAATGTTAACGATCACAGCGCGGGTGTCAAGTGGGCTGCGCACCGAGTTTCAACGGACAAATCCGGCACCGATCATCGGCAACCATCAATACTTGCGGCTTCCCGGAAGTCAGGCCTGGTCCGGGCCCGGGCGGCCCACACTGTCCCGCTCGATGAGCGTCGGTGCGATGGTCCGCCGTGCCCCGGCGCCGGCCGACCCGGTGCCCGATTCGATCTGCGCCATCAGCAGGTCGAGGCTGGCCGTGGCGGCCGCCGCGAAGTCAGGCCGCACCGTGGTCAGCGGCGGCGTGAAGTACGCCGCTTCCGGCACGTCGTCGAAGCCCACGATGCTCACGTCGTCGGGCACCCGGCGGCCGTGCTCGTTCAGCGCCCGCAGCAGGCCCAGCGCGATGTGATCGTTCGCCGTGAAGACCGCGGTGACGTCCGGCAGGCGGGCCAGCAACTGGCCGTTGCGGTAGCCCGACGCGGCGCTCCAGTCGCCGGTCAGCAGCGGCGGGATCTCCAGGCCGGCCTCGGTCAGCGTGTCCTCCCAGCCGCGCACCCGGCCGGCCGCGTCGAACCAGTCGGACGGGCCCGAGATGTGCCACACTGTGCGGTGCCCCGCGTCCAGCAGGTGCCTGGTCGCGGCGCGGGCGCCGGCCACCTGGTCGACCGTCACCAGCGTGCTGGAGCGTTCCGGGTCACCGTCGATGGTCACCAGCGGGACGTCGGCGGGCAGCTGCTCGAGGGCTGGGCCGGCGCTGGCCACCGGCGCGATCACCACGAGGCCGGCCACCCGCTGGTCCAGGTGGCGCTCGACGGCGTCGGCGATCGAGCGCTCGTCCAGGCTGCGGACGCTGCCCACGTTCACCGCGAAGCCGGTCTCCTGGGCGGCCTCCTCGAACGCGGTCAGCATCGACGCGGGACCGTACAGCGACGAGTTCTGCGCCACCACGCCGATCACCTGGGAGGTGCCGGTCACCAGGGCCCGCGCCGCCCGGTCGGGCCGGTAGCCCAGCTCGGCGATCGCCGCCCGGACCTTGAGCCGGGTCTGCTCGCTCACATTCTTGTGCTCGTTGAGCACACGCGAGACGGTCTGATGTGACACCCCCGCGAGCCGGGCGACGTCCATCATGCCCGGCGGCCGTCCGCGCTTCACGCTCACCCGCACCCCGCATCCTGTTGCGGGCAGGATAGCGCTTCATCGCAGTCCACCTGCGAGGAGCTGATATGCGGCGTTCCACCGGAGCTCCCGGCGGATCGACGACGGGGTGCTCGCGGCATCGATCAGCACCAGTTCGGTGCGGGTCAGTTCGGCGAACTGCTCGACCGTCGAAGCGTCCAGTGCCGTGCTCAGCACGGTGTGATGCGGACCGCCCGCCATCAGCCAGCACTCGGCCGACGTAGGCAGGTCGGGAGCCGGTTCCCACACGGCCGAGGCCACCGGCAGCGCGGTCAGCCCGGCGTCCGGCTGTATTACGTTCACCACGTTGCCCACCAGCCGGAACCGGTCGCCCATGTCACATATGCCGACCACCACACCCGGACCGGACGCCGCCGAGAACTTCAGCCGGACCGGGTCCTCGCGCCCGCCGATCCCGAGCGGGTGTATTTCCAGGGTGGGCGTGTCGCCGGCGATTGACGGGCAGACCTCGAGCATGTGCGCGCCCAGGATCCGCTGCGGGCCCGGGCCCAGGTGGTAGGTGTAGTCCTCCATGAAGGAGGTGCCGCCGGGCAGCCCGTGGCTCGCGGCCTTGAGCGTGGCCAGCAGCATCGACGTCTTCCAGTCGCCCTCGCCGCCGAACCCGTACCCGTCGGCCATCAGCCGCTGCACCGCGAGGCCGGGCAGCTGCCGGAGCCCGCCCAGGTCCTCGAAGTTGGTGGTGAACGCGCCGAACCCGCCGTCGCCGAGGAACTGCCGCAGCCCGGCCTCGATCCGGGCGCCGTAACGCAGGTCGTCCCGCCGGTCGCCGCCCGCCTGCAGCGCCGGCGCCACCGCGTAGAGCTCGTCGTACTCGGCCACCAGGTCGTCGATGGCCGGCTCGGGCACCGCGTCGACAACCTTGACAAGATCATTGACGCCGTACGTGTTGACCGACACCCCGAAGTGCCGTTCCGCCTCGACCTTGTCGCCCTCGGTGACCGCGACGTCGCGCATGTTGTCGCCGAACCGGGCCAGCCGCAACGACCGCATGGTCGCCACCGCGATGGCGGCCCGCGCCCAGGACCCGATCCGCTCGGCGGTGCGCGGCTCGGACGCGTGCCCGGCCACCGTGGTGCGGGCCACCCCGAGCCTGGTCTGCACGTACCCGAACTCGCGGTCGCCGTGCGCGGCCTGGTTCAGGTTCATGAAGTCCATGTCGATGGTGCCCCAGGGCAGCGACCGGTGTGCCTGGGTGTGCAGGTGCAACAGCGGTTTCTGCAGCGTCTCCAGCCCGCTGATCCACATCTTGGCCGGCGAGAACGTGTGCATCCAGGCGATCACCCCGATGCAGTGGTCGTCGGCGTTCGCGGCCACCATGACGGCCTTGATACCGGCGGCGTCGGTGAGCACCGGCCGCCACACCACCCGGACCGGGATGTCCGCGGCGCCGTCCAGTTGCGCGACCACCTGCTGCGACTGCGCGGCGACCTGCGCCAGCGTGTCCTCGCCGTAGAGACCCTGGCTGCCGGTCAGGAACCAGATCTCCCGGCCGTGGAACGGGTTCATGGTCAGCCCGCCTCCGGTCTCCGCGGTTTACTTTCTGTATTCCGCAGCGGGTCGGCACTGTTGCCGTAGTACGCGTCGGGGCCGTGCTTGCGGCTGTAGTGCCGCCGGATCAGGTGCTCGGGCGGCGACGCGGCCGGATTCAGCGCCAGCGTGTGCAGGGCGATCTGGGCGACCGCCTCGCAGACGATCGCCGCCTCCAGCGACCTGGTGGCGTTCTTGCCCCAGGTGAACGGCCCGTGCCCGGCGGTCAGCACGGCCGGCACCCCGTCGGCGTCACCGTCGAGCGTGTCCAGGATGGCCAGTCCGGTGTTGCGCTCGTAGTCGCGTTCGCACTCCTGGGGGGTGAGATCGCGGGTGACCCGGATCGGTCCGTCGAAGTTGTCGGCGTGGGTGGTGCCCAGCACCGGGATCTCCCGCCCGGCCTGTGCGAACGCGACCGCGTACGTGGAATGGGTGTGTGTGATCCCACCGATGGAGGGAAACGCCTGGTAGAGCAGCCGATGGGTTTCGCTGTCGACGGACGGCTTGAGGGTGCCGCCGACCACCTTGCCGCTCTCGATCTCGACGGTGACCAGCGACTCCACGGTGAGCTGGTCATAGGGCACCCCGGACGGCTTGATCACGTAGACCCCGGCGCCGCGGTCGACGCCGCTGACGTTGCCCCAGGTCAGGGTCGCCAGCCCGGCTGACGCGATGCGCTTGTTGGCCTCCAGGACCTCGGTCATCAGGTCTCTCACGCGAGGGCCTCTCTACGGATCTTGCGCAGCCGGCGCATCACGTCGTTGCCGTGCCGGCCCAGGTAGTCGACCAGGGTCACGTACTCGGCGTAGAGCGCGTCGTAGCGGTCGGCGTCGCTCTCGTTCGGCTGCCAGGCGTCGCGGACCACCCGGCCCATCGACGCGGCCGCGGCCCGGATGTCCGGGTAGGCGCCGGCGGCCACCGCCGCATGCAGCGCCGAGCCGAGCGCGGGCCCCTGGTCGGAGTCGAGCAGCGAGATCGGCATCCGGGTGACGTCCGCGTAGATCTGCATGACCAGCGGGTTTTTCTGCAGGCCGCCGGTGACGATCAGCTCGTTGACCGGAACGCCCGCATTGCGGAACGTTTCAATGATCAACCGGGTGCCGTACGCGGTGGACTCCACCAGGGCCCGGTAGCCGTCCTCCGGCTTGGTCGCCAGGGTCTGCCCCAGGATCACGCCGGACAGCTCGTGGTCGACCAGCGGCGACCGGTTGCCGGAGTGCCAGTCCAGCGCCAGCAGGCCGTGCCCGCCGACCGGCTGCTTCGCGGCCAGTTCGCTGAGCAGCTCGTGCACCGAGATGCCGCGCTCCTCGGCCTGCGCCGCGTAGGAGGCCGGCACGCAGTTGTCCACGAACCAGCCGAAGATGTCGCCGACGCCGGACTGCCCGGCCTCGTAGCCCCACAGGCCCGGCACGATGCCGCCGTCGACCACGCCGCACATGCCCGGCACCTCGCGCAGCACGTCGCCGCTCATCACGTGGCATGTCGAGGTGCCCATGATGGCCACCAGCCGGCCCGGCTCGACCGCCTGCGCGGCCGGCGCCGACACGTGCGCGTCGACGTTGCCGACCGCCACCACGACGTCGGTGGACAGCCCCATCCACTCGGCCGCCTGCGCGGTGAGGGTGCCCGCGGACTGGCCCAGCTCGCCGATCGGCGCGTCCAGCCGGGTGGCCGGGAAGTCAGTGAACTCCGGGTTGAGCTCGGCCAGGTAGCTCTCCGACGGGTACCTGCCGTCGACGTACTGTCCCTTGTAGCCGGCCGTACAGGCGTTGCGCAGGTAGGTGCCGGTCATCTGCCAGACGATCCAGTCGGCCGCCTCCACCCAGTAGCGGGTGGCCGCCCAGATCTCCGGGTCCTCCTCGAGCACCTGGAGCGCCTTGGCGAACTCCCACTCCGAGCTGATCAGGCCGCCGTACCGGCGCAGCCAGGCCTCGCCGCGCTTCGCGGCGACCTCGGTGATGCGGTCCGCCTGCGGCTGGGCGGCGTGGTGCTTCCAGAGTTTGATGTACGCGTGCGGCCGGTCGGCGAATTCCGGGAGCTCGCAGAGCGGGGTGCCGTCCGGGGTGGTGGGCAGGACGGTGCACGCGGTGAAGTCGGTGGCCAGGCCGATCACGTCGGCGGGGTCGGCGCCGGCCGCGCGCAGCGCCTCGGGCACCGCGTTCTTGAGCACGTCGACGTAGTCGGAGGGCACCTGCAGTGCCCAGTCCGGCGGGAGCGGCTGCCCGGGCCGGCCCGGCAGGTGCCGGTCGACCACGCCGTGCGCGTACGCGTGCACGGCCGACCCGAGCTCGGCGCCGTCGCTGACCCGGACCACCACGGCCCGTCCGGACAGGGTCCCGAAGTCGATGCCCACCACCAGGGCGCGGGCGTGGTCGGTCATGAGTCTTTCTCCTGCCTGTCGGGTGCGGGGTCGGCCGCCGGGGGAGCGGCGACGGTGTCACGGGGGATGAGGACCGGCTCGACCAGGGCCGACTCGGCCGAGGTGACGCCGGTGTCCAGCTGGTCCAGCAGCAGGCGCAGGGCCTGCCGGCCGATCTCGGCGAACTCCTGCCGGATCGTGGTGAGCGCCGGGTGGAAGTACCCGGCCTCGGGCACGTCGTCGAAGCCGATCAGGCTCACGTCGCCGGGGATGCTGCGGCCCTGCTCGGCCATCGCGCGCATGATGCCGAGCGCGACGTGGTCGTTCGCCGCGAAGATCGCGGTGCAGTCCGGGATCCGGGCCAGCATCCGGCCGCATTGGTAGCCCGATGCCGCGGACCAGCCCGCCCGCGGCATCGGCGGCGCTACCGCGCCGTACTCGGCCAGCGCTGCGCGCCAGCCGTCCTCGCGCGCCCGGCTGCCGTGCCACTGCTCGGGGCCGGCCACGTGCCAGACCGTGCGGTGGCCCTGTTCCAGCAGGTGCCGGGTGGCGAGGAGACCGCCGGAGTACTGATCGACCGACACGTTCGCGGTCTGCCACTCGGGCAGGCCGTCCACGGTCACGATCGGCACGCCGGACGGGACCAGTTGCATCGCCTCGGCGGCGGCGTCCACCGGCGCGATGAAGACCAGGCCGGCGGCGCCCTGCTGGACCAGCCGCTCGACGATCCGCCGGGAGGCGGCGGTCGCGTCGTACCCCGCCACGTGACCGACGGTGAGCGACAGGTCGGCGCCCAGCGCCGCCTCGCCGATCGCCTGCACCATGCTCGACGGCCCGTAGAGCGTCGTGTTCTGGGCCACCACGCCGACCACGTTGGACCGGCCGGTCGCCAGCACCCGGGCCGACAGGTTGCGCCGGTAGCCGAGCTCGGCGATGGCGGCCAGCACCCGGGTGCGGGTGGTCGCCGAGACGTGCGGATGGCCGTTGAGCACCCGGGAGACGGTCTGATGCGACACACCGGCCCGGGCGGCGACGTCGGACATCACCGGCCCGCGCTGCGGCGGCGGGAGGGCAGGGCTCATGTGCCGGCCGTTCGTGCCTTCATGTCGGTCGTCCTCCGCGGTCACCGTGCCGGGGCAAAATTGTGAACGCAAACATGCGCGGAGAGTGCACGATATGTCAAGGCCCCGATACCGCGCCGTTACCCGTTCGTGACATTTGTCCACGTTCGGGTTGACGTGGCAAAACCGCACCGCGACAGCATTTCGTATGGTGATCGCCGGTGTCCAGAGCGTATCGGGGACGTTTCCCGCACACTGCGCACCGAGGCGGCGTACCGGCAAGCGTTGTTAACGATCTCAGCCGTTTCGTATGCACGCAAGAGATCGTCGCTTGTCGTTGTATGTTGGCTCATGCGCGGGTTCGAGGAGTTGGTGGCCGAGGCAGCCGCCGTGCCGCTCACCGGTTGGGACTTCGGCTGGCAGTCCGGCCGGGCGGCGGGCTCCGAGCCGTCCTGGTCCTATCCCGGCATGGCCCGTGACCTGCTGCGCGACTGCTACGGCCGGCTGCGCGACCGCGGCGATCTGCTCGGCGTCGACACCGGTGGCCCGCTCGGCGTCGACACTGGCGGTCTGGTCGGTGTTGACACTGGCGGCCCGCTCGGCGTCGACACTGGCGGCCCGCTCGGCGTCGACACTGGCGGTCTGGTCGGTGTTGACACTGGCGGTCTGCTCGGTGTCGACACTGGCGGTCTGCTCGACGTCGACACCGGCGGCGGCGAGTTGCTGGCCTCGTTGGCCCCGCTGCCGGCCGGGACGACCGCCGTCGAGGGCTGGCGCCCCAACCTGGAGGTGGCCCGCGCCCGGCTGTCCCCGCTGGGCGCCGAGGTCGTCTTCGCACCCGACGCCACCCTGCCGATCGCGGACGAATCGGTCAGCGTCGTGCTCAACCGGCACGGCCGCCTCGACGCCGCGGAAACGGCCCGCGTCCTGCGCCCCGCCGGCTGGCTGCTCACCCAGCAGGTGGGCAGCGAGGACTGCGCCGCGGTCAACGAGTTGCTGGGCGCCCCCGACGCCTACCGCACCCCGTGGAACGCGGACGTGGCCGCCGAGGCACTGAAGGCGGCCGGCTTCACAGTGACCGACGTGCGGGAGGAGTGGCCGTGGTTCGCGTTCCGCGACATCGGCGCGCTGGTCTACCAGTTGCGCGCGGTGCCGTGGCAGGTGCCGGACTTCACCGTCACCCGCTACCACGAGGGCCTGCGGCGCATTGACGCGATAATCCGCCGCCGGGGCGAGTTCCGGGTCCTGGCCCACCGCTTCCTGATCCGCGCGCGCAAACCCCCGTCGAGGCCGTGACGCGAACCTTGCGCCCGTTGCCGCTGCCGCGAGATCGTCAGCGGATGGCAGAACGCAGGGTGCAGACGCTGGCCTACCAGGGCGCCGTGAACCGGGTGGTGCGAGCCCTGTTGCGAACACCCCTCCTGTCCCGCGCCGTGGGCCGCCACCTGATCACGGTCTACGCGGTGGGCCGCAAGTCCGGAAGGCGCTACCCGGTGCCCGTCGCCTACCTCGAACACGAGGGCGGCCTGCTGTTCGGCACCCCGTTCAGCTGGGCCCGGAACCTCCGCTCCGGCGAGCCGGTCGAGGTCCGCTACCGGGGCACCCGCCGGGTAGCCGACGTCCAGGTCTTCACCACCGAGCCGGAGGTGGTCGAGGCGTATGCCGTGATAGCCCGCAACAACCACAATTTCGCCGGCTTCAACAAAATAAGCATCGAGCCGGACGGCACCCCCAACCCCGACGACCTGCACGAGGCGTGGGTAGACGGTGCGCGAGCATTCCGCCTGACCCTCCGCTGACCGGGACACCGCACCAAAATGTGACACCGCCGCTGCCCAAACGCCTACAAAAGCGGCATATGCAATCGGCGAGAGCCCCCGATCTTGTGGGCCTGCTGTCCGCCAGCGACGCTAACTCTTCAGCATCACGCCGGGGCAGGCCGGTCCCGAGGTCCAGGCGCCGTCGCGTCGCGTCAACTCGGCCAACTCGCGTTACCCCACTGATCTAGGTTCCTAGGATGCCGCACACGGCGAGACACTGGACTCCATGAGCGCGCGAGTTTTGCTGGTTGGACTGGGTGGCACGATCGCTACCGCCGCGGCCGACGGGATGCCCAGCCTCACCGCACAGCAGTTGGTGAGTGCCGTTCCTGGGCTGGACGCGACCGGGATCGAGCTGGATGTTCGGGACCTTCGCAACCTGCCGGGGGCCTCGCTCGGGTTTGACGATCTTGCCGAACTTGTCCGGCTGATTCGGGCGGCCAGCGTCACCGGGGTTGTGGTCACGCAGGGTACGGACACGATCGAGGAGACTGCCTATCTGCTCGACCTGTTGCATGACGGAGCGCAACCGGTCGTGGTTACCGGTGCAATGCGTAATGCCTCGCTTGCCGGGGCGGACGGGCCGGCCAACATCCTGGCGGCCGTTCGGGTAGCGGCCAGTCCGCAAGCGCGGGATCTGGGCTGCCTCGTTGTCATGGCCGATGAGATCCACGCCGCGGCCCGGGTCCGTAAGACGCACGCGACCAGCCTCGGAGCGTTCACGTCGGCTAATGGCGGGCCGCTCGGGTATGTCTCGGAGGGCACGGTCCGGATTGTCCAGCGGCCGGTGCGGCGGGAGGCGGGACGGGGGCTTCCGGAGGGTGGAACGGCGCCTCGGGTGGGTCTGATTGTGGCGACTCTAGGTGATGACGGGTCGTCGCTGCCCGTGTTGGCGGAGGGGCTCGACGGGCTGGTGGTGGCGGGCTTCGGGGTGGGGCATGTGCCGGCAACCTGGGTGGAGCACCTGGCGGCGGTGGCGCGGCGGATTCCGGTGGTGTTGGCGTCGCGGACCGGTGCTGGGTTTGTCGCCACGGCTACCTATGGGTTTGCGGGGTCGGAGCGGGATCTGATCAGTAACGGACTTCTGGCGGCTGGCGGGCTCGACGCGTACAAGGCCAGGCTGTTGCTTTTGATCTTGCTTTGGCACGGGGTGGGACGCGCTGAGATCACAGAAGCATTTGGCCGTACGTGATCAGGCCGGCCGGCGGGGAGCGCCGGCCGGCCCGGGAAGTACGGTCAGGAGAGCGGGCAGGTGTTGCGGTAGTCCTCGACGCCGGAGCCGGTCGGGCCGGGGCAGATGAACTGGTCGTAGCGCGTGTCGTTGTCGACGAAGCGCTTCAGCCAGGCAACCGCGAGGCGGCCGGTGAGGGTGTTGACCGACTGCGGGAAGAAGTGGCTGGCGGCGTTCAGCTCCAGGTATGCCTTCTCGCTGGCGGACGGGATGCTGTTGTAGAACGGGATCGAGTGCGACGCAACCGGGGCGACGCTGTCGGACTCGCCACCGATGATCAGAGTCGGAACTCGGAGGGTCGACCAGGACTTGGTGGCGTTCCACGGGGCGAGCGGCACGGCGGCCTGGAGCGACGGGCGGGTGCGGGACGCCTCGAGGGAGCCGCCGCCGCCCATCGAGTGGCCGGCCACGGCGAGCCGGCTCGAGTCGATGCGGCTGCGCACGGAGCTGGAGCGGGTCAGGTAGTCGAGCGCCGCCAGCAGTTGGTCGCCGCGCTGGCCGGGCTGGTCGAGCAGGGTGTTCGTCTCGATGCCGATGACCACGAAGCCGTGCGACGCGATCCGCGGGCCGAGCCAGGACAGGCTGGACCAGGTGGCGGTGAAGCCGGGCGAGATCGCGACCGCGCCGAAGGTGCCTTCACCGGTCGTCGTGGGGTAGTAGATCGTGCCGCCGCCGAAGCCGCTGACCAGCGAGGACACGTTCTCGGTGGCGACCGCGTACGGGCCACGGGAGGCGTCCAGTGTGGACTGGGTGGGGTTCGGGCCGCGCTGGTACGGGTTGTCTGCGGCTTCGGCGACGGCCACTCCGCCGCCGACCGTCAGGATCGCTGCGGCGGCCGCGGTGAACAGGGCGCGGGCAATTCGCTGGGCTGAGTGCACGGGACGCTCCTGGTGGGGGATGGGATTGGTGAGCGTCAGTGTTTGTTCGGCCTCGCGAGCCGCGCATCGGCGAAATCACCGGCCATGGCAATGACCGCGCAACACGGATGAAATCGCAGTAAACGAAAAGCCCTTCCGCCGCGGCGGTCCCGTTGGCGACACTCGCGGGGTGATTGATGCACTACAAGTGCAAGAAGTCTGCGGCCGGAAGGCGGAGCTAGCGGCCGTGCGGGCGCTGCTGGATGCGGCCGCAGCGGGGCGGGGCGGCGCCCTGGTCTTCATGGGCGCGGCAGGCGAGGGCCGCACCGCGTTGCTGCATGCTGCATCGCTGGCCGTCAGTCGGGGTGGCGTCGATCGGGGTGGCGTCGATCGGGGTGGCGTCGATCGGGGTGGCGTCGATCGGGGTGGCGTCGGTCAGGGTGGCGTCGGTCAGGGTCGTGTCGGTCAGGGTCGTGTCGGTCAGGGTCTTGCCGGTCGGGGTCGCGAAGCTGGGTCGCCGATGGACGGCCACCCCAGCCGGGCCGGGTTGTCGGTGCCCGGCGATGCGCATACCGGGCCCGGCTGGATGGTGCTGGCAGTGCCCGGTCACGCCGACGAACGTGCGCTGCCCTGGGCCGGCCTGCAAAGACTCCTCGCACCGTTGGCCGACGTGTTGCCGCAGGTGCCGGCTGCGCAGCGTGACCTCCTGGCACCGGTCGTGACGGGCCGTGATCCCGGCGCAGGTCAGGTCCCGCTCGCGCTCGCCGTCGTGGCCCTGCTCCGGGCGGCCCGGCGCCCGGCGTTGCTCCTCGCCGACGACGCCCATCTGCTCGACCCGCAGACCTGGCAGTTGCTCAAGCTGGTGGCGCATCGGCTCGATGGAGTCCGAGCGGCGCTGCTGGCATCGGCACAAACCGGCGAGCAACCCACATGCACAGCGTCAACATGTACGGAATCAACGTGCACGAAATCAATATGTACGGCATCAACATGTACCGCCCGAGCGGACACGACGCGAGCAGGAGCAGCAGCACGACAGGCGGAGCGAGCGGACGTCGCGCAAGCAACGACGGCGCAAGCAACGACGGCGCAAGCAGCGACGGCGCAAGCAGCGACGGCGCGAGCAACGACGGCGCGAGCAACGACGGCGCGAGCGGACAAAGGCCGAGCTGACACCGCCGGCCTGCCCGTCTGGCGGCTTCTCCCGCTCGATGACGAGGCCGGGCGGGAACTGCTGCGCCGCCGCCTCCCCGACCTCGCCGAAGACATGGCCACGGCGCTTCTCGAGCTGGCTGCCGGGAACCCCGCCGCCCTCGTCGACCTCGCCGGTGCGCTCACCCCGCAGCAACGGCGGGGTTTCGCGCCGCCGCCCACCGGGCTGCCCGACCACAGTGAGCTGCTGCGCCGCCTTCGTGCCGAGGTCGCCGCCCTCCCCGCACCGACGCGGGATCTGCTGCTACTGGCCGCCGCCGACCCCGATGCCACCCCGCACGAGCTCCGGGCGGCGAGCGGCGGCACCGAGCATTTCGAGGCGGCCGAGCGTGCCGGCCTGATCACCACGGCCGCGGGCGTTGTGCGTTTTGCGCCGGCTGTCCTGCGTACGGTCATCTATCAAAGCGCGCCTATCGCCCACCGCCACCTAGCCCACCGAGCCCTCGCCCGGGTCCGCCCGCACCTCCCCGCGCTGATGCACCGGGCCGTCGTGGCCGCCCGCCCGGACGAGACGCTGGCCCGCGAGCTCCTGGCCGCCGCCGCGGGCGCCGACCCGCGCGCCGAAGCCAGCTCGCGCGCCGAAGCCAACTCGCGCGCCGCCACCAACTCGCGCGCCGCCACCAACGGCGTCGACCCGCGACCCGCTGCCGGCGGCGTCGACCCGCGCGCCGCTGCCGCCGCCCAACGCCTGGCCGCCGGCCTCACCGCCACCAGAACCGCCCACGCCCTGGTCGCCGCCGCCCGGTCGTCCTGGAAAGCCGCCCGCCCCCAGGACGCCGGCCTGCTGTTGCGCCGCGCCGCCCGCAGCCCGGGATACGCCGAGGTCCGCCCCCGCGCCCGGGCCCTGACCGCCGAACTGAGGCTGCGCCGGGACCCGGCCGCCGCCCGCGACACCCTGCTCGACGTGGCGGCCGAACTGATGCCGTACGACCTTCCCGGTGCCCTGGACGCTCTGCTCCTGGCCGGTGAGGCGGGCTTCCGGGCCGGCGATCCCGGGCGATTTGTCGCATTGGCCCGCCGGGCCGCGCCGCGCCCGGACCAGCCCGCGGCGGTTCGGCTCGCCGGTCACCAGGTAACCGGGCTGGCCGACCTTCTGACCGGTGCCGACGAGGCTGCTTTCCGGCAGTTCCGGCACGTCCTGAGCCTCGCCGACCGGATCGCCGAGCCCGCGCTGCTGATTCCGGCCGCGATGGCCGCCGTGCTGATCGGCCAGGACCAGCGCGGCGCCCGCCTGGCCGCCCGCGCCGCCACCCTGGCCGAGAACTCCGGTGCCGCCGTGCTGGTCCCGGCCGCCCTCGAGGCCGTCGCGTTCGCCGAACTGGCCGCCGGGCGCTACGACGCCGCTACCGCCGCCGCGCTGGACGGTGCGGCCGTCGCCCACCGGTCGGCCGCCGGCACCCACCTGGCCCTGTTGGCGCTGCTGGCGGCGCTGGTCGGCGACCACGACACCGCGGTCGAGCGGATCCGGGCCGCCGGCGCCCAAGCCGAGGGGGATGTCCGGGCGCTGTGCGACTGGGCGTACGCCCTCCTCGATCTGGTGGCCGGTCGCTCGCGTGCGGCCGCCGGACGGCTCGCCGCGGTGGTGGCCGCGCCGCCGGGCCGGGCGTCCGCGCCGATCCGGATGGCCGTCGTCCCGCACCTGGTCGAGGCCGGTGCGGCCGACCCGCCGATGGACGGGGCCGGCGTCCCGTGCCTGGTCGAGGCCGGTGCGGCCGACCCGATGGCGGACGCGTTCGACCGCTGGGCGGCGCGGACCGGGGAGACGCCGTGGCTTGCCCTCCAGTCCCGGTGCCGGGCGCTGCGCAGCACGGACGACGCCGCGGCCGAGCACCACTTCGCGGAGGCGCTGCGGCGGCACCGGGCGGACGAGACCGACTTCGCCCGGGCGCACACCGAGCTGCTGTACGGCCGGCACCTGCGCCGGCGGCGCCGCAACGTGGCGGCCCGGGACCACCTGCGCCGGGCCGTGGACACGTTCCACCGGCTGGACGCCCACCCGTGGGCCGAGCAGACCGCCCGGGAACTGCGGGCCGCCGGGGAGCGGCCACCGGCGGCGCCGCGGTCCGGCGGGCCGTCGCTGACCGCCCAGCAGGAGCGGATCGCCGGGCTGGTCGCCGACGGCGCCACCAACCGGGAGGTGGCCCAGCAGCTGCACCTGAGCCAGCGCACGGTCGACCATCACCTGCGCAACGTGTTCGCCCGGCTCGGGGTGCGGTCCCGGACCGAGCTGGCCCGGACCCTACGGG
Organism: Paractinoplanes rishiriensis; assembly: GCF_016862375.1. GTDB lineage: Bacteria > Actinomycetota > Actinomycetes > Mycobacteriales > Micromonosporaceae > Actinoplanes > Actinoplanes rishiriensis. The sequence continues at coordinate 165,700 of NZ_BOMV01000055.1, read as the reverse complement.
CAGGATGATCTTGCCCATTCGGGCACAGTTCAGATTTTCTGCACCTCCACCGGAGTGATCAACTGACGGTCCCGGCCGGTCTCCCGGACGGCTCCGGTGAGGGTCACCGTTCCGGAACATGGCAGGTCGGTTGCGGAAGTACCGACGAGGATCTCGAGGTCGCCCGGTTCCACGATCCGGCGGTAGTCGCGGCCGGTGAACGCGGTCCGGTCGGTGTGCACCAGGAACCGCACGTCCTTGGCCTCGCCCGGCTCCAGCGGCACCCGGGCGAACCCGGTCAGCTGCCGCACCGGCCGGGTGACCTGCGCGACCACGTCCCGCAGGTAGAGCTGCACCACCTCGTCGCCGGCGCGCTCGCCGGTGTTGCGGACCCGCACCGTCACGCTGAACTCGCCGTCGGTGGGCACGTTGCGGTCGCTGATCCGCAAATCATCAACCCCAAAAGAGGTGTACGCCCTGCCGTGGCCGAACGGGAACAGCGGCGTCGGGTCCAGGTTGCTGACACCGCTGTTCTCGGCGCCCAGGACCGGCTGGAGGTAGGTGCCAGGCTGTCCGCCGGGGTGCCGGGGGACCTGCACCGGCAGCTTGGCGCTGGGCTGGACCCGCCCGCTGAGGATGCCGGCGATCGCGGCGCCGCCCTCCTCGCCCGGCATGAACGCCTGGACCAGGCCGGCCGCCCGGTCCGCGAACGAGCCGAGCGCGTACGGGCGCCCGGAGACCACCACGACCACCACCGGGGTGCCGGCCGCCAGCAGCTCGTCCAGCAGGGCGCCCTGCACGCCGGGCAGGCGCAGGTCCTCGGCGTCGCAGCCCTCGCCCGAGGTGCCGTGCCCGAACAGGCCGGCCAGGTCGCCCACCATCGCCACGCACAGGTCGGCGCCGCGGGCCGCCGCCACCGCGGCCGCGAAGCCCGAACGGTCGTCGCCGATCACGTCGCAGCCCGCCTCGTGCACGATCTCGGCGTCCGGGAGTTCGGCGCGCAGCGCGTCCACCGCGGTCGGCACGTCGATGCCGAGGCCGGCCTCCGGATAGCGGGGGAGCACGTGGTTGGGGAACGCGTAACAGCCCATGAACGTCCGCGGGTTGGCCGCGACCGGGCCGACCACCGCGACCTTGCGCAGCGCCGGGTCCAGCGGCAGCGCGCGGCCCGGGTCGAGCAGCACGATCGACTTCTCGGCCATCTCGCGGGCCAGTGCCCGGTTCGCGGGGGAGTCCAGGTCGACGCCCTCGGCGGCGGCCACCGACGCCTCCGGGGTCCAGCCGGCGTCGAGCAGGCCCAGCTCGGCCTTGTGGGTGAGCGCCCGGCGGGCGGCCCGGTCGACGATCTCCCCGGGGACGCGGCCGATGAGGCCGGGGCCGTAACCGAGCGTGTCCGGCAGCTCGACGTCGATGCCGGCGGCCAGCGCCTGCGCGCCGGCGTCGACCGTGTCGGCCGCGATCCGGTGCATGGTGGCCAGGAACGGCACCGCCCAGTAGTCGGAGACCACCGTGCCGGTGAAGCCCCACTGCTCGCGCAGCACCTCGGTGAGCAGCCACGGGTCGGCGCCGGCCGGCACCCCGTCGACGTCCGAGTACGAGTTCATCACCGAAGCGGCGCCGGCCTCCCGGATCGCCGTCTCGAAGGTCGGCAGGATCAGGTCGAGCAGCTCGCGGCGGCCCATCGGCACCGGGCCGTGGTTGCGGGCGCCGCGCGAGGCCGAATACCCGGCGAAGTGCTTGAGGGTGGCCAGCACGCCGGCGCTCTGCAGGCCGCGCACGTAGCCGGCGCCGAGCAGGGCGACCAGGTACGGGTCCTCGCCGATGGTCTCCTCGACCCGGCCCCAGCGGTAGTCGCGGACCACGTCGAGCACCGGGGACAGACCCTGGTGGATGCCGAGGGCCGCCATGTCCCGGCCGATCGCGGCGGCCATCCGCTCGACAAGTTCCGGATCGAAGGTGGCGCCCCAGGCAATCGCCGCCGGATAGACGGTAGCTCCGAAGGAAGTGAAGCCGGTAAGGCACTCCTCGTGCACGATGGCAGGTATGCCAAGTCGGGAGTTGGCCAGCACGACGCGCTGCTGGCGGATCACTTCGGCGGCGCCCTCAGCGGCGGTGACCGGGGTGCTTCCATACACCCGGGTGAGGTGGCCGAGGCCGTTGCGGCTCGCCTCGGCGAGCGGAACGGTCCCGGAGGCGGCGAAGACGTCCTGCATCGGCGCGACGTTCAACGCCTCTTCCGGGTCGGCCGGTGAGGTTTCAACTTCGGCATCCTTCATGTCGTTGCCGACCCACCGGCTGCCGAGTTGGGCTAGCTTCTCCTCGCTGGTCATTTCGGCCAGCAACAACTCCACTCGTTCTGCGACGGGTAGCGCCGGGTCCTGCCATGGCTGGTTCGCCTGCTCTGCGGTCACGGCGCAGCTCCTCCGGAAGTTACGAAACTTTCAGTCATTGCACAGCGCGCTCCAAGTACCTCACGAGGGTCGCCCGCGGGCGGGCGCGCCGGCGTCTACTCTTGCCTTGGGAGCGCGACCAGAGCAAGACCCTTGACATGATCAAGCCGAAACCCTACGTTAACGAAACCTCACGTTAACTTGCGGTCACCGTTCGAAAGTTGCAGTCTTTGTGACGGTGGCTACCAGCCCCACGACGATCCACTCGCCGCGGCCCGCCCGTGGCGTCCGAGTACGGAGATCAACGTGATCAATAGAAATATCTCCCGGCGAAACTTTTTGGGCCTGGCCGCGGGAACCGCGAGCGCCGCGGCTCTCGCGGCCTGTGGTAGTTCGGGTCCCAGCGAGAAGACCGACAACGGCGGCGCGGCCGCCGGCGGCGCGGCCACCTACTGGTCGCTGAGCGGCGAGCCGGGCGAGCCGATCCGCAAGGCCGCGGTCGACCGCTTCAACGCCGCCAACCCGAGCACCAAGATCACGCCCACGTTCTTCCAGAACGACGCGTACAAGCAGAAGATCAAGACGTCGCTCGGCGCCGGTGAGGGTCCCACGCTGATCTGGGGCTGGGGCGGCGGCGGCCTCAAGGAGTACGTGGGTTCCAACCAGGTCGAGGACCTCACCGACTGGTTCGCCCAGAACGCCGCGGTCAAGGACAAGATCCTGCCGTCGTCGTTCGGAGCCGCCACGGTCAACGGCAAGATCTACGCGATGCCGATCGAGACCGTGCAGCCGATCGTCCTGTACTACAACAAGAAGGTCTTCGAGAAGGTCGGCGTGCAGCCCCCGAAGTCGTGGGGCGAGATCATGGCGCTGGTGCCGAAGTTCAACGCCGCCAAGATCGCGCCGTTCTCGCTCGGTGGCCAGTCCCGCTGGACGAACATGATGTGGCTCGAGTTCCTGCTCGACCGCACCGCCGGCCCCGAGGTCTTCGACGCCGTCTTCGCGGGCGAGGCCAACGCCTGGTCCAACCCGGCCGTGCTGGACATGCTCACCAAGATCCAGGACCTGGTGAAGGCGAACGGCTTCCAGAAGGGCTTCTCGTCGACCACCGCCGACTCGAACGCCGACCAGGCGCTGCTCTACACCGGCAAGGCCGCGATGATGGTGCACGGCGCGTGGTCGTACGGCATCCAGAAGGCCGACGGCGGCGACTTCGTCAAGTCCGGCGGGCTCGGCTGGATGAACTTCCCGCCGGTCGAGGGCGGCAAGGGCGACCCGAGCAGCACCGTCGGCAACCCCGGCCAGTACGTGTCGATCTCGTCGAAGGCGACCGCCGAGGCGAAGGAGACGGCCAAGAAGTTCCTCTCCACCACCATGGTGGACGAGGAGGAGAAGGCCGGCTGGGTCAAGTCCGGCGGCGTCCCGGTCCTCAAGGGCAGCGAGTCGCTGTTCACCGGCGAGGACGCGCAGTTCCAGAAGGACATGTCGACGATCGCGGCCAACGCCAAGGTCTTCGCCCAGTCCTGGGACCAGGCGCTCAGCCCGACCGCGGCCGAGACCCTGCTGGACAACATCGCCAAGCTGTTCCAGCTGCAGGTCACCCCGCAGCAGTGGGTCGACGCCATGAACGGGGTCATCGGTAAATGACGACGATCGCTCCGCCCGCCGTACGCGCGCAGGAGACCAAGACTGCGAGCGGCGGGCGGAGCGGGCCCGTACTCTGGATGGCCCTGCCCGCGCTGATCATGTTCATCGCGTTCGGGGTCATCCCGCTGCTCGGCGTCCTCGCCCTCAGCTTCACCACCTGGAACGGCATCGGCACCATCCAGCCCACCGGGCTGACCAGCTGGAAGGCCCTGCTCGCCGACCCCGGCCTGCCGCACGCCATCTGGGTCACGTTCGAGATCATGATCCTGTCCTGGCTGGTGCAGACCCCGATCTCCATCCTGATCGGGGTGTTCATCGCGGCGCACAAGCGGTACCGATCGCTGCTGGCCGTGCTCTACTTCGTGCCGCTGCTGCTGTCCGCGACCGCCATCTCGATCACCTACAAGGCCCTGCTCGACCCGAACTTCGGCATCGGCTCCGGCTTCGGGATCGAATGGCTCAACCAGGACTGGCTCGGTGACTCGACGCTGGCCATGGGCGTGCTGGTCTTCGTGGTGTCCTGGCAGTTCATCCCGTTCCATTCGCTGATCTACCAGGGCGCGGTACGGCAAATTCCGCATTCGCTGTACGAGGCGGCGCAGATCGACGGTGCCGGCCGGGTGCGCCAGTTCTTCAGCATCACGTTTCCGCAGCTGAAGTACACGATCATCACGTCCTCGACGCTGATGGTCGTCGGTTCGCTGACGTTCTTCGACCTGATCTACGTGCTCACCGCCGGCGGCCCCGGCGACTCCACCCGGGCCCTGGCCCTGGAGATGTATCAGACCGGCTTCCAGGCCAACCTGATGGGCCCGGCCTCGGCGATCGCCGTGATCATCGTGGTCCTCGGCCTGATCCTCGCCCAACTGCTGCGCCGGCTCGGCGGCAAGGGCAACGAGAGCCAGTTGGAAGGTATGTGACGTGGCGACGATCCCCCACACCGCGCCACGGCGCATCACCCCGGTCGGCCGGATCCTCCGGCTGAACTGGATCGGCGGCAGCCTCGGCTGGATCTGGCTGCTGATCGTGATGATCCCGATCTACTGGATCGTCATCACCAGTTTCAAGACCCAGGCGAACTACTTCACCACCAACACGTTCGCCCCGCCGAGCGAACCGACATTCGACAACTACAAGCTGGTCATCGAGAACGACATCGTCCGGTACTTCATGAACAGCGTGATCGTCTCGATCGGCGCGGTGATACCGGCCGTCGTGATCTCGTTCATGGCGGCGTACGCGATCGTCCGCGGTGTCGGCAGCCGCTGGCTCCGGTCGATGAACACGCTGTTCCTGATGGGCCTCGCGATCCCGCTGCAGGCGGTGATCATCCCGGTCTATCTGATCATCATCCGGTTGAAGATGTACGACACGCTGTTGGCGATCATCCTGCCGTCCATCGCGTTCGCCATCCCGCTGTCCGTCCTGGTGCTGTCCAACTTCATCCGGGACGTGCCGCGGGAGCTGTTCGAGTCGATGCGGATGGACGGCGCCACCGAGTGGGGCACGCTGTGGCGGCTCGCGTTCCCGCTCACCCGCCCGGCGCTGGTCACCGTGACGATCTACAACGCGCTGGGCATCTGGAACGGCTTCCTGCTGCCCCTGGTGCTCACCCAGAGTCCCGACCAGCGCACCATGCCGCTCGCGCTCTGGACGTTCCAGGGTCAGTTCGGCGTCAACGTGCCCGCCATCGCGGCGTCGGTCACCCTCACTACCATCCCCATCATTTTGATGTACGCGATCGGGCGCCGGCAGCTACTGAGTGGTCTGACGGCGGGCTTCGGCAAGTAGGGCAGTGCTCTCCCGGACCACGAGTTCCGTGGCCAGTTCGACCCGGGGGGTTTCGATGGGTTCGCCGCGTGACATCCGCAGGACGGTGCGCGCGGCGAGCCCGCCCATGTCGGCGAGCGGCTGGCGCACGGTGGTCAGCGGCGGCGACGACCAGCGCGCCTCCGGCAGGTCGTCGAAGCCGACCACGCTCAGGTCGTCCGGCACCCGCAGTCCGCGCCGGCGGGCCGCCTCGTAGACGCCCAGCGCCATCTGGTCGCTGGAGGCGAAGATCGCGGTCGGCGGGTCGTCCCGGTCGAGGAGGCGCTCGGCCGCGGTGAAGCCACCCTCGTGCCGGAAGTCGCCCGGCTCGATGAGGCGCTTGTCGACCCGCAGGCCTGCCTCCTCCAGCGCGGCCCGGTAACCGTCCAGGCGGGCCCGGCTGCACAGCAGGTTTTTGGGCCCTTCGACCAGCCCGATCCGCCGGTGCCCCTTGGCGATCAGGTGCTCGGTGGCGCTGCGGCCACCGGACCAGTTGGTGGCGCCGATGGTCGGCACGTCCGCCGCGGTCCCGCCGGCCGGGTCGATGATGACCATCGGTACGTTGAGCCGGTGCAGCTCGGTGCTGACCGGACCGGCCCCGTCCGAGATCACCAGGATCACGCCGTCGGACTGGCGGGCCCGGAGATTCTGCAGCCACTGCCGGGTCGACGCGGTCCGCCGGTGCACCGCCGAGATGACCGTGCCGACCCCCGCGGCATGGGTCACTTCCTCCACACCACGGATCAATTCGACCGCCCACGGGCTGTCCAGATCGTGGAAGACGAGGTCGATGAGGCCGGCGCGCAACGGCTGGCGAGAGTTACGGGGGCGATAATCGTGCTCCCGGAGGAGGTGCTCGATCCGGTCGCGCGTCTCCGGCGACACATCAGTACGACCGTTGAGCACTCGGGACACCGTGGGTACCGACACCCCGGCCGCTTCCGCGATGGTCGCGATCGTCACCCGTCGTCCGCCCACGGCCATCCGACTCTCCTCGCCCTCCGCGGGGGTCGCTCTGAAACTTTCGTCCGCGGTGCCGGAAGTATTGCACACTCTGCGACACGCCCGGGCTTCGACAGCACCGGACCCCGCGACGATGATGGCTGCTGGCGTTTCGGTAGTCGAGCAATTTCCTACTCAACCGGAGGAAAACGCGATGCGATCGACCTCCCGGCCCCCGTCCGAACCGCGATCGAGGACGTGACGGCGGTGGTGGCGGCCCAGGTCGGCGGCGACGGCTTCAACTCGGAGATGACGATTCGCCCGGGTGCCGGCGATCCGTCAGGGGGTCAGGGCCGGATCAGGTCAGTGGTCGCGATGGCGAGCGGGAACGGTACGTTCGCGGTGAGGATTTCGCCGTGCTCTGCTATGGCATGCGGTGTGTACTCGCTGCCCTGCAGTTGGAACAGTCGCAGGCGAATCGACTCGTAGTCGGTCATGTCCGGCTCGACGAGGAGGTACCAGGGGATTCGGGCGACCTCGTAGAGCCGCATCTTCCGGGTGCGGTCGGTGTCGGCATTGCTGGGCGACGTGCTCTCGGCTACCAGGATCACCTCGGCGGCATCGGTGACCAGGCCGACGCGCCGCCGGTCGAGGTCGGCCACGACCAGGTCGGGAATGACCAGGCGGTCGGTTGCCAGCCGCACGTTGACGCCTTCGGCGACGCGAAGCTTGGTCGCCGACGCGGCCTCCTGGATGGCGGTATGGAGGCGAAAGGAGATCTCTTGATGCTCCCACGTGGGTCCCGGGCTCACCTGGAGTCTCCCGTCGATCAACTCGATGCGGTCGGAGGCCCGATCCAGCGCGAGATATTCCGCCTCGGTCCACGGGCCGGGGCGATCCAGGGACGCCTTGCTCATGGCCAGAGTCTTGCATGCCGGGGTCATGACACCATTGTCCAACGACTAGTTGACATGAGGAACTCCTGTCTCTAGAAGTCGAGGAGGTCTTCCGCGTGCAGTTGGAAGGGGAACGGGCCGTCGGTTTTCAGGACCTCGCCCAGTTCGGCGACCTTGTCCTTCACGTAGTGGTCGCCGGCCAGGCGTAGCAGGCGGACGGTGATCGCGGTGTGGTCCGGCAGCGACGGCTCGATCAGCAGGTACCAGGCGATGCCGGCGTCGGCGTACAGGTCGCGTTTCAGGCATCGGTCGACCATCGCGGTCTCCGGTGACGCCACCTCGCCGACGAGGATGACCTCGTCGGGGGCGACCGACTCGGCGCGGCGGTCGCAGCGGCCCGCCACCAGGTCGGGCAGCGCGACGCACTCGGGGCCGAGGCGGAGTTTGGCGCCGCGGAGCGCGCGGAAGCCGGCCGCCCGGGCCGGTGCGCGCAACGTGCCCAGCAGGTTGCAGGTGATGTCCTGGTGGATGTCGCCGGGGCGCGGGCCGAACCACAGCGAGCCGGCCAGCAGTTCGACGCGGCCGGCGGTCTCGCCCAGCTTCAGGTATTCGGCAGCGGTCCAGGGGAGCGGGATATCGAAAGTCACGCGACTAGCGTCGCACGACTAGTTGATATGCGTCAACGTGGCACGGACAGGGCGGGAGCCTGCGCGGCCTCGGCCAGGCGCAGCGCGACCGCGGTGTGGGCGTCGGTGATCAGGCCTACCGTGACGCGCAGGTGCGGGGCGCCGCGGCCGGGGGTGAACGATGCGCCGGCCGCGGCCGCGATGCCGGAGCTGGCCAGGGTGATCAGGGCGGACTGTTCGTCGGCGACCGGCAGCCAGATGTTCAGGCCGTCGCCGGGTGGCAGCAGCACGCCCGCCGCGCCCAGCGTGGTGACCACCAGCTGGCGCCGGCGGGTGTACTCGGCGCGGGCGTGCCGGACCGCGGCGATCGACACCGGGTCGGTGAGCAGGGCCAGCAGCAGGTGTTGCAGCAGGCGGCTGGTCCAGCCCTGGCCGAGCAGGCGCCGCTCCAGGATCGGGTCGAGCACGGTCGCCGGGCCGCCCACCGCGGCCAGGCGCAGGTCGGGACCGTGGGATTTCGAGAAGCTGCGCACGTGCACCGTCTGCCGGGGCAGGTGCGACCCGAGCGAGTGCAGCGGGCTGGACGCCACGTCGCCCGCCGAATCGTCCTCCACGGCGTACACCTGCGGGGTGTGCTCGAGCACCGCGGCGAGTGAGCGCGCCCGGGAGCCGGACCACGACGCGCCGGTGGGATTGAGGGCCCTGGGCTGGAGGAAGACGGCGGCGGGTCGCTCGGCAAGAGCGTTGGCGAGCGACGCCGGCAGCATGCCCTCGTCGTCGGTGTCGGCCGCCACCGCGGTCACGCCGAGCGCGTCGAGCAGGTCGAGCAGCGGCGGGAAGCACGGATTTTCCACCACCGCGCGGTCGCCGAGGCGCAGCAGCGAGGACGCGATCTGGTCGAGGGCGTCCATCGCACCGTCGAACACGGCCAGCCGGTCCGGCGGGAACGGCCAGCTGTCCCGCAGCAGTGCGGCCAACTCGGGCAGGACCGGCTCGTCCAGATAGCTCGACGGGGCGGGGGATAGCCCGCCGAGCGCTGGCAGAACCGGCAGAAGCAACGGATCCGGTACGCCGGTGGACAGGTCGAGCGTGAAGCCGGAGCGGGCGCGCAGGGCCGCCCGGTAGCGGCCCGGTCCACCCGTGCGGGACTGCGCGACGACCGTGCCGCGACGTCCGTCGGTCTGGATGGTGCCGGAGCGGCGCAGCAACTGCCAGGCTGCGCTGACCGTGGTCGGTGAAATCTGCAGCTCGGCGGCCACCATGCGCACCGGCGGCAGCTTGGCACCGGGCGCCAGCACGCCCTCGCCGACGGCACGGCCGACGGCCTCGGCCAGGCCGCGGGCGGTGGGTTCGCGCAGGAGATCACGTATCGCGGAAAACACTTTGTGACAGTACGTTCGAAGCATTGTTCGGTCCAGAGGTGTTACGTAACGTCCGGGGCATGAATCGAATCGCGCACTGGATCGGCGGCGCCGAGACCGCAGGCACCTCGGGCCGGGTGGGTCCCGTCTACAACCCCGCGAGCGGCGAGCAGTCCGGCGAGGTTGACCTGGCCTCGGCCGCGGAGGTGGCCGCCGCGGTCGCGGTTGCGAAGGAGGCCGGCCAGGCCTGGCGGTCGGCGTCGCTGTCCCGGCGGGCCGCGGTCCTGTTCAAGTTCCGCGAGCTGCTCGCCGAGCGGGCCGGCGAGCTGGCCGAGGTGATCACCAGCGAGCACGGCAAGGTGCTGTCCGACGCGGCCGGCGAGGTGGCCCGCGGCCTGGAAAACGCGGAGTTCGCCACCGGCATCCCGCACCTGATGAAGGGCGCGTACTCGGAGCAGGCCGCCACCGGCGTGGACGTCTACTCGATCCGCCAGCCGCTCGGCGTGGTCGCCGGCATCACCCCGTTCAACTTCCCGGCCATGGTGCCGCTGTGGATGTGCACCACGGCGATCGCGGCCGGCAACGCGTTCGTGCTCAAGCCCAGCGAGAAGGACCCGTCGTCGGCGCTGTTCCTGGCCCGGCTGTGGCGCGACGCCGGCCTGCCCGACGGTGTCTTCACCGTCGTGCACGGCGACAAGGAAGCGGTCGACGCGATTCTCGCCCACCCCGACATCGCGGCGGTCAGTTTCGTCGGCTCGACTCCGATCGCCAAGTACATCTACGAGACCGGTACCGCGCACGGCAAGCGGGTCCAGGCGCTCGGCGGCGCCAAGAACCACATGGTGGTGCTGCCGGACGCCGAACTGGACGCGGCCGCCGACGCCGCGGTCAGCGCCGCGTACGGCTCGGCCGGTGAGCGCTGCATGGCCGTCTCGGTCGTGGTGGCCGTCGGTGACGTGGCCGACCCGCTGGTGGACGCGATCGCGGCCCGGCTGCCCAAGCTGCGGATCGGCGCCGGCACCGACCCCGAGTCGCAGATGGGCCCGCTGATCAGCGCCGCGCACCGCGACAAGGTGGCCGGGTACGTGTCCCGCGGCGCCACCGCCGGCGCGACCGTGGTGGCCGACGGCCGGGTGGCCGACCTGCCCGCCGACGGCTTCTTCCTGGGCGTCACGCTGCTCGACAACGTCACCCCGGACATGGACGTCTACGCCGACGAAATCTTCGGTCCGGTGCTCTGCGTGGTCCGCGTGCAGACGTACGCCGAGGCCCTCGAACTGATCAACGACAACGAGTACGGCAACGGCACCGCGATCTTCACCCGGGACGGCGGCGCGGCCCGGCAGTTCCAGTTCGACGTGAACGCCGGCATGGTCGGTGTGAACGTGCCGATCCCGGTCCCGGTCGCCTACTACTCGTTCGGCGGCTGGAAGGCGTCGCTGTTCGGCGACACCCACATGTACGGCCCGGACGGCGTCCACTTCTTCACCCGCACCAAGGTCGTGACCTCGCGCTGGCCGGATCCGGGCACGTCCTCGGTCGACCTCGGCTTCCCCCAGACGAGGTGACCGTGACCGGCGAGCAGGTCCGCGCGGACGACCGCGCGCACGTCTTCCACTCCTGGTCGGCCCAGGGGCTGATCAACCCGATGCCGGTGGCCGGCGCCGAGGGGTCCTACTTCTGGGACTACGACGGCAACCGCTACCTGGATTTCGCCTCCCAACTGGTGAACGTCAACATCGGCCACCAGCACCCGCGGCTGGTCGCGGCGATCCAGGAGCAGGCCGCCAAGCTGTGCACCATCCAGCCGGCATTCGCCAACGACAAGCGCGGCGAGGCGGCCCGGCTGATCGCCGAGCTCGCACCGGCCCCGCTCAACAAGGTGTTCTTCACCAACGGCGGCGCCGAGGCCAACGAGAACGCGATCCGGCTGGCCCGCGGGCACACCGGCCGGCACAAGGTGCTCGCCACCTACCGCAGCTACCACGGCTCGACCAGCACCGCGATCACCGCCACCGGCGACCCGCGGCGCTGGCCCAACGAGCCGGCCGCGATCGGCGTCGTGCACTTCTGGGGCCCGTACCCGTACCGGTCTCCCTTCTATGCCGAGACCCCCGAGCAGGAGACCGAGCGCGCGCTGCGGCACCTGCGCGACACCATCGTCTTCGAGGGCGCCGGCACGATCGCAGCCGTGCTGCTGGAGACCGTGGTCGGCACCAACGGCATCCTGGTGCCGCCGCCCGGCTACCTGGCCGGGGTCCGCGGGATCTGCGACGAGTTCGGCATCGTGTTCATCGCCGACGAGGTGATGGCGGGCTTCGGCCGGTGCGGCGAGTGGTTCGCGGTGGACCGGTGGAACGTGACGCCCGACCTGATCACGTTCGCCAAGGGGGTCAACTCCGGATACCTGCCGCTGGGCGGCGTGGTCATCGCGGACGAGATCGCCGAGACGTTCCGGGAGCGGCCGTTCCCGGGCGGCCTCACCTACTCGGGACACCCGCTCGCGTGCGCGTCCGCGGTCGCCTCCATCGAGATCTTCAAGGAGGAGGGGATCGTCGAGCACGCCCGGGCGATCGGCGACGACGTGATCGCCCCGGGCCTGGCCGCGCTGGCCGCGAAGCACCCGAGCGTGGGCGACGTCCGCGGTCTCGGCGTGTTCTGGGCGATCGAACTGGTCCGCGACCGCGCGACCCGGGAACCGCTGGTGCCGTACAACGCCGCCGGCGCCGCCGCGGGACCGATGAACGAGGTGGCGGCGGCCTGCAAGCAGCGGGGCCTGTGGCCGTTCATCCACTTCAACCGGGTGCACGTGGTGCCGCCCTGCACGGTCACCGCCGACGAGGTGCGGACCGGCCTGGAGATCATCGACGGGGCCCTGGACGTGGCCGACAGGTATTACGCGGGCTAACCCCGGATTGCGTGGCCGTGGGGGTGGTCAACACCTGATTCCGTTTCAGTTGTGGAAAATGCTTCGGATTCCCTTGTCTAAGGTCCTTCGCGTGTGACAAGGTCCCTCAGGTCGTTCTGTGGGGGCTGTCACAAGCGCCCAACCGGGAGGTCAACCAGTGAGCAACGCGCTGCCCGAGCTGCGGAACTTCGTCGGCGGGTCGTACGCCGGCACCGCGGACGGGATGACCTCGGAGGTCCTCGACCCGTGCACGGGCGAGGCGTACGCGCTCGCGCCGGTCTCCGCGCCGCGCGACGTGGACACCGCGATGGCCGCGGCCGAGGCGGGCTTCGAGGCCTGGCGCGACGCGACCCCGGCCGAGCGGCAGCGCGCGCTGCTGCGGATCGCCGACGCGGTCGAGGCCCGGGCGGACGAACTGGTCGACGCCGAGTGCCGCAACACCGGCAAGCCGGTCGCCGCCACCCGGCAGGAGGAGATCGGGCCGCTCCTCGACGAGCTGCGCTTCTTTGCCGGCGCGGCCCGGATGCTGGAGGGCAAATCCGCCGGGGAGTACATGCGCGATCACACGTCGTACGTGCGGCGCGAGCCGATCGGCGTGTGCGCGCAGGTCACACCGTGGAACTACCCGATGGTGATGGCGGTGTGGAAGTTCGCACCGGCCATCGCGGCCGGCAACTCGGTCGTCCTCAAGCCGAGCGACACCACCCCGGTGAGCACGCTGCTGCTCGCCGAGATCGCCGCCGAGTTCCTGCCGCCCGGCGTGCTCAACGTGGTCTGCGGCGACCGCGACACCGGCCGGGCCGTGGTGGCCCACCCGGCGCCGCAGCTCGTCTCGATCACCGGCTCGACCCGGGCCGGCATGGAGGTCGCCGTGGCGGCGGCGACCGACCTCAAACGGGCCCACCTCGAGCTGGGTGGCAAGGCTCCGGTGATCGTCTTCGATGACGTGGACGTGGCGGCGGTCGCCGGGGCGATCGCCGGAGCCGGCTACTTCAACGCCGGCCAGGACTGCACCGCGGCGACCCGGGTGCTCGTACACGGGCGGGTCGCGGCCGACTTCACCGACGCGCTGGCCGAGGCCGCGGCGGCCACCCGGGTGGGACCGCCGTCCGACACCGGCGCGTTCTTCGGGCCGGTCAACAACGCCGGCCAGCTGGCCCGGGTGCGCGGCTTCCTCGACCGCGCGCCGGACCACGCCCGGATCGTCGCCGGCGGCAAGCAGGTCGGCGACCGCGGCTACTTCCTCGAGCCGACCGTGGTGGCCGGGCTCGAGCAGCGCGACGAGATGATCCAGGACGAGATCTTCGGCCCGGTCATCACGGTCCAGCTGTTCGACGACGAGGACAACGCGGTCCGCTGGGCCAACGACGTCCGGTTCGGGCTCAGCGCCAGCGTGTGGACGCAGAATCACGGGCGTGCCATGCGCGTGTCGCGGCGGCTCGACTTCGGGGCCGTATGGATCAATACACATCTACCCTTCGTGTCGGAGATGCCACACGGCGGCTACGGTCACTCCGGCTACGGCAAGGACCTTTCGATGTACGGGTTCGAGGAGTACACCCGGATCAAGCACGTGATGAGTTACCTGGGCTGACCCACCGACCGCCTCTTACGGTCCATCCCCCCGAGGACACAAAATATGACCACCCCACCCGACGGCCAGCCGGCCATCCGGTTAGCCGGTGTCCACAAGAACTACCTGTCGCACGGTGAGTCGGTGCCCGCCGTCAAGCAGCTGGAACTGGCGATCGGGCAGGGCGAGTTCTTCTCGCTGCTCGGCCCGTCCGGCTGCGGCAAGACCACCACGATGCGGATGATCGCCGGCTTTGAGGAGCCGAGCGCCGGCAAGGTCTTCCTGGACGGCAAGGACGTCACGGGGGTCGCGCCCAACAAGCGCGACGTGAACATGGTCTTCCAGTCGTACGCGCTCTTCCCGCACTTGAACGTGCTTCAGAACGTGTCCTTCGGGCTGGAGCGCAAGAGGGTCGGCAAGGACGAGATCCGCCGCCGGGTCGGCGAGATTCTCGAGATCGTCTCGCTGACCGGCATGGAGAAGCGGGTGCCCCGGGAGATGTCCGGCGGCCAGCAGCAGCGGGTCGCGCTGGCCCGCGCGCTGGTCAACCGGCCCCGCGCGCTGCTGCTCGACGAGCCGCTCGGCGCCCTCGACCTCAAGCTGCGCCAGCAGATGCAGGTCGAGCTCAAGCGCATCCAGCGCGACGTCGGCATCACCTTCGTCTACGTCACCCACGACCAGGGCGAGGCGCTGACCATGTCCGACCGGATCGCGGTGATGAACCTCGGGGTGATCGAGCAGCTGGGTACGCCGCGGGAGATCTACGAGCGGCCGGCCAGCCGCTTCGTGGCGGGCTTCATCGGTACGTCGAACATCGTCGACGGCAACGTGGAGCGCACCGACAGCGGCCTGGCGCTGCTCAGCTATTCGACCGAGGACCGGGTCGTGGTGCCGGTGGGCAGCGCGGTGCGGCCCGGCGACAAGATCGAGGTGTCGGTGCGGCCGGAGAAGATCGACCTGCACCGGGGAGTGCTGCCGGCGAGCGCCACGGGGGGAAGCGTACTTTCCGGCACCGTCAACGAGGTTGTGTATCACGGCACTTCGACCAATTACACCGTAGCCACCGCGGCCGGTGCAGACTTTACTGTTTTCGATCAAAACGCATCGAACGCCGATGATCTGGCCGGTCGCGGCGACCGTGTCTATCTCACGTGGGCCCCCCAGCACTCGTACATGATCGGAGTCTGACATGTCTGCCTCGAACTTCACCGATCCCTCCATGGTTCGTGGCCTCACCCAGCGCCGGCTCGGCCGGCGGGACGCGCTGCGGCTCTCCGGTCTCTCCGCCCTCGGCATGGCCCTGGCCGCCTGCGGGGTGGAGGGCAAGGGTGCGCCGGGCCAGAGCGCGGCGCCGGACGCGGTCGCCAAGTTCTGGGCCGGCAAGACCAAGAACGGCAAGATCGACTTCGCCAACTGGCCGCTGTACATGGATCCGGAGCATCCCGAGCTCAAGAAGTTCACCGCGGCGACCAAGACCACGGTGAACTACCAGGAGGTCATCCAGGAGATGGGGCCCTGGTTCGCCAAGGTGCAGCCGCAGCTGTCCGCGGGCCAGTCCATCGGCTACGACCTGATGGTCATCACCAACAGCATCCAGTTCACCCAGTTCCGCGACTCGGGCTTCCTGGCGCCGCTGGACCACGCGAAGCTGCCGAACTACGCGAAGAACGCCGGCGAGGCGTACAAGAAAGAAGCCTTCGACCCGGGCAACGTCTACAGCGTGCCGTGGGCCTCCGGGATGACCGGCATCGCCTACGACCGCAGCAAGACCGGCCGCGCCATCACCAAGCTGGCCGACCTGTGGGACCCGGCGTTCAAGGGCCGGGTCGGCATGTTCGCCGACACCCAGGAACTGGCCAACTTCGGCCTGCTGGCGCTGGGCATCAAGCCGGGCGAGTCGACCGCCGAGGACTGGGAGAAGGCGGCCAAGCACCTCAAGGACCAGAAGGACGCGGGCATCGTCCGCAACTACTACGACCAGAGCTACGTCGACGCGCTCGGCAAGGGCGAGGTCTGGATCACCCAGGCGTGGTCCGGCGACATCTTCCAGAAGAACGTCTCCGACGGCACGAACTTCGAATTCGTGATCCCGGAGGAGGGCGGCACCATCTGGACCGACAACATGACGATCCCGGTCACCGCGAAGAACCCGGTGGACGCGATCGAGCTGATCGACTTCTTCTACCAGGTCGACGTCTCGGCCACGCTGGCCTCGTACATCAACTACGTGTGCCCGGTGCCGGCCGCGAAGGACCAGATGATGAAGGACGCCGCCAAGCTCTCCGGCGAGGACCGCGAGGGGCTCGAGGAGATCGCGAACAGCCCGCTGGTGTTCCCGTCCCAGAACGAGTACTCGAAGCTGCACTACTACGTCACGTTCGAGGCCGCCAACGAGCAGCAGTCGTTCCAGCGGACCTTCGAACCGATCGTGCTGGGTTGACATGAACCGGGTGAAACGCCAGCTGGCGCCCTACCTGCTGATCTTTCCGGGCGGGTTGTGGCTGCTGCTGTTCTTTGCCGTCCCGATGGTCACGATGTTGTCGCTCTCCCTGCAGGAGGGCGACATCATCAACGGGTACGTGTTCACCGGGCGCTGGCAGACCTACGTCGAGGCGATCGGCGACTACCAGGAACAGCTGCTGCGGTCGCTGATGTACGGCGCCATCGCCACGCTGATCCTGATCGCGCTGGCCTTCCCGGTCGCGTACTGGATCGCCTTCTACGGCGGCCGGCGCAAATCCACGTACCTCTTCCTGCTCTTGTTGCCGTTCTTCGTGTCCTTCGTGCTGCGCACCATCTCGTGGCGGCAGATCCTCACCGACGAGGGCCCGCTCCTGCAGCCGCTCAAGCAGATCGGCCTGATCTCGGAGAACTACCACATTCTCGGAACGCCGTACGCGGTGATCGGTGGCCTGGTCTACAACTTCCTGCCGTTCATGGTGCTGCCGGTGTACGTCGCCCTGGAACGGATCGACCCGCGCGTGGTCGAGGCCGCCCGGGACCTGTACGCCAACCCGGCCACCGCGTTCCGCAAGGTGATCTTCCCGCTCGCCCTGCCCGGTGTTTTCGCCGGCGTGCTGATGACGTTCGTGCCGGTCAGTTCCGACTACGTGAACTCGGCGGTGCTGGGCAGCTCGGAGACCACCATGATCGGCCAGGTGATCCAGGCGCAGTACCTGGCCAACTCCAACTACCCGACGGCCTCGGCGCTGTCGTTCGTGCTGATGGCGGTGCTGCTGATCGGCGTCTTCACGTACGCCCGGGCGCTGGGCACCGAGGACGTCATGAAGGTGGCGGCGCGATGACCACGACCCTGGAAGCGCCGGCCACGACGGCGCCGGCACCAGCGCTCCGGCCGCGGCGGCGGTTCGGCGGCGCGACCGTGCTGTACGTGTACACCTGGCTGGTCATCGCGTGGCTGGCGCTGCCCATCTTCGTGATGATCCTGTTCGGGTTCAACGACACTCCGGGTCGCTTCAACCAGACCTGGGAGGGCTTCACGCTGAAGTGGTACGGCCAGGTCTTCGCGCTCGAGGAACTGACCAAGGCCCTGGTCTACTCGCTGCTGATCGCGCTGGTCTCCAGCGTGGTGTCGACCGCGCTGGGCACCGGCATCGGGTACGCGCTGGGCCGCTACCGCTTCCGCGGCTCCGGCTCGATGAACCTGATCATGTTCGCCACCATGTCGTCGCCCGAGCTGATCATGGGTGCCTCGCTGCTCACCCTGTTCGTCTCGACCGGCGCCGGCCTGGGCCCGGTGACCATCACGATCGCGCACATCATGTTCTCGATCTCGTTCGTCGCTACTGTGGTCCGGGCCCGGGTGCTGACCCTGGACCGGTCCATCGAGGAGGCCGCCGCCGACCTGGGCGCCGCGCCGTGGACCACGTTCTGGCGGATCACCTTCCCGATCATCCTGCCGGCGGTCTTCTCCGGCCTGATGCTCGCCTTCGCCCTCTCCATCGACGACTTCGTCGTCAGCAACTTCACGGCCGGCACCACGGTGACCTTCCCGCTGTGGATCTGGGGCGCCACCCGGGTCGGCCTGCCGCCCCAGGTGAACGTCATGGGCACCCTGATCTTCGCGACCGGCGTGCTGATCGCGGTGGTCACGAGCATCCGCTCGCGGCAGGGTAAGCGGGATTGACAACTCGTGCTGTCCGCTCTCCAGGACGCCATACCTGAGCCGTACTGGCTGACCCAACCCGGGGCTCCGGCCCCCGCCGCACCCCTCGACGGCGTGACCACCGCGGATCTCGCGGTGGTCGGCGCCGGCTACAGCGGCCTGTGGACCGCGCTGATCGCCAAGGAACGCGACCCCGCCCTCGACGTTGTGGTCATCGAGGCGGGCACGGCCGGCTGGGCCGCGTCCGGGCGCAACGGCGGCTTCTGCTCGGCGAGCCTCACCCACGGTTTCGAGAACGGGCTCAGCCGCTTCCCGGGCGAGCTGGACACGCTGCTCAAGCTGGGCCGGGACAACCTGGACGAGATCGAGGCCACGGTCACCCGGCACGGCATCGACTGCGACTTCCGCCGGTCCGGCGAGCTGCAGGTGGCCACCGCGGACTGGCAGTGGCGCGACCTGGTCGAGTCGCATGCGGCCGAGGCGGCCCGCGGTCTCGACGTGGACCTGCTCAACCAGGAGGAGGTACGCGCGGAGGTGGCGTCACCGACGTACCTCGGCGGTGTCTGGGACCGCACCGGCTGCGCCATGGTCGACCCGGCGCGGCTCGCCTGGGGCCTTCGCCGCGCCTGCCTGGCCCTGGGTGTGCGCTTCTACGAGAACAGCCCGGTCGACCGGATCACCGCGACCCGCGCCGGCCTGGCCCTGCACACCTGGCGCGGCCGGCTGACCGCGGCCCGGGTCGCGCTGGCCACCGGCGCGCACGGCCGCCTGCTCAAGCGCCTGCGCCAGTTCGTGGTGCCGGTGTACGACTACGCCCTGATGACCGAGCCGCTGTCGGACGCACAGCTGGCCGCGATCGGCTGGCAGAACCGCCAGGGCATCGGCGACGGCGGCAACCAGTTCCACTACTACCGGCTGACCGCCGACAACCGCATCCTGTGGGGCGGCTACGACGCCGTCTACTACAACGGCGGCAAGATCATGCCCGAGTACGACCAGCGCGAGGCCACCTTCGAGGTGCTGGCCGACCACTTCGCGGCCACCTTCCCGCAGTTGGAGGGCCTGCGCTTCAGCCACAAGTGGGGCGGCGTGATCGACTGCTGCAGTCGCTTCAGCGCCTTCTTCGGCACCGCCCACGGCGGCCGGCTGGCTTACGCAACCGGCTACACGGGCCTGGGCGTGGGCGCCACCCGCTTCGGCGCCAAGGTGATGCTCGACCTGCTCACCGGCCGCCCCACCGACCTGACCAGCCTGGCCATGGTCCGCCGCAAGCCGGTACCGTTCCCGCCCGAGCCGCTGCGCTCCGGCGTCATCCAGCTGACCCGCTGGTCCATCGCCCGCGCCGACCGCACCCAGGGCCGCCGCAACCTGTGGCTGCGCACCCTGGACACGTTGGGCCTGGGCTTCGACTCGTGACCGCTCCGGATCGCAGTCTCGGCCCGGCGGGACGGCGCTCGCCCAGACGTTTGCCGCAACGTCCACCCTGGCGCCACCCGATCCGGTGGCGTTGTCGTGATGTGCCGGCGGCCGGGTGTCGACGGCACATAGCGTGCGGGGCATGACGCGTTCGGACGCGGTGCGCAACCGGGAACGCATCCTCGACGTGGCCCGCGCCGTCCTCGGTGAACACGGCACCCAGGCGTCGCTGCGGGACGTGGCGCGCCGGGCCGAGGTGGGGCTGGGCACGCTGTACCGGCACTTCCCGAGCCGGGACGCGCTGCTGGAGACGCTGACCCGCCGGCGGTTCGAGCATCTCACCGCGCGGGCGGACGTGCTGGCCGCGCGGGCCGAGGCGGGCGCGGCGCTGACCGGGTGGATGACCGAGTTCGCGTACGGCGCCGGCGCGTACCGTGGCCTCCCGAACGAGATCCTGGCGACGCTCGCGGACGAGAGCTCGCCCCTGCACCCAGCCTGCGTGGCCCTGCGGAACGCCGCGCAGCGGCTGCTGACCACCGCCCAGCGGGCCGGGCGGATCCGGCCGGACCTCACCGCTGCCGAGCTGTTCGCGCTGGTCAACGCGGTGGGCTGGATCGCCGAACGGGCACCTGAGCTGGACCGTCGGGAACGCCTGGTGGAACTGATCTTGGGCGGACTCCGCAGCCACGCATGAAACCCCCGGCGACCGGGCAGTCAGGGGCATGACTTGGGCGCAGACCGTCCGTACACGCTCGCGGGCCGCATGGGAAGCGGCGGCGGCCCGCACCGCACCACCGCCGTTCACCGCCGGCCCGGACCTGGCGGAGCCGGCGCCGCCCGTCGTGGTGGTCAACCCGAAGCGCGGGGCCGAGGACGCCCTGCCCCGCGGCATCCGCACGGCCGGCGCGTGGGCCTGGCGCTTCATCCTCATCGTGGCGGCGGCGTACCTGCTCCTGCGGTTGGTGGCGCTGCTCCGCCTGGTGGTCATCCCGGTCGTGGTGGCGGTGTTGCTGGCGGCACTGTTCCAGCCGGCCTGCGCCGCGCTGATCCGGCGCGGCATGAAAGCCTCGTTGGCCGCCGGCCTGATCCTGGTCGCCGCGCTTCTGCTGGTGTTCGGCGGACTCGGGCTGATCATCAGCACCTTCATCTCCCAGATCGACAACCTGTCGACCCAGGTCAGCGACGGGATCGAGGAGATACAGCAGTGGCTGTCGGCCGGCCCGCTGCACCTCACCGACGCGCAGCTGAGCCGCTACGTCGACCAGGCTGGGCAGACGCTCACCGAGAATCAGGGTGCGCTGACCACCGGCGCGCTGAACACCGCGGTGACCGTCGGTGAGGTGGTCACCGGCTTCTTCCTGGTGTTGTTCACCCTGTTCTTCTTCCTCCGCGACGGCGGGCGGATCTGGTCGTTCCTGTGCCGGCTGCTGCCGCGCGAGGCCCGGGTGCCGACCGCGCGGGCCGGTCACTACTCGTGGCACACGCTCGTCTCGTACGTGCACGCGACCGTCCTGGTCGCGTTCGTGGATGCGGCCGGCATCGGACTCGGCCTGGCCATCCTGCGGGTGCCGATGGCGTTGCCGCTGGCCGCGCTGGTCTTCCTCGGCGCGTTCATCCCGGTGGTCGGCGCGACCATCACGGGCGCGGTCGCGGTGCTGGTGGCGCTGGTCGCGAACGGGCCGGTCACCGCGCTGATCGTGCTGGCCGTGGTGATCGCGGTGCAGCAGCTGGAGGGGCACGTGCTGCAGCCGCTCATCATGGGCCGGGCGGTGGCACTGCACCCGCTCGCGGTGATCCTGGCGATCGCGGCCGGCATCGTGGTGGCCGGGATCGTCGGCGGTCTCATCGCGGTGCCGTTGCTGGCCGTGCTGAACACCGCGATCCGGTACCTCGCGAAGCATCCGGACGGCGAACCGACGCCGGACCGGCAGCCGCCCGGCACCGAACCGGCGGACGAGGACGAGGACGACGACGAGCGGGAACCCGCGGCCACGCCGTCGGCCAGCTCCTCACTTGTTTGACCTCAGTCCGTCACGCACTGTCAAGAAGCCGGCCTCCGAGGGCCGGCTTCTTCGCGCTCGGCATGAAACGGAAATAGTTGTAGCGCCTCTTGCGCACGACGGAATCAGTGAAATGATCGGGGTTCAAAGCCTGAAGGAGTGGAGATATGCCCAGCTCGGCCGAGTTGCACCAGCGTCGCGCCGCGGCCGTCGCCCGCGGGGTCAGCAGCATGATCCCGTCCTACGTCGGCAGCGCCGGCGGCGGCACGATGACCGATGTGGACGGCCGCGAGTGGATCGACTTCGCGGCCGGCATCGCGGTGACCAATGTCGGCAACGCCGCACCCAAGGTGGTCGCGGCCGTGCAGGCCCAGGTCGAGCGCTTCACACACACCTGCTTCATGATCGCGCCGTACGAGCAGTACGTCGCCGTGTGCGAGCAACTGGCCGAGCTCACCCCGGGCAGCTTCGACAAGCGGTCCGCGCTGTTCAACTCCGGCGCCGAGGCGGTGGAGAACGCCGTGAAGATCGCCCGGCACGCCACCGGGCGCCAGGCCGTCGTGGTGTTCGACCACGCGTACCACGGCCGGACCAACCTGACGATGGCGCTCACCGCCAAGGTCATGCCGTACAAGCAGGGGTTCGGCCCGTTCGCCGGCGAGATCTACCGGGTGCCGATGTCGTACCCGTTCCGCGACGGGCGCAGCGGGGCGGACGCCGCCGCGTACGCCATCGGCCAGATCGAGAAGCACGTGGGCGCGAGCAATGTGGCCGCCGTGCTGATCGAGCCCGTTCAGGGCGAGGGTGGTTTCGTGGTGCCCGCGCCCGGCTTCCTGCCGGCGCTGGCCGAGTGGAGCCGCGCGGCCGGCGCCATGTTCGTGGCCGACGAGATCCAGACCGGCTTCTGCCGCACCGGCACGTGGTTCGCCTGCGAGGACGAGGGCGTCGAACCCGACCTGATCACCACCGCCAAGGGCATCGCCGGTGGCCTGCCGCTCGCCGCGGTCACCGGCCGCGCCGAGATCATGGACGCGGTGCACCCCGGCGGGCTCGGCGGCACCTACGGCGGCAACCCGATCGCCTGCGCCGCGGCCCTGGCCACCATCGAGACCCTGCGCGAGATCGACGGCGCGGCGGCGGCCCGGCACATCGAGGCGGTGGCCCGGCCCCGGCTCGAGGCGCTGGCCGGCAAGCACCCGGTGATCGGCGACATCCGCGGGCGCGGCGCGATGCTCGCGCTCGAGCTGGTCGAACCCGGCGGCACCACCCCCGAGCCGGCGGCGACCGCCGCGGTGGCCAAGGCCGCGCACGACCTGGGGCTGCTGCTGCTCACCTGCGGCACGTACGGCAACGTGCTGCGCCTGCTCCCGCCGCTGATCATCGCCGACGACGAGCTCGACCGCGGCCTCTCGCTGCTGGAGCAGGCGTTCGCCGCCGCTCTTTAGACCCCCTCTCACCACCCCCTCGATCCGGGAGCCCCCCTTGACCGATCTCCAGTCTCCGGACTACGCGAAACTGACCGAGGCCGCGCGTGACCACCTCTGGCCGCACTTCACCCGCCTGTCCTCGTTCCGCAAGACCGACATGCCGATGATCGTGCGGGGCGACGGCTGCTACATCTGGGACAGCGCCGGCCGGCGTTACCTGGACGGGCTGTCCGGCCTGTTCGTGGTGCAGACCGGACACGGGCGGCAGGAACTGGCCGAGGCGGCGGCCAAACAGGCCGGCGAGCTGGCGTACTTCCCGATCTGGTCGTACGCGCACCCGAAGGCGGCCGAACTGGCCGACCGGCTGGCCGACCTGACCCCCGGCGACCTCAACCGGGTGTTCTTCACGACCGGCGGCTCGGAGGCGGTCGAGTCGGCCTGGAAGCTGGCCCGCTCGTACTTCCGCAAGGTCGGCAAGCCGCTCAAGACCAAGGTGCTGTCCCGCTCGATCGCCTACCACGGCACCTCGATGGGCGCCCTGTCGATCACCGGCATCCCCGCGCTCAAGCAGGACTTCGAGCCGCTCGTGCCGTCCACGTTCCGGGTGCCGAACACCAACTACTACCGGCGTCCCGACGAGTCGATGACCCCGGAGCAGTTCGGCGTCTGGGCGGCCGACCGGATCGCCGAGGCCATCGAGTTCGAGGGACCGGACACGGTGGCGGCGGTTTTCCTCGAGCCGGTGCAGAACGCGGGCGGCTGCTTCCCGCCGCCGCCGGGCTACTTCCAGCGGGTCCGCGAGATCTGCGACCGCTACGACGTGCTGATGGTCTCCGACGACGTGATCTGCGGGTTCGGGCGCCTGGGGGAGTACTTCGGCGGCAACCGTTACGACTACACGCCCGACATCATCACCGTTGCCAAGGGCTTGACCAGCGGATATGTGCCGCTGGGCGCGATGATCGCGGCGGAGCGGCTGGCCGAGCCGTTCCTCGAGGGCACCAACTGGTTCGCCCACGGCATCACCTACGGCGGGCATCCGGTCGGCTCGGCGGTGGCGCTGGCCAACCTGGACATCATGGAAAGAGAAAACCTCAATTCCCACGTACGCGAGAACACGGCGCTCTTCCGTTCGTACCTGGAGAAGCTTTCCGACCTCCCGATCGTGGGTGACGTCCGCGGCGACGGCTACTTCTTCGGCATCGAACTGGTCAAGGACAAGGCCACCAAGCAGACGTTCAACGACGACGAGTCGGAGCGGCTGCTGCGCGGCTTCCTGTCGCACGCCCTCTTCGAGGCCGGGCTGTACTGCCGGGCCGACGACCGCGGCGACCCGGTGATCCAGCTGGCGCCGCCGCTGATCGCCGGCGAGGAGCAGTTCGCCGAGATCGAGCGGATCCTGCGCACGGTCCTCACCGAGGCGCATTCACAACTCTGAATCGAGGTACCTAGGATCGCGGTGTGACAACGGCGGTAGTGACGGAGGCGCGGGTCGTCGGAGAACCGGAGACGGCCGCGCGGCCCGTTCCCGACGTCGTGCGGCGCCGGCTGGCCACCCTGGAGAACTGGCTCGATCCGTACTCCTGGCTGGTCACCGGCCTCGTCGTGGCGATCGCGGCGATGCTGCGCTTCGCGAACCTGGGCTCGCCCAAGGGCTACGTCTTCGACGAGGTGTACTACCCGACCGACGCCTGGGACATGCTCCAGCACGGCGTCGAGTGGGACGAGAAGATCGACGGCGCCGCCTACGTGGTCCACCCGCCGCTGGGCAAGTGGATGATCGCGGCCGGCGAGGCCCTGTTCGGCAACACCGAGCTGGGCTGGCGGTTCCCGGCCGCGGTAGCCGGCACGCTGATGGTCCTCATCCTGATCCGCGTCGCCTACCGCCTGTTCCACTCGATCGTGCTGGCCGGCGCGGCCGGGTTGCTGCTGACCCTGGACGGGTTCCACCTGGTGCTGTCCCGCACCTCGCTGCTCGACATCTTCCTCGGGCTGTGGGTGCTGGCCACGTTCGCCGCCGTGGTGCTCGACCGCGACCACTACCGGCGCCGTCTGCTCCGCGCGCTGGAGGCGGGAGCCGACCGCCCGCCGCGCACGGTGCCGTGGTGGCTGCTGGCCGCCGGCGCCCTGCTGGGGCTGGCCTGCGGCGTGAAGTGGAGCGCCGCGTTCTTCCTGCCGTTCTTCGGCGCACTGGTGCTCGCCTGGCGGTGGCAGGCGCGGCGCTCGGCCGGCTTCCGTGCCGGCTGGACCGCCGGCGACCTGGGCTGGGGCCTGCTCAGCGTGGTTCTCACGGCGGTCTTCTACCTGGCCACCTGGATCGGCTGGTTCGTCACCGACACCGGCTACTTCCGCCACTACCGCGAGGCGAACGGCCTGAGCGAGCCGCCGGTGCTGGGCGCCCTGCTCAACCTG
This sequence comes from Paractinoplanes rishiriensis, assembly GCF_016862375.1. GTDB lineage: Bacteria > Actinomycetota > Actinomycetes > Mycobacteriales > Micromonosporaceae > Actinoplanes > Actinoplanes rishiriensis. The sequence goes on along the minus strand of NZ_BOMV01000055.1, from coordinate 140,188 downwards.
CTGCACTACCACCAGCAGGCGTACGGTTTCCACAGCGGCCTGACCGACCGGCACACCTACCAGTCCTGGCCGTGGCAGTGGTTGCTACTGGGCCGCCCGGTAAACTTCTACTCCCCGGGCGGCGCCACCGGCTGCGGCGCCGACAGCTGCTTCCGCCAGATCCTCCTGCTGGGCACGCCGATCCTGTGGTGGTCCTTCCTGCCCGCGCTGGCCGCCTTGATCTGGTTCGGCATAGCCCGCCGCGACTGGCGGGCCTGGGCGATCCTGGTCCCGGTGGCGGCCGGCCTGCTGCCGTGGTTCTACTACGCGATCAAGGACGGCCGGACGATGTACGTGTTCTACGCGCTGCCGGCCCTGCCCTTCCTGGTCCTCGCCGTCGCATATGTCCTGGGCGCCATCATGACCCCGCCCGACGGCGTGGTCACCGGCCCCGACCGGCCCGACCGCCAGGTGGTGGGCGTGGTGGCGGCAGGCGCCTACCTGACGTTGGTGGCGCTGTGCTTCGCCTACTTCTACCCGATCTTCGTGGGCCAGGTGATCCCCTACGAGAGCTGGTTCTCCCGCATGTGGCTGGGCGGCCGCTGGATCTGACCCCGCCAAGACCCACCGCCACGCTCCCGCCCCCATGCCGGCGCTTCCCACGAGGGCACCCCATGGTGGCCCGCTGCCCCGATGCCGCACGCCCGGACAGCTGGAATATCCGGATGACCCGGCTAGCCCGGCGGTGGCACCATCGAGGCATGACGTATCGCGCGGCGTTTGGCGGCTACCTCTCGGTGGCCCGCTGACCCTCGCACGGCCGCCCCCTGGGCGGCCGTTCGGCTTTCTCCGGTGGGTGGCATCCACTCACGAAACGGAGAAGACCCATGCTGACCCCCGACGCCCTGGCCGCCGCCCTGGCCATCCGTGACCTCACCGACCCCGCCCAGGGCCGCCACGCCGTCCAACTGATCGCCGACGACATCCTGGCCGCGGTGGTGCGACGCTGGCCGGAGCTGGGACCACCCACCATCCACCGTGGTGAGCGGATCGTCGACGTGGCCGACAACTACGACCGGCTCGGTTACAGCGCGGCCGCCGCGGCCCGCGACGCGCGCTACACCCGGTATGTCGACGACCGGCGGATGCTGCGGTCGCAGACGTCCGCGCTGATTCCGGGTGCGCTGCGGGGGCTGGCCCGGTCCCGGGCGATGGTGGCCTGCCCGGGCGTCGTCTATCGGCGGGACGCGATCGACCGGCTGCACACCGGCACGCCGCACCAGCTCGACCTGTGGCTCCTCGGGGCGGAGCCGGCCGCCCTGACCGGCCTGGTCGGGGTTGCGGTCGGTGCCGCGCTTCCGGGCGTGCGTTGGCGCACCCGGCCGGCGGTCCACCCCTACACGACCGGTGGCCTGGAGATCGAGGCGCTGGCCGGCGACTCCTGGGTGGAGATCGGCGAATGCGGTGTGGCGGCCGCGCACGTGGTGGGTCCGGGGCGGCGCGGGCTGGCGCTCGGGGTGGGGCTGGACCGTCTGGTCATGGTGCGTAAGGGGATCGACGACATCCGGCTGCTGCGGTCGGATGATCCCCGGGTTGCGGGGCAGATGACGGACCTGGCGGGTTACCGGCCCGTCTCGCGGCAGCCCGCGGCGTACCGTGACCTGTCTTTGATCCTGCCTTGCGGGGTGAGCGAGGAGGATCTCGGTGACCGGGTACGCGAGGTGCTGGGTGCCGACGAGCACCTGGTCGAGGCCGTGCAGATCGTGGCCGTCACCGGACCGGAGGCGTTGCCGCGGTTGCGGGACGGCGAGGTCAACGTCCTGCTCCGGATCACCCTGCGTGACCTGCGGGGGACGTTGCCGAAGCGGGCCGCCAACGAGCTGCGGGACCGGATCCACCTAGGTCTGACCGGCCGGGCGCTCCTTGCGGGGTAGGCGCGCGACCACGTCGTCGTAGGAGGCGTCGACGGCCTCGAACAGTTCGTCGCCGGGGATTTTCGCGTTCAGGGCCAGGGTGTTCCAGCCGTAGCGGCCGATGTAGGCCGAAGCCGCGGCGTCGTCCGGGTAGCGCAGCAGCCACTCGTCGGCGATCTGGCGGTCCTTGCCGCACTTGACGCCGACTCGTTCGGCGTTGCCCAGGAAGGCGAAGATCTTGCTGCCCACCTTGACCACCAGGTCGCCCTCCCACGGCTCGTCGGTCCAGGCGCCGGGCTGGCGAGGCAGTAGGCGAGGATGTCGTCCCTGGTCATGGCTTACCCTCCGGCTCGTCGGCCGCGGCCAGCAGGCGGTGGCCCAGTTCGCGCACAGCATGACGGACCTCGGGGCCGCCGACCACCCGGAACGCCGCCGGCACCGTGGCCAGCTGCTCGGCGTACCACCATGGATTGCTGGTGGTGCCGATCAGCCGGCAGCCGGCGACGGCCGGTTCCAGACGCCCGAGAGTCCGGGGTATGCAGTAGGCGATGCGGTCGGCCGGCGCGTCGATCAGCACCTCGGCGCGGTACTCCCAGCCTTCGCCGAGGTGCTCCTCGAGCACCGCCACCGGATCGAGGCCGGCGGGTGGCACGAAGTCCTCGGTGAGCGGCTCGACAGTCAAAATCCGATCGATCCGGTACGCGCGGCGCCCGCTCGCCCGGTGCGACCAGCACAGCAGGTACCACCGGCCGTGCCGGACGACGACGGCCCACGGGTCGACGTCGGTCTCCCATTCCGTGCCGGCCTCCGAACGATAGCGCAGCCGGACCCGGCGGTGCTCGGAGGCGGCCCGGACCAGGGCGGCCGTGGTGTCCGGGTCGGGCCGGGCGGCGGACCGGTCCGGTGCGGGCGCGGTGGCCTGGCGTACCGCCTCCGCCTGGTGCGCGACCGGCTCGGGCAGCGCTCGCACGATCTTGCCCAGCGCGGCACCCACCGGACTGCCGGCGTCGCCCGCGTCGTGGTGGCCGTCGAGCACCGCCATCACCAGGCCCAGCGCCTCGGTGGCGCTGAACATCAGCGGCGGCGGTCGCAGGCCGCGGCCGACCCGGTAGCCGCCGTACGGGCCGCGTACCGACTCGATCGGGATGCCGGCCTCGCGCAGGATGCCCACGTAGCGCCGGGCCGCCCGCTCGGTGACGCCCAGCTTGTCGGCCAGCCGGTCGGCGGTGATGCCGGGGCCGGACTGGATCAGTTCGAGCGTGAGCAGCGCCCGCGCGGTGGGGCTGGAGTCAGGTTTCAGGGTCGTCCCCCGGTTCCGGAAGCAAAACGTCCGGAACCGAGCCTAGCCTGATCGACATGACCGACGACACCACGATCAAAGAGCCCTCGCTGACCGCCGGCGAGGTCGAGATGCTGCTGTTCGCGCTGGACCGGTCGCGGGCCACGTTCGCCTGGAAGACCGGCGGGCTGGACGCGGACGCGCTGCACCGGGCCCACCCGCCGTCGGCCATGACGCTGGGCGGGCTGATCAAGCACCTGGCCCTGGTCGAGGAGCGCTACACGATCGACTTCACCGGCCAGCCGCCCGGCCCGCCGCTGGACGTGGCCGACCACGACGACCCCACCTGGGTGTGGCGGACCGCGGCCGGCGACTCGCCCGAGACGCTCTACACGCTGTGGCGCAACGCGGTCGAGCACTCGCGCGAGGCGATGGCCAAGGCGCTGGCCGCGGCTGACGGCCTCGACCAGCCGGCCCAGTTCACCGCCGACGACGAGGGCAACCCGCCGAACCTGCGGCGCATCGTGGTGGACCTGCACGACGAGTACGCCCGGCACGTCGGGCACGCCGACCTGCTGCGCGAGGCGATCGACGGGCTGGTCGGCCAGGACCCGCCGCAGCGCTGACCGCACCGCATCGGCCGAAAGTCGTATTCACCGCTCCGGATCTCGACTTCGGACCGATGCGCCCGTCCGGGCCGATCCGGGACGCTCATCCCCTGGACGAGACGGACGGAAGGGTCCCGATGACAATCGACGACGAGAACCGGCCGGCGCGGCAACGGGTCACGCTGACCGGCATCAGTTCCCGGGCCTGGGAACACCCGGCCGACCGGGGCGCGCTGACCGCCCTGCGCGAGCTGCGTGGCTTCGATGACGTGGTACGCGGCCTGTTCGGCATGTGGAACGAGCGGGGGTTCCGCCTGTCGTACCTGGCCGGCGCGATCCGGGTGGACCACCGCCAGTATCCGCGCGTGCACCTGCGCTTCGCCGAGGCCGCGGCCACCCTCGACGTGGCCGAACTGCCCGAGCTCTACGTCAGCCAGAACCCGGTGATCCACGGCCGCGCGATCGGCATGGACCGCCCGTTCATCGTGATCAGCACGGCCGCGGTCGAAAAGCTGGACGACGACGAACTGCGCACCCTGCTGGGCCGCGAGATAGGCCACGTACGCAGCGGCCACGCGGTCTACCAGACGATCATGACGATCCTGACCCGCTGGGTGACCAACGTCAGCTGGATGCCGATCGGCACGATAGCGCTGCGGGCGATCATCGCGGCCATGTACGAGTGGTGGCGCAAGGCCGAGCTGTCCGCCGACCGTGCCGGCCTGCTCGCCTGCCAGGACCCGGCCGCGTCGGTCCGCCTGTTCATGAAACTGGCCGGCGGCGGCGACCTGTCCCAGATCGACACGACCGCCTTCCTCGAACAGGCCGCCGAGTACGAGGGCGGCGGCGACCTCCGCGACAGCCTCCACAAAATCGGCATGACGGCCTTCAACGGCGAGCCGTTCCCGGTGGCCCGAGCCGCCGAACTGCGCCGCTGGATCGACGCGGGCGGCTACGAACGCGTCCTGAGCGGCGACTACCCCCGCCGCGACGACGACCGCGACGCCTCGGTGACCGCCGACGTGAAGGCGGCGGCGGCCAGCTACCGCGACACGTTCCGCGACTCACCGGACCCGCTGGTGTCCCTGGCCCGCCGAGCCGCGGGCGGCGCCGCCGATCTGGTCGGCTCGGCCGCCCGAGGCGCCCGGAACTGGGCGGGTGGTAGGTCGTCGGGTGGCTCCGACAGCGACGGCTCCGGCGGTGGCACGAACGGTGGCCCCGGCGGTGGCACTAACGGTGGCCCCGCGGGCGGCGCCGGCAGCTGAGCCGGCCCGAGCGCGGCCGCACGGTGCGTGCGGCCGCGCTCCCTCCGGCTACCGCGTGGCGGTGGCGGCCAGCCCGAGCGATGCGCTCACGGCGGGCTTCCGGCGCGGCGGGTCGAGCGGCGGGGCGGCGCGGCGTGGGCGCGTGACCAGGGTCGGCTCCTCGGAGCCCGCCCGCTCGGCCGGCAGGGTGAACCAGAAGCGGCTGCCGCCGCCCGGGTTCTCGTCGACGCCGATGCGGCCGCCGTGGCGTTCCACGATGCGGCGGCAGATGGCCAGGCCCAGGCCGGTGCCCGGGTAGCCGTCGCTGTTGGCGCACCGGTGGAAGGCGTCGAACGCCCGGTCGCGGTCCGCGGCGGGGAGGCCGATGCCGCGGTCGGCGACCTCCACGCGTACGGTGCCGCCGGGAAGCTGGTGGGCCGCGACCGTGACCCGCGCCGCCGAGCCGGACGGGGTGTATTTGATCGCGTTGCCGATCAGGTTGTCGAGCACGTGCCGCAGCAGCCGAGCGTCCGCGCGCACCGCCGGCAGCACGCCGGCCACCGTGACCGGGCCGGTCGCCGCGCCCGGGCCGTGGTCGAGGATCACGTCCGCGACCAGGTCGCCCAGCTCCGCCGGAGCCGCCGCCAGGTCGGTCTGCTCCGCCGTGGCGTAGCTGAGCATATCCTCCGCCAGCCGGGTGACCCGGCGCAGCGCGCGCTCCATGCCGCTGAGGTCGAGCTTGTCGCCGTGGTCCTCGCGCAGGATCTCCAGGTGGACCGAGAGGGCGGCGAGCGGCGACTTGAGGTCGTGGCTGGCCATGATCAGCAGGGCTCGGAGCTCGTCCTCGCGGGTGGTCGGCATGGCGTTCTCCTTGTGGGATCAGGGTGGGCAAACCTTGCGGAATACCCACATCCTGCGCGGCCGTCGAGGTAGTCGTCGTCCGCCTGCGGCGGCGTCCGGCGGAGGTCGGTGTACCGCTGGGGTCGTACATCGCCGGTTCCGGGAAACCGTCTCCACGCTGCGCTTTCACGGCAGACCCTGGGTGGGTGACCAGCTTCCCGGCCGTGCTGATTGCCCTGACGCAGATCGTGTACTGGCCGGGCGCCGCGTTGCTGGAGGGCGCACGACGTGACCGCCCACCAGCTCACCTCGATCGTGATCACCGTATCGGCGGCGGAGGCGGCGGGCCGGCGCGACGAGGCCCTGGAGTTCGCGACCCGGACCGGCCGGGAGACATTGACCGCGCTGTACGAGCTCTTCTCGGCCATGCCGCCCGACACGCTGCCGGCGCCCGGATCGTCGGGCCTGGTCGGGCTGGTGGACGGCTTCCAGCATCTCGGGCAGTCGGTCATCGCCGAGGTGCCGGTCGAGGAGCCGCCGCCCGCGGTCACCGAGGCGGTGTTCAGCATCGCCCGGGAGGCGCTCACCAACACTCTGCGCTATGCGCCGGGCGGAACGGTCCGGCTGGCGGGTCGCGCCGCGGGGTGGTCGTGGCTGCTGGCGTGGGGTGTGCAGCATGCCTTCTTCAGTCCGGGGGTGCCGGAGCCGGTGCGCGAGAGCATGGCCGCGGTGGCGATACGTCTCGGCCAGGCCGTCCAGGCGGTGTCGTCGGAGGCGCTGAACGAGGGCGTCTGGATCGCGGTGCCGCTGATGCTGGCCTGGTTGGCCGGCAACTTGGCGCGGCACCGCCGGCAAGGCCGGCAGGTCCGTGAGCGAGTCGGCGTCGAGGCCGCCCTGGCGGGGGCGGCGGCGCAGGCCCAGGAGGAGCGGACACGACTCTCCGCCGGCCTGCGCGACGAGGTCCTCCGGCACACCAACGAGGTGCTGGCGGCGGCGGAGCGCGAGGATCTCGGTGCGGTGGTCGGTTCGGCGCGGCGGGCCCTGACCGCCGTGCGCGCCCTGCTGGACGGCCTCCGCCCACGCCCCGGCAGCGGGCCCGAAGCCGTTCCCGTGCTTCCGGCGGCCGCAACGCGCGAGTGACGGGCCATATCTTCACAAATGCGCACGGCAAAAATCCGCGCCGTTTTGTGACAATTTCCCGCACGGTTACCACGGCGGCCGTCCGATCGCGATGGTTGTCGCGACCAGCGGCCCCAATAGTCTGACCTTCCGCGCTCCGCCGCGCGTTCCGGACGGGCGCCAGTTGACGCTAATCGACTCGCGGTAAGACAATCGACGCCAGTCAATGCCTTAGTGAAGGAGTGATATTGAATGGCTCTCTCCGGTAAGAGGTGGATACGGCGCGGTTCGGCGGTGGCGATAGCCGCCGCGATGCTGGCCGTCTTCACGGGTGTCGGCACCGCCTCGGCGGACACCCTCACCGCCGACAACTTCGACGACGGTGACGCTGCCGGCTGGACCACCACCGGCGGCACCTGGATCGTCAACATCGACGGCAGCGACAAGGTCCTGCGTCAGTCCAGTCTGGCCGCCAACTCCCTGGCCCGCGTGGGTCCGCTGTCCTGGCGGAACTACACGGTCACCGCGGCAGTCCGGCCCGAGTCCTACAACGGCATGCCCGGTTTCGCGGGCGTCGTGGCACGGGCGTCGTCCACCAGCAACTACTACGCCCTGGTGCTCCGGCCCAACGACACCGCCGTGCTCACCCGCACGGTCAACGGTACGGCCCAGATCCTCGCGACCCTCCGGGTTTCGGTCGCCGAGGACTCCTGGTACAAGCTGTCACTGTCCGTCGAAGGTCAGCGACTGGTCGGCACGGTGAACGGTGCGTCGTTCTCCGCCACCGACGGTTTCCTGGGTTCCGGCCCCGCCGGCCTGGTGACCACCTGGACCACCGCCTCGTTCGACGATGTGGTGGTCGCCGACTGACCTCGGCGGACCTGGCCTGTCGGCGGCTCCGGTGCCGTCGGCAGGCTGCGCTGTGGGGGATTTCAGGTCATAGATTAGAGTCAATCTAGAATACAAATTCAAAACCGTCGGTTGTACGCCTCCGTGCGCGCGCCGGTAAACAGGCGTACCGGGTCCGTGGGGTCGAAAAAAATCCACGGCCGGGCGCTCACCCGGTCACCGATCAGGTCGAACACACGCGCCGCCGCATGATGCTCGCCGGCCAGGTGAAATGCCGCCGCGAACACGTTGGCCCGCCGCGTCCAGCCGATCGCCGGCGCGAAGTCCGGGTGGAACAGCGAGTGGCCCGCCGCGGTGAGCAGGTCCGCGCGTACGGTCGCCTCGTGCAGGTAGTCCCGCGCGGCGCCGGCGGTCATCGTGGCCGCCTGCTCCAGGTGGGCGAGCGGCAGCAGGCCCGGTAACAGGCTGCCCGGCTTGGCCTTCAGCATGGCCTCCCGGGCGAACGCGAACATCTGCCGCCCGGTGCCGCACGCCCGCAGGCTCAGGTAGCGCATCCGCTGCTCGTACCCGATCAGATGTCCCGGCCAGCGGCGGACCACCTGGTCGAACCGGTCCCGCGCCTCGTCCGCGCCGATGCCGAGGCGGCGCCCCGAGATCAGCAGCCAGGTCCGCGCGGTCACCTCGTCCGGGTCGCGCCGCACCACGTCGCCGAGGATGCGCTCGGCCGCCGCGGGGTCGTCGCGCGTGGCGTGGCAGCCGCGCACCAGGCCGGGCAGCGTGGAATCCGGTTCGGCCCGCGCCCACCCGCCGATCCAGTCCCCGGCGCCGCCGGCCTCGACCGCCGACTCCAGGAGGCAGGCCCGGGTGTCCGGCTCGGTGGCCTCGGCCAGGATGTCCCGCACGCCGCGCCAGTCACCGGCCCGCATGAAGCCGGCCAGGGCGCGCGCGGTCGGATCGCCGTCCGCCGGATCGATCCGCCCGGCGTCCGGGTCGCGGTTGCGCTGGAACGGCCACATGCCAGACGTCCCCCGTCGGGCTCGCACGGTCCCTGCCATCGTGCCAAGGCGGCGCCAGCCGCGGGACGGCTTCGGCCGCCTTGGTCGTCCGCAACCGCGTGGATCTTGTGGGGCGAGGTGCTCTCCGCGGGAATTCCGGTGCGGAATGCGGGTCAGTAATGGGCGTTGGGGATTGGGTCGCCGCGGAGAATCCGGCGTTCCAGGGAACGTAGTTCGGGGCCCGGTTCGATGCCCAGCTGGTCAATTATCTGGGAGCGGCCTTCGCGATAGGCGGCCAAGGCCTCGGCGGGGCGGCCGGCTCGGTAAAGGGCGATCATGAAACCGTGGCGCAGGCCCTCGTGCAGGGGATAGGTGGCTACTATCGGGCGCAGTGAGTTGACCGCCTCGGCGTATTGGCCCAGGGCCAGTTTGACGCCCAGGTGTTGTTCGAAAGCGGCTATTCGGCGTTCCTCCAGGTGGGCCGCGTGGCGGGCGAAGAAATCGCCGCGTACGCCGCCCAGCGCGCGGCCGCGCCAACATGCCATGGCGGTGTGCAACTCCCGGTCGGCGGCCGGCCAGTTGCCGGAGCGGGCCAGGGTGGTGCCGCGCCGCACGGCGTTGTCGAACACCGCGAGATCGACCCGGTCGGCGGGGACTTCCAGCAGGTAACCGTCCGGTTCCGTGTGGATCGCCCAGGTGGCGACCGGGGTCAGCACGCGCCGCAGGCGGGACACGTACACCTGGATCTGATTGCGGACCCGGGCCGGCGGCAGGCCGTCCCAGAGTGCCTCGACTATTTCGGTGATCGAGACGAAAGCCGCCCGGTGCAGGGCGAACAGGGCCAGCAAGCTCTGCTGTTTCGGTTCGCCGAGTTGCACCCTTGTGCCGTTTATGCGTAGCTCGAACAGGCCCAGTAATTGTAGTATTGGCTCCGATTCGGACTTCACCCGCCACAGCCCCCCGTAGGCCGACAAAGCATTCTTGATCTTTACCTGGCCGGGCGCGACCGACCGGCCTGGATGGTAATTCTGCCTGATTCGGCGCGGTCCCATGGTCCCGGCCGATGGGTGCGCTTCGATGGAAATCCGACAATCTCCCTGGGTAACCCGGTGGCATTCAGTGCGTCTTCAGCGGCCATTCAGTACCCGCTTGAACGATGTCCCGGAAAGCGATGCAAGCTCGATCACAGGGGGAGTTATGCGAGCACGCACCGGAGCCGCACTCGCGGCGATCACACTGGCCACGGGTGGCCTGGTGGCGACAACGGCGTCGCCGGCCGCGGCCAGCTGCAGCCATGCCCATTCGTTCCTGGACGGATACATCGGTTTCATCTCCGGAACCGACGCCGCCCTCCGCGTCGGGCCGCACCACACCGGCACCGCCTGCCGGATCGTCGACCGGGCCTACTACGGCGACGCGGCCCAGTACCACTGCTACACGTCCGGCAGCACCTACAACGGCTGGAGCACCTGGACCTGGGTGTACGTTCCGTCGCTCAACAAGTCCGGCTGGGTCAACGACGCGCTGCTCTACGGCCGGGGCGCCGTCGAGGAGTGCTGATCGTCGCCAGGTGACCGACGAGCGGCCCGCCATCACGGCGGGCCGCTCGCTCTGTCACGGCGCCGCCAACGCCTCGGTCGGGGCGAGCCGGGCCGCCCGCATCGCCGGATAGAGCCCGGCCAGCGTTCCGATCACCACGGTGGCCCCGATGCCGCCGGCCGTCGACCAGGCCGGCACCACGGTGGGCCAGTGCTTGTACGCCGCGAACGCCGCCGTGGCCGCGATGCCCAGCGCGGTGCCGGCCACCCCGCCCAGCAGGGACAGCAGCAGCGACTCGACCAGGAACTGCACCCGGATCTGGCCGCGGGTGGCACCGAGCGCGCGGCGCAGCCCCACCTCGGAGCGGCGTTCCAACACCGAGATCACCATGGTGTTGGCCACCCCGATGCCGCCGACCAGCAGGGCGACCGCCGCCAGGCCGATCAACTGGGCGCCCAGGGTGTATCCGGTGGCGCGCTGGGCCGCCAGCGCGTCGGACGGCCGGGACACCCGTACATCCTGCGGGTCTGCGGGGTTTGCGGTCCGGGCCAGGACGGCGCGCACCGCCTCCACCTGGCTCTCCACCGAGCGCGTGTAGATCATCGTGGGGTGGCCGTCGAACGCCAGGTAGTGCTCGGCCGCCGCCCAGCCGACCAGCGCGGCGGTGTCGAGTTCCGGCGCGAGCGGCACCCGGTCCAGGATGCCGGCCACGCCGAACCAGGTGCCGCGCAGCCACACCCGCGGCCCGGCGTGCCGGATGCCGAGCCGGTCGGCCGCGATCGCGCCGAGCACCACGGTCGGCAGGTCACCGGCCGTCCACCGGCCCGCCGACAGCCGGCCGCCGACCGCACCCAGCAGGTCGGGCTGGGCGGCCAGCACCGCGATGCTGCCGGTCTCGCCGGTCGGGATGAACTCGTTGCGGTACACGGCAGCGCGGACCGTGCCGGTGGCCGACGCCGCGGTCACCGGCGAGACCCGCCGCACCATCGCCACCGCGTCGGCCGGCAGCGGTGCCGGTTCGCCGGTCAGCGTCTTGCCGGGCGTCACGGTGAGCAGGTTGGTGCCGAGGCGCTGGAGGGCGGCGTCCAGTTCGGCGCGGCTGGACGACGCGATGCCGACCACCGAGAGCATCGCCGCGATGCCCACCGCGATGCCGAAGGTGGACAGGAACACCCGCAGCGGATGGGCGCGCAACCCGGCCCCGCCGACCCGCACCACGTCGGCCGGCCGCAGCCGCGCCGGCCGCACCCGGCCCGGCCGCAACCAGGCCGGCCGAAACCAGCCGGGACCCGAGCGGCTCACGACGCCACCACCCGGCCGTCGCGCATCCGCACCCGGCGCGGCATCGACTCGGCGATCTGCTGGTCGTGGGTGATCACCACGACCGTGGTGCCGGCCGCGTGCAACTCGGCCAGGATCGCCATCACCGCGGCGCCGGACGCCGAGTCGAGGTTGCCGGTGGGCTCGTCGGCGAGCAGCAGCGCCGGGTCGCCGACCACCGCGCGGGCGATCGCCACCCGCTGCCGCTCGCCACCGGACAGCTGGTGCGGCCGGTGCTCCGCCCGGGCCGCCAGCCCCACCCGGTCGAGGGCGGCCGCGGCGCGCCGGAGCCGTTCGCGCCGCGGCACCCCGGCGTAGAGCAGGCCGTCCGCCACGTTGTCCACCGCGGACACCCCGGCCGCCAGGTGGAACTGCTGGAACACGAACCCGATCCGGCTCGCCCGCAGCGCCGACAACTGCCGGTCGGTGAGCCGGTCGACATCGTGGCCGTCGATCCGCACCGTGCCGGCGGTCGACCGGTCGAGCGTGCCGATCAGGTGCAGCATGGTCGACTTGCCCGAGCCGGACGGCCCGACGATGCCGATCATTTCGCCGTACGCGATCCGCAGCGAGACCCCCGCGACCGCGTCCACCCCGCCCGGGTAGGTCTTGGCCACCTGGTCCAGTTCGACGACGCTCATTGCGGCACCACCACCGGCATCTCCTCGGCCAGGCCCGGCCCGCGGACCTCGGCCCGGCCGTCCGCGATCATGCCGACCTGCACGGCCGTGATCCGGGTGCCCCCGCCCTCCCGGATCTCCAGGCCGTAACCGCCCTCGGCCAGCGCGAGCAACGCCGCCACCGGCACGGTCAGCACGTTCCTACGTTGCTCGACGACGTGGCTGACCTGCACCGGCGCCCGGTCGAACGCGCGCAGCGCGGCCTGGTCGGACACCACGACGGTGACCGCGGCGGTCGGTGTCGCGGCACCCTCGGCGCTCTCGGACTCGCTCACCTCGGCGCCGACCGCCGACACCTTGCCGCCGGCCTTGCGGCCGTCCGGCAGCAGCACGGTGACCGGTGCGCCGGGTTTGGCCCAGGACTGCTCGGTGAGCTGCACCTGCGCCGTGACGGTGCGGTCGGTGCCGGTGTAGGTGAGCACGTCACCGGCGGCCGGCGCGCCGAGCCGGGCGAGCGGCTTGGCCACGCGCACCGGACCCGGGGTGTAGAGAACCGCACCCACGTCCACCTTGCCGGACTCGGGCCGGCCGAGGTCTTTCTGCCAGCGTTTCACCGCCGCCTCGGTGTGCACGGAGTATTCGTCGTCGACGGTGAAACCCAGGTAGCCCAGCGCCCGCAGGTTGCGCTCGAACTGGCGTACATCCGCGCCCTTGAGGTCTTTGGACAACTGCCGGTACATCGGAAGCGGACCGTGCAGGAGCACCACCGGGAGGTCGTCGGCGCGCAGCACCGCCTCGCCCCGGGTCACCGTGCTGCCGGCCGGCGGGAGCCAGGTCAGCGTGCCCGGCGTGGTGGCCGCCAGGGTCAGCGGCGCGCCGTAGTCCAGGGTGGCCTCGACGGTGACCGACCGGGCCAGCGTGGTGCGGGTGATCGGGCTGGTCACCGGCGGCGCCGTGGTGGACGCGCCGGCCGACGGCTGACCGCGGCCGTCGAACCCGATCGCGGCCAGCGCGGCGGCACCGGCGGTCCCGGCCAGGACGACGCCGATGCCCACGGCTCGCAGGAATCTCATCCGCTGACGGGCCCGTCCGGGTCGGCGCCCAGGATCGGCAGGCACGTCTGCTGGGCACGCTTGGCGGCGGCCGCGTCCTTGGGCGGCACGTCGAATCCGTTGGGTCCCGGGTCGGCGAAGTCCGGTACGCCGTTGTCCCGCATGCACTGCGCGAACCGGCGCAGCGTGGCGGCCTGCTCCTCGGTGAGGCCGGCCGAACCGTCCGGGCGTACGTCCGGGCGCAGCGCCTTGCACTTCTGCATGGCGTCCGGGAAGTCCGGGTCGGTCTTGTCGCCCGGCTGCATCGCCCAGTTGCCCTGCGGGTCCGGGTCGGCCACCTGCACGCCCTCCGCACGCATGCATTTGACGAAGTCCAGGGCCCGGTCCTTGTCGCCGGCGGCGGCCGGCGCGGACGGCGCCGGGGCGGTCGCGGTCACCGCCGTGGCGACCTGGGGTTCTGCCTTGGCCGGGCCGCAGGCCGCGAGGGCCAGCAGCGCGGCGGTACCGATCGTGATGCGTCGAAGCATCTCTCCACCTCCTGCACCGACATTGCGCGAGGCCGGCGGGGCGTCACATGTGACGCCCCGCGGGTGGTGTGCAAAGGCGAGAATGTGAGGGTGCGCGAGGCCGATCTGGCCGCGGTCGACGATCGTGACCTGCTGCGGGTTTTCGATCGTGATCCGCAGGCGGTCGAGGAGTTCTACCGCCGGCACGTCCGCGTGCTCGGCCGGTACCTCACGCGCGCCGTCGGCAACCCGCACGACGCGGCCGACCTGAGCGCGGCCACGTTCATCTCGGCCATGGAGTCGGCGGCCCGCTACGACCCGAGCTGCGGCGAGCCCCGGGCCTGGCTGTTCGGCATCGCCCGCAACCTGGTGGCGATGCGCTGGCGCCGGCTGGCCGCCGAGGGCCGGGCGATGGACCGGCTCGGTGGCCGGCACGACCCCGAGCCGGACGCGTACGAGCAACTGGAGGACCGGATGGACGCCGACCACCTGGCCGGACCGGCGCTGGCGGCGGTGCCCGGCCTGCCGCCGGCCGAACGGGAACTGCTGGAGAGCATGGTCCGCAGCGACCTCACCGTGACCGAGGCCGCCGCCGAGCTGGGCATCCGGTCCGGCACCGCCCGGATGCGCCTGGCCCGGGCCCGGGCCCGCCTGTTCCGGGCTCTCCCCGCCAAGGAGGAGGAGGGACGATGACGACCAGCAGACGCGACGCCGACTACGCCTACGACCTCACCGACGCCGAACAGCACACGCTCGATCAGCTGCGGTCGCGGGTGCGGCCACGCCGGAAGCGCTACCTCGCACCGGCCCTGGCCGCCGCGGCGGCGGCCGCCGTGGCGGGGGCGGTCCAGTTCTGGCCGGCACCGGGCGACCCGGTCGTCCCACCGCCGGCGGTGGCCTCGCCCGCCGAGGTGTTCGACCGGCTCGCGGCCGCGGCCGCCCAGGCACCCGAGCGGCCGGCCGGCGACCTGCACCAGCGCACCCGGAGCACCGTCGTGTCCCGCACCGCGGCCGGCTGCACGGTCACCGCCACCACCGTGCAGACCTGGACGGCCGCCGGCACCGGACCGCTGGGCGCGGTGCCCGGCCGGCTGGCCGCCGAGGTGACCGCGGCCCCGGCGACCGAGGGCTGCCGGTCCGCGGCGCCGCGGCGCCTGTTCGACGGCACGGTCTCCGACGTGGACGCCAAGTGGGCCGAGTTGCGCCGCGGTGTGCCGGGCGCCCCGTCGTACACGAATCCGCGGTGGATCGCCGGCACGTTCGGCATGCCGCACCCCGGCACCGAGCTGCCGTCCGGCCCCGCCGACCTGGGCGAGCGGATCGCGAAGATGTGCCGCAACGCCCCGGAGGTCGACTGCGCGGCACTGCGCTGGACGGTCATCGGCCAGCTGCTGTCCAGCCCCGAGGTGGGCCGGGCGCACCGGGCGGCCGCCCTGGAACTCGCGGCGGGGGAGCCCGGTGCGGTGCTGCTGCCGGCCGGCGACACGTTCCGGGTGCCCTACCTCGAGTTGCGCGGCCCGCGGCTGACCGACGGCGGCCGGGCCACCACGGCCGAGCTCACCCTCGACCCGGCCACCGGCAAGCTGGTGCAGCGGGTGATCGGGTCCACCGACGGCAACCGCACCGAGGTCACCCGGTTCGGCTGATCCGGCCGGCCACCCGGCGGGCGTCCGCGCCGGCCCCGCTCACCAGCATCGACGCGAACGAGTGCAGGAACGGCAGCCCGACGAAGTACAGGCCGGGCCAGCGGGTCGCGCCGCGTACCTGCTCGGGCCAGCCGTCCGGGCCGGCCACCGGCAGCCGCAGCCACGAGCTGTCCTTGTCGAACCCGGTGCACCAGACCACAGTCGCGACGTCCAGCACCCGGCCGCCGGCCAGCACCGGACGCCCGTCGCGCACCCCGGTGACCCGGTCGTGCACCCGCTCCACCCCGGCGGCGGCCAGGTCGGCGCGCTTGACCCGGATGTGCGGGCCGCCGTGCGCGCGGATCTCCCGGCGCATCCGGCGGCCCAGCGGGTGCCGCACGGTCAGCGCGTAGCGGGCCAGCAGCACCAGCACCGGCAGCACCACCCGGGCCGTCGCGCTCTCCGGCCGGAACGGAATCTGCCCGCGGTCGCGCCCGGCCAGGACGACCGGCCGGGTGCGGGCCGCCTCCAGCGCGATGTCGCAGCCGGAGTGGCTGGCGCCGACCACCAGCACCGGCCCCTCGGCGAGCTGGTCCGGATTGCGGTATGCGGCCGAGTGCAGCTGCCGGATCGCCGGGTCCAGCTCGCCGGCGAACGACGGCGTGACCGGCCGCTGGAAGGTGCCGGACGCCACCACCACGTGCGCGGCGGCGATCCGGTGCGGCCCGGCGGTGACCAGATATCCGTCGCCCTCGCGGGTCACCTCACCCACCGGCGTGCCGGTGCGCACCGGGAGGGCGAACCGCCGGGCGTACGCCTCCAGGTAGTCGGCCATCTGGTCCTTCGTCGGATAGCACCACCGGGGCGCCGGGAAGGGGTAGCCGGGCAGGCCGTCCGCCCAGGCCGGGCTGTAGAGCCGCAGCGAGTCGAACCGGGTCCGCCAGACGTCGCCAATCCGCGCCGCGGCCTCCAGGATCACGAAGTTCCGTCCGCTGCGGCGCAGGTGATAGCCCGTGGCGAGACCCGCCTGACCGGCGCCGATGATGACTGTTTCCACCCGTTCGTCCATGGCCGGGACGCTACGGCCGCCGGCCGTCCGCCCGCGTCGGCCGCGATGACCAGCTCACGGCCCGGGGCGTACTGGGTAATTGTGTGTATCCGGCCCGGCCAGGTCGTGCCGGTAGGCATAGGCGGTCGCGGCCGACCGGTTGGCCACGCCGAGCTTGCCGAAGATGTTCGCCACGTGCCGGGCCACGGTCCGCTCGCTGAGGAACAGCTCGGCGGCGATACCCCGGTTGGTCAGCCCGGCCGCCACCAGCCGCAGCACCTCGGTCTCGCGCCGGGTCAGCCCGCCGGGCGCCCGCGTCTCCAGCCCGGCCAGGTCGGGTGCGGCACCGAGCTGCCGGAACACCCGGCGCGCCGCGTCCAGCTCCATGGCGGCGCTGTCCGCGTCACCGAGCGCCGCGCAGGACCGTCCGATGAGGACACGGGTGCGGGCGGCCTCGTAGGGCACCGTCAGGTTGTGCCAGTAGCGCCAGGATTCGCGCAGGCAGGGGAGTGCCCCGGTGGCGTCGCCGGTGGCCAGCAGCAGGTGGCCCCGGGCGCGGCCGGCCAGCGCGGTGAGCAGCGGGGTGGGTCCGGCGGCGGCGATCCGGCCGAGTTCCTCGACCGCGGTGCCTGCGGTGGGCGTCTCACCCGCGCTCAGAGCAATTTCCACGTACGCGGGCAGGACGCGGGCCCGCAGCGCGGGCAACCCGGTCTCGCACAGCACCCGGCGGATGGCGGCGTACGCGTCGGACACCCGCCCCTGGGCCAGCCGCAGCAACGCCAGCCCCGGCTGCGGTTCGTGTCCGAGCCGCCCGGCATCCCGGTAGGCCGCCTCGGCCGCCCCGAACGAGCCGCGCAGCCGGTGCAGGTCGCCGAGCAGCGCGAGCGCCGGCCCGCTGGCGGGTTGCCGCTCGAGGTGCCGGCAGGCGTGGGTGGCCTCGCGCAGAGCGTCCGGCCAGTCACCGCGCCACTGCATCACCTCGGCCCGGTGCACCAGGCACTGCCCGCGGTACGGCACCAGGTCGGGCTGCCCCGCACACCACCGCCCGAGCGCCGCCGTCCACTCCTGCGCCCGCCGCAGGTCGAAGGCGTGCTGACAGGCCAGCACCGCGGCGCAGTAGGCGATGCCCACGTCGATCGGCGACACCTCGCCGGCGCCGATGGCGACCATCACCTCGTCGAGCAGCGCCAGCCCCGCCCCGGTGTCCCCGCCCGCGATCAGCGCCTGCCCGGTGCCGAGCCGGGCCATCGCCATCGCGTTCCGGTCGCCGAACCGGTCGGCCACCGCGGTGAACTCCCCGAACAGCCGCCGAGCCGCCTCGACATCGCCGGCGGCCAGCCCGCGCAACGCCTCCGGCACCAGCAGATATCCGCGCGCCACCCCGTCCTGCCCGGCCGCGTCCAGCAGCCGCCGGGCCCGCCCGAACCAGCCACCGGCCCGGGCGGCCTCGCCGCGGTGCAGATAGACCAGCCCGGCCCGGAACCCGCAGAACGCGGCCCGGTCCGGTTGCCCGGCCGCGGCGTGCCCGGCCAGCGCACACGTCCAGGCGTCGGCGCTGTCGTCGTCGCGCCCGGTCAGATAGGCGGCGGTGGCCAGCATCTCGAGGTCGTCGGGGCCGAGGTTGGCGCGAGCCCCGGACAGGTGCGCCCAGGCGTCCGCCCACCGCCGGCGCGCGAACGCGTCCCGGCCCCGGTGGATCGGGTCGCCGCCGGTCATCCCGCCAGCCTTCCGCCGGGCGCCGGGGCCCGCGTCGTCCGAACGGCCATCCGAGGTGTCAGATCTCGGCACCGACGACCGCCGGGAAAGGGGCGGGCCGCGTCCCGCAGGAAGGGACGCGGCCCGCGGGGGGTGCTGGTCTCAGGCGATGTTCACGTCGCTGCACATGAAGTACGTCTGGTCCTGGTGGCTGGCCTGCCAGATGGTGAACACCACGGCGCGGCCGGAGTGGCCCGCGGTGACCGGGATCCGCAGTTGCACGCCGTTGTTGGGCGACGTGGCCGGGGTCCAGCGTGCCGCGGGGGTGTTGCCGACCTCGGCGACCAGGTCCAGGTGGCCCCAGCCGAGCGGCTGCGTCACCGGGTTGTAGCTCGCCTTGGTGACGTACACCCGGACGAAGTCGGCGCCGTGGCTGGCCTGGTCGTGCAGGGTGAGGGTGAAGCTGCGGCTCACGCTCCTGGCGGTCCAGTTGCCGACCGCGTCGAGCGAGTTGCCGAGGCCGCCCTCGCTGCCGTTGATGCTGCACAGCTTGCCGTCCGGTACGGCGGCGGTGAAGTTGCCGCCCATCCCGTTGCGGTACAGGCTCATCCAGTTCCACATGGTGTTCGGGTTGGCCTGGAAGGCCTGGTAGCACATCGGGTCCTGGGCCGGCATGTCCGGCGACATGTGGTTGGTGCCCCAGCGCTGCCAGCAACCGAAGTTGCGCGACGGCGCGTCGATGATGTTGCCGTGTGCCAGGGCGCGGGACGGGACGGCCGCCGCGACCGCGACGGCGGCCACCGCGGCCGACACCAGCGCGAGCGCCCTGACCAGCCAGACACGGTGCGTCGAGGCCAGTGTTGCCATGATTGACACCTCCGTGTAATACCTGTGAAGCATTCACGGTAATCGATGTCTTGGCAGGCAGCCAGGGCCTCGTCGCGTTTACGCGGGTACCGGTTGGTCGAACTGGGTGCGGTACAGCTCGGCGTACCGGCCGCCGGCGGCCAGCAGGTCGGCGTGCCGGCCGCGTTCCACCACCCGGCCGTTCTCCAGCACCAGGATCAGGTCGGCGCTGCGGATCGTCGACAGCCGGTGCGCGATCACCACGCTGGTCCGGCCGCTCAGCGCCTCGCCCAGTGCGGCCTGCACCGCGGCCTCGGAGGTGGAGTCCAGGTGCGCGGTCGCCTCGTCCAGGATCACCACCCGCGGGCGGGACAGCAGCAGCCGGGCGATGGTGAGCCGCTGCCGCTCACCGCCGGACAGCCGGTAGCCGCGCTCGCCCACCACCGTCTCGAGGCCGTCCGGCAGCGACCGGATCAGGTCGTCCAGCCGGGCCCGGCGCAGCATCTCCCACAGCTCGTCGTCGGTCGCGTCCGGCCGGGCGAACAGCAGGTTGGCCCGGATCGTGTCGTGCAGCAGGTGCCCGTCCTGGGTGACCACGCCCACCGCGTCCCGGATCGAGTCGGCGGTCAGGTCGCGTACGTCGTGATCGGACAGCCGGACCGCGCCCTTTTCCACGTCGTAGAGCCGCGGCAGGAGCTGGGCGATCGTCGACTTGCCGGCGCCGGACGAGCCGACCAGGGCGACCATCTGCCCCGGCTCGGCCCGGAACGAGACGCCGTGCAGCACCTCTTCGCCGCCGCGGTCGTCCAGCTTGAGCACGTCCTCGAGCGAGGCGAGCGAGACCTTGTCGGCCGACGGGTAGGCGAACCGTACGTCGTCGAACTCCACCGCGACCGGTCCGTCCGGCAGCCCCCGCGCGTCCGGCCGGTCCTCGATCATCGGCGTCAGGTCCAGGATCTCGAACACCCGCTCGAAGCTGACCAGGGCGCTCATCACCTCGACCCGGGCGCTGGCGAGCGCGGTCAGCGGCGCGTACAGCCGGGACAGCAGCAGGGCGAGCGCCACCACCGCGCCGGCGTCGAGCCGGCCCTGGATCGCGTAGACGCCGCCCAGCCCGTACACCAGAGCAAGAGCGAGCGAGCCGACCACGGTGAGCGCCGTGATGAAGACCCATTGCAGCATCGCCGTCCGGACACCGATGTCCCGCACCCGCCAGGCGCGCGCCGCGAACTCGGCGGACTCCTCCGCCGGCCGCCCGTACAGCTTCACGAGGGTGGCGCCCGGCGCCGAGAATTTCTCGGTCATCCGGGTGCTCATCGCCGCGTTGTGCTCGGCCGCCTCACGCTCCAGCCGGGCCAGCTTGCGCCCCATCCGCCGGGCCGGCAGCACGAAGATCGGCAGCAGCGCCAGCGCGAGAACCGTGATCTGCCAGGAGAACGTCAGCATCACGCCGAGCGTCAGGAGCAGCGTCACCGTGTTGCCGACCACGCCGGAGAGCGTGTCGCTGAACGCCCGCTGCGCCCCGATCACGTCGTTGTTCAAGCGGGAGACCAAAGCCCCGGTCCGGGTACGCGTGAAGAAGGCGACGGGCATGCGCTGCACATGATCGAAGACCGAGGTCCGCAGGTCGACGATGAGTCCCTCGCCGATCCGCGCCGACTGGTACCGGGTCAGCAGCCCCAGCCCCGCCTCGGCCAGCGCGATCACCGCGATCGCCGCGGCCAGCCACACCACGGTCGCGGTGTCGGTACCGGTCACGATCGCGTCGACCACCCGCCCGGCGAGCACCGGCGCCGCCACGGTCAGCACGGCGGCCACCACGCTGCATATCAGGAATCCGGCCAGCGGGCGTTTGTGCGGCCGGGCGAACTGGCCGATCCGCTGGAGGGTGGCCTTGGAGAAGGGGCGCTGGTCGCGCTGGTTCATCGCGTGGTGCAGCGACATCCAGGCGGTGACTTCCATGCTCATCGGGCGAGGTTAGAACCTGCACGAAGGTTGAGGTCAACCGCTTTACTGGTCGGGTGCGCCAAACGTACCGGGATGTATATGTCTTCCTCGCCGTCGTGTTCGCGCTGCCCTGGCTGATCTGGGTGGTCGAACAGCTCACCGGGATCCGGATCCTGTTCATCGCCGCGATGGTGTCGGTCGCGATCGCCACCTTCGTGGCGGTGCGCTGGGTGTGGCGCCCGCCGAGCATCGCCCGGGCCACCGCGCTGGTCCCGGTGCGCCCGGTGGGCCGGACCGTCCGCTACTGCCTGCTGGCCGCCGGCATCTTCCTGGCCATGGCGGTCGTCGTGGTCGCGGTCAACGCGTGGACCGGCATCTTCCCGGCCGACCTGACCGGATACTCGGCCCTGCGGGAGAGGTACGCACCGGAGACCGCCGGCCAGACCGGGTTCCCCGGCGGGGTCGCGGTCAGCGCGCTGCTGGCCAACTTGCTGCAGTTCGTGCTGATCCTGCCGCTGGCGTTCTACGAGGAGTGGGGCTGGCGCGGCTACCTGCTGACCCGGCTGGGCGACCGGATGGGCGTCTGGCCCGCGATGATCGTCATCGGGGCCATCGCCGGTGTGTGGCACCTGCCGTTCTACATCGGACCGTGGCTGTCGATGAGCGCCGACGCGAGGCAGTCCATCGTCCCGTTCGTCATCTTCTGCATCCTGTTCAGCATGGTGCTCGGCCTGCTACGCCTGGCCTCGGGCACGATCTGGCCGGCGGTGGTCGCCCACGCGGTGAACAACACGGTGGTCTTCAACTTCGTGTTCGTGGTGGTGGCCGACCACGAGGAAACCCAGTCCGTCAACGCCTGGCTGGTCGGCCTGAGCGGCTGGCAGGGCTGGCTGATCATGCTGGCCGCGATCGGGCTGCTTTATCCATTTGCCGTACGCCGCAACCGCGACCACGACCTGGTGGCGTGACCCCGCAGGCGTGGCCGCTACGTGGCCGCTACGCGGTCGCGCAGATCATGACCGGGTGGCCGCTGGGGTCGGCCACGTACGCCATCCGCTCGCCCCACGGCTGGTCGGCCGGCTCCACCAGCACCGGCACGCCCGCGTCGCGCAGCTCGCCGACCGCGCCGTCCACGTCGTCGGTGTAGACGCACATCTCGAACTGGCGGCCCGCGCGCGGCCGGATCGGCAGGCCGTGCGAGCCGGTCTCGCCGTCGGTGACCGCGGCCAGCGAGACGCCGTTCAGGCCCACGAACACAGCCTCGCCGTCATCCGGGAAGCGGTAGGTCTCGGGCAGGCCGAGCCGGTCGCGGTAGAACGCGAGGGAGGCGGGCAGGTCCTCGGTGTAGATGATCGGGCTCGCGTCACGGAAAGTCGCCATCCGGACATGCTGCCATCAGGTGAGTACCGGCACTCATTCGCCGCGGCCGGTGGGGGCGGCAGGATTCGCGGCATGGAGATTACTACTCAGCCGAAGGTCACCGCCGCCTTCTACGCGCAGGCCGTTGCCTCGTTCGGCATCGGCCTTTTCGCGCTGGGGATCGGCATCTACTGTCTGCCGGTGGGCGGCTGGATCCGCGCGTTTCTCGCCATCGGCCTGCTCTACGTCGTCACCTCGTCGTTCACCCTCGCCAAAACCATCCGGGACGCGCAGGACGCCGGCACCGTGGTCCGGCGGGTGGATCAGGCCCGGATCGACAAGCTGTTGAACGAGCACGATCCGTTCAAGACGCCCTCGGTGTAGACAGCTTCCGGCTTCGAGGCCGGCGCGGGGCGGGCGCCGCACGGGGTGCCGGCCGGCCGTACCGGTGACGCCCGGGTGACCGAAGCGGTGGCACCGAAGCTGCTGACGGACGTCCGCGAGGCGGAATCCGATCTGGGAGGATCGGCCCATGACTGACGTGCCGGCGTTTCTCGACGCCATCCCGGATGAGCGGCGCCGGGCCGAGGCCCGCGAACTGGCCGACCTGATGGCCGAGGTCACCGGGGAGTCGCCGGCGATGTGGGGCCCGTCGATTGTGGGGTTCGGGTCGCGGCACTACCGGTATGAGTCGGGGCGGGAGGGTGACACGGTGGCGGTCGGCTTCGCGCCGCGCAAGGCGCAGTCGGTTCTCTACCTGACCGGGCAGATGGAGGACTACGCCGATCTGCTCGCCCGGCTCGGGCCGCACACCACCGGCAAGGGCTGCCTCTACCTCAAGCGCCTCGACCGGGCCGACCCCGCGGTGCTGCGCGAAATCATCGCCCGTTCGTACGTGGCGGCCGCCACCTCGTGAGGGTCATCGGCACCGGCCGACCATCGGTATAGTCCCGGCCGTGTCGCAGGTGAGTGCCCCAGTTGAGGAGACGGCCGTTCTCCCGGAAGACCCGCAGGACGCCGCGGAAACCGCCACCCCGGAGCCGCCGGACCGGCCGTGGCGGCGGGCCGCGATCGCGGCGCTGATCATCTGGAGCGCGGCCTACGTCGCGTACGCGGTCTTCACGCTCTTCTCCTGGCGGATCCCGCTGGGGCAGATGCCGGACCTGCAGCACATGCTCGGCGGATTCAAGACGAACGACGTCAACTACTACGTGGGCATCGCGGAGATCGGATACGCGGACGGGCATCCGGACGCCCGCGCCTTCTACCCGCTGTTCCCGATCGCGATCTGGGCGGTCAACTTCGTCGTGCCGGGCGGGGCGCTGATCGCCGCGGCCGTCGTCTCCGCCATCTGCGCGTACTTCTGCCTCATGGTCCTCTACCGGTTCGTGGATCACGAGTTCGGCGCCACCATCGCGTCCCGGACGCTGCTCTACCTGGCCGCGTTCCCGATGGCGTACTTCCTCTACCACGCCTACAACTCGTCGATGTTCCTGCTGCTCAGCATCGGTGCGCTCTACGCCGGCCGGCGCGGGCACTGGTGGCTGGCCGGCAGCCTCGCGGGACTGGCCGGCGGCACCCGGCTGTTCGGGCTGCTGCTGGCCGCGCCGCTCGCGTACGAGTATCTGCGGCAGTCCGGGTGGAACCTGCGGCGGGCGGTCCGGTGGGAGGTGCTCAGCTTCGGGCTGGTCCCGCTCGGGCTGGTCGCGTACTCGGTCTATTGTCATTTCGCCCTGGGCAGCTGGCGGGCCTTCATCGACGCCCAGGACGCGTGGGGCCGTTACTACGGCTGGCCCGGCCAGTCCCTGTTCGAGGCGCTCAAGCTCACCTTCACCCAGGGGCCGACCGGGCCGGGTTTCGTGCCGACCGAGTTCTATCTGATCACCATGTTCGAGGCGCTGACCGTGCTGTTCGCCCTGATCCTGGTGGTGCTGGGCTTCGTCGGGCCGTGGAAGGTCCGCCGGGACCAGTGGTTCCTGCTGGTCGCGTCGCTGGTGCCGATCGTGGTGATCTGTTCGACCATGCTCGAGATGCGTTGGCTGATGTCGGCACCCCGGTATGCGCTGGAGTGGACGGCCGCGTTCGTCATCCTGGCCCGGATGGGCCGGCACCAGTTCGTGGACCGGCTCTATCTCATGCTCGGCTTCGGCCTGCAGGCACTCATGTTCGCGGCGACCGCCATGCACACGAACTGGGTGGCGTGATCAGGAGCGTTCCAGCGCGTCCCGCAGGTGGGTGGCGCGCAGCGCCGCGTTGATGCCGAGCCAGCGGATCGGCTCGGGCTCCCAGAGCCGCGAGCGGTGGCCCACCCAGGGCAGGGCGGTCCGGTCACTCTCGGTGCCGGAGATCAAATCGGCGAGGGTACGCCCGGCGAGGTTGGCGGCGGCGACTCCGTCGCCGACATACCCGCCGGCCCAGCCGATCCCGTCCTCGAGGCCCACGGACGGCATCCAGTCGCGCGGGATGCCGAGCGGGCCGCCCCAGCGGTGCGCGATCGGCGGCCGGATGCCGAACATCTCGGTCAGCGTGGCTTGCAGGCTGTCGAAGACCGCGGGCACCCGGTCGAAGTCCGGCTCGACCCGGGAACCGAAGTGGTACGGCGCGCCGCGGCCGCCGAACGCGAGCCGGTCGTCCGCGGTCCGCTGGCCATAGATGATCATGTGGCGCTCATCGGTGAACGTCTCGCGCCGGCGCAGGCCGATCCGTTCCCAGTCGGCCGCGGGCAACGGCTCGGTGGCGATCATCAGCGAGTAGACCGGTGCCAGCGTGCGGCGGTGGCCGGCCAGCCGGGCCGTGTAACCCTCCAGCGCCCGCACCACGGTGCCGGCGCGGACCGTTCCGCGTTCCGTCTCGACCAGGCCGCGGGCGACCCGGCGCACCCTCGTACCCTCATGGATGGTCACCCCGCGGGCCGCGACCGCCTCGGCCAGCCCGCGCACCAGCCGGGCCGGGTGCAGCGCGGCGCAGTCCGGGCTGTAGACACCACCCAGCACGTCGCTCGCGCCGCAGATGGCGCGGGCCTCCTCGGCACCCACGAAACCCTTGGTCCGGTACGCGCGGCGCAGTTGCGCGGGGGAGCGGACCAGCGAGATCGTGCCGCCCTTGGCGTAGTGGCAGTCGATGCCCTCGGCCGCCGTGACCCGGCCCACCTCGTCGACCGCGTCGGCGAGCGCCGCGTGCATGGCGGCCGCGCGGTCCGCGCCGTACCGCCTCGACAGTTTGTCCTCGGCGACCGGGAACAGGCCGGACGCCCAGCCGCCGTTGCGGCCGGACGCGCCGAAGCCGCAGTATTCCGCCTCCAGCACCACGACCGACAGTGCGGGCGCGAGCCGTGCCAGGTAGTACGCCGTCCACAGTCCGGTGTAGCCGCCGCCCACGATGGCCACGTCCGCGGTCCGGTCGCCGGCCAGCGGCGGGCGCGGGGTGATCGGGCCGAGCGAGTGCAGCCAGAAGGACGGAACGGTCAACGGGTGCCCCACGCGTACGTTTGCTTGGCCAGCTTGAGATACATGAACGTCTCGCAGCCGGTGACGCCCTTGATCGTGCGGACCTTCTCGTTGAGCAGGTCGAGCAGGTGCTCGTCGTCGGTGCAGACCAGTTCCACCAGCAGGTCGAAACCGCCGGCGCAGATCACCACGTAGTCGACCTCGGGGATGGCGGCGATCTCGTCGGCGATCGCGCGCAGGTCTCCGGTGACCTTGAGGCCGACCATGGCCTGCCGGGCGAAGCCGAGGGTCAGCGGGTCGGTGACCGCCACGATCTGCATCAGCCCGCCGTCGAGCAGCCGCTGCACCCGCTGGCGCACCGCGGCCTCGGACAGCCCGATGGTCTTGGCGAGCGTCGCATACGACATCCTGCCGTCCCGCTGGAGGTGCTCGATGATCTGCTTGTTGATCTGATCCAGTGCCAGGTCCGCCGTCACGCCGCGATTCTTCCCTGGGTAGGGGTGCACGGCAATCGAATCGCTCGTCCGGTTTGCGCCCATCAATGGAATCCGTACCTCCTCGTCCCCTGGAAGCGGGCTGTGAACTGCGTTTATCGCAGAGTTGATCGCTCTTGACAAGGTTTTCCGTGGCCGGGAGGCTCTTGGGACACGGTTTCAGTGATCAGAAACCACATATGCCTGAAAGGTGTGTTTCCCATGCGCGTCCTGGTGGTCGGCGCGGGCGGAGTTGGCTCCGCCGCGACCGGCATTGCCGCCCGCCGCGACTTCTACTCGAGGTTCGTGGTCGCCGACTACGACCTGTCCCGCGCCGAGCGCACCGTCGAGGCGGTGGCCGACGACCGGTTCGTCGCGGCGCGGGTCGACGCCTCCTCGGCCGAAGCGGTGGCGGCCCTGTGCCGCGCACACGACATCACCCACGTGCTCAACGCGGTCGACCCGCGGTTCGTGCTGCCGGTCTTCGAGGGCGCACTGGCCGCCGGTGCCGACTACCTCGACATGGCGATGTCGCTCTCCCGTCCGCACGCCTCCGACCCGTACCGCCAAACCGGGGTGAAGCTCGGGGATGAACAATTCGAAGCCGCTCCCGCCTGGGAGAGTGCCGGTCGCCTGGCGCTGGTCGGCATCGGTGTGGAGCCCGGCCTGTCGGACGTCTTCGCCCGGTACGCGGCCGACCACCTGTTCAGCCGGATCGACGAGGTGGGCATCCGCGACGGCGGCAACCTGGTGGTGGAGGGCTACGAGTTCGCGCCGTCGTTCTCGGTCTGGACCACGATCGAGGAGTGCCTGAACCCGCCGGTGATCTTCGAGAAGGACCGCGGCTGGTACACCGCCGAGCCGCTCAGCGAGCCGGAGACGTTCGACTTCCCCGGCGGCATCGGCCCGGTCGAGTGCGTCCACGTGGAGCACGAGGAGGTGCTGCTGATCCCGCGCTGGGTGGACGCCGGCCGGGTGACGTTCAAGTACGGCCTCGGCCGCGAGTTCATCGACGTCCTGCGCACCCTGCACAAACTGGGCCTGGACAGCACCAAGCCGGTGCGCGTCGGCAACGCCGAGGTCTCCCCGCGAGACGTGGTGGCCGCGGTGCTGCCCGACCCGGCCACGCTGGGCGACAAAATGAAAGGCAAAACCTGCGCCGGTACGCTCGTGACGGGCCTCGGCAAAGACGGCACCCCGCGTTCGGTATACCTGTACCACCTGGTCGACAACGAGTGGTCGATGCGCGAGTACGGCAGCCAGGCCGTGGTGTGGCAGACCGCGGTAAACCCGATCGTGGCCCTGGAACTCCTGGCCGCCGGCACCTGGAGCGGCACCGGCGTGCTGGGCCCGGAGGCGTTCGACGCGGTCCCCTTCCTCGACAAACTGATCGAGTACGGCACGCCGTGGGAGATCCGCGAACAGTGACGGTGGACGGCGGCCGGTGCTTGGGTGCCGATCGCCTTTCGCGGCCTCCGGCCAACCGGTCGCGATCGCGCCGGCGCCGCCGTCCGCCGGCTGGTGACCGCGGCGAGCGCAACCGTCGTCCGCCGGCTGGTGATCGCGGCGAGCACAACCGTCGTCCGCCGCCTGGTGATCGCGGCGAGCGCAACCGCCGCCCGCTGGGAGCATTGGGCCGCTGCCGCAGCTGTCATGGCCCAAGCTGCCGTCCGCGCCCGATATCTTGCCTTATGCGCGAATTTAGCGGACTGTTACGTGGGCGTTCGAGGGGCGCCGGGGGTGGGTATGGGTTGATTGCGGCTTTTGCCGGAGCGCTGCGCTGCGGGAGGGGTCAGTGGGTGGCGGTTGACGGGCCTACGTGGTCGTTCAGCCAGGTGCGCAGGGGGCGGCTGGTGCGGAGGAAGTCGACGACGCGTTTTTTGGCGGCCGGGGTGCCCAGCCAGGCGGCCGGTTGCCACTCGTGCCACGTGGTCAGGCCCTTGTGGCGCAGCAGGTCGATGCGCGGGTGGTCCTTGGGGTAGCCCTTCGGGGCCGTCTTCAGGGAGGCGTGGCCGTGCACGCCGACCTTTGCCCGCTCGATGGTCGCTATCACCGACTCCAGCTCGCGGCCGGTGCGGTCGTCGGCCACCGCGCGGCGGTAGCGGTCCAGCTGGTCGGGGGCCAGCTGGTACATGCCGCAGCCGGCGGCCAGGCCGTCGGCCGACAGTTGCAGGTAGCCGCCGAACTCGAGCCAGGCGCCCAAGTGATTCTTGTACGGGGTCTTGTCGTTGCTGAACCGGACGTCGCGGTACGGGCGGAAGATCCTGCCGGGGCCGAACTCGGGTTCGAGGGCGGCCAGCAGCTCGGTCATCGGGGCGCGGACCTGCGTCTCGTAGACGGTCAGGTGCTCGGTCCAGTACGTCTTCGAGTTGTCGGCGCTCAGGCCCTCGTAGAACTCCAGTGCCTCACTCGGCCAGCCGTGGAAGGTCACCGGACGAGTCTAGGTCAGCGCCGCGCAGGTCGGCGCTCGGGCGCTCCCAGACCGTCGCGGGATTGTTGAGCGGGTCGACGTGCCACACCCGTACGTCGATCGTGGGTTTTTCCAGGCGGCCGCCGATCACCCTCGCGGTCTTGCCGGTGGACAGCGTGAACCGGGGCAGCTCCAGGGCGGTCAGGTAGTCCTTGCCCGCCGGCGGGGCGGCCGGCAGCAGGGCATCGGCCAGCAGGGCGGCGTCCCAGGCGGGGATCAGGTATGTGCCCAGGTCGTTGGCCGGGCACGGCTGGCTGGTCAACTTGACCGCGGCGTCCAGCGGGCAGGCGTTGGTCAGCCGGCCGCCGGCCGCGGCGGGCAGGCGGTCGGCGCAGGTGAACGTCGCACCGGGCCGCAGCCGCACCAGGTCGCGGAAGTCGTGGATCTGCTTGCTCAGGGCGGCGAAACCGGCCGGGGTCAGGTCGGCGCAGGACGGGCCGCCCACGTTGTAGTCGACCGGCCAGTCCGCGTTGGTGGCCGCGCGCAGCTGGTAGTTGGCCATGAAGCGGCTCACCGAGACGTCGGCGATCACCAGCCGGGGCCGGGCGTGCCCGCAGACCTCGTTGACCCGCTGCACGAACTCGGCGAAGCGGGTCCACCGGTCGGCGAAGTAGAGCACGGTGGGCTTCGGGTCGGGGTTCGCCGGGCAGATGCCGTCGTCGATCCGGTCCGGGCCGGCCACGTGCCGGGCGGTCCCGCCGGGCGCGGCCCGCACCGCGGCCAGCAGATCGTTGACCAGCGAGGTCGTGTAGTGGTCGGTGGGGCTGGGGTGCTGGTAGATGTCCAGCCGGAAACCCTTGTCGAAGCGGAGTCTCAGGCGGTCGACGGCGTCCTGGGCGTACGCCAGGTTGGACGGCGCCAGCTGGAGGTAGCCGGGACGGTCCACGAACGGCCGGCCGGGCGCGCCGAGGTCGGCCAGCAGGTTGGGGGCGATGAACGGGATGCCGGCGTCGAGCAGCCGGTTGATCGCCTGCTGGGTGGTGTCCCGGCTGTCGCCGCCGCCGATCACGACCAGGCGGGAACCCAGGGCCGGGCGGCGGTCGATGATCATCTTGGCGATGTCGTCGATGCGTTCCACGTCCTGGGTGGCGTCGGCGATGACCACGTGCATGCGGTGGCTCTTGGTCGCGGCGATGTGCGCCTGGGCATACAGCAGTGCCCGCAGCTGGTCGCGTTCGGAGGGATAGTCGCGGCCGTCGGCGCAGCGGGTGCGGTCGGCCGGCAGCGGCTCGCAGGACAGCGCGCCCAGCCACACCACGGTCAGGTCGCCGTCCTCGAGACCGCGGTTGGCGGCCAGGATGCGGCGCTGCAGCGCGATGGTGACCGGGTCCTTGCCGAACGCGCCGGCCGCGAACACGCCCGGGTCGGCGGTGTCGAGCAGGCCGTAGCAGCGGTCGCCGTCCGCGGTGGCGCGCAGCGTGGTGATGCCGGTCGAGGTCGGCAGCGTGTAGCAGTCGTTGGAGACGCCGGGCAGCCAGTCGGCGCGGGTCCAGCCGAGAAAGCCCAGCACCAGGGTGAGCACGGCCAGCACCGCGTGGTGCGCGGTGGTCAGCGGGGGCAGCTTGACCAGCGTCGTCAGCTTGTCGGAAACCAGTACCGGCAGGATGATGCCGGCCACCGAGACGGCCAGCGCCCGCGCCTCGGCGCTGCCCTGGAACGCGTCGGCGACGAAGACGGTGGCCGCCGCGAAGACGATGGCCGTGCCGCCGAGCAGGGCGACCAGCCGCAGGTTGGGGCTGAGCAGCGTGGCGATGGCGGCCAGCACGACGGTGATCAGGATGGTCCAGATGCCGATGTAGCCGGTGATCGCCGCGTGGATGACCAGCACCAGCAGCGCCAGCACGGCGGCCGGCCGGGACCGGGTGGCCACGAACGCGGCGAACCGGGAGTTGGACAGCGAGTCGGCCGTCCCGGTCTGGTCGCCGGGCAGCAGCGTGCGCATCCGCTCGGCCAGCTTGACGACCCCGAGGACCAGCGCGGCCGTGCCCGCCACGAGCAGGATCGACCACCAGCCGGCGGTGCCGGCGAACAGCACCCGGACCAGGATGAGCCCGGACAGCACCACGGCGGCCAGCCGCAGCAGCCGATCGAGGGTGAGCAACGACCGCAGGTAGCTGCCGGGTGACTGACGGTCCGCCATCACTCCACAGTAGAGAGCGGTGGCTAGCCCGGGGTGGCGTGCCGTCCGTGGTCGCTCACCTGGGCGTCGAACCATTGGTGCAGCGCCTGTTCGAGGGCCGGGTCGGTGGTGGCGTAGGTGATCCGGGCGCCGTCCGGGGTGTCGGCGTACGTGACGGTGATGCGTCCCGCGCTCGCGCGCAGCGCAGCCAGGCCCGGCATGGCGTCGCCGTGGATGGCGGCCGGATCGGCGAAGTCCCCGGCGCGGAACCGCTCGGCCTCCTGCCGCAGGTGCTGCCGGATCAGTGCGATCTGACCGGGCTCGCCGGACACGACGGTCTGCTCGCCGCCGCCGGGGTTCTTGGTGAAGCGGTGGGTGGTGCGGTCGAGGTCGAACGGCATCACCGACCGGCCGCGCTCGGCCACCTCGGCCTGCCGGTCGCCGGTGCACCCGCCGGCCAGCGGCCCGAGCGCAACGGCGACAACCGCGAGCCAGACGGCGGCCGCGCGGGAGCGGGTGATCCCGCGGGAGGGACGGTCAGCTTGGGTCATCGGCGGCCTCCGCCAAGGTCTGCAGCGCGGCCACCACGGCGCCGCGCTCGTCGTCGGGGACTCGGGCGAGCAGGGCCGACAGGCGGTCATGCCGGGCGGCGGCCTGCACCTCGGCGGCCCGGGCGCCGGCCTCGGTGATCTCGAGCAGCACGCCGCGGGCGTCGTCGCCGGCCGCCGAGCGGCGCACCCAGCCGCGGCCGACCAGGTTGCCGACCAGGCGGCTCACCGTGCTCTTCTCCAGCCGCAACCGGCGGGCCAGTTCGACCTGGCGCAGCCGGCGCTCGCGGGCCAGGTCGGCCAGCGCGTACGCCTCGGACACCGGCAACGGCTGGCCGCACGGTGTCCGGTCGGGCTTGTGCAGGCCGAAGTGGCGCACGAATCGCATCAGCGCCTCCTGGGCGGCCGCCAGGTCTGCATCGCTCACGGTTCGACCGTACAACCAAATGGTTTGATGGCACAACCAATCGATGCCCGTAGAAGCGCCGGTATTGCCCCGATTTATGTGTAAGGCTTCCCGAGATGTTGCCGAGGTCGGGGGAGCTCATGGCGAACGTCTCGTGGACACGACGGATGCGGCGGGCCGGGTTGGTCGCGCTGGTGGCCTGCAGCCTGGCCGTGACGGCCGGGTGTGGCGACAAGGCCGAGGAGAAGACCGACACCGGGGGACAGGGCGGCGGCACCGAGCAGGTGTCGCTCGGGTTCTCGCAGGTGGGGTCGGAGAGCTCCTGGCGGGTCGCCAACACCAAGTCGGTACAGGATTCGGCCGTGTCGGCCGGCATCGCGCTCGACTTCCAGGACGGCAAGCAGCAGCAGGAGAACC
This sequence comes from Paractinoplanes rishiriensis, assembly GCF_016862375.1. Classification (GTDB taxonomy): domain Bacteria; phylum Actinomycetota; class Actinomycetes; order Mycobacteriales; family Micromonosporaceae; genus Actinoplanes; species Actinoplanes rishiriensis. Next base: position 107,926 of record NZ_BOMV01000055.1, on the reverse strand, counting down.
AGATCACCGCGATCCGGGGCTTCGTGCAGAAGAAGGTCGACGTCATCGCCTTCTCGCCGATTGTCGAGTCGGGCTGGGACGCGGTGCTCCAGGAGGCCAAGGACGCCAAGATCCCGGTCATTCTCACCGACCGGGCCATCGACACCACCGACACCTCGCTGTACCGGACCCTGCTCGGCTCCGACTTCGTGGCCGAGGGGCGCAAGGCCGGCCAATGGCTGGTGGACCGCTACCGGGGCAGGCAGGACGACATCAAGATCGTTCAGATCGAGGGCACCACCGGTTCCGCGCCGGCCAATCACCGGCGGGTCGGCTTCACCGAGGCGATCGAGTCCTACCCCCATCTCAAGGTGATCGACTCGAAGGACGGCGAGTTCACCCGCGAGGGCGGCGAGCGGGTGATGAAGACCTTCCTGGCGAAGCACAAGGACATCGACGTGGTGTACGCGCACAACGACGAGGAGGGCCTCGGCGCCATCGACGCGCTGGAGGCGGCCGGCAAGAAGCCCGGCGAGGACGTCCTGATCATCACGGTGGACGCCTCGCGCGGCGGTCTCGAGGCGCTGGCCGCCGGGAAGCTCAACTTCGTGGTGGAGTGCAACCCGCTGCTCGGGCCGCAGCTCATGGACCTGGTCAAGAAGGCCGCCGCGGGCGAGACCCTGCCCACCCGGGTGGTCACCGACGAGACCGTGTTCGACCAGGCCAAGGCCAAGGAAGTCCTGCCCACCCGCCAGTACTGAGATCAGTCAGTCGTCCGGCAGCAGTGTCGCCAGGTCGCCGAACGCACCCCGGTGCTCCCGCAGCACCGGGGCGACGGCCCGGCGGAACGCGTCCACGTCGGCGTCGTTGACCTTGGCGCCCTGGGCCGTGGCGGCGTCCACCGAGCGGGTGGACTCGAGTGCCCAGAGCCGGATCTCCTCGGTCTGGGTGCGCCGGCCGGCCTCCTTGATCGCGTCCTGCACGTCGGCCGGCTGCTCGGACAGCCACTTCCGGCTGGCGATCAGCACGTCGACGCTCTGCTGGTGGCGGGTGCGGGAGTAGTACGGCGCGTACACCACGTGCTGCTCGGTCACGTAGTAGACGGTGTTGTTCTCGGCGCCGTCCACCACCTGCTGCTGGAGCGCGGACAGGATGTCGTTGGTGGCCATCGGCACGGCGCTGGCGCCCATCGCGTTCACGATGTCGATCGAGACGATGTTCTGCGGCACCCGGATGCGCAGGCCCTTCACGTCGGCCGGCGTCTGGATCGGACGCTTGGCGTTGTAGAGGTTGCGTTCGCCGCCGTAGAAGTAGGCCAGCGTCACCAGCCCGGACTCGTAGAGGATCGTCGCGCAGCGCCGGCCCAGTTCGCCGTCCAGCGCCGCCATGCATTCCTTCTCACCCGCGAACACGTACGGAAGGCCCAGCACGCCGAGCCTTTTGTCGTACGCCGAAAGGTTGCTCACCAGGGTCTTGGCGAACGCGACCTGACCGGTCCGCACCATCTCGTTGACCCGGTTGTCGTCGCCCAGCACGCCGCCGGCCGACACCTCGACCCGGTACCGCCCCTGGGTCAGGGCGCCCACCTGCTCGGCGAAGTACCGCTCGGCGGCGACCATCGGGTTGGTGGCCCGCACCGCGTCGGCGACCTTGACCACGATCGGCCCGTCCCCGCCGGTGGTGGACGACCGGCCGCCGCAGGCGCCGACCGTGGTGGCGCCCAGCGCGAGGGTCAGCAGGTGCCGTCGATCCACCACCTCAACGTAACGTCGTGGCGCCGGTACGTTCAGGCAACCATCACATTCTCGTGCACCGTCTCCAGCCAGGCCGCCAGCTCGGCGGGCGGCAGCGGCCGGCTGATGTGGTAGCCCTGTGCCTCGTCGCAGCCCAGCGCGCTGAGCGCCTCGAACGCGCCTGCGTCCTCCACGCCCTCGGCGACCACCCGCAGGTTGAGCCCCTTGGCCAGCTCGACCACGGCCCGCACGATGGTCTCGTCCCGCGCGTCGGTGCACATCCGCATCACGAAGCTGCGGTCGATCTTGAGCTCGTGCGGCGGCATGGCCCGCAGGTGCGCGATCGACGAGTAGCCGGTGCCGAAGTCGTCGATCGAGATGTCGACCCCGTGCGCGCGCAGCCGTTCGAGCACCAGGTTGGCCCGCTCCGGGTCGGCGATCAGCGCGGTCTCGGTGATCTCCAGGGTGAGCAGTTCCGGTGGTACGTCGTACCGCTCGAGGGCGGCGACGACCTGCTCCGGGAAGGTCACGTCGAACAGCGAGCGGGCCGCCACGTTGACCGAGACCCGCAGCGCGCGGCCGGCGTCGTACCACTCCCGCACCTGGCGCAGGGCCATGTCCAGGACCTCGGTGGTGATCAGGTCGATCAGCCCGGTCTCCTCGGCCATCGGGATGAACCGGTCCGGCGCCAGCAGCCCGAGCTGCGGGTGCTGCCAGCGCAGCAGTGCCTCCATGCCGCTCGGCTGCCCGGTCGCCATGTCGATCTTGGGCTGGTAGTACAGCACCAGCTCGCCACGGGACACGCCCTGGCGCAGGTCGCTCTGCATGGTCAGCTTGTTGGCGTCGTTCTGGTCCTGGTCCGGGTCGTACGCGGCGACGCCGGCGTGCGCCCGCTTCGCGGTGTACATCGCCACGTCGGCGTGCCGGAGCAGGCCGGGTGCGTCGGTGCCGTCGGCGGGGTAGAGCGAGACGCCGATGCTGGCGTCGACGTCGACCGTGATGCCGTCCAGGTCCATCGGCTGGCGCAGCGCGGCGAGCACCCGCCGGGCCGCCTCCAGCGCGCCGGCCCGGTCCGGCGTGTTCGGCATCACCAGGGCGAACTCGTCGCCGCCCAGCCGGACCACCTCGTCGCCCTCGCGGGACGCGCCGACCAGGCGCTCGGCGACGCCGACCAGCAGCTGGTCGCCGCAGTGGTGGCCGAGCGTGTCGTTGACCTCCTTGAACCGGTCGAGGTCGATGAGCAGCAGGCAGAACGGCTCGCCCGCGTCGTCGGTGTTCCCGATCGCGGTCCGCAGCCGCTCGCCGAGCAGCGTGCGGTTGCCCAGCCCGGTGAGCGGGTCGTGGGTGGCGTCGTGCAGCCGGCTCGCCGCCTGCCGCTCGGCCCGCCGCTGGTAGCCGACCAGCACGACGGCGCAGAGACCGAAGACCACGGCGCAGAACGGGATGATGATCGCGGCCACCATGCGCTGGAACGCCGTGCGCTGGTCCACGCCGGCCAGGTAGCCGGTGAGCTTGTCGTCGTTGTGCCGGACGTTCTCCAGCACCTCGTCGCGCAGCGGGGCGAAGGCCAGCGAGGCGAGTTCGGCGTACCCCTGGACGCTGGCCTCCCGGCCGACCATCGCCATGATCTGCACGACGATGCGGCTGTAGTTGGCGTACGCGCCCCGGATGACGTCGAGCTCGACCCGGTCGATGGCGTCGTGCTCCTGGAGCCAGTCCAGGTCGCTGCGCGCCGAGTCGATGGTCTGATCGAGCTGGGAGCGCCGGTACTGAGTGCCACCGGTGGCCAGGAAGCCGCGCAGCGCCGCGTCCTGCCCGTTGATGTGGCTGGAGATGTTGTTCCAGGCCCGGGTGATCTCCTGGGCCCGGCGCACCTGGGTGGTGGCGTCCGAGGTCACCGCGGAACCCACCACGGCGAGCGTCGCCAGCACCGCGATGCCGACGGCGGTGCCGGCGATGGCCGTCCGTGCCAGGGCGCGGCTGGCCAGGCGCCGGGTCACCCAGCGTCGGGTTCCGGGCACGCCGGTACGGTTGACGTCACTCACGGCAGCCTTATTCGGCGCCCGATCGGCGGACCTGACCCTATCCGGTCGCGAGCTGTTGTAAGACCTTTGCCGGGTCCCAGCCGCCGGGACCGGCCGCCATGTGCCACTGGCCGGCCTGCTCGCGCGCCCGGCGAGTTCGGCCAGCGTGGCGAGCCGCCCGGCCGCCTCGTCCTCGATCCGGTCGAGGGTGGCCAGCAACTGGTCGAGCGAGCCGGCGTCGGCGAAGAACACCCTTGACCATGCCCTCGAACTCGGTGGTGCGCGGCGCCGGCGGCCGGCCCAGCCACTGCTCCGGCTCACCCCGGCTGGCCGGGGTGAGCTCGTAGACCGTCCGCCCGCGCTGGCCGGTGTGCTCCCACTCGGCGTCGCGCTGCGCTCCAGCTCGGCCCGCGCCTCGTCGAGCCGCCTCTTGAGCTCGCGACCCGGTTGAGGCCGCCGCGCTCCCGCTGCCACAGGGCCTGCCCGGCGACCTGCGGCACGCCTTTCTCACCCGGGAGCACCTGACCCGGGTGGCGCCGGCCTGGGCGGGCGGCACCAGAGAGAGCAGCATCTGGGCCTGATCATCGGGTCTAGTGACTAGCGGATGGCGCGCAGGGTGCGCCGGCCGGCCAGCACGGCCACCCCGGCCAGGATCGCGAACGCGAGGGCGGCGGTGGCCGCCATCGTGCCGGGCCGGGGGAGCAGCGGCAGCGGGATCGGCGGCGGCGCGATGCCGGCCAGCGGCAGCGCCCAGCCGGTGAGCCGCCAGCCGAGCAGCGCGATGCCGGTGCCGGCCAGCACCGCGGCGCCGACCAGCACCGGATACGTCCAGAGCGTGGACTGGCGCACCGCCGAGCGGTCCAGGCCCTGGCCGCGCAGCGCCGAGAGGTCCTCGACCCGGCGGGCCCGGTCGACCGTGGCGGCCAGCACCAGCGCGCCGGCCGCCAACGCGGTGGCGAGAGCCGCGACGATCACATAGAACCAGAGCGCCAGCGCCGGGCCCTGCTCGTCCAGGCCGGAGCGCACGTCCCGGGCCCGCACGTCGGACGTGACCACCAGCCCGGCGTCGCGCAGCCGGGTGAGCACGTCGGCCGGGGCGCCGGCCGCCAGCCACACCTGGCCGGTGCTGCTCGGCGCGCCGTCCACGGCGAGCCGGTCGGCGTAGTCGAGGTCGGCCAGCACCCCCGGGGTGCCGACGCCGGGCACCGCGGGCAGGGTCAGCGCCGCGCCGACCGGCACCGGCCGGCCGTCCAGGCCGGTGACCGAGGCCGGGACGGCGCCGGCAACCGCGACCGGCATCGGGTCGGGCACGTCGCCGGGCTGCACGGCCAGGCCGAGCGGCAGCCCGTTCAGCGAGGTGATCTCGATGTCCAGGCCGTCCGGGCCGGCGGTGACCCGGCCGCCCTCGGTGACCCGCCAGCCGGCCGGCAGCGGCGCGCCGCCGACCGTGTGCAGGGTGAACGTGCCGGTCAGCTCCAGCGAGCCGGGGTAGCCGGCGATCCGCACCGCCTTGAGGTCGCAGGATGCGGTCGCGCAGGCCGGGGTGTCCTGCGCATAGGTGTGCCGGCCGGGCCGCAGCTCGCCGAGGCTGACCTCCTCGTCGGCCAGCCCGCCGGCCGGCGACAGCACCAGGGTCAGCAGCAGCGGCTTGCCGGCCGCGAGCCCGGCGGTCGTGACGTCGACCGCGAGCCGGCCGCCGCGTACCGGGTGACCGGTCGGGGCGGCCGGGTGCAGCCGCGGCCCGGCCCGCTCCGCGGCCGGCCCGGAGCCGGCCCAGGTGGCCACCGCGGCGAGCCGGGTGGTGTCGACGGCCAGCACCGGTGCGCGGTCGATGGCGCCGGGCAGCCGGACCGCGGCCATCGCGAACGTGCCGTCCGGGTCAATCCGGCGGACCGCGGCGAGCAGGCCCTGCCGGCTCACCGGGCCGACCGACACCACCCGGGCCGCGCCGGTGCCCACGCCGGCCTGCTCGGCCCGGCCCCGGGCCGCCACGTCGACGGCCGCTGCCGCGTACCCGACAACCGCGACCGCGGCCGTGAGAAGCGCGAAAAGCCGGACCCCACCGGGTCGCCGGGACAGCTGGTAGCCGGCCAGCGCGGCGCCGACCCGGCCCCGGCGCAACTGCCGGCGGGCGAACACGGTGGCCCACGGCAGCAGCAGGCGCGCGGTGACCAGGGCGGCCGCCACCAGCACCAGCCCGGTCGCGAACGTGCCCACCCCGGTCAGGCTGCCGCCGGTGGTCAGCAACTGGACCACCGCGGCGGCGGCGAGCAGCACGAAAACCGCCTCGGCGGCCACCGCGGTGGCGGTGCTGCCGGACGGCGGCACCCGGCGCAACAGTTCGGCGACCGGGCGGCCCAGCTGGCGGCGCTCGGCCAGCAGCGTGGTGAACAGCGCGGCCGCGGCGGCGACCGGGGCCCAGCGCAGCGCGTCCAGGCCGGGATCGGCACCCAGGCCGGGGAACCGCCAGGCCGCGAACGCGTCCACCAGCAACTGCCCGGCCAGGCACCCGGCGACGGTCCCGGCCAGGATCGCCACCAGGTTCTCGCCGGTGGCCAGCCACCAGCGCTGACCGCGCCGGGCACCGCGCAGCGCCACCAGGGCGAGTTCGGGGCGGCGGCCCTCGGTGCCGTAGCCGACCGCGAGATAGATGGTGAGGCAGGCGAGCAGCACCAGGCTGACCGCGAGCACCGGCACGATCCGGTGCCCGGCGGTGCGGCCCGCGTCGATCCGGTCGAGCAGGCTGGGCAGGCCGCTCTCCAGCTCGACGCCGCCGCCCAGCCGCTGCACCTCGGCGCGCAGCCCGGCCAGCCCGGCCTGGACCGCGGGCAGCCGGTCGACGTCGAGCGCGCCGGCCGTGGTGGTGCCGTCCAGCCGCTGGGTGACGATGCCCCGGTCCATGGCGGTCACCGAGGCGTTGGTGACGAACGCGGGCTCGCCGGGCCGGTCGCCGGTGTCGCCCCCGAAGTAGTTGTGCTGCCCCCAGTAGGCCGCGCCGGGGTCCGGCACCCGGTAGACGCCGGTGACCAGGAACCGTTTCGCGGTGCCGTCCGGGAGGAACGTGCTCTGCGGCGGGCCCTTCACGAACCGCGCATAGCTGAGCGACACCGTGTCGCCGGGCACGAGTCCCAGCCGGCGCGCGGTCTGCTCGCCGAGCACCACGTCGGACTCGCCGATCAGGCAGCGCCCCGCCGTGATGGTGAGGTGCGCGCAGGCGTCCTGGCGATAGACGAGCCGGGTGCGGTAGCGCTCGTCCGGCTCCATCCCGACGGTGGGGAACTCGGCCGAGTAGACGTAGTCGAACCCGGGCAGGCCGGCCAGCGAGTCGCCGGTGTCGGGCAGCGCCACGTCGGCCGGGAACTCCTGGCCGCGGCGGGTGTCGTGCTGCAGGGCGATCAGGGTGAGGCTGCGCTCGGCGGAGGTGGCGATCGCGACCTGACCGGCGGCGACGGCGCGGTCGGCGGCCCGCAGGTAGGCGGGGGCGGCCACCGCGGCGGCCACCCCGAGCATGGCCAGCAGGGCGAGCGCCGCGGCCTGGCCGCGCCGGCTCCACACCATGGCGAGGACGAGGCGGATCATCGGAGGCCTGCCCGCGGGCGCGCCGCCGCCGGGATGCCGGCCGGCCTGTCGTGGCGGGTCATCGGAGGCCCGCCCGCAGGCCGCGGGTGCCCAGCCAGCCGGCCAGGCCGAAGGCGAACAGGGCGGCCGCCGCGGCGCCCGCCAGCAGCGGGGGGTCGAGCAGGCCCGGCGGCGCGAGCACCCGCCAGCCGTCCGGGAACGGGGGCGCGGCCAGGCCGGCCAGCGGGCGGGCCAGCAGCGCGGCCAGCACGCCACCGGCCACGCCGGCCGGTACCAGCGCGGCGACGCCCGCGTAGCCGGCGGTCGCGGCCAGGCCGCGGGACACGCCCTGCAGGCGCAACGAGCGCAGCATGGCGATCTGCGGCTCGCGCTCGGCGGTCGCGGCCACCGCCACCATCGCCGCCGCCAGCAGCACCGCCATCGCGGCCGCGAACAGCACGAACGGCGCGGTGATCACGTCGCCGGCGGCGGCCAGTTCGGCCACCCGGGCGGCGGCGGTGCGGTCGGACAGCACGGTCAGGCCGTTGGCCTCCAGAGCGGCCGGCAGGCCGGGCGGCGCATCCGGTGCCAGCCACACCTGGAACGTCCCGCCCAGGTCGGCGTCGCCGGCCACCCGGCGGGCCGTGTCCAGGTCGGTGAGCATGCCGTCGCGGCCCAGCACCGGCAGCACGCCCACGGTGGCCACCGCGCGGACCGGGGTGACCGTGCCGCCGAACCGGCCGGACAGCGCGTCGTCGAACCGCCAGCCCTCGGGCCGCGCGCCGGCCAGCACCACGGGCACCGGCAGCGGCGCGTCGACCAGCGTGACGTCGGTGCCGGTGTCCTTGCCGGCGGCCAGCGCCAGGCCGTCGCCGGCGGCCACGAACGGTGCCCGGTCGACGAATCCGGCGTGCCAGCGGCTCACGTCCGCCAATGCCGCACCGTCCATGATGGTCGCCGCGGGGTCGCGTTGGGACACCGCAGCCACCGTGAGCCGGCCGCCGGGGAACAGCTTCCAGCCCACCAGGCGGCAGCCGGGCGGGACCGCGCAGGCCGGGGTGGCGGCGGTGACCTCCTGGGCGCCGGGGCGCAGGCCGCGGAACTCCACCCGGATGCCGGCGCCGGTGCCCTCGTGCTGGAGGGCCGCGCCGAGCAGGCCCGGGCCGGCCGGGCCGCGCACCACCCGCACGGCCAGCGTGCGGCCGGTGACCAGCGGGGCGGCGGCCGGCAGCCGGGCCGCCGCGACCGCGGCCGGCAGGGCGTCCACCGGGCCGTACTCGGGGCGCCAGGTGGCGACCGCGGCCAGGCGCGCGCTGTCGACCGCCAGCACCGCGGGCCGGGTCGTGGTGTCCAGGACCGCGGCCATCGCGCTGGTGCCGGCCGGGTCAGCGGCGCGGACCGCCCGCTGGAGCGCGGTGCGGGACTCGGCCCGGACGGTGAGCACCCGGGCCGCGCCCAGCTCGACGTCGCCGCGGTCGGCGCGTTCCCGCTGGCCGGCCTGCACCCCGCCGGCGGTCAGCGCGAGCAGTGCCACCGACACCACCAGCAGGGCGAACACCCGGTCGGTGCCGGGCTGGCGGGACACCTGCACGGCGGCCAGCCCGAACCGCAGCCGGCCCGCCCGGACCGCCCCGGCGCCGGCCCGGTCGGTGAGCCGGCGCAGCAGCCGGGCCAGCAGCAGGCCGACCGCGAGCGCCACCAGGGCGGGTGCCGCGATGCCGAGGCCGCTGTCCGGGCCGCCGGTGCGGGCCTGGTAGACGGCGCCGGCGGCGAGCGCCAGGAAGGTGAGGTCGACGAACCGGGAGCGCCAGTCGCTGCGGACCGCGGGGACCCGGCGCAGCAGCGCGATCACCGGCGCCCGCTGCGCGTACAGGTCGACCGCGGTGAGCACCAGCAGGCCGACGCCGAGCGCCGCGGCCACCGCGCCGGCCGAGAACGCCAGCGCCGGCCACCACTCGGCGCGGATCGGCAGCCCGCCGGCCACCAGCCCGGACGCGGCGATGCCCAGCGGCAGGCCGAGCACGGCGGCGCCGGCCAGCGGCACCACGTGCTGGCCGAGGGCGAGCCGCAGCAGGCCGCCGCGGGGCGTGCCGCGCAGCCGCAGCAGACCCGCGTCGGCCCGCCGGTCCCGGCCGGTGAGCCGGGCCGCCAGCGCCAGCGCGAACCAGGCCAGCACCAGCAGCTGGCCGAGCGCGATCAGCACGTTGCGCAGCACGGTGACCCGGTCGGCCAGCACCGCGTCGAACAGCTTGCCGGTCGGGTTGTCCAGGTCGAGCTGGGCGGCCGCGAACCGGGGGCCGGCCGCGTTCAGGACGCCGTTGAGGTCGTACAGGTTGTCGCCGCGCAGCAGCGGGAGGGGGACCGGCAGCGCGTACCCGAGGATCGGTGTGTCCAGCCGCGGCCGGCGGAACGTGTCCAGCGACGTGAACGCCGGGTCGAGGTCGCCCCGGCTGCGGAACAGCGGGTCGGACCAGTAGGTGCCGCCGGTGGGCTCGTACACGCCGGTGATCCGCAGCGGGATCTCGTCGACCGCGCCGCCGGGCCGCACCGGCAGCGTGCCGCCGGGGGCCAGGCCGAGCCGGCGGGCCGCGTCGCCGCTGATCGCCACGGTGTCCGGGCGGTCCGGGCAGGTGCCGGTGAGCCGCACGTTCGCGCAGAAGCCGTCCCGGTACGCCAGCGGCAGGTCGGACACGCTGTTGCCGCGCTGCCGGTCGAGGTAGGTGGTGTCCTGCACCAGGCCGAGGACCGGGGTGGCACCGGGCAGCGGCAGCAGCCCGCGCACCGTGCCGGCGAACTCGTCCAGCGCCCGGCGCGGGTCGCCGCCGGTCGGCCGGCCGGGCCGGTGCACCGTGATCACCTGTTCGGCGTCCGGCCGGGCGGTCACCTCGGCACCGGCCGCCCGGGTGGCCACGGTCAGCCCGTACCACGGGGCGGCCGCCGCGGCCGTGGCCGCGATGGTGGCCAGCACCAGCACCGCCAGCGCCGCGCCGGTCCGCCGGCGCACGGCGCCCCAACTCACCAAAAACATCCGTCCCCCATGCGCCTACCGCAGCCGCGCCGCCCGGGTCGTCAGATACCGCCGCTCGGGCAGGCTCGTGGTGGCGGCCGCGGCGGCAGCGTATAACCGCGCGGCCTCCTCGCGCTGCCCAGCCCGTTCCAGCAGGTGGGCCCGGACCGCGTCCACCCGGTGCCCGGCCGGCAACCGGTCGCCGAGGTCGTCGAGTGCCTTCAGCCCGGCCGCCGGCCCGTGCACCATGGCCTCGGCCACCGCGCGGTTGAGCGACACCACCGGGTTGCCGGTCATCCGCTCGAGCAGCCCGTACAGCGCGAGGATCTGCGGCCAGTCGGTGTCCGCGGCCCGCGGTGCCCGGTCGTGCAGCGCCGCGATGGCCGCCTGTAGCTGGTATTCGCCCAGCTCACCACGGACGATGGCGGCGTCGATGAGGCGGATGCCCTCGATGATGGACCGGCGGTCCCAGCGGGACCGGTCCTGCTCGTCGAGCGGGATCAGGTCGCCGGACGCGTCGGTGCGGGCCGGCCGCCGGGCGTCGGTGAGCAGCATGAGCGCGAGCAGGCCGGCGGTCTCGGCGTCGGACGGCAGCATCTCGTGCGCCAGCCGGGTGAGCCGGATCGCCTCGGCGGTCAGGTCGGTGCGCTGCAGCGCCGGGCCGGTGCTCACCGCGTACCCCTCATTGAAGATCAGGTAAAGCACGTGCCGGACCTGACGCAGCGCGCCGGTCCACTCCTCGGCCGGCAGCGCGAAGCGCGCGCCGGAGCTGCGCAGGCGCTGCTTGGCCCGGCTGATCCGCTGGGCCATGGTGGCCTCCGGGACGACGAACGCCGCCGCGATCTCGGCCGTCGTGAGGCCGCCCACCGCGCGCAGGGCCAGCGCGATGGCCGACGCCGGGGTGAGTGACGGGTGGCAGCTCATGAACAGCACCGCCAGCGTGTCGTCCCGGTCGGTGGCGTCGACCGGCACAGTCAGCCGGGCCGCCAGTTCCTCGCGGCGGCGCCGGGCCTGCTCGCCCCGGATCGCGTCGATCAGCTTGCGGGTGGCGGTCTGGATCAGCCAGGCGCGCGGGTTGTCCGGTACGCCCTCGGCCGGCCAGTGCAGGTGCGCAGCGATAAGTGCCTCCTGCACCGCGTCCTCGGCCGCGCCGAAGTCTCCGGAGCGCCGCGCGAGCACCCCGAGGACTTCCGGCGCCAGCCGCCGCAGCAGGTCGGCGGTCACTTCACCAGGGCGTCGAAGTCGGTGCCGTCCATCACCCGGCGCACGATGACCGGCTGCTGGAGCGGCACCCCGCCCGGTCCCGGCACCGCCGAGACCTGCGCCGCGATCTCGATCGCCCGCGCCTCCGACTCGACCTCGACGATCTGGAAGCCGGCCAGCACCTCCTTGGTCTCGGCGAACGGCCCGTCGGTGACCACCGGAGCGGTGATCCCGTCGCCGGTCACCTCCTTGCCGAACTCCGGCCCGGTGAGCGCCTCGCCGCCGACCAACTCGCCGCTCTCGGTCAGTTCCTTGTTGAGCGCGTTGTAGTAGTTCATGTGCGCACTGACCTCGTCGGGCTGCCAGCGGTCCATCGGCGTGTCCTCGGTGCCCGGCCGGTAGTCGACGATCAGCAGGTAACGCGGCATCGCTGTCCTCCTCGTTGGTCTCTTCACCCTAGGGACGGAGGCGATCAACGGCGCTCGACATCCACGGCTCGATTAGGTTGGGCGTCATGAGTGTGCGCTTCGGAGTGTTCGTGCCGCAGGGATGGAAGATGGACCTGGTCGAGATCGCCGACCCGGTCGATCAGTACGAGGCGATGACGGCGGTGGCCCGGGTCGCCGACGCCGGGCCGTGGGATTCGATCTGGCTGTACGACCACTTCCACACGGTTCCGGAACCCACCGACAACGCGGTGTTCGAGTGCTGGACCGCCACGTCGACGCTGGCCCGGGACACCAGCCGGGTCAACATCGGTCAGATGGTCGGCTGCAACGGCTACCGCCAGCCGTCGCTGTACGCCAAGATCGCATCCACCGTCGACGTGGCCAGCCACGGCCGCCTCTACGCGGGCCTGGGCGCCGGCTGGTACGAGCACGAGTGGAAGGCGTACGGCTACGAGTGGACCGACATCCCGCCGCGGATGGCCGCCTTCCGCGAGGCCGTCGAGATCATCGACAAGATGTGGAACGAGGACCGCCCGGTCTACCACGGCAAGTACCACCGGATCGACGGTCCGATCAACCAGCCCCGCCGGCGCCCGTCGTTCTGGCTCGGCGGCGGCGGCGAGAAGGTGACGCTCAAGCTGGTGGCGCAGTACGCGGACGCCTGTAACGTGGGCGGCGGCAACCCCGAACTCGTCGCGCACAAGCTCGGCGTGCTGCGGCAGCACTGCGAGAAGCTGGACCGCGACTACGACCGCATCATCAAGTCGACCACGATCGAGCTGGACCTCTCCTGGTCGACCGCGCAGGTCCGGGAGCGGGTCGACAAGGTCCTGGCGGCCGGCGCCAACTACGTCCTCTTCTACATCCCGCGGGTCGCGTACGACCATGAGCCGCTGCTGCGCCTGGCCGAGGAACTGGTGCCCGCCTACTAGGGCCTACTGGAGGGCGGGCAGGGCCACGGTGAAGCAGCAGCCTCCGCCCGTGGCGGGGGCCGCTGTGATCCGGCCGCCGTGCGCCTCGACGATGGTCTTGGTGATGGCCAGGCCCAGTCCGGTCCCCTTGATGCCCTGCTTGATGGCGTTGCTCGCCCGGAAGAAGCGGTCGAACAGCAGGTCGTACTGGTCGTCGGGGATGCCGATGCCGCTGTCGGTCACGGTCACCCGCACCTCGTCGGCCACCCGCTCCGCGGTGATCGTCACCCGGCCGCCGGACGGCGTGTACTTGACCGCGTTTGACAGCAGGTTGTCGAGCACCTGGCGCAGCCGGGTCGGGTCGGCGCGGACGGCCAGGTGCTCGGGGGCGTCGGCCGCGACGGTCAGCGACTTGCCCGCGGCGGCCGGCTGCTGCGACTGCAGCACGTCCCGGACCAGCGCGCCGATCTCGATCGGCGCGGGGGTGATGCGCAGGCTGCCGTCCTCCAGCCGGGCCATGTCGAGCAGGTCGTCGACCAGGTTCTGCATGTGCGCGCTGTGCTTGTCGATCACCTCGGTGAGGTGCCGCTGGTCGGCCGAGAGGGTGTCGTCGAGCAGCAGTTCCTCGGCGTAGTTGCGGATCGCGCCGAGCGGGTTGCGCAGCTCGTGGCTGACCAGCGCGACCAGTTCGTCCTTCAGCCGGTCCAGGCGGCGCAGCCGGTCGTTCTGCTCGCGCTGGTCGGTCAGCAGGCGTTCGCGCTGCTCGGCCAGCTGGCGCCGGTCGGTGACGTCGGTGCTGATCCCGTCCACCAGCAGGCGGCCGCCCTCGCGGCGGGGGATGGCCCGGGTCCAGATCCAGCGGACCGCGCCGTCCGGGCCGATCATCCGGACCTCGTTCTCGGCGGCCTCGCCGGCCAGCACCTTGCGGGGCAGTTCCTCGGCGGCGGCCCGGTCGTCGGGGTGCACCCGGCCGTCCATGGCGTCGGCCAGGTCGGGGTGGTCGGCCGGCGGTCCGATCACCAGCCGGCCGCCGGGGCTGCCGTACACCGGGTGGATGCTGCCGTCGGGGCGCACCTCCACGGTCCAGACGTAGTCCTCGACCTGCTCGATCACCCGGTCGAAGTCGCGGCGGGCGGCGGCCAGGGCCAGCGCCAGGTCCTCGGCGCGGCGCCGCTCGAAGTACCGGCCCAGCTGGCCGCACACCCCGTCGAGCAGCTCGAGCACCTCGGCGTCGGGCTCCTCCACCTCGACGCTGAACAGCAGCAGCACGCCGAGGATCCGGTCGGCCGAGCGGATCGGCAGGCCGATGGCGCTGTGCAGCCCGGCCTGCCGGATCTGGTCGCGGCGCATCAGCAGCCGCGGGTCGTCGGCGACCTCGGGTGCCCACAGGCCGGTGCCGGTCGCCCAGATGTGGCCGGCCAGCCCGACCCCGTGCGGCACCGAGAACGGGCGGTCGGCGGTGACCGCGGACAGGTCGTGCTCCGGGGAGATCCAGTGGCCGACCCGGGCGATCCGGCCGGCCTCGTCGTCGGCCTGCCAGAATTCGCCGAACGCCCAGCCCAGCGCGTGCGCCACGGCGGCGAGCGTGCCGTCGGCGGCCTGTTCGGCGCTGGTCGCGTCGGCCAGCGCGCGGGCCACCGCGAGCCGCAGCTCCCGGCCGGTCGCGGCCCGGTGCTTGGCGGTGATGTCGTGCAGGAACGCGTGGTACAGCTCGCCGTCCACCTGCAGGGTCATCTCGATCGGGAACTCGCCGCCGGCGCGGTTCCGGGCGGCCAGCTCGACCCGGCCGCCGGCCAGCACCGAGGGATGACCGGCGCGCAGCCGGGCCAGGCCGGCCTCGTGCGCCGGCCGGAACCGCTCCGGGATGATCAGGGCGGACACCTGGCGGCCCAGCGCGTCCGCCACCGGGTAGCCGAAGAGCCGCTCAGCCGCGGCGTTCCAGGCCTGCACGGCGCCGTTCAGATCGATGGACACGTACGCGTCCTGGCAGGCGTCCAGCACCCCCTGCAGCCGCCGGGCGGTCCGCGCCTCGGCCCGCAGCCTGATCTCGGTCTGCGCCGCCGCGGCCAGGTCCTCGACCAGCAGCAGGTCGCGCGGTTCCCAGTCGCGGGGCTGGTCGTGCAGCACGCAGAAGGCGCCGAGCGGGTAGCCGTCGCCGCTGCGCACCGGGAAGCCGGCGTACGCGATCACGCCGTTCCCCAGCGCCGGGTGCCCGGCCACCCGGTCGTCGGTGCGGGCGTCGCTGACCAGCAGCGGTGCGTCGCTGTCCACCACCAGCCGGCAGAACGTGTGCCGGACCGCGGGCCCGGCCTGGCCGGCCACCACCCGGCGGTCGGCGGCGATCAGCGAGATCTGTGCGGCGGCGGTACGCACCTGATGGGCGGCGGCCCGGGCGAGCCGGTCCAATGAGGGGCAGGGGGCAGCGTCGAGCAGGCCGGTGTCGGCCAGCCGGCGCAGTCGCGCGGCATCGCTGAGCCGGCCGTCAGCGCCGGTAGTGCCCGCTGTCGACCCCACTTGTACCAAGTTCGGCGGGAAGTCCGCATGGCTGAGCCGGTTGACGGAAGTCGTACCTCGAAGGTCTTGATAGCTGCGGAATCAGTGGAAGGATGGGCCGGAAAGTGTCCGATCCTGCGTCTGGAGATCGAGTGACCGCCAAGACCGTGCTGCACAACTTCATCGGCGGCGCCCCGGCTGCGCCCGTCGAAGGACGATACGAGGATCTCGTCGACCCGGCGACCGGCGAGGTGTTCGCCTCGGCGCCGGTGTCCGGTAAACCGGACGTGGATCGGGCCATGGCGGCGGCCGCGACGGCGTTCGAGGCCTGGCGGAACACGACTCCCAGCGAGCGGCAGCAGGCGCTGCTCAAGTTCGCCGACGCGCTGGAGGCCCGCACCGACGAGTTGGTCGAGGCGGAGTCGCGCAACACCGGCAAGCCGCTGGCGCTCACCAAGAGCGAGGAACTGCCGCCGGCGATCGACCAGATCCGGTTCTTCGCGGGTGCCGCCCGGCTGCTCGAGGGCCGCTCCGCGGGCCAGTACATGAACGGCTTCGAGAGCTACGTGCGGCGCGAGCCGGTCGGCGTGTGCGCGCAGGTCACGCCGTGGAACTACCCGCTCATGATGGCGGTCTGGAAGCTGGCGCCGGCGATCGCGGCCGGCAACACGATCGTGCTCAAGCCGTCCGACACCACCCCGGTCACCACGGTGATGCTGGCCGAGATCGCCGCCGAGTTCCTGCCGCCGGGAGTGTTCAACGTGGTGGTCGGCGACCGCGACACCGGCCGCGAGCTGGTCAGCCACCCCACCCCGCAGATGGTCTCGATCACCGGCAGCGTACGGGCCGGCATGGAGGTCGCCGGAGCCGCCGCGGCCGACCTCAAGCGCACCCACCTCGAACTGGGCGGCAAGGCCCCCGTGGTGATCTTCGACGACGCCGACCTGGAGGCGGCGGCCGAGGCCATCGCGATCGGCGGCTACTTCAACGCCGGCCAGGACTGCACGGCCGCCACCCGGGTGCTGGCCGCGCCGGGCATCTACACCGACTTCGTGGCGGCGCTGGCCGAGCAGGCCAACGGCACCAAGACCGGTGCGGCCGACGACGAGGACGTGCTGTTCGGCCCGCTCAACAGCTCCCGGCAGTTCGACCGGGTGCGCGGCTTCGTCGACCGGCTGCCCGACCACGCCACCCTGAACGCGGGCGGCGCCCGGGTCGGCGACCGCGGTTTCTACTACGCCCCCACGGTTGTCTCCGGCCTGCGCCAGGCCGACGAGGCGGTGCAGGACGAGATCTTCGGTCCGGTCATCACGGTCCAGCAGTTCACCGACGAGGACGAGGCGGTCGCCTGGGCGAACGGCGTCGAGTACGGCCTGGCCTCCAGTGTCTGGACCCGGGACCACGGCCGCGCCATGCGGATGACCCAGCGCCTCGACTTCGGCTGCGTCTGGGTGAACTGCCACATCCCGCTGGTCGCCGAGATGCCGCACGGCGGTTTCAAGCACTCCGGCCACGGCAAGGACCTGTCGGTGTACGGCCTGGAGGACTACACCCGCCTCAAGCACGTGATGCACGCCCTGTAGCCGGGCCGGAAACGCGGAAAGCCCGGGCGAGGGGGCCCGGGCTTTCCGATGTCTGCGATCAGCTGTTGGCCCGCCGGCGGCGGCGGCGACGGAACAGCACGGTGGCCACGGCACCGACGGCAAGCGCCAGCAGGCCGATCTCGCTCGGTGAGGCCAGTTCCACCGTCTGCGAATCGCGGGCAGGCTTCGTGTCGTCCGTGGTCTGCATGGTTCGACCGTACCGAATCCGGGCAAGGCAGTGGGCATGGGGGATCGATGGCGTTCCTATGTGCTCGGTGGGGCCTGTGCGGCGTTCGTCGTCATACCCACCGTGGGGCCGTTGCTCGGCAAGGGCGAGCAGACCCGGCGATACGACACGGTGATCACGCCGCCGGACTACGCCTTCGTCGTCTGGGCGCCGATTTTCGCGGGCAGTGCGCTGGCGACCGGGAACCAGCTGTTGCCCGGCAACCGGGCGCGGCCGGTGAGCCGCCGCACCGGCTGGCCGCTGGCCGGTGCCTTCGCCACGAACGCCCTCTGGTCGCTGGCTGCCCAGGGCGACCGGTTCGCGCTCACCCCGTTCCTACTGCCGGTGGCCACGGCGTTCGCCGCCGTCGCGCACGCCCGCCAGCAGCGCCTGCCAGCGCCGGCCGGCTGGGCGGCGGCCACCCCGGCGAGCACCGGGCTGCTGCTGGGCTGGACCGCGCTGGCGAGCGCCGTCAACGTCGCGGCCGGCGCCAAGCTGGCCGGCGCCCGGGAGTCGGTGGCGGCGTCGGTGGCCGGCGTGCTGGGTGTCGCGGGCGCGGTGACGGCCGGGGTCGCGGCCAGCCGGCGGGGGCGCCTGCCGCTCGCGCTGGCGTCCGGCTGGGGACTGCTCACCACCGCCCTGTACCCGCGCCGGCCGCGCGGCGTGCGCATCGCCGCGGCCGCCGGAGCAGCCGCGATTGCCGCGGCGGCGCGTCGATAGATATCGAAATCTCGGTTTAGCGGAGGGGCCCGGCGGTCAAGAAGTGTGATCTACCTCATTGAAGGAGGTCACCGTGGCCCTGGTCGAGCGCGACACGCTGGTGGCGGCCGCCGAGGGGATCCTCGCCACGGCGGGCGCCCCGGCCGCGCACGCGCACGCGGTGGCCGCCTCGCTGGTCGAGTCGGACCTGGTCGGGCACGACTCGCACGGGGTCCGCCGGGTCCAGCAGTACCTGGAGTTCATCCGCGACGGCCGGCTCGACCCGGCCGCCGAACCCGCCCTCGAACACCTCCGGCCGGGCGCGTCCGCGGTCGACTGCCGCAACGGGTTCGGCCATCTCGCGGCCCGGCTCGCGGTCACCGAGGCGCGGCGCCTGGCCCGCGAGAACGGTTCCGCCGTGGTGCCGATCCGCCGGTGCGGCCACGTCGGCCGGCTCGGCGAGTACGTGCACCGGCTGGCCGCGGACGACGCGATCGGGGTCGCCTTCGGCAACACCGATGCGAACGTGGCCCCGTTCGGTGGGCGCGAGCGGCGGCTCGGCACCAACCCGTTCGCCTGGGCCGCGCCCCGCGCCGGCGGCCACGCCCCGGTGGTGGCCGACTTCGCCACCGCGGGCATCGCCGAGGGCAAGGTCGCGCTGGCCGCGGCCGCGGGGGAGAGCCTCCCGCCCGGCGTCGTGGTCGGCCCGGACGGCCGGGAGACCACCGACCCCGGCGACTTCTACCGCGGCGGGGCGCTGCTGCCGTTCGGACTGCACAAGGGCTACGGGCTCAGCGTCCTCATCGAGATCGTCGGCGGGCTGCTGACCGGCACCGGCATCTCCAGCCTGCCCGGCTACGACAACACCTTCGGCACCGTCGTCGTCGCGGTGGACATCGCGACCTTCGTGCCCGTGGCCGAGTTCCGGCAGCAGTGCGAGGACTTCTGCGCGCTGCTCGGCGGCACCGCGACCGCGGTCGGCGGCCGGGTCCTGGTGCCCGGCGAGATCGAGGCCACCACCCGCGCGGAACGACTCCGCGACGGCATCCCCCTGTCCGACCTCACCTGGCGCGAGCTGTGCAGCCTGCCCGGAGGCCCGAAATGAGCACCACATCTCCTGAACTGCGGCGCGTGGTGACCGGTTCGCTGGTCGGTACCGCGCTGGAGTGGTACGACTTCTTCATCTACGGCACCGCCGCCGCGCTGGTGTTCGACAAGTTGTTCTTCCCCGAGGCCGAGCCCGCCGTGGGCACCCTCATCGCGTTCGCCACCTTCGGGGTTGCCTTTCTGTTCCGGCCGGTCGGCGGCTTCTTCTTCGGCCGGCTCGGCGACCGCATCGGCCGCCGCTCCACGCTGATCATCACCACGCTGGTGATGGGCATCGGCACCGGGCTGATCGGGCTGCTGCCCACATACGACTCGATCGGAATCCTGGCACCGATCCTGCTGGTGCTGCTGCGGATCTGCCAGGGGCTGGGCGCGGGTGCCGAGTTCGGCGGCGCGGCCACCCTGCTGGCCGAACACGCGCCACCGGAGCGGCGCGGCTTTTACGCCTCGTTCGCGCAGACCGGCGTGCAGATCGGCCTGGTACTCGGCACGGTCGCGTTCCTGTTCGTCGGTCTGTTGCCGGACGACCAGCTCGAGTCGTGGGGCTGGCGGATCCCGTTCCTCTTCAGCTTCTTGATGATTTTCGTGACCATGTACGTCCGGCTGCGGGTCACCGAATCGCCGGTGTTCCGCGAGATGGAGCGCAACCGGACGGTCGTGCGCACCCCGATCCTGGACGCCGTCAAGCGCTACCCGCGCAGCTTCCTGGTCGGCATCGGCGCGCACATCTGCGACACCGCGATCGTCTACATCTTCGCCAGCTGGACGGTGTCCTATGTGGTCGACGAGTTGGGCAAGCCGCGCTGGGTGCCGCTGACCGGCGTGATCCTGATGGGCCTGGTCGTGATCGTGTGCCAGCCGATCTACGGGGCACTGTCCGACCGGATCGGCCGCAAACCGCTCAACCTGTTCAGCGTCATCTTCACCGCCCTGTTCGCGGTCCCGTACTTCCTGCTGCTGGACACCGGCGTGCCGGCGCTGATCTGGCTGGCGCTCTGCATCGCGGGCGGCATCGGGTTCGCGCCGATGATCGCGGTGCAGCCGGCCTTCTACGCCGAGCTGTTCGGCGCCGGCGTCCGCTACACCGGCTTCGCCGCGTCCCGCGAGATCGGCGCCGCCATCGCCGGCTTCTCACCGCTGATCGCCGCGTACCTGCTGCAGCGCGGCGACGGCGAGCCGTGGCTGGTGGCCGCGTGGATAGCCGGCACCGCGGTGGTGTCACTGATCGCCTTCCTGGCCGCCCGCGAGGCCCGGACCATGGACATCCGCGCGGTGCACCCCGACCAGGACGACCTGGTCGGCGCGAAGCCAGACCGGTCGCGCTGACGGTCACTGCCGGCGTTCACCTCCCAGCCCCTTGGTAAGTAATCCGACAGATTCCGTCTAGCCGTGTCGGTCGCGCGAATCGCTGTCAGATGAAAGCTCCGATACTTCGTGGGCTCGAGGAGGACCTCACACGTGGTTAACAAGTTCCGGTCTGCACAGAACCGATCCTGGAGATGGCGACTACTGGCGACGGTAGTGGCCGCAGCCGTGGTCGCCGTTCCGAGTCCTGCGATCGCGGCGAACAATTCGGGAATAAACGCCGGGTTGCGTGACTTCGACGCGGTCACGACCGCCAATGAAAGAAACGTCTGGAAGCACTTGGCGCTCATCCAGGACCGATACGTCATCTACAACGACAAGGGAATCATTGAAGGGCCGGGCCGGATCCAGGACAAGTGGCCCTTCCTGCCGGCCCTCTTCCACCAGGATCTGGACGGCGCCTCGGTCGACTTCAGCGGGCCCGGCTTCCGCTGGATATACACCTTCACCAAGGGGCCTTTCGTCATCACCTTCGAGGACAGCGGCATCGTCGCCGGACCGATCCTTCAGGTTCAGGACTATGACGGAATCTCCAGCTACAACCCCGGGCAGGGCGTCCCGGTGACATACTTCGCCGTCCGGGGCTCGCAGTTCGTAACGTTCACCAACCTCGCCGGGCCAGCGGTGAACACCCCCCTGTCGAATATCCCGGGGTTGCCCGAGCAGTTCACGCACGACCTCGACGACGTGTCGGTCGAGCTGGAAAGGGGAACCCTGAAGTACAGCTTCTACCGCGACAACCAGCGGCTCATCGTCCAGAACGGCAGGGTTCTCGAACTTGCCGATCTGGCACAGAAGTGGCCCTTCCTGGTCAATTTCCGTCTGCCGTAGAAAAGAACGACCAAGTGCCTGCCGCTCAAGGGTTGCGGTGGCTCGGCCGGGATTGCTGATACGAATACGGATCGCGGCGGACAGCGGCCATGAGAGTGCGCGCCGGCGACACCGAGCCGCCAGTCGTCACCGCTCTCGCGGATCATCGCCGCGGCGATCTCCGCCCGGCTCGTCGCTCCGCCTTGCCAGACATGGCACGAGGCTACTTAAGGCGCAAGCTCGCAGGACCGCTGGTCAGTAGCGGCGCCGGCTCTGCAGCCGGGTGAACAGCCCGCGCAACCGGCGTTGATTTTCCGGCTTGGCCACCTGCCGACGACCCTGGTCGACCAGCCGCCGACCCTGGGGGCTCTGCAGGAATGCACGAACCCGTTGGACGAGAGTTGCCATGGTGCTGCCTCCTCGAATCGCGTGCCCTTATGTACCCAGACAACCCACGCCGGAACCGCCGGGCCGGCCTTTGGCAGTGGCTCGGCGTTTGAGGACGCAGCCCAGAGACGGTTACGTCGATGCGCTGACCGTTCCGATATGAGGAGCCGCTATGGTAGGACAGCAGAATTTCAAACGAACGTTAATGGCATCTTCACAGGAGTGACGACATCATGGCGAAGCAAGTCATCACGGTGCTGACGGACGACCTTGACGGCGGTGACGCGGACCGCACCATCGAGTTCGGGCTCGACGGTATCAACTACAGCATCGACCTGTCCGACAAGAACGCCGGTAAACTCCGCAAGAGCCTTGAGCCCTACCTGACAGCAGCGTCCCGGGTCGGCCGCGCCGGCGCCAACGGCCGTAACGGCTCTCGCACCGCTGCCGCGCCCAGCCGGACGAACCGGGACCAGAATCAGGCCATCCGGGAGTGGGCCACCAAGAACGGCTACGAGGTATCGGAACGAGGACGCATCCCAGCCTCCATCGCCGAGGCCTTCCACGCCAAACGCTGAACAGCCCAACTCAACCGCGGCCCGCCGTGCCGCAACAGCCCAGGCACGGCGGTACTTTGGTGCGTACCCGGTCTGGGGTAAGGCTTCGGCTATGGATAGTACGTTTACGGCGGCACGAGATCACGAGGTCGTCTCAGCAATAAATGGGCGTACGAGTGCGGGTTTGAGGGTTGTTGGTCGGGCTCCGCAGGGAAGGCTCGGCGGCGCGATCTACGCTGAGTGGCCGGACGGCCGACAGGCAGTGGTGACTCGTTTTCTAGGTCCGCGTCCCGAGGCCGACCGTACTGCCGAGGTTCTCGCCTACGTCCGCGACCGGGGGCTACCGGTGCCTAGGCATGATCTTGTGGTCGAGCTTCATGACGGTGTTGTGTTCGTGCAGGAGCGGCTACCCAGTTCCCCGCTCCGACGTCTGACTCCCGCGAGAGTGGACGCGCTGGTAGAGATCAACGACCGTTTCGCCGGCGCTCTCGCCGCGCGGCCCGATGTGCCGGCGCCTCCGGTGCGCCTTGCTGGCAGCGGCGGTTCATGTCCTCGCCATGAGGTTCTGGAGGCGCATAGTCAGCGCAGTCGCCGGGTGCTGGAGCAGATCCGTCGAATCGGGCAACGAGAGCCAATCGAAACAGCCGGTATCGACCTGGTGCATGTCGATCTCTCGGCGGCGAATGTTCTCTTCGATGAGAACGATCGCGCTACCGGCGTCGTCGACTGGAATCTTGGTGCATACCGTGGTGATCGGTTCTTCGCGCTTGTCCAAACCCGGTTTGATCGAGAGTGGTTCGTCCGGTCACCGGACGCCGACCCGGTAGAGAACGCAGCCGCGGCCCACCTCGACGAGATCCTCCTCGACCGGATCGCCCCCGCGACCCTTCGGAGGTACTGGGCGCATTGGATGCTGCACCACCTGTCCCGAGCAATCCGATCCGCTTCGTCCGAGGTGGTCGAGTGGCAGCTGTGCATGGCTGAGTCACGGCTCGCGTGAAGGAGCGGTCGCACCCCGCTTTTCCTCCCAGACCCGGACAAGCCGAAGGAGCATCGCTCGATTCCCATTCCCAATTTCGCCCGGCCAAGGAGACACGTATCGGCAGGCTGGCCATCACGGTGGGCGACGAGCTGATCGCGGCATGTGGGTGCGTGGCTATTGGTCAAAGATGGTCTGGCCGGGATGCTGGTGCTGGCGGACGCCCTGCCGTCACCACGAGCGGTCGCTGCTTTGCGTGTAGAGCAGGATCGGGGCCAACGCTCCTGCACCACCTGGGACGCCCGGGCCTTCTCCGCCTTATCCACCGCGCCCCGGCACCAGCCCCGCAGCGGTCTGCGTCAGCCCCGACCGAGGCCAGCGACTCGGCCGGGATTTGCGTCTAGGTTCGTCTCGATATCCCGTCAGTCGCCTCTCCCCACTCGACACTCGGGTGAGCGATCGCTTTGTGCCGTGCCTGAAGGAAGGCACACCACAACCGACGAACATGCGTCTAACGGGAGGAACCGTCATGCTTAGGAAACGGTTGCGTCGTTTTGCGACCCTCACAATCGCGACCTGCGGGGTCTTGGCGCTGTTGCCCCAGGCGCCGGCTCTGGCTGCGAGTGCGCCGGTCCTGGCTGCGAGTCAGGGACCTTACAACATCATTGGAGAGTCCTCTAATCGGTGCATTGACGTGCCACACGGCACCACCGAGAACGTGCAGGTCATCATCTACGGATGCAAGGCCGGCGCCGTCAATCAGTACTGGCACTTCAACGACTCGTACCCCGGCTACTACTACATCAAGAACGACCTCACCGGCAAGTGCCTCAACGTCCAGGGCGCCTCGCAGCAAACCAACGCCGCGATAATTCAATACCCGTGCAGCGCGGTCGACAACGAGCGGTGGTACCCACGCCTGGTTGCCGTCAGTGGGTCCACCGACTATTACCACCTCGTCAGCTTGGACAGCGCCCTCTGCATCACTGCCGCGGGCAACGGCACCGCCAATAGCGTGAAGCTGGTGCAATCCGGCTGCGACCCCTCAAACTACAGCCAATTGTGGACGTGGAAGCGACCCGCAGGTGTATGAAGAGGGAGCACTAACCTCGATGATCGTAGGGGCCCGGGCTGACCTGAGGGTAAGCCGGACGCGGGGATCGCCGCGATCCGGGTGAACGTGCGGGGTCTTGAACACCTGGCACGACCTTTCAACCAGAACTGAACGGGTGAACGCCGAACCCTCGGCACCAACAGAGCGTCCAGGATTCATCTTCACAAGTATCTACACCAAGGATTGGGCGGCCGTCGTGACGGCCGCCCAATCCCTCATGATGCCCAGAAGCAGTCAGCCTCGGCGGCGCCGGCGTCGAACCGGGGGTCGCGGTAGAAGGCACGAACCCGGAAGAGCAGGCTGTGCACGTCACGGCGGGGCTTGCCAGCGGGGGTCAAGGCGAGCCGCTCACGCCATTGGGCGGCGACGTACGTGGCGAGCCGCACATCGGCCTGGTCGGGGTTGATCTGCAGCATCTCCCACCAGAACGCCCGGCCGAACGCGTGAACGTGGTGTGCCCAACTGCCGTAGTCGATTCCCCGGCCAGCGGCCGGCCACCACCAGTAACTCCCAGAGCAGGTGCTCGCCGGATCAGGCCTGCCTCGGCGTCGATCTGCGCCCGCAATACCGCTCGCAGACAGCCGAGATATCGGACGCCGCATCGGCTGAGCGCCGCCCGGCTGGGCGTCCCGGTGGCGCATTCCAGTCCTCCCTCCGCTGGTGACGCATGCTGGCCTGCTGCTGAGTCTCGAGGTCGGGCCGGACGGCGCGACGAAGTCGAGACGCCGCTGAGGGGCCCAACTGTTCTGGCGATTGTCGGTATCGTCGAGGTCTCGCCGAGAAGGTTGTCCCGTCGATGGAGGGCGGCGCGTTCGCGGAGGAGTCCAATGACCACGTCGGCTGAGATCTTGGCCGCTCGTCCCGATCCGGGTCAGGCGCGTTGTCTCGATGATGCGATCGAGCGGCTGCGGTTGTTGAAGGTGTGGGCCGGCGACCCGTCGTATCGGGCGATCAAGGACCGGGTGAACGGGGCGCGGACCGCGGCGGGCCGCCCGGCGAACGAGCTGACCCACAAGGCCACCGTTGCGAGTTGTTTCCGGCCGGGTCGCCGGCGATTGGACACCGACCTCGTTCTCGCCGTGGTAGAGGCGCTTGAGCCCGACGCCGGATACGTGGAGCGGTGGCGGCAGGCCCTGCGAGTGATCGGTGCGGAGATCGAGGCGGCGTCTCAGGTCCGGGTGCAGGACGCACTGCCAGACGTGTTGCCCGGGTTCATCGGCCGCACCACCGAGCTGGACAAACTACGCGCGGTTCTCCGGCACCCTGGGCCGGCCGGTGCGGCGGCGGTGATCTCGGCGATCGAGGGCATGGCCGGAGTCGGCAAGTCTCAGTTCGCGATCCACGCGGGGCATCAGCTCGTCCGGGAGGGGGTTGTCGACCGGGTCCTGTTCGTCAACCTGCGTGGCTTCCACCCCGATCCGGCCCAGCCGCCGGCCGATCCGTACGCCGTCCTCGAAGGTTTTTTGCGCCTGCTCGGTGTGCCGGCTCACCGGATCCCGCACGACCTCACGGCCCGTAGCGCCGCCTTCAGCGACCGGCTGGCCGGAACCCGGGCGCTGATCGTCCTGGCCAACGCAGCCACCGCCGAACAGGTCCGCCCGCTCTTGCCGGCCGCCCCAGGCTGCCTGACCCTGGTGACCAAGCCGCCGCAGCCTCGACGACCTGCGGCCGACGGTCCGGTTCACCCTCAACGTGTTCACCCCGGATGAAGCGGTCTCGTTCCTGGCCGGCGCCCTGCCGGACGTGCCGGTCGGCACCGACCCCCGGGCCGCGGCCCGGCTCGCCGAACGCTGCGGCTACCTGCCCCTCGCCCTGAGCGTGCTCGCCGGGCACGTCCGCAACACCGACGGCTGGACCCTGACCGACCACGCCGACCGGCTCGACGAACGCCGGCACCAGCAGCGCCTCGACTCCGGCGTCGAATTCGCCCTGAGCCTGTCCTACCAGCACCTGCCCGCCGACCGGCAACGGCTGTTGCGCCTGGCGGCACTGCACCCGGGCCAGGACTTCGATGCCTACGCCGCAGCCGCCCTGACCGGTACCCGCCTGGTCACCGCCCGCACCCGGCTCGGCCACCTGCGCCGCGACCACCTGCTGCAGGAGTCCGGCCGGGACCGGTACAGCTTCCACGACCTGGTACGCACCTACGCCGCCGGCCGGGCCCAGGACCAGGACCGCCCCGCCGAGCGCCGCGCCGCACTGACCCGACTGTTCGATCACTACCTGGCGGTCAGCGCGGCGGCCGTGAACGTCCTGGATCCCGCGGAGCGACACTGGCGCCCGCCGGTCCCGGCGACGGACACCCCGGCACCCGAGCTGACCGACCCGCATACCGCTACGGTTTGGCTGGACACAGAACGGTCTACGCTGACCGCGGTCGCAGCCCATACCGCAGCGCACGGGTGGCCGGGCCACACCGTCCGGCTGTCGCGGACGTTGTGCTCCTACTTCAACGACAGCGGTCACTTCTCCAGCGCCGTGACGGTGCACGGCCACGCCCGGCAGGCCGCCCTGTACGGCGGCGATCGTGCCGGGCAGGCGCACGCCATGCGCGACCTCGGCTACGCCTACCTGCGGCTGGGCGACCACGAAATGGCAAGTACCCACCTTGAGCCGGCTCTCGACCTGTTCCGGGAGCTCAGGGATCCGCTCGGCGAGGCTCGCGCACTGACCAGCCTCGGCTACGTCGCCGACCGGACCGGCGACTACCCCCAGGCCATCGCCCGCAAACGTCACGCCTTGACCCTGTATCGGCAGGAAGGCGACCGCCTCGGTCAGACTCGGGCCCTTCTCGGGCTCGGTATCTCGCTGCGGCGTATTGGCGACTTCGCCGACGCCATCGATTGTTACCAGCAGAATCTGACGCTCGCCCGGCAATCCGGCGACCTGCGCACAGTAGCGTCGACGCTCAACAACCTCGGCGTCGTGGAAACACAATTAGAGCGGTACGACGACGCGCACACGCATCTGCAACACGCGCTGACCCTGTACCGGCAGTTCGCCAGCCGGGCCGGCGAGGCCCACGCGCTGGACAACCTCGGCCTGCTGCACAACCGCCACGACCAGCCCGAAGCCGCCACCGCCTGCCATCACCAGGCCCGAGCTCACGCCGGCCTCGGCCGCGCCCACCACGCCCTCGGCCACACCGACCAGGCGCGCCACCATTGCCAGCAAGCCGCCGCTTTCTACACCGACCTCGGCACACCCGAAGCCGACGAGGTCCGCGCTCGCCTAGCCGCGCTCAGCACCGATACACGAACAACTTGAGCCGCCGACCGGCGACGTCAGATCCGCCGACGAGAGTGCACGGGCATTCGACAGCCTCTATCTCGGATTCCCATTCAATGTCGCCGCGCGTTCGTCTCCGGCGGCTCCTCAGCAGGTCGAGGCCATCGCGTCGCGCAGGGTCTGCGCGCTGCTCCGGACGGCGGCGACGGAACTCCGCACCGCGGCCAGGTTGGTGACGTTGGGGGCCTCGTTCGCGGTCCGGACGTCTGCCGCGAGCTGGTCGACGGTCGTCCGCAGAACGTCGGCCTGCGACGCGAACTGTGCCTGTGCGTCGAGGTACAGCTGATGGAGTTGGTCCCGCAGTTGGTTGAGATACGGCCGGAGCGCGGTCAGCCCGTTCTCCGAGACGTTCGTGTCGCGGATGTGGTCCACGGTGTTCTGCACGGCGGCGTAGCTGTCGCACACCGCGGGCACAGGCTCGGCATCGCCGGCGCAACCCGCGGCACCGAGGACGACCGTGGCGGCGAGGATTCCGGAGATTCGTTTCATAGCCGGATCGTGCCCTGTTGGCCGCCGGCCCGCGTCATGCCTAACGGATGAAGGACTGCCCCACCCGCGCCACATGACGTGGCGCACTGCCTGCCGCACCGAGGAGGCTTCGGGCGGGTGTAGGAGCGTAGCGACGGCGAGGCCATCGCGCTGTCTCTGGCCGCCGGCCGGTGCTCGGGTGCCCCGATTAATTAGTCGCCTTCGCCCCGATCAATCAGGCGGTTGAACAATTTTTTCAGCGTGGCGTCATCCTCCGCGTCATTAACCGGCGGTTTCAGCGCTGCGGTGGAAACGTCACGCGATTCCCGGATTTCCGCTAGCTTGTTGGCTTTCCGGTCGGCGTCGTTCAGCTGTCGTACCAGTGAGCTGAGCCCGAATTCCTTCGCATAATGGCGGAGATCTTCAAAGTGCGGTGGCGTCGGAGACCACCGCCTCAGTTGTCTCTCCACAAACTCTTGGTAACGTCTACGCAGCACCTCGTCGGCACGCCACGCTCCGCCACGGCTGGCCAACCGGTCGAGATATGCGACCCAATCCTCCGGCTCGTCCAAATCTACCTCAAGCCACCGATCGAGTGAACGAGCCGCGGCAGCAAGGAGATCTGCCGGCAGTTGGAACCGCCGTTCGGCTTCTTCCAGCAGTCGCACCGCGCTAAGTTTATCTCCGACTCGATGGCGCCATCGAATTTCGAGCTGCCGAAAGATTTCGTCTGGCCAGTCGTCTGGCCGCCAGCCTGCGGGCAGTCGCATACAATACCCGACTCGCTCCTCGAAATAGTTCGAGGATTCTTGATACTTCCATCCATTCGCGTGGACCCACTCGAATCGCCGCAGTGCCGACTGTTCGTATATCGTCCTGTCCAAAGCGGCAGTGAATCGACTCCGGAGGTTTTCGATATTTAAGCCCGGCGGAGTGGCGCGCGCGCCCAATCTCCGCGGCGGCCTTGGTCTAAGAAAGTCCCACATCTGCTGAAGTTGCTCGAAGAAGGCAGCTCCGTCGAGCACCATACGCAGGAGTTCCTCGTCGTTCTGTATCCGATTCTGGACGAAATCCGTAACCGAAGGATTGAGGATGCGGACAACTGGGCGATCTCCGGTCTGACCAACCGACAAAAATGTGCCCTCGACGACTTCAATCGCGAAACGGCAATCGCGCAGCGCTACATTTCGCAGGCCGCGTTCCCGGCACAAGCTGAGGGCAGCAGTGAGGAGATCGTCGACCTCACAATCAGTGGGGAGGGTCGCCAGGGCGACCACGGCTGATTTCTGCTCCTCAGTAAGGTGTTGATCGAATGCGGTCCGCCAAAGTTTGTCGGGGTTGTCGAGGACGTCGACGAATCTCTCGACGAAGTCCGCGCCTTCGCCCTCAAGCGCTGGTCCGGTGCAGTACTCGACCAGCCGAGGACTGTAGCCTGGATGGTCCACGATCCGCTGGTAGCTCATGGCGACTTCAGCAAGACTCTTCCGGTCAAGATCCGAGTGCCAAAGATGGTTGTAAAGAATCTTGGCCCGGTTGGCTCGGGAATAGTCTTCGAGAGCGAGAACAAGGTACATGCGTTGATCTAGCATTTCAAGCTTCTCGTAAGCCGCCAATGCGTCCTTAAGAATGTATTCACGAGTGGTGAGAATGAACTTCTTTGCCTTCGATGCGGCAACCTTCTCTACGAAATTTGAAATGCGCTGGTCCTCGTTCTTCTGCAGCGAGAATCGAACCTGACCCAGGAAATCGTCGTAAAGAAACACCTGAGGTCGGTCTTCCCGGAATGCTGCCCACGCCTCGGAAATGTCGCCGGAGATTTCGACTGGCTCATATCCTTCACCCAGAGCTTCGGCGACGAGGAACTGTGCCAACATCGTCTTTCCGATACCTGGGATCCCCGCAATCACGCACACTCGACGCTGATCCAGAAGTGCTCGGGCGCGGTAATATCCAGCATTTACCACATAGCGCGGCAAGGCCTTTGATACCCGGTCCTTCAACGCGGAGGCCCGGTTCGCGATTTCTGGGTGTTCTGCCCACCAGTCACGTGCTGCATTGGCGGCGACCACCTTAGGGTGGCGGCGCGCGACGTCCCGGTGCTTAGTCAATAACGCGGAGAGGTCATTCCGGCCGATCACGCAGTGAGGGCCGGCCATCCATCGCCGAAATAGTTCGTGGAGCTGATCTTTCTGTCCGACCGTAAGGTCATAGGAGGTGACGAAAAGATACTCCGCGGGATCGAGCCGTTCGACGTTGAGTACCTCCTGCTTTGCTGCCGAGCGCAGGTTGGCAAACGATGATCGTTGATAATGTTTGCACTGTCCGACTCCCCATCCTCCGCCGTCGACACGCCAACGGAGATCAATTCCGCGATCGGGACCACGCGCAAAGCATTCCACCGGCCGGGACAGCTCGGCAGTGAGCAGGGCCGCGGCTAACTGCTCCAGCTCAACGTCGGTTAGCGCTGAGAAGTCGTGCACATGGGAATAGTAAGGGCATGCGGTGACGAGGATCGTCGGGGTAGCCGGGCCGATGGAGCGGCAGCAGCAGGCCATCTGCGGCGTGATCGGCTGGTACGCGTAGTGGTTGAGGAGCCGGGCTGGCCCGCACGGTGTGCCCGGCGTGTGCGGGCCGGAAAGGTGGTTCCTGATCTCTGCTGTCATGCTGGGTCAATGTTGACCGCACCGGAATTGGCCCTACTCGATCTGAAGCATGAGGTGGCGATCGCTGGCAGCGCGGCGTCGGGTGGTGGTGCTGATGCCGCCGGCGGGCTCGATCAACTGTGTTTGGTCGAGGTGCCCTTCGTACCCGAGGTGCGGCTGTATCTGGCGCGGGATTCCACTGTGTGGTGGGCCAGGATGCAGGCCCGCTCGCTGGCCCTGCAGGTCCCGCCGTATTGGGCGTCGGCGTGGGCCGGCGGCCGGGCGGTGGCCCGTTACGTGCTGGACAATCCGCAGACGGTGGCCGGTCGGCGGGTGTTGGACGTGGCCTCGGGTTCGGGGTTGGTGGCCATCGCGGCCGGCAAGGCCGGCGCGTCGGCGGTCATCGCGAACGACATCGACCCGTACGCCGTCGCGGCGAGCGTGCTGAACGCCAGGGCCAACGCGGTGACGGTGACCGAAAGCCATGCCGATTTGCTGGACGGCGACGGGGGTGACGCGGAGGTGATCCTGGCCGGTGATGTTTTCTACACCGAGACGCTGGCCTTGCGGATGCTGGCGTTTCTCGAGCGTGCGGCGGCGCGGGGCGCTCAGGTGTTCGTCGGCGATCCCGGCCGGGGACATCTACCCGCTGACCGGGTCGAGATAGTGGCCAGCTACCGGCTACCGTCGGTCGACGCCATCGTCGACGCGCAACTGACCCACATGAACGTCTGCCGGCCGCGCTATTGACCGACATCTGCACAGCGCTGAGCACAAGACCGGCGGAGGCCCGGTGCGTAAGAATGGCCCCCATGCCCCATCTGCACGCGAACGGCATCGACCTCTGCTACGAGACCGCCGGCAACCCCTCGGATCCGGCCCTGCTGCTGATCATGGGGCTGGGGGCGCAGCTGGTCGACTGGCCGGACGGCTTTGTCGAGGAGCTGGCCGGGCGCGGCTTTCACGTGATCCGGTACGACAACCGGGACGCCGGCCGGTCCAGCCTGCTCGACGACCTGGGTGTGCCGAACGTGCCGGCGATCCTGGGCGGTGACCCGGCCACCGTGCCGTACCTGCTCTCGGATCTGGCCGCCGACGCGGCCGGGCTGCTCGGGGCGCTCGGCGTGGAACGGGCGCACGTGGTCGGCGCGTCGATGGGCGGCATGATCGCTCAGCAGTTCGCGATCGACCATCCCGACCTGACCGCCAGCCTCTGCTCGATCATGTCGACCACCGGCGACCGGGCGGTGGGCCGGGCCACGCCCGAGGCCGCGGCCGTGCTGATGCGGCCGGCCGCGCCGAGTCGCGAGGAGGCTATCGCCGGCGGGGTGGCCGCGTCCCGGGTGATCGGCTCGCCCGGGTACCCCGCTCCGCAGCAGGAACTGGAGCGCAAGCACGCCGCGAAGTTCGACCGCGGCTACCGGCCGCAGGGCACGATGCGGCAGTACGCGGCCATCCTGGCCTCCCCGGAGCGCACCGAGGGGCTGCGCGGCGTGAAGGTGCCGACCCTGGTGATCCACGGCGCCGACGACCCGCTGATCACGGTGAGCGGGGGCGAGGCGACCGCCGCCGCGGTCGCCGGCGCCGAACTGCTGATCATCCCGGGGATGGGGCACGACCTCCCGCGGGAGCTGTGGCCGCAACTGGCCGGCGCGATCGCCGGCAACGCTATTGAGCGACCTCGAACAGGGCGTTGAGCTGATCGTTGAGTGCGGTCAGTGACTCCACCGGCGCCTCGCCGATATAGACCGCGTCCAGCCTCGGCACCATCAGCGCGGTGATGTCGGCCGCGTTCGAGGTCACCGGGAACAGGAACGTGGTCTTGTCGAGCACCTGGTCGGTGAACGGGGAGACGTCGAGCTTGCGGTCGTCGCGGTTGAACGCGATGGCCTTCTCGGTGCCCTCCGGCCGGGCCGGGAAGACCACGCCGGACTCGCCGATGATGTTCTGGCACTCGGCGCCGGACAGGTACTTCACCCACTTCGCCGCGCTGTCCGGCTGCCGGGACAGCGTGGTGATCGAGTCGGCCAGGCCGTTGAACATCGAGGCCCGCTTGCCGGTCGGCCCGATCGGGGTGGGTGCGACGCCGATGTTCAGCTTGGCGCCGGACGCGTCGGTCAGGTTGCTGAACGTGGAGATCATCCAGGACCCGCTCAGCGCGACGGCGGCCAGGCCGGACTGGATCTGTTTGTCGCCGCCGACCGGGTTGTTGCCGCCGATCTCGGCGAAGCTCGGCATGTAGCCCTTCTCGGCCAGCCCGAAGTACCAGCGCAGGGTGTCCTGGAACGCGGGCTGGTCCATGTTGAAGTGGGTGCCCCACGGGTTCTTGTCGGTGGCCTGCCAGCCGGCGCTGCCGGTGAACGCGGACCACTGGGTCTGGCCCCAGCCGCCCCCGCCGGCGCCGTCCGACCCGAGCCCGTACTGCGCCACGTTGTTCTTGTCGAAGCCGGGAGCGTCGCCGCGCACGCCGTTGCGGTCGACGGTCAGCCGCGCGATGGTCTTCTCGAAAGTCCCGCCATCGACCGGATTCCACGACAAATTCTGCAAACTTGCCGGATCGATCCCGGCATCGGCCAGCGATTGCGGGTTGTAGAACATCGCGATGGTGTCCCAGTCCTTCGGCGAGCCGTACCGTTTCCCGTCCTGGCCCTTCCACAGCGCCGCCAGCCCCGGCTGGTAGTCGTCGTCGGCGATGTCGCTGGTCGGCCCGAGGTCGTCCAGCGGGCGCAGCACCTCGAGGTCGACGAACTGGGCGAATTTGGCGAGGTGGTCGGTGAACACGTCGGGTGCGGTGTCGGCGATGAAGCCGGCGGTCAGCTTGGACCAGTAGACGTCCCAGCCGTACTGCGAGATGCGCACCCGCAGGCCGGGGTTCTGCTTGGCGAATTCGTCCGCGCATTTCTGGTATCCGGGCTGCTGGGCCGAGTCCCACAGCCAGTATTCGATGGTGCCGTTGCCACCAGGCCCGGTGGCGGCTTCCGCCCCTCCCCACCCGCACCCGGCGAGCAGCGAGACGGTCAGCAGGGCCGCTATGCGCTTCATTTGATCCCACTGAATCCGATCGAGTTGACGATGCGCTTCGCGAAGAAGCAGAACAGGATGAGCATCGGCAGCGCGGCCACCAGCGTGGCGGCCATCAGGCCGGACCAGTCCGGGCCGGTCTGCGGCGTCTGCGACTTGAAGACGCCCAGCGCCACGGTGAGCACCCGGGACCGGTCGGTGTAGCTGACCATCAGCGGCCAGAAGTAGTCGTTCCACGAGGTGATGTAGGTGAGGATCGCCAGGGTGGCGATCGGCGCCGAGGACATCGGCAGGATCAGCCGGAAGAACACCCGGATCTTCGAGGCGCCCTCCACCAGGGCCGCCTCCTCGATCTCGCGCGAGATGCCGAGGAAGAACTGGCGCAGGAAGAAGACCGCGAACGGCGTCATCAGCATGGTCGGCAGGGCCACGCCGAGCAGGGTGTCGACCAGGCCCAGCTGCTTGATCAGGACGAAGTTGGGCAGCAGCGTGAAGATCGCCGGGATCATCAGGCCGGCCAGGAAGAAGCCGAACACCTTCTCGCGGTGCTTCCACTGGAGGCGGGCGAACGCGTACGCCGCCATCGCCGAGAAGAACACCTGGCCGCCGGTGACCAGGGTGGACACGATCACCGAGTTCAGCAGGTAGTGCCAGAACTCGATGGGTTGGCCGGCGCCGCCGTTGTCGATCGCCTCCTGACCGGTCTGCAGGCCGAAGACCCGTGCGAAGCCGCCCCAGTCGAACTGCACCGGCAGCAGGCTGTCGGAGCCGGCGTAGAGGGCGTTGTTGCTGGACAGCGCGGTCCGCAGCATCCAGTAGAAGGGGAACAGCGAGGCGAGGATCACCAGGATCATGAAGAGCCAGGCGAGGGCCCGGCCGAGGTTGAAGCCGGCCCGCTCGGGCGGGGCGGTCTCGGTGCTGGTCTCCGGCGTGGTGACCGGCGGGGTCGTGGTGGTGGCCATGGCGCGCTCCTCAGGCCAGGTCCGACGATTCGGCCCGGGTGAGCCGGTACTGGACGAATGTGATGATCACGAGCACGATCAGCAGCGCCACCGACATGGCCGAGGCGTAGCCGAACTGGAAGCGCCCGAACGCCATGTCGTAGATGTAGAACTGGAGCACCCGCGAGGAGTCGACCGGTCCGCCGCGGGTGGTGATCGCGACGGTGTCGAACACCTGGAACGACCCGACCACGGTGATGATCAGGACGAGCGCCATGATCGGCCGGAGCAGCGGCACGGTGATCCGGCGGAACATGGCGATCTCGCCGGCCCCGTCCATCCGCCCCGCCTCGTACACGGTCTCCGGAATGGTCTGCAGACCCGCGAAGATCAGCAGAGCCGTGTAGCCGACGTGCCGCCACACGTTGATCAGGGCGATGGTCGGTATCACCCAGGCGCTGTCGGCCAGGAACGCGATCCGGTTGAGCCCGATCTGCTCCAGCACCCAGTTACCGATGCCGAGCTGGTAGTCCAGGATCCAGAGGAAGACCATCGCGGCCACCACATTGGAGACCAGGTACGGCGTGAGCACCGCGCCGCGCAGCCAGGTGCGCCGGGTGAGCCGCTGCATCATCACGGCGATGGCCAGCGCCAGGACGGTCTGGATCGCGATGTTGACGATCACGTAGTAGAGGGTCACCCACATCGCGTTCCAGAACACCGGGTCCTGGACCATCCGCACGTAGTTGTCGAGGCCGTTGACCTCGGGCGGGGTGAGCAGGTTGAACTTGGTGAAGCTGAGGTAGAGGCCGCGCAGCGTCGGCCAGATCATGAAGACCAGGAAGCCGAGCAGGGCGGGCGCGATGAAGAACATCGCCAGACGGGTGTCGTCCTGTTTCTTTGCCGGTTTGACTCCTGGGGTAGCGGTGGTCACGGCCATCGTGTCTCCTTCTACGGCGGCATCACGTCCGCGCGGTAGAGCACTACCTGATCCGGGTGCACACGCGGGCAGGCCGCACCCACGTGCTCGAGGGCGGCGCCGCTGAAGATCTCGCCGGTGTCGTCCGGCCCCCACCACAGCGGTGCGCGCCCGGCCCGCCGCGCCGGCCGGACCCGGTACGGCCGGTGCGGGTCCAGGCCGCGCAGGCGCAGCCGGGCCGGGGGATCGGGATACGGGCTGGCCATGGTGACCATGGCGAACAGCGCGCGGGAGCGGTCCGGTGCCAGCACGCCGTGCACCAGCACGTCGTCGCCGTACCCGTCCATCCGGACCAGGTCGCCGCCGAGCAGCAGGCCGCGCTGCTCCTTGAAGAAAGCCAGCCATTCGCCGAGTTCGGCCAGCTGGCGGTCGGTCGCCTCGGCCAGGTCCCACTCGATGCCGAGGTGACCGAAGACCGCGGTGCCGGCCCGGAACGCCAGGTCGTGCCGGCGGCCGGTGACGTGACTGCGGTCCGAGGCGATGTGCGAGCCCATGAACTCGGGCGGGATGAGCTGGGTGGTCCAGCGCAGCATGTGCTGCCGGTCGTGCGGGTCGATGTTGTCGGACACCCAGATCCGGTCGGCGCGTTCGAGCACCTCGAGGTCGACGCGGGCGCCCCCGGAGGAGCAGGACTCGATCTCCAGCCCGGGGTGGGCCGCGCGGATCTCGTCGAGCAGGCGATAAAAAGCCAACGTCTGGAGGTGTACGCCGGGCCGGCCGCCGGCGGGCTGGGTGCCGGCCTCGATCAGGTCGCGGTTGTGGTCCCACTTGATGTAGTCGACGGCATACTCGCCGAGGATCGCCAGGATCTGGCCCTTCACGTGCTCGTACGCGGCCGGGACGCCGAGGTTGAGCACCTGCTGGTGCCGCGATTCGACCGGCCATTCCGGCCCGGCCGCCGTGATTCTGGCCGCCATGATCCACTCGGGGTGCGCGCGGGCCAGGTCGGAGTCCGGGTTGACCATCTCGGGCTCGAACCAGAGGCCGAACTGCATGCCGAGCCCCCGGACCCGGTCGATCAGCGGGTGCAGCCCGTCCGGCCAGACGTCCGGGGAGACCACCCAGTCGCCCAGTCCCGAGGTGTCGTCGCGGCGCGAACCGAACCAGCCGTCGTCCAGCACGTACCGTTCGACGCCGAGCCGTGCGGCCCGCTCGGCCAGGTCGGTTAGCCGGCCGAGGTCGTGGTCGAAGTAGACGGCCTCCCACACGTTGAGCGTCACCGGGCGCTCGGCGCCGACCGGGCGTGGCCGGGCGCGCAGGTGCCGGTGGAAACGGCGGGCCACCTCGTCCAGACCGTCGCCGTGTGCGGCGTACACCCATGGGCTTTGATAGCTCTCGCCCTCGGCCAGCCGCACCTCGCCGGCCAGCAGCAACTCGCCGCCGCCGATCCGCTGCTCGCCGGTGAACACCCGCTCGGCGTAGTGCACGTGATTGCCGCTCCAGGCGGTGTGCACGGCCCAGATCCGGCCGCGGGCGAAACCGAAGCCGGGTGCGCCGGCGTGCAGCACGTACGCGCTGTCGGCGCCGGTCCGGCCCTTGCGGTTTTCGCGCAGGTGGGTGCCGACGTGCAGCGGGCCGCGCTGGGGCACCCGTTCCAGGTTGTGCCGGCCGCCGAAGTCGAGCAGCTCGGTGGCCTCGGCCGGCAGCGGGAAGGACAGGGTCAGATCATGGAGCTCGTACGGTTCGGCGCCGCGGTTGGTGACCTCGGCGCGGGCCCGCAGCAGGCCGGTGGGCAGCAGTTCCAACTCGAGCCGCAGCGCCAGCCGGCCGGTGTCGTCGACCGCGTCGGTGACGTGCCGCCCGGCGCCGCCGCTGACGAAGCCCTGCCGGGGCCGGTCCGTCCGGAACGCCGTCGACCAGCCCAGGCCCGCCGCCGAGCCGCTGAGGCCGGGCCGGCCGGTCCAGCCGGTCGCGTGCTCGGCCAGCACGGCCACCCGCGGGCGCGGGTCGAGGTTGTTCGACCCGGCCACCGGCTCGCCGGCCCGGATCAGCGCGGCGGCCTGGCCGGCGTCGAGCGGCGGCAGTTCCGGGCCCCAGTACGCGATCACCGGCAACCCTGCCCAGTTGGCATCGATCAGCACCGTCACACCGGCCGCGGTCAGGGCGACGACGGCAGCGTCCTCGACGGGATCCATCCGATGCTCCCTTGGCGTGGTACCGGTGAGCCGGAAGTGCTAAATCGATAAAAGTGAGACTGCTCGGGGGCGGCTGAGGTGTCAAGCCGAGCCGATTCGGCCCCCCGCCGCGTGCCCGAAACGTACGGTTAACGGCAGGTAATCGGCAGCGGGAGATCGGCATGAGCGCCTCAACGACGTCCCCTGCGCCCGCGGCGGGGCGTGGCCTGTTCGCGAACCTCAGCGTGCAGGTGAAGATCGGCATCATCGTGGCCGTCGGCGTCGTGGTGGCGCTGGTGATCGGCTCGCTCGGCCTGTACGCGCTGAGCGGCACCGCCAACGCGGCCCACCACATGTACCGGGGCAACCTGCCCAGCATCAACGCGCTCGGGATGATCACCACCGAGATGGCCGAGACCCGGGTGAGCCTGGCCAACCAGATCCTCTCCAAGGACGCGGCCAGCACGGCCAAGTACACCGAGGCGTTCCAGGGCGACCTCGCGGCGGTCGGCGAGGCGTTCGACCAGTACCGGGCGAGCGGGCCGGCCGGCGAGGCGTCGCTGGTCGCCGAGCTGGAGAGCAACTGGGCCGCGTACGTGGACCTGGCGCAGAACAAGCAGATCCCGGCCGGCCGGACCAGGGACATCGAGGCCTGGCAGAACACCCGGGACGACGAGATCGCGCCGCTGCTGTCGGCGATCGCCAAGAACGTCGAGGGGCTTCGCGCGGCCGAGAACGCGGATGCGGCTGCCGCCGACGCGCAGGCCGTCCGGTCCTACCGCGACAGCCGGATCCAGACCATCGCGCTGCTGGCCGGCGGGTCGGTCGGAGCGATCACGCTGAGCATCTTCATCTCCCGCGGCATCGTGCGGTCGCTGCGCCGGGTCAGGGGCGTGTGCGACTCGCTGGCGGCCGGCGACCTGACCCGGACCAGCGGGCTCACCACCCGCGACGAACCCGGCCAGATGGGCCGCGCGCTGGACGAGGCGATGGTGAAGCTGCGCGGCACGGTGTCCACCATCGACAACTCGGCGACCGCGCTGGCCGGCGCCTCCGAGCAGATGAACGGGGTGGCCCGGCAGATCGCGTCGTCCGCCGAGCAGACCTCGGAGCAGGCGCTGGTGGTGTCGACCGCGGCCGAGGAGGTGTCGCGCAGCGTGGACACCGTGTCGGCGGGTTCCGAGGAGATGGGCGCGTCGATCCGCGAGATATCGCAGAACGCCAGCGAGGCGGCGCAGGTGGCCAGCGAGGCGGTGGGGCTGGCGGCGCGGACCTCGACCACCATGAACCAGCTGGGGGAGTCGTCCTCGGAGATCGGCAACGTGATCAACACGATCACCTCGATCGCCGAGCAGACCAACCTGCTGGCCCTGAACGCGACCATCGAGGCGGCCCGGGCCGGGGAATCCGGCAAGGGTTTCGCGGTGGTGGCGTCCGAGGTGAAGGACCTGGCCCAGGAGACGGCCCGGGCCACCGAGGACATCTCGAAGCGGGTCTCGGCGATCCAGTCCGACACCCAGGGCGCGGTCTCGGCGATCGAGGAGATCAGCCACGTGATCGCGCGCATCTCCGACTTCCAGACCACGATCGCGTCCGCGGTCGAGGAACAGACGGCCACCACGGCCGAGATGAACCGCAGCGTGTCCGAGGCGGCGACCGGCACCAGCGAGATCGCCCAGAACATCACCGGCGTGGCGGAGGCGGCGCGGCGCACCACCGAGGGTGTGCAGCAGTCCCAGGAGGCGACCACCGAACTGGCCCGGATGTCGGCGGAACTCACCAGCCTGGTGTCCACGTTCCGCTACTGACGGGCCGCTACTGACGGGCCGCTACTGACGGGGTTGAATGGGGCGGGTGAGTGATCCGCAGCTGCTCTCGGCCTGGGCCGGCCACTGGACCGGCGCCGGCACCGGCGTGACCGTGATCGTCCCGCCACCCGGCACGGTGGGTTCCGGCGAGGTCCGCGGCGGCGCACCGGCCACCCGCGAGTTCGCCCTGCTCGACCCGACCCGCCTGGTCGACCGGGTGGACGCGGTGGTGCTGTCCGGTGGCTCGGCCTTCGGCCTGGCCGCGGGCGACGGCGTGCTGCGCGAACTGCGGGCGCGCGGCTCGGGCTTCGCCACCCCGTACGGCCCGGTGCCGATCGTGGTCGGCATGAGCCTCTTCGACGCCTCGGTCGCCGGCACCCCACCGGCCGCGGCCGACGGGAAGGCGGCTCTGCTGGCGGCGCTGAGCGGGGAAGCGTTCGCCACCGGCGCGGTCGGCGCCGGCGCCGGCGCGACCACCGGCAAGTGGCGAGGCCGGGCCGACCCGGGCGGTGTCGGCGTGGCACAGCGCGCGGCGGGGGCCGCTTCGGTGGTAGCGGTGGCCGTCGTCAACGCCTGGGGCGACGTGATCACCCCCACCGCACCCTTTACGCCAAACATTTCCGAAATGTCCGAAGAAAAGCCCTTCGTCGCCGGCAACACCACCATCGCGGTCCTGCTCACCGATGCCCGTCTCAGCAAGAACGACTGCTTCCTCCTCGCGCAGAGTGGCCACACCGGCTTCGCCCGCGCCCTGCACCCGGCCCATTCCCGCTACGACGGCGACGCCGTGGTCGCCCTGGCCACCGGCGAGGTCGCCGAAGCGGATCTCGACCTGATCCGCGGGGTTGCCGCCGAGGTGATGGCGGAGGCAATTCAAAACGCTGTACTTATATAAGTCGCTTCTGATAGCCTCGGCCCGTGCACGCGTTCGATGTGCTCGGCGACCCGGTGCGCCGGCGGATTCTGGAGCTGCTCGCCGAGGGCGAGCGGTCGTCCGGTGACGTCACCGAGGTCATCCGGGCGGAGTTCGGGATCTCCCAGCCGGCCGTCTCGCAACACCTCAGGGTGTTACGGGACAACGGCTTCGCCACCGTGCGCCCGGATGGCGCGCGGCGGCTCTACGCGGTCGACGACACCGCACTGCGCGAGGCCGACGCGTGGCTCGGCCGGTTCCGGCGGTTCTGGCAACCGCATCTGGCAGCAATGGCCACCGAGGTGGCGCGGGGAAAACGACAACGCCGTCTGGCGAGTGAGGGGAACGAGCAATGATCGACGTCCGGCAGCAGATCAGTGCGGTGCGGCGCTCCGTGGGCAGCCGCACCCTGGAGGCCGGCGAGGCCAAGGTGTCCGTCATCAGCCAGGTCTACGACACCGACATCGACGATCTGTGGGAGGTCGTCACCACGCCCGAGCGGATCGGCCGCTGGTTCCTGCCGGTGAGCGGCGAGCTCAAGGAGGGCGGCCACTACCAGTTCGAGGGCCAGGCCGGCGGCAGCATCTCACGCTGCGACAAGCCCCGGGGCTACGCCGCGACCTGGGAATACGGCGGCGAGGTCAGCTGGATCGAGGTACGGCTGACCCCCGAGGGTGACGGCACCCGGTTCGAGTTGGAGCACGTGGCGCACGTCAAGGACGAGTTCTGGGAGCAGTACGGCCCCGCTGCCACCGGCATCGGCTGGGACTCGGGCCTGGTCGGCCTGCGGCTCTTCCTGTCCGACCCGGAGGGCGCGGTCCTCGTCTCCCAGGAGGAGAAGATGGCCTGGGCCGGCTCCCCGGACGGCGTCCTGATGATGCGGCTGAGCAGCGAGGCGTGGGCCGAGGCCGCGATCGCCGGCGGCGAGGACCCGGCGGTGGCGAAGGCCCGGGCCGAGCGCTCGTTCAAGGCGTTCACCGGAGCCGAGTGATTTCAGGTGAGCCGCGCGGCCCGGGATTCGAGATAGCGGCGCTCCGGCAGGCTCAGCGTGAGCCGGGCCGCGCGCCGGTACTCGTCCCGGGCCGCCGTGGTGTCGCCGGTCCGCTCGAGCAGGTGGGCGCGGACCGCGGCGAACCGGTGGTGGCCGGCCAGCGCCGCCGCTTCCAGAGCGGCCAGTCCCGCCGCCGGGCCGCTCACTTCGGCGAGCGCCACGATCCGGTTCAGCGTCACCATCGGGCCCGGAGCGAGCGCGTGCAGCAACCCGTACAGCTGCAGAATTTGCGGCCAGTCGGTGGCCTCGGGCCGCCTCGCCTCCGCATGCACCGCGGCGATCGCGGCCTGCACCTGGAACGGGCCCACCTCGAACCGGCTCAGCGCGTCCGTGATGATCGCGATGCCCT
The DNA here is from genome assembly GCF_016862375.1 of Paractinoplanes rishiriensis. Taxonomy (GTDB): domain Bacteria; phylum Actinomycetota; class Actinomycetes; order Mycobacteriales; family Micromonosporaceae; genus Actinoplanes; species Actinoplanes rishiriensis. The sequence goes on along the minus strand of NZ_BOMV01000055.1, from coordinate 66,168 downwards.
CGGCGATGGCGGCCGCGTCCCAGCGTGACCGGTCCTGCTCGGCGAGCGGCACGAGCCGACCGTCCGGAGCGGTGCGCGCCGGCCGCCGGGCATCGGTGAGCAGCATCAGCGCCAGCAACCCGGCCACCTCACCGTCGCCGGGCAGCCGCGCCCGCAACTGCCGGGTCAGCCGGATCGCCTCGGCACTGAGTTCGACCCGGTGCAGCGCATCCCCGGCGCTCGCGGTCGACCCCTCATTAAAGATCAAATACAGGGTCTGCCGTACGCCGGGCAGGCGCGCCGACGGGTCCTCGCGCGACCGCAGCTCCTTGCCGCGCAGCTTTTGCTTGGCCCGGCTGATCCGCTGCCCGATGGTCGCCTCCGGCACCAGCAGCGCGCGGGCGATCTCGGCCGTGGTCAGGCCGCCCACCGCGCGCAGCGTGAGCGCGACCTGGGCGGGCGGCGACAGGTCCGGATGACAGCAGAGCACCAGCAGCGTGAGCTCGTCGTCGCCGCGTACCTCCATCGGCGGATCGGCCGGCAGCGCCTCGCGCCGGCGCCGGGCCTCGTCGCTGCGCATCGCCTCGATGCGCCGGCGCGACGCCACCCGGATCAGCCAGGCACGCGGATCATCCGGAACGCCCTCGGCCGGCCACTGCCGGGCGGCCGCGAGCAGCGCCTCCTGCACGGCGTCCTCGGCCGCGTCGAAGTCGCCGTACCGGCGCACCACGGCCGCCACCACCTGCGGCGTCGTGGTGCGCAGCACGACCTCGATCTGGTTCAGAACTCCCACCCGCTCATGTCGTACACGGGCCGGACCTCCACCTCGGTGTAGCGGGCGTCCGGCACCTTGGCGGCCCAGGCGACGGCGTCGTCCTCGCCCGGAACGTCGATCAGGTAGAAGCCGGCCAAGTGCTCCTTGGACTCCGCGTAGGGCCCGTCGGAGGCCAGCGCCTTGCCGTCACGTACCGAAACCCACTTGGACAGCGACTGATCGGGCAGCCCTTCGGACGCCACCAGCACCCCCGCCTTGGCCATCTCGTCGGTCAGCCGCAGGTGCCCGACGCCGAACTCGGACCGCTCCGCGTCGGACATCGCCTCCCACGCGGCCAGGCTGCGCGGGTTGGACTGGATCAGGATCACGTACTTCACGATTTTCCTCCTTGGCCTCACCAGGATGTCGAAGCCGGCCGCGCGGCTTCGACGTCTCCCGTGAAGTTTCGTTACGAGTTCGTCTTCAGGAGGAACCCATGCAGGAGATCCACGACATCATTCTCGACCGCGCGGCCCGCCTGACCGCCGGCGACGTCGAAGGCATGCAGGCCCACAACGCTCCCGAACTGGTCGAATACAACCTGGCCCCGCCCCTGGGCAAGACCATCGACGGCCGCGACCCGAAGCCGGCGACCGAGTGGGTGGCGACCTTCGAGGCCCCGCCCCGCATGCGGGTGACGCAGCTCCAGGTAACCGCCGGCACCGACGTGGCGTTCGCCACCAGCATCAACGCGATGACCGCGACCCCGCGAGGAACCACCCACGAGTTCACCCTGTGGTTCCGCGTGACGCTTGGCCTGCGCCGCATCGACGGCCGCTGGCTGGTAACCCACGAACACGAGTCCGTCCCGTTCCACATGGACGAGGAAATGAAGGCCGCGATCGACCTGCAGCCGTAACCGCCGAGACGGGCCGCCGCGCGGGTCCATCACTCCCGAGCGGCGGCCAGGCGCTTCCTCCCAGCTCTCGTCCCTCTTCGGGATGGCCGTCACGGTGCGGGGCGTGTCCCGGCTGTGCTCGGCGGTCTGCCTGCGGGCCACTCCGGATTGCCTTCGGTGGACGCGCCTCGGTGGGTGGGCGACTCGCCACCGATCGCTAAAAGCGCATAAAACGGATAAAAGGGTTTCTGGTCGTTAGGGTGGCGGTGCTGATCTTCGGCTGTCGGGGGTGTGTGGGATGGGCTGGCTTGGGCGCCGGATTGTGGTTTCCGCCGGGGTGGGGATGGCGGTGCTGGGTGCCGCTGCGGCCGGGCCGGTCGGTGGTGCGGGTGCTGCTGTGGCCGGGTCGGCTGGGGGAGTGGGTGTCGCCGACGCGCGAGAAGGTGGGGCGGGGGACGGGGCCGGGGTGGGGGCCGGGGTGGCGGCTGTTCGGGTGTTGGAGCGGGTTGGGATGCCCTGGTCGGAAGTGCTGGGGGTTTCGCAGGCCGGCGGTGGGCGGGACGGTGGCGGTGACGTTGTCGGGCTGGGGTTTCAGCTGGTCAATGTGAACAGTGGGAAGTGCCTCACCACCGTGGGCGCGGCCATGGCGGACAACGCCAAGCTGAACCAGCGGACCTGCACCAAGGAGCCCGCCTATCGGTGGCGATTCCTGCCGGTTTCGCTGGGTGGGAGATTTGTCATCCAGAACGTGAAGAGTGGCAAGTGCCTCACCGTGGCGGGGGAGGGGCGCGACGACAACGACTTTGCGGTGCAGTTCGCCTGTGACGGGCGGCCGGCGCGGCAGTGGACGTTGAAGAGTACGACGCTGCTGCCCAGCTCGGATGCCCAGCTGGCCAACGTGCACAGCGGCAAGTGCCTCACCATCGCGGGGGGCAGCGCGGCCGAGAGCGGGGTCGCGGTGCAGTACCAGTGTGACGGGGAACGGTCGCGCCGGTGGACCGTGCGGCTCGTCGCGGGGCCCTTCCTGGGGGAGTAAAAAGACGGGTGCACGCGCCGGCGCGGAAGCTGGTTAGATCTTGGGGCCATCGAGCTGACCCTGAGGATTGACCATGACCCCCGAAGGCCCCGAGACCGTCACCCCGGCGATCCCGGCCCAGCGCGCGCCCAGTGACGCCGGCTACGAGCCCCCGGCCGCGCCGCCGCCGGAGCCGGAGAAGCCGCGGCGTAGCAAAGGGAAAGCCCTGGTCGCCGCCGGCAGTGCTCTCGGCGTACTGGCGCTGGGTTTTGTGGTTTTGCGGCCCGACGCGGAGCCCACCGACGCGGCAGTTGCCGCCACCAGCGCTCCGGCCGCGCCGAGTGCTCCGTCGGCGCCTTATGACCTGGCGGTCGCTGCGCTCACCGCGCAATCCGAGGCCTTGCTGCGGGGAGACGAGAGTGCCTGGCTCGCGGCCGTCGATTCCAGCAAAACCGGTCTCCGTACGCGGTACCGGCAGCTGTTCCGCTCACTCCGGGCGCTCGGTGTGACCCGTTACGCCTACCGGCCGGGCGTCGGTCAACCGGTCAAGGGCGACGCGTCCGCGATGTCGATGCGGGTCGACATCGGCTATTGCTTCGGCGCCGAGATGTGCCCGGAATCGGCCGCCACCGAGTGGGCAAAACCCCCGTATATTTCACAGAAAATCGTAGTAAAGCCAGCGGCGGACGGGCGCTATGTGATCAGCGACCTCGGTGCGTCGCCGCAGAAGGAGCCGCGTCAGCCCCTGCCCTGGGAGAGCGGCGACCTGACCTTCGCGCAGGGCAAGCGGGTGACCGTGGCGGCGGCAGCGGGACAGCAGAAACACCTGCAGCGCGTGCTGGCCGCGGCCGAGGCGGCGGCCGTGGTGGACGACCGGTACGCGGCGATGCTCGGCACCACGCCGTCCCGGTACCGGATCTTCCTGGCCGGCGAGAAGCAGTGGAAGTCCTGGTACGGCGGCAACGACAGCGCCTGGGCGATCGGCCTCGCGGTGCCGCTCAACATGCGCGGCATCGACGTGGTGCTGCGGATGAAGGAGATGACCGACGCGCGGGTGCTGCGGCTGACGCTCCAGCACGAACTGGGCCACGTGATCACGCTGAGCGGTGCGTTCCGGGCGGACGCCGCCGAGGACACCTGGCTGAGCGAGGGCATCGCCGAGTACATCGGGTGGAAGCCGACCTCGGCCGCCGGCAGCCTGCGCCTGTCCAGCGTGCGCTGGCAGCTCAACCGCAAGGCGGCCAAGTCGATGGTGCCCGCGCTGCCCGGCGCCCGGTCGTCGGACCGGGCCGGCGACGCGTTCTACGGGCTCAGCCACTTCGCCGCCGACTGCATGGCCAAGAAGTACGGCGAGCGGAAACTCTTCGACTTCGTCCGGCTGGTGCTGACCCAGGACAACGAGTACGACCAGGCGGCGCGCGACGCGTACGGGGTGCCGTTCGCCGCCGTCGACAAGCACTGCGTGAAGTGGATCAGGGAGCAGTCGCGCTGAGCACCTCGCCGAGCCGGCGCATGCCCTCGGTGATCTCGCCGGGGGTGTGCGTGGTGAACGACAGCCGCAGCGTCGCGGTGTCGGCCCGGCCGGCGTAGAACGGCGCGCCGGGCACGAACGCCACGTCCCGGGCCAGCGCGGCCGGCAGCAGCGTGGCCGTGTCGACCGGGCCGGGCAGGCGCAGCCAGGTGAACATGCCGCCGTCCGGGTCGGTCCAGGTGCTGCCGGCCGGTGCGGTCCGCGGCATCGCCGCGATCATGGCGTCCCGCCGGGTGGCGTACGCGGCGCGCAGCCCCCGCACGTGCGCGTCCAGATCGGTGTGCGCGAGGTATTCGGCCGCGGCCGCCTGGTCGATGGTGGACGTGTGCAGGTCGGCTGCCTGCTTGGCGACGGTCAGCGCGGAGCGCAGCGCGTCCGGGGTGCGCACCCAGCCCAGTCGCAGGCCGGGCGCGGCGATCTTGGAGAAGCTGCCCAGGTGCAGCACCCGGTCCTCGGCGCCGGGCTGGGCGGCCAGCGCGGGCACCGGCTCGCCGCGGTAGCGCAGTTCGCCGTACGGGTCGTCCTCCACCACCCAGAGCCCGTGCTCCGCGGCCAGCCCGGCCACCTCCCGGCGCCGTTCCTCGGCGAGCGTGCGCCCGGTCGGGTTGGCGAACGTCGGCACCAGGTAGAGCAACGCGGGCCGCTCGTCGCGCAGCACCCGGGCGAGGGCGTCCGGGTCGACGCCGTCGCGGTCGCCCCGCACCGTCACGATCCGGGCACCGGCCAGTTGGAAGCACTGCAGCGCGGCCAGGTAGGTCGGCTCCTCGACCGCGACCGTCGCGCCCGGGTCGAGCAGCGCCGCCGCGATCAGGGTGAGCGCCTGCTGCGAACCGGTGGTGATCAGCAGATGCTCGGGGCCGGTGGGCAGGCCGCGGGCGGTCATCCGTGCCGCGACCTGGGCGCGCAGGCCCGGGTTGCCCTCGGTGGGCGCGTACTGGAGGTGGCGGCGCCCGTCCGGTGCGGACAGCACCCGGTCGAACGCGCCGCGCAGGCCGTCCACATCGAACAGTTCGGGTGCCGGCAGGCCGCCGGCGAACGAGATGACCTCGGGGCGGTTGATCAGCGCGAGCAGGTCGCGGACCGGGGAACTGGCCACCCCGGCGAGGCGCTGTGCGTGCAGCGTCATGGTGGGACTCCTGGTCAGGCAGATGTGGTGTCCGGCCGGGGTGGCGGCCGGGGGAATGCGGCGGGCTGCCTGATCAAGGAGCCGGATCCCACCTTAGCGTTGGTTCAGGTGGCGGCGAAAGGCGGTATCGGGCCGCGCACCACTGGCCGTTTCCCGCTCTCCGGGACGGCGGGCCCGCCCCCGCCCCGGGACGCACCCGCCATGATGGACGGATGCTTCCCATCGCCGGCGGATTGGTGTTGTTCGTCGCGGGTCTGGTCGGCCTCGGGGTGGCGCTGGCCGGGCAGGGACTGTCCCGGGCCGACGAGTGGTCCAGCGTGATCTCCGGGTTTGTCGGGCTGATCGGCCTCGCGCTGGCCCTGACCAGCGGCCGCAGGTCCGCCACGACCAGGTCCGCCACGAGCAGGCCCGCGGCGGCCGTGCGGACCCGGCGCACGGCGTGGGGCCGGTTGCGAGTACCCGCCGACGTCCACCGGCTGCTCCAGGCCCAGGCCCGGGCCGCCGAGGAACTGCCCTATCAGGTGCCCGGCGTCGAAGGGGTCCGGCTGTCCGCCGTCCACGTGCAGCAGCAGGTCGCACCGGCCGCCGAGGACGACCGGTCCGGCCCGGATCCGGACGAGCGGGAGCGGCCGCGGCGGCACCCGGCCCAGCCGATCGAGCGGGTGCTGGCCCGGCACCGGCACGTGATCGTGGAGGGCGGCCCGGGTCTCGGCAAATCCACGCTGGCCCGCGACCTGACCCTCCGGCTGGCCCGGGCCTGGCTCGAGGACGGCCCGGCGCCGCATGCCGAGCCGGTGGTGCCGCTGCTGGTGACGGCGCCGGATCTGAGCCGGTACCGCGACCTGGACTGGCCGGCCGCCCTCACCCGCGCGGCTGCCGGGCTCGGCCAGCACACCGACGGCCCGATCGCCATCGATCCGGACCGCGACGGCCTCACCTGGCTGATCATCGTGGACGGCCTGGACGAGGTGCCCGAGCCGCAGCGCCGCGACCTGGTCGGCGTGCTGGCCGAGCGGATGGCCCAGCCCGGCGCCCGGTGGCGGCTGATGGTCCTGAGCCGGCCGCTGCCCGAAGGGGCCCGGCAGCGGCTCAGCGGCGCCGGCAGCGCGGTGTGCACGATCCTGCCGTTCACCCGGCCCCGGCTGCGCGAGTTCGTCGACGGGGTGGTCGCCGCCCGCCGCGACCCGGACCCGGCCGAGGTGTCCGCCCGGTTCCTGGCCGAGCTGCGCGACGCCGACCTGGACGTCGCCAGCACCCCGCTGCTGGCCACCATCGCGCTCGCGGTCTATCTGAACGATCCCCGGCGCCGGCTGCCGGGCAGCCGCCGCGAGCTGTACGAGCAGTACCTCGCCCACCTTCGCGACTCGACCGCGGCCAAGCGCCCGCGGCTGCGCGAGCAGTTGCGCCGCCGGATGAACGGGGTGGGCGGGGCCGGCGCCGCGGCCGCCCTCTACGACCGGCGCGGCGAACTGGTGGAGCACCTCGCGGTGCACCGGGTGGCCAGCGACGAACCGCTGCTCGCGGCCGCGACCGCGTGGTGCCGGGCCAACGGCATCGCCCCGGCCGAACCGACCGCGTCCTGGCCGGTGGTCGTGCGGGAGACGCTGACCGGCACCGGGTTGCTGGTCGGTGCCGGCGCCGGCCTGCGCTTCCTGCACCACAGCTTCGCCGAGCACCTGGCGGCGGCGTATCACGCCGGTACCTTGCCGGACCGTTTCGACCCGGGCACGGCGGCGTGGGCCGGCTGGACCCGGCAGACGGTCGCCGGGGAGGGCATCGGCGCCGCGGTGCTCGCCCACTGGGCCGGCCGGCACGACGCCGGGGAGCTGCTGAGCTGGCTGCAACGGGGCAGCCCGCCGTACCAGCGGGCGGCCGTCGTGCTGATCGGCGAGGGCGCCGCGGCCGGTCCCGAGCACCTCCGGGCCGGGTTGCGGTACGTCGCAGCCGAGTCGTGGCGCCGGCCGGAAACCTACGACGGCCCGGCCGGGCTGCTGCGCGGGCTGCCCCGGAACGCGGTGACGCGCGAGTGGGCGCGGACGACGGTGTCCGAGGCCGGCGACTATCCGGCGCTTCAGGCGGCCGCGGCGGTGCTGCTGCTGGACGCGCCCGAGGCGGACCGCGCCGACTCGGTGGCGACGCTCCGCGCCCGGCTCCGGGCGGTCACCGATCCGGACGCGCGGATCGCCCTGGCCCGCGGGCTGGTGCTGCTGGCACCGGAGCACACCGCGGAGGCGGCGGCCGCCCTGCGCGAGTCGCTGGCCGGCGGCCGGTCGGTGGGGGCGGTCGCCCAGGCCCTGGCCGAGTTCGGTCCGGGACACCGCGACGCCGCGCTGACCGGGCTGACCCGGCTCCTGCACGATCCGGCGGCCGCGCCCGGCGACCGGCTGGAGGCCGCCGGAGCGCTGGCCGACCTGGACCCGGACCGCCGGGACGAGGCGGCCGGCGCGCTGCGGTCGATGTGCGCCGACCATCCGGGCGGGGCGGGCGACCTGATCAACGCGGCCGAGGCGCTGCTCGACCTGGGCGAGGAGCTGCCGTCCGAGGTCGTGACCCTGCTCCGGGAGGCGCTGGCCCGGTCGGACGACGAGAGCTGGCACACCACGTATCTCGCCCGGCTGCTGCTCGGCTGCGGGCCCGGCGAGCGGCGCCGGGCCGCCGAGCGGCTGCGGGCCATGGCCGAGGAACCCTCGCTGTCGCCGTGGTGGCGGCTGCGGGCCGTGTCCGCGCTGGCCGACGCGGACGTGACCGGCGACGACTTCACCGGCCGGATCCTGCTCGAGGTGCTGGCCACGCCGAAGGTCGACGACTGGGTCTACGACGAGGCCGCGGCCGGGCTGGCCAAGCTCGGCGGCGAGCACCGGGCGGCCGGGCTGGCGCTGGTGCGGACGGCGACGGGGGCCCGGGCCGCGGTGGCCCTCGCCCGGCTGAGCCCGGAATCGGCCGGCGAGATCGCGGCCGGCCTGCACCGGTCGGTCACCGACCCGCAGGCGGGCAGCGCCGAGCTGCTGGCGGCCGCCGAGATCCTGGCCGGCCTGGGCCCGGACCACCGGGCGGACGCGCGGTCCGCGCTGCTGGTGGTGATCGGCCGGCGGTCCGACGCCGACGACGCGCTGAACGCCGCGCGGGCACTGGCCGAGCTGTACCCGGACGCGGTCGACGAGGCCGCCGCGGCGTGCCGGGCGGTGGCGGCCGAGGCGGCCGGCGATCTCTCCACCCGCAGCCAGGCCGTCGCCGTGCTGTCCGACCTCGGCCCGGCCCACCGGGCGCAGGCCGACAAGATCTTCCACGCGCTTCTGGCGGAGGCCGGCGCGAACCCGGAAGCCACCCTGGAGGTGCTGAGCATGATCGTGGACTCCCGGGCGGAGCACCGTTCCGCCGCCGTCGCCTCGCTGACCGGCCTGCTCGACTCGGGCACGCTGGACACCGGCGAACTGGTCGAGGTCGCGGTCCGGCTGGCCCAGCTGTGCCCGGAGCGCCGCGCCGAGGCCCACGCGATCCTCGCCGGCCTGGTCGCCGACCCCTGGACCGAGCACACCGATCGGCTCCGCGCCGCCGACGAGCTGCTCGGCCTGCCGGCGAGCCGGGCGGCGGCCGTCGCCGGCCTGCGGACCATGGTGCAGGATCCGGAGGTCTTCGGGTGGGTCCGGGAGAGCGCCGTGACCGCGCTGGCCGGGCTGGACGGTGCCGAACGGGCCGGCGTGGCAACCCTGCTCCGCGAGATGCTGGCCGGGCCCGGCCGGACCGACCAGCACCGTCTCGATCTGGCCGGCGCCCTCGGCAAGCTGCCGGATCAGCGCCGGACCGCCGCCGCGGTGCTGTCGGCGGTGCTGGCAGATCCGCCCGGGCCGAACCAGTTGATCCAGGCCGCGGAGCAACTGCTCGCCCTCGGCATCGACCGAGAGGCGGCGCTGGCCCGGTTGCCCGCGGCGCTGGCGGATCCGGCCGTCACCGGCTGGACGCTCGCCGAGGTGGCCCGCAAGCTCGTGCTGGCCGGCGGGGACCACCGGTCCGCCGCCCGGGCGGCGGTGCAGGCGCGGATCGCGTCGGGCAGCAGTGCGGACCGCTGCGAGCTCGCGGCCGTGCTCGGCACCCTCGACCGGGCCGGCCACACCGCCGCGGCGGAGATCAACGGTGCCCTGCTGGCCGACCCGTCCGTGGAGGTCGCGACCCGGATCCAGGCGGCACGGTGGCTGGCCGACTTCCCGGCGCACCGCACCGTCGCGATCACCGGCCTCCGGGACCTGCTCGCGACCGGGCCGTTGCGCGGCCCGGAGCGAATCGACGTGGCCGACTGCCTGGCCGAGCTCAGCGCGGCCGACCGTCCGGACGCCGTCGCGGCGGTGCACGGCCTGCTCACCGAGCCCACCGCCGCCCCCGCCGACCGGATCCGGGCCGCGGAGTGGCTGGCCAAGCTGCCGGACCGCCGGGCCGGAGCGGTCGAGGTCCTGCACGACCTGCTGACCGGACCGGACTGCTCGGCCACCGACGCCGCCGAGGCCGCCAGGCTGCTCGCCCGCCGCTCCGCCGGGCACCGCGACGCGGTGGTCGCCGAGCTCCGCCGCCGGATCGCCGCTCCGGACGCGACCGGCGACGACCGCTGTCAGCTCGCCGGCGCGCTGGCCGAGGTCGGCATCGGCGCGCGGCCGGCCGCCGCCGAGGTCTTCCTGGCCATCGTCGGTGACCCGCAGGGCGATCCCGCCGACCTGGAACGGGCCGTGGCGTGGCTGCGCCGCCGTCCGGCCCTGCGGCCGGCCCTGGGCGCGGCGCTGAAAAACCTGCTGGCCGACCCCGGCCTGGCGATCGACCTGCGCCTCGCGGCAACCGCCGCGGCTTGACGGTGCCGCGGAAACGCGTCACTCTCGGTGCACCACAATCGAAGATCGCGCCGCATGAGCCGCGGCGGGAGAGCCCCCGGCCGCCACCGGGGCGCCGAAGGAGCAAACCCTCCCCGGGAAGCTCTCAGGCCCCCGATACCGCCGATGGTCAGGCGACTCTGGAAAGCCGGGACGACGTGGTCCCGCACCCACGGTGCAAACCGCCGGCCGGCGGTGAAGCTCTCAGGTACCCATGACAGAGCGGGGAGGCCACCCTCGGGAGCAGGGGAGCCCCCTCATGCCGGTCAGTGCCTTCGACCTCTATTCGATCGGGATCGGGCCGTCGTCCTCGCACACGGTCGGGCCGATGCGCGCCGCCCGCCGGTTCGCGGCCGTGGTGCCGAAAGCCGAGTGGGTGCGGTGCGAGCTGTTCGGCTCGCTCGGTGCCACCGGGCGTGGTCATCTCACCGACGCCGCGGTGCTGCTCGGGCTGGAAGGTGAGGACCCGGCCACCGTTGAGACCCGTGGGCTGGCCCGGCGGGTCGCCGCTATCCAGGCCACCGGTGTCGTGCTGCTCAACAACGAGCGGCCGGTGCCCGTCGAGCTCGTCTGGAGCGGGCGCCGGAAACTCCCGTACCACCCCAACGGTCTGCGCTTTTTGGCCGGGAGCACCGAGCGCACCTACTACTCCGTGGGCGGCGGGTTCGTGGTCGAGGAGGGTGACGAACCCGTGCCGGACACGACGGCGCTGCCGCACCCCTTCACCTCGGGCGCCGACCTGCTCGACCGGTGCCGCCGCACCGGGCTGCCGATCTCGCAGCTCATGCTCGCCAACGAGCGGGCCTGGCGGAGCGGTGACCAGGTCCGCGACGGGCTGCTGCGCATCTGGCGTGAGATGGGCGCCTGCATCGAGCGGGGCCTGCACGCCGAGGGGGTGCTGCCGGGCGGGCTGCGGGTGCGGCGGCGGGCGCCGGGGCTGTGGCGCGAGTTGCGCGGCCGCACCGACACCGACCCGCTGCACGTGATCGACTGGGTCAACCTGTTCGCGCTGGCGGTCAACGAGGAAAATGCGGCCGGCGGGCGGGTGGTCACCGCGCCCACCAACGGCGCGGCCGGGATCATCCCGGCGGTGCTGCACTACTACCGCCGGTTCGTGCCGGGGGCGGACGACGACGGGGTGGTCCGGTTCCTGCTGACCGCGGCCGCGATCGGCATCCTGATCAAGGGCGGCGCGTCGATCTCCGGTGCCGAGGTGGGCTGCCAGGGCGAGGTGGGCTCGGCCGCCGCGATGGCCGCGGCAGGCCTTGCCGAGATTCTTGGCGGTACGCCCGAGCAGGCCGAGAACGCCGCCGAGATCGCGCTCGAGCACAGCCTCGGGCTGACCTGCGACCCGGTCGGTGGCCTGGTGCAGGTGCCGTGCATTGAGCGCAACGCGATCGCCGGGGTCAAGGCGATCAACGCGGCCCGGCTGGCGCTGCGCGGCGACGGCAGCCACCGGGTCAGCCTGGACGCCGCGATCCGCACCATGCGCGACACCGGCCGGGACATGTCGAGTAAATACAAGGAGACCTCGCGCGGCGGCCTCGCGGTCACCGTCGTGGAGTGCTGAACGGGTCTCAGCCGGGTGCCGTTTCCGGTCAGGTCGGCGCCCGGCCTGCCGATCGGAACACCCGTGAGCGATCTGACCGGGCTGGAAGTCGAGGCCGAACTCGGGCGGGGTGCCTTCACCACGGTGCACCGGGTCCGGCGTGGCGGCGAGACCTATGCGCTGAAGCGCCCGAACGCGGACCAGGCGGCCGAGCCCGGTCTGCTGGCCGCGTTCCGGCGCGAGGCGGCGCTGCTCGCCTGCGTCAACGATCCCGGCGTGCCGACCATCCACGCGGCCGGCCACTTCGCCGGCGCGCCCGCGCTGGTGCTCGAGCACATCCCCGGCGGCTCGCTCGCCGACCAGCTCGCCCAGGGCCCGCTGGCCCCGGAGCGGGTGGTCGCGCTCGCCGCCCAGCTGGCCCGCGCGCTGGCCGCCGCGCACCGGGTGGGTCTGGTGCACCGGGACGTCAAGCCCGGCAACATCATGATGTCGCCGGGCCGGCCGGCCAAGCTGATCGACTTCGGCCTGGCCCAGCTCGGCGTCGAGGTGGCCGCCGAGCAGGACCGCGCGGTCGGCACCTTCCTGTACGCGTCGCCGGAGCAGTCCGGCATGCTCAAGCGCCCGATCGACGGCCGGTCCGACCTGTACTCGCTCGGCGTCGTGCTGTTCGAGTGCCTTACCGGCGACGTGCCGTTCGCGGCCGACGACATCGGCGAGCTGCTCCGGCTGCACCTGGCCGCCCCGGTACCGGACCTCGCGGCGCTCTGCCCCGGCCTGCACCCGACCCTGGTCACGGTGGTGACCCGGCTGCTCGCCAAGGACCCGGACGACCGCTACCCGGACGCCGCCGCCCTGCTCCTCGACCTGCGCGCCTGCCCGGGCGGCGAGGCCGCCGCCGAGCCGGCCGCGGTCCGCTGGCCGCTGCGCGGCCGGGACGCCGAGGTCGCCCAGCTGGCCGAGTGCTGGGAGCGGGCCCGCGGCGGCAACGGCGGCGTCGCGGTGATCCGCGGTGCGGCCGGCACCGGGCGCACCCGGCTCGCCGATGAGGCGGTCGGCTGGGCCACCGACGGGGCCGGCGAAGGCCCGGTGCTGCGCGCCGCATGCGACGAGGACGAGGTGCTGCCGCTGGCCGCGCTGCGGGCCGCGGTCGACGGCTACCTCCAGGACGTGGCACACCTGCCCGAGCCGCTTCGGGTGGCGGCCGAGCAGCGGATCCGGGACGCCGCCACGGCGGCCGGCCCGGGCCTGGTGGCCCGGTTGTCGCTGCGGCTCGAGGAGCTGCTCGGCGCCGCCGCCCGCACCGGCGCCGAGGCCCGCGAGGACCACGTGTTCACGGCCGCGGCCGCGTTCCTGGCCGACCTGGCCCGGCGCCACGACGGCCTGCTGCTGCTCTGCGACGACGCGCAGTGGCTCGACCCGGGCAGCCGCGAGGTGCTCGACCGGCTGGTGCCGGACCTGGCCGGGCTGCCGGCCCTGCTGCTGCTCACCGAGCGGGACGACGCCGGCGACCCGACCGGGCTGCCGGCCGACCTCGAGCTGACCTGCGCGCCGCTAGACCCGGCCGGCGTCGCGGAGCTGGTGGCCTCCCGGCTGCCCGGCGCCGCCCTGTCGGCCGACCTGGTCGCACACGTGGCGGCCCGCACCGACGGCACGCCGCTGGCCGTGGTCGCGTACCTGCTGCGGGTGCTCGACGCCGGCCTGCTCACCCCGCAGTGGGGGAGCTGGCACTTCGACGTGGCCGGCGCGGACGCGCTGCCCGCGGCCGAGGACGTGCGCGCGCTGCTCGCGTCGCGGCTGGCGTCGCTGTCCGCCGGCGACCGGGACTTCCTGGTCAACGCCGCGGTGGCCGGCGCACGGTTCCGCACCGAACTGCTGGTGGCGGCCGGCGGCGACGAGGACCGGGTGGTGGCCGCGCTGGGCGCCGCGGTCGACCGGCGGGTGGTCGAGGCCCGGGCCGGCGGCTGGTTCGTCTTCATGCACCCGCTGCTGCGCGAGACCCTGCTCGACGGGGTCGGCGAGGAGCGGCTGTGCCGGCTGCACGCGTCGGTCGCCGACGCGCTGGAGAGCCTGCCCGAGGCGCTGCACGACGCCGACCACGTGTACGCCGTGGCCCGGCACCACCGCCGGGCCGGCGCCGCGGTCGAGCCGGCGGCCCGCCGGCGCAGTGCCCTCGCGGCCGGCCTGCGCGCCCTCGACGACCAGGCCCCGGCCGACGCGATCGACTACCTGGAGGACGCGCTCGCCGACGACCCGGCACCGGGTTCGGCGCTGCTGCACCCACTCGCGCTGGCCTACCTGCGGGCCGGCCAGTTCGCCGACGCCGGCGCCACCCTCGACCAGGCCCTGGCGACCGAGCCGGACCAGCAGGTCCGCGGCCGGCTGCTGACCACCCGGATCGAGCTGCACCACACCCTGTGGGACGACGCGCGGGCGCTGGAGGCCACCGCCGCGGCCCTGGCCGAGCTGCGCCGGCCGCTGCCCGGTGGCGGCCTCGGCCTGCTGCTGTCCTCGCTCGGCATCGCCGCCGCCGGTGGACTTGTCCGGCGTACCCGCATCGGTTTTGGCACCGCGGAGGGCAGCAAGCGCGAGGATCTCGCCGCGCTCGCCGCCACCCTGGACGCCGGTGGCTATGCCGCCGGTATCGGCATGCGCCTGCGCGAGGCCGGCATCTTCGCGATGCGGGCGATGTACGCGGTGAACCGCCTGGGCCCGTGCCCCGAGTACGTCCGGGTGTACGCGCTGATCGGCTACGTCGCCGCGGTGGTCAAGCTGCGCAAGACCTCCCAGCGCTGCCTGGACCGGGCCGCGCGCACCGCCGCCGACCTGGGCGACCCGGCCCTCGAGGTGTACGTCGAGTGGCTGCGCGGCTGTGCCGGCCTGTTCGGCGGCCACGACGACGGCACCGCCTGGGAGGAGACCGTCACCAAGCACGCCCGCTGGTTCGGCCCGGCCCAGCTCATCCCGGGCGCCGCGATCGTCGGCATCCGGCTGCTGCTGCGCGGCTACGTCGCCGAGAGCCAGGTGGAGTACGACCGGGCGATGCGCCGGGTCACCGACTTCGGCAACGCGCGGGGCACCTCGTTCGCCATGCTCTCGGTGATGATCCCGGCGATCCACGGCCGGCACGGCGACGCCGCCGCGGCGCTGGCCGAGCTGCGGGCCGCCTTCCCGGACGGCACCGGCACCAAGATGCAGCGGGCCAACGTGCTGGTCGCGGCCGCCTGCGCGGCGATCGAGCAGGGCGAGTTCGGCGAGCCGTTCGAGGCCCTGGTCGCCGAGTTCAACGCGCTCGGCCTCAAGCCGCGCGAGCTGATGACCCAGCACAAGTGGTTCTACGCGTTCCAGTCGCACTGCCGGATGGCCCGGCTGCGGATGGCCACCGAGGAGGAGCGCCCGGCCCGGCTGGCCGACGCCAAGGCCGCGGTCGCCGACCTGCGCCGGGTGCGCAAGAGCTCGCCGCTGCTGAACGCCGCGTACCTGATCGGCGAGGCGGCGCTGGCCCAGTTGCAGGGCGACGCGCGCAAGTCGATCGAGTGGAGCGACAAGGCCGAGCAGATCGCCCGGATGTTCGACGCCCCGCTGGTGCACTTCGAGGTGGCCCGGTTCCGGGCCCGCTCGTTCCGCCAGCTCGGCCTGCTCAACGAGTCGGACCGGCAGGCCCGGATCGCGCTGGCGCTGGCCTCGCAGCACGGCTGGGAGTCGCGGCGGCGGCAGGCGCGCACCGAGTTCGGCGCGGACGACGGCGCCACCAACCGGCGCACCGCGGTGGACCGGCGCGGCGAGGGCGGCCGCAGCCGCCGGCTGGAGGCGCTGCAGCAGGTGGGTGCCGCGGCGGCGACCGTGCTCGACCCGCAACAGCTGGCCCGGGTGGCGCTGGACGAGATGCTGCGCATCCTGGGTGCCGAGCGGGCGATGATGTTCCTGCTCGACGAGACCGGCGAACCGGCCCTGTACGCCGGCCGCAACGCCGACGGCACCAACCTGTCCGAGACCACCGCGTATGGCGCCACGCTCGTGCGCCGGGTCGCCGACACCGGCGAGGCGCTGGTGCTGACCGGCACCGAGCAGGGCGCCGCGCTCGGTTCGCGCAGCGCCGTGGTGCACGGCCTGCGCAGCATCCTGGTGGTGCCGGTGCAGTTCAAGGGCACCACGCTCGGCGTGATCTACCTGGACAGCCGGCTGGCCCGCGGCATCTTCACCGACGACGACGTCGAGGTGCTGATCGGCGTGACCAGCCACGTGGCGGTGTCGCTGGAGACCGCCCGGGCCGCGCAGCTGCACCTGGCCGTGCGGTCGGCGCAGCAGCAGCACGCGTTCGCCGAGATGCTGCGCGCCAGCCTGGCCGAAATGAGCGCCATCCACGACCCGAAGCAGCTGCTCAGCGCCCTGTTCGGGATGCTCGGCGGCCAGGTCGGTGCGACCGCGGGCTGCCTGCTGAGCGCGGACGGCTCGGTGGTCGTCGACGTGACCGGCAAGGCCGACCCGGTGGCGCTGGGTGCGGCACCGGCCGACCTGGTGCCGGCCGGGCAGGTGCCCGAGGTGGTCCACGCCGGCCCGGAGCTGTCGGCGCTGCTGGGCGGGGCCACGGCCGTGCTGGCCGTACCGTTGCAGCACCGGGACGGCCGGGCCGGGCTCGCACTGTTCGGCGCGGACAACTTCGACGACGGCGACGTCCACGTCGCGGCGGCACTGTCCACCCAGGGCATGAGCGCCTACCTGAACGCCCGCCTGTTCAGCCGGGTGCAGGAGCTGGCCACCACCGACGAGCTGACCGGACAGCACAACCGCCGGCACTTCTACGCGATCGCCGGCGCCCTGGTCGACGCGGCCGGCCGCGGCTCACGCGATCTGGCCGCGGTCATGCTGGACATCGACAAGTTCAAGAGCATCAATGACACTTACGGGCACGGCGTAGGCGACGAGGTGATCCGCACGGTGGCGGCCCGGGTGCGCGCCAGCATCCGCCACTCCGACGTGCTGGGCCGCTACGGCGGCGAGGAGTTCGCCCTGGTCCTGCCCGACCACGAGGGCGGTGCCGCCGAGCTGGCCGAACGGATGCGCCGGGCGGTGGCGGACGAGCCGGTGGCGACCTCGGCCGGCCCGCTGCCGGTGACCGTCAGCGTGGGCCTCACCCACCTGGACCCGTCCGACGACGCCCTGGACCAGCTGCTGGCCCGCGCCGACCACGGGCTGTACCGCGCCAAGGAGAGCGGGCGGAACCGGGTCGTGGTTTCCTGAGGGACATGACGGTCTACCCGGCGTTGCGCCAGATGGTCCTGGACAGCACAAATGTGCGCACGCTGGCGGAGTTCTACCGCCGGCTGTTCGGCCTGCAGTACCGTCCCGGCGACGAGCCACCGGCGGCCGGCGCCCCGGACGAGCGGGGCCAGGACTGGCTGGTCCTGCAAAACCCGCACGGTGGCATCCAGCTGGCGTTCCAGCAGGTGGAGGAGCTGCCGAAGGCGACGTGGCCGGAGCGCGGGGTGCCGCAGCAGGCCCACCTGGACACCACGGTCGAGTCGGTGCAGGAGCTGGATGCGCAGCACGAGAGGGCGTTGGGGTTGGGCGCGTCGCTGCTGTACGACCGGAGCGCGGATCCGGATGAGCCGCTGCGGGTGTACGCGGATCCGGACGGTCATCCGTTCTGCGTTTTCGTCGCCTGAACGGTCCATTCAGCCGTGTGGGTGGGGGTACAGGAGTCGGCGGGGCACCGGGAACATGCGGCACCGGCCTCGGCACCTCAGGAAGCTCGGCACCTCAGGAAGCTCGGCACCTCAGGAAGATCGTCGTCACATGCCGAATCGGCGGGGGCGAGCTCGTGCTCTGGCTTGGGAACCTCAGGATTCGGTCGGGACGCGAACCGTGTCGTGCACAGAGCTCTTGGCATCGCCGACCGGAAGCCCTCTCGCCGGCCCACTTGACCGCCCACCCACCAACCAGGCCCTGGCTGGGAGGCGCGGCGGCAGCAGGCCGCCAAACGGCGCGCGCAGTTGCCGATGTGAGCGCACCCGATTGGCGATGAGGGGAAGGCCCGTGCTAGGCTGGCCCGGTTGCAGTTTTGATTTCCGTAGACGTTTCCGGCGCCTGATGGGGTATCTGAACCCATCTAGGCGCTTTTCCGTTTTTCGTGTCGTTTCGACGCGGGTTATCAACGCGGCAGCGTTAGAGTCCGCGCAGTGCGGTCGCTAAGCAGCCTGCGAAGGAGTAGACATGACTACAGGTACCGTGAAGTGGTTCAACGCCGACAAGGGCTTCGGCTTCATCACCCCGGACGACGGCGGCGCTGACGTCTTCGCCCACTTCTCCCAGATCTCGACGAGCGGCTACCGCAGCCTCGACGAGAACCAGAAGGTGGAGTTCGACATCGCCCAGGGCAACAAGGGCCCGCAGGCGGAGAACATCCGCCCGCTCTGACCCACGCCTTGCGAACGGCGGCCCACTGGTTCAGCGGGTCGCCGTTCGGCGTTTCACGCGCTTGCCACGGCATCGTGAAAGCTCTCGATCCGCAACCGCGGGTACACGGCGCGACACCACGAAGGACATGACAATGGCGACGACCTACTCTGGCCCTGCGCGGCTGATCCTGGTGGACGGCGCATCCGTTTCCGGCATGGCCTCCCTCAGCACCAACCACCGCGGAGGACTGAACGGCTGGGGCGGCACGTTCCGTCCGGACGAGGTCACGACGGAGCTGCGCAACGCCGTCGAGGAGATCCAACTGGAACTGCCCTACGATCGGGTGGGGGCAGTCGCCGTCACCGGCATGCGCAAGCTACTCGCCACGCAGGTGCTGATGTCACTGGCAGGCCGCGGACCCGCACCCTTCTGATGATGCGCCGCACGCCCCGCCGCTCATCGCCGCCGCGAACGGTCACTCTGCTCTGTTGCAGCGACGAGAGCACGCAGCGTCGGATGCCCGCTCTCATATCGTGGGGGTTGGTCGACGCGTCAGGCAATCAGAACCCACCACGTGACCATGGCCGGCATCCCCGTCTGCCGCGAACAAGGCGTGCCGTCCGATGGTCGGCCCGGCTACTGCCCGAATGTGTACCGCAGGTTCGCGTTGATCAGCTCGTTGAGCCGCTTGCGCAGGTGTCCGAGCAGCGCCGGATCCGGCAGCGGCTCCTCCACGAGCAGGGTCCACCGCAGGTCAGTTCCTGCCGTGCCGTCGGACGCCAGGTCGAATCGAACTCGGGCGTCGGGCCGCCTTTTCCACAGAGAGGACCAAACAACGAAATCCGGCTCCCGGGCATCGATCAGCTGCGGCGGCTGCTCATCGTCCAAGAGCAACAACCACGGTCGAGCCGGATCCCGGTCGGGGTCGGTCAGCACCTCGAAGACGACATGGGGTGGTGCCGGCTGATTACGCTGCCGGCTGCCTGCTTCGAGCATGCCTTAGCCTAGGACAAAACGTGTCATGTCGGCACCAAGCCGTTGGCTATCGGGCATGAGCGGACGCCCCTCTCATAGCCGCGAGTCGTTCGCGCTCGCCGTATCGACCGCGGCAGCCTGCGGGCACCGGCCCGGTCAGTGGCTCCGGGACGATGGCCAGGTCCGCAGGGACCGGGTCGCCGGGCAGAGCGGCCAGCCGCTTGATCATCCACTGGCCGGTGGGGCTCGGTGACCAGTTCGGCTTCGGTGGGCACGACGGACCGGAGGGCGCCAGCATCTCGGCTGCAATCCCGATGCCCCGTGGGCGCGGGCCGGCCGCTTCGCCCCGGAAACTCGGGCTTCAGCTCACCGGCGAGAAAGAGCGAGGGGCAGACCATCCGGAGCCCATACTCGGGCGCGACACTCAGGATTCGCCGCCGGCCTTGCTTCGCGCGATGAAGACGGAGCCGGCGACCACACCCAGGCCCGTGCCCAGGGGCAGACCTAGCCCGACTCCGAAGGTGACGCTGTCGGAGAAACCCCCGACGATGACGCCGAAGAGAAGGCCGAAGCAAGCGCCAAATGCGATCCAGACACCGAGATTTGCCCAGATTCCGAGATCTGCGGTGCCTCGAGGCGTGTTGTTGCTCGTCATCGCATCTCCCAGAACGCGGTAAGGCTGGCAATCTGGCGGCCCACCGCGGCGGATGCGCAACCATCTTCCTCCGCAAGCTATCACCCGGCATCAAAGGCGCTCCTCGTCGAGGAGTCGGTCACCGCGCCGGCGGCCCAGAGGGGCAGGCACGCCGTCGCAGCGTCGCAGCTTCAGGGCTCGACTCGACGAGTGCTGCTACGTTGCTCCCGGCACGATGACGGTTCTTCAGGAGTGCTGCTGCGAAATGTCGGTGAAGGCGCTACGGCTGCATGATCCCCGCAGGCTGGGCAAGTGGGAACTGCTCGGCGTGATCGGGGAAGGAGGCATGGGCGTGGTTTACCAGGCCCGGGATTCCGACGGCCGGATCGTCGCGGTAAAGGTGGTCAAGCCGGAGTTCGCGGCGATGGACGAGTTTCGGGCCCGGTTCCGCAGCGAGGTCGACCGGGCCCTCCAGGTCCCTCCATTTTGCACCGCGACTGTCCTCGACGCTGACCCGGATCACGCCACTCCGTACCTGGTTGTCGAGTATATCGACGGGCCGGATCTCGCCGAGATCGTCGCCCGCGGCGGGCCGCTCACCGGCGGCGCTCTGCACGGCCTGGCGGTCGGAGTAGCGACCGCGTTGGTGGCGATTCACGGCGCCGGTGTCATCCACCGTGACCTGAAGCCGCACAACGTTCTCTTCGCGCTGGGCTCTCCCAAGGTGATCGACTTCGGCATCGCCCGTGCGCTGGAGGCGACCAGCGCCCACACCCGGACCGGCCAGATGGTGGGCACGGTTTCCTACATGGCCCCCGAGCGGCTCGACGGTTCGGCTGGGCGGTCGGTGACGCCGGCCGTCGACGTGTTCGCCTGGGGAGCGGTAGTGGCCTACGCCGCCACCGGGCACACGCCATTTCGCGGCGACACGCCCGCGGTCACCGCCGTGCGGATCCTCACCGCCGAGCCGGAACTCGACGGTCTCACCGGCCCGCTCCGCAGCACCGTCGAACGGGCTCTGGCCAAGGATCCGTCTCAGCGTCCCGCAGCACCCGAGCTACTCGACATGCTGCTGGCAGCCGACCGTGGCGTAGCCATGGGCACGGGCCGCGAACGGATTCCGGCAACCCGCCCGAAAGTCCGGTCCGCAACTGCGTCGCCGTCACTTCCCGGCGAGACCACCACAACGGGACAAATCACGCGGCGTCACCTCGCACTCGTCGTGGTCGCCGCGCTCGCCAGCGTCAGCACTTGGGCAGGGCTGACTTGGCCGTGGCAGATATCGCAAACTTTCGACGCGGCCCCCGTGGCGTCAAAGCCGACATCCGTGCCCGTGGCCAGCGGATCGACGCGGAACCCGCCAGCCTCAAGCACGCACCCGATGGCCAATTCACCGACTCGTGTTCGCATCACCGATCAGGGTGAACAGGTGACGCTCAGCTGGGACGCCCCAACGCCCCAACCTGACGTCCAACTCATCTCCGGCAGCCGTTCGGGTGACTCTCCCAAAGTCTTTCAGCAGCTGACGGCGGCCGAGACCAGCTACACCGTCTTTGGGCTCAGCGCCTCGGTGGACTACTGCTTCACGATCGGAGCGGCCTACGGGTCCGACAACGTCAACACGTCGAAGCTGGTCTGCACCAAGCGATCCTGACGCGCGGGTCCCCTCGCTCCGGGGTCCCCTCGCTCCGGGGTCCCCTCGCTCCGGGGTCACCGGTCAGCGACGGCCCGCGGTCAGGGTGACGAGGAACTGGCCGCCGCCTGCATCGACGCTCGCGGTTACCGGCAGTCCGGGCACCAGCCGGGTGAACCGGTCGGCCAGCCAGTCCGCCGCGTCCTGGGCGTCCTTCCGGCTCGGACAGCGGGCGACCAACTCGCGGCCGCCCTTACGTTCGAGGCGCTCGGCAACCGCGATCAGCGGCGCCGGCTCCACCACATGCAGACGGTCCGGCCAGCCGATGACCACCTTCACCGCGCCCTTGCGGGTGTTGCAGGCACGGTGCGCGAGCCGCTCGGCAACCTTGGCCTTCCGGTCGGCGGTGCGGCTGTCGACGCTGGGACCGCGCGGATCGTTCACCGGCATGTCGGGGTCGACCGGCTCGTCGCACACCCAGCACCGCCAGGCGTCACGGGTCGCCACGTCATCAAGCAGACTCATCCGCGTAAACTAGCCTCTCGCGCTCCCGCCGGCGCAATCCACAGCGCCGAAAGGACAGCGCCAATGCACCCGCGATTCGCCGAACTGGACTGGGTCCCCACCCGCATCGGCGAGGTCAGCCTGCGCCGGCGCCTCGAGCCCACCACCCAGACTGAGGTGTACGAGGTCAAACTCGGCGACGAGTATCTGATGTCCAGCCTGTTCACGGTCGCGGAGCAGGAACTGGCCCGGCTCACCCTCGCGGCCCTGCCGGACGCACCGCTGGACGTCGTCGTCGGGGGTCTCGGCCTCGGCTACACCGCCCGCACCGCCCTCGCCGACGACCGGGTCCGGTCGGTGATCGTGGTCGAGGCGTTGGCGCCGGTGATCGACTGGCATCGCCGTGACCTGCTCCCTCAGGCCCGCACGCTCACCGCCGATCCCCGCACCACCCTGGTGGAAGGCGACTTCTTCGCCATGCTGCGCGATGGCACGGGGTTCGACCCGGCCGCACCGGACCGCCGCTTCGACGCCATCCTGGTCGACATCGACCACTCGCCCGTCAACGTTCTGGACCCCACCCACGCCGACCTCTACACCACCACCGGACTACGCCGGCTCGGCAGCCGCCTGCGCCCGGGTGGGGCGTTCGGACTGTGGTCCGACGACGCACCCGACGAGGCATTCCTCACCGTCCTGCGGCAGTGTTTCGTCACGGCAACCGCCCATGTGGTGACGTTCCCCAACCCGCTGACCGGGGGCAGTTCCGCCAACACTGTCTACGTCGCGACCTCCGCCGGCTGACCCTCAGGGGTTGGCCACTGAGCTGCTGGGGGCGGGCTGAATCCGCTCGAAACGCACCCGGTTCAGGTATCCCGGGAGGTCGCTGAGCACGTACAGCTCGCCGTGGACGTCGACGTCCATGGCGGACGGCTGGGTGGGGAAGTTGCCGATGATGGCGGTCTCGTAGCCGCCGCCGGGCTTGGGACGTACGGCGAACACGCGGGTCGAGCAATAGTCGCTCGCGACGTATGTGCCCCATGCCTCGGGGGTCTGGGACCCTCGGTACACCACGCCGCCGGTCACCGAGCAGTTGAAGTTGAAGTGGTCGTACTCGTAGACCGGGTCGGTGTACCGCACGTCCGACCGGCACTGCTCCTGGTCGAACACCGGGGTGCCCTCCCGGCAGGACCAGCCGAGGTTCGCGCCACCCTGCCACGGGCGGATGTGGTTGATCTCCTCGACCAGACCCTGGCCGACGTCACCGATCCACATCGAGCCGTCGACCGGGTCGAAGGAGAACCGCCACGGGTTGCGCAGTCCGTAGAGCCAGATCTCCGGTCGCGCGCCCGCCGTGCGGACGAACGGGTTGCTGCGGGGCACGCAGTATGCCTTGTCCCCGCAGGTGCGGTTGACGTCGATCCGCAGGATCTTGCCGAGCAGGGTGCCGAGATTCTGACCGGATTTGAACGGGTCGTTCGCGTGGCCGCCGTCGCCGAGGGACCAGTAGAGGTAGCCGTCGCGGCCGAATGCCACCTGTCCGCCGTTGTGGTTGCTGTACTCGGCGTGCTCCTGGGTGAGCAGCACCTGCACCTGCTCCGGGGCGGCGAGGGAGACCCGGGCCAGGGTCAGCGTGCCGGCCGGCAGTGCCGTGTAGGCCACGTAGAGGATCCCGGTCCGCGCGAAGTTCGGCGCCGGCGTGATGCCGAGCAGGCCGCGCTCGTTGCCCGACTCGTCGATCCGGGCGGTCAGGTCGAGCACCGGCTCGACCGCCAGCCCGGTGTCGGGATGGTAGGCGCGGACCGTGCCGCTCTTCTCCGCGATCAGCATCCGGCCGTCCGGTAGTCCGGTGATCGCGATCGGGCGACGCAGGCCGGTGGCCACCCGTTCGGATACCACGGTCAGCTCTGCCAGTGGCACCGCGGGGAGGCGGGATGCGCCGTCAGCGGCGGTGCCGGCCGCCGATGCCGCGGGCAACAGGAGCGCGGACAGGACCAGAACGAGCAGGCCGGCCAGCATGGCGGCCGGGCGGCGACGCCGTCGCGACATGTTCAGCTCCTTCAGCAGAAGGGGGGCGCAATCTGGGAGCGTTCCCACCGTACATCGATCGGCGCCAATATGAGTGATTGACTTGTCGCAAGTCTTGACGCATCATGTTGAGACAAGACTTGAGACATGGGAGGCGACATGCCGAACGGGACCTTGCCGGATGTCGACCCGCCGGTGCGTCCGGCGGACCTGGAGCAGGCCGGTGTGTGGCTGGCCGGGCACGGCCTGGCCGACGCCCGGCCGACGCCGTTGCTGGCGGCGCGCCTGGCGGTGCGGCGGCGTGCCCGCCTGGCCGCTGCGATTCTGCTGGCCGTGTTCCTCATCGCGACTGCCCTCGTCTACACCGGGGGCCTGCCCGACGAGGCCGGGTCGTACCGGAGCTGGTCGCTACTGCTGGTGGTCGCCCTGGTGGTCGGGTTGGTGGTGGCCCAGGCGCTGCTGGACTGGTGGGTCCGGCGGGTCGACCGGCGCGCCGGTGCGACGCTGCCGCGGCGGGCGGCGTACGCGGTCCGGCTCGGCTGGCGTACCGTGCTCGGCTGGCCGCGTGCCGCCTTCACGGTGACCACGTTCGCGGGGGCCGCGGTGCTGGCGGTCGGCGCCCTGGCACTGCCGGACGCCACCGTCAGGTACGCGGCGGTCATTCTGCTCATCGGGCTGTTCGGGCTCGCGGCCGGCGTTGCCGTCGAGCTGCGCCATATCCTGACGCACCCGGTCGTGGCGGACGACGAGGTGTCGCTGACCGCCGACGTCATCATGCGGGTCGAGGACGCCCGGGTCGGCGCCATGCCGACCGCGGTGTGGTCGGTGTGGTCCCTGCCGGTCGTGTCGATGTTCAGCACCGGCTTCGGGTGGTGGAACGCCTCCTGGCTCGTCTTCATCCTGCTGAGCGTCATCGCGCAGGCCCTGATCGACACCCGAACCGCCCGGACCGCCACGGTGGCGCGGCAGGTCGTGAGCGCACCGTGAACCGGATGATCGTCATCGACGCAACCTCCCCCGTCCCGCCGTTCGAGCAGCTCCGGGCCCAGCTCGCCAGGCAGATCCAGGACCGCACGCTGGCCGTGGGCGCCCGGCTGCCGACGATCCGCCGGCTGGCCGCGGACCTCGGCCTGGCCGTCAACACCGTCGGCCGGGCCTACCGGGAGCTGGAGGACGCGGGGTTGATCGAGACCCGCGGATCGGCCGGCTCGTTCGTGTCCGCGGCCGGCGAACAGGGACGCGAACGTGCCGGCCGCGCCGCCGCCGACTACGCCGCCGTGATCGCCAGCGTCGGCATCGACACCGACGAGGCCATCCGCATCGTGCGGGCGGCGCTGACCCGGGGGGTCGCAGCATCTGCCGCCGCCCCTGAGCCGAATGGGGCATGACAGGGTGGTTTGACCGCGCCGGCCGGAGGGATACCGGAGTCATCCGGGATTGAGGAGCCGACTATGGAGTACCGCACTCTGGGTGGCACCGGCACGGTCGTGTCGGCGCTGTGCCTGGGCACGATGACGTTCGGCAAGGAGAGCAGCGAGGAGGTGTCGCACGCCCAGCTCGACCGGTTCGTCGAGGCCGGCGGCAACTTCGTCGACACCGCCGACGTCTATTCGCGCGGCGGCTCCGAGGAGGTCATCGGGCGCTGGCTGGCGGCCCGGGCGGGCGTACGGGATCAGCTCGTCATCGCCACCAAGGGCCGCTTTCCGATGGGCGATGACCCGAACGCGGGCGGGCTGACCCGGGTGCACCTGTCCCGTGCGCTCGACGCCAGCCTGCGCCGCCTCGGCGTGGAGACGATCGACCTCTACCAGGCGCACGCCTGGGACCCGCTGACCCCGATCGAGGAGACCCTCGGCTTCTTCGACGACGCGGTCCGGGCCGGCAAGATCCGCTATGTGGGGGTCAGCAACTTCCTCGGCTGGCAGTTGCAGAAGGCGGCGCTGCTCACCCGGTTCCGCGGCCTCGCCCCGATCGTCACCCTGCAGCCGCAGTACAACCTGCTGGCACGCGAGATCGAGTTCGAGCTGGTGGACGTGTGCCGCAATGAGAACATCGGCATTCTGCCCTGGTCACCGCTGGGCGGCGGCTGGCTCACCGGCAAATACGTACGCGACGACGTGCCCACCGGCGACACCCGGCTCGGCGAGGACCCGGGTCGCGGCATGGAGGCGTACGGCCCCCGCAATGCCGACTCCCGCACCTGGCACATTCTCGAGGCCGTCCGCCGCGTCGCCGAGGAACGCGGCGTGTCGATGTCGCAGGTGTCGCTCGCCTGGCTCGCCGGCCGGCCGGCCGTCACCTCGGTGATTCTCGGCGCCCGCACCCTCGAGCAGCTCGACGACAACCTCGGCGCCGCGGGCCTGCACCTGTCGGACAAGGAAACCGAGCTGCTCACCGAGGCCAGCACCCCGGTGACCGGCGAGTATCCGTACGGACCGCAGGGCGTCGCCCAGCGCGGCCGCGGGATCTGACGGCGTCACCGGCGCCAGCGCCAGCCCAGTTCCGCATCGGTCGGCGCCGGCCCCGGCGTCTCGCCTCCGGTGCGCAATCCGTCCAGCAGCACCGCCAGATAGCGCCGCCGCAGCTGCCCGGTGCGCTCGGCGTCCGGCACCCGGACCGCCGCGCACATCTCCAGCAGCATCGTGATGTCGGCCGGGTCGACGCCCGGCCGCAGTTGCGGCCGGGCCCGCTCGAACAGGGCCCGGGCCAGCGCATCGGCCCGCTCGGTGTCGGAGAACATCACCGGGGTGGGCTGGAACGTGCCGGCCAGGTGCACGGTCAGCGAGTGCACGTCGGCGTCGACCACGGCGCGCAGGAACGACTCGAAGGCGGCCCAGTCGTCCGGCTCCGCCGCCGCGCGTTCGGCCTCGGAAATGAAGCGGCGCAAGCCGTCGTGGCACAGCGTGCGCAGCATGTCCTCCTTGCTGGGGTAGCGCCGGTAGAGCGCGCTGATGCCCACGCCCGCCCGCTCGGCGACCGCCGAGATCGGCGCCCGGTGGTCGGCCAGGAACACCTCCCGCGCCGCGGTGAGGATCGCCTCGTTGTTGCGCGCTGCCTGCTGGGTCCGTCCGGCCGTCGTCATTGCCTCAGATTAACAGTGGAACGGATCGTTCCGCTCTGCTAGGCTGAAGCGGAACGAAGCATTCCGTTCCAACCTACGGGAGACCATCATGCAGCCGTTCCGCATCGAGATTTCGCAGGCCGACGTCGACGACCTCCGCGACCGCCTGCGCCGCACCCGGTGGGGCAGCGAGATCCCCGGCCAGGGCTGGAGCCGGGGCGTCCCGGTCGGCTACCTGCGCGAGCTGGCCGCCTACTGGGCCGACGAGTTCGACTGGCGGGCCGCCGAGCGCCGGCTCAACGAACTGCCCCAGTTCCGGACCGAGGTGGACGGCCAGATCCTGCACTTCGCGCACGTCCGCTCGGACAACCCGGCCGCGGTGCCGCTGCTGATCAGCCACGACTGGCCGGCCTCGTTCGCGCTCTACCTGCCGGTGGTCGAGGCGCTCCGGGCCGACTTCCACCTGGTGCTGGCCAGCAACCCGGGCGTCGGCTTCTCCGGCCCGCTCACCTCGGCCGGCTGGAACACCGCGCGCAGCGCCGCCGCGCTCAACGAGATCATGGCCAGGCTGGAGTACGACCGGTACGGCGTACAGGGCAACGGCGGTGGCGCCGCCATCGCGGTCGAGATGGGCCGGCAGGCGCCCGAACGGGTGATCGGCGTGCACGTCAACGGGCACCTGACCTTCCCGTCCGGCGCCCCCGACGACTTCGACGGTCTGACCGAGGCCGAGCAGGCCCGGCTCCAGCGCCTGCAGGACTTCCGCGACGACAAGATGGGCTTCAACGCGATCCAGTCGACCCGGCCGCAGACGCTCGCGTTCGGCCTGCACGACTCACCCGCCGGCCAGCTCGCCTGGATCGTCGAGAAGTTCAAGGAGTGGACCGACCCGTCGGCCGACCTGCCCGAGGACGCGATCGACCGCGATCTGCTGCTGACCAACGTGAGCCTGTACTGGTTCACCGGCACCGCGGGCTCGTCGGCCAACCTGTACTGGGAGATGGCGCATGACCCGTCGGCGTGGGCACCCAAGGAGAAGTCGACGGTCCCGCTCGGCGTCGCGCTCGCGGTCACCGACATCACGGTCCGCCGCTTCGCGGAGCGGGAGACGCCGGTTGCGCATTGGACGGAACTTCCGGCCGGTGGCAACTTCCTCTCCGCGGAGCAACCGAAGCTGTACGCCGACGACGTGCGCGCGTTCTTTCAGCGGGTCCGCGGCGGCGCGGTGTAGTCGCGGTCGGCCGAGACCCAGATGATCAGGAGGCCACCGGTGCCGGTCGCGGCGTCCAGGACGAACCAGTCGTCCGGGACCGCAGCGGCCGGCAGGTCCGCCGCACCGGGCACCGACCGGTACGCCAGCGACTTGCCGCCCGCCCGGACCTCTCCCACGGTCTTCCCGATCATGCGCCGGGCCAGCCCGGTATCGCCGCCCTCGACCTCTTCGCCCGGCCCGGCCTGCCGGCCGAAGACGATCACGGCGGTGCCCCGGTACGTCAGCGGCACCCGTATGCCGACCGAGCAGTTGCCGTTCGCCGTGCAGTGGCCGGGCGTCTCGAGCGCCCGGACGCCCGGCACGCTCTCCTCGGTGAAGATCACCCGCCCGACCTGCTCGGCCGGGGCCGGCGCGAGCTTCAACGTGATGTCGAGGCCGCGTTCGGCGATCTCCCGCCGGTACCGTTCCGGGTCGGCGGCCGGGTCCTTGATCCGGATCTCCAGGAAGCCGCCGCTCTCGGTGAACTGCACGGCCCGCGCCTGCACCGGCGGTGTGCCGACCTCGGCGGGCAGCGCGGCGACGACACCGAACACCACCGCCGCGGCCACCCCGACGCCGGCCAGCCGCCGCCAGTACACCGGCTTCCGTTCGGCGACGATCTCCTGGAACAGGGCCGGCAGCCGGAGACTATTTCAGCGCCAGGCGTTGTCGAACGCCTCGAGGACCACCGTGCACCCGTGCGGGTAGTCGCCGCGGCTGTTCACCAGCAGGGCCACGTCGACCTGGATGTGGAACGACATGACGCAGCCGCGCATGCCCCGGCCGCCGGACTGCGCCCACACCGCGCCGTGCCCGTGGTAGGTGCCGTACTTGCCGTTGTACGCCTTGAGGCCGAGCTGCCCGTCGACCATGTGCGAGCGGGCGGCCGCCGAGACCAGCTTGGTGGTGTAGCGCACGTGCGAGATGAACGACGCGATCCCGTTCGCCGACAGGTTGTATCCGAATCCGCCGCAGCTGGAGACGTAGTCGGCCGGGCCCCAGCCGGCCTGTCCGCCGGTCGGGTAGGCGTACAGCTTGGTGGGGTTGGGGTCGGAATTGCTGCAGCTCACGGTGGTGTTGGCGAGCGCGAGGACGGGCTTGAGGTAACCCAGGAACACGACACCGGTCAGATAGTCGAGCTGGGCGGGGGTGACGTTCGGCGGCGGCGCGTCGTAGAGCTTGCTGAAGTCGAGGCCGTACGCGATCTTCGGGACCATGATCCGGAAGATGCTGAAGTTCATGTTGGCGTACTTGTAACTCTTGGATCCCAGGTTCTGGCCGACCGCGATCCGGATGTTGTCCCAGGAACCGGTGGAGGTGCCCGCGGTGGTGCCGGTGGCGGTCTGATAGTTCTGGAGCAGGCCGCTGCGGTGCGTCATCAGCTCGCGGAACGTGATGCTGTCGACCCCGGTGCCGCGCTTCCACGCCTCCGGCAGCCACGGCCCGATCGGGCTGTCGACCGCGATGCCCTTCTGCTCGAGGAGGCGCAGCGTCGCGGCGGCGGTCACCGGCTTGCTGATGCTCGCCACCGTCATCACCTTGGTGGCCGACTGCGGCGTGACCGCGGGGTCCGGCGCCACCCGGGCGGAACCGACGCCGGCCTGCCGCTCCAGCTTCCCGGCCTTGCCGATCGAATAGGCGAAGCCGACCGTCCTGCCGGCCAGCGTGGCGCGCAGGTTCCGCTCGAAGAGGTCCATGTCGAACGTCTTGCCGGAGGTGCCCAGCCCGCCCGGCCCGCCGGTGCGCGGGTTGTCCTCGGCCGTGATGTCGAACGGCGCGGGTTCCACCGGCCGGGTGGCCCGCTCCAGGCCGGCCAGCGTTCCGTCGGCGGCGAGTGCGGCCAGCGAGACGTGCCGCCCGACCTGGTCGACCAGGCGCTGCAGCTCGGGTGAGAGGGTGTCCGGGGCGGCTGTCGCCGGTGCTGCGACGGCGCCGGCGCCGAGAATCAACGCGGTCACGACCGTGGAAAGACGCATGGGAGAAATGAACCACGGCGCCGTGGCCGGCAGCGCCGGTTTGCTTAAGGTCGGGCAATAGAAAGTCAGGAAGGACCGGGAATGCGGTACGTGCTGAATCTGTCCGAGGCCGGCGGGGAAATTTCGGTCGTCGGCGGCAAGGGTGCACACCTCGGGACGCTGATGCGCATCGACGGCGTCCGGGTGCCGCCCGGCTTCTGCGTGACGACGGACGCGTTCCGGCAGATCATGACCTCGGTGCCACTCGACCGGGGCGGCACGGACAGCGCCGGGCTCCGCCGGGCCGTCGAGACCGCGCCGGTACCGGACGATCTCGCGGCGGCGATCCTCGGCGCCGTCGACGACCAGGTCGCGTACGCGGTCCGGTCCAGCGCGACGGCCGAGGACCTGCCGACCGCCTCGTTCGCCGGTCAGCAGGACACCTACCTGAACGTGATCGGCCCGGCCGCGGTCCTCGACCACGTCCGCCGGTGCTGGGCGTCGCTGTTCACCGATCGGGCGGTCGCCTACCGCCGGCGCCACGGCATCGACGACCGCGAGGTCCAGATGGCCGTGGTCGTCCAGCAGATGGTCGTCCCGGACGCGTCCGGCATCCTGTTCACCGCCGACCCGGTCACCGGCAACCGCCGGGTCACCTCGGTGGACGCCGGCTTCGGCCTGGGCGAGGCGCTGGTGTCCGGCCTGGTGAACCCGGACGTGTTCAAGGTGCGCGACGGCGAGATCGTCACCCGGACGATAGCCACCAAGCAGCTTGCCCTCCATGCCCGGCCGGCCGGTGGCACCGAGGAGCGGGCGATCGAGCCGGCCCGGCGGGACCAGCCGGCCCTGACCGACGAGCAGGTCGTCCGGCTCGCCGCTCTCGGCCGGCGGATCGAGGCACACTTCGGCCGCCCGCAGGACATCGAGTGGTGCCTGGCCGGCGACGGCTTCCTGATCGTGCAGAGCCGGCCGATCACGACGCTGTTCCCGGTGCCGGCGGCCGCCGACGGCGAGAACCGGGTCTACGTCTCGGTCGGCCACCAGCAGATGATGACCGACCCGATGAAGCCCCTCGGCTACTCGATGTGGCAGCTCACCGCCCTGGCGCCGATGCACGAGGCCGGCGGCCGGCTGTTCGTCGACGTCACCCAGCGTCTGGGCGCACCGGCGAGCCGGTCCGCCCTGCTGGCGGTGATGGGCCGGGGCGACCCGTCGATCAGGGCCGCGCTGGAGACCGTCGTCGACTTCGTCGCGCCGCTGCCGGACCCGCCGCCGCCCGCCACCCGGCCGGCCGCGCCGGAGCCGGTCGCGACCGATCCGGCGATCGTCACGGAGCTGATCGAGCGCAGCGAGGCATCCGTCGCCGAGCTGCGGCGGGAGGTCGCGAAGAGGTCCGGACCAGCGCTGTTCGACTTCCTGCCGGCGGCCTTCGAGGAGCACAAGCGGGCCCTCGGCGACCCGCTGAGCTTCCAGGCGATCATGGCCGGGATGGAGGCCACCTGGTGGCTCAACGACCACCTGGAGGAGTGGCTGGGGGAGCGGAACGCCGCCGACACCCTCACGCTCTCCGCCCCCGGCAACATCACCTCGGAGATGGGCCTGGGGCTGCTGGACGTCGCCGACGCGATCCGCCCTCATCCCGACGTGGTGGCGTTCCTCGAGGAGGTGCGGGACGAGGACTTCCTCGACGACCTGCCGCAGGTGCCGGGTGGCACCGCGGCCCGCGACGCCCTGGAGTCCTACCTGGACCGCTACGGCGTGCGCTGCGTGGGTGAGATCGACATCACCCGCCCACGCTGGATCGAGCGCCCCACCACCCTGCTGCCGGTGATCCTCGACAACGTCCGCAACTTCGAGCCCGGCGCTGCCCACCGGCGCTTCGAGCAGGGCCGGCAGGCAGCAGAGCAAAAGGCACAAGAGGTTCTGGTACGCCTCAGCGCCCTGCCGGACGGCGAATCCCGCGCCCTCGAGACCGAACGCATGATCGACCGGCTGCGGACCTTCATCGGCTACCGCGAATACCCGAAATACGCCATCGTGAGCCGCTACTACGTCTACAAGGAGGCCCTGCTGCGCGAGGCCGAAAACCTGGTCGGCGCCGGTGTGCTCCGGTCCATCGAGGACGCCTTCTACCTGACCTTCCAAGAGCTTCAGGAGGCCGTACGCACGAAGAAGGCCGACGGCGCCCTGATCTCCCGGCGCCGGGAGGACTTCCGGTCGTACCGGGCCCTGACCCCGCCCCCGGTGCTCACCTCGGACGGCGAGGCCGTAACCGGCGCCCACCACCGGGACGACGTGCCCGACGGCGCCCTGGCCGGCCTCCCGGTCTCGGCCGGCACCGTGGAGGGACGGGCCCGGGTGGTCCTCGACATGGCCCAGGCCGACCTGCAGCCGGGCGACATCCTGGTCACCGCGTACACCGACCCGAGCTGGACGCCCGTCCTGGTCACCGTGGCCGGCCTGGTGACCGAGGTGGGCGGCCTGATGACCCACGGCGCCGTGATAGCCCGCGAATACGGCCTGCCGGCGGTCGTCGGCGTACACCGGGCCACCCACCTGATCCAGGACGGCCAACGCATCCGGGTCCACGGCTCCGGCGGCTACGTCGAACTCCTCCCCGGAGCTGTCTAGCTCATCAGGTCGGACGGGGTGATCCGGAACAGCATGGTGCCGTTCAGCGGACCGGCCACCGCCTCCATCTGGTTGCTCCAGCCGCGGGTGGGGTTGGGGTGGGCGTACCGGGCATAGAACGGGAAGCCCACCGCCCGGATCACCCACCAGGTGCTGTCGTACTTCCAGACCTGGAAAAGCTGCTGCGTGCCGTGAATTCCCTCGGCGCCGGCGTACAGGACGCCGTTGGTGCCGTACGACCAGTAGCGGCCGGTGAGGTTGGAGTAGATGGCGTAGTGGTCCGTGCCCCACCCGGGGTCACGGCAGAACATGAACTGCTGGTTCCAGGTGTCGTCCCCCGGTACGCCGTCCGCGTAGAGGGTGGTGTTCCCCTGGTACATCAACGGATCCGGCCGGACGTTGAGGCCGGTCTCGCCGTGCGTGATGAAGTGCCAGCTGCGGCTGCAGGTGGTGGCCGCCACCGCCGCTCCCGGCACGCTCACCACGCCACCACCGACCAGCACCGCCACCACCGCGGCCCGCAACAGTCGTCTCATTCGATGCTCCCCGTGCGCCGGCGCTGCGGGCACCCACACCCGCGACGATCGCCGCGCTCAAGGCCTCATCCTCCGGACCCCGGCCCGGGCCGCTCCAGACCTTTCACCCACCCCTGAATAGAATTGCCGGATCCCGCATTCACCCCAGACCGAAGGCATTGCTTGACGTTCACCGGGTGGTGGTCGTAGCGGTGGGGATGGTGTGGCCGAACGCGGCGGCGCCGGCTGCTCGGTGGACGGCTGTGGTGCGGGCCTCGCGGTGGCGGCCCATCAGGACGGCCAGGGCTACGCCCAGGGCGGCCAGCACCGCCATCAGGATGGCGGCCCGGGACAGGCCGGTGGCCAGGGCCTCGGCGGGGGACGCGCCGGCCTGTTTCTGGGTCTCGATGGCGGCCGCGTACACGGTGGCGGTCGCCGCGGTGGCCAGTGAGCCGCCCACGTACCTGGCCATGTTGGAGATGCCGGCGGCCGCGCCCACCTCCTCGGGGTCCACCGACGAGGTCGACGCCGAGGATGCGGGGCCGTTCGCCAGGCCGAGGCCGACGGCCATCACCACCAGCGGGATCACGAACGCCGTGTACTTCCAGGACGACGACGCGAAGCCCAGGACCGCGAAGCCGGCCGTGGACAGCAGGAAGCCCAGTGCCACCGCCCGGCGCGAGCCGATGCGTACGGCAATCGGGGTTATCAGGGGGGTTATCGCGATCATCACGGCCACCGCGGGCAGTGTGGCCAGGCCGGCCTGCAGGGCGGTCATGCCGAAGGACGCCGGATCCTGGAAGTAGAGGCTCAGGACGTACATGAGACCGTTGATGGTTCCGGCCACCAGCAGGATCGCCAGGGTGGCGCCGACCAGCACGCGGTTGCGGAACAGGTTCAGGTCGACCAGAGGGGCCGAGACCCGGCGCTCGGCGGCCACGAAAGCCACCACGCCCAGCGCCGCCAGCACCAGGCAGCCGATGGTCGCGACGGACAGCCAGCCCCAGTCGCCGCCCTCGCTCAGCGCGAGGACCAACGGCACCAGGATCACCGCTATCAGCACGGTGCCGGCCCAGTCGATCACGTGCGAGCGGGACTCGTCGCGGGACTCGCGGACCATGAACAGGGTGACCGGGATGCAGGCGGCGGCGATCAGCAGGTCGATCCAGAACAGGCCCTGCCAGCCGGTGATGCCGACCAGCAGGCCGCCGACCAGCGGGCCGGCCGCGCCGCCGGCCGCGGACGCCGCGCCCCAGAGCGTGATGGCCTTCATCTGGCCCTGGCCGGCCGAGTCCACCGAGAGCAGGCTCATGCCGCAGGCCAGGATGGTCGAGCCGGCCGCGCCCTGGATCATGCGGCCGGCGATCACGCCGGTGGCGCTGGTGGACAGGGCGATCAGCGCGCACGAGGCGACGAACAGCAGCAGGCCGCCGAGGAAGACCTTGCGGCGGCCGAACACGTCACCCAGCGCGCCGGAGGTCACGATCACCGCGGCGCCGACCAGCATGTAGCCGGTCACCGCCCACTGCAGGGTGGCGACCGGCGCGCCGGTGTCCTCGCTGATCGCGGGCAGCAGGATGGTGACCGCCGACGTGTTCGCGTTCACCACGAATGTGGAGATGCACGCGGCCAGCAGTACGCCCAGGCCGGCGGTGCGGTTCGTCGAAGTGTTCGTCACGCCGGTCAGTCTCGGGCGGGGTGGCGGGGCCGGACATCGCCCGGGGCGGATGATGCCGGGACCCGGTCCGGATTCCGAGACTGACGCGGTGACCGATGCCACCACCACCGGCCCGACGACCCGTCGCGGCCTCTCGCTGACCGCGATCTGCGCCGCGGCCGGCATGGTCTGGCTGGCCTTCGCCGACCTGGGCGTGGCGGTGCCGGCGATCGCCGACGACCTGGACGCCGAGATGGCCGCCCTGCAGTGGGCGAACAACGCGTTCAGCCTGGTCACCGGCGCGCTGGTGATCGCGGCCGGCAAGTTCGGCGACATCTTCGGGCGGCGGCGCATGCTGTCGATCGGCATCGTGCTGTTCGCCGCCTTCTCGCTGGTCGCGGCGCTCGCCCCGAACGTCGGCACGCTGATCGCCGGGCGCGCCTTGATGGGCATCGGGGCGGCGCTGATCCTGCCGGCCACGCTGGCGCTGATCCCGGCCGAGTTCAGCGGGCCGGCCGAGCTCACCGCGTTCGGGGTCTGGCAGGCGGTGGCCTGGGGCGGGCAGGCGATCGGCCCGGCGGTCGGCGGCCTGCTCACCGACACCCTCGGCTGGCCCTGGCTGTTCTGGATCAACCTGCCGGTGGCGGCGCTGACCTACCTGGCGCTGCGCGTGTCCACCCCGGAGTCGCTCGACCCGCACGCCTCCCGCCGCATCGACTGGCTCGGCCTGGTCACCATCGGGCTGGCCATCTTCGCCCTGCTCTTCGGCCTCACCGCCGGGCCTGGCGTGGGCTGGTCCGATCCGCTGGTGGTGGTCCTGCTGGTCGTCTCGGTCCTGCTGGCATTTTCCTGGTACGCGATCGAGCGGCGGGCCGCCGAGCCGCTGGTCCGGCTGGACCTGTTCCGGCTGCGCCCGTACGACGCCGCGCTCACCGCCAACCTGGTGATGAACCTGGCCTTCGCCGGCCTCAGCTATCTGCTCGTGCTCTGGCTGCAGAACGTCCGCGGGTACGACGCCGTCCAGGCCGGCCTGCTCCTGCTGCCGGCCACCGTGGGCATCTTCGTGTTCATCCCGCGCGGCTCCCGGATGTCGGCGCGGCGCGGCGGCCGGATGCCGGTGCTGCTCGGCCTGGTCCTGCTGGCCGGCGGGCTGTTCGTGCTCGGGTTCCTGACCGACGACGTCTCGCTCTGGCTGCTCGCGGCCGGCCTGCTGGTCATCGGCGTGGGACTCGGCCTGCTGTCCACCCCGATCTCGGACACCGCGGTCGGCGAGGTGCCGCCCGAACTGTCCGGTGCGGCGGCCGGCTTCTTCAAGATGTCCAGCATGGTCGGCGGCGCGCTCGGCGTGGCCGTGCTCAGCGGCCTGTCCGAGGGCTTCAGCACCGGCGGGACGCTGGTGATCACCGGCCTGATCGTGCTGGCCGCCCTGCTCGCCGTACGGCAGCTCTGGCCGAAGCCGCACGCGTAACGACCGTAAAGGAGAGGTGCTGTGCTCGACGAACTCCGTGGCCGGGTCAAGGCGCTCATGCCGCAGGCCCGCGACGACCTGGCGGAAATGGTGGCCTTCAAATCGGTGCACGACCCGGCCCAGTTCCCGGTGTCCGAATGCGACGGGATGGTCGACTGGCTGCTGCGCACGTTCCGCGGCCTGGGCTTCGACGACGTGGCCGCATACCCGACGCCGGACGGCAGCAAGGCGGTCTGCGGCTCGCTGGCCGGCCCGCCCGGCGCGCCGACCGTGCTGCTCTACTTCCACCACGACGTGCAGCCGCCGCTCGACGTCGCGGCCTGGGACAGCCCGGTGTGGCAGCTGACCGACCGGGGCGGCCGCTGGTACGGCCGGGGCGCCGCCGACTGCAAGGGCAACATCGCCACCCACCTCACCGCGCTGCGGGCGGTCCGCGACCACCTGCCGGTCACCGTCAAGATCGTGGGGGAGGGCTCGGAGGAGCAGGGCACCGGCGGGCTCGAGGCGTTCGTGCCCGCCAACGCCGGGCTGCTGCAGGCCGACGCGATCCTGGTCTGCGACGCCGGCAACTTCGCGGTGGGCGTGCCGGCCGTGACCAGCAGCCTGCGCGGTCTGGCCAACGTGGTGGTCTCGGTCGAGACGCTGGCCGGGCCGATGCACTCCGGCATGTTCGGCGGCGCGGCCCCGGACGCGCTTGCGGCGCTCATCCACATGCTGGCCACGCTGCGCGACGAGCGCGGCAACACCACGGTCCACGGCCTCGACACCACTCAGGTCTGGCCCGGCGCCGACTACCCGGCCGACCAGTTCCGGGCCGACGCCGGCCTGCTCGACGGCGTCGACCTGCTCGGCGACGGCCGGGTGGCGGACCTGGTCTGGGCCCGGCCCGCGGTCACCGTGCTGGGCATCGACTGCCCGCCGGTAGTCGGTTCGTCGGCGGCCATCCAGCCGCGCGCCCGGGCCCGGATCAACCTGCGGGTGCCGCCCGGTATGAACGCCCGCACCGCGCAGGACGCGCTGATCGAGCATCTGCGGCAGGCCGCGCCGTGGAACGTCCGGGTGGACATCACCCGCGAGGCGGACGGCGAGCCGTTCCAGGGCGCCACCAGCGGGCCGGCGTTCGACACGCTCACCGGCGCCATGCAGCAGGTGTACGGGCGGCCCGCGATGATCGAGGGGCAGGGCGGCTCGATCCCGCTGTGCAACGTCTTCCAGGACACCTTCCCGGACGCCGAGATCATGCTGATCGGGGTGGAGGAGCCACGCTGCCTGATCCACGCGCCGAACGAGAGCGTCGACCCGTCCGAGATCGAGAACATGGCGTTGGTGGAGGCGCTGTTCCTGCGGAACTATGCGTCAGCCCGATGACGAGCAGGAACTGCTCCGGTTCCTGCTCTATCTGGGCAGCGGCCTGACGGCGGCGGGGGAGGCGGTCAACCAGACCCAGGACCACCTGATCGAGGTGGCCGCCGCCTACGGTGCGCCGCATGCCCGGGTCGCGGTCTTTCCGACGTACGTGGAAATCGCCCTCGAACCCGGACGCGCGGCAACTCTCGAACCCACCCGCCAGCTCCGCGGGATTCTGCGGCTGGACCAGGCCGCCGCGTTGTACCAGGTGCTGCGCGCCGCGCGGCGCGGCGGCCTGGCGCCGGCCGACGGCAGCCGCCAGGTGCTGGAGATCGTCGACATGCGGCCGCGGTTCGGCCCCGGGATGACCATCATCGGTCACGCGGTGCTGACCACGGGCATCTGCCTGGTGCTCCAGCCGACCTGGGGCGACCTGGTGCTGTCGGCGATCTTCGGGGTGCTGGTCGCCCTGCTCAAGCTGGTCGGCGCGCGCTGGTCCAGCCTCCAGATGATCATGCCGGTGACGGTGGCGTTCCTGGTCGCGAGCTGTACGTTCCTTCTCGCGGGGGAGGGCTGGGCGGACGCCGACCTGCGCGCCATGATCGCGCCGCTGGTCACTTTCCTGCCCGGCGCCGCGCTCACCATGGCGGTGGTCGAACTGTCCGCCGGCGAGATGATCACCGGAGCCAGCCGGCTGGTCTCCGGCGGACTCCAGCTGATGCTGCTCGCTTTCGGCATCACCGCCGCCACCCAGGTGGTGACGCTGCCCGCGGCGGACGAGCTGATCGACAGCCCGCAGAACCTGATCGGCTGGTGGGCGCCGTGGCTCGGGGTGCTGGTGGTGGGCCTCGGCACGTACTGGTTCCACTCGGCGCCGCCCCGCTCGCTGCCCTGGCTGCTGCTGGTGCTCACGGTCGCCTGGCTCGGCCAGTTCCTCGGCAACCTGATCTTCGGGAGCTACCTGAGCGGCTTCTTCGGCGCGCTGGCCATGACCCCGGTGGCGTACGCGGTGGAGCGCCGGCCGTCCGGCCCGCCCGCGCTGGTGTCCTTCCTGCCGGCGTTCTGGCTGCTGGTGCCGGGCGCGCTGGGCCTCATCGGGGTCACCGAGTATCTGGACCGCGACCCGGCAGCGGCCGCCGAGGACCTGTTCGGCACGGTCTGGTCGATGATCGCGATCGCGCTCGGGGTGCTCTGCGGATACCCGCTCTATCGCTCGCTGGCACGCACGCTGGGCTGGATCCTCACCGATCGGACTGCGGATCGCCCAGCGCGCCGGTGAGCCGGTCCGCATATCGCCGGGCCGCCACGATGCTGTCCAGCGCGGCGGTGCGCCGGGCGCCGGGACTGATGGTGCCGCCGAGCCGCATCCGCTCGCGGATATCGTGCATGGCCGCCAGGTGGGCGTCGAGCAGGTGGAGCACGTACGCCGAAAGGTCGGTCTCGGCTTCGATCGTCATGCCGGCAAGTTTTCGGGACGACGACCGCCGGACACCTCCTTCCCGGCGGATGAACCAACCACCCGATTAACGAATGGTGGACAGCGGCTGAACGGATTCAGGGAATTGCATTCGTGCATTAACGGGACCCGGATAGTCCGCGGCGCCCGGGCCGGACCCTGACTGCCGCCCGCGCACCGGCGTTGGCCTGCGGCTCGGCTGCGTGGCCGTCCTGGGACAGGCAAATGCCCGGCGGATTTACCGTCCGCCGGGCATTCATTTTCGGGTCGGGTCGCGATCCGCTGGGTCCCGTCCGGCCCCATGGATCGCGCCGGGCCGCCTTCCGTCCGGCCGATCCGCGCCGGAACCGGATGTCAGGACTGGTCGGCCAGCAGCTTGGCGCGCTCCGGCCAGGTGGCCAGGCTCGGTGCCGAGCGCAGGCCGGCGGCCGTGATCGCGGCGCGCAGGGTGGCCACGTCGGCGTCGGCCACCTGCTGGTAGGTGGTGATGCCGGCGGCGGCCAGCGCCGTGGCGATCTTCGGGCCGATGCCGGCGATCCGGGTGAGGTCGTCGGCCACCGCGACCGCCACCGGGGCCGGCTTCTCCGGCTCGGCCGGAGTGACGACCGGCTCGGCCGGAGTGACGACCGGCTCGGCTGGTGTGACGAGCGGCTCGGTGACCGCGGGCTCGGCCGCGACCGGCTCCGGCAGGTCGGCCACCGCGGCGATGGGCTCGGTGGCCTGTTTCGGCACGACGACCGGGTCGGGCTCGGCCACCGGTTCCGCGACCGGTTCCGCGACCGGGGTCGTCGCGGCTGGCTCGGGCTCGGCGACGGGCTCGGCGACGGGCTGGGCGATGGGCTGGGCGACGGGGGCCGGCTTGAGGTCGGGCTCGGCCGCCGGGCCCAGCGCCGTCGCGGTCGCCGCCGGAACGGTCACGGCCTTGGTGTTCGTAGCCGGCTCGCGGTCGGCGGCCGGTGTGTCGTCGGTGGACTTCGCCGACGGGATCTGCGCGGTGGTCACGTCCTTCGGAGCGGTGACCGTCGAGGTGGGCGTCGTGGCGGACTTGGCCGGCGTCGAGGCGGACGGCTTGTCGGCGGCGCGGCGCCCCCACAGCACCCAGCCGCCGAGCAGGCCGATCACGACCCCGGCAACAAAGAAGAGGAACGAAGCCATGCAGGGCCTCCGGGCAATCAGTCGTGCAGATGTAGCGCGCAGCTTTGCACATCACTGTGTTTGCGCACCATGAGGGTGCAACGACAGAGCGACGCCAATCGTTGTGCCAATCACCGCTGGTTATCCGGCGGTAACTCCCCAGTGCTGTTCCCCGGGGCCTCGGCGCGACCGTGTTCCGGTTTAGACTGTGCCCCGCCCAGTGACCGATTCGCGCGACAGGAGTGGCCGCACCGGATGCACCGCGTCACCCTCTCCGCCGCCGAGTTGTCGCTCCTGGCCACCCAGGCCGGCGTCGCGCTGCCACCCGGCATGGTGCTCCCGGAGCCGGCCGCCGACCCGGACGCCTGGCCGGCCACCGCCGACGCGGTCCTGCGCCGCC
Organism: Paractinoplanes rishiriensis; assembly: GCF_016862375.1. GTDB lineage: Bacteria > Actinomycetota > Actinomycetes > Mycobacteriales > Micromonosporaceae > Actinoplanes > Actinoplanes rishiriensis. Next base: position 25,417 of record NZ_BOMV01000055.1, on the reverse strand, counting down.
GCGGCCTGGTCGACGGCGACGACACCCCGGTCCCGGCGGTGGCCGCCACCCTGACCGTGCTGGCCAGGCCGGATGCGACCGTGCACATCGAGGTGACCCTGCCGCATCAGGCCAGCACTGCGCTGTTCGCCGTGTCCGGCGGCCTGGCCGCCTCGCTGCGCCAGCTGGACGACGGCGACCTGGAGCTGGCCCTGTTCCCGGCGTGGGAGCTCGGCACCGAGCTGGCCGGAGCCGTCCCGGCGCCTCACCGGGCCGATTTCCCGGACGTCGTCCCGGCCTACGCCTCGCCGGCCGGCACCGCGGGCCGCCGTCCGCGGCCGCCGCTGCCGGGCGGCGCCCAGGGCTCCTTGGCGGCCACCGTGACCAGTGCGGACGGCACCACCTACGGCACCGTCGAATGGCTGGCCACCGACACCGGCTGGCTGGGCCTGCAGTCCGTGCCCGGCCACGACGGCGCGCCCGGCGCCGCGGTGCAGCCGCCCGCCCTGACCACCTGGCTGGCGCCGGCCCTGGACGCCGCTCTGGCCGCCGCGCGCTGACCAGCGCCTACAGGTCGACGATCTCGCGGCCCAGCGGCCAGAAGGCCACCGGCACCAGCTTGAAGTTCGCGATGCCGAACGGGATGCCGATGATGGTGATGCACTGCGCCACGCCGGTGACCAGGTGGGTCAGCGCCAGCCACCAGCCCGCCAGCACCACCCACAGGATGTTCGCGATGCCGGACGCCACGCCCGCGGACGGGCGGCTCACCACGGTGCGGCCGAACGGCCACAGCGAGTAGACCGCGAGACGCAGCGAGGCCACGCCGAACGGGATGGTGACGATCAGGACGAAGCAGATCAGGGCGGCAATGCCGTACGCGATGCCGAGCAGGAAGCCGCTGCCGAAGATGAACCACAGGATGTTGAGGATCAGCCGCACCACTCCAGCATGACCGATGGTCACAACGCCCGGGGCTGCTCGGTGAGGGGTGAGTAACCGGGCTCGCACAAACGATTGACCGGCCGGAAACGGCCTGCATCTAGCGTGTGGGTGCAGGTGGTCGCCGGTCGAGAGGAAACATGTGGGCACGCAGGTCAGGACGGTCTGCGGGTATTGCGGCGTGGGCTGCGGGATGGTGCTCGACGTCGCGCGCGGGCCGGACGGACGGCGGCTGGCGGTCAAGGCTCGCGGTGACCGGGATCACCCGGCGAACGCGGGACGGCTGTGCACCAAGGGAGCCACCAGCGCGGACATGCTGGCGGCGCCGGGGCGGCTGGACACCGCCCTGGTCCGCGGCGCGCGGGACGAGGCGCCCGCCCGGCGGGACGTGGACGCCGCGATCAGTGCGACCGCGCGCCGGCTGCGGGCGATCGTCGACGAGCACGGCCCGGACGCGGTGGCGCTCTACGTCTCAGGGCAGATGACCCTGGAGGCGCAGTACCTGGCGAACAAGCTGGCCAAGGGCTTCCTGCGGACCAACCAGATCGAGTCGAACTCGCGGCTGTGCATGGCCAGCGCCGGCACCGGCTACAAGCTGTCGCTGGGCGCGGACGGGCCGCCGGGGTCGTACGACGACCTGGATCACGCCGACCTGTTCCTGGTGATCGGGTCGAACATGGCGGACTGTCACCCGATTCTCTTCCTGCGGATGCTCGACCGGCTCAAGGCGGGTGCCCGGCTGATCGTCGTCGACCCCCGGCGCAGCGCCACCGCCGACAAGGCCGACCTGTTCCTCCCGATCCGGCCCGGGACGGATCTCGCCCTGCTCAACGGGCTGCTGCACCTGCTGGTCGCGAACGGCGACATCGACGAGGACTTCATCGCGGCGTACACCGACGGATGGGCGGGGATGCCGGATTTTCTCGCCGGCTACTCCCCGTCGTACGTCTCCCAGGAAACGGGTCTGAGCGAGGAGAGCATCCGGCAGGCGGCCGAGTGGATCGGCGCGGCCGGCAACTGGGTCACCCTGTGGACGATGGGGCTCAACCAGAGCACCCACGGCACCTGGAACACCAACGCGATCTGCAACCTGCACCTGGCGACCGGCGCCATCTGCCGGACCGGCAGCGGGCCGTTCTCGCTGACCGGGCAGCCGAACGCGATGGGCGGCCGGGAGATGGGCTACATGGGGCCGGGCCTGCCGGGGCAGCGGTCCGTGCTGGTGCCGGCCGACCGCGAGTTCGTCGAGAACGCCTGGGCCCTGCCGGCCGGCACGCTGCGCACCGAGGTGGGCAAGGGCACCGTCGAGATGTTCGAGCGGATGGCCGAGGGACACATCAAGGCCTGCTGGATCATCTGCACCAACCCGGTCGCCTCGGTGGGCAACCGCCGCACCGTCATCGCGGGTCTGGAGGCCGCCGAGTTCGTGGTCACCCAGGACGCGTTCGCCGAGACCGAGACCAACGCGTACGCCGACATCGCCCTGCCCGCCGCCATGTGGTCGGAGGCGGACGGCATCATGATCAACTCCGAGCGCAACCTGACGCTGGTGCCGCAGGCGGTCGACCCGCCGGGGCAGGCGCTGCCGGACTGGCAGCTGATCGCGCGGGTCGCCGCCGAGATGGGTTTCGCGGACGCGTTCGACTATCGCAGCGCCGCCGAGATCCTCGAGGAGATCAAGCAGTTCTGGAACCCGCAGACCGGCTATGACCTGCGGGGGGTGAGCTACGAGCGGCTTGCCGCCGGGCCCGTGCAATGGCCGGCTCCGCCGGGTTCCGGTACGCGAAACCCGATCCGCTACCGCGACGGCGGGTCCGGACTGACCTTCGCGACCGCGAACGGACGAGCCGTGTTCCACCCACGGCCGCATCTGCCGGCCGCCGAACTGCCCGACGACGACTACCCGTTCGTGCTCAACACCGGCCGGCTCCAGCACCAGTGGCACACGCTCACCAAGACCGGCAAGGTCGCCAAGCTCAACAAGCTCAATCCGGGCCCGTACGTCGAGATTCATCCCTCGGACGCGGCGCGGCTCGGTATCGCGGCCGGCGCCCCCGTGGAGATCACCTCGCGGCGGGGCCGGGCGGTGCTGCCGGCCGAACTGACCGAGCGCGTGCAGCCCGGCAACTGCTTCGCCCCGTTCCACTGGAACGACCTGTTCGGCGAGTACGTGAGCGTCAACGCGGTGACCAGCGACGCCGTCGACCCGCTCTCGTTCCAGCCGGAGCTCAAGGTCTGCGCGGTGGCGTTGACGCCGGTGCCGGTGGTCGACAGCCGTCCGGCCGAGCCGCTGCACGCCATGCTCGGGCTCGCACTCACCCCGCCGGCCCTCGACGACAACCAGCGCCAGTACCTGTCCGGGTTCATGACGGCGATGGGCGCGCTCACCGCCGATCCGGTGCTGCCGCCGCTGCTGCCGGCCAACGCGCCGTTCGACGCCGGCACGGCGGCCTGGCTCAACGGGATGCTGGCCGCTACGTTCGGCCGCACCGCGGTGCCGGCCGCCGCGCCGGCATCGGCCGCGACCCGGCGCCTCCAGGTGCTCTGGGCCTCGCAGACCGGCAACGCCGAGGACTTCGCCCAGGCGGTCGGCCGGCGGCTGGCCGACGCCGGGCGCCCGGCCAGCCTGCGCGGCATGGACGGGCCGGCCGCCGACCTGCTGGAGAGCGACGCCGACCTGCTGATCGTGACCAGCACGTTCGGCGACGGCGAGGCACCCGACAACGGCACCGGCTTCTGGGAGTCGCTGACCGGCCCGGACGCGCCCCGGCTGGACGGCCGCCGGTACGCGGTGCTGGCCTTCGGCGACTCCACCTATGACGACTTCTGCGGGCACGGCCGCCGCCTCGACGACCGGCTCGCCGAACTGGGCGCGGTCCGGATCGCCCCGCGGGTGGACTGCGAACCCGACTTCGAGGACGACGCGAACGGATGGCTAGACCAGGTGGTGGTGGCGCTGACCGCACCGGTCGCCGAGCCGGTGCCGCAGCCCACCCGGGCCGCGCCGCTGACCGCCGCGCTGTGCGGCAACGAACTGCTCAGCGGCCCGGGCTCGGCCAAGGAGGTGCGGCGGTTCACGTTCGACACCGGCGGCGGCCTGGAGTACGCGGCCGGCGACGCGCTGGGCATCTGGCCGAGCAACTGCCCCGACCTGGTGCAGGAATGGCTGGACGTGACCGGCCTGCGCGCCGACCAGACCGTGGACCTCGGCCAGCCGGGCGAACGACCGCTGGCCGAGGCGCTGCGCCGCGACCTGGACATCACCCGGATCACCCCCGACCTGCTCCGCTTCCTCGCCGAGCGCAGCGGCGACGCGTACCTGAAAACCCTGCTCCGCCCGGACAACAAGGGTGAGCTGGCCAAGTGGGCGTGGGGCCGGCAGGCCGCCGACCTGATTGCCGAGTACCCGGTCCGGGCGGCCGCGCAGGAGTGGGCCGACGTGCTCAAGCGCCTGCAGCCGAGGCTCTACTCGATCTCGTCGACCCCGCTGACCGAGCCGGACCGGGTGAGCCTGACGGTCTCGGTGGTGCGCTTCGACAACCTCAACGGCCGGCCCCGCAAGGGCGTCTGCTCGACGTTCCTGGCCGACACCGCCGGCGAGGTCCCGGTCTTCGTCCAGCGCTCGCCGCACTTCCGCCCGCCCACCGACCCGTCCACCCCGATGATCATGGTCGGCCCAGGCACCGGAGTCGCCCCCTTTCTGGGCTTCCTGCGCGAGCGTCAGGCCCGCGGCGCCACCGGCCCGAACTGGCTGTTCTTCGGCGAGCAACGCCGCGCGACCGACTTCTACTACGCCACCGAGCTCGAGGAGCTGCGCACCCAGGGCATCCTGACCAGGCTGGACCTGGCCTTCTCCCGCGACCAGCGAAGCAAGGTGTACGTCCAGGACCGGATGCGCGAACACGGCGCCCAACTGTGGCAGTGGCTGAACGACGGCGCCCACCTCTACGTCTGCGGCGACGCGAGCCGGATGGCCAAGGACGTCGACCAGGCCCTCCGCGACATAGCAGCCACCCACGGCCGCGTCGACCCGGACGAATACGTGAAGCAGCTGAGCGCCCAGAAGCGCTACGCCCGCGACGTTTATTGATAGGCAGTCCCTATGAGCCGGATCGGAAATTCGTCTTGGACCTATCGATGACGGTCTTGCTTGCATGGAGGTATGGCTGAGCAGACTTTCAAGATCGCGGCGGTTCCGGCAGACGGTGTGGGCAAAGAGGTGGTGGCGGCCGGGCGCGAGGTGCTCGACGCGATGGCCGCGCAGTCGGGCGGGAAGTTCGCGTTCGACTGGGAGGAGTTCCCGTGGGGCTGTGAGTACTACGAGAAGACCGGCCGGATGATGGACCCGGACGGGCTGGCGACGCTCCAGGAGTTCGACGCCGTCTATTTCGGCGCGGTGGGCTGGGGCAACGTGCCCGACCACATCAGCCTGTGGGGGCTGCGGCTGAACATCGCGCAGAACTTCGACCAGTGGGCCAACGTGCGGCCGGTGAAGTTCCTGCCGGGCGTGGTCAGCCCGCTGCGCAAGGCCGGCGAGGTCGAGCTGGACTGGGTGGTGGTCCGGGAGAACAGCGAGGGGGAGTACGCCGGCTACGGCGGCCGCAACCTGTCCGGGCGCGGGCCGGGCAACGAGATCGCGCTGCAGACGGCCCTGTTCAGCGAGAAGGGCTGTGAGCGGATCATCCGCTTCGCGTTCGAGCTGGCCCGGACCCGTACGGTCAAAAAGGTCTCCAGCGTGACCAAGTCGAATGCCCAGCAGCACGGCATGGTGTTGTGGGACGAGGTGTTCCGCCGGGTCGCGCTCGACTACCCGGACGTCGCCACCGAGAGCGTGCTGGTCGACGCGATGAGCGCCAAGTTCGTGCTCAAGCCCGAGGACCTGTCCGTCGTGGTCGCCTCCAACCTGCACGCCGACATCCTGTCCGACCTGGGCTCGGCGCTGGCCGGCAGCCTCGGCCTGGCCGCCAGCGCCAACCTGAACCCGGAGCGCCGCTTCCCGAGCATGTTCGAGCCGGTGCACGGCTCGGCGCCGGACATCGCCGGGCGCGGGGTGAGCAACCCGATCGGCGCGATCGCCAGCGGCGCGCTGATGCTGGCGCACCTCGGCCTGGCCGGCGAGGCCCGGCGGCTGGAGGACGCGATCGCCGCGGCCACCGCCTCGGGCGTGCTGACCGGCGACGTGGGCGGCACCGCGACCACCGCCGAGATGACCGCGGCGATCATCGGGGAGCTGCGACACTAGGTCCGGTGGACGCCCGCCAGCTGCGCTACTTCCTCGCCGTGGTCGACGCCGAGGGCGTCGGCAAGGCGGCCGAGCAGCTGTTCATCGCGCAGCCGTCGCTGTCCCAGGCGATCGCCGGCCTGGAACGGGAACTCGGCGTCGTGCTGTTCCACCGGGTCGGCCGCGGCGTGGTCCTCAGCGACGCCGGCCGGCAACTGGTCGGCCCGGCCCGCCAGGTGATCCGCGACCTGGCCACCGCGCAGGCCACCGTCGACGCGATCAAGGGCGTCGGCAGCGGCCGGGTCGAGATCGTCGCGATGCCGTCGCCGGCCGTGGAGCCGCTGGCCACCCTGATGCGGCGGTTCACCGCGGCCCACCCGGACGTGGCGGTCAGCGTGGCGGCCGCCTTCGTACCGGACGAGGTGGTGGACGCGGTGCGCACCGGCGCGGCCGAGATCGGCCTGCTCGGCGGCCCGGACCTGATCCAGGCCGCCGGCCTCGGCGTGGTGCCCCTCGCGGACCAGCCGCTGATGCTGGTCACCGCGCCCGGCGGGCGGTTCGCCGGCCGGGACCGGGTCACGGTCGCCGACCTCGGCGGGCACCGGCTGATCGTGTCGCAGCGCGGTTCGCTGATGCGGCAACTGGCCGAGACCGCGGGGGCCCGGCTGGTCGCCGAGGTTGCCCACCGTACGTCCCTCCTTCCTCTGGTTCTGGCCGGGGTGGGCGACGCCATCCTGCCCGCGGGATGGTCGGAGCTGGCCCGCCGGGCCGGCGCCGAAGTCGTGCCGATCCACCCGGTCACGCACCTGCGGGTCGCGATGGTCAGCCGGCGCACCCTGACCCCGGCGGCCCGCGCCTTCGCCGGACTGGCCACGCCTTAGGGGTGGTCACCGGGGCTTCACCGATACCGGCCGGGACCGGCGCGTTCCTAGGCTCACCGCATGAGACCGCTATCGATCGCCGCGCCGCTTTTCCTGCTGGCGTACGGCATTCTCCGGTGGATCGACGGACTCGACGGGCACCGCAAGGACGGGCTCGCCTGGGACGTCGGCCACGTCAGTTTCCTCGTCGCCATGGTGCTGTTCGGCGCGCTCGCCGTGCTGCTGGCCGGGCGGGCGGTGACCGGGCGGCGGCTGGCCCGGGTGGCGGCCGCGGGCGCGGTTGCCGGGGTGGGCTGCTTCGTCTGGGTCATCCTCGGTGACCTGTCCGAGGAGTTCGCCCGGCGCTGGCCGCTGCCGGACGCCTTGCAGGTCGCCGGTCCGCTGGCGTTCGTGCTCGGCATGGTGGTGCTGCTCGGCCTCCAGGTGGCGGCCGGCCGGGCGCCGGTGTGGAGCCCGGTGCTGCTCTTCGCGGGGTACGCGGCGATCAGCGTCAACCTCGATCTGCTGCCGGTCGCGTCGCTGCTGATCCTGGCGTCGACGGCGCCGCTGGCCCGGTCGGCGGCCTGGTCGCCACGGACCGTGCCGGCCGTGTCACGCCTGCGGCGAGGATGAAACATTTTCCGAAACTTCCGGAACCTGGTGAGGTCGGAGCTGGGCGTATTTAGCTGGAAAAATCGGGGGTGTCGCAGGGTGCGGGCCGTGACCGGTCCGCATCGTGCACAAGCTGGGCGTTGTGATTACCGGAACGTGCCGTTAATGTTTCGATCGATCCGGATCTCTTTGTGTGGTCCGGGTCGCGGCTATGCCTGCCCCGAGGCTGAGCCACCGTTCCCCTGATCACAGCTGGAAGGCATCGGCAATGAACCGTTCCTCCAGGCGGCGCGTCCTCGCCGCCGTGTTCTCCGCAACCGCCGGGCTGACCATGGCCGCGGCGGTCATCACCGTCACGCACACGGCGCAGGCCGCCACCACGCTCGGCGCCTCCGCCGCCGAGAAGGGCCGGTACTTCGGTGCCGCGGTCGCGAACTACAAGCTGACCGACACCACCTACGTGGGCATCCTGAACCGCGAGTTCAACCAGGTGACCCCCGAGAACGAGATGAAGATCGACGCCACCGAGCCGCAGCAGGGCGTCTTCTCGTACACGAATGCCGACCGGATCGTGAACCACGCCCGCGCCCAGGGCATGATCGTCCGCGGCCACACCCTGGCCTGGCACTCGCAGCAGCCCGGCTGGATGCAGAGCATGAGCGGCACCGCGCTGCGCAGCGCCATGCTCAACCACGTCACCCAGGTCGCCACGTACTACCGCGGCAAGATCCACTCCTGGGACGTGGTGAACGAGGCGTTCGCCGACGGCAACGGCGGTGCCCGCCGCGACTCCAACCTGCAGCGCACCGGCAACGACTGGATCGAGGCCGCGTTCCGCGCGGCGCGCGCCGCCGACCCGGGCGCCAAGCTCTGCTACAACGACTACAACACCGACAACTGGACCTGGGACAAGACGCAGGCCGTCTACAACATGGTCCGCGACTTCAAGACCCGCGGCGTCCCGATCGACTGCGTCGGCCTCCAGTCGCACTTCAACAGCGGCTCGCCATACCCGAGCAACTACCGCACCACGCTGTCCAGCTTCGCCGCGCTCGGCGTCGACGTGCAGATCACCGAGCTGGACATCGAGGGCTCCGGCACCACCCAGGCCAACACCTACCGCAGCGTGGTGGCCGACTGCCTCGCGGTGGCCCGCTGCACCGGCATCACGGTGTGGGGCATCCGGGACACCGACTCGTGGCGGGCCAGCGGCACGCCGCTGCTGTTCGACGGCTCCGGTAACAAGAAGGCCGCGTACACCTCCACCCTGGAGGCGCTGAACGCCGGCGGGACCACCAACCCGACGACCCAGCCGACCACGCCGCCCACCACTGGGCCGACGACGCCGCCGACCACCCAGCCCACCACGCCGCCCACCACCGGGCCGACGACGCCGCCGAGCGGGGCGGGCTGCTCCGCGCGGGTCACGCTCAACCAGTGGGGCGGCGGCTTCGTGGCCACCGTCCGGGTGACCGCCGGCTCGGCACCGCTGAGCGGCTGGACCGTGGGCGTCACGCTGCCGTCCGGCGCCGCCGTCACCAACAGCTGGAACACCACGGCCACCGGATCGAGCGGCTCGGTGAGCTTCAGCAACGTCGGCTACAACGGCTCGGTCGCGGCCGGCGGGGCCACCGAGTTCGGATTCCAGGGCACCGGCGTCGGCCCGTCCGCGACGCCGACCTGCACCGCTCGCTGAGAGGTGCGGCCGGCGGGAGACCCCCGTCCGGTCTCCCGCCGGCCGCACCATTCCCCTCTCCCACTCCCCGAAGGAACAAGCGATGAGGAAACCCTGGCGTGCCCTGCTCGCCGGTGCCGCTGCGGCCGCGGCGATCACCGCCGGCATCGTCCTGCCGGCCGGCACCGCGTCGGCGGCCACCCTGGTCGAGGTCACCGGCTTCGGCACCAACCCCACCAACCTCAAGATGCACCTGTACGTGCCGGACCGGGTCGCGGCCAATCCGGCGCTGCTGGTGGCCGTGCACTACTGCACCGGAACCGGCCCGGCGTTCTACCAGAACACCGAGTTCAAGTCGTTCGCCGACCAGTACGGCTTCATCGTCGTCTACCCGTCGGCGACCCGGTCCGGCAACTGCTTCGACAACTCCAGCGCGGGCGCGCTGAGCCACAGCGGCAACAGCGACCCGGCCGGCATCGTCTCGATGGTCCGGTACGTGCAGCAGCGCTACGGCACCGACGTGAACCGCACCTTCGTCACCGGCGCCTCGTCCGGCGGCATGATGACCAACGTCCTGCTCGGCGACTACCCGGACGTGTTCGCGGCCGGTGCCGCGTTCATGGGCGTGCCGTTCGGCTGCTTCGCGGCCAGCGCCGGCGACCCCACCAACCCGGCCAACCAGGCCGGCTGGAACAGCGCCTGCGCCAACGGCCAGGTCAGCAGGACCCCGGCGGAGTGGGGCAACCTGGTCCGGGCGGCGTACCCGGGCTACACCGGGCGGCGCCCGCGGATGCAGGTCTTCCACGGCGTCACCGACACGACCCTCCAGTACCCGAACTTCGGCGAGTCGATCAAGCAGTGGACCAACGTGCACGGCATCAGCCAGACGCCGGTGTTCACCGACACGCCGCAGGCCAACTGGACCCGCACCCGGTACGGCACCAACACGGTGCAGGCCCCGGTCGAGGGGATCAGCGTGGCGGGCGTCGGTCACTCGCTTCCGCTGTCCGGGATGGCCCGGATGGTGATCGCGTTCTTCGGCCTGGACGGCACGCCGACGACCACGCCGCCGACGACCACGCCGACGACCACGCCGACGACGCCGCCGACCACTGCACCCACGACGCCGCCCACGAGTCCTCCCGCTACCGGGCTCTGCCGGGCCTCGGCTCAGGTCAGCGCGTGGAACACCGGGCTGACGGCGAACATCACGATCACCAACACCGGGACCAGCGCGATCAACGGCTGGACGCTGGGCTTCACCGTCCCGGCCGGGCAGACCGTGTCCGGCGGCTGGAGCGCCGGTTACAGCCAGTCCGGGACCGCGGTCACCGCCCGCAACGTGCAGTACAACCAGGCGATCGCCGCCGGAAGTTCGGTGACGATCGGTTTCCAGGCCACGCACACCGGTAACAGCGCCGCGCCGAGCAACTACACGCTCAACGGCACGGCCTGCACCACCGCCTGACCTTTACTGGGCTGGGTACCGGAACGTCGTCGCGGGGAGTCACGCTCCGCGGCGGCGTTCCGGTTTGGCGCGGGGAGGAGTCAAGCCGTCCGCAGATCGAGCGTGTGCCAGGTGATGGTCTCGTCGTCCCCGGTCGACCACCAGAGCATCCCGCCCTGGGTGAACGCCCCGTCCACGGCCGGCGCGACCTCGACCGTTCGGCCGGACGCGACGTCGTAGACCACCAGGGCCGCGGTGCCGGTCACGTCGGCGTCCGGGCCGGGCTCGGCGAGGATCTCGAAGCGGTCCAGCACCGCGACGTCGGCCACCGCGGCCTGCACGTCGCCGCCGGCGATCCGCCGCCGGGCCGAGCCGTCCGGGCGCATCAGGTCGATCCGGGCCAGCGTGTCGGTGGTGATCACCAGGACCCGGCACCAGGCCGGGCCGCAGCTCACCGTCTCGGGTCCGGACGTCGCCACCGTGGTGTCCCGGCCGGTGGCCAGGTTGCGCAGCCGGCCCTCGCGCTCGTCGACCAGCCACGGCCAGGCCGACATCGCCCACTTGCCCGGCTCGCTGCGCACCTGCACCTGGCCGCCGGTCAGCGGCACCGAGCGGATCTCGGTGGTCTGGTCGCCGCCGGGCGCGGCGGCCCAGTGCACCCGGCCGTCGGACACCACCAGGTCGTGCGAGGTGCCGTAGAAGATCGTGTTGCCGGTGTCGGCGGTCAGCAGCCGGGCCTCGCCGCCGGACCGGTCGGCGATCCAGATCCGCACCCGGGGCTGCTCGTCGCTCGACTCGGTCCAGAGCAGGTGGTCGGCGGTCGCGGTGACCACCTCGAACTGCGGGTTCCGCTCCAGCGGCACCCGCCGCAGCAGGCGCTGGCCGCCGCTCGCGTCGCGCACGAGCAGGCGTACGGTCTCCGCGTCCGGGGTCGGCGCGGTGCCCACCGCCGTCACCGGATCGAGGAAGAGCAGTGGCGTGAACAGCGGCCCGTCCGGCATGGCCGGGCGGTACTCGGCGCGCTTCGCGGACGGCCACGCGGTGGCCGCGGACACCCGGGTGGCCGCCTGCTCGGGCCCGGCGATCTCGGCCGGCCCGGCGACCAGCAGACCGCCGGCCGCGGCGAGCGCCACCACCAGGCTGGCGGCGGGGAGCAGCCTCACGAGTACGGGTTCTTCGGCTGCGCGACTTCCTGCCACGACTTGACCTCGACGAACGCCACGTCGACGTCGTTCACCGGATCCTTGCCCCGCTGCGGGCTGTAGACGCCGGTGATCTCCACCCAGGTGTCGGCCGGCACCTCGATCGGGGTCTGCCCGGTCATCCCCACCTTGATCGGGCGGCCGTCGGCGGCGCAGCAGGACAGCACGATCCGGGCCAGCATCGGCTTGCCGTCCGGCGCCGGCGTGATGAAGCCGGTGAGCTTGAGGGTGCGCCCGGTCAGGCTCCGGCCGTCGTCGAACAATGCCCGGGACGCATAGTCGAGCAGCGCCACCGGAGCCGGGTCGCCGGGCGGCAGCGGCGGGTAGTCGGAGTCGGACGGCGCGGCCGTCACGCTGCCGGACTGACCGGCCGCGAACGAGCCGAGCGCGGGCGGCGCCACCAGCAGCAGCCCGAGGACCGGCAGGATCAGCAGCCAGCCCACCCGCGGCTCGTGGTGGCCCTCGTGCCCGTGGTCGTGCTGCTCCTCGTCCGATTTCCCCGAAGAGCGGAGCGAATACCAGATGGTGGTGATCGCCGCCGCCACCATCAGCACGCCGGCCGCGATCAGGAACGGGCGCAGGCCCTCCTTGACGTAGCGCAGGTAGAGGTCGGTGAGCGAGGCGCGCAGGACCGCCCCGCCGAACAGCAGCAGCACCACAGCCTGCGTCAGCCGGCTCACAGGAACACCACCCCGATGCCGGTCGCGACCAGCACGCAGGTCAGGAACGTGACCGGCGCGAACCGGAGCACGAACCTGCGGCCGAACATGCCGGTCTGCATGGCGATCAGTTTCAGGTCGATCATCGGTCCCACCACGAGGAACACCAGCCGGGAGGTCAGCGAGAACTGGGACAGCGAGGCCGCCACGAACGCGTCCGCCTCGCTGCAGATGGACAGCAGCACCGCCAGCACGGCCAGCGCGATGATGGAGAGCACCGGGTTTTCGGCGAGCCGCTGCAGCCACTCCTCCGGGACGATCACGTTGATGGTGGCGGCCGCCGCGGCGCCGACCACCAGGAAGCCGCCGGCGTGCATGATGTCGTGCAGGCAGGCCGACCAGAACGCCTTGGCCTTGGACGCGCCCTCCAGGTCGGGCTGGTGCGGCAGCTTGATCCACTCGGTCTTGCCGAGGCGCAGCCAGAGCCAGCCGATGAGCACGGCGACGATCAGGCTGGCCACGCCGCGGGCCACCACCATCTCGGGCCGGCCCGGGAAGGCCACCGCGGTGGCGGTCAGCACGATCGGGTTGATCGCGGGCGCGGCCAGCAGGAAGGCGAACGCGGCGGCCGGTGCGACGCCGCGCCGGATCAGCGACCCGGCGATCGGCACGCTGCCGCACTCGCAGCCGGGCAGCACCACGCCGGCCATGCTGGCGGCCGGCACCGCGAGCACCGGCTTCTTGGGGAGGGCCCGGGCCCAGAACGAGCGCGGCACGTAGACCGCGATGATCGCGGAGAGCACCACGCCGAAGACCAGGAACGGCACGGCCTGCACCAGCACCGACACGAAGACCGTGGTCCAGGTCTGCAGCCGGGCGCCGGAGACCAGCCCGGCCAGCGGTCCGCGGAACACCACGAGCAGGATCAGCAGCGCGGCGAGCACCTCGAGCGAGCCGATCCGGCGCTCCCGGCGCGGGCCGGGTGGCTCGGGCGGCGCACCCGGTGGTGGCTGCGGCGAGGTCCAGTCGATCTCCTCGGCGCTCATGCGGGACGAACTCACGCCTCACTCCAATTCGCTGGGGCCGCGTGCCAAGATACCGGCCCCGCCTGATTAGCTTTTCCGCAACTTGCCCAGTGGATCGAGCCAGTGGATCGAGGCGCCGTTGAGTCACACGCACGGAGTTCCGGAGGGCGCCGCGTCCCGGCGGACCCGGCAGCTGGTGGCCGCGGTGCTGGTGCCCGCGGCCGTCGCCACGGTGCTCGCCATGATCCTGCTCTGGCCCGGAAAGGTCCAGTTCGACGGCCGGGACCGCGGCGGGGAGCGCGCGCTGGGCACGGTCACCGCGATGACCGTCGGTTCGGCGACCGTCCGCGTCACCGACGGCCCGGGCGCCGGCACCGAGACGCGGGTCGACGTGCCGCAGGGGCCGGGCGCGCCGCGGCTGTCACCCGGCGACGACGTGGTGCTGCTCTACTTCCCGGGCGCGGTCGCCGGCGGCCCGGACTACGCCGTGGTCGACCACCAGCGGGCCGGCCCGATGCTCTGGCTCGTCGGCCTGACCGTGCTGGCCGTGCTGCTGTTCGGCCGCCGGCTCGGGCTCACCTCGCTGGCCGGCCTCGCGGTCAGCTTCGCGATCCTGCTGTTCTTCATCATCCCGGCCATCCTCGACGGCTCGCCGCCGCTGCTGGTCGCGGTCGTGGGCGCGTCCGCGATCATGTTCGCCGCGCTCTACCTGACCCACGGCGTCAACGTGCACACGTCGGTGGCGATCGCCGGGACGCTGGCCAGCCTGGTGCTCACCGGCCTGCTCGGCGCCGGGTTCACCGCGGCCCTCGACCTCACCGGGGTGGCCAGCGGCGACGACGCCTTCCTGGCCGCCTCGGGTGGCATCGACATGCGCGGCCTGCTGCTGGCCGGCATCGTGATCGGCGCGCTCGGCGTGCTCGACGACGTCACCGTCACCCAGGCGACGACCGTGGCCGAACTGGCCCGCGGTGGCACCGGCCGGTGGGAGCTCTACCGCTCGGCCAGCCGGATCGGCCGGGCGCACGTGGGTTCGGCGGTCAACACCCTGGTGCTCGCGTACGCGGGCGCCGCTCTGCCGCTCCTGCTGCTGCTCGCCACCGGCAGCCAGCCGATGTCCGAGGTGGTGACCGGCGAGTTGCTGGCCCAGGAGGTGCTGCGCAGCGCGGTCGGCACGATCGGCCTGATCGCGTCGGTGCCGATCACCACGGCCCTGGCGGCACTCGTGGCCGGGCCGCCTAAAAGCCGATCGGGAGGCCGGCGTAGTTCTCCGCCAGCCCGGTCGCCCCGGCATTCGAGGTCGTGACCCAGCGCAGCTGGGAGAGCTGTAACTGAGCGTCGAACGGGTCGCTGCCGGTGTGCAGCATGGTGGTCATCCACCAGGAGAAGTGGGTGCACCGCCAGACCCGGCGCAGGGCGTCGTCCGAGTACGACTCGGCCAGCGCCGGCCGGCCCGCCCGCAGCCACGCCACCAGCGCCTGGCTGAGCAGCGTCACGTCGGCGATCGCCAGGTTGAGGCCCTTGGCGCCGGTCGGCGGCACGATGTGCGCCGCGTCCCCGGCCAGGAACAGCCGGCCGTGCCGCATGGGCGTCTGCACGTAGCTGCGCATCGGCAGCACGCTCTTGTCGGTGACCGGCCCTCCGGTGAGCTTCCAGCCGTGCTCGCCGTGCCCCAGCCGGGTGGCCAGTTCCTGCCAGATCCGGTCGTCCGGCCAGCTCGCCGGGTCGGTTCCGTTCGGCACCTGGAGGTAGAGCCGGCTGACCGTGTCCGAGCGCATCGAGTGCAGCGCGAACCCGTTCGGGTGCCAGGCGTAGATCAGCTCGTCGGTGGACGGCGCCACGTCGGCCAGGATGCCCAGCCAGGAGTACGGGTACGTGCGCTCGAAGGTCTCCGACGGCACCGCGTGGCGGCTCGGCCCGAACGAGCCGTCGCAGCCCGCGATCACGTCCGCGTCGATCCGCCGCGCCGCGCCGCCCGAGTCCACGAAGGTCACGTACGGCCGATCCGTTTCGACGTCGTGCAGGGTGGTACCGGTGACCTCGTAGTGCACCTCGGCGGTGCCGGCCGCGATCAGGTCCTTCTGCACCTCGGTCTGCCCGTAGACCCAGACGGTGCGCCCGATCAGGTCGACGAAGTCGAGGTGGTGCCGCTCGCCGGGCATCTGCAGGTAGATGCCGCGGTGCTCGTGGCCCTCGGCACGCAGCCGGTCGCCCAGGCCGGCCGCGGTGAGCAGGTCGACGCTGGACTGCTCCAGGATCCCGGCCCGGATCCGCGAGGCCACGTACTCCTGCGAGCGGGTCTCGACGACCACCGAGTCCACCCCGCCGCGGCGGAGCAGGTGGGACAGCAGAAGGCCGGCAGGGCCCGCGCCGATGACGGCGACCTGGGTGCGCATACCTCCAGGGAACCGGGCGGCGGGCGGGTGGACAAGACCCTATTTCCACTGTACGGAAGGCGAGTCGCCGAGCGTCCGGTTGATGCCCTGGGCCGCGACCTGCAGCGCCGAGACCAGCCGGGCCCGTTCCCGCCGCAGGTCGGGCACCACGATGCCGAGCGCCGCGACCACCTCGCCGCCGGGTCCGCGCACCGGCACCGCCACCGAGCAGGCGCCCAGGCTCATCTCCTCGCCGGTGGTGGCGTAGCCGTCGATGCGCACCCGGCGCAACTGGTCGAGCAGCCGGGCCGGCTGGGTGATGGTGTACGCGGTGACCCGGGTCAGGTGGCTGAGCACCTCGGTGCGCACGTTCTCCGGTGCGTACGCGAGCAGCACCTTGCCCACCCCGGTGGCGTGCATCGGCAGCCGGGATCCGATCTCGCTGATCACCGGGACCGAGATGTGCCCGGAGAGCCGGTCGATGTACAGCGCCTCGGTGCCGTCCCGGACCGCCAGGTGCACGGTGGCCAGGGTGGCGCCGTAGAGGTCGTGCAGGAACGGTGACGCGGCCTGGCGCAGCCCGGACTGCACCGGCGCGAGCAGCCCGAGGTCCCAGAGCCGGCGCCCGATCACGTACTCGCCGGACGGCAGCCGGGCCAGCGCGCCCCATCGGTTAAGCTCACCGACCAGCCGGTGCGCGGTCGCCAGCGGCATGCCGGCCCGGCGGGCGAGCGCGCTGAGGGTGAGCACGCGGTGATCCGGGTCGAACGCCCCGAGCAGGTCGAGAGCGCGTGAGGTGACGCTGGCGCTCATGGTCATCCTTCCGTCCAACGGAAGCCAAGTATCGCGGTTCGGGGCCCGGCCGCATAGCGTCGCAAAGGTGACCACCCAGGCGGACATCAACCGTGAGATCCTCGCGGCCCAACAGGAGGGCCCGCAGGAGCACCAGCCGCGCCTCGACTACCCGGCGTACCGGAGCAGCGTGCTGCGCCACCCCACCAAGGCCCCGCAGCCGGCCGACCCGGAGGGGGTCGAACTGTGGGCGCCGTGCTTCGGGCACTCCGAGGTGGGCGCGGCCGAGGCCGACCTGACCATCCAGCACGCCGGCGAGCCGCAGGGCTCGCGGATCGTGGTGGCCGGGCGGGTGGTGGACGGCGACGGCCGGCCGGTGGCCGGCCAGCTGGTCGAGATCTGGCAGGCGAACGCGGCCGGCCGGTACGCGCACCTGCGCGACCAGCACCCGGCGCCGCTCGACCCGAACTTCACCGGGCTGGGCCGGTGCATCACGGACGAGAACGGCGGCTACCGGTTCCTGACCATCCAGCCGGGCGCCTACCCGTGGCGCAACCACGTCAACGCCTGGCGGCCGGCGCACATCCACTTCTCGCTGTTCGGCACCGACTTCACCCAGCGGCTGGTCACCCAGATGTACTTCCCGGCCGACCCGCTGTTCCCGCTGGACCCGATCTTCCAGTCGATCACCGACCCGAAGGCCCGGGAGATGCTGATCGCGCAGTACGACCACGACCTCTCCACCCCGGAGTACAGCCTCGGCTACCGTTGGGACATCGTGCTCACCGGCAGCCACCGGACGCCGATCGAGCAGGGGGTCGACCCGGCATGAGCGTTGCGCCAGGACAAACCGTCGGGCCCTTCTTCCACCTCGGGCTGCCCTACCCGGGCGGCAACGACCTGGTGCCGCCCGGCCGGGCCGGCGCCATCCGGCTGCACGGCCGGGTCTTTGACGGCGACGGGGCGCCGGTGCCCGACGCCATGCTGGAGATCTGGCAGGCCGATGCGGAGGGCAATGTCGTACGCGGCCCCGGCTCGCTGCACCGCGACGGGTGGACGTTCAGCGGGTTCGGCCGCGCACCCACCGACGCCGACGGGCACTACTGGTTCTCCACCGTGGAGCCCGGGCCGACCGAGCCGGGACGTCCCGCGTTCTTCGCGGTCACGGTGTTCGCCCGGGGCCTGCTCGACCGCCTGTTCACCCGCGCGTACCTGCCCGGCCCCGGTCCCGACCCGCTGCTCGACAGCCTGGCACCGGACCGCCGGCAGACCCTGATCGCCACCCGCGACCGGCAGGGCCTCCGTTTCGACGTGCACCTGCAGGGGGACTCCGAGACCGTGTTCCTGAGCTTCCCCCGGCACCGCGGCATCTGGACGTGACCATGCTGCTGTGGCCGGGCGACGTCCGCGCGGGCGACCTGTTCTCCGACGCGAGCCTGATGGCGGCCATGGTGCGGGTCGAGGCCGCCTGGCTGGCCGCGCTGCACGAGCACGGCCTGGCGCCGAGCGCGCCCGGTCTGGACGACCTGGTCGACCCGGGTGACCTGCCGGCGCTGGCCGAGGACGCGGAGGGCGGCGGCAACCCGGTGATCCCGCTGCTCGCGGTGCTGCGGGCCCGGCTGGCCGGCCGTGATCCGGGCGCCGCCGAGGCCCTGCACGCCGGCCTGACCAGCCAGGACGTCCTGGACACCGCTCTGGTGCTCAACCTGCGGGCCACCGCCGACCGCCTGCACAAAGATCTTTCTGACCAGGTACGCGTCCTCAGCGCGCTGGCCGACCGTCATCGCGGCACCCGGATGGCCGGCCGCACCCTGACCCAGCACGCCATCCCGATCACGTTCGGCCTCAAGGCGGCCGGCTGGCTGCACGGCGTGCTGGACGCCCGGGACCTCCTCGAGACCGCGGCGGCGCTGCCGATCCAGGCCGGCGGCGCGGCCGGCAGCCTGGCCGCACCCACCGCGCTGACCGGCGCACCGGACCGGGCCCTGTCCCTGGTGCGCTCCGCGGCCCGCACCCTCGACCTGCCGTTCCGCGAGCCGTGGCACACCGCCCGCGCTCCGTTCACCCGGATCGGCGACGCGTTCGTGAGCTGCACCGACGCCTGGGGCAAGATCGCAAACGACGTGCTGCTCGGCAGCCGGCCCGAGATCGGCGAACTGACCGAGGCGCCCGCCGACGGCCGCGGCGGCTCGTCCACCATGCCCAACAAGCACAACCCGGTGCTGGCCGTCCTGGTGCGCCGGGCCGCGCTGGCCGCACCGCCGCTGGCCGCCACCCTGCACGCTGCCGCGGCCGAGGCGGTGGACGAGCGCCCGGACGGCTCCTGGCACGTCGAGTGGCCCACCCTGCAGACCCTGGCCCGGCGCACCGTGGTGGCCGGCTCGCAGACCGCCGAACTCCTCGCCGGCCTCCAGGTCGATCCGGAACGCATGGCCGCGACCCTGGCCGCGGCCCGCCCCGGGATCGACGCCGAGCGGCACCGGCTGGGGGACGACGGGCCCTATCTGGGTGCCACCGAAGAGTTGATCGACGCGGCCCTGACCAGGGCGGGCAAGCCGTGCTGACGGCGGTGCCGCTGGTCGACGCGCCGGACCGGCCGCTGCTGCTGCTCGGGCCGTCGCTGGGCACCTCGGCGGAGGCTCTCTGGCGGCGCTGCGCCGGCAAGTTGCGCGGCCGCTACCACGTGGTCGGCTGGGATCTGCCGGGGCACGGCCGCAGCGGCCCGGCGCCGGCCGCGTTCGGCATCCCCGGCCTGGCCCGCGGGGTGCTGGAACTCGCCGACCGGATCCGGCCGGGCGAGCCGTTCCGCTACGCCGGCGACTCGGTGGGCGGCGCGGTCGGCCTGCAACTGCTGCTGGACGCGCCGGACCGGGTCACCTCGGCCGTGCTGCTCTGCACCGGTGCCAAGATCGGCGAGAGCGGGGGCTGGCGGCAGCGGGCCGAGACGGTCCGCGCCGACGGCACCCAGGCCGTGGTGGCCGGGTCGATCCAGCGCTGGTTCGCGCCCGGCTTCCCGGACCGGGAACCGGCGGTGACCGCCGCCCTGCTGGCCGCGCTGCGGGCCGCCGACCCGGAGAGCTACGCGCTGGTCTGCGAGGCGCTGGCCACGTTTGACGTGCGGCACCGGCTCGGCGAGATCACCCAGCCGGTGCTGGCGGTGGCCGGCGCGGCCGATCAACCCGCCCCGCCGGCCGGCCTGGCGCTGATCGCCGAGGGGGTGCGCGAGGGCCGGCTGGTGGTGCTCGACGGGGTGGCCCACCTGGCGCCGGCCGAGAGCCCGGACGAGGTGGCCGCGCTGCTCGACGAGCACTTCCGGGACGACGCCGGGCCGCGGACGGTCGACCAGGTGCGCGAGGCCGGGATGGCGGTCCGGCGGCAGGTGCTCGGCGACGCGCACGTGGACCGGGCGGTCGCCGGGACGACCCCGTTCACCCGGGATTTCCAGGAGCTCATCACGGCGTACGCCTGGGGGGAAATCTGGACCCGCCCCGGCCTGGACCGCCGCAGCAGATCGATGATCACCCTGACCGCGCTGGTGGCCCTCGGCCACCATGAGGAACTCGCCATGCACGTCCGGGCCGCGCGGACCAACGGGCTGACCGACGACGAGATCAAGGAAGTGCTGTTGCAGACGGCCGTCTACTGCGGCGTGCCGGCCGCGAACACCGCCTTCCGGATCGCCCAACGCGTCTTGGACGGCGACCGGTGACCGCGGCTGTCCGCACCGCCGCCGAGGCGGTGCGGGTGGTCAAGGACGGCGACACCGTGCTGGTCGGCGGGTTCGGGATGGCCGGCATGCCGGTCGAACTGATCGACGCGCTGATCGAGCACGGCGCCGGCGACCTCACGATCGTGAGCAACAACGCCGGCAACGGCGACACCGGCCTGGCCGCACTGCTGGCCGCGGGCCGGGTGCGCAAGGTGGTGTGCTCGTTCCCGCGGCAGTCCGACTCGTGGGTGTTCGACGGCCTGTACCGGGCCGGCAAGATCGAGCTCGAGGTGGTGCCGCAGGGCAACCTGGCCGAACGGATGCGCGCCGCCGGAGCCGGGATCGGCGCGTTCTACAGCCCGACCGCGGTGGGCACGCCGCTGGCCGAGGGCAAGGAGACCCGGGTGATCGGCGGCCGGGAATACCTGCTGGAGTATCCGATCCGCGGTGACGTGGCGCTGATCCGGGCGCACCTGGCCGACCGGATGGGCAACCTGGTGTACCGCAAGACGGCCCGCAACTTCGGCCCGGTGATGGCGACCGCGGCGGCGGTCACGGTGGTCCAGGTGTCCCGCGTCGTCGAGACCGGCGACCTCGACCCGGAAGCGGTGGTCACGCCGGCCATCTACGTCGACCGGATCGTGGAGGTGCCCTCATGAGCCTGTCCCGCGAGGAGATGGCCCGGATCGTGGCCCGCGACATTCCGCCGGGCGCGTACGTGAATCTCGGCATCGGCCAGCCCACGATGGTCGCCGACTATCTGTCGCCCGAGCAGAACGTCGTGCTGCACACCGAGAACGGCATGCTGAACATGGGCCCGCCGGCGACCGGTGACGACGTCGACCCGGATCTGACCAACGCGGGCAAGCAGCCGGTGACCGAACTGGCCGGTGCGTCGTACTTCCACCACGCCGACTCGTTCGCGATGATGCGCGGCGGTCACCTGGACGTCTGCATCATGGGCGCGTTCCAGGTGTCGGCGGGCGGCGACCTGGCGAACTGGTCCACCGGCGCACCGGACGCGATCCCGGCGGTGGGCGGCGCCATGGATCTGGCGATCGGCGCGAAGCAGGTCTTCGTGATGATGACGCTGTTCGCCAAGGACGGTAAGCCGAAGCTGGTGCCGGAGTGCACGTACCCGCTGACCGGGCGCGCCTGCGTGAGCCGGGTCTACACCGACGTGGCGACGTTCCGGCTCGGCCCCGGCGGGGTGCGCGTGCTGGACACGTACGGGATGGATTTTGATGAATTGTCTGATCGCCTCGACATGCCGCTGAGCCGGGCCTAGCACCACCCGCTGCGAACGATTTCCCCGCTGCCCTCCGGCGGTTAACCTTCCGGCGTGGCGATCGACTACCGGCAGTGGGTGCCGGGTGTGCAGGCGGTCCGGGACTACCGCGCCGCGTGGCTGCCGCGCGACGTGGTGGCCGGCATCGTGCTGACCACGCTGCTGGTGCCGCAGGGGATGGCGTACGCGGAACTGGCCGGGCTGCCGCCGATCACCGGGCTCTACACGACGATCCTGTGCCTGCTCGCGTACGCGGTCTTCGGCCCGTCCCGGATTCTCGTCCTCGGCCCCGACTCCTCCCTCGGACCGATGATCGCCGCGGTCCTGGTCGGCCTGGTCGGCATGGGCGCCGATCCGTCCGAGAGCGTCGGCCTGGCGTCGATGCTGGCGCTGATGACCGGGGTGCTGCTGGCCGCGGCCGGGGTGGCGAAGCTGGGCTTCCTGGCCGACCTGCTGTCGCGGCCCACCCAGCTGGGCTACCTGAACGGGCTGGCGCTGACGATCCTGGTCTCGCAACTGCCCAAGCTCTTCGGCTTCTCGATCGAGGGCGACGGCCTGATCGAGGAGACGGCCGGGTTCTTCAGCGGCGTGGCGGCGGGCTCCACGGTGCCGGCCGCGGTCGCCGTCGGACTCTTCGGCCTGGTGGTGATAGTGCTGCTGCGCAGGTTCGCGCCGAAGGTGCCCGGGGTGCTGACCGCGGTGGTCCTGTCGATCGCCGCGGTGGCGGTCTTCGACCTGTCCGAGCGGGGCGTTCAGGTGGTGGGCCCGCTGCCGCAGGGTTTCCCGCCGTTCACGCTGCCCTCGGCGTCCTGGTCGGAGCTGGGCATCCTGGCGGTCGGCGCGTTCGGCATCACGCTGGTGTCGCTCACCGACACGATCTCGACCTCGTCGGCGTTCGCGGCGCGCACCGGCCAGGAGGTCCGCGGCAGCCAGGAGATGGTCGGCATCGGCGCGGCGAACGTGGCGGCCTCGTTCTTCCAGGGCTTCCCGGTCAGCACCAGCGGCTCGCGGACCGCGGTGGCCGAACAGGCCGGCGCCCGCACCCAGCTCACCGGAGTCGTCGGCGCCGCGGCCATCGGCCTGCTGCTGATCCTCGCGCCCGACCTGCTGCGCAACCTGCCCCAGCCCACTCTGGCCGCGGTCGTGATCGCGGCCGCGCTGTCGCTGGCCGACATCCCCGGCATGGCCCGCCTGTGGCGGCGCCGCCGGATCGAGTTCATCCTGGCGCTGGCGGCCTTCCTGGGTGTGGCGCTGCTCGGCGTGCTACCCGGCATCGGCGTGGCGGTGGCGCTGTCGGTGCTGAACGTCTTCCGCCGCCTGTGGTGGCCGTACATGGCGGTGCTGGGCCGGGCGTCCGGCGTGAGCGGCTACCACGACATCAGCCAGTACCCCGACGCCGAACGCCTGCCCGGCCTGATCCTGTTCCGCTTCGACGCCCCGCTGATCTTCGCGAACGCCCGAGCCTTCCGCGACCAGATCCGCGAACTGGCGGCCGCCGACCCACCCCCCACCTGGATAGTGATAGCCGCCGAGCCCATCACCGACGTGGACACCACCGCCGCGGACGTCCTCGAGGAACTAGACCTGGAACTGAACGAAAAGGGCATTTCTCTGGTCTTCGCCGAACTGAAAAGCCCGGTCCTGGAAAAAATCGACCGCTACAGCCTGACCCGCACCATCAACCCCGACCACTTCTTCCCCACGATCGAGGACGCGGTGGCCGCCTACCAGCGCCAGCACGGCACCGACTGGTCCCGCCCCTGACCACCCGCCGCCCTCAGCAGGTCGAGTGAAGCGGCTGCGCCCGTCAGGCGTCCGGGGCGGTGTGCACGCGCTTGCCGTCCACGAAGGTCAGGGCCACCGACGCGTCGCCGATCTCGGCGGGCGGGGCCGCGAGGATGTCGCGGTCCAGCACGACCAGATCGGCGCGGTAGCCCGGGCGCAACCAGCCGGTGTCGTCCAGGTGGTTCACATACGCCGAGCCGGCCGTGTACGCGGCGATCGCCGTACCCGCATCCAGCGCCTGCGCCGGCAGGAAGCCGGCGGCGTGGTCGCCATGATGGACCCGGTTGACCGCCACGTGGATTCCCTGGAGCGGCTCCGGTGTGCTCACCGGCCAGTCGCTGCCGCCCGCCAACCGCGCACCCGCCCGATGCAGATCACCGAACGGGTACTGCCAGCCGGCCAGCGCCGGATCCAGGAACGGGATGGTCAACTCGTCCATCTGCGGTTCGTGCACGGCCCAGTACGGCTGCATGTTCGCCGTCGCGCCGAGCCGGGCGAACCGCGGCACGTCGTCAGGGTGCACCACCTGCAGGTGCGCCAGGTGCGGTCGGGTGTCCCGGTGACCGTTCGCCCTCCGCGCCGCCTCGATCGCCGTCAGTGCGTCGCGCACCGCCCGATCACCGAGCGCGTGGAAGTGCGTCTGGAAACCAAGAAGGTCAAGTTCGGTCACGTACGCAGGAAGTTCGAGCGGATCGATGAAGGACAGCCCGCGGTTGGACGTCACATGGCCACAGGCATCCCGATAGGGTTGCGTCATGGCAGCCGTGAAGTTTTCGGCGATGCCGTCCAGCATCAGTTTCACCGTGCTGCAGCGCAGTCTCCCCACGGTGTGCGCCCGGCGCTTGTCGACCAGATCGGGAATCTGCTCGGCGCCGCGATCGCGGTCCCACCATAGCGCCCCCGCGACGGTCGCGGTAAGCAGGTTTTCCCGGGCGGCCCGGAGGTAGGCGTCGGAGATGTCGTCGTAGCCGTTGGTCGCGCAGACCATGGCGTCCTGCCAGGCCGTGATGCCGTACGAGTGCAGCAACTCCTGCGCCCGCAGCAGGCCCGCCAGGCGTTCGTCGGCGGTGGTGTGCGGGACCTTCACGAGATCCATGGCGCCCTCCTGCAGGGCACCGACTGGCGTGCCGTCGGCGGCGCGGTCGATCCGGCCGCTCTCCGGGTCGGGGGTGTCCGCGGTGATGCCGGCCAGTTCGAGGGCACGGCTGTTCACCCAGGCGGCGTGGTGGTCCCGGTTGATCAGATAGACCGGGCGATCCGGGACGACGCGGTCGAGGACGGCCCGGTCGGGTACGCCGCCCGGGAAGACCTCCATGGCCCAGCCGCCGCCGACGATCCACTCGGCGTCCGGGTGGGCGGCGGCGTACCCGGCGATCCGGCGCAGGTACTCGTCCAGGTCGGTGGTGCCGGTGAGGTCGCACTGGCCAAGCTCGACACCGCCCATGACGGCGTGGATGTGCGCGTCCTGGAAGCCGGGGAGAAGGGGCCGGCCGCGCAGGTCGATCACCTCGGTCCGCGGGCCGGCCAGGTCGCGGACCTCGTCCCGACCCACCGCCAGGATCCGGCCGCCGGATACGGCAAGCGTGGTCGCGGCCGGGTCGCCGATCGTCGGGCCACCGTGGAACAGCAGGTCAGCGTGCATGTGTGGGGCTCCGATCCGGGTGGGGTTCCGGCGCGATTCTCGGTACCGAGTCTGGGCGGGGTCAACCTTGCGGGGGGCCGATTTGGCGCCCCGGCAACCGCCCTGTAATGTTCTACGAGTCGCCAGGGCGACGGACGGGAGACCGGCCGGCCTGAGACAAACAAAACCTCGGCAGTACGGTCCGTAACGGGTCGCGCTTTCGAC
>NZ_BOMV01000054.1 GCF_016862375.1 Paractinoplanes rishiriensis | reverse complement strand
AGACGACCTGCTCACGCATGTCGACCTTGCTCCGCACCGCATCGACGAACGGCACCAGCAGATTGAGGCCGGGACTGAGGGTCCGCTTGTACTTACCCAGGCGCTCCACCACGTCCATCCGCTGCTGGGGGACGATGCGGACGGACCGGAGCAGCGTGACGATGGCGAACACCACGATCACGATGACTAGGACACCGATCACTGCTTCCATGGCGCCTCTCTATATGTTTGGCAGATCGTCGCGCCACACGATCGCGGTGGCGCCCTTGACCTTGAGGACCCGGACGCGTTCGCCCGGGAGGTACTT
Organism: Paractinoplanes rishiriensis; assembly: GCF_016862375.1. GTDB lineage: Bacteria > Actinomycetota > Actinomycetes > Mycobacteriales > Micromonosporaceae > Actinoplanes > Actinoplanes rishiriensis. Next base: position 130,717 of record NZ_BOMV01000054.1, on the reverse strand, counting down.
CTCGTGGCCGTCAAACGACCGGGCCTGCCAGATCTCGCCGTCGATCTTGATCATGCCGCGGCCGCCGTCGACCTCTTCCAGTACCGTCCCGTGGCTGCCCTCGATAGCCTCGAGCCCGATCGGCGTCTCGCCGCTCTCGAGCGCGGGGCGGGCGTGCTTCAGGATGATCGGGCGCAGCGCGCCCACCGAGAGACCGGAGACGACCGCGAACACGATCACCTGAACGAGCAGGGGCGCACCGAGCGCGGCGGCACCGGCCGCCGCGAGTGCGCCCACCGAGAAGAAAATGATCAGCAGGCTGGCCGTGAAAGCTTCGGCGATCGCCAGCGCGATGCCGAGCACAATCCAGATAACCGCTTCCACCACTCGATCGTGACACGCTTGCGCACGCACGGCGATGGCCGTTTCGCGCGTAGCCATATCGGCGGTTCGCAGTTAGACCCATCAGTCCATCAGTCGAGGTCCATCAGTTGAGGTCCATCAGTTGAGGTCCATCAGTTGAGGTCCATCAGTCGAAAGGGTCCAGAGTGTCGCTGCTGCCGGAGACCGGACGACGGGTCGATGAGATCGCCGCCCGGGCGCAATCCGAGGGTCGTACGCCATCGCTGGCCCTCGCGGTCGTGCGGGACCGGGCCGTGCTGCACTTCGCCGGGGTGGGCGAACACCCCGTTCCGGACACAAAAACCCAGTACCGGCTGGGTTCGATCACCAAGTCGCTGACCGCCACACTGGTCATGCAACTGCGCGACGAGGGCTTCTTCGCCCTCGACGACCTGCTCTACCGGCACCTGCCCGGCACGTCGGTGGGCGGGGTCACGCTGCGCCAGCTGCTCGGCCACGTGTCCGGTCTCCAGCGCGAACCGGACGGCCCGTGGTGGGAGCGCAACCCGGGCGGCGACGTCGACAGGCTGCTGGCCGAGCTGGGCTACGACAAGTTGGCCGGCCCGCCGTTCCGCCGCTACCACTACTCGAACCTGGCATATGGCCTGCTCGGGGCGGTGCTGGAGCGGGTCACCGGGGAGAGCTGGTGGACGCTGGCCGGCAAGCGGGTGCTGGATCCGCTGGGCATGAAACGGACCACCTACGCGCCGATGGAGCCGTACGCCCGCGGCTACGTGGTCCACTCGCTGACCGGCGCGCTGCACGAGGAGCCGCGGTACGACTCGGGCGCGATGGCGCCGGCCGGCCAGCTCTGGTCGACCGTCACCGACATGGCGAAGTGGGCCGCCCTGCTCTCCGATCCGGCGCCCGCCGTGCTGCCCCGCGAGACCGTCGACGAGATGTGCGCGCCCGTGGTGATCAGCGACCTGGAGTCCTGGACTCGCGGATACGGCCTCGGCCTGCGCCTCTACCGGGTCGGCGAGCGCGTCTTCGTCGGCCACGGCGGCTCCATGCCCGGTTACGTGTCCCAGCTCGTGGTGCACCGCCGGAGCCGGCTCGGCGTGATCGCCTTCGCCAATTCGTACGGCTTGGACAAAACGCACATCAGCACGGTCGCCCTGGAAGCCCTGGCCACGGCCATCGACGCCGAGCCGTCGGTCCCGCGCGCCTGGGTGCCGCCCGCTCCGGCAACCGGCGAGGCGGCCGCGCTGATCGGCCGCTGGTGGTGGATGGGCCGCGAGTTCGAGATCCACGCCGACGGCGACGCCATCGTGATGACCGGCTCGAACCATGTTGACCGGTTTGTCCGCGAGTCCCCCGATGTCTGGCGCGGCGTCTCCGGCGAAAACGAGGGCGAATTCCTCCGCATTCTCCGCAGTCCCGACGGAGCACCAGAAAAACTCGACATAGCTACATTTGTGTTCGCACGCACCTCGGAGCACATCGCTTAAAAAGACCTATAAAGTACGCGTTTCCCACACCGGCCGCCTGCTCAGTATCGCCAGGCGTCCCCTCGCGCGCTCCACGCCCGTTCCGGCCCGGATGTGACCTCACGCCGGGGCACGGTGGGCGGCCTGCCGCCCACCGTCCCTCCGCCCCCCTGCAGAGCGAGATCCGTTAGTTCTGCGGCGTCTCCGGCGCGAAATGGGACACCCCGAAGGCGATGGCGGCCGCGAGGTCGTCGTCGCTGGTGTTCCAGGCCTTCTGCACGGCCGGTCCCCAGGCGTGGCAGCTGCGGGTGGCGAACTCCTTGACCTCGGCGCTGTCCTCCCAGCTGGCCGGGTCGAAGTCGGCCCCGCGCAGGTGCAGGTAGAGGCCCAGAAGCGCGAGGTCCCAGCCGCCGCCGATCCCGATGGTGCCGCCCGGACCGTAGGCCTTGACCATCTCGTCGACGATCTCGGCGGGCGAGGAGTGCTCCAGCTCGAACGTGGTCCGATCCCCGTCGCCGGCTGTCAGGCGTACCTCCACCTCGGTTTTCATGCCCTCACCCAGCTCCCAGGTGACCTTGAGCAGCCGCGGTTGCTCGCACCGCAGGATCTCGCCGCCCGCGTTGTCCTTGAGCTGGTATTTGCCACCGACCCGGAGGTCGCCCTCGACCACACCGAGCCAGCGCCCCAGCCGGTCCCGGTCGGTGCAGGCGTCCCAGACATCCTCGATGGCGGCGTCATAAACCCGGCGCAGCAGCACCGACCGCCCCGGCCCCGAAGCCACCGGCTGGCTGCCGATCTCGCGGTGGGTGGCGTTGATCTGGTTGACGATGTCGAACACGGTTATTCCTGCCTTTCGGGGTTGTCGGTCGGTCGCACGCGTTTGCCCCGGGCGAGCTCGGTGGCCAGGGCGTCCAGGCGCTGGTTCCAGAAGCCGCGGAAGCGTTCGAGCCACACGTATGCCTCCTCGAGCGGCGCCGCGTCGACCGAGTAGAGCCGCCTGGTCCCCTCGGCCCGCACGGTCGCGAAGCCCGACTCCCGCAACACCTTGAGGTGCTGCGAAACCGCCGGCGGCGTGATCCCGAACTCGGCCCGGATGACGTCACCGATGGCACCGGCACTCTGCTCCCCCTCGGCGAGCAGCTCCAAAATCCGCCGCCGGACCGGCTCTCCCAGAACATCGAACGCGTGCACGGCAGAACTATGTCAGCCGCGGCTTAATTAAGTCAAGCCTGAAATAAGGGCGATAGGCTTCGCCCATGCGGGTAGCGTTCGCGAGCGACGACGAGAACGAGACGACCCGGGCGGTGGTCGCGGCCCTGACCGAGGAGGGTCACGAGGTGATCCGGCCGCAGGGTTCGGAGAGCTGGCCCGATCTGGGCCGCTTCGTCGGCCGCGCGGTCGTCGAGGGCCGGGCCGACTACGGCGTGGTGATGTGCTGGACCGGCACCGGCACGGCGATCGCCGCCAACAAGGTCCCCGGCGTCCGCGCCGCACTGGCCTGGGACCCGTGGATAGCCCGCGGCGCCCGCCTCTGGAACGACGCGAACGTGCTGGCCATGAGCCTCAAACGGCTGGCACCGGACGTGGCGGTCGAGGTGCTGCAGGCGTTCCTGGACACGTCGGAGCCCGACCCCGACGAGGCGGCGAACATCGCCGCCGTCGAACACGGCTGACGGCGCGTCGCACCGCGGTCCCCGGCGGAGACTTCAGGTAGGACGCCGCTTCGGACGGGTAGCCGCCACGGCCGGACCGTGTTGATGAACGCAACCCCGGCCAGCAGCGCCGCCTCGGCGTACGCCCGGGCGAGGTCCGGCCTGCCGCTCGGCGCGGAGTAGAGCAGCACCCCGGCACCCGCCAGGGATGACGCTACCGGGGCAGGGCCGCCGACCATCGATGTGACCGGATCGCGCTGCCATCCAGTCATACCGGCAGAGGCCCGAAACGGTACGACCCCGAAACGGTATGACGAGGAGCGGACAGTGGAACGAGATCTGCGGCAACAGTTCGACGACGCGGTCGGTGACGACCCCGGCTTCGCGCCCGGGGAGTTGGCGCTCGCCGCCATCAGCGAGGGTGGCCGGATGCGCCGCCGGCGGCAGCGGCTGACCGTGGCCGGGGTGGCGGCCGGCGTGGTCCTGGTGATGAGTGTCGGCGCCGGCCTCAACCAGGCGATCGGGACGGATCGGCCGGTGACCGTGGAAGCGGCGATGATGCCGATGGCGGCCGCGTCGTGCACCGAGCATCCGGTGGAGCGGGACGCCACCGACGTGCTGGTCTTTCTCCAGCGGGGGCTGGCCGGCCCGGAGCGGGCGGCGGTCGAGGCGGCGCTGAGCGGTGATCCGCGGGTGGCGGCCGTGCTTTTCGAAAGTCGCGCGCAGGCCTACGAGAGGTTCAAGGTCCGCTGGCAGGACGAGCCTGACCTCGTCGCGGCGGTCGGCGCCGACGCCTTCCCCGAGTCGTTCCGGTTGCGGCTGGTGGCGGCGTCGGAGTACACCGCCTTCCGCGCGCAGTATGCGACGATGGCCGGCGTCCAAGAGATCATCGGCCGGCGGTGTTCGACGGACGCCCCCGTCGGAGGGGTCCTGTGACCGCAATTCACACCGGTGTCGGTCGTCGGCGCGGCCGCGTGTCGCACGACGAGGAGTTCACCGCGTTCGTGGAATCCGTCGGCACCCGGCTGCGGCGCAGCGCCTACCTGATGTGCCGGGACTGGCATCTCGCGCAGGATCTGACCCAGCACACGCTCGCGAAGATGTACTCGGTCTGGGACCGGATCCGCACCGGGACCAACCTCGAGGCGTACAGCAGACGGGTTTTGATGAATGCCGTCTTCGACCAGCAGCGGCGACGCAGCCGCACCGAGGTCGTGCTGGCGGACCTGCCGGACCAGCCGGAACGCACCCCGCCCGGGACGCCGGAGCTGCGCCTGGCCCTGGTGGACGCGCTGGCCCGCCTCGCGGTCGAGGAGCGGGCCGTGCTCGTGCTGCGCCACGCTGAGGACCACAGCGTCGAAACGGTGGCCGCGATCCTCGGTGTCTCCGCCTCGGTGGTCAAGATGCGCACTGCTCGGGCGCTGAGCCGGCTGCGAACGCTCCTAGGAGAGGAATTCCGCACTTGACGAGTCACTACGACGGTTTCGCGGCGAACTCCTCCCGCCCCACCTCGGCGCCCGGACGGCGTTCCTGTGCTTCCTCTTCTTCGTGCTGGAAGCGGGCTAGCACCCCCCGCCCAGCAGGCCCTTGCTCAGGGTCACGTCCCTACCGGTGAGCCGGATGCGGAGGCCGCCCGGAACCACCTCCACCTGCCGGTACTCGAGGCCGGCCGGAAGTGCCTGGAGCGCGTACGTGGTGTTCTCCGACTTCAGCTCGGCGAACACGTCGGCGGCCGGGAACAGAGTGTCGAACATCCCGATCCGCTGCGGGGCGATCTCCAGTTTGTTGCCGGCGATGGCGGGCGCGGCAAAGACGGTGACGGGCATGGTGCGGCCGGCCGAGCCGACGGTGGTGACGGTCAGCAAACCTTTGTCAGCACCGTACGTGGTCACCGCGCCCTTCGGTTTGGGCAGGCTGGAGAACGGCTGCACGGTCACGCCGCTGACCACCACCCTGATCCCGCCGGAGTCGACCGTGACCGACCGGTACCGGATGCCGGCCGGGAGCGCGGGCAGCCGGCGGGACAGGTCCTCCTGCTTGATCTGGGCGAGGACCAGCTTGGCGATCAGGTCGCTGGGCGGCCGGTTGGCGCCGAAAATCTGCACCGAGCGAGGCTCCAGGGTCATCGCGCCGCCGGCGAGCCGGGGCTGGGCGTAGATGGTCAGCGGGATGTTGACGATCGGCGGGATCTCGAACGCGGTGGAGATGCCGAGCAGCCCGTCCCGCGCCGAGTAGGACACCGTACGGCCGGCGAAGCTGGTGGGCAGTTGGTTCAGCGGCGTCGTGGACACACCCGCGAGTGCCACGTGCAGCCCGTCGCTCCTCGGGGTGATCGACCGGTAGTTGAGCCCCGCGGGCAGGGCCGGCAGCTTCTGCCTGCGAACCCCGCCGGTCATCGAACCCACCTGCGCGGCGGGCAGCGTACGCCCGAAGATTGTCAGTCGTTGCGGTGTCGAGGTGATGGTGTTCCCGTTGATGTCCATCTTCAGATAAAGCCTGGTCCGCACGTCCTTGGCGGCCGCGGGCGGGACCGTGACCTCGATCGCCAGCGTCCCGTCCGGCGCGCGGCGGTAACTGGGCACGGGCTGACCGTCCGGCGGGTCGGGCAGGTTCGCGAAACCGATGGTGATCGCCGCGTCCATACTGCCGACCCGGGTGACGTCCGGTTCCGGCTGGCTGACGTCACGCAGGGTGGCGGCGAACGACGCGTGCTCGACCCCGCTCATGGTGAGGTCCGGCATCGTCAACTCGATCTCGGCCAGCCGGCGGCGCACCAGTTGGGGCAGCAGCGCGCCGCCCCGCACGGTGACTTCCGGCGGGGCGGCGGCCATGCCGGGACAGGCGACCTGCGCGGCCACGAGATCGCGGAGGTAGGCACCGAGCAGCCGGTTCACGACCGGCATCGGCACCACCGCAAAGACCAGAACAATCAAAAGCACACCGGCGAGCCCGTACGCCACCAGCCGGGTCCACCGTCGCCGCGCGATCCTGAAACGCGTCACCGGCCCCTCCGCGTCAACAGAACTAGAACACGTTCTTATTGACAGGCTACGATACAGCGCACCCGGGGTTTGTCGACCCTCAGCCCTGCTGGAGGATCCGGATCGCGTTGCCGAACGGGTCCCGCAGCCCCATGTCGGTGCCGTAGAAGTGGGCGGTGGGCTCCTGGGTGAAGTCGGTGAAACCACTGGCCTTGAGCGACTCGTACAGCCCTTGGACATCGTCCGAGTTGAGCACGAGGCCGTTCATGGCCCCCGTGGTGACCAGCTCACGGATCTGCTGGGCGGTGGCCTCGTCGTGCAGCGGCGGACCAGGCTGCTCCAGCGAGATCTCGGTGCCGCCCTCACCCGGTACCCGCACGGTCAGCCACCGGTAGGACCCCTGCTGGACGTCGTTACCCTTCTCCAGCCCAAGCTTGCCAACGTAGAACTCCAACGCCTCATCCTTGTCGAGAACAAAGATCGAGGTGACGTTCAGCTTCGTGATCATCGCAAACTCCCCTGCCGTGCCGACAAAAACATCGTCAGGTTAGGCAGGACACCGAGACCCCGGCTTCTCGAAAACTGCTCAATCGGGGCGGGGCGCCCACCCCGCAGCACCCAACCGGCCACGACGACCGCCCCTCGGCCCCGGCGGCGTCTCCCCCGCGGTGTTCGGCGATGGCCCGGTCGGTGCCTTCCGTTTCTGCCAGGGTGACCGCATGGACCGTCTAATCGAGACCGCCTGCGCTCTCATGGGCGTTTACGCAGCAATAGCCAACTGGCGTGCCATCCTCAATCTGCCATAGCCGCCCCGCGGTCAGCAGTCCTCCCCGGCACCTGAATTTGCAGCTCAACGGCTCCGCGGAGAGAAAACTGGCATTGTCGGCGACTGGCCTCCCTCGGCCGGCGTGACCTGCGGCGTCGCCGTGACCACGGCAAGGCCCGGCGCCATGCCGCGCGCATATACCAGACATTCCAGCAGTCCCGCGGCGACCAAATCCCCCGCATCCCTGGAGAACCGCACTGACCGCCGATTCTGATAGAGCGACTTCCGGTGGGCCGCGTCCGCGCAAACCGCACGGACGCGGCCACCCGGAAACGCTCTAGACGCAGGCGGGACCGCTGCCCAGCAGCTGGGCCGCCGGGGTTTCGGTGGCCAGGCCGCTCAGCCGCACGATCACGCTGCCGCAGTTGTTGGTGTCGCTGCTCTCCTGGAGTTTGTTCTCCGGGTCTACCCGGGTGAACAGCACGTACGTGCCGTCGGCCAGGCCGGACGTGTCGATGTACTGGTCGGGGAGATACCAGTTGTAGCGGTCCGCCCAGCCGCGGGACATGCCGTACCAGAAGTACTCGGTGGTGCCCTCCACGCTCTTCGGGTCCAGGCAGTCGGGCGCCGGGTAGGACATCGGCGCGTCGCCCTTCCGGCCGAACGTGACCAGGTCGGTGTCGGCCACGCAGAAGCTCACCTTGTCGCCCTCGGCCGCGGGAGCCGTGCCGACCACCTTGCCGGTGCTGTCGGCCAGCCACAGGTCCGACTGGGCGAAGCCCTTGAAGTGGTAATGGCCGTGCACCGGGTGGAACTCCACCAGGCCGGCGTCGCGGTCGGTGTAGCCGCCGGCCGAGCGGAAGATCCGCTGGACCACCGGCTCGTCCTGCCGCACCCCGGCCTGCCGGTTGAAGCGCAGCTCCACCGGGCCCTCGCCGATGTTCTGCAGCACCTGGTCGAAGCGCAGGCACTGCACCGCGGCATGCTCGGTGCGTTCCGAGTCGAAGCAGGACTGACCGGGCTGCGCGGTGTCGCCGAAGATCGTGCCGGGGTTGTCGTAGGTGACGTTCTCCTGCGGCAGGGACTTGAGGTCGGGCAGCAGGTTACGCACCGGCTTCGCGGCCGGGTCGTACTCCACCTCGGCCAGCGCCTCGTACGGGATCACCGGGTCGGGGTCGACGGCGCCGAACGTGACGCCGTAGGAGACGTAGATGGTGTACGTGCCGTCGGTCGCCGACCGCAGCAGCAGCGACTGGGCCAGGCCGACGCCGGCCGTGGACTTCGCCACCAGGGTGCGGCCGCGGTAGACGAAGAGGCCGAGAGCGCCCTCGGTGGCGCCGTCCCAGCGGACCGCGACCTGCACCCCGCCGGGCTTGCGCCAGACGTTGTCCGGCAGGTCGACGACGAGGGTCAGCCTGTCGCAGTGGACCGCGGCGCACTCGGGCACCGACGGCGTGACCGGACCGGTCGAGCTCACCGAGCCGGCCCAGAGCTTGGCCGGGCCGGCGCTGGTCAGTTTGATTTTGGTGGGGTCGGCGGCATCGGCCGCGGCCGACATCCCGTAGACGGCGAGGGCGGTGGCTAGCAGAACGGGAACGACGCGCCGGAGGGAACGGGCCAGATCACGCCGGAAAGTGGACGATGTTTGCAGTCGCATAGCGGTGTCCTCTGGTTGTGCGAAGAGGGAACGACTGTCTGCTGTAGATCGTCGACGACGGCGCCGAGTGTATCCAAGATCCGCCGGAATGCATCGAAAACCCGAAGGAAATTCATCGAGGTACGGCGCGGAACCAGGATTCGCGATCGGCCGGGTCGGGTCCACGCCGCCGCTGGGTCGGTTCCGGCCGGCCCAGCACCGGGGCGTAGTGGTCGAACCGGGTCACCAGAATGCCCTCGCCGGTGGTCAGGTCGGGCAACGCGGCAGCGAGCCGGGGAATCTGGGCGGACGGCAGATGCCCGGTGAGCCGCACATATCCGGCAGCGGTCCCGGTGTCCGGTACCGGCGCCCCCGAAAGGCCGGTGTCCCGGACCGGCGGCCCCAAAAGCCCGGTGTCCAGGATCAGTGCACCCAGGCGGCCCAACACCGCGGCCACCGGGCCGTGCGCCGGACGCGGCAGGTCCAGTTCGAACCGGTTGACCGGCTGGCAGACCTGGGTGCCGGCCCGGCGCAGCGCGGCGGCCACCACGACCGGGGCCAGGTTGCGGAAGTCCGCCGCGACGCTCGACACCGACTTGTCGAATTTCTGGTGCGGCCGGCTCTGCCGCGGGTAGTACTGCGAGGACGTCATGGTGACCACGCAGTCGGTGACCGGCCAGCCGGACCGGCCCTGGCGCAGGGCCGCGCGTACCCCCTCCTCGGTGGCCGCCACGAAGGCCGGCGGCAGGCGGCCGGGCTCGATTCCGGCGGCGAACTCGATGCCGTGCCCCACCGGTGCGGCCTCGATCCGGAGCCCGATCCCGGCGAGGTACGGGTTGCCGTTCTCCTGCACCCGGTCCGCTGCGGTGCCGGTGCCGGTGACCCGTTCGATGCACGCGACGGTGATGTCGCCGAAGCGCGCCTTGACCCCGTACCGGTCCGCCAGCAGCGCCCCGATGACCTCCCGCTGCACCTCGCCGTGCAGCGAGACCACCGCCTCGCCGGCGCGCTCGTCGAGGCGCAGGCCGATCAGCGGGTCCTCGTCCGCCAACTCGGCCAGCCCGGCGAACAGCGCGGTCCGCTGCGCCGGGTCGACCGGCTCGACGAGCGCCTGGAGGGTCGCCGGCGGGAACCGGTGCGCGCGCCGCTCGGGCGGGGCGCCGAGGGTCTCGCCGATCCGGGCCGACGTGCCGCGCAGCACCGCGATCTGCCCGGCGCCGGCCGCCCGGTCCACCTCCACGCCGCCATGCCGGCTGACCGCGACCTGGGTGATCCGCTCGGGCCGGCGTCCGGCGAACGCGACCCGGTCGCGGACCCGGATCTCGCCGGACCACAGCCGCACCCAGGCGCGCCGGCCGTTCTCGTCCCGGCCGACCGCGAAGACGCTGCCGGCGGGCGGGCCGTCCCACTCGCGGGCGCGCGGCAACAGACCGGCCAGGGCCCGGCGCAACTGCGGCACCCCGGCGCCGGTCAGCGCCGAGCCGTGCACGACGGGAGTGAGTGCGCCGCGGCGTACGCCCTTCCGGATGGCCTTGCGGACGGCGGCGCGACGCGGCGGCTCACCGGCGAGCCACGCCTCGAGGATCCGGTCGTCCACCTCCGCAACCGCCTCGACGACGGGCTCGGCGTCGAGGGCCACGGCGTCGACGCCCGCGTGCCGCTGCCCGGCGTCGCGGACCGCGGTGAGCAGGACGAGGTTCTGAGTGAGCCGGTGCCGAGCCTGCGCCACCACCCGGGCCACGTCGGCACCGGCGCGGTCCACCTTGTTGACGAACAGCACGGTCGGCACGCCGATCCGGCGCAGGGCCCGCCAGATCACGACGGTCTGCGGCTGGACGCCTTCGACGCCGGACACCACGAGCACCGCCGAGTCGAGCACCGCGAGGGACCGCTCCACCTCGGCGATGAAGTCGGGATGGCCCGGGGTGTCGAGCAGGTTGACCGTCAGGTCGCCGATCGCGAACGAGGTCACCGCCGCGCGGATCGTGATGCCGCGCCGGCGCTCCAACTCCATCGCGTCGGTGCGGGTGGTGCCGGCGTCCACGCTGCCGGGCTCGGTCAGGACGCCCGCCTCGAACAGCAGGCGCTCGGTCAGGCTGGTTTTGCCGGCGTCAACATGTGCGACGACGCCGAGATTGAGAAAGGCCAACGGGCAACTCCACGGTGGGACGGTCAGGGGTCCGGAGCGTGGAAGTTGCTCGCATGGTTGTCTCCTCTCGGTGCCGATTCGGGTCGATCGTGGCACGGGGCGGTGCACCGGGCCACCGATTTAACCGGTAATGGTGCGACTACGCCGCGACTGCGCACTGGAGTTGCGGCGCCCGGCTGAGCAGAGTGCCAAGGATGCCGACCAGAGCGGAAGTGATGCTGCAGAGCCTCCCGGTTCAGCACCGGGAAATCATCGTCGCGACATACTTCCGCGGCCGGACGACACCGGAGGCGGCACATCGGCTCGGTCTTGCCCAGGGCACCGCGAAATCCCGGCTCTATCAGGCGATGCGCGACCTGTCCGAGATGGTGGCGACGAACTGGCCGGAGCACGCCCCGACGGGGCGGCGCGGAACCCGAGTGCCAGGCCGGCGGCGACCACGGCGACACCGAGCCACACCATGACGCCGGGCACCGGCCCGCCCAGGGCTACGCCGGCCACCGCGGCCGCGATCGGGGCCACGCCGGTTAACAGGCCGGCCCGGGCCGAGCCGATGCGTTCGACGCAGGAATACCAGAGGACGAACGCCACCGCGGTCACCGCCACCGCCAGATAGGCGCCGGCCAGCACGTCGTCCGCGCCGAGGCGGCCGAGGGCACCCGGGCCCTCCCAGACCAGGCCGGTGACCGCGAAGACGACCGCCGCCAGCCAGCAGGCGTGCACCGAGACGCCGAACGCGCCGTGCCGGCCCAGCACCGGCACCGCCAGCAGCGTGAAGCCGGCCTCGCAGGCGAACGTCACCACGGCCCACAACAGGCCGGTCAGATCCGCGCGACCGAAGCCCTGCACCAGCGCCGCACCGCCGGTCACCACGACTGCCGCGGCGACCAGGCGGGGTGCCGGGCCGTGTCCTTCCAGCAGCGGGCCGGCCACCGCGAGCAGCACCGGCACGCAGGCCACCGCGACGCCCAGCACGGCCGGTTCGGCGTGCCGGGAGCCCAGCACCAGGGCCACGTTGAACAGCAGCATGCCGGTCAGCACCACGCCCACCAGCCACAGCCAGTCGGTGCCGCGCGGGCGCACCAGGCGGCGGCCGGTCAGCCGCACGAAGAGGACCAGGAGCAGGCAGGCCACGGCGTACCGGGCGGCCTGCACGGTGAACATCGGGGCGTCGGCGAGAGCGCCCGAGACGGCGACGCTGCCGCCGACGAAGACCATGCCGGCGGCGCCGGCCAGGGCGGGAAGGAGGGTCACGCGTTCCATGCTCGGTGCGAGTATGGTCCGGTTGAAGGACCAATCCAGGTACGCCGAGGAGGACCAATTTCCGGGTCGGACTTCCTCCAGTTGCGGCCCGCGGACGCGCCGGTCAAAGGGTTGACGGCCTGGCTGGCGTCCGGGCTGCGGGCGGCGATCGTGACCGGCCGGCTCACGCCCGGTGACCGGTTGCCGGCTACCCGGCAGCTCGCTGCGGAACTCGCGGTGTCCCGCGGTGTGGTCGTCGACGCCTACCAGCGGTTGATCGACGAGGGGCTGGCCACGGCCCGTACCGGCGCGGGCACCGTGGTGGCGGACCGCGGCGTGCGGCCGCTGGCGCCGTCCGACCGGCGGCGGCAGGTGCGGGAACTGCGGCTGCCGATGCCGGCCGGCGACGGGATCGACGTCGACCTGTCGCCGGGCGTACCGGATCTGTCTGCCTTTCCCCGCACCAGCTGGTTGCGCGCCGAGCGTGCCGTGCTCGACGAGATCACCGCGGTCGATCTCGGATACGGCGATCCGGGCGGCGCCCCGCGGCTGCGCGCCGAACTGGCCGGCTGGCTCGCACGCACCCGCGGCATCCGGGCCGAGCCGGACGACATCATCGTGGTGAGCGGGGTGGCGCAGGCCCTCGCGCTGCTGGCGCAGACGCTGCGGGCGGGCGGCGTCTCGGTGGCCGCGGTGGAGGATCCGGGGTCACGCGGGGCGCGGGACCAGATGGCCCATTGGGGAGTACGCGCGGCCGGCGTGCCCGTCGACGACGAGGGCATCCTGGTCGACCGCATCGAGCACAGCGTCGCCGTGCTGACCCCGGCACACCAGTTCCCCACCGGCGTGGTGCTGAGCCCGGCCCGGCGCCGCCGGCTGCTCGCCTGGGCTGCGGCCGGCGGCCTGATCGTCGAGGACGACTACGACGCCGAGCACCGCTACGACCGGCAGCCGGTGGCCGCGCTGCAGGGTTCCGCGCCGGACCGCGTCGCGTACGCGGGCAGTGTCTCGAAGTCTCTTGCCCCGGGCATGCGGCTCGGCTGGCTGATCGCGCCGCGCTCGATGCAACCGGCCCTGCTGGCCGCCAAGCACGACACCGACCTGGGCAGCCCGGCGATCCCGCAGCTCGTGCTGGCCCGGCTGCTGGCCACCGGCGACTACGAGCGGCACCTGCGGGCCGTGCGCACCCGGCAGCGGCGACGGCGCGACGCCCTGCTCGCCGGGCTGCGCCGGCACCTGCCGCAGGCCCGGGTGGCGGGCGTCGCGGCCGGCCTGCACCTGCTGATCCTGCTGCCCGAGGGCACCGCCGACACCGACCTGGCCGACCGGGCCGCGCGCGCCGGCGTACGCGTGCACCCCCTGTCCTGGCACCGCCTGGAACCCGGACCTCCCGGCCTGGTCCTCGGTTATGCGGCGCAGGCGCCGGACCGGCTGGCCGAGGCCGCGGAGCGGCTGGGCCGGGCTCTCAAACTTGATCCTCGAGGACCGTCACGAAGTCGATGAGTCGCTCCATCGAGTTGATCAGTGGCGTCTCGACGTCCTTGTAGCTGCTCACCTCGCGCAGGATGCGCCGCCACATGTCGGCCGGCTCGCGCACGCCGACCGCCGCGCAGATGCCCTCCTTCCACGGGCGGCCGGGCGGGATGACCGGCCATTCGCGCAGGCCGATCCGCTCGGGTTTGACCGCCTGCCAGATGTCGACGTACGGGTGGCCGGTGACCAGCACGTTCGGGTCGGTCACCGCGGCCACGATGCGGCTCTCCTTGGAACCGGGCACCAGGTGGTCGACGAGGACGCCGAGGCGGCGCGCCGGTCCGGGCCGGAAGGCGCGCACGGCCGCGGGCAGGTCGTCGATGCCGTCCAGCGGCTCCACCACCACGCCCTCGATCCGCAGGTCGTCGCCCCAGATGCGCTCGACCAGCGCGGCGTCGTGGATGCCCTCGACCCAGATCCGGCTGGCCTTGGCGACCTGCGCCTGGACGCCCGCGACGGCGACCGAACCCGAAGCGGTCAGGCGACGCTGGGCCGGTGCGGCCGAGGGTGCCGGCCTGCGCAGGGTGACCGGCCGGCCGTCGAGCAGGAACGCGGCCGGTGCCAGCGGAAAGTTGCGGCGCTTGCCGTGCCTGTCCTCGAGAACCACGGCGCCGAGCTCGAAGCCGACCACCGCACCGCAGAAGCCGGAGTCGACGTCCTCGACCACCAGGTCCCGTTCGGCGTCCACCTCGGGCACCACTTTTCGACGGCGCCAGTTGCCCTTGAGAACATCCTCCCCATACATGGCAAGCAAAGTAACCCGTGCGTTGGGACACGCCGCTTCTGACGCTCCGGCCGAGACAACCTTCCCGCTGGGCACGTACCCTTGCTCGCATGTCCCCCGCAGCAGATGCGGCCACCCGCACCGCGCGGCGCTCCACCCGGTTCGTGACCTGGGTCCGCGCCTGGCGCGCCGGGCTCGTGCCCTTCGACGAGCTGGCCGGCGAGATCGCCGGCGACGAGGAACACCTCGTCGCCGACGCGCCCGGCACGTGGACCGACGTGCCGCTGCCGCAGGGCCTGCCCATCTTTGCCAAGGTGCACCCCGACGACATCCGCCTGGTGCTGCCCGCGCCCGGCGACCCGCGCGGGCTGCCCGGGCCCGGCGAGCTGACCGGTGCCGCCCTGCTGGCCGGCGAGGCGGTGATGACTCCCACGTTCGGCGTGGTCCCGCAGGTGCGGCGGCACACGTCCGGTTCGGGGGTGGAATTCGAGACCGTGCTGTGGCGGTTCTTCCCGGTCGACGAATACCGCCCGGTGTTCCAGATCGGCGCGGCCGAGGCCGAGACCGAGCTGGCCACGGCGCTCGGCGAGGCCACCGACCAGCTCACCAAGCTCGACGTGGCGCAGTGGAAACCGGAGCTGGCCGGCGCGTTGCAGGCGCTGCGCCGCCCGGAGAGCACGGCCACCCTGCCGGCCGGGTTCGACCCGCGGGCCCGGCGGCTGTTCGCCCGGGCCAGCGTGCTCGACCAGGTGCTCGCCCTGGCCGAGACCAACGCACCGGGCGGCGCCGTCAACGGCTATGAGGCACAGCAGCGCGACGCGGCGTTGCGCCCGTTGACCACGGCGTGCCGCCAGGCATTGGTGGCAGCCTGCAACAGCCCGCTGTGCCCCTGATGGCCGATCGGCACGCCCACTGCACGTTCTGCGGCGCGCGGTTCGTCCCCGGTCAGCCGTGGCCCCGCCGGTGCGCGGCCTGCGGCGAGACCAGCTACCAGAATCCGACCCCGGTCGGCGTCGCGGTGCAGCCGATCGGCGCCGGGCTGCTGGTGGTGCGCCGCAGCATCCCGCCGGCCCGCGACCGGCTCGCGCTGCCCGGCGGCTTCATCGACGTGGGCGAGACCTGGCAGGCCGCGGTGGTCCGGGAACTCTATGAGGAGACCGGGTTGCGGATGGACGCCGCGGGCGTGCGCCACTATGAGACGGTCAGCGCTCCGGATGGGACGCTGCTGGTCTTCGGCCTGCTGCCGCCGCTGCCGGACGCGTCCGCGATGCCGCCGTCGGCCCCGAACATCGAATCGTTCGGCTGGCACGTCCTGGACGAACCCATCGAGCTGGGCTTCAGCCTGCACACCGCGGTGGCCCGGCGGTATTTCGAGGATCAGCCCGCCTGAGCCAGCCGCCAGCTGACGATGTCCTGAGTGGACACCGACCGGCCGGTGGCCGCGGTGAAGCCCACGTGCGCGCGCCCGGTGCCGAGCGTCTCGGCGAGGTCGACCTCGCGGGTCAGCACGTGCGTCCACGGCTCGCCGGCCCGGCGCAGCGCGACGGTGAGCCGCTTCGCCTCCGGCGCGTACTCGATGCGGACGTGCAGGCGCCCGCCGAAGATCGGAACGGGTGCCGCGGCCGAGGCCCGGTGCGCCCCGGCCAGGCCGCCGGTGACCACCGCGACGTGATTGCCGTCGATCTCGCCGCGGTTGCGGTAGGTGTCGAACTCGACCGCCACGCTGCGGGTCATGCCGCCGTAGCCGAGGCTGCCGCCCAGCCCGCCGATGGCCCGGCTGCCGTCGGTCTGCACCACGAACGCGAACCCGTCCGCGTGCACCGCCGGCCCGCTGGTCCGCACGTCGAACGTGGTGTCGAAGGCCACTCCCGGGTCGACCGTGGTGGCCGACCAGGCCGCTCCGGCCTGGTTGCGCTGGCCGCTGGTGAGCCGCAGCACGCCGCCGGTCACCGCCGCGGTGCCGTTCAGCACGAGACCGGACGCGTCGGCGAATGTCTCGTGCGTGATCGTCGTGCTCGCGGCGGCCGGTGAGCTCACGGCCAGGGTCGCGAGGGTGGTCGCCGCCACCGCAATCCACGCATTCTGCCGCACGATGCCGCCTTCCGGAGCCGATTTGTCGGACGTTCGAAGTATGGGTCGGTGGGTACCCCTTAAGTGTTGATTTCTGATGTTTTCACCCCCGCACTTCTTCCAGAATGAGGGGCGAGACAACCGACAGCGAACGGCGGGGCACGGGGGAGATGCAGGCGCACTCGGTCGATCTCGAATTCATCCTTCCGGTATGCAACCGGGAAGGCGACGTGGTTCCGGCACTCCGGAATGTGGTCGCCTGCCTGCGGCACCTGGCGGTGCCGGCGGCCATCGCGGTGGTCGACTGCGGGTCCAGCGACCGCACCCTGGAACGGGTCGACGGCCTGGCCGCCGAGTCGCCGGTCCCGGTGCGGACCGTCGGTTGCTCGCGGCCCGGCTGGCACGCGGCCGCCCTGCGCGGCATCACCAGCACGGCGGCGCGCTGGGTGGCGCTCGGCGAGCCGGACGACCTCGGCAGCACCGACACGGCCGGGTTCGACCACGCGGTCCGCATGCTCGCCGCGGGCGACCGGCACGTGGTCTGCCTGGGGTCGCGGGGCCGCCGGTCCACCGTCCTCGAGGTGTCGGCCGCCGCGACCATCGTCCGGGAACAGGCGCCGGACGGCCCGGGGTTCGTCCCCGACCTGCCGGACAGCGTCTGGCATGCCGGGCTGCGGATCGCCGCGGTCGGCCGGGTGGCCGGTCCGGCCCGGGCCGATCTGGAGACGACCGCCGTGGTGGAGCGGGTGGCGGTGTGAGGTCGCGGCGCTACCGGGCCGAACCCGGCGACCACCTGGTCTGGCTCAACTACAAGGACATCGGGCATCCGCTGCGCGGCGGCGCCGAGGAGTACATGCACCAGATCGCGGCCCGGCTGGTGGACCAGGGCCAGCGGGTCACCATCATCACCGCACGCAGCCGGGGGGCCGCTCGGGTCGAGACCGTACGCGGGGCCACCGTGCGCCGGATGGGCGGCACCTGGACGGTCTACCTGCTGGCACTGATCTGGCTGTTCCGCAACCGGCACCGGATCGACGGCATCGTCGACACCTGCAACGGGATCCCGTTCTTCTCCCCGGTCGCGGTCGGGCCGCACGTGCCGGTCCTGGTCCTCATCCACCACGTGCACCAGGTGATGTTCGGCCAGCACTTCCGGTTCCCGCTGGCCCAGCTGGGCCGGTGGATCGAGCGGGTCGGCAACCGCTGCGTGTACGGCGACCGCACCATCGCCGTGGTGTCGCCGTCGTCGCGCACCGAGGTCCGGCACGTGCTGGGGCTGACCGGACCGGTGTTCGTGGCCGCGAACGGCCAGCAGCGGCTGGCCGCGCCCGGCGCCACCCGCAGCCCCGAGCCGCGCATCGTCTGCGTCGGCCGGCTCGCCCCGCACAAGCGCTGGGACCTGCTGATCCGGGTGCTCCCCCGGGTCGTCGAGCTGGTGCCGTCGGTGACCGTGGAGCTGATCGGCGACGGGCCGTGCATGGATGAGCTGCGCCGGCTGGTCCGCGACCTCGGCCTGGGCGAACGCGTCCGGCTGCCCGGCCGCCTGCCGGACGCCGAGCGCAACCGCCGGCTTGCCTCGGCCTGGGTGACCGTGTGCACGTCGCAGGTGGAGGGCTGGGGCCTGGCGGTGACCGAGGCGATGAGCCTGGGCGTGCCGGCCGTGGTGCTGGCCGCGCCCGGCCTGCGCGATGCGGTGCGCGACCGGGCTACCGGCTGGGTGGTCGACCGCGCGCAGCACCTGGCCGGCCGGCTCACCTCGGCGCTGATCGAGCTGGAGGACCCGGCGGTCGCAACCGCGTACGCCCGCCGGTGCCGCGCCTGGGCCGGCCGCTTCACCTGGGAGGCGGCCGCCGACCGGATGGCCGGGCTGCTGGCCAACGAGGACGCCCGGCGCACCGCCGCGGACCGGCGGGCGACCTGCGACCTGTCGACCGTGGTGGAACTGCCGGTGCGCGCGGCGGCCCGGGTCGACTACGCCCGGCTGCGCACGGTCGACCAGGTCGACTGGGACGAGCCGGACAGCCGCGACCCCAAGGTACGGCTGCTGCTGGCCGGCTACGACGAGGAGGACGCCACCGCGCTGATGCGCCGGTGCGGCGTCGACACCGCGGACGTCCGGGCCTGGATCGCACGGCCGGCCGACCTGCTCGGCTGGCGGCGCACCGCCGGTCCGCGTTCCCGCGAGCTGAGCGACTGGTTCGCCCGGAGAGCGTCGTGACGGTGCGGGTGGCGATCGTCGGGTCCAGCCATTCGGCCGGGCTCGGCGTGCACGGCCGGTCGTTCGCGGTGCGCGCGGCCGAGTTGCTGGGCGCCGTGCAGACCCTGCAGCTGTCCCGGTCGGCGCAGGTGGTCGACCAGGTCGGCGCGGACACCATCGAGCGGATCGCCGAGTTCCGGCCCGGCGTCGTGCTGCTGTCGTTCGGCGCGGCCGAGGGGCACGTGCACCCGAGCCGGGTGTTGCAGGCCGTGCTGGACCGGTTCGCCCCGGCCGGCTGGCGCGGACCGGACGGCGTCGAGCCCCGGCCGTACTTCTCCCGGCGGCCCGCCCGGCGCCTGCACCAGCGTCTCGTCTCCACGGCGAAGGTGCTGGTCAAGCGGGTGCTGATCGGGGTCACCGGCGGTTTTCACCGGCTCGGCGCCGCGGATTTCGAGGCGGGCCTGCGCGACCTGCTGAACCGGCTCGGACCGGTGCCCAAGGTGCTGGTCGGCCTCTGGCCCGTCGACGAGCGCATGTTTCCCCGTTCCAACACCGTGCTGCGGCGCCACGACGACATCCTGCGCGCGGTGGCGGCCGAACGGGACGACGCCGTCTATGTGGCCACCGCGGGGTCGGTCCGGTGCTGGGAGGACTTCCTCGATGACCACGCTCACCTCAACGAAGCCGGCCACGAGCGGGTCGCCGCCCTCGTCGCCGCCGCCGGACAGGCCCGCCTCCGGACGCGTACCTGATCGGACGTATTTGATCTTCGGCGGAGCCGGTCTGCTCGCGGCGCTCGCCTATCTGGTGAATCTGCGCCACGCGGTGGACTTCGACCTGGACGAGGTCATGTATGCGGTGGCCGCCCAGAACGTGGCCCGGCACGGCTCGATCTCCTGGTCGGCCGAGCCGACCGCGGTGCATCCGCCGCTGCATTTCCTGCTGCTGGGCGGGTGGTCAATTCTGACGGGTACGGCCGAGGCGCCGGTCCTCGACGCGGTCTTCGCGGCCCGGGTGCTGGGCGCACTGGTCAGCGTCGCGACCGTGCTGATGTCGGGCCTGCTGTCCCGGCTGTACCGGCGCAGCGACCTGGTGCTCGGCGCGGTGCTGGGCCTGGTCGTGGTGGACGGGTTCCTGCTGCGGTTCGGGCGGACCGCGCTGATCGAACCGACCGCGGTGCTGACCGGCCTGGTGGTGGTCTATCTCGGGTTGCGGCTGCGCTGGGCGCCCGGATCCCGCTACGTGCCGCTGGTGGGTGCGGTGTCCGGGATCGCGCTGCTGGTCAAGGAGCCGCTGCTGTTCACCGTGCTGGTGCCGGTGCTGGCCGCGGCCCTCGAGCAGGACTGGCAGTTCCTCCGCCGGGCCGCCGCCGCGGTGCTGGTCGGGTTCGGGGTGTGGGCGGTCTTTCCGCTGTGGGCGGTGCTCGGCGGCGCGGGCGGCTGGTGGCTGGCCGAGCACCGCACGAACCTCGACCGCCTGGCCGGGTTTTTGCAGCTCAGCGGCATGAACCGGCCGGGCGTCTCGAGCACCGGCATCTTGGGGAGCACCTTCGCCACGTACCTGAGCGGGTATTTGATCTTTGTCTTCGGGGTGGCCGGCCTGCTACGGCTGCTGTGGACCTCCGGGGTGCTGCGCCGGCGGGCGGCCCGGTCGCGCCCCGCGTCGTTGCTGGCCTTTGCCGTGCTGAGTTTCGGCTTCCTCGGCTACTGCGTGCTGTTCGGCCAGGCGAACGAGCAGCTGACGGCCTACTCGGCGGTCCCGGCCGTGCTGATCGGGGTGCTCGGCTGGCACACTCCCCCGCGGGTCGTGATCGCCGCGTTGTTACTGACCGGAGTGGTGGCCTGGTGCTTGAACGTGCCGCTGGCCCGCGACGACGCCACGCTCCGGATGGGCACACACCTCACCAACAGTGCCGCCTGCGAACCGGTCAACGCAACGGGTGACGCCTGGCGGTGGATCCCGGTGCTGCCGCGCAACCGCGTCGAGTCGCAACCCGACGGCCCGGCCGCGCTCGCCTCCGGCACCCACCTCTTCCTGTTGTCCCGCAAGGACAGTGCGATGCGGTACGGGGTGAGCTCGCCCGAACTGGACACCTGGGTGCGCGGGCACGGCGTGCGGATCCGGGAGTTCCCGAGCCGGCGCTACCAGACGATCGAGCTGTGGTCGGCGCCCGGCCCGGTGCCGGCGCGCACCGCACCCTGCGGAAATCCGGCGGCGGTTGTTGCACCGAATGCGTCGGCCGGCCTCTTCCTGGGGTTGCTGGGGGGAGCGCTGGCCCTGGTCGCGGTGGGCGGCATCGCAGCCGGCGGCGCTCCGAGCCGCCGAAGCGTGCTCAGCCAGATCCGCACGGGCATGGGACGGCCGCGGTGACCGCCGTGCTCGCCCCGGCGCCGGCGCGTGCGGGCTGGCTCCTGGTCGCCACCACCACGGCCGGGATCGTCAACTACGCCTACGCCGTCGTGCTCACCCACGGCCTCGACCCCGCGCAATACGCCACCTTCGCCGCCGGGCAGGCGCTGATCGTGGTGGCCGGCGCGGTCTGCGGTGCCGGCATCCCCTGGGTGGTGGCCCGCGAGCTGGCCCGCAACCCCGGCGACCACGAGCGGCACGCCGTCGTCGTCACCTTTGGTATGTGGGCCGGGCTGCTGGTCGGGGCGGTCCTCGCGCTCCTGCTGGCCGGCGCCGAACTCGTCCTCGGCACCGCCCGCGAAGCCGCCGTCGTGGGGCTGGCCTGCGTGCTGCTGGCGGCCGGTTCGACGGTGCTCGGCTATCTGCAGGGCCGGGGCCGGATGGCGGCCATCGCCGGGCTGCTCACCGCGGAGACCCTCGTCAAGTTCGGGGTGGGCGCGGCGCTCGTGTTCGGCACGTCGCTGGGCGCCGCCGGGGCGCTGCTCGGTTTCGTGGCCGGCGGGCTGGTGCTGCTGCTGCCGCTGCCGGCCGTGCGCCACCTGCTGCGCCGCCCGGTGTGGCGCGCGGACGAGTCGGCGCTGTGGCGGGCCGCGGTGCACCAGACCCGGCTCAAGGTGACCGTCGCGGTGGCCGGCGCCGGCGACACGGTGCTGGTGGCGCTGCTCGGGCTCGGTGGCCGCGGCGGCGGGCCCTACCAGGCGGCGTCCGCGCTGGGCCGGGTTCCGATGTTCGCCTCGAATGCCATCTGCACGGCCGCCTTCCCGCACCTCGCCCGCGATCCGGCAGCCGCGCACCGGGCCGCGGCGCTGCGCTCGTACCTGCTCATCGGTCTGCTCATGGCCGGCGCCCTGGGCACCCTGCCGGATCAGATCCGGGCTCTGCTGTTCCCGGCGAGCTTCGACGACGTGGGCCGCTGGCTGCCCTGGACCGCGATGCTCGGCCTGGCCATCGGCGCGCTCAATCTGGGCGTCACCTTCCTGCAGGCCGCGGATCCGAGCGGGCGGTCGGCGGGCGCACTGGCCGGGATCACGCTGGCCTACCTCGCGGTGGTGGCGGCGACCGGTGCGGCCTTCGCGGTCGGCGGCCTGGCGGCCGGCGCCGCGGCTGGTGGGTTGCTGTCGGTGGGTGCGCTCACGCTTTTTCCAGCCGTACGCGGGGGCGCCGCGCACCTGCTCCGCTCCTGGAGAACCCGCCGTGAACTGGCCGGGGTCCTGCTCGCCGTCCTGGCCCTGGCCCTGACCGAGCACGTGGTGCTGTGGCTGCTGATCGCGGCGGCGGCCGGCTTCGTGGTGGTGCGCGCCGCGTTCCCCGACCTGCTACCGAGCCGGCGGCCCTCATGACGTTGCGCATCGGGATTGACGGGCGGGTGCTCGACGACCGGTATCACGGCATCGGGCGGGTGGCCTTCGAGCTCGCCACCGCCATGGCCGACATGCCCGGCGTCGAGCTGGTGATCTTCACGGGAACGCGGCGGTCGCGGCGGTTCGACCTGGAGGCGCTGCGGCGGCGGCCCGGGGTGTCGGTCTGCCCCACCCGGATGCGGCCGGTCGACCTGTGTCAGCTGTGGCGGTGGCGGTCGCAGCTGCGGCGGCACCCGGTGGACGTGATGTTCTTCCCGTACCACCTCGGTGCCTCGCCGATCGCCGGGACTCCGCGGGTTTCGCTGCTGCACGACTGCATCTTCGAAACCGACCCGCGGTTCGTGCCGTCGCGGCGGATGTATCTGGCCTACCGGGCGATGACCGCCGCGGTGGCCTGGACCTCGACCGTGCTGACCGTGAGCCGGGCGTCGGCGCGGGAGGTCGAGCGGTTCTATCACCGGCGAGTTTCCGCGGCGCAGGTCATCGGGAACGGGGTCGACCAGGGGCTGCAGTGCACGCCGGGGGACGCCGGGCGGCTGCGGGCGGAGTTCGGGCTGGAACCCGGGTATGTGCTGCACGTCGGGGCGCAGCGGCCGCACAAGAACGTGCCGGTGCTGGTCGAGGCCGTGGCCAGGGTGCCGGGCTGCCGGCTGGTGCTGGTCGGGTCGCCGGACGAGCGGTTCCCGGACGAGGTGGGGCCGGCGATCGCGCGGTGCGGAGTCGGCGACCGGGTCCGGCGGCTGCCGTTCGTGCCGGAGGACCTGCTCGGAGCGGTGTACTCGCAGGCCAGTCTGCTCGCGTACCCCTCCCTGGTTGAAGGTTTTGGCCTGCCGATGCTGGAGGCCATGGTGACCGGGACGCCGGTGCTGGCCAGCGACGTGCCGGTGCTGCGCGAGGTGGGCGGGGACGCGGCGGTCTACGCACCGCCCACCGACCCGGGCCGGTGGGCAGCCGCTCTGCAACGACTGCGCACCGACCACGAGTTGCGGGATCGCCTGGTCGTGAACGGCACCGCGCGGGCGGCCGAGTTCACCTGGGCCGCGGTGGCCCGGCGACTGGTCCGGGCCTGCGCCTACGCGGCGGCGGCCGCCACCACGTCCGAGGCCGCCAGGCGTACCACATAAACCGCGTCCAGGCCGCCCTCCTGCGCCTGCCGGTAGACCGACGGCAGCTGCGACGGCAGGCAGACGTGGCTGATCTCGCCCATCGTGGCGAGGCCCCTGGCCCGGGCCAGCCCGGACAGGTAGTTCACCGTGTCGGCGTTCTCGGCCCAGGTGCCGTAGACCACGACGTTGCGGTCGCGCAGACCGTTGATCTGCCGCCTCGCGTCGTAGCCGCGCTGCACCTCGCCGTTGATCTCCGCGCTGGACGTGCCGCCCAGGTCGGTCGCGACCGCCCGCTCGAAGTCCCCGGCCCGCATGCCCCAGGACGGGTAGAGCATCGCGACCCGCCCCGGGTAGCCGGCCGTGCGCAGCGCCTGGACCTGCCAGTTCTGGTAACCGGTCAGCGAGTTCAGGTACCAGCTCAGAAACTTGCCGGCCTGCCCGTTCGGGCTCGGCCGGCCGGGACGCCACGCCGGCACCGGGTTCTTGGCGCGGGCGTTGACGTCGAACGCGAAGTACAGGTTGCGCAGCCGCCCGGTCGCCGGGTCGAGGCGGAACGGGTAGGTCAGCTCGCCCCAGTGCCCGCCGCCGGCCCGCACGATCGAAAAGCCGGTGCCCAGCTTGGCGAAGACCTTGGTCAGGTAGCGCACGGCCAGGTAGCGGTACCCGGTGCCGAACACCAGGTTGGGCTCGTCGGTGTCCAGGTAGGCCTCGCCGTGCTGGTCGACGTAGCGGGCGCCGGGCAGCCGCAGCAGCCAGGCCGGTGCGTCCTGCACGCCGGCGTTCAGCGAGATCGTGTAGCCCATCGCGGTGAGGTTCGCGACCCGCGCCGCGATCCGGTCCAGGTACGCCTCGTCGAACCGGCCGCGGACCGGCTCGGCGTACGCCCACTCGAGCTCGACCAGGGCGTCCCCGGCCCGGCCGCCGGCCCGCATGGTCCGCATGTCGTCGTCGGAGTAGTTCCCGATGATCCCGACCACGGGCGCGGCTGTGGTCTCCGCCGCGACGGCAGCGGACGGGGTCAACAGGCTGGCGATGGCGGCGGTCATGGCGGCAACGAGCTTGAGCTTCACACGGAAGTGGTCGGCCCGCGCCCGCTCGGGAATCGCACTCGCAACCGAAGGCTCACGCCGCGCACCCGACCTGCTCCTAGTCGATCAGCCCGGCTCCGACCAGCTCGGCGAGCACCATCTGGATCGCCGGCGCGCAGCGATGACTCTCCGCCGACGTGAACCAGTCGATCTCGGCGATCTCGGCGGCGGGTGCCGGCTCGCCTCCATGGCTTCTGCCGCCCCGGAAGCAGAACAACCGAACCTCGGTGCCCGGCGGCCGGTTGTGCGCCGGCGCCACGATCTCGGTGAACAGCGTGAGCTCACCCGGGTCGAGCGCGATGCCGACCTCCTCGCGCACCTCGCGCGCGGCCGCCTCGGCGTACGACTCCCGCTCCTCGGGTTTTCCGCCGGGCAGGTAGAAGGCGTCGATGTCATCCGGGCGCACGACCAGCACTCGCCGGTCCCGCACGCACACCCACGCCGAGGCGATCACCATGGACACCCGGCGAGCCTAGTCGAGCACCACGACCAGACTTCCCGGGGCGATCTCCCGCAGCAGTTCAGACTGAGCGGCCGGCGGCATCCGGACACAGCCGTTCGAAACACTGCGGCCGAACGCGGACGCGCGATGCCAGGCGTGAATGCCGGTGTGCGCATCCCGCAACCCCGGCGCCACCGATTCGCGATCGTCCGGCACCGCGCCCAGCACCAGGGCGTCCAGCCCCGCGTAGACCGACCCGTGGGTGCCGGTCCGGCCCAGCACGAAGGTCCGGCCGAGCGGCGTCGGGGTGCGCTTGCTGCCGATGGCCACGGTCCAAGCTTTTTGCCGTACGCCGTCACGCAGCCACACCAACTCGTGCGTCCCGCGGCGCACCACCAACTGATCCCGCAGCGGCCGGCTCGTCCACCCGCGCGCCGGCACCCACCCGATCCGCCGGTTCACCGAAGGCAACAGAACCGCCACCCACCCCGGCTGCCGCCCGACGATCGGCACGATGACCGGCACGCCCCGGATGTGCGGCGGCAGGTAGGCACGCGCCGTCCCACCCGGCTTGTCATAGACGGCAAGCCGCCGGCTCGGATGCAGAGCCTCGGTGACCGGCGCGGCAGACGTCGAATCCGGATCAGCCGGAAACCCGCCCGGCGCATACCGATACTTGATCACCGGCAGATCCTTGGGCGGCGCCGCAGCCCGCAACACCACCGTCCTGGGCTTGACCACAGGCGCCGGCACCGACACGGGCGGCGCGGCCAGGGCCGGCGCCGAAGCCGGCGGTACCGCCGGATCAATCACCTCAGCCAGCCCACCGAACAGACAAGAGGCCAGCACCAACACACCCACCGACCGCCCCCGACGGGTGCGAACAAGGCTAAGTCCGCGAGCCATCACCCCAGCCTAGGCCACTTCATACCCCTTTACCCGACATTTCCCCCAAAAGGGGTGGCACCCCCTCATCGGCCACCCACACCTGCATCGACTCCGCTCACCCGCTGCCAGCCGTCGGGCCTGCGCACCGCGTCATCCCGCGCGACAACAGCGCCGCCCCACCCTCACTCACCCACCCCACGTCCAGCTCCGAGGGTGTCCCGGCCGGTGGAATGATCGTCCGCATTCCAGGACGGGCTCACGATGTGGCCAGCGGATCCCGGCGGACCCTTTACCGGAAACGTGACCTCCTCCCCTACGCTGGGGGCAGCGAAAGGAGATGCAGCTTCCACTTCCTCCGTAAGAGGGGGCCGCGGCACCGCCGCGGTGGGACGGCGCATCTGCCTGAGCAGCCCCGATGCTCCGTCGGTCGACCGCACGCCTGGACGATCATCGGGAGCTTCTCGTGACTCACCTCGTCGCCGCCATTCTCGGCATGTTCACCCTCTACACCGGCGTGGCCCTCGCGGTCGCGCTCTTTCACCCGGACGCCGGCAACCGGCGGCACGCCGCCGCGGTTCTGCGGCAGCTGCTCGGATTCTGGCGGCCGCGGTGACCGCCTACCGGAAGATCAGCGCGGCCACCTGCGCCGCGCTCGCCGGGCGTCGCCGCCGCGGGCTGCGGCTCGGCCGGCCCCGCCGCTGCCCGGACGATGTGCTCGCCCGGGTGGTGCGAGCCCGGCGGGCGGGCGCCCTGCTGCGCGAGATCTGCGCCGGCCTGAACGCCGACGGCGTGCCCACCCCAGCGGGCGGGAGTCGCTGGTATCCGTCGCATGTGTCGCGACTGCTGCGCACCCAGGACGCCCGGCGGTCAGATCTCGGCGATCAGGTCGGCTACCGAGTTGACGATGCGGGAGGGGCGGAACGGGTAGCGGTCGCTCTCGGCCCTCGTGCTGATGCCGGTCAGGACCAGGATCGTCTCGAGGCCGGCCTCCAGCCCGCACAGGATGTCGGTGTCCATCCGGTCACCGATCATGGCGGTGCTCTCGCTGTGTGCCTCGATGGTGTTCAGCGCGGAGCGCATCATCATCGGGTTGGGCTTGCCGACGAAGTACGGGTCGACACCGGTGGCCTTGGAGATCATCGCGGCGACCGAGCCGGCGGCGGGGAGGGCGCCCTCGTTGGACGGGCCGGTGGCGTCGGGGTTGGTGCAGATGAACTTGGCGCCGCTGTCGATCAGGCGGATCGCCTTGGTGATCTGTTCGAAGCTGTAGGTGCGGGTCTCGCCGAGCACCACATAGTCCGGGTCGAACTCGGTCAGCACGTAGCCGGCGGCGTGCATCGCGGTGGTCAAACCGGCTTCGCCGATCACGTACGCGGTGCCGCCCGGCCGTTGATCGGCGAGGAACTGCGCGGTCGCCAGCGCCGCGGTCCAGATCGACTGCTCGGGGACGTCGAAACCCATCCGGTTGAGCCGGGCCTGCAGGTCGCGTGGCGTGTAGATGGAGTTGTTGGTCAGGATGAGGAACGGCTTGCCGGATGCCTTCATCCGGTTCACGAAGTCGGGAGCGCCGGGCACCGGCACCCCTTCGTGGACGAGCACCCCGTCCATGTCGGTGAGCCAGCTTTCAATTGCCTTGCGCTGCTGGGGGTTGTGCTGGGGTTTTCCGCCGCGGGGTGGCTCAGCCATCATGCTCCTCGGGGTGCCGGTCGCTGTGGGGGTGGACAGCAGGGCGAGGGGCACTCGTCCCAGACCGGGAGCGTACCCAGCCGGTCCCGGGACCATGCGGCGGTGCGCTCCTCGACCAACTCGCGGACCATCGTGACGAAACGCGGATCGGTGCCCGGAGTCACCGCCCGGGCGTAGCCCAGACCGAGCCCGGCGGCCGTGTCGGCAGCCTCGTTGTCCAGGTCCCAGATCACCTCGAGGTGGTCGGATACGAAGCCGATCGGGCTGACCACCACGTCGGTGACGCCCTTGTCGGCCAGCGCGGTCAGGTGGTCGTTGATGTCCGGCTCGAGCCACGGCACCTGCGGCGGCCCGGAGCGGCTCTGCCACACCAGGTCCCACGGCAGGTCGGCGGCGGCCGCGGCGTGCACCAGGGTGGCCGTCTCGGTCAGTTGTGCCTCGTACCGGCCGCCGTCGGGGCCTGCGGTGGCGGCCATCGACGCCGGGATCGAGTGGGCCGTGAAGACCAGCCGGGTGGTGCCGCGCCGGGCCGGGTCGAGGGTGGTCAGCGCCTGCCGGACCGCGTCGGCGTGCGGCTCGACGAAGCCCGGGTGGTCGTGGAACTGCCGCAGCTTGTCGATCCGCGGCGCACCCGGGCCGACCTTGGCCCGGGCCCGCGCGATGTCCTCCCAGTACTGCTTGCAGGACGAGTAGCCGCCGTAGGCGCTGGTGGCGAAGCCGAGCGCGTGGGTGACGCCGTCGTCGCGCATCTGCGCGACCGCGTCCTCCAGCATGGGGTGCCAGTTCCGGTTTCCCCAGTACGCCGGAAGCGTCACCCCGTGCGCCGCGAACTCGGCCCGGACCGCGGCGAGCAGTTCCCGGCACTGCTGGTTGATCGGCGAGACTCCCCCGAAGTGCAGGTAGTGCTCGGCGACCTCGGCCAGCCGCTCCTCCGGCACCCCGCGCCCGCGCACCACGTTGCGCAGGAACGGCATCACGTCATCGGGCTTCTCGGGTCCGCCGAAGGACAGCAGGACAAACGCGTCGTACGCCACGCTGTCCATCTTGCCCCGGGTCAGGCACCGAGCGCGTGGTAGCCCCCGTCGACGTGCACAACCTCACCCGTGGTGGCCGGGAACCAGTCGGACAGCAGCGCGCACACGGCCCGCGCGGCCGGCTCGGCGTCGGTGAGGTTCCACCCCAGCGGCGCCCGCTCCGACCAGGCCTCCTCGAACTGCTCGAACCCCGGGATCGACCTGGCCGCCATGGTGCGCAGCGGACCGGCCGACACCAGGTTGCTGCGGATGCCCTGCTTGCCGAGGTGCAGCGCGAGGTAGCGGGACGCCGACTCGAGCCCGGCCTTGGCCACGCCCATCCAGTCGTACACCGGCCAGGCCTTGGTGGCGTCGAAGGTGAGGCCCACGATGCCCGAGCCCGGCGTCAGCAGCGGCAGGCAGGCGGTGGCCAGGGACTTGTACGAGTACGTGGAGACCTGCAGCGCCTTGGCCACGTCTTCCCAGCCGGCGTTGAGGAACTCGCCACCGAGGACGCTCTGCGGCCCGAACGCGATCGAGTGGACCACCCCGTCCAGCCCGTCGACGTGCTCGCGCACCTTGCCGGGCAGCGCGTCGAGGTGCGCGGGGTCGGTGACGTCCAGCTCGATGACCGGCGCCTCCTGCGGCAGCCGCTTGGCGATCCGCTCGACCAGCGACAGCCGGCCGAAGCCGGTCAGCACCACCGTGGCGCCGTTCTCCTGAGCCACCTTGGCCACCGAAAACGCGATCGAGGCGTCGGTGATCACGCCGGTGACGAGCAGCCGCTTGCCGGCCAGCAGTCCAGACACGGAATTACACTCCTATATCCGAAAAATCGGTGTTTGTACGTGAAGAGAGGGTGGGCGGCGCGCCGCCTCAGTGGCCCATGCCGAGGCCGCCGTCGACCGGGATCACGGCGCCGTTGATGTAGGCGGCGGCGTCCGAGGCCAGGAAGGCCACCGTGGCCGCCACCTCGTCGGTGGTGGCCAGGCGGCCGGCGGGTACCGCCTTGATGATTTCGGCCTTACGCGCCTCCGGCAGCACCGCGGTCATCTCGGTCTCGATGAAGCCGGGCGCCACCACGTTCGCGGTGATGTTGCGGCTGCCCAGCTCACGGGTAATGCTGCGGGCGATGCCCACCAGGCCGGCCTTGCTCGCGGCGTAGTTCACCTGACCGGGTCCGCCGTAGAGGCCGACCACCGACGAGATGAAGATCATGCGGCCCCACCTGGCGCGGAGCATCTTGGCGCTGGCGCGCTTGGCGCAGCGGAACGCGCCGGCCAGGTTGGTGTCGATCACCCGGTCGAACTGTTCGTCGGTCATCCGCAGCAGCAGCGTGTCGTCGGTGATGCCGGCGTTGGCCACCAGCACCTCGACCGGGCCCAGTTCCTTTTCGACCTCGGTGAACGCGGCGTCCACGGCGGTCGAGTCGGTGATGTCGCACTGCACGCCGAACAGGCCCTCGGGCGCGCCACTGCCCCGGTGGGTGATCGCCACCCGGTCGCCCTGCTTCGCGAACGCCTGCGCGATCGACAGGCCGATCCCCCGGTTGCCTCCGGTCACCAATACCGTGCGAGCCACGACGAACTCCTCATACCCAAGTAGGGGGTGCCGGTTGGCACCTCAGGGTCACGACGGCACGGCAACAGCGCCGTAACCTGCCCGGGTGGAGACTATCGGCCCGGCCACCCGGCGCGAAGCTTTGGGGCAGTTGCGCCGCCTCCTCTGGGACTGGGAGAGGCCACGGCCGCGCTGGCGCCACCGCTTCCGCATCTACGCGCGGCCTTTGGCGCTCATCGCCCTGATCGGCATGGGGCTGGGGGCCGGCACGAATCTCGCCGACACCCGCGAGTTGCCGGACATCGTGGTCGTGCTCATCGCGGCCGGCTCGGTGCTGCCGATCCTGGTTTCGGCGCGCCTGCCAGTCCTGGCCTGGCGCCTCGCGTACCCCATGATGTTTTTGGGGGTGATGAATGCGGCGCCCGAGGAGTCCTGGCCGTGGAACCCGGTGCAGATCTTCGGTTTCCTGTTCGTGCTCGGCCGGCTCGCGGTCACCCAGGACGGCGCGCTCACCGCCTGGGCCACCACGCTGTGCCTCGTCCCGGTGTTCATCTTCGGCAAGGATGCGAACGCCTGGGGCGCCGCCATCCTGCTGGTCGCGATCGCCGCCCTCGGCGACATCCTGTCGCGCCGCCGCCGCACCCGGGAACTGCTCGCCGAGCAGGAGGAACTCACCGAGCTCGAGCGGGCCAAGCGGGCCGTGCTGGAGGAGCGCGCCCGGATCGCCCGCGAGATGCACGACGTGGTCGCCCACCA
Organism: Paractinoplanes rishiriensis; assembly: GCF_016862375.1. GTDB lineage: Bacteria > Actinomycetota > Actinomycetes > Mycobacteriales > Micromonosporaceae > Actinoplanes > Actinoplanes rishiriensis. Next base: position 99,647 of record NZ_BOMV01000054.1, on the reverse strand, counting down.
CATGTCGATGATCGCGGTACGCGCCGAGACCGCGCCCTACCGGCTGGCCGACGAGTTGCCCGCGTCCGCCCGCGAGGAACTGGCCATGATCGCCATCGCGGCCCGGGACGCCCTCACCGACATGCGGCGCCTGCTCGGGACGCTGCGGGCCGAGACCGACGAGGCGATGACCGCACCCCAGCCGGGCCTGGCCGATCTGGACGACCTGGTGGCGACCGCGCGGGCGGCCGGCGTGGACGTCACGATGACTCTGGACGGGGTGGCCCGCGTTCCCGAAACCGTCGGCCTGGCCGCGTACCGCATCATGCAGGAAGCGCTCGCCAACGCGGCGCGGCACGCGCCTGGCGGCCCGGTGACCATCGACGGCCGCGGCCTTGCCGACCGGCTCGAACTGGTGGTGCGCAACCGGCGCACCCGATCGGCCGAGACCGGCGCGGGGCACGGCCTGATCGGCATGCGGGAGCGCGCCACGCTGCTCGGCGGCACACTGACCGCGGGGCCGGACCGGTTCGACTTCGTGGTGACGGCGATCCTGCCGTACAACGGGAGAGGCAGCGCATGATCAAGGTGCTGATCGCCGACGACCAGGCGATGGTCCGCCAGGGCTTCGGCGCGCTGCTGGCCGCCCAGCCCGACCTGCTGGTGGTCGGCGACGCGGCGGACGGCGTCGCGGCCGTGCACAAGTCGCGCACGCTGGCGCCGGACGTGGTGCTGATGGACATCCGGATGCCGGTGATGGACGGTCTCGAGGCGACCCGGCGGCTGGCCGGCGGCCCCAAGGTGCTGATCCTGACGACGTTCGACCTGGACGACTACGTCTACGAGGCGCTCCGGGCCGGTGCCAGCGGATTCCTGCTCAAGGACGCGCCGGCCGCCGACCTGATCAACGCGGTCCGGGTGGTGGCGGGCGGCGAGGCCCTGCTGGCGCCGTCGGTGACCCGGCGGCTGATCGCCGAGTTCGCGGCCCGCCCGCAGCGCGACAAGGCACTGCCGGCCGCCCTGAACGCGTTGACCCCGCGCGAGACCGACGTGCTGCGGCTGATCGCCCGCGGCCGGTCCAACCAGGAGATCGCGGCCGAACTGGTGGTCGCCGAGCAGACCGTGAAGACCCACATCGGACGCATCCTGGCCAAGCTCAACCTGCGCGACCGGGCCCAGGCCGTGGTTTTCGCGTACGAGACGGGGCTGGTCATACCCGGGTAGCGGGTCGCGGACCGGTCCACGGGGTGACGACCGGGGTGCCGTCGCGGCCGGACGCTGCGGCCCATGCGAATCCTGCCGATCACGCTCGCCATGTCCCTGCTGTTCCCGGTGCCGGCCGCGACACCCGCGGCGGCGAAGCCGCTGCCCGCGTTCGCCGACGCCTACCGGGAGACCGCGGTGCGGATGCTGGCCACCGGATGCCCGTACGCGGCCTGGGCCGCGCAGGGCCGGCACTTCCTGTTCTTCGACCCGGCCGGCGACGGCCGCGCCGCCGAGGTGTTCGGCGACCTGCGCGCCGCCACCCGGATCGTGGTGCTGGTGCCCGGCGCGGACACCTCGCTGGCCGACTTCGACCGCGGTCTGGGCGGGGTGGCCCGGCGCGCGCCCGGCGTTCAGGGCCGCACCGTCTATCAGCAGCTCAGCAAGCGCTCGGCCGAGGTCGCGGTGATCTCCTGGCTGGGCTACGACACGCCGGACGGCGTCGGGCCGACGGCCGCCACCGAGGGCCGGGCCCGCACCGGCGCCGCGCACCTGGTGGCCTTCGTCCGGGACGTGCTGCGGCAGCGCCCCGGAGCCGCGGTGACCCTGATCGGACACAGCTACGGCGCCGTCGTGGTCGGTATCGCCGCCGCGCACCTGCCCGAGGTGGGTGACGTGATCGCCCTCGGCGCGCCCGGGATGGGCGCGGACCGGGCCGCCGACCTGGGCGGCGCCCGGGTCTGGTCGGCGCTGGCCCCGGCCGACTGGATCCGCCGGGTGCCGCAGGTGCGGCTGCTCGGGCTGGGTCTGGGCCGCCGGCCGTCCACCCCGGCCTTCGGCGCCTCCGCGCTGCCCACCGACGGTGTGGCCGGCCACGATCACTATCTGGTCGAGGGCAGTACCACGCTGCGAGCGGTCACCGACGTCGTCCTGTCGGGTGGTCCTCGACACGCGGTGCCCGCCCACGTTTTTTAATTCGGTCTTAAGGAGTACAGTCCTCGTCGGCCCGTACGCCGGAACGACTTCAGGAGGTGATCGCTGTGCGAGATAGCGATCCTCCTAGTCGTGGCCGGGCCGCTCGTCAGCGCGTCTGACCGCTGACGTCCTTCCCGCCCCGCATCCCCCGGCAGCGCCGTGCCCACGGTGAGGCCGGCCCGGTCGTGTGCGCCGCGACGACGGGATGCGCGGGTGCCGGCCACGACGTGACCCTGCGCGCTTCCCCACCAGTCACTTCGCGGGAGTCGATGTCATGAAGAACTTCGTCGCGCCCCTCAGCTTCACCATCGCCTTTGCCTGGGTGGTCGTCCTCTTCGTGCTGGTAAGCACCCAATAACCACCCTTACGGCATCCGGGACGTCCACAGCAGACTCGCGGCCGCCGCGATCAGGCCGCAGACCAGTGCCGCTCCGGCGTAGTACTGGGTGACCTCGCGCGGCTCGATCCGGAAGCCGATCGAGCTGCCCATGTCCTGGTACACCTGCTTGAGCTCGCCCACCGAGGCGGCCTCGTAGAAGTAGCCCTTGGTCTGCTCGGCCAGCTGCTGCAGCGACAACCGGTCGACCGGCACCCGCTGGAGCTGGCCGCGGATGTCGACCACACCGGTGTCGGTGCCGAACGCGATCGTCGACACCGGCACGTTGGCCTGCCCGGCCGCGGTGGCCGCGTCCTCGACCGACCGGCCGGACGTGCGGTAGCCGTCGGAGAGCAGCACGATCCGGGCCGGCGGCGCACCGTCGGCACCGTCGGCCGGCACCGAGCGGATCGCGTCCAGCGAGGTGAAGACCGCCTCGCCGGTCGCGGTCGCCTCGGCCAGGGTGAGCCCGTCGATGCCGGCGATCACCGCGGACCGGTCCTTGGTCGGCGAGACCAGCACGTTGGCCGATTTCGCGAACGACACCAGGCCCAGGTTGTAGGTCGGCGGCAGCTCGTTGACGAACGCCTTGGCCGCCTCCTGCGCCGCCTCGATCCGGTTCGGCGCCACGTCGTCGGCCTCCATCGACAGCGACACGTCGATGGCCAGCATCACGGTGGCCCGCTCGAGCGGTTCTTCCTTGTCGATCGACGGCCGGGCCATCGCGGTGCCGAGGATGAACAGGCTCAGCAGCAGCGCGGCGGCCGACACGTGCCGGCGCCAGCCCAGGCCCTTGGGCGCGAGCGAGCGCAGCAGGTCGACGTTCGTGAAGCGCATCGCGTAGTTGCGGCGCCGGAACTGCCGCCAGACGTAGACGCCGCCCAGCACCGCCACGGGCAGCAGCGTGAAGAGCCAGGCCGGTTCTAGGAAACGAATCATCGGGTGGTCCCCCGGGTGCGTGCGTGTCGCTGGGCGGCCACGAAGCGGACCACGTCCAGCAACCAGTCGGTGTCGGTGCGCAGGCGCAGGTGGGCGGCGCCGCCCGCCCGCAGGGCACGGGCGATGGCGCCACGCTGCTCGGCCGCCGCTTGAGCGTAGCGGGTGCGCAGCTTGGCATCGGCGGTCTGTACCTCGTGCAGGATGCCGGTCTCGGGGTCGGCCAGTTCGATCACGCCCACGTCCGGCAGCTCCAGCTCGCGCGGATCGACCACCTCGACGGCCAGCACGTCGTGCCGGACGCCCAGCTTGCGCAGCGGGCGGGCCCAGTCGTCGACCGGTGCCATGAAGTCCGAGATGACCACGGCGACGCCCCGGCGGCGAGGCGGCCGGTTGAGCGCGTCGATCAGGGCGCCCAGGTCGGTGCGGCCCGGGCGGATCTGGGTGCGGGCGATCGCGCGCAGCAGACCCTGGGCCTCCTTGCGGCCCGGCCGGGCCGGCATCCGCACCATCGGCTGGGTGAGTGGCTCACCCGCCGTCTTCTTCCGGGATTTGGGGGGTACGCCCGAGCCGGTGCCGACGACCGCGCCGATCCGGTTGCCGCCGCGCACGGTCAGGTGGGCCATCGCGGTGGCGGCCGCGATCACCAGGTCGCGCTTGAGCCAGCGGGCGGTGCCGAAGTCGAGGCTGGCCGACAGGTCGATCGCCAGCCAGGTCTCCAGCTCGCGGTCGGCCACAGTCTGCCGGACGTGCGGCAGGGTGGTGCGGGCGGTCACCGGCCAGTCCATCCGGCGCACGTCGTCGCCGGGGCGGTATTCGCGGGACTCGCCCGCCTCGGTGCCCGGGCCGGGCAGCAGGCCCACGTAGTCGCCCTGGAGCAGCCCGTCGAGCTTGCGGGTGACGAGCAGCTGGAGCCGGCCCAGCACCGCCTCGGCGCGGGCCGCGCCCTCGGTGGCCGACGCGCTCAGTGGTGGCCCGGCCATGCCCCACCCGCTTGCGGAGCGGCGCTCACCGGCTGATTTCCGTTGGCGCCCTGCCGGGACGCCACCGACGGCATCGGGACGCTCTGCATGATGCGGGCCACCACGTGATCGGCCGGGATGTCGTCGGCCAGCGCGTCGTAGCTGAGCACCAGCCGGTGCCGCAGGATGTCCGGGGCGATGTCCTGCAGGTCCTGTGGCAGCGCGTAGTCGCGGCCGCGGAGCAGCGCCAGGGCCCGGGTGGCCCGGACGATGCCGAGCGAGGCGCGCGGGCTGGCGCCGTACTGGATCAGCTGGGCCACGTCGGCCATGCCGTGCTGGGCCGGCGCCCGGGTGGCCAGCACCAGCCGGACCGTGTAGTCGACCAGGGCGTTGTGCACGAACACCTGGTCGGCGCGGCGCTGGAGGCCGAGCAGGTCCTCGGGGGTGAAGACCGGCTTGGGCTCGGGCGCGCTCACGCCCATCCGGTAGACGATCTCGCGTTCCTCGGCGTCGGTCGGGTAGCCGACCAGGATCTTCATGAGGAAGCGGTCGCGCTGCGCCTCGGGCAGGGGGTAGACGCCCTCCTGCTCGATCGGGTTCTGCGTGGCCATCACCAGGAACGGGTTGGGCACCTCGTGCGACTGGCCGCCGATCGACACCTGGTGCTCGGCCATCACCTCGAGCAGGGCCGACTGCACCTTGGCCGGCGCCCGGTTGATCTCGTCGGCCAGCAGGAAGTTGACGAACACCGGGCCCAGTTCGACGTCGAACTTCTCGCTGGACTGGCGGTAGATCCGGGTGCCGACGATGTCGGCGGGCACCAGGTCGGGGGTGAACTGCACCCGGGAGAACGTGCCGCCGACCACCTTGGCCAGGGTCTCCACGGCGAGCGTCTTGGCCACGCCGGGGACGCCCTCGAGCAGGCAGTGCCCGCGGGCCAGCAGCGCCACGAACATGCGCTCGACCATCCGGTCCTGGCCGACGATCACCCGCTTGACCTCGAACATGGCCCGCTCGAGCTGGGTGGCGTCCTGCGCGGGCGGAACCGGCGCACCACCACCAGAGCTGGTCGTATCGGTCTCGGGCGTGAGCGGCTGAGCCACCGGTCCTCCACGGCGTCGGGTCCTGTTCGGCGCGCCGGCTCGGAGTGCCGACGCTCAAGACTTACACGTCCTACCTGAAAACGCGCTTGCAGTGTGCGCATAACTCGCTGCCGCCGGCGGTCACCATGGCCCGGTCGTGTCGATCTTTCTGCGCGATGCGCCGGATCGGGCACCCACGCCGGGTGGATGCGCATCGCCGTGAACCGTGTAACATTCACGGCGTCGCCGGGCGACTTCCCCCGTGGTCGCCCGGCGCTCTAACTTCTCCCGCGCCTACGCTCTTGGGCATGGTTGAGGAACTTTCACCGCAGTGCTCCGCCAAGGGCTGTCGTGCGCCCGCGGTCTGGGCCCTGCGCTGGAACAACCCGAAGCTGCACACTCCCGACTACCGCAAGACCTGGCTCGCGTGTGACGACCACCGCGAATCCCTCGGCGGCTTCCTCGACCTCCGTGGTTTCCTGCGCGAAGTGACGCCCTTCGGTGCGATCTCCTAGGCTTCCTGGTGTGAGCGAGCCGTCCGCTGCCGAGATCGACCCCCTGGAGCCGTGGCCCGACACCGTCGAGTGGCGCCCGGTGTCGCCCAAGCTGATCACAGTGGAGCTCATCGCCCGGGCCATCTGGGTGGCGGTTCTGCTGGCGATCCTCGGCATCGGCTGGGCGCTGCAGCCGTACTGGATGTGGCCGGCCGGGATGGCGCTGGTGGTCGCGTACGCGACCTGGCGGTCGGTGATCACCGTGCGCGCCGTGCGGGCCTGGGGTTATGCCGAACGCGACCACGACCTGCTGGTCCGGCACGGCCTGCTGGTCCGGCGGCTGTCCATCGTCCCGTACGCGCGAATGCAGTACGTGGATGTCACGGCCGGCCCGCTGGAGCGCTCGTTCGGCCTGGCCACGGTCCAGTTGCACACCGCTGCGGCGGCCAGCGACGCGCGGGTCCCCGGCCTGCCGCCCGCCGAGGCGGCCCGGCTGCGCGACCGGTTGACCGCCCTCGGCGAGGACCGGGCCGAGGGCCTGTGACCGCCGCCCCGCCCGTCCAGGACGAGCCGCGCCGCAGGCTGCACCCGCTCAGCCCGGTCCTGCACGGCGCGAAAAGCATCGCGGTGGTGGTGGCCGCGCTGTCCTGGCAGACCCTGTCCCAGGTCGGTTTCGAGAAGTTCGCCCTCGTGGTGCTCGTGCTGGCGGTCGGCGTGGTGGTGTTCTCGCTGATCGGCTGGCTCACCACCGGCTACCACGTGGTGGGCCGCGAGCTGCGCATCTCGGACGGCCTGCTCTGGCGCCGCAACCGGGCCATCCCCCTGGAACGCCTGCAGGCCGTCGAACTGCGCCGCCCGCTGCTGGCCCAGCTCACCGGCCTGGCCGAACTCCGCCTCGAGGTGGTCGGCGGCGGCAAGACCGAGGCGCCGCTGGCGTATCTGACGGTCCGGGATGCGGCCGCCCTTCGGGAAAGGCTTCTGGCGCTCGCCGGGCGTACCCCCTCGGTGTTGCCCTCGGTTTCGAATGAAGCGGAACCGGAAGTCCCGGCGCCACCCATGGAACGCCCGCTCTTCCGGGTCAGCAACCACGACCTGCTGGTGAGCCAGCTGCTCACGCCGCAGGCGATCTTCCTGCCGATCGGCCTGGCGTTCGTGATCATGCAGTTCGTGCTGGAGGCCGAGTGGACCTTCATCGGCATCGCCAGCACGTTCACGGCGATGGCCGGCGTGCTGCTGCAGCCGATCCGCCGGGTGCTGCAGGACTGGGACTTCCGGCTGGCCCGCGACCCCGAGGGCCGGCTCATGGTGCGGTACGGGCTGCTCGAGACGCGCAGCCAGGTGGTGCCGCTGCACCGGGTGCAGACGGTCACCATCACCTGGCCGCTGCTGTGGCGCCCGCGCGGCTGGATGCATCTGCGGCTGGACGTGGCCGGCTTCGCGGGCGAACCCGGCTCGGACAGCAAGCGCTCCGACCGGCTGCTCCCGGTGGGCGACTTCGCCACCGCGCGGACCCTGGTCTGGGAGGTGCTGCCCGGCACCGACCTCGCCCAGCTGGCGACCTCACCGCCGCCGGCCCGGGCCCGCTGGCTGCATCCGTTCGCGCTGCGGTACTACGGCGCGGGGTTGACGCCCGAGGTGTTCATCTCCCGGTGGGGGCTGCTGACCAGGGAGATGAGCGTGGTCCCGTACGCGCGGCTGCAGAGCGTCCGGGTGGTGCAGGGCCCGCTGCAACGGCGGCTGGGACTGGCGACGGTGTACGCGGACACCGCCGGCGGCCGGTCCGGCCAGGCCCGCGACCGTGATCTGGCCGAGGCGTGGGCGCTGGCCGAACAATTGGCGGAACGGGCTCGGCTGGCCCGTAACGCGGCGTCCGCGCGGTCTTAAGCTCAGGGGATGGAGCTTCCCGAGTTCGCACCCGGCCTGACCGCCCGGGTGGAGTTGACCGTCACCGACGCCGACACCGCCCAGGCCCTCGGCTCGGGCGACGTGCCGGTCCTCGGCACGCCGCGGGTGCTCGCGCTCGCCGAGGCCGCCACCGTCGCCGCCACGGCCCGCCAGATGCCGGGCGGGATCACCACCGTGGGCACCCGCGCCGAGGTGGAGCACCGGGCTCCCACGCCGCTCGGCCGCCGCGTCACGGCACTCGCCACGCTCGCCAAAGTGGACGGGCGCAGGCTGCTCTTCGAGGTCGTGATCCGCGACGGCGAGGACCTGGTGGCCGAGGTGCGGGTGGAGCGGGTGATCCTCGACCGTCAGCGCTTCATCGAGAAGATGTTCACAGCAGAGCGCCCCACCGAGCGGTGAGCTCGTCGTTCGTCGGCATCGCGGTCGCACCGCCCGGCCGCTCGCACACCAGCCCGGCCACCGCCAGCGCGAACCGGACATTCCGGTGCCAGCCGGCCAGGTCGGCCGGGAACCCGTCGGCCAGCAGCCGGCGGATCAGCGCGGCCATCACCGAGTCGCCGGCGCCGGTGGCGTCCACCGCGGCCACCGAGGGCGCCGGCAGCATCGAGCCGCCGTCCGCGGCCGAGACGTACGCGCCCAGGGCCCCGCAGGTCACCACGACCGCGCGGGCGCCCAGGCCGCGGATCTGATCGGCGGCCTGGTCCGGGTCGGCGCCGCCGTAGAGCACGGCCGCGTCCGCGGAGCTGAGCTTGACCAGGTCGGCGGTCGCGAAGAACTCCTCGACCAGGTCGCGCAGGGCGGTGACCGAGCCGCCGTCCGGCAGCAGGGTGGGACGCACGTTGGGGTCGAACACCCGGATCGGGCCGCGGACCCGCCAGGCCTTGCGGGCCGCGGACCGGAACGGCTCCCGCAGCAGGCTGATCGAGCCGGCGTAGAGGACCGAGGCGTCCCCGACCATCCGGTCGTCCAGGTCGTCCGATTCCAGGAGCGCGTACGACGGCGGCTCGCCGTAGAACGTGAAGGTCGGCTCGGCCCCCTCGAACGTGGTGACCGCGAGCGTGGTCGGCACCGGCACCCGGGTGGCACCACGGATCCCGACGCCGGCCTTGCGCAGGAACGCGGCCAGCCGGTCGCCGAGGACGTCGTCGCTCAGCGATCCGACGTACTGCACCTCGCCGCCCAGCCGGGTGGCACCCACCGCCACGTTGAGCGGCCCGCCACCGATCGCCTGCCGATAGATCAGTTCTCCGCCCAGGTCGGCCTCGAGCAGGTCGACCAGCGCCTCACCGAGCACCACCGCATAGCCCATAACCCGACGCCCCTTCCGCGCTCCGCTGACCCCTTCAGCCTTCCGCCCGGCACCCTTTTCGCGCCAGTACCCGCCCACTTCGCCGGTATTTGAGACAATTTGACCATGAGGATTCGTGCACTGGCGCTGGCCGCGCCCCTGGTCCTGCTCGCCGGCTGCACGAACGCGATCGAGTCCGGAGCGCCGTCCGCCCTGGTCACCAACGCGTCCGCGTGGACCATCTACCGCTCGGCGAGCCCGTCACCCACCCCCTCGGCGGAGATCCCGCCCAGCACCGTCGCGTCCGGCACGTTCCTGCCCTACCGGCCCGGCGCCCCGGCGATCACCTACGACCCCGCGGTGGTTCCGCCAGGTGCGACCGCCACGCTCACCATCACCGATCTGCCGTACGGGACGGAGGTGCGCTTGCAGGCGGGAGGCCTGATCCCGAGTCGCGCCTACGGCGCCCACCTGCACACCAAGCCGTGCACCGGAATCCCGGACGAGGCCGGCCCGCACTACCAGCACCACCAGGACCCGAAGCCGCCGTCGGTCAACCCGATCTACGCCAACCCGAAGAACGAGGTCTGGCTCGACTTCACCGCCGACGGCACCGGCGTGGGCGCCGCACTGAGCATGCACGGCTGGGATTTCCCGCCGTCGAACCCGCCCCGCGCCCTGATCCTGCACGCCGAGCAGACCCAGACCGGGCCCGGCGAGGCCGGCAAGGCAGGCTCCCGAGCCGCCTGCCTCACCCTGCCCGGCGCCTGACCCCGACCGGCCGGCCAGCTCCCCGCCCGCTCTCGGCGCCGATCTTGTCGACCTGAGGCGCTGCAGCGACCGCGAGCGGTGGTCGAGTAACCAGGATCGGTGAGAGTGCGGCGGGGCGACGCGGAAGCCGCGCGATGGGCGCGTCTGCATCTTGTCGGAGGTTGGCGGTAACGTCGGGAACCGAACCACGATCGGAGGCAGACCATGGCTGAGCAGAGCGGGACCCCCGCCAAGACGGAGTCGCACGACCCCGACTTCCCGGAGGCGTTCCTGCAGTTCATGCGTGGCGGGTGGGGCGACGAGCCGGTTGCCGTGGCGCCGCTGGCCGAGGTGCCCAACTACGCCAAGCGGCGGGCCGCGCTGTCCGAGGCGTTTTCGGGCGAGACGCTGATCATCCCCAGCGGCAACGAAAAAGTCCGGGCCAACGACACCGACTATCCGTTCCGGCCGGGGAGTGACTTCTTCTACCTGACCGGCGACCGCGACCCCGACAGCGTGCTGGTGCTGCGACCGACCGCCTCCGGGCACGACGCGATCCTCTACACGCATCAGCGCAACTCCAAGGAGACCGACGCGTTCTTCCGGAGCCGCAACGGCGAGCTGTGGGTGGGGCGCACGCACACGCTCGCCGAAAAGTCGACCGAGCTGGGCGTCGAGACGGCTCCGCTGGGACAGCTCGGGCCGGCGCTGGCCGGGTCGGCGCCGGGGCGCACCCGGGTGCTGCGCGGGCTGGACGCCAAGGTCGACCGCGCCGTCCTGGCCTACGAGCCCGACCGCGACAAGCCCCGCGACCGCGAGCTGGCATGGGTGCTCTCCGAGCTGAAACTGGTCAAGGACGAGTGGGAGATCGCCCAGCTGCAGGCCGCGATCGATGCGACCGTGTCCGGATTCGAGGACGTGGCCCGGGTGCTGCCGCCCGACCGTGGGGTCAAGGAGCGACTGCTCGAGGGCGTGTTCGGGCTGCGCGCGCGGCACGACGGCAACGACGTGGGCTACGGCTCGATCGTGGGCGCCGGTGCACACGCGACGATCCTGCACTGGGTGCGCAACACCGGCGTGACCAAGCCCGGCGAGCTGCTGCTCATGGACATGGGCGTCGAGGGCCACAACCTGTACACCGCCGACATCACCCGCACGGTGCCGGTGAGCGGCACGTTCACGCCGCTGCAACGCCAGGTCTACGACATCGTGTACGCGTCGCAGCAGGCCGGCATCGACGCGATCCGGCCCGGCGTGGCCTACCGCGACATCCACAAGACCTGCATGCGGGTGCTCGCCGAGGGCCTGCACGACCTGGGTCTACTCCCGGTGAGCGTCGACGAGGCGATGAGCGACGACAGCACGGTCTACCGGCGCTGGACGCTGCACGGCTTCGGCCACATGCTCGGCATCGACGTGCACGACTGCTCGAACGCCCGCAACGAAAACTACCGCGACGGCCAGCTGGCCGAGGGTTACGTGCTGACGGTCGAGCCCGGCCTGTACTTCCAGCCCGAAGACGAACTCGTACCGGCCGAACTACGCGGCGTCGGCGTCCGCATCGAGGACGACGTCCTGGTCACCGCCGACGGCTGCCGCAACCTGTCGGCCGGCCTGCCCCGCTCGGCCGCCGAGGTCGAGGCGTGGATGGCGTCCCAGCGAGAGGCCGGCCCCCGCCTGCCCGGCTAGCCGGGGCGATATTCGGAAACAGAGAAGCACTCCGGCTCCTCGACGTCGACGACAACAGTGACGGGGTGACCATCCTTCGCATCGAACGTGGTGGTCACCGCGCCACCGTCCTCCGAAGCGGTCTCGGCGATCTGCAGGAGCTGGCCCAGGGCCGGCACCTCGATCTCCTCGCCGTCCTCCCCACCGATCGGCCCGAGATCCACCGGCGGGTCACTGGGCGATGCGCGGATGGCGGCATCCAGCCGCTCCGACGTGACCACCACGCCGTCCCGAACGGTCGCCCGGTAGCGCGCCACCGGTGCGGCCGGGTCACAACCCCGGGTCAGGACGTAGCTGTAGGCGGCAGGCTCCACGAACGGCGGCGCCGAGGCAGCCTCCGAGGGCCCGTTCCAGGTAGGACTCGCCGGCTTCTCCGCCGGCGCGGTGCACCCCGCGCCGAGCGCCGCCACGACGATTCCGCTCAGACCAAGCCGCATCCCACGCACGCCGCGCAATGTAGCGCAGCACCGCACCCACCCAGCCCAGCGGTGGACCCACGCGCAGCCCCGACGCCCACCCGGCCGCGGGCGGCTTTGCCACTAGCGACACCTCGTCTTTCGCCATTTGATTGACGCGCAGCCGGCGAACGCCACAGCGAGCCGACACCCGCCGCCGTCTAGCGGGTGGTGGCGACGGGCAGCGATCTTGAAGAATTGGTGTTCCGGTCGAACAGAAACTCGCCCCGATCTATCGGTGGCGCGGCCTTAGGTTGTTACGTGGCTTTTGTTCCGGCCGGTGTCTCGGCGAGTGGAACGATCGTCCACCTTCCAGGACAGGCCCACAATGCGGCCAGCCGATCCCGGCATGCGGTGGCGGTGCCCGGCGGCAGGAGAAGAGGCGCGCCGTGTGTGGAGCGCGCCCGCAGCGATCGCCGCGCATAACCCACGCAAACGGACAATGGCGAAAGCCGGGCTACGCGGGGGCTACGAAGACTGCGACCGAGCGAGGTGGCACGTGCAGGCGGCCGTTGTCGGCGGTGGCTGATCGGAGGAGTGGGTCGGCCTTCAGGTCGGGGTGCAGCCGGAAGGGGGTGGCGGGCGCGCCGATCGTCTGGGTGGTGGCGTGCTCGGTGGCGTTGAAGACGACCGCGAAGTGTTGCCAGCGCTTGTCTATGCCGGTGGCGTCGAGGCACATCACGATCACGCCGGGGGATTCGTGGGGGCCGCCCAGGGGGAACGCGACGCGGCGCTGGACCTCTTCGGTGGTGGGGAGGCCGAAGACGGGGGACGCGCGGCGGATGCGGAGTAGTTCGCGGTAGCGCTCGGCGGTCTGGTCGATCAATGCGGGTGTGGGCACCAGGGCCGGGTCGGCCAGCAGCGGGCGGGCCCACGGCCACTTGTCCTCGTTGTCGGGGGCGGGTGGCAGGCCGACGCCGAAGCCGTTGCCCTCGGCCGGGTCCCAGCGGATCTGGTTGAACCAGTCGCCCGAGTCGAACGAGTTGCGGTCGAGGGACTTGGAGCGCAGGCGTTCGCTGCCCAGGGCGATGAAACCGGTGCCCTGGCTCAGGACGACCAGGGCCAGGGCCAGGATCTGCATGCGTGCGCGGTCGGCGGGGGTGGTGGACTGCGGAAGCTTGAAGGCCAGTGCGTCGTACAGGATCTCGTTGTCGTGGGCGTCGACGTAGTTGACCGTCTCGCCGGGCGCGTGGGCGTAGCCGCTCGGGCCGCCGTGGTAGTGGATCTCGCTGCCGCTGCGTTCGTCGCCGATGTGGGTGACGAAGCGGTAGGCCGCCAGGCCGCCGGCCAGGCCCACCTTGATGTGGTCGTGGACCGTGAGCGGGGTGGCCGCACCCAGGCCGCTGGCGAAGCCCTGGATCGTCGGGTCGCCGAACGAACTGCCGCCGCGGGCCGCGTCGCGCAGCCGGTCGTTGAACGTGCCGATCCCCGTACCGGCCATGTTGGTCTGGGTGGCCTGGGTGAACCGGGCGTCGTCGGCCACCTCGCCGAAGTTCCACCCCTCGCCGTAGAGGCAGATGTCGCGGCCCTCGGGCGAGAGCCGGTCGAGGGCGGCCCGGACCTCGAGGATGTTGGCCCGCGGGTGGTGCCCCATCAGGTCGAACCGGAAGCCGTCGATCTTGTAGTCCCGGGCCCAGGTGAGCACCGAGTCGATCACCAGCTTGCTCATCATCATGTGCTCGGGTGCCGTGTTGGCGCAGCAGGTGGACCGGGCCGTGGTGCCGTCGGCGAGCAGGCGGTGGTAGTAACCGGGCACGATCCGGTCGAGCACGCTGTGCCGGTCGAGGCCGTCCTCCACGGCGTGGTTGTAGACCACATCCATGACCACCCGCAGCCCGGCCTCGTTGAGGGCCGCCACCATCCGGCGGAACTCCAGGATGCGGGACGCCCCGGACGGGTCGAGCGCGAAACTGCCCTCGGGCACCGTGTAGTGCAGCGGGTCGTAACCCCAGTTGAACCCGTCCCGGTCCGCGATCTCGCGTACGGCCTCCTGCTGTTGCGTGGAATCGGGCGGCAGCGTGGCCAGGTCGCACGCCGGAACGGCCTGGTCGGCACGGCGGTCGGGCACGGTGGCGAAGTCGAACGCGGGCAGCAGGTGCAGGTGGGTGAGCCCGGCGTCGGCGAGCGACCGCAGGTGGCGCATGCTGGCCGCCTCGGGCCGGGTGAAGGCCGCGTAGGTGCCCCGCTCGGCCGGCAGCAGCGAGGTGTCGCGGATCGAGAACTCGCGGATCGACACCTCGGCGATCTGCATGCGGGCCGGTGCCACCGGCGGCGGCTTGGCCAGCGTGTCCCAGCCGGCCGGGGCAAGCCGGGGGTCGGCCAGGTCGGCCAGCAGACCGTGCGTGGAGTCGACCCCGACGGCGGACGCATACGGATCCGTGACGCTGCTGGTGACGACGCGCTGGGCGTGCGGGTGCCACACCTCGACCCGGTACCGGTAGTACCGGCCCAGCCAGGCGCGCTTGCCGGTCACCGACCAGACGCCGGTGACCGCGTCGCGCTCCATCGGCAGCAACTGTGCCCGCTCGCCGGGTGCCTTGCTGAGCTCGAGCCGGACCGTGCGGGCCGTCGGCGCCCACACCGACAGCCGCGGCCCACCCTCGGCGAACACCGGCCCGAGTTCGGCGTCGGCGGCCTCGGCATAGAGGTCGTCGAGCACGCCGGCCAGCTGCACCCCGGTCAGGACCGTGATCTGCCCGGCCTCGTCGAACCCGGCCACCAGCAGCTGACCGCGCAGCAGGTCACCGAGCGCCGCGTCGCCCAACTCGCGCACCGACAGCGCCCGATAGTCGCGCAGGTGCGGGAAGCGGCGGCCCTGCGCCTGGAACAGGCCGCCGGGGCGCGGGATGAGCGGCACCGTGGTGTGCTCGCCGGTGAGCAGGTTGCCCTCCCGGACCACTCCGCCGTCCGGCGCCGCGACCAGCGCGAACGAGACCGTGCGGCGGGCCACCGGCTCGGGCAGGGCGATCGTGGTGCGGTCGACGAAGACCGCGAGCGCCCGGACCGGGTCGAGCTCGGGCCCCAGGGTGCCCAGGTCGGGGCGGACCGGCGCCACCGTGCCGGCCAGCAGCCAGACCTCGCGTGCCGCGGTCAGGTCGAGTCGCTGGTCGTCGGGCAGGTCTTTGTGGTCGCCGTGGTGCAGCACGTAGCGCAGGCCGATGGCGTCGGGCCGGACCGGCACCCGGAAGACGGCCCCGAACTCGTCGAACCCGGCGGGCGCGAGGGGCCGGCGCCAGTCGGGGCGGGTCAGCGTGCCCTCCCAGGCGTGCAGTCCCCAGCCGTCGTAATCGCCGTACGGGCGCCGGTAGTGGATCACGGCGAAGCCGGGCTCGGTGGACGCGGCCGAGGGCGGAGCGGTGTAGATCTCCGGGTCGCCCGGGCGGAGCCAGATCTCGGGGGTCTCGGTGGGGTCGACGTAGCGGTCGTCGGCCACGTCCTTGACGCCGTCACGGTCGACCAGCAGGAAACCCACCTTGCGGGCGCCCGGGGTGAGCCGCACCCAGGCGAACCGGCCGTCGGGGTCCTCGCCCGCGAACGGCATGCCGCCCGGATAGCCGTCGCCCTGGCCGGGCTCGACGTCACCCCAGGCGTGCACCGCCCAGGATCGGTAGGCCCCGTCGGGACGGGCGTAGTGCACGATCAGCCAGTGGACGGGCGGTGCGGCGATCTCCAGAGTCACCGGCTGATGGTCGCACCTGGGTACGACGGTTTTCAGTCCGTCGCGATTACCGTCGTGATTCGCGGCCCGCCGGCGTCCGATCGCAGCACGTACCGGTACCGGTCACCGGTCAGCGCGTTCCCGGACGCGTCCAGGTACTCCCACTCGACGGCCACGATGGTCAGCGCCGGCGACAACTGCTGCACGTCGAGCAGTTGCGCGTGCGCCGCCACGATCTGCTGCTCCCGGTAGGCCGGCGCGGCGCCCAGGAAGGACAGCGCCACCGCTGCGGGTGACGCAAATGTGAAGCTGTACGAGTCGGCCACGACCATTCCCGGCAGGGCGTAGCACCCGGCGACCGCCGCGACGTCTCCGGTGGTCAGGGCCGCGCCGTAGCGATCGAAGAACTCGGTCAGGTCGGCAAGAGAGGTGGATGCCTGCACGGTCCGCGGAGTGCCCTGGAGGACAGCGGGGTAAACACCGGTGGCCGGTTCCGGCTAACCTGGCGGGCCTCAGCCCTGTAGCGAACCGGGAAGGCTCCGCGAATCGGCATGAAGGTGCTTTTCCTCTTGAACGATGCGTTCGGCGTCGGCGGCACCATCAAGACGACGTTCAACCTGGGCGCCGCGCTGGCCGCCCGCGGACACGACATCGAGGTGCTCAGCACGGTCCGGCGGCGCGACGTGCCGCAGATGGCGGTCGACCCGGCGATCCGGATCATGTCGCTGACCGAGAGCCGGCCGGCCCATCCGGAGTACGACCAGGACGCGTCCGGCCGCGGCAAACCGGCCCGGGTCTATCCGAGATCCGACTTCCGCTCCTCCGACTACGACCGCTACGTCGAGGAACGCTATCGCCGTTACCTGCGCGGCACCGAGGCCGACGTGGTGATCGCCACCCGGCCCGGCCTGATCGCGTACGTGTCCCGCTTCGCGCCCCGGCACCTGGTCCGGATCGGTCAGGAGCACCTGGTCCGCGATCAGCACCGCAAGGCGCTGCGCGAGCTGATGCCGCGGCACATCAGGGAGCTGGACGCGTTCGTCACGGTGTCCGCCCGCGACGCCGAGGACTACCGGCAGCACCTGCGCCTGCGCCGCACCCGCCTGCTGCACATCCCGAACGGCATCCCGGCACCCGGCATCCCGCCGTCGCACGGCCGGGCCAAACTCGTGGTGGCGGCCGGCCGGCTCGTCGCCAGCAAGCGTTACGACGTACTCATCAAGGCTTTTGAAAAGGTCGTCGCCGAACGCCCGGACTGGCAGCTGCGCATCTACGGCGACGGCAAGGAGGCCCCCGCACTCCGCAAGCTGGTGCTCGAGCTGGGACTGCACAACCACGTCCGGATGCCGGGCCGCTACACGCCGATCGAGCCGGAGTGGGCCAAGGGCGCGATCGCCGCGGTGGCCTCCGACCGGGAGCCGTTCGGGATGACGCTGGTCGAGGCGATGCGCTGCGGTGTGCCGGTGGTCAGCACGGACGCGCCGCACGGACCGGGCGAGATCCTCAAGCACGGCGAGGACGGCCTGCTCACGCCGGTCGGCGACCCGGACGCGATGGGCGACGCGCTGCTCCAGCTGATCAACGACGACGAGCTGCGCCGCCGGATGGCGACGGCCGCGCTGGCCAACTCGGAGCGGTACGACCCGGCCCCCATCGCGGAGCAGTACGAGACCCTATTTCATGAATTATCGGACAAGCGCAAGCCCTGGCTTCGCCGAAAGCCGCTCTCCGCTCTGGGCCCCACGCGATCGGTGACCCAGCCGACGCTGGACTGGGACGGCACCACACCGCTGCCCGCCGACGTCGAATGGCATCACGTCAAGCCAGGACATTTCCTATTAAAGAGGGACAAGAACCCCCTGCTCGCCGGTAACCGGGACACCCGCCACCTGCTTGACGGCCCGATCGGCCAGCGCATCCAACTCCCCTACCGCACGCCGACCGGCGAACTCGGCGTCAAGGTCTGGGACCAACCCGTGTACGCCGAGGTCGGCGACGTCGACGCGGACACCGACGGTATCCACCTGACCGGACACCTGCACGGCGCCCACTACGACAATCCGGTGCTTGAGGCACGGCACGACGACATTGTCCGGGAACTCCCGGTGACCACCGACGGCCCCGCCTTCCGGGTCACGATCCCCGGCCTGGCACCCGGCACGTGGAGTCTCTGGCTCCGGTACGCGACCACCGCCGACCCGGTTCGCCTGGGCAGATTCCGCGACGACATCGTCGACAAGCGGGTCGCGTTCCTGTTTCCGTCGGCCGCCACGGGTGACGTAAAGCTCCAACCCGGGTACACGGAGAGCAACGAATTCGAGATCCGCGCGACACCCTGACCCGGCTTGCGCGGGCTTACAAGACGGACGTACGGTTTTACGGAAGACGTGAACCGAGAGTTAGGTCTACCTAACTCCGGAGGCATCCGTACCGGTGCGGAAGACTTGAGTTCCATTCGCTGGGTGTGAAGGAGATGACGTGGCCAGCCTCGACACCTTTGGTGCGAAGAGCGAGCTGCGCGTCGCAGACGCGAGCTACGAGATATTCACGATCGACAAGGTCGAGGGGCACGACCGCCTGCCCTACTCCTTGAAGATCCTGCTGGAGAATTTGCTCCGCGCGGAGGACGGCGCCAACATCACCGCCGACCACATCCGCGCCCTCGGCCGATGGGACGAGACCGCCGACCCCAGCATCGAGATCCAGTTCACCCCGGCCCGGGTCCTGATGCAGGACTTCACCGGCGTGCCCTGCGTGGTCGACCTGGCCACCATGCGCGAGGCGGTCAAGGAGCTGGGCGGCGACCCCACCAAGGTCAACCCGCTGGCGCCGGCCGAGCTGGTCATCGACCACTCGGTGATCGCCGACCTGTTCGGCCGCGAGGACGCCTTCGCCCGCAACGTCGAGCTCGAATACCAGCGCAACCGCGAGCGCTACCAGTTCCTGCGCTGGGGCCAGACCGCGTTCAACGAGTTCAAGGTCGTCCCGCCCGGCACCGGCATCGTGCACCAGGTCAACATCGAATACCTGGCCCGGACGATCATGGAACGCAACGGCCAGGCATACCCGGACACCGTCGTCGGCACCGACTCGCACACCACCATGGTCAACGGCCTGGGCGTGCTGGGCTGGGGCGTGGGCGGCATCGAGGCCGAAGCCGCCATGCTGGGCCAGCCGGTCAGCATGCTGATCCCGCGGGTGGTCGGCTTCAAGCTGTCCGGCGAGATGCCGGCCGGCACCACCGCCACCGACCTGGTGCTCACGATCACCGAGATGCTCCGCGAGCACGGCGTGGTCAGCAAGTTCGTCGAGTTCTACGGTCCCGGCGTGAGCGCGGTTCCGCTGGCCAACCGGGCCACCATCGGCAACATGTCGCCGGAGTACGGCTCGACCGTGGCGATCTTCCCGATCGACGACGAGACCATCAAATACCTCAAGCTCACCGGCCGCAGCGAGCAGCAGGTGGCGCTGGTCGAGGCGTATGCGAAGCGCCAGGGCCTCTGGCTCGACCCGGACGCCGAGCCGTCGTTCTCGGAGCGGCTCGAGCTCGACCTGTCGACGATCGTCCCGTCGCTGGCCGGCCCGAAGCGCCCGCAGGACCGGGTCCCGCTGAACGCCGCCAAGCCGATGTTCCGCGACGCGCTGACCAACTATGTGGACGTGACCGGGCATGCGGACGAGGCCAGTGAGGAGTCGTTCCCGGCGTCCGACGCACCGGCCAACGGCATCGAGGATGAAGCGGACAAACCTCATAAACCGCTGCAAAGCGCGGCCCGCGGCGCCAACGGCCGCCCCTCCAAGCCCACCCGGGTGACGGCCGAGGACGGCACCGAGTTCGAGCTCGACCACGGCGCCGTCGTCATCGCCGCCATCACGTCCTGCACCAACACGTCCAACCCGCAGGTCATGATCGGTGCGGCCCTGCTGGCCCGCAACGCCGTCGAGCGCGGCCTGACCCGCAAGCCCTGGGTCAAGACCACCCTGGCGCCCGGCTCCAAGGTCGTCATGGACTACTACGACCGGGCCGGCCTCACGCCGTACCTCGACAAGCTCGGCTTCAACCTGGTCGGCTACGGCTGCACCACCTGCATCGGCAACTCCGGCCCGCTGCCCGAGGCGATCTCCGCGGCGATCAACGAGCACGACCTCACCGCGGTCAGCGTGCTGTCCGGAAACCGGAACTTCGAGGGCCGGATCAACCCCGACGTCAAGATGAACTACCTGGCGTCGCCGCCGCTGGTGGTCGCGTACGCGCTGGCCGGCACCATGGACCTGGACATCACGTCGGAGCCGCTCGGCACCGGCTCGGACGGCCAGCCGGTCTACCTCAACGACATCTGGCCGAGCGCCAAGGAGATCGACGACGTCATCGCGGTGGCCATCGGCGCGACCGGCTTCAGCACCGCGTACCAGGACGTCTTCGCCGGCGACGAGAAGTGGCAGTCGCTGCCCACGCCCGAGGGCAAGACCTTCGAGTGGTCCGAGGAGTCGACCTACGTCCGCAAGCCCCCGTACTTCGAGGGCATGGCCGCCGAGCCGACCGCGGTCGGCGACATCTCCGGCGCTCGCGTGCTGGCCAAGCTGGGCGACTCGGTCACCACCGACCACATCTCCCCGGCCAGCTCGATCAAGCCGGACTCCCCGGCCGGCAAATACCTGGCCGAGCACGGCGTCCCGCGCCACGAGTTCAACAGCTACGGCTCCCGCCGCGGCAACCACGAGGTCATGATCCGCGGCACGTTCGCCAACATCCGGCTGCGCAACCAGCTGGTGCCCGGCGTCGAGGGCGGCTTCACGGTCAACCATCTGACCGGCGACCAGTCGACGATCTACGACGCCTCGGTGGCCTACCAGGAGGCCGGCATCCCGCTGGTCATCCTGGCCGGCAAGGAGTATGGCTCCGGCTCGTCCCGCGACTGGGCCGCGAAGGGCACCATGCTGCTCGGCGTCCGCGCCGTCATCGCCGAGAGCTACGAGCGCATCCACCGCTCCAACCTGATCGGCATGGGCGTGCTCCCGCTCCAGTTCCCGCCCAAGACCAACGCCGACTCGCTCGAGCTCACCGGCACCGAGACCTTCACGATCACCGGCGTGACGGCTCTCAACGACGGCGAGGTCCCGAGCACCGTCAAGGTCCGCACGGACACCGGCATCGAGTTCGACGCCGACGTGCGCATCGACACCCCCGGCGAGGCCGACTACTACCGGCACGGCGGCATCCTGCAGTACGTCCTGCGCAAGATGCTGAACAGCTGATCCACCCGCGAACGCCCCGCCCCGCAGCTGACCGGGGGCGGGGCGTTCCGCTTTCTCAGATTCGAAATTGACCGGCTCCTTACTGCTTTACTATGGTACTAGGAAAGCAGTAAGGGGCTACCGTGTTCGTCTTCCGGCTCGACACCCACTCCGGCGTGCCGCCGTACCTGCAACTCGTCCAGCAGGTCCGCCAGGCGGTGCTGCTGGGCTTTCTCCAACCCGGTGACCGCCTCCCGCTCATCCGCGAGGTGGTCGAGGACCTGGCGATCAATCCGAACACCGTCGCCAAGGCGTACCGGCAGATGGAGCAGGAGAACCTGGTCACCGGCCGGCCCGGCCAGGGCACGTTCGTCAATGAACAGCAGGCGGCCGTGATGCCGGCATCGACGTACACGTCGCTGCGCCGCGGCCTGGCGACCTGGCTGCGCCGCGCCTACGCGGCCGGCCTCGACGAGCAGGCGGTCAACGCGCTTTTCACTTCCGTCCACCAGCAGACGAGGAATGAGGACGTGGCGTGACAGCGACCGAGTTCGCGCTGCGCACCGACGGTGTGGGCAAGCGGTACCGGAAGGGCTGGGCGCTGCGCGACTGCACCCTGGCCCTGCCGGCGGGCGGCGTGATCGCCCTGGTCGGGCCGAACGGCGCGGGCAAAACCACGCTGTTGCGCCTGGTCGTCGGGTTGCTGGCACCGAGCACCGGCACGGTCGAGGTCCTCGGCCACGACGTCACCGCCAGCACCCCGCAAACTCTTTCCCGGGTCGGGTTCCTGGCCCAGGACCACCCGCTGTACAAGCGCTTCACCGTCGCCGAGATGCTCCGCTTCGGCCGGGCCTGCAACCTGCGGTTCGACCACGGGCTGGCCGAGCGCCGGCTGGCGAAGCTGGGCATCCCGCTCGACCGCAGGGCCGGTACGCTCTCCGGCGGGCAGCAGGCCCAGGTCGCGTTGGCTCTGGCCCTGGCGAAGCGGCCGGACCTGCTTGTCCTCGACGAGCCGGTGGCCAGCCTCGACCCGCTCGCCCGGCACGAGTTCCTGCAGGTCCTCATGGGCGCGGTGGCCGAGGGCGGGGTGACCGTCCTGTTCTCCTCCCACGTCGTGCACGAGCTGGAGCGCGTCTGCGACCACCTGGTCGTGCTCAACGACGGCCGGGTCACGCTCACCGGTGACATCGACACCCTCCTCGCCGAGCACCGGCTGCTCGTCGGCCCGCGCACGGCCACCGACCTCGACCGGGCCGGCACGGTCGTGGAGGCCGTCCACAGCGACCGGCACACGACCCTGCTGGTACGTGACGGCGCGATCCCGGCCGCGCCGGGGTGGCAGTCCCAGCCGGTCTCGCTGGAGGACCTGGTGCTGGCGTACCTGCGCCGGCCGTCCGAGCCGAGCGCCGCGGTCACACCGGGGGTGGCGGTATGACGTGGTTGATCTGGCGCCAGCACCGGACCGAGGTCTGCGTCCTGGGTCTGCTTGTCGGCCTGTTCGGCATTGCCCTGCTCGTGCTCGGCACGCAGGCCCACGACCTGTTCCCCGGCGGTCCCGCCCGGTGTGCGGGAGAGGCCGGTGTCAACGAGGCCTGCGCGGCGTCCTTCCGCCGGCTCGACGAGGAGTACGGGTACGTCGAGAACCTCCTGGCGGCCTTCTATCTGGTCCCCGTCGTCGTCGGTGCGTTCCTCGGTGCGCCACTGCTCGCGCGCGAACTGGAAGACGGCACCTGGCAGCTCGCCTGGACGCAGGCCGTGCCGCGGATGCGCTGGCTGGCGGCCAAGCTCGCGGCACTGGCCGGCGTCACCGTCGTGCTCACCGGGATGTTCACCGCGGTGCTCACCTGGTTCCGTCAGCCGTTCGACGCGTGGGAAGGGCGGTTCCAGTACGACGCCTTCGACCTGGAGGGACTTGTTCCGGTGGCGTACGCGCTGTTCGCGTTCGGCGTCGCCACCGCCGCCGGGGCGATCCTGCGGCGCAGCCTGCCCGCGTTCGGCGTCGCGTTCGGGGCGTTCCTCGCCGCCCGGATGACGGTGGCGCTGTTGGCCCGTCCCGCGTACGCCACGCCGCTCACCACCATGGAGCCGGTCCCCGTCGGCGGCTCGAGAGACCAGGTGGGGAGCTGGGTGATCGAACACGGCTACGCAGCCGCCACCGGGCGCAGGCTGAGCGCAACCGAGTACTACGAACTGGAGGCCGCCGCCAACCAGGCCGGCACCAACCTCAACCAGTTCCTGCACGCGCAGGGCATCCAGCAGTTCGGGGTCTACCACCCGGCCGACCGGTTCTGGACGTTCCAGTTCATCGAGGCGGCCCTGTTCGTCGCCGTCGCGGCGGTCCTGATCGGTGTGGTGGTGTGGCGGGTACGGCGCCGTATGATCTAGTGCGGTCCGAGCCCTTACAAAGACCGCATCGCCCCGCCGTCCACCGCCAGCGCACTACCGCTGATGTAGCTGGCCGCCGGCGACAGCACAAACGCCGCAACCCGCCCAAATTCGGCCGGTTCCCCGATACGCCGCAGCGGAATCGTCTCCGCTGCCGCCGCGGCAGCCGCCTCCGGATCTCCCGACGAGGCGAACAGTTCCACGTTCCGATCGGTCAGGAACCGCCCCGGCAGCAGGCTGACCACCCGGATCCCGCGCGGCCCCCACTCGTCCGCCATGTCCTTGGTGGCCATCGCCAGCCCGGGCCGCAGCCCGTTCGACAGCCCCAGCCCCTTGAGCGGCGTCTTCACCGTGGTGGACAGCACGAGCGCGATCACACCCCCGTCCGGCAGCGCGGCCGAAAACTCGCGCGCCGCCCGCACGGAACCCAGAAAAACCGTCTCGAAAGCGGAGCGCCACTGCTCGTCGGTCATCGACCCGGCCGACCCGGGAGCCGGCCCGCCCACCGAGATCAGCGCCCCGTCGAACCGCCCGAACCGCGCCCGCGCCTCCGCGACCAACCGCCCGGGCGTCTCCGGTGAGCTCAGATCGGCCGCCACCCCGACCGCGCCGTCCCCGAGTGCCGCCGCAGCCGCCGCCACGCCGGCCGCGTCCCGCGAGGAAATAACGACCTTTGCCCCATCACCCACCAGAGCCGCCGCGGTGGCATGACCCAGCCCTTTCGAGGCGCCGGTGAGGACGTATACGCGACCGTCGAGCCCGAGATCCATGCCCGCGATACTACGGGCGGCGCAGCACGCGTACCCGCCCGAAGATCTGCACCACGACGGCGCCGGCGGCCGCCCGCACAGCCGGACCACGACGCGGCCGGGGCGCGCTTGAACCGTCATATCGCCACAAAGCCTCACGCGCCGCGAGCTCCTCACCCGCCAGCTCCGGTAACGCATCCCGACCGGCCAGCTCCCGCGCGAAGTCCCAGCCGTCCCGCAAGGATCCCTGCGTCGGGCGCGCCGCAGCCCACGCCGCAAACTCGCGCTTCCACCCACCACCGAACCCGGCGGCAAGCAACGGCCACTGCCGCGAGACCTCACCGGCTCGCTTGCGCAACAGCGCCACTCGCGCCGCCTCAACCCGAAAACCATCAAAACCAGGAGGTACGCGTTTTCCAGCCGTCAACGCCTGCACCAGATCGGCTTGGCGGTGGGCCAGGCTCCGCGCCTCGCTGCCGGGCTGTCCCGGGGGGTCACCCCGGTGGTCGTTCCCGGTCATCTCAGGTCACCGCGGGATATCCGGAGGCCGCCGCGATCGCATCCAGCTCGGCCCGCAACGCGGCCGCCGGCGGATAGTCCCCGTCCCGCTCCAGCATCAGCGCCGGCGGCCTCTGCCGCTCGCACAGCGCCGTCACCAGGTCGAGCACCTCGACCGGCACCGCATCGGTGTGCGTGTCGTGATAGAGCCCCTGATGCTCCGACCCGCCCGCCACGTGCACGTACGCGACCCGCTCCAGCGGCAGCCGGTCCAGCAGCGCGAGCGGGTCCTCGCCCCGGTTCCGGGCGTTCGCGTAGACGTTGGCGATGTCGAGCAGCAGCAGCGCCCCGGTCTGGTCCAGGATCTCGGTGATGAAGTCGGCCTCGGTCAACTCGTCGTCCGGCCAGTCGAACAGCGCGGCGATCGGCTCCAGCGCCAGCGGCACCGGCAGCTCCGCCTGGGTGCGCTTGACGTTGGCGACCACCGCGTCGACCGCCTCCCGGCTGCGCGGCAACGGCAGCAGATGCCCCACCTCGACCCCACCGGCCCGGACGAACGCGATGTGTTCACTCACCAGCGGCGCCCCCAGCTTCCCGGCGACCGCCGCCAGGTGCTCGACCCGATGCGGCTCGACCGGTTCGGCCCCGCCGAGCGACAGGCGGACCCCGTGCGGCACCACCGCGACCCCCCGGGCGAGCAGTTCCGCCAGCCCGGCCGAGAGATCCCCGTGCGCGTGCACCGACTCGGCCACCACCTCGGCGAAACGCAACCCCGGGAGCCCAGCCACGACGCCGGCGATCTCGGGCCGCCACCCGATCCCGACGCCGTAGTCCGCCATACCTCCGCGCGCCCGGCTTTCGGGCCGCCACCCGATCCCGGCGCCGTGCTCCTGGCTTGCGGGCCGCCCTCCGACGCCGTCGCCGTGGTTTTCAGCCACCGCAGCCGCCGCCACCGCCGCAGCCGCCTCCACCGCCTCCGCCGCCGCCTCCGCACGAGCTGCCGCCCCCGCAGGAACTGCCGCTGCTTCCCCCGCCGGCTGCCGCGGCCCGCTGAATCTCGGCCTCGGCCGCGAAGGCCGGGTCCATCGAATAGAGCGCCGCCCCGCCGAACAGCGCCACCCCCATCGCCGCGCTGGTCACCCCGTAGGTCCCGTAGGACGGCGACTGGCTCGGCGCCAGGTGGGCATTCTGCTTGCGCAGGTCGGCCAGTCCCCGGCGGGCCGCCCGGGTGGCCCGCCGGTCGGTGAGCAGCAGGCCCAGCACCAGCACGCCGTTGAAGGCCAACGCCGGGACGAGCAGGCCGACCGGCTTGTCCATCTCGATACCGGCCGCCAGCCGGGCGACGCCGACCAGCAGCAGGACGCCGGCCGGAACCGCCCAGAGCCGGATCGCGTTGATGGTCTGCCGGCTGTTCACCAGGCCGCGACGTTCCAGGCCGGTGCGCAGTTCGTCGAGGGCCGACTTAACCCACATGTCGTCCTTGAGCTCGCGGGCCCGCACGTTCCGGCCCGCGGCGTTGTGGATGGCGGCGTCGAGCGAGGTCGCACCCGCCGCCAGGTGACCGGTCCGGGTAAGCGTGTGACCGGGCCCGGTGCCGATCGCCTCGGCCGCGCGCAGGCCGCCCACGGCGGCGTAGATGGCCAGCTTGTCGCCGCCGTTGAGATAGGCGACCTGCTGCGGCCCGAGGTCGGTGACCCGGGCGTCACGGTTGCCCCGGAAACTGACCCTGCGGTGGATCGCGGCGCACACCGCGATGGTCACCAGCGCGCCGATGAAGAGGCCGATGAAGGTCGGGCCGGGAATCCCCCAGGTGTCCTGCATGGCCTCATTGTGCAGACGTCCGCAACGCCGCGGGATCAGGTGCGGCGAACGGCTTCTTCGACCAGATCGAGGACCCGGCTCAGCTCACCGGCTGGGCGCCCGGTGGCCAGATGGAGGACGAGGCCGTCGTAGGCCAGTTCGAGGAACTGGGTGAGCACCTCGACCGGCACGTCCTCGCGCAGCACACCGGCCTCGCGCTGGCGGGCCAGCCGGTCCCGGGTGGCGTCGGCGATGGCCGCGGACCGCTCGGCCCAGCGCTTGGCGAAGGCCGGATCGGTGCGCAGCCGGCGGGACACCTCGAGCTGGGTGCCGAGCCAGCCGGCCGTGTCGCCCTCGCTGCCGCCGGCCCGGTCCAGCAGGTCGCGCATCACCTGCACCAGGCCGTTGCGGGCCACCGTCTCGACCATCGCGGCCGCGTCGTCCTCGGCAACCGCGAGGAACAGAGATTCCTTGTCGCGAAAATGATGGAAAATTGCGCCCCGGGACAGCCCGGTTGCATCCTCGAGCCGCCGGACGGTGGCACCCTCGTAACCGAACCGGGCGAAGCAGTCGCGCGCGGCGCCAAGTATCTCGTGGCGACGAGCGTCGAGCTGGTCCTGGCTTACTCTGGGCACGCCCTGGATCGTGTCACGCAGGGCCTTTCCCTTGCAATCCGTACGTACGTCTTGTCAACGGCGCGAACCGGCCCGGCCCGGATGATGCGAAATCCGCCATCCTGGCCGGAAGTTGTTAACAGTCCTGGACTGTTCGCTTCCGTGCTGCCTCACGTAAAGTGCGCGGGTGCCCCTAGTCCTGATGGCGCTCGACGACACCCTGCTCGATCGCAGCGGTGCCTTCAGGCTGTGGGCAAAGGGGTTCCTCGACGAAATCGGGGCACCACAGGAAGATCTCGACTGGTTACTCTCCGTCGACGCGGATGGCCTCACGTCCCGCTGGGATTTGTCCGACATGATCCGCGACCGTTACCAGTTGTCCGCGCCCTCGATCGACATCCACGAGGAACTGCACGAGGGCCCGCTCGCGTTCGAGCGTCTTGATCCGCTGGTCGGGTGCGCGCTCCAGATTGCCGGCGACGCCGGCCTGGTGCCGGTGGTGGTCACCAACGGACAGGAGCGCCTGCAGGACAGCCGGATCCGCCGCACCGGCCTCGACCGGTACGTCGCGGACTGGGTGATCTCCGAGCAGGCCGGGGTGAGCAAGCCCAACCCGCGCATCTTCGCGCTGGCCGCGCAACGGGTGCGGATGCGGCTCAACGGCGCCTGGGTGGTCGGCGACAGTCCCGAGGCCGACATCGGCGGCGCGGCGGCGCTCGGCCTGCCCAGTGTGTGGCTGCACCGGGGCCGCGAGTGGGTGGACAACCGGTTCGCGCCGACCCGCACGGTGGGCAACGTGATCCAGGGCCTGTCCGCCATCATGGCCGCAGCCCAGTAAATAGGTTGCGCCGTCCGGCCGGGGCCGGGCACAGTGATCGCGCACTGTTCCGCAGCAATGCGCCGCCCGCGCGCCTTGCTGCATCGAGAAAGAAGGGGGTGGACTCCATGGCTGTCTTTGCGATGGCTGCTGTC
This sequence comes from Paractinoplanes rishiriensis, assembly GCF_016862375.1. Taxonomy (GTDB): domain Bacteria; phylum Actinomycetota; class Actinomycetes; order Mycobacteriales; family Micromonosporaceae; genus Actinoplanes; species Actinoplanes rishiriensis. The sequence continues at coordinate 71,603 of NZ_BOMV01000054.1, read as the reverse complement.
CGAATTTCCTTCCCTTCATTTTCTGAGGAGCACCTCCAGTGCGAGAGCACGACGCTTTCGGCCCGGCAACCATGCGCCGCGGCCGCCGCAAGTTCGATGACGACGACGCAGACTTCCTGAAGCGGGGCCGGCTCGAGCCGCGCCTGCACGAGGATCCCGACCTGCCGGACATCGGCGACAACTGGTCGACCTGGGACGGCTCCCTGCAGGGCCCCGATCCCCGTCCCGACTGGGTGCGCACCGAGCACGGCGCGGTCGACACCGAACTGGGCATCCTGAAAACCGGCAAGGAAGCCGACGTCTTCCTGGTCCGGCGGCACGTGCCCGACACCGGCAAAAACAGCCTGCTGGCGGCGAAGCGCTACCGGGACGGCGAGCACCGCCTGTTCCACCGCGACGCCGGCTATCTCGAGGGCCGCCGGGTCCGCCGGTCCCGGGAAAACCGGGCCATGGCCAACCGCAGTTCGTTCGGCAAGCAGATGATCGCCGGGCAGTGGGCGGCGGCCGAGTTCGACGCCCTCGGCCGGCTGTGGCAGATCGGCGCCGAGACCGGGCTGGTCCGGGTGCCCTACCCGGTGCAGCTCATCGGCACCGAACTGATGCTCGAGTTCATCGGCGACTGGGAGACCGGTGAGGCCGCACCGCGGCTCGCCCAGGTCCGCTCGGACACCGCCGACCTGGCCGACCTGTGGCAGCAGATGACCGATGCGCTGTCCGTGCTGGCCCGCGCGCAGGTGGCGCACGGCGACCTGTCGCCGTACAACACCCTGGTGCAGGACGGCAAGCTGGTGCTGATCGACCTGCCGCAGGTGGTCGATGTGATCGGCAACCCGCAGGGTGCCGACTTCATCGCCCGCGACGTGCGCAACGTGGCCGCCTGGTTTGTCCAGCGCGGCCTGCCGGTCAACGCGGACGACCTGCTGGAACGCCTGCTCTACGAAGCGGGGCTCAAGTGAGACGGCGGGCCGGCGCCCCCGGCCCGCGGCCGCCCAGCACGCGGCGGCCGCGGCCGGTGCGGCATCACTGCAGGTAGCCCTCGACCTCGCCGACGCTGTGGGCCTGCTCGGCGTCCGGGTTGTGCCCCGCATCACGGGCCGCCCGGCGCCGGCGCAGCAGGTCCCAGCACTGGTCCAGCGCCTCCTCCAGCTCCTTGAGCCGGGCGTGTTCCTCCGCCGAGGAGATCTCGCCCCGGCTCAGTTGCTGCCGCAGCTGATGCTCCTCGTCGACCAGGCCGTTGATCCGGCTCAGCACACTCTTGTCATCCATGCCCCGAAGCCTATGTGCAGCCGCTTCTACGGCTTACTCTCAACCTCCTCTCAACTGGTGCGCAGCCTGGCCTGATGTCATCAGGTAGTGACCCGCATCCGTACCGTCCTCCTCGGCTCGGCGGCGCTGGCCATCGTCGTCGCGCTGGTGCTGGCCGACCGCGCCGCCGCGTCCGCAGTCGAACGCCGGCTGGCCGACCGCCTGCGCTGCGCCACCGGCGCAAGCGGCCCCATCGAGGTCGACACGGGCGGCTTCCCCATCCTCGACCAGCTGGCCTTCGGCGAACTGACCCTGGTGGAGATCGAAGCCGACACGGTCCCCCTGGCCGGCGGCACCGTCACCCACATCGAGGCGAGAGCCACGAAGGTCCGACTCTCCGACGACCGCCCGCTTGCCGACTCGGTCACCCTGTTCGCCCAGGTGTCCTACCCCGACCTGCGCCGTTTCACCGCAGACCGACCAGACCTGCAGATAATCGGCGGCAACGAGTCCGGCCGCCTGCTCCTGCGCACCGACATGGTCTCCACCACCGGCACCACCCCCGCCACGGTCTACGCCGACGTCTCCGTACAGGGCAACCTGCTGACCATCCAGCCGGCCGAGGTCGAACTGCCGGCCCTGGGCCAGTCCCAGACCGTGATTGGCCGCGTCCCGATGGCCGTGTCCCCCGCCGAGACGATGCCGATGCCCCAGCTGCCCCGGGGCCTCAAGTACCGAGCGGCCGGCGCCACCCCCGAGGGCATGCAGTTCCTGGCCGTAGGCGCCAACCTCCCACTGGCCGGCACGAACTGCTAGCGGCGGGATCGGCGGAGCTGGCTACGCTCGTTCGATGCGCAAGCCCACGCCCGCCGAGGTCGCGGCCGCCGCCGGGCGCACCATCCCCGACGTGCTCGGCCCGGACCTGCGGGTGCTGTTCTCCGGCATCAACCCGAGCCTCTACTCGGCGGCCACCGGCCACCACTTCGCCCGCCCCGGCAATCGTTTCTGGCCCGCACTGCACCGCGCCGGCTTCACCGACCGCCTGCTGCATCCCTCCGAGCAGGCCGTACTCCCCACCGCCGGCCTGGGCATCACCAACGTCGTGGCCCGGGCCACCGCCCGCGCCGACGAACTCTCCCCCGCCGAACTGATCGACGGCGGCCGCATCCTCCGCGCCCTGGTCGACCGTTGGCGCCCGCGCTTCCTGGCCGTGCTGGGTGTGACCGCCTACCGCACCGCCTTCGGCCACCCGAAGGCCCGGGTAGGCCCGCAGCCCGACCCGATCGGCGACACTCCGGTGTGGGTGCTCCCCAACCCGAGCGGCCTCAACGCCTCCTACCAATTGGACCGCCTGGCCCTGGAGTTCGCCCGCCTCCGCGAGGCCGCAGTCGACGAGGTCACCCGATGAAAGATCGCCCGGGACCGCCCGCCCACCGTCAGCCTCGGCCGGGTCCGACGTCGCCGCCGGAACCCGACTGCTGGCTGCACCCCGACGCCGAGGTGCGGCCGTCCCCCATCGCCGGCCGGGGTCTGTTCGCCCGCCGCCCGATACCCGCCGGCACCGTCGTCTCCCGACTGGGCGGCCGGCTGGTCACCACCGCAGAACTGCACGACTTGTTCGAGCCCGCGGCCCGGGACCCGACCCGCCCTACATCGACACCATCACCGTCGATGCCGACCGGCATCTGGTCCTGCCGCCGCGCCGCCCCAACGGCTACGGCAACCACAGCTGCGACCCGAACCTCTGGTGGGTCGGCCCGTACGACCTGGCCGCCCGCCGCGACATCGCCGCCGGCGAGGAACTGACCAACGACTACGCCACCAGCACCGCCGAGCCCGGATTCGTCCTGCCGTGCGCCTGCGACACCCCGCTCTGCCGCCGGACCGTAACCGGCACCGACTGGCAGCGCCCCGACCTGCAGGAGCGCTACGGCCCGCACTGGGTTCCCGCGCTCCTGACCCGGATCACGCCGCCGCGATGACGTCGATCTCGACGAGCCGGGGGCTGTCCAGCGTCTGCACCACGATCGCCGTGGTCAGCACCCACCCGCCCGCGCGAGTCATCCCGGCCCGCACCGGCGACTCCGCTACGGTGTCCGGTCATGACGACGACCAGGATCAGCGAGCTGATGACGGCCGCGGCCGCGCGGACCATCTCGGTGGTACAGGGCATCGACGACGCCCAGCTGGGCGACCCCACGCCCTGCGACAAGTTCCAGGTACGCGACCTGCTGAACCACCTCTTCCAGGTCGTCGTGAACTTCCAGGCCCTGGCCACCCGCACCCCCGCCGACTTCGCCACCACCCCCGACGCCCTGGTAGGCGACTGGCGCTCCCGCTTCGCCACCGAAACCGAGACGCTGGCCAAGGCGTGGTCCGACCCGGCGACGTTGGCGGGCGTCTCCCCCGGCATGGGCCTACCCCAGGAGGCGGTAGCCGGCCTGGTCCTGCTGGACCTGACCGTGCACGGCTGGGACCTGGCCCAGGCCACCGGCCAGCCCTACACCCCCGACCCCGACGCCGTAGCCGCCATGCACCCACTGGCCGAGAAAATGGCCCCCCAGGCCCGCCAGATGGGAGTCTTCGCCACCCCCACCGACGCCGCCCCCGATGCCACCCTCTTCGACCGCCTGCTCTCCCTGACCGGCCGCAAACCAGAACCCACCCCCTGACCCACCCCGCCAGCGAGCCGCCACCCACATAGCGGCGCCCCCGGCATGACCTTGGCGCCGTCACGACCCGAAACGGTGGCCGCTCCGCCAAGATCCAGATAAACCGCAGACCTCCCACAAACCTTGACGCAGATCGAGGCGTGCTGATGTCCGCCAGCGATCGCGTGACGGTCTCACACCGTCGTCGATGGAGCGATATGTCAGATCCCGGCACTGCCGCGCCCGAACAGTCGCCAACGCCGGACCACCATCCCAGCCCTTGACCCTGCCGTCCCGCGATGCGGCAGCCCACCGGGCACATTTCCAACAATTGCCGCTTTAACCGGACGCCGATGTGCCGCCGCGCCCAGGTCTTGGCGATCTACGGTCATCCCCGAACAGCAGATCAACAACATCGCGTCGCGGACGAGCGCCAGCGGGGACGTTTGCGGCAAAAGGCCTGGACGAGCGTCGCACTACCGGGTGGGACCTGACCGACTCCACCGCGCCAAGAAGACTCGCCATGGCGGGGTTAGAGCACAAGATCGCGCACCGGGTGACCCCGCCCCAACGCGACCTGCAACGCAAGGGATTGCCTCGCCGCCACCACAAGCCGCCGCCAGGCGCCACCCCCTGGTGGTGGGGGAACGCCGCCCCTCCGCGAACCACCACCTAGCGAGGGCATCCGCCGGGCCCCTCCAACGGCAGCGCGATTGACCAGCCGGGCGGCCGCACCAGGCAACCGCGCAGCCAGCCAACCGCGCAGCCAGGCAACCGCGCAGCCAGGCGCGTGGACGGCCGCGCAACCCCGCAGCCGGGCGCGTCGGTGGCCAGGCAACCGCACAGCCGGGCGGGTGGACGGCCGGGCAACCGCACAGCCGGGCGGGTGGACGGCCGGGCAACCGCACAGCCGGGCGGGTGGGCGGCCGCGCGACCGAGCTAGGGCGACCGAGCCGCCAGGCGGGCGGGTGGTGGATCTCTGCCGTCAGGGGTCGAGTGGTCTTGACGGGACCGTGATTATCTCTACCTCCTCTCGGTAAGGGGCCGGCTCCGGGGTGGGCTCGACGGCGAACTGGGTGCGGTACAGCTCGGCGTACAGGCCGCCGGCGGCTACCAGGTCGGGGTGGCGGCCTCGCTCGACGATGCGGCCGCCGTCGAGGACCAGGATCAGGTCGGCGTCGCGGACGGTGGCCAGGCGGTGGGCTATGACCAGGGCCGTGCGGCCCTCCAGGGCGGTGGTCAGGGCTCGCTGGACGGCGGCCTCGGACTCGCTGTCCAGGTGGGCCGTGGCCTCGTCCAGGATCACGATCGACGGGTGTTTGAGCAGCAGCCGGGCTATCGCCAGGCGCTGTTTCTCGCCGCCGGAGAAACGGTAACCGCGCTCGCCCACGACCGTGTCGAGGCCGTCGGGGAGGGCACGCACCAGGTCGGCGATCTGGGCACCGGTCAGCGCCTGCCAGATGTCGTCGTCGGTGGCGGTGGGCTGGGCGTAGCGGAGATTGTCGGCGATGGTCTCGTGGAACAGGTGTGAGTCCTGGGTGACCACGCCGATCGTGTCGCGCAGCGAGGACAGGGTGGCGTCGCGGACGTCGACCCCGCCGACCAGGACGCCGCCCTCGGTGACGTCGTAGACCCGGGAGATCAGCATCGACGTGGTCGACTTGCCGGCGCCGGACGGGCCCACCAGCGCGACCATCTGACCCGGCTCGACCGTGAAGTCGACGCCCTTGAGCACCGGCGCGCCCTCGGTGCGGTCGAGCGCTGTCACGTCCTCGAGGGTCGCCAGCGAGACGTCGGCCGCGCTCGGATAGCGGAAGTGCACGTCGCGGAACTCGATGCGCCCGGAGCCGGCCGGGATGTCGACCGCGTCCGGCTTCTCCTCGATGCCGGGCGACAGGTCGAGCACCTCGAAGACCCGGTCGAACGAGACCAGCGCGCTCATCACGTCGACCCGCACGTTGCTCAGCGCGGTCAGCGGGCCGTACAGCCGGGTGAGCAACAACGCCAGCGTGACCACCGTGCCCGCGGTGACGCTGCCGGTGACCGCCAGCCAGCCGCCGAGGCCGTAGGTCAGGGCCTGCGCCAGCGACGCCACCAGCAGCATCGCCACGAAGAACGTGCGCGAATACATGGCTTGCTGAACCCCGATGTCGCGAACCCGCTCGGCCCGCTCGCCGAACCGGGCCGCCTCGGCGTCGGGCCGGCCGAACAGCTTGACCAGCAGCGCGCCGGACACGTTGAAGCGCTCGGTCATGGTCGCGTTCATCTTGGCGTCGAGGTTGTACGACTCGCGGGTGATCTCGGCGAGCCGCTTGCCGACCCGCCGGGCGGGCACGATGAACACCGGCAGCATGGCCAGCGACAGCGCGGTGATCTGCCAGGACAGCGTGAACATCACCGCCGCCGTCAGCACCAGCTGGATGACGTTGCTGACCACCCCGGAGAGCGTCGACGTGAACGCCCGCTGCGCACCCATCACGTCGTTGTTGAGCCGGCTCACCAGGGCACCCGTCTGGGTGCGGGTGAAGAACTGCAGCGGCATCCGTTGGACGTGGTCGTACACCCGGGTGCGCAGGTCGAGGATGATGCCCTCGCCGATGCGGGCCGAATACCACCGCTGGCACAGCGAGAGCAGCGCGTCGGCGACCGCCAGCCCGGCGATGGCCAGCGCCAGCCGCACCACCATGCTGCCGGCGTCTGGGCCGCCGCCGATGATGGCGTTGACCACGTCGCCGGCGAGCAGGGGCGTGGCCACCCCGATGCCGGCCGCCAGCACGACGGTCAGCAGGAACACCGCGATGTCGCGCCGGTACGGCTGCGCGAAGCGCACGATGCGTCTGGTCGTGCCGCGGCTGAGCCGGTGCCGGGTGACCTGTTCCTCGTTTTGGATCGAGCGGAGCACGCTCCACGAGGGCATCGACGGGCCCATGTGTCACCTCCGCAGTGAAGTCTGCCTGCGGGGTACGACAACTTTGGGCGGGCTGCTTTTACTCCCCCGGTCCGAGCAGCTCACGGACCCGGCGGGTCTGCGCCTCACGCTCGGCACGATCCTGTTCGGCGTACGTGCGCTGGGGTGCACCGGCGAGCAGGGCCTTGATCTCGGCGACCGCACCGGCGTCGGCGGCCAGCACGGCCGCGGTCAGGTCGGCGACCGAGCCGGACAGGTCACCGGCTGCGACCACTGCGGTGGCCAGCCCGATGCGTTCCGCCTCGTCGGCGTGGAGGCGGCGCCCGGTTACGCAGATCTCCAGGGCGCGGGACGGGCCGACCAGTTCGGTGAGCCGTTTGGTGCCGCCCAGATCGGGGACGAGCCCGAGCGTCACTTCGGCCATCGAGAATCTCGCGTCCTCGGTGAGGATCCGCATGTCACAGTTGAGGGCGAGCTGGAAACCGGCGCCGATCGCGTGCCCCTGCACCGCGGCGATCGTGACCAGGGAGGGGTTACGCAACCAGGTGAACGCCGACTGGAAGCTGGCAATCCGATCCGCGCACTCGGCCGGTGACAACTGCGCGAGTACGGCCAGCGAAGAATCGCCGGCACCGCGCGCGACTGACAGATCCAGGCCCGCAGAAAAGGCACGTCCCTCGCCACGGACAATGACGACTCGCACGTCTCCCGGCAATTTCCGGGAAATGTTCCTGAGCTCGTCCCACATCGCCGGAGTCTGCGCATTGAGAACCTCGGGCCGGCACAACGTCACCGTTGCGACCGGCCCGTCCAGGTCGTAGCGAACACCTGCCTCATCGGCAGGAACGGCGAGGTCGGGCTCGGCGTTGTCCGGCGTCACGCCTTCTTGCGCCGGCGGGCGCCGCCGCGCTGGCGGAGCTGCACGCCCGACTCGGTGAGCACGCGGTGCACGAATCCGTAGGAGCGTCCGGTCGAGGCCGCGAGCGCCCTAATGCTCTCGCCAGAGGTGTAACGCTTGACCAGATCCTTCGCTAGTGACTGGCGCTCGCTGCCGACGATTCGGCGACCCTTCTCAGTGCTGGTGGCTGTGCCCGTGGCTGCCATGTTGAATCCTCACGTCCCAGACTGTGCGGTTCGATACGGTCCCACCTATTAGACCGCCTCCAACGATCATGCGCTAGGTATCCAGGCTTAGCGAGCGTGCCCATTTATCACTGTCAGGAACTTGACCGTGACCACGGGCATCAATGTCAGACAGTTAACTGACGTTAGGGCGACAGCAATTCCGACCACCCGGTAGGTAGTCTGGCACCTCGCCCCAAGACCATCGATCACCTGCGGAAACACTCGATCGAGGGCACTCGTCCGCGGGATATGACGCACCGTCGATGCGATCAACACGCACCGCTCCGGTCGCTGGCGTGCCAGATTCGGGGCGCCCGGAGCGCTGTCCGACCTGACCGCAAACGCCCGAACGTCGCACTGTCTGTGTGGGCACCAGTTGACAACTGACGATCGATCAGGCCAACTCCACGAGCTCCAGCAGATCGTCGCTCCAGGCGTCCTCGTCGCCGTCCGGCAGCAGGATCGCCCGGTCCGGCTTGAGCGCCTGCACGGCGCCCGCATCGTGGGTGACCAGCACGATCGCGCCCGGGTAGTTGGCGATCGCGTCCAGCACCTGCTCGCGGCTGATCGGGTCGAGGTTGTTGGTGGGCTCGTCGAGCAGCAGCACGTTGGCGCCCGAGCAGACCAGCGTGGCCAGGGCCAGCCGGGTCTTCTCGCCGCCGGACAACACGCCGGCCGGCTTGTCCACGTCGTCGCCGCTGAACAGGAACGCGCCGAGAATCTTGCGCAACTCGGTGTCGGTCTGCTCGGATGCGGCGCTGCGCATGTGCTCCAGCACGGTCCGGTCCACGTCCAGCGTCTCGTGCTCCTGGGCGTAGTAACCCAGCCGCAGGCCGTGCCCCGGGCGCACCTCGCCGGTGTCCGCGTCGAGCAGACCGCCGAGGATGCGCAGCAGGGTGGTCTTGCCGGCGCCGTTGAGGCCGAGGATGGCAACCCGCGAGCCGCGGTCCACCGCCACGTCGACGTCCGTGAAGATCTCCAGGCTCCCGTACGACTTGGAGAGCCCGGTCGCGGTGAGCGGGGTCTTGCCGCACGACACCGGGTTCGGGAAGCGCACCTTGGCGACCTTGTCCGAGGCCCGTACCTCTTCCAGGCCGCTCAGCAGCTTTTCCGCGCGCCGGGCCATGTTCTGCGCGGCCACCGTCTTGGTCGCCTTGGCCCGCATCTTGTCGGCCTGCGCCATCAGCGCGCCGGCCTTCTTCTCCGCGTTGGCCCGCTCCCGGCGGCGCCGGCGCTCGTCGGTCTCGCGCTGTTCCAGGTATTTCTTCCAGCCGACGTTGTAGATGTCGACCACCGAACGGTTGGCGTCGAGATACCAGACCTTGTTGACCGCGGCGTCGAGCAGTTCCACGTCGTGGCTGATCACCACGAGGCCGCCCTTGTGCTGCGCCATGTAGCCGCGCAGCCAGGTGATCGAGTCCTGGTCGAGGTGGTTGGTGGGCTCGTCGAGCAGCAGGATGCCCTTGCCGTTCTGCCCGGAGTCGGCGAACAGGATGCGGGCCAGCTCGATCCGGCGGCGCTGACCGCCGGACAGGGTGCCGATGGTCTGGGCCAGCGCCCGGTCGGGCAGGCCCAGGTTGGCGCAGATCCGGGCGGCCTCGGCCTCGGCCGCATACCCGCCGAGCGCGGCGAACTGGTCCTCCAGGTGGCCGTACCGGCGCACCAGCCGGTCGTCAGCGCTCTCCTCCAGCTCGATCTCGAGCTTCTGCATCTCGGCGAGGATGGCGTCGAGGCCGCGGGCGGACAGCACCCGGTCCCGTCCGGTGACGTTCAGGTCGCCGGTACGCGGATCCTGCGGAAGGTAACCCACCTCACTGGTGCGGTCGACCGCGCCCGCGTACGGCTGACCTTCGCCGGCCAGAACCTTGAGGGTGGTGGTCTTGCCGGCACCGTTACGGCCGACCAGGCCGATCCGGTCGCCCGGCTGCACCCGCAGCGTGACCGGGGACAGCAGGATCCGGGAACCCGCGCGCAGTTCGAGTCCGGTGGCGGTGATCATGATTGCTCGCTCGCTCTCGAGGAAGAAGGGCTGACTCCGGGCACACGAAAGCGCCGGCCAACTAGTGGTCGGCGCGGGGCAGGTCAGCCTTCGCAGAGCAGCACGTCGCCATACTACCGGGCACTCGCCTCTGCCTCCCAATCGATTAACGATCAAGATCATCGGGTATCCGCCCGGGACACGTGGGCTCGTGGCCTTGAGTGAGGATGACATGGAACTCAACGAGAACGCTGACATCGACACCAGTCAGATCGACGATCGGCGCGGCTCGGGCGGCGGCGGTGGCGGCATCGGCGGCCTGCCGATCCCCATCGGCGGCGGCGGAATCGTCGGCGTCATCATTTTCCTGGTGCTTGCCGTGGCCGGCGGTTATTTCGGCGTGAACACCCTCGGCGGCGACGGCGGTGAACAGACCGGCGACAACACCAGCCTTCAGCAGAAATGCAGCAACAAGGAGTCCGCCCTCGACCAGTTGGACTGCCGCAACACGCTGTATGTCAACTCGATCCAGGACTACTGGGAGAAGGCCACCCCGCAATACTTCGGCCGCGAGTACACCCCGGCCAAGACCGTCTTTTTCTCTCAGGGGGTACGCACGGCGTGCGGCGCCGCGGACAGCGGGGTCGGACCGTTCTACTGCCCCGCGGACGACCAGGTGTACATCGACCTGACCTTCTACGAGGTCCTCGCCAAGCAGCTCGACGCGCCGGGCCAGTTCGCCCAGCCGTACGTGCTCGCCCATGAGTACGGCCACCGCATGCAGGACCTGGTCGGCACCGAGGCCAAGATGCGCAAGGCCCAGCAGGGCGCCAGCAAGGCGGAGCAGAACCTGCTGTCGGTCAAGCTGGAACTCCAGGCCGACTGCTACGCCGGGACCTGGGCCAAGGCGGCGACCGACACCAAGTCCGACAACGGCCAGCAGATCTTCAAGAGCCTGACCGTCCAGGACATCAACGAGGGCATCGACACCGCCGGCAAGATCGGCGACGACGTGCTCCAGAAGCGCAGCGGCAACCCGGTCAACCCCGAGGAGTTCACCCACGGCACCGCCGCCGACCGGCAGAAGTGGTTCAGCGTCGGCTACAAGTCCGGCAGCCCCGACTCCTGCGACACCTTCGCCCCCGGCGCGGTCAGCAGTGCCGGCTAATCGAGGCGCGGGCTGATCATGGCTCCCGCACCAGCACCGACACCGCCCGGGCCCCGGCCACCGCGGACACCAGCACCGCATGCCGGGGCTCGGGCACGTCCAGGAAACGTTCCGAGCGCAGCCGGCCCAGCGGCGCCAGGGTGGGCGATGACAGGATCGCGTCGACCGCGGAACGGTCGCCGCCGGTGATGAGGGCGGCGAGCGTACGTACCTCCGAAAGAAGAAGGCGCCCCACAATGCCGGCACCATCGGCAGCAGCCGCTTTGGCCTGATTGTCCCGGCGGCGCGCGAAGCGCTGCTGGGACCAGCCACCCGCCGCCGTCCGCCCCTGCACATAGTGCGTGTCCACCTTGGACACCACGAGCTCGGCGCCGTCCGCGATCCCCACCGCGACCGCACCCTTGCGCGCCAGCAGCAACCCCAGCCGCCGCGGCTCCTGAGCGACGCGGATCAACTCGGCCATCGTGCCGGCCGGCTCGCCACCCGGCGGCGTCTGCCACTCCGCCGAGGCACCGTCCGCCGCGATCAAGGTCAACCCCTCTTCGCGGTACGCCCCGTGCCGGGTCACGAAGTTTTCCAGCCACCGAGGCAGCCGTTCCGGGGCGACATCCACCCATTTCCCGCCGCCCGCCGCCGCGCGCTCACCCATTCTTGTCAGACTACGGTGGCAGGATGCCGGGTGTGACAGACCTGCCGGCCCTCCTGCTGGCGCGGCTCGACAGCGGCTTCTCGACCACCCGCGACCCGGTGCGAGCCGAGGCCATGGCGGCCTACATGCGCGGCCAGTTCCCGTTCTTCGGCGTCCCGTCGCCGGCGCTGCGCAGCCTGGCCCGCACCGCGATGGCCGGCCTGCCCGCACCCACCGCACCGGAGCTGGCCCAGATCGCGGACGCCTGCTGGTCCCGCCCGCAGCGCGAATTCCACTACTTCGCCTGCGACTACCTGCGCAAACACCAACGCGTCGCGAGCGCCGGCTTCCTGGAAAACGCCCGCACTCTGATCACCACCAAATCCTGGTGGGACACCGTCGACCCGCTGGCCACCCGATTCGTCGGCGACCTCGTGCGCCGCCATCCCTCGCTTTTGCCCGAGATCGACGCCTGGTCCCGCCACGACAACATGTGGCTGGTCCGCACCGCGATCCTGCACCAACTCCACTACGCCGACCAGACCGACACCGACCGCCTCTTCGCATACTGCACCCACCAGGCAAAACACCAAGATTTCTTCGTACGCAAGGCGATCGGCTGGGCGCTGCGCCAGTACGCCCGCACCGACCCCTCGGCGGTACGCGAGTTCGTAGCCGGCACGACGTTGTCGCCGCTCTCCGTCCGAGAGGCCACCAAACACCTGTGAAAGTCATCCTCGATCACATAGCCGCGGGAGCCCGGGTGGCGATCGACGGCCCCGACGGCGCCGGCAAGACGGTGTTCGCCGACCGCCTTGCCGAGTCGTTGCGCGCCCGCGGCGATGTGGTGGTCCGGATCTCTCTAGACGACTTCCACCACGTGCGCGAAATCCGCTACCGCCGCGGCCGCGACTCGCCCGAGGGCTTCTGGCTGGACAGCTTCAACTACGCCCGCTTCCGCACCGACGTGTTGACGCCGTTCGCCCCGGGCGGTTCCCGGCACTACCGCCCCGCCGCCCACGACCTGACCACCGACGCCGTCCTGACCCCACCGCTGCAGACCGCAACACCGGAGGCCATCCTGCTGGTCGACGGCCTGTTCCTGCACCGAGACGAGTTGGCCGGCGCCTGGGATTTCTCCGTCTTCCTGGAGGTCCCTTTCACCGAAACGGCACGCCGCATGTCCCTCCGAGACGGCTGCGCCCCCGACCCGTCAGACCCATCACTGCGCCGCTACGTGCAGGCCCAGCGCTTGTACTTCGCCGCGTGCAGCCCCCAGTCCCGAGCCACCGTCGTCCTAGACAATGCGGACTACAACGCTCCGAAAGTCATCCGCCCCGAGCCCCGCTGACCTCCCCGAGGCGGCCGGGCGGACCTTCGCATTCACCCCGGGTGAGTCTTCTGCATGGTGCGGTGGAGCCGCGATGTCAAGCTTGCCGACCGGTTCGTACCGGTCGGCAGTCCCGCCCGGCAGTACTGGTGCTCGTCCAGGCCTTGGCGGCCAAGCCGAGCGCGACCGCTCGCAGCGCCGTCCCGTGGCGGCCGGGCCTGCGCGATCCCTGCGGCGAAACAGACCAGGGCGTTTAGCCGCGTGGCGGTGGCGATCGGCTTCCGGCCCACGTCCACCGCTGGCGCTTGTCCGCGACGCGATGCTATCGATCTGCTGTTCGGCGATGACAGTTCGGCGATGACCGTAGTTCGCCAATATCTGGCCCTCGCGACCCCTCGGCATCCGGCTAAAGCACTATTTATCGGATAGGTTCTCCGGTGGCCACCACTCACCTGTCCTTCGTGCCCGGCGGCTGCCGCCTCACGGGACGACAAGGCTGCGATGGTGCTCCGCATCGGCAACTGTGGATGGTAGGGCCGGCGGTCGTCGGCGTTGGTGTCACGCCAGGATGTGGATGGCCAGGACGGCTATCACCGCGCTGGAGACCAGGGCGGTGACCATCCGGCCTCGGGGGCCGGTCAACAGGCGGCCGATCAGGGAGCCGCCACCCGCCACCAGCAGTTGCCAGCTTGCCGAGGCCAGAAACGCGCCCGCCACGAACCAGGCGCCGCCTCCCTCGCCGGCGCCGCCCAGGACCAGGGCGGCGAAATAGATCACGGTGGCCGGGTTGAGCAGGGTCAGGCCCAGAATCCCCAGGTAGGCGCGCAGCGCTGTGGTGGGGCGCTCAGGGCGGGCGGCGTCCGGAGTTCGGAAGGCGCTCCGAGCGGTCACCGCGGCCAGTACCAGCAGGACGGCCGCGGCCAGCCAGCGCAGCGGGGTGGCCACCGGGGCGATCAGGCCGGCCACGGCGGCTCCGCCGGCCACCGCGATCAGCGCGTAGATCCCGTCCGCGGTCGCGGCGCCCATGCCCGCGGCGGCGCCCACCCGCAAGGAGGTGCGCGCACTCAGGCCCGCGATCAGGACTCCGATGGCGCCCACGGGCACGGCCACCCCATAGCCGGCGACCACGCCGGCCAGGAACGCCGGGCTCATGACGGCTGCTGACGGACCGCCGTTCCGGTGGCGCCGCGCTGCTGTCGCGTGGCCCGCTCGGGGGCGGCGACAGGGGCGGCGCGGAAGATGCTCGGCGTGGTCACGGCGCCATCATGGCGGCGGGGAGCGGGCGGGGGCCAGCGAATTTCGGCGGTCGACCTGGCGCAGCGGGCGGCGCGGGCAGCGGCCACCGCGGGCAGCGGGCGGCGCGGGCAGCGGCTGCGTTTGGCGGGCGGGCGGATAGGCTCGGATCATGAGTGTGGTGGCCGAGCTGATATTGGTCCGGCATGGACAGAGTCTGGCCAACGTGGCGTTTCCGGCGGCCAATGCCGAAGGGCTGCTTGAGGCGGCGATCAGCGGGCGGGATGCCGAGGTGCCGCTCACCGAACTCGGTGAGGAGCAGGCCGCGGCGGTCGGTGCCTGGCTGACGACGCTGCCGGCGGAGCAACTGCCGCAGGTCGTCATCACGTCGCCCTATCTGCGGGCGCGCGAGACCTGGCAGATCGCCGCCTCCTCGTCGGGGCTCGCCCTGCCCGCGCCCACCACGGACGACCGGCTGGTCGACCGGCTGATGGGCGACCTCGAGCTGCTCACCCTGGCCGCGGTCGCGCAACGGTATCCGGATGAGGCCGCCCGGCGCTCCGAGGCCGGCGAATACCGGTACGTGCCGCCGGGCGGTGAGTCGTTCGCGGACATCGAGGTGCGGCTCGGCTCGTTCCTGGACGACCTGCACCGGGAGCACGCCGGCGAACGGGTCGTGGTGGTCGCCCACGACGCCGTCGTGTTGATGATGCGGGCCGTCATCGAGCAGCTCACCTGGGACCAGGTCATCGCCATGGAACGCGCCGAGGGCACCGTCCGCAACGCGTCGATCTCCCAGTTCGTCGAGCGGGACGGAAGGCTCGAACTGGTCCGCTACAACGCCATCGACCACCTGCCGACCTGACTCACTCGGTGTCGCTCCACCCCTGCAACTCGGCCAGCACCGAGCGGTCGCCGTCGACGCGGAGCGTGTCGAACGGGACCCGGTTGTAGAGCGCCAGCACCAGATCGCTGGCCGAGCCGTGCACCGTCGCCACCGGCTCGCCGCCGGCCGCGGGGTTGAGCCGGGCGCCGTCGGGTGACAGGTCGAGCGTCCAGGCCGGGCCCTCGATCGCGGTGAACACGATGCGGGCCGGGCGGTGCGGCCAGGCGCCCATCGAGCCGAGGCCGACCGTGATGAACTCGGCCACTGCGTCGACCGCGACCGCGGCCGGGAGCGGCTCGGCCTTGCCGATCGTCTCCTGGGCGTCGCGCGCGTGCACGGCCGCCTCCTGCATCTGGTGGCGGGCGATCGCGCCGGCGGTCAGCGGGGCCGAGGAAGCACCCCACCAGGTCCATGCGGGCCGGTCGGGACCGGCCGCACGCAGCGCGGCCAGCAGCAGGGCGGTCGACTCGGCCGACCACTCCAGCAGGTCACCGTGCGGCTCGAGGTCGCCGCGCTGCTCGGGTGTCGGCGGGCCGGACGGATCGGCGCGTTCGACGTTCAGCGCCCAGAACCGTTGCACCTTGCCGAGGTGGGCGACGAGGTCGCGCAGGTCCCAGTCGGGGCAGCCGGGCACCCGGCCGTCGAGATCCGCCGCGACGGCCGCGGCGTCACGCAACGCCGCGGACCGCTCGTCGACCAGGGTCAGGAGTTGATCAAAGTCGGGTGTATCGCTCATACCCGGTTTGTATCACCGGGGTACGACAGGATTCAGACATTAAAGCCGAGCGCCCGCAACTGCTCGCGCCCGTCGTCCGTGATCTTGTCGGGGCCCCACGGCGGCAGCCACACCCAGTTGATCCGGAAGTCGTCGACCAGACCGCCGCCCGGGCCGGTGGTGAGCGCCGAGCGGGTCTGGTCCTCGATCACGTCGGTCAGCGGGCAGGCCGCCGAGGTCAGCGTCATGTCGAGGGTGGCGATGTTGTCGTCGTCGACGTAGGTGCCGTAGACCAGACCGAGGTCGACCACGTTGATGCCGAGCTCGGGGTCGACGACATCCTTCATCGCCTCCTCGACGTCGGCAACCGACGCCTTCTTCCCGGAGGAGGCCGGAACGGCCGAGGCCGATTCGGCCGGATCAGTTGAAGTAACAGACGCCGGCGCCGACACCTCTGGCAACTTGGAGGTATCCACCGGCGTACCGGCCTCCGCCGCAGCCGCCCGTTCCTCGGCCAACCACGCGGGGGTCTCGTCGAGGCTCTTGTCAGTCATGCTCTCACCTCCGGGCTGACGCCCACGTCCACACCGGCGCGCGCCGCGGCGTCCTTGAACGCCATCCACGGCAGCAGCGCACATTTCACCCGGGCCGGGAACTTCGCGACCCCGGCGAAGGCTACTCCGTCGCCGAGCACGTCCTCGTCCGGCTCCACCTGGCCGCGCCCCTGCATAAGAGAAAGGAACGCGTCGTAAGTCAAAGAGATCTCGGCGGCCGTACGCCCCAGCAGCAGCTCATGCAGCACCGAAGCCGACGCCTGGCTGATGGAACAACCCAGCCCATCGTACGAAATATCGGAAAAATTGGAGCGGACCCGCACCGTGATCTCATCGCCGCAGGTGGGGTTCACGTGGTGCGCCTCGCCGTCGAACGGCGACCGCAAACCCCGCCCGTGCGGATTCTTGTAATGGTCCAGGATGATCTCCTGGTACAGGCCCTCGAGCATCAGCCGAACACCTTCCGCACCTGGTCCAGCCCGCGCGCCAGCGCGTCGATCTCCTCCGTCGTCGTGTAGAGGTAGAACGAGGCCCGCGTCATGGCCGGCACCCCGAACCGGGCACAGGTCGGCTTGGCGCAATGATGCCCCACCCGCACCTCCACCCCGAGCGCATCCAGGATCTGCCCCACGTCGTGCGGGTGTACCCCGTCGACCGCGAACGACACCGTGCCGCCCCGCCCCTCCGGCGTGGCCGGCCCGAAGATCCGGACACCCGGCACGTCGGTCAGCGTCTTCAACGCGTACGAGGTGATGTCTTGCTCGTGCTCGTGGATCTCGGCCATGCCCAGCGCAGTGAGATAGTCCACCGCGGCGCCCAGTCCGATCGCCTCGGTGATCGGCGGCGTGCCCGCCTCGAAGCGGGCCGGCGGGGCCGCATACGTGGTGCCGCCCATCGAGACCGTCTCGATCATCGAGCCGCCCCCGAGGAACGGCGGCATCTGGGCGAGCAGCGAGTACCGCCCCCAGAGCACCCCGATCCCGGTCGGCCCGAGCATCTTGTGCCCGGTGAACGCGATGAAGTCGACCCCGAGCGCCCGCACGTCGACCGGCAGGTGCGGCACCGACTGCGAGCTGTCCAGCATCACCAGCGCGCCCACGTGCCGGGCCCGCGCGACGATCCGGGACACGTCGTTGATCGTGCCGAGCACGTTCGACATGTGCACCACGGAGATCAGCCTGGTGCGCTCGTTGACCAGTTCGTCCAGGTTCGACTCGTCGAGCCGGCCATCCTCGGTCACCCCGAACCAGCGCAGCGTGGCGCCGGTCCGCTCGCACAGCAACTGCCACGGCACGATGTTCGAGTGGTGCTCCATCTCGGAGATCACGATCTCGTCGCCGGGGCCGAGCTTGAGGTACTGCCCGGCCGAGTGCGCGACGAGGTTGAGCGCCTCCGTCGAGTTCTTGGTGAAGACGATCTCGTCGGGGGTTCCGGCGTTGAGGAAGGCCGCGATCTTCGCACGGGCACCCTCGTACGCCGTGGTGGCCTCGGTGCCGAGCGTGTGCACCGACCTGGACACGTTGCCGTTGTGCCGCGCGCTGTGCTCGCGCACCGCGTCGAGCACCTGCACCGGTTTCTGCGAGGTGTTGGCGCTGTCCAGGTACACCAGCGGGTGACCGTTGATCTCCCGATCCAGGATCGGGAAGTCGGCACGGACCCGGGCCACGTCGAACGTCATCGTTCTTCTCTCCCGTCGGGTCAGACGCGGGTGGCCACGTATCGCTCGTAGCCCTCGGCTTCGAGCTGCTCGGCCAGCTCCGGCCCACCCTCCTGAACGATCTTGCCAGCCACGAAGACGTGTACGAAGTCGGGCTTGATGTAGCGCAGGATCCGGGTGTAGTGGGTGATCAGCAGCAGGCCGGTCTCGCCGTTCTCGCGCACCCGGTTCACGCCCTCGCTGACCACCCGCAGGGCGTCGATGTCGAGGCCCGAGTCGGTCTCGTCGAGGATCGCCACCTTGGGCTTGAGCAGCTCGAGCTGCATGATCTCGTGCCGCTTCTTCTCACCGCCGGAGAAGCCCTCGTTGACGTTGCGCTGGGCGAACGCGGGGTCCATGTGCAGCTTCTCCATGGCCGCGCGCAACTCGCCGGCCCACGTGCGCAGCTTCGGCGCCTCACCGTCAAGAGCGGTCTTGGCCGTACGCAGGAAGTTCGCCACCGACACACCCGGCACCTCGACGGGGTACTGCATGGCCAGGAAGAGGCCGGCGCGAGCCCGCTCGTCCACGGTCATGGCCAGCACGTCGTCGCCGTCCAGGGTGACCGTGCCGCTGGTGATCTCGTACTTCGGGTGGCCCGCGATGGAGTACGCCAGCGTCGACTTACCGGAGCCGTTCGGACCCATGATGGCGTGGGTCTCGCCCGCCTTCACGGTCAGGTCGACCCCGGCGAGGATCGGCTTCAGCTCGCCGTCGGGCAGCTTCACCGACACCTGCAGGTTGCGGATCTCCAGGGTGCTCACGGATTAACTCCATTACTCGGTGTGGTCGAAACGTAGATGTCGCCGTCGCGGATCTCGACGGCGAAGGTCGCCACCGGCTCGGTAGCGGGCAGCCCGGACGGTTCGCCGGTGCGCAGGTCGAAGCGGGAGCCGTGCAGCCAGCACTCGAGGGTGCAGCCGTCCACCTCACCCTCGGAGAGGGCGACCGAGGCATGGCTGCACTCGTCGCGTACCGCATAGAACGTGTCGTCGTCGGCGTGCACGACCGCCACGTCGACGCCGCCGACCTCCACCGAGATCGCGGTGCCCTTCGCGACGTCGCCGGCCGCGCCGACCAGTTCGAAAGTCACGCCCCGGACTCCGCCAGACGTGCCTCGATCGCCGCGCCCAGCCGCTCCCGGAGCGCCTCGACGGGGATCTTGTTGATCAGGTCGATGAAGAAGCCGCGCACCACCAGCTTGCGGGCCTCGCCCTCCGGGATGCCCCGCGCCATCAGGTAGAACAGCTGCTCGTCGTCGAACCGCCCGGTCGCGCTCGCGTGCCCCGCGCCGGCCACCTCACCGGTCTCGATCTCCAGGTTCGGCACTGAGTGGGCGATCGCGCCGTCGGTCAGAATCAAGTTCCGATTGATCTCGTACGTGTCGGTGCCGGTCGCCGCCGCGCGGATCAGCACGTCGCCCACCCACACGGTCTGCGCCGACTTGCCCTGCAGCGCCCCGCGGTAGCCCACGTAGCTGCGGCAGTCCGGCACCGAGTGGTCGACCAGCTGGCGGTGCTCGAAGTGCTGGCCGGCGTCCGCGAAGTAGAGCCCCCACAGCTCGGCGTCGCCGCCCCGGCCCACGTATTCCACGCTGGTGAACTGGCGGACCAGGTCGCCGCCGAGGGACACCTGCACGTGCTGCGCCCGGGCGTCCTTGCCGACCCGGAACTTGATGTGCTGGGCCTGCACCGCGCCGGCGTCCCACTCGGCCAGCGTCACGAAGGTCAGTTGCGCGCTGTCCGCGAGAACGACCTCGATGTTGTCCGCGACGGTAGCCGTACCCGTCTGCTCCAAAACGACGGTGAGCTTGGCAAACGCACCCACCTTGAGCACCGTCCGGGCCGCGGCGGCATCGCCGCCCTTGCCGACCACCCGGATCACGACGGCCTCGTCGAGCGACGTCTCGGGCGCCACCTCGATCAGCGTCACGCCGGCCGCCGAACCGTAGGCGAGCGCGCTGATCCGGTCGAACGGCGTGAGCACCGCGTCGGCGCTGTCGGCGTGCCGCACCGACACGCCGGCCGGCAGGTCACCGTGCTCGACGACGGGCGCCGGCCCGGTCAGCCGGGTCGCGGTGACCAGCTCGCCGAGCCGCTTGAGCGGGGTGAAACGCCACTCCTCCTCCAGGCCGGTGAGGGCCGGGAAGTCGGCGACGTCGAAGGAGCGCAGCACCTGCGACTTGGTGCTGGGCGGCGGAGCAATCGTAGTCATTTTGTCCTATTCCTCCGGCCGGGATTAACCCACGGCCCCTTCCATCTGAAGCTCGATGAGACGGTTCAGTTCGAGGGCGTATTCCATCGGGAGCTCCTTGGCGATCGGCTCGATGAAGCCCCGCACGATCATCGCCATCGCCTCGTCCTCGGTGAGACCGCGGCTCATCAGGTAGAACAGCTGGTCCTCGCTCACCTTGGAGACGGTGGCCTCGTGACCCAGCGCCACGTCGTCCTCGCGGATGTCGTTGTAAGGGTAGGTATCCGACCGCGAGATGGTGTCGACCAGAAGTGCGTCGCACTTGACCGTGCTCTTGCTGTGGTGCGAGCCGTCCAGCACCTGCACGAGACCCCGGTACGAGGTGCGGCCGCCGCCCCGGGCGATCGACTTCGACACGATGGTCGACGACGTGAACGGCGCGGCGTGCACCATCTTGGCGCCGGCGTCCTGGTGCTGCCCCTCGCCGGCCATGGCGACGCTGAGCACCTCGCCCTTGGCATGCGGGCCGGTCATGTACACGGCCGGGTACTTCATCGTGACCTTGGAGCCGATGTTGCCGTCGATCCACTCCATGGTCGCGCCCTCCTCGCAGGTGGCGCGCTTGGTGACCAGGTTGTAGACGTTGTTCGACCAGTTCTGGATGGTCGTGTACCGGCAGCGGGCGTTCTTCTTCACGATGATCTCGACGACCGCGGAGTGCAGCGAGTCGGACGAGTAGATCGGCGCCGTGCAGCCCTCGACGTAGTGCACGTACGCACCCTCGTCGACGATGATCAGGGTCCGCTCGAACTGGCCCATGTTCTCGGTGTTGATCCGGAAGTAGGCCTGCAGCGGGATCTCCACGTTGACGCCCTTGGGCACGTAGATGAAGGACCCGCCCGACCACACCGACGTGTTCAGCGCGGCGAACTTGTTGTCGCCCACCGGGATGACGGTGCCGAAGTACTCCTTGAAGACGTCCTCGTGCTCCCTGAGAGCGGTGTCGGTGTCGAGGAAGACGACACCCTGCTCCTCCAGGTCCTCACGGATCTTGTGGTAGACGACCTCGGACTCGTACTGCGCGGCGACACCGGCGACGAGGCGCTGCTTCTCCGCCTCCGGGATGCCCAGCCGGTCGTACGTGGCCTTGATGTCCTCGGGCAGGTCCTCCCACGAGGCCGCCTGCTTCTCGGTGGACCGCACGAAGTACTTGATGTTCTGGAAGTCGATCCCGGTGAGGTCGGCCCCCCAGGACGGCATCGGCTTGCGGTCGAACAGCCGCAGACCCTTGAGCCGCAGGTTGAGCATCCACTCGGGCTCGTTCTTCTTCGCCGAGATGTCCCGCACCACGGCCTCGGACAGGCCACGCTGCGCCGACGAGCCGGCGATGTCGGCGTCGGCCCAGCCGTACTCGTACTTGCCCAGGGCGGCGAGGTGCTCTTCCTGAGTGACGATTTGGTCGGTCATGTATCTGTCCTAACCGTGGTTGGTGCGGTTACACGCGTTGGGGACGGGATGTGCGTGGTGCACACTCCGTCGCCGTGCGCGATGGTGGCGAGACGCTGGACGTGCGTGCCGACGAGACGGGAGATGACCTCCGTCTCGGCGTCGCACAGCTGGGGAAACTCGGCAGCCACGTGGGCCACCGGGCAGTGGTGCTGGCACAGCTGCCCGCCGGACGCGATCGTGGTCGCGTTGGCAGCGTAGCCCTCGGCGGTGAGTGCCTCGGCGAGCGCCTCCGCCCGCGCGAGCGGATCGTCGCCGGCGTTGCACATCGCGGCGCGGCACCGCTCCTCCAGCGCGGAAACCTGCGCGGCTGCGAACTGGCTGACCGCCCCCGGCCCGCCATGCTGGGCGATCCACCGCAGCGCGGCCGTGGCGATGCCGTCGTAGAAGTGCGGAAAAGTCTCCTTGGCCGCCGCGGTCAGCACGAAAGCCTTGGCGGGCCGCCCCCGCCCGCGCGGACCGTTGTGGCGAACCTCACGGGTCTCGACCAGGCGCTCGGCCAGCATCGCGTCCAGATGCTTACGAATTGCGGCCGGCGAGAGGCCCAGCAGCGCGCCGAGCTCCGCCGCCGTAGCCGCCCCCCGCTCCAGCAGGAGCTGGGCAACCCGGTCCCGGGTGCGCCCGTCCGACGCGCTGGCAGCCGCCACCGCACCGCTCCGGATCAGCACCTCGTTTTTCACTACGCCAACGTTACGTATTTCCGCCGACGCCTGCAAACCGGCACCCGGTGATCCGGCCCACCGGCCCCCATCAGCGTCTGCGTACCATGCCAGAGGTGAAGCTCCCCGCGCTGCGCTCGATGGCCCTGGCGTCCCTGATCGCCAACATCGCGCTGGTCGTCACCGGCGCGGCCGTCCGGCTGACAAAGTCCGGCCTGGGCTGCCCCACCTGGCCCAAGTGCACGGACGAGTCATATGTGTCGACCGCCGAGATGGGCATCCACGGCGCCATCGAGTTCGGCAACCGCCTGCTGGGCATCGCCTTGGGCCTGATCGCCCTGGCGTGCTTCGTCAGCGCGCTGCGCACCCGCCCCCGCCGCCGGTCGACGGTGTGGCTGAGCCTGGCGATCCTGCTGGGCATCCCCGGCCAGGGCGTGGTCGGCGGCATCACGGTGCTGACCAACCTCAACCCGTGGGTCGTGGGGATCCACTTCCTGCTGTCGATGGCCCTGATAGCCGCCGCCTACACGCTGTGGCGCCGCGCCGACGAGGGCGATGGGGAGGCTGTTTCGCTTGTCCCCGCCCCCCTCCGCCACCTAGCCGTCGTAACTGCCGTGGTGAGCGCAGCCGTAATCGTCCTGGGCGTGGTGGTAACCGGAAGCGGCCCGCACGCCGGCGACCAGGGCGCCAAGCGCAACGGCCTGGACCCCACCACCGTCTCCCAGGTCCACGCCGACCTGGTTTTCCTGCTGGTAGGCCTGACCGCAGCCCTGTGGTTCGCCCTCCGCGCAATCAACGCCCCCACCCGAGCCGTCCGAGCCACCGGCATGCTTCTGCTCATCGAGCTGTCCCAGGGCTTGATCGGCTTCATCCAGTACTTCACCCACCTACCCGTAGCCCTGGTAGCCGCCCACATGCTCGGCGCCAGCCTGGTTTGGGCAAGCACCGTCGCCGTCCTGATCTCCCTACGCGAGCGCCCCCACCTCCCGGTCGCCGTGGCCGCGCCAGCACCCCCGGCCCAAGACCGAATCCCCGCAAAACACCCTTAATTCGCAGAGGTACGCGTTTTCCCCGTCCCCCACCAGGGAACGATCGCCCCCGCCTGCCCACGCGACCTCCTGCCCACCCAGGCCGAAGCGCGCCTTTCGCGCGCCTGCAACGCGGGCCATCCCTCCCCCACCACGCAGCGGTCACCTCGCCGACGCATCCGTCGACCAACCGGCGGTTCCGCCCCGACAGTCCCAAGCGCTCCTCCGGCACAGCCCACAACCCCGCGGCCCAACCCGACCTCCGCCACACAGCTCGGGCCGGCCGGCCGGACCAGGCCATGCCGGGCGAGCCGCCGGAGGACCACCGTGCAACCCGGAACTACGGGCCGCTTGCCGCGCGACGCACCGCGGCAGGGCCGGCGCCCAGCGCCCCCGGTGCACCGGAGATCAGCCGGGAGCCCTGCGCGGCCAAGGGGTTGTGGAGATCGCGTCACAGACCAACACCTCGAGTTTCGCCATTTTGGTGGATGCGCAGCCGGTGAAGTGCCACGGCGAGCCGACACCCGCCCCGTCTGGCGGTGGTGGCTCTGGGTCGCGATCTTGAAGAGTTGGTGCTCCGGTCGAACTGGTCGAACGGAAACTCGCCACGATCTATCAAAGTCTCCAAGATCCAGGCCGAAGGCGCGTTTCGGGCGGTTTGCGGCATTCGGAGACCGAGAAGTGGAACGGATTGCCCAGCCATCGGGACGGCCGGGGCCGAGATGGCGAACCGGCTCGTGGCGCCGGGCGGCTACGCCGGGACGTCGCGCGAGATGGCGAACCGGCTGGTGGCTCCCGGCGGCTACGCCGGGACGTCGCGCGAGAGATGGCGAACGGCTGGTGGCGCCGGCGGCTACGTCGGGAGGTCGCCCTGGAGATCGAGTAGACGCTGATCACGTTGTCGCCCACGGCGGCGAGGCCGGCGTCATTGCCGTGCCGCGACGGCACGTGGGCACCGCGTGACCAGCGCCTGGAAGCGGTCGTCGGGCCGGCGCGGGCTTGGCGCCTCCGTTCGGGTTGTCGTGGGGCGGGAAGTGGGGCGGGAATGTGGGCCGTCGCCAACCCGCGGCATGCCAGGTGCTGGCGGGCTTCGGCGGTTGGCGGGTTGGCGACGGTTCCCGAACACAGCGCCGGCGGGTCGGCGGCCGGCCCCGGGAGACGTTGGGGTGGCCGCCCCGCTCGAAGTCACTGCGGTTCTGTGGTGCACCTCCTTTCTGGGCCGGCCCCCGGTCGCCGGAGAGAGAGCGACCGGGGGTGGCCGCACAGGTGACGGACTCGGCTCCGGCCGGGCCGTCGGCTCGCTCCGCCCGGCGCCGCTCCGTCGAGCGGCGGTGCGTGCGAGTCCGGCCCGGGCAGCGGATGGCCGCGGGCTGCGTCAGCGACCGGCCGGCGCGGTCGCCGGCGGGCTCAGCCCGGCGCCCGTCCAGCGGTCGGCGATCGACCGCCGAGGTTCCGCCCAGCCGGCCACGCGCCGGGCGCAGGCCGGGCGCGTGGCGCAGGACGGACGCCGGGCGCAGGACGGACGGCGGGCGCAGGACGGACGGCGGGCGCAGGACGGACGGCGGGCGCAGGACGGACGCCGGGCGCAGGACGGACGCCGGGCGCAGGACGGGCGGCGGGCATTGCCGCGGCACCGCCGGGCACCACGCGGCGCGCCGCCGGCTGGCCGGCAGGAGGCGTGGAGTGCCGAGGGCCCGGTGGGGCGGGAGTGCATGTTGGAGCTCTTGTGGCGCTTGTGGTTGGTGCCATGGGGGCCAGCGTGGTCGGTGAGGGCGATCAATGGGGAGTTTGTTTGAGAGCTGTGGATGACACGCCGGTTATCCACAGGAGGCAAACTTAGAAGTCCAGGTCAGAAGGACGCTGGCGCGCGAAAGGCGCGCTGCGGCCCTGCGTGGCAGGTGGCCGCGCTGAAGAGGCGGGGCGGTCCGGATTGGTGGGGGACGGCGCCGGCGCGTACCTCTAAGGAATTTGAAGTCGGGTGATGATGGCGTCAGCGAGGCGGGCGGCGGCGCCCTCGGACTGGCGCAGGAAGAGGGTCGGCTCGGTCAGCTCGAACTCGATCAGCAAAGGCTCGCCGTCAGGGCCGGGTATCAGGTCGATGCGGGCGTAGAGCAGGCGGGACAGGTCGCCCGCATAGGCCCTCAGCACGCGGTCGCCCACGGCTTGCTCGGCGGGTGACGGGACCCGGGGGCTGATGTCCTCGCTGCCGGGGTCGATCGTGCCCTCGTCGGGGCCGGTGAGCATCGGGCCCTTGCGGATGGCGTGGCTGAACTCCAGCGGGCCGCGTGGGGTGGCGAAGTAGAGCAGTGCGGTCTCGCCGGCCTCGTCCACCGCGGTCAGGTAGGGCTGGATCATCGCGGTGCGGCCGGCTGCGGTGAGTCGTGCGACGTGGGCTACGGCCAGCGACTGCTGGTCGGGGAGGTGGTAACGGCCGGTGTCCTGGCTGCCGGCACTCACCGTGGGCTTGACCACCCATTCGCCGGAGGTGGGCGGGGTCCAGGTGTCGGTGGGGCCGACGAAGGCGGTGGGGATGACGGGGGCGCCGGCGGCGGCCAACTCGCCCAGGTAGCGCTTGTCGGTGTTCCAGGCGACCACGTCGGCGGGGTTGAACAGGCGCGGGACACTGTGTGCCCAGGCCACGAAGGCGTCGCGGCGGGGGACGTAGTCCCATGGGGAACGCAGCACCGCGAGGTCGTAGGCGGACCAGTCGGCGGCGGGATCGTCCCAGCGGACCGCCTCGGCCGCTACGCCGCGGTCGATCAGGGCGTCGCGTAGCGGGAAGTCGTCGTCCCAGAGCTGGGGAAACAGGTCGCAGGTGATGAGGGCGACCCGGGACGATCGGTCCCGGGTCGCGCGGGCGGGACTGTGCAAGGTCAGCGGGCCATGCTCCGGCGGGACATCGAGCGCCACAGGTCGTTGCTGGGTCGCATCTGCTCCAGGAGCTCGCGCTCCCACTCGTTCTCCACTTCGACGCCGGCGTTCTCACACGCCTGACGGGCGATGTCGGTGCCGTCGGCGAACTGGTCGGACCACTCGCCGTCCTGGCCGACGAGGACGATGCGGGCACCACGCTTGCCGACGTACTCGATGACCGCTTTGGCACCACCGTGGCCGGCGGCGAAGGACTTGATCCCCGCGGTCAGTGTCGTATCGGAACCTTGAGCCATGGGGGGCAGCCTAAGCAGTTCCGCTCGGGTAGCAAGCACCATGACCGGCATTTTGTGATGCCAATTACCTGCAGGTTTAACGTCTGACCACATTGGTATACACCAATTGCGCCCGAATTGTCCTATCAACGGGTTTCCATCGATTGAGTGATCGACCGTAACCTAAAATAGGGTTATATCGGACAGGGTTGTCACACCAGAGCGTCGACCGCGACCGCGATGAACAGGATCGTCAGGTACGTGATCGACCAGTGGAACAAGCGCATCGGCTTGGTCGCGCCGCCCTTGCGGGTGCGCTGTACAAGAAGGAGCGCCTCGGCGAGGAACAGGGCACCGGTCACGATCGCGGTGCAGCCGTAGATCGGCCCGAGCCCGAGCGGCCACGCCGCCAGCGAGGCCACCACCGTCAGTACGGTGTAGAGGACGATCTCGAAGTTGACCCGGCCGGTTGAACGAACGACGGGAAGCATCGGTACGCCCGCGCGCGCATAGTCGTCCTTGTACTTGATGGCGAGCGCATAGAAGTGCGGCATCTGCCAAAAGAAGACAACCGCAAAAAGCGCCCAACCGAGGGGTGCCACCGAGCCGGTCACCGCGGCCCACCCGATGATCACGGGGGCCGCTCCACACACGCCACCCCAGAAGGTGTTGGCCGGCGTGCGGCGCTTGAGCCAGAGCGTGTAGACCACGTCGTAGTAGAAGATGGCCCCGGCCGTCAGCGCCGTGGCCAGCCAGTTGGTGAACGCGGCCATCAGCGCCACCGAGATCACCGCGAGTGTGAGACCGAAGATCAGCACGGCCCGCGGGGTGACGCTGTGTGCCGGCAGCGGGCGCCGCTTGGTGCGCCGCATCAACTCGTCGATGTCGCGGTCGATGTAGCAGTTCAGCGCGCTGGCCGCACCGCCCGCGAGCGCGCCACCGATCAGGACCACCGCGAGAGTGCGCAGGTCAGGCCATCCACCCGCGGCCAGCATCAGGGCCGGCACGGTGGTGACCAGGAGCAGCTCCACGATCTGCGGCTTGGTCAGCGCCAGGTAGGCGCGGAACACAGCGATCGGATCGCGGCGCGTTTCGGGACGGGCAACCTGCGCGGTGCGCTCCCGAACGCCGGGCGGCCGTCCGTGGACGGGACGCTCGGTGATCATGCTCACGGACTGCCACCTTCCGGCATCGGCACTAGCCAAGTTACGACCGTTGCCGGCGCCAGCCGGCGGCACGCTCGGACAGCCTACGCTCAGCCGTTCACGCTGCTCCGGCGACCCGGTGAGGCGTCCGGGGAGGGTGCAGTCCGTCACACGTGGCGTGTCCGCTCTCAGCGTATGGGCCTGAGGCGTTCCCCCGGCGGGGGTTTACGGCAAGTGGATAGGGTCAACCTCAAAAGGGTTCCTAAACCATGCCCCGAGGAGCACAACCGACGTGGCTCACACAGATCCTGCTCTGCAATGGTCCGACCTCGACCGCAAGGCCGTGGATACGGTCCGGGTCCTGGCCATGGACGCCGTCGAGAAATCCGGCAACGGCCACCCTGGCACGGCGATGAGCCTCGCGCCCGCCGCCTACCTGCTGTTCAACCGGGTCATGCGCCACGACCCGACCGACCCGCACTGGCCAGGGCGGGACCGGTTCGTGCTCTCCGCCGGGCACTCCAGCCTGACCCTCTACATTCAGCTCTTCCTCAGTGGTTACAGCCTGTCGCTGGATGACCTTGCGTCACTACGCCAGTGGGACTCGCTGACCCCCGGCCATCCGGAGTACCGGCACACCCCCGGCGTCGAGGTCACCACCGGCCCGCTCGGGCAGGGCATCGGCAACGCGGTCGGCATGGCGATGGCCACCCGCCGCGAGCGCGGCCTGTTCGACCCGACCTCCGACCAGGGCAGCTCGCCGTTCGATCACAACATCTACGTGATCTGTTCGGACGGCGACATCGAGGAGGGCGTCAGCCACGAGTCGAGCGCCATCGCCGCGGTGCAGAAACTCGGCAACCTCACCGTGATCTACGACGACAACGAGATCTCGATCGAGGACGACACCCGCATCGCCAAGTGCGAGGACGCCGGCGCCCGGTACGCCGCGTACGGCTGGCACGTGCAGGAGGTCGACTGGCGCAAGGGCGACCCGGACAAGGGCGACTACAACGAGGACGTCGAGGCGCTCTACCAGGCGATAATCAAGGCCAAGCAGGTGACTGACAAGCCATCCTTCATCGTCCTCAAGACGATCATCGGCTGGCCCGCGCCGAACAAGCAGAACACCGGCAAGATCCACGGCTCCGCTCTGGGCGCCGCCGAGGTGTCGGCCACCAAGGAGATCCTCGGCTTCGATCCGAACGAGACGTTCGCGGTCGACCCGGCCGTCCTCGATCACGCCAAGCAGGTCGTCGAGCGCGGCCGCGCGCAGCGCGCCGAGTGGCAGCAGGCGTACGACGCCTGGGCCAAGGCCAACCCCGACGCCAAGAAGCTGTGGGACCGGATGGCCCAGCGCTCGCTGCCGGAGGGCTGGCACCAGGCGCTGCCCGAGTTCCCGGCCGACGAGAAGGGCCTGGCCACCCGCGCCGCCTCCGGCAAGATCCTGGAGGCGCTCGCCCCGGTGCTGCCCGAGCTGTGGGGCGGCTCGGCCGACCTGGCCGAGAGCAACAACACCACCATGAAGGGTGAGCCCTCGTTCATCCCGGCGGCATACGCCACCAAGGAGTTCCCGGGCAACGAGTACGGCCGCACCCTGCACTTCGGCATCCGCGAGCACGGCATGGGCTCGATCCTCAACGGCATCGCGGTGCACGGCGGCACTCGGGTGTACGGCGGCACCTTCCTGGTCTTCAGCGACTACATGCGCGGCGCCGTCCGGCTGTCCGCGCTGATGGGGCTGCCGGTCGTCTTCGTCTGGACGCACGACTCGATCGGTCTCGGCGAGGACGGACCGACCCACCAGCCGATCGAGACGCTGTCTGCGCTGCGCGCCATCGTGGGCCTCGACGTGGTCCGCCCGGCCGACGCCAACGAGACCACCTGGGCCTGGCGCGGCGCGCTGGAGCACAACGACCGGCCGACCGCGCTGGCGCTGTCCCGGCAAAATCTGCCGACCATCGACCGCAACAAGTACGCGTCGGCCGAGGGCGTGCTCAAGGGCGGCTACATCCTGTCCGAGGCGTCCGGCGGCGAGCCCAAGGTGATCCTGATCGGCACCGGCTCCGAGGTGCAGCACTGCCTCGCGGCGCAGGAGCGGCTGGAGGCACAGGGCACGCCCACCCGGGTCGTCTCGATGCCCTGCCAGGAGTGGTTCTACGCGCAGCCCGGCGCATACCAGCAACAGGTGCTGCCGCGCGGGGTCAAGGCCCGGGTCACGGTCGAGGCCGGCATCCGGATGAGCTGGGACCGCATCCTCGGCGAGGCCGGCGAGCCGGTCAGCATCGAGCACTACGGTGCCAGCGCGCCCGCGAAGATCCTCTTCGAGCAGTTCGGGTTCACCGCGGACAACGTGGTGGCAAAGGCCAACGCCGCCCTGGCAAAGGTCGGCGAGATCACCGGTCACAAGACCGGAAACTGAGCCTCTGAGGCGGCTTCGCCGCACTGCAAGGACTTAGGAAAGGGAGTAAGCGATGACCGACCGGCTTGCCGAGCTCTCCGCCGCTGGTGTGGCGGTGTGGCTCGACGATCTCTCCCGCGTCCGCCTGACCAGCGGCTCACTCGACAAGATGCGGCGTGAGCAGCACGTGGTCGGCGTGACCACCAACCCCAGCATCTTCCAGAAGGCGCTGTCCGACGCGGACGCGTACGACGAGCAGCTCAAGGACCTGGCCGCCCAGCGCGTCACGGTCGAGGAGGCGGTCCGCCTGATGACCGCCCGCGACGTGCGCGACGCGTGCGACGTCGAGCGGCCCGCCTACGACGCCTCGGCCGGCGTGGACGGCCGGGTGTCGATCGAGGTCGACCCGCGCAAGGCGCACGAGACCCCGAGCACCGTCGCCGAGGCCAAGACGCTGTGGTGGCTGGTCGACCGGGAAAACCTGTTCATCAAGATCCCGGCGACCCTGGCCGGCCTGCCCGCGATCACCGCGACGCTGGCCGAGGGCATCAGCGTGAACGTGACGCTGATCTTCTCGCTGGAGCGCTACCGAGCCGTGATGGACGCGTTCCTGGCCGGCCTCGAGCAGGCCAAGGCCAACGGGCACGACCTCGCCAAGATCGGTTCGGTGGCGTCGTTCTTCGTCTCGCGTGTGGACTCCGAGGTCGACAAGCGACTCGACAAGATCGGCAGCGACGAGGCCAAGGCGCTCAAGGGCAAGGCCGCGATCGCCAACGCCCGGCTCGCGTACGAGGCGTACACCGAGGTCTTCGGCAGCGACCGCTGGCAGAAGCTGGCCGACGCCGGTGCCCACCCGCAGCGTCCGCTGTGGGCCTCCACCTCGACGAAGAACCCGGAGTTCCCGGACACCGTCTACGTCGAGGAACTGATCGCCCCCGGGACGGTCAACACCATGCCGGAGTCGGTGATCCACGCGTTCGCCGACCACGGCGAGACCCGCGGCGACACCATCACCGGCAACTTCGGTCACGCCAAGCAGGTGATGGCCGACCTGGCCGGCGTCGGCATCGACTTCAACGACGTGGTCAAGGTCCTCGAGGACGAGGGCGTCGAGAAGTTCGAGGCGAGCTGGGGCGAACTTCTGGAGGGCGTGGACAAGTCGCTGAAGGCGGCCGCGTCCGGCGCCAAGAACCCGAGCGACGCAGCCTGACGAAGTCCCTGCTGCCGGGGCCGCGACTCGGCCCCGGCAGCAGGCCCGACCTGGCAGGATGGACCACGTGGGCAATCCGCTGCGTACCGCACAGGACCGCAGGCTTCCACGGATCCCCGAGCCCTGCGCTCTGGTGATCTTCGGAGTCACCGGTGACCTGTCCCGAAAGAAGCTCATCCCGGCCGTCTACGACCTGGCCAACCGCGGTCTCCTGCCGCCCGGTTTCGTGGTTCTGGGCTTCGCCCGCCGCGACTGGGGCGACGGCGACTTCGAGTCGCTGGCGCTCGAGGCGGCGAAGAAGGGCGCCCGGACCCCGTGGCGCGAGGACGTCTGGCAGCGTCTGGCCAGTCAGTTCCAGTTCGTGCCCGGCTCGTTCGACGACGACGCCGCCTTCGACCATCTGGCCGCCACCCTGGACGACCTGCGCGAGCGCAACGGCATCCCGGGCAACGCGGCCTTCTACTTCTCCATCCCGCCGGCCGCGTTCCCGCTGGTGCTCAACCAGCTGGCCCGCACCGGGATGGCCGACAACGCGAAGTCCGGCGGCTGGCGCCGGGTCGTCGTGGAAAAGCCGTTCGGCCACGACCTGGAGTCCGCGATCGCGCTCAACCAGCTGGTCGACGAGGTGTTCACGCCGCAGGACGTGTACCGGATCGACCACTACCTGGGCAAGGAGACGGTCCAGAACATCCTGGCCCTGCGCTTCGCGAACAGCCTGTTCGAGCCGGTGTGGAACTCCAAGTACGTCGACTCGGTGCAGATCACCATGGCCGAGGACGTCGGCATCGGCAGCCGGGCCGCCTTCTACGACGCCTCCGGCGCGGCCCGCGACGTGCTGCAGAACCACCTGCTCCAGCTGCTCGCGCTGGTCGGCATGGAGGAGCCTACGAGCTTCGACCCGCAGGAGGTGCGGGCCGAGAAACTCAAGGTGCTCAAGGCGATCAGCCTGCCCAAGGACATCAGCACCGGCTCGGTAAGGGGCCAATACCTGCCCGGCTGGGTGGCCGGCGAACGCGCCATGGGCTACCTGGAGGAGAAGGACATCCCGGCCGACTCCACCACGGAGACGTACGCGGCCGTGCGGCTCGGCATCCAGAACCGCCGCTGGGCCGAGGTCCCGTTCTTCGTCCGGGTCGGCAAGCGCATGCCGCGCCGGGTCACCGAGATCGCGATCCTCTTCAAGCGGGCGCCGCACCTGCCGTTCGACCCCGCCGACGTGGAGATGCTCGGCCACAACCAGCTGGTCATCCGGGTCCAGCCGGACGAGGGCGTGGTGCTCAAGTTCGGCTCCAAGGTGCCCGGCACCCAGATGGAGGTTCGCGACATTGCGATGGACTTCCAGTACGGCGAGGCCTTCACCGAGTCCAGCCCGGAGGCGTACGAGCGGCTCGTGCTCGACGTGCTGGTCGGCGACCGCACCCTGTTCCCGGACGCCGCCGAGGTGGAGCAGTCGTGGCGGGTCATCGACCCGCTCGAGGCCGCCTGGGCGGGCACCAAGCCGGAACCGTACCGGGCCGGCGAGTGGGGCCCGCGCGCCGCGGACGAAATGCTGGCCCGCGAGGGCCGGAGCTGGAGGCGAGCATGATCGGCTTGTGGGACACCAACGGCAACGAGGTCATCAAGGCCCTCGCGGCTGAGCGGCGCAGCGCCGGCGGCGTGGCCTCCGGCCTGGCCCTGACCCTGGTCGCCGTGGTCGAGGAGAAGAAGGTCCGGGAGGCCGAGGCCGCCGCCACCATCGCGGCCGCCGCGCACCCCTGCCGCCTGCTCATCGTGGTCCGCTCCGACATGGAGGGCCGCAGCCGGCTGGACGCCGAGATCGTGGTCGGCGGCCGGCTCGGACCGGCCGAGGCCGTCGTGATGCGCATGTACGGGCGGCTCGCCCTGCACGCCGAGTCGGTGGTCATGCCGCTGCTCGCCCCGGACGTCCCGGTGGTCACCTGGTGGCACGAGGAGCCGCCCAACATGATCGCCAACGACTTCCTCGGCGTGGTGGCCGACCGCCGGATCACCGACTGCGCGCAGTCCCCCGACCCGGTGGCCGCGCTGCGGCAGCGGGCCACCGACTACGCGCCCGGCGACACCGACCTCACCTGGACCCGGATCACGCTGTGGCGCACGCTGGTGGCCGGCGCGTTCGACACCACCGACGAGCGGGTCACCGGTGCCACCGTGGTGGCGCCCAAGACCGACCCGACCGCGGCGCTCATGAAGGGCTGGCTCAAGTCCCGCCTGGGCATCGAGCCGGAGTGGGAACACACCGACCGCTCCCCGCGGCTGCACTCGGTCGAGCTCCAGTGCGCCAACGGCGACTGCGTCCGGGTCACCCGCGAGGAAAACACGGCCCTCTTCAGCCGCACCGGCCAGGAGGACCGCTACATGCCGCTGCCCAAGCGGCCGGTCGGCGACGAACTGGCCGAGGAACTGCGCCGGCTGGACGCCGACCAGATCTACGCCGAGGCGCTCGGCGCCATGGCCGGCCTGACCGACCTGGACCAGAAGCCGCCCGCCCGGGTGCACGTGTGGAAGGACCCGGCCATGGCCGCTCGCGCGGACGAGGCGGCCGGCGCCTTCGCCGGCCCCGGCGGCAGCGCCGCCTGAACCCCCGACGATCGACCGGGCCGTCCGCCGCCGAGGTGGACGGCCCGGTCGCCATTTCAAGGAGATGAGAGCCCCGTGAGCAAGACCCTGGTCGTGGTGGTGCCCGACGCGGATGTGCTGGCCGCCACCGTGGCTTCCCGGCTGGTCAGCAAGATCGTGGACGCCCAGGCGGAACGCGGCACGGCCGGCATCGTGCTGACCGGCGGCCGGATCGCCGCCAAGGTGCTGCGGACCGTCAAGGACCTGCCGACCGCGGCCGCCATCGACTGGTCGCACGTCGACCTGTGGTGGGGCGACGAGCGGTTCCTGCCGGCCGGCCACGCCGACCGCAACGAGACCCAGGCCCGCGCCGCCCTGCTGGACGAACTGCCGCTGGACCGGGCCCGGGTGCACCCGATGCCAGCCACCGACGGCCCGGACGGCGACGACGCCACCGCGGCGGCCGCCCGCTACGCCGAGGAGTTGAAGATCGGCGGGGCCGACCTGCCGCCGATCGACGTGCTGATGCTCGGCGTCGGCGAGGACGGGCACGTGGCGTCCCTGTTTCCCGAGCACCCGGTGCTCAACGACACGAGCGGGACGACGGCCGCCGTCTTCGACAGCCCCAAGCCGCCGCCCACTCGCATCACGCTGACCATGCCGACCATCCAGAGCGCCGACGAGGTGTGGCTGATCGCCGCGGGACCGGACAAGACCGACTCGGTGGGTGCCGCGCTCAACGGCGACAAGGCGCTGCCGGCCGCACATGCCGTCGGCCGCACCAGGACGTACTGGCTGCTCGACCAGGCCGCAGCGGCGAAGATTCCCTAACGCCGCGAGATCTGCTGCACGGCCCAGCCGTTGCCGTCCGGGTCGTCGAAGAACAGGAAGCCCACGTTGTCCAGGGGGTGCGGCACCGGCCGCGGGTTGGCGCCCACCACCTGGACTTCACCCACCTCGAGGCCGCGCTCCAGCAGTTCGGCGCGCGCCGCCTCGATGTCCGGGACGACCAGTTGCAGGCCCTTGAGCGAGCCGGGTGCCATGTCGGGCACCGCGCCCTTGCCGATGACGATCGAGCAGCCGCTGCCCGGCGGGGTGAGCTGCACGATCCGGATGTCGTCGTTGATGACCGTGTCGTGGTCGACCGCGAAGCCGAGCTTGTCGGCGTAGAAGGCCTTGGCCCGGTCGATGTCGGCGACCGGGACCACGACCACTTCAAGCGTCCAGTTCATCGGCCCATGGTGGCCTATTCGCCGCGGCGCTGCCGCACCTTGGCGAGTGCCTCAGCGAGAATTTTCGCCGCGTCCTCGTCGCTGCGGCGTTCTTTCACGTACGCCAGATGCGACTTGTAGGGCTCGGCCCGCAACCGGCCGGGCGGGTTCTCCCCGTCCAGGCCGGCCGGCTGACCACAGCGCGGGCAGTCCCACGTCTCCGGCGCCGGCGCGTCAGCCGCGAAGCGAATCTGGCTGGCGTGGCCGGCGGCGCAGAAGTAGGTCACCTCCCGGCGTGGGGCGGGTTCGCTGCGCTCGTCGGGGCGCATCGGGCTGGACCCGACGCGACTGCCGCGGATCGCACTGCCACTGGACACGGACGTCACTCCTGTCTCGAGGGGCGCTGTAAAGACGGCCGGAAATATAGCCGTAACAAGGGCAAAAGAAACGCCACGCGCCCGGCAGAACCGGACGCGCGGCAGATTCTACGACTATTGCGGTCGGTCAGGAAGCAGCAGGTAGGGCAAGCCGCAGCCAGAGTCCAAGACCCACGATGCAGGCGAACCAGACAATGCCCACCAGGACCGTGTAGCGGTCGAGGTTTTTCTCCGCCACTGACGAACCGGCGAGGCTCGAGGTGACGCCACCGCCGAACATGCTCGACATGCCGCCGCCCTTGCCGCGGTGCAGCAGGACCAGCAGGGTCAGCAGAACACTGCTGATCACCAGCAACACGATCATCGTGTACGCGAACCACATCGGCATGATCGGTTCATTCCTCTCGAAGGACAGACAGCCGCACAACAATAGCGCGTGCCCGGTCGACGTCAGCGACCGGGCACACGGGCGTCAGCGCGCGATGTGCTCGCGGTAGCGGACCATGGAAGCGAACTCCTCGGCGTCCAGACTCGCACCGCCGACAAGAGCACCGTCGATGTCTGGCTGAGCCATGATCGACGCGATGTTGGCCGACTTCACCGAGCCGCCGTACTGGATCCGGATCGCGTCGGCGATCTCGGCACCGTACTTCTCGGCGAGCCGGGCCCGGATGGCGCCGCAGACCTCCTGGGCGTCCTCCGGGGTCGCGGTCTTGCCGGTGCCGATCGCCCAGACCGGCTCGTACGCGATCACGACCTGCTTGACCTGCTCGGGCTTGAGCCCGGCCAGGCCGGCGTCCAGCTGGGCGGTGCAGTGCGCGACGTGGGTGCCCTCCTCGCGGATCGGCAGGCCCTCGCCCACGCACAGGATCGGCGTGAGGTTGCTCGCGAAGGCGGCCTTCACCTTCGCGTTGACCAGTTCGTCGCTCTCCTCGTGGTACTCACGGCGCTCGGAGTGCCCGGCCAGCACGTAGGAGCAGCCGAGCTTCTCCAGCATCGAGCCGGCGATCTCACCGGTGTACGCGCCGCCCTTGTGCCGCGAGATGTCCTGCGCGCCGTAGACGATGCTCAGCTTGTCGCCGTCCACCGCGGTCTGCACGGTGCGCAGGTCGGTGAACGGCGGCAGGACGGCCACCTCGACGTCGGCAAGCTGCTGCTCGGTGAGGCTCGCGGCCAGCTTCTGCACCAGCAGGTTCGCCTCGAAGTGGTTGAGGTTCATCTTCCAGTTGCCGGCGATGATCGGCCGGCGGGTGTTCTCCGCCATCACTTCTCCAAGGCTTCGACGCCGGGCAGCTTCTTGCCCTCGAGGTACTCCAGGGAGGCGCCGCCGCCGGTGGAGATGTGGCCGAACGCGGACTCGTCGAGGCCGAGCGTGCGCACCGCCGCCGCCGAGTCGCCGCCGCCGACCACCGAGAACCCGTCGATCTTGGTGATGGCCTCGGCCACGCCCCGGGTGCCGGCCGCGAACGGCGCCAGCTCGAAGACGCCCATCGGCCCGTTCCAGAAGACCGTCTTCGCCGACGAGATCGCCTCGGCGAACAGCGCCACCGACTTGGGCCCGATGTCGAGCCCCAGCCGATCGGCCGGGATTCCTGAAATGTCCGTAATATCGGATGAGGCCTCCGCCGCGAACTCCGTCGCGGCCACGACGTCGACGGGCAGCACGATCCGCCCATCAGCCTGCGCGAGGAGATCGGCACAGGTGGAGATCATTTCCGCCTCGAGCAGCGACTTGCCGACCTCGTGCCCCTGCGCCTTGAGGAACGTGAAGCACATCCCCCCGCCGACCAGCAGCTTGTCGACCTTGGGCAGCAGCGCCTGGATCACCGCCAGCTTGTCGGACACCTTCGAGCCGCCGAGCACGACCACATAGGGCTGCTCCGGGCTCTCCGAGACCTTCTTGAGGACCTCGACCTCGCGCAGGACCAGCCGGCCCGCGTAGTGCGGCAGGACGGCCGGCACGTCGAAGACCGAGGCGTGCTTGCGGTGCACGGCGCCGAAAGCGTCATCCACGTAGAAGTCGGCGAAACCGGCGAGCTGAGCCGCGAATGCCGCCCGAACCGCGTCGTCCTTCGAGGTCTCGCCCTCGTTGAACCGCAGGTTTTCCAGCAGCAGCACCTCGCCGCCGGCCAGCGCGCCCACCTTGGCGGCAGCGTCCGGGCCGACCGTGTCGGAGGCGAAGATCACCGGCGAGCTGAGCAGCTCGCCCAGGCGGGTGGCGACGGGCTGGAGCGTGTATTTCGGGTCTGGGGCACCCTTCGGCCGCCCCAGGTGCGAGCAGACGATCACGCGGGCACCCGCGTCCCGCAGCGCCACCAGCGTCGGCAGCACCGCTCGGGCGCGGCCGTCGTCGCTGATCACGCCAGGGTGGGCTTTGTCGAACGGGACGTTCAGGTCGGCGCGTACCAGCACGCGCCGACCCGACACACCCTCGCCGAGCAGGTCGTCGAGAGTCTTCACGACGCGTCAGCCGACCAGCTTGACCAGGTCGACGAGGCGGTTCGAGTAGCCCCACTCGTTGTCGTACCAGCCGACGACCTTGACCTGGTTGCCGATCACCTTGGTGAGGCCGGCGTCGAAGATGCAGGACGCCGGGTCGGTGACGATGTCGGCCGAGACGATCTCGTCCTCGGTGTAGACCAGGATGCCCTTGAGCGGGCCGTCCGCCGCCGCCTTGATCGCCGCGTTGACCTCCTCGACCGAGGTGTCCCGGGCCGCGGTGAAGGTCAGGTCGGTAGCCGAGCCGGTCGGGATCGGCACCCGCAGCGCGAAGCCGTCCAGCTTGCCCTTGAGCTCCGGCAGCACCAGGCTGACGGCCTTGGCGGCACCGGTCGAGGTCGGCACGATGTTGAGCGCGGCGGCGCGGGCCCGGCGCAGGTCCTTGTGCGGGCCGTCCTGCAGGTTCTGGTCCTGCGTGTAGGCGTGGATCGTGGTCATCAGACCCTTGTCGATCCCGATCGTGTCGTTGAGCACCTTGGCCATCGGCGCGAGGCAGTTGGTGGTGCAGGACGCGTTCGAGATGACCGTGTGCTTCTCGGCGTCGTACAGGTTGTCGTTGACGCCCATCACGATCGTGATGTCCTCGTTCTTGGCCGGCGCCGAGATGATGACCTTCTTGGCCCCGTTGTCGGCGTGCACCTTGGCCTTGGTGGCGTCGGTGAAGAAGCCGGTCGACTCGATCACCACGTCGGCGCCGACGTCGGCCCACTTGAGGTTGGCCGGGTCACGGTCGGCGAACGCCTTGAAGGTCTTGCCACCCACGGTGATCTCGTCGGCGGTGGCCTTCACCTCGTGCGGCAGCCGGCCCAGGATTGAGTCGTACTTGAGCAGGTGCGCAAGGGTCGCGTTGTCGGTGAGGTCGTTGACCCCGACGATCTCGATGTCCGCGCCGGAGGCGAGTACCGCCCGGAAGAAGTTGCGTCCGATACGGCCGAAGCCGTTGATGCCAACCCGGATGGTCACAGGTGGATCTCCTCGTTTCGGTCCGCCGGGTTTAGTCGACCGGCGGAGGGTCTGCGCGCCGACCTGTCGCTGGGCCGGCGTAAGGGCGTCCGGCCGCCGCGCCCGGCTGAGGAGGCGCCGCGCCTGACTGGCGGCGTCACGGCGCGGGTCGGCCGAGCTGCCGGCACCGTCGCCGTCACCACGACCCTATCCGAGCCACCACCCGCCCCGAGCGCCGGGTGGGTGACCTCACGGTGCGCAACTCCGGTCACCCCGAGTTAATCAAAACCCCACTTCAAGGCCATGAAAGTACGGGCAAACTGAACTCCCCCGGTGGACAGCGCGGCCACCTGCCACGCATGGCCGCAGCGCGCGCTGCGGCCATGCGGCCGTCCCGCCGGGCGGACCAGTCAGGTTCCGCCCCGCTGGTCCCCACCCGATCGTGCTTAGCAGGCCATCATCTCCGGGGTGACGGCCGCCTCGGTGTCCGGGATGCCCAGGTCACGGGCCCGCTTGTCGGCCAGGGCGAGCAACCGGCGGATGCGGCCGGCGATCGCGTCCTTGGTCAGCGGCGGGTCGGCCAGCGCGCCGAGTTCCTCAAGGGACGCCTGGCGATGCTCGAGGCGCAACTGGCCGGCCGAGGTCAGGTGGTTGGGCGCCTCGTCGGCCAGGATCTCCAGAGCGCGGGTGACCCGGGCGGCCGCGGCCACCGCGGCGCGGGCCGAGCGGCGCAGGTTGGCGTCGTCGAAGTTGGCCAGCCGGTTGGCGGTGGCCCGGACCTCGCGGCGGACCCGGCGCTCCTCCCAGGCCAGCACGCTGGCGTGCGCGCCGATCCGGGTGAGCAGGGCGGAGATCGCGTCACCGTCCTTGATCACCACCCGGTCGACGCCGCGCACCTCGCGCTCCTTGGCGGTGATGCCGATCCGGCGGGCGGCGCCGCGCAGGGCCAGGGCCGCCTCCGGGCCGGGGCAGGTGATCTCGAGGGCGCTGGAGCGGCCCGGCTCGGTCAGCGAGCCGTGCGCCATGAACGCGCCACGCCACGCCGCCACCGCGCAGCAGACGTTGGCCGAGACCACGTGCGGGGGCAGGCCGCGCACCGGGCGGCCGCGCACGTCGAGCAGACCGGTCTGGCGGGCCAGCGCCTCACCGTCCTTGACGATCCGGACGATGTAGTGGCTGCCCTTGCGCAGGCCGCCGGAGGCCAGCACGTGCACCTCGCTGGGGTAGCCGTACACGTCCGCGATCTCGCGCCGCAGGCGCCGGGCGACCGCGCCGGTGTCCAGTTCGGCCTCGACCACCACCCGGCCGGACACGATGTGCAGGCCGCCGGCGAAACGCAGCAGCGAGGCCATCTCCGCCCGGCGGCAGCACGGCTTGGGCACGTCGACCCGGCTCAGCTCGTCCTTGACCGCTGCCGTCATAGCCATCCTGTTGTCACCTCATGCGCCGGATCTTGAACAGTGTGTGCCGCAGTACGCCTGTGCTTAACGAGCGGCGCCCAATACTGGCACCAGTGCAACGCCCAACGACTCAGGATCATGCCTGGGGCTGCCGTCCGCAACGGCCAGGGGTGCCAATACGAGACGCGCGCCCAGGGTCTCCGCGGCCCGGTGCACCGGCTCCGGCTCGCCCACCCACTTGGCGTCGGCCAGCACCGTGTCGATCCGGATGCCGGGCAGATACCACTGCAGCGCGGCCAGGTGGTCGGCCACCGACAGGCCCAGGGTCTCGTTGTCGGTGGCCAGGTTGAGCGTGACCAGCCGGCGCGCCGGACTGGCCAGGATGGCCGCCGCCAGGCCGGGCACCAGCAGGTGCGGCAGCACGCTGGTGTACCAGCTGCCCGGCCCGAAGATCAGCCAGTCGGCGGTGTGCACCGCGTCCACCGCCTGCGGGCAGGTGGGCGGGTCGGCCGGTGCGATCCGGACCGCTTCGACGTGCCCGAACGCCACCGCCACGGCGTGTTGTCCGCGCACCGTGACCACCTCGCCGGGGCGGTCCGGGTCGGCGCCGATCACGTCGGCCTCGATGCCGACCGCGTGCCGGGCCATCGGCAGCACCCGGCCCCGGGCGCCGACCATGGCGGCGGCGTGGTCGAGCGCGGCCACCGGATCGCCGAGCATCTCCATGAGACCGAGCAGCACCAGGTTGCCGACCGCGTGCCCGGCGAGCAACTCGTCGCCGGCGCTGCTGCCCTCGGACATCGCCGCGAACCGGTATTGCAGCAGGCTCGCGGTGCGCTTGCAGGTAGGGTCGTCGGCGGCCAGCGCAGCGAGCGCCTGCCGCAGGTCGCCGGGCGGCAGCAGCGCGTCGCGTTCGGCGCGCAGCCGGCCGCTGGAGCCGCCGTCGTCGCCGACCGTGACGATCGCGGTGATGTCCATCTCGACGTCGCGGGCGCAGTGCCGCAGGCCGCGGAGCGTGGCGGCGAGACCGTGCCCGCCGCCGAACGCGACCACCCGGACCGGCCGGGCCGGTGGCGCCGTCACTCCCGCCCCAGGTCGCGGTGCGAGGAGTGGGCCGACAGCCGCATGTCGCGCAGCTGGGCGGTCAGCTCCTCGGTGATCGCGACGCTGCGGTGTTTGCCGCCGGTGCAGCCGACGGCCACGGTCAGGTAGCGCTTGCCCTCGCGCTCGAACCCCGGCGCCGTCGCCGCGA
Organism: Paractinoplanes rishiriensis; assembly: GCF_016862375.1. GTDB lineage: Bacteria > Actinomycetota > Actinomycetes > Mycobacteriales > Micromonosporaceae > Actinoplanes > Actinoplanes rishiriensis. Next base: position 29,940 of record NZ_BOMV01000054.1, on the reverse strand, counting down.
TCAGTCCCGCGTACGTGCTCAGGAAGTCGTGCGCACCCTCCTGGCCCAGGACGTACGAGCTCACGCCCTCCTCGAGGCCGGTGTGGTCGCGCAGATCGGGCACCCAGAACGGGTTGGGCAGGAACCGGGCGTCGAGAACGTAGTCGGCGTCCGGCGGCAGGCCGTACTTGAAGCCGAAGGACAGCACGGTGATCCGCAGCTTGCGGACGTCCTCGCCGCCGAACAGCTCCTCGACCCGGCGCCGCAGCTGATTCACGTTCAGGTGGCTGGTGTCGATGATCACATCGGCCTGGTCGCGGGCCTCCTCGAGCAGCTTGCGCTCGGCCGCGATGCCGTCGGCCAGCCGGCCGTCGCCCTGCAGCGGGTGCGACCGGCGCACCGACTCGAACCGGCGGATCAGCACCTCGTCGTCGGCGTCGACGAACACCACCCGCGGCGAGAAGCCCCGGTCCTTGAGCGCGCGGACCGCGCCGGCCAGGTCGGTGGAGAAGGCCCGGCTGCGCACGTCCAGCACCATGGCCGTACGCCGGGCGGCGCCGCCGGCCTGGAAGGCGAGCTGGGCCATGTCGAGCATCAGCGCCTGCGGAAGGTTGTCGACCACGTAGAAGCCGACGTTTTCCAGCGCGCGGGCCACCGTGCTGCGCCCGCCGCCGGACAGGCCGGTCACGACCACCAGGTCGGTGGTCAGCTCGTCCGGGTCCACCGCGTCCTCGGGAAACTGAGGCTGGGGGAACTCCGGCATCGACTCCGTCACGAACGCCTCCCGCGTCGCTTCGCCCGCACTTCGCCGGGCGGGCTGAAGCCAATCATCCTAGGCCGACCGCATCCGACCGGTCCGCCGGTCCGGATGCCCGTTTTCCGATTCACTTATCATCCTCGGTGCCAGCAGCTCCGTCCGGGCTGGAACGGGCCGGGTTGAGGGCCGGGTTGAGGGCGGCGAGCAGGGCCTCGGCGGTGCGGCGGCCGATGCCGGGCACCTCGGCGATCTCCTCGGGGGTGGCCGCGGACAGCCTTTTCAGCGACCCGAAGTGGCGCAGCAGCGCCTTGCGCCGGGTCTCGCCGAGGCCGGGCACGGTGTCGAGCGCGGACGCCGTCATCCGCTTGGAGCGGCGCTGCCGGTGGAACGTGATGGCGAACCGGTGGGCCTCGTCGCGCACCCGCTGGAGCAGATAGAGCGCCTCGGAGGTGCGCGGCAGGATGACCGGGAAGTCGTCGCCGGGCAGCCACACCTCCTCGAGCCGCTTGGCCAGGCCGCACAGCGCCACGTCGGTGATGCCCAGGTCGGACAGCACCGCGGCGACCGCGTTGACCTGCGGCTGTCCACCGTCCACGACGACCAGTTGCGGCGGGTACGCGAAGCGGCGCGGCTTGCCGGTGAGCGGGTCGATGCCGGGGAGCTCGCCGGGCGCGTCCGGTGCCTCCTCGGCCGGCACCGGCGCCTCCGAGGCCTTGTAACGGGCGAAGCGGCGGCGCATCACCTCGCTCATCGCGGACAGGTCGTCGGTGCCGCTGCCGTCCGGGTTGCCGCGCACCGCGAACCGGCGGTATTCGCTCTTGCGCGCCAGGCCGTCCTCGAAGACCACCATGGACGCCACCACGTCGGTGCCCTGGATCTGCGACACGTCGAAGCACTCGATGCGCAGCGGCGCGGTGTCCATGCCGAGCGCCTCGGCGATCTCGTCGAGCGCCTTGCTCCGGGTGGTCAGGTCGCCGGCCCGGCGCAGCTTGTGCCGTTGCAGGGCCTCGCCGGCGTTGCGGGCCACCGTCTCCATCAGAGCGCGCTTGTCGCCGCGCTGCGGGATGCGCAACTGCACCCGGCTGCCGCGGTGGTCGGTCAGCCAGTCGGCCAGCGCCGCGGCGTCGTCGGGCAGGGCCGGCACCAGCAGCTCGCGCGGCACGTCACCCTCCCCTTCGGAGCCGCCGTACATCTGGCTGCAGAAGTGGTGCACCAGATCGCCGGTGGTGAGGTCCTCCACCTTTTCCACCACCCAGCCGCGCTGGCCGCGGACCCGGCCGCCGCGGACGTGGAAGACCTGGACGGCCGCCTCCAGCGGGTCCTCGGCGAACGCGACCACGTCGGCGTCGGTGCCGTCGCCCAGCACCACCGTCTGCTTTTCCATCGCCCGGCGCAGGGCCGCGATGTCGTCACGCAGCCGGGCCGCCCGCTCGAACTCCAGCTCGGCGGACGCGTCCAGCATCTCGCGCTCGAGCCGCTTGACGAACGTGTCGGTGCGGCCGGCCATGAAGTCGCAGAAGTCGTCGACGATCTGCCGGTGTTCGTCGGCCGAGACCCGGTCGACGCACGGCGCCGAGCACTTGCCGATGTATCCCAGCAGGCACGGACGGCCGATCTGGCCGGCCCGCTTGAACACCCCGGACGAACAGGTGCGCGCCGGAAAGACCCGCAGCAGCAGGTCGAGCGTCTCGCGGATGGCCCAGGCGTGCGAGTACGGGCCGAAGTAGCGCACGCCCTTGCGCTTGGCGCCGCGCATCACCTGGAGCCGGGGGTATTCCTCGTTGAGGGTGACCGCGAGGAACGGGTACGACTTGTCGTCGCGGTACTTCACGTTGAAGCGCGGATCGAATTCCTTGATCCAGGAGAACTCGAGCTGGAGCGCCTCCACCTCGGTCCCGACCGTGACCCAGTCCACACTGGCCGCGGTGGTCACCATCTGTTGCGTGCGGGCGTGCAGCGACCAGGTGTCGGCGAAGTAGGAATTCAGCCGGTTCCGCAGGTTTTTGGCCTTGCCGACGTAGACGACGCGGCCGGTCGGGTCGCGGAAACGATAGACGCCGGGCGACTCCGGAATGGTCCCGGGGAGCGGCCGGTAGCTGGTCGGGTCTGGCACGGCCTCAACAGTAGTGCGGGGGACTGACATGATTGTCCGACCGGAGGTCCGTTGCCGCCGCCACGGCGTCGGGCCTCCGGCCGGAAGTCAGCGGGATCAGGCCTTGACGATGTTGTCGCCGTCGACGACGACCTTGGTCTCGGCCAGGGCCTTGTTGGCCGGCCCGGCGGTCGGCTCGCCGGTCTCGATGGAAAATTTGCTGTTGTGACACGGGCAGGTGATCACCCCGGCGTCGACCTTGCTGACGTCGCAGCCGGCGTGCGTGCACACCTTGCTGAACGCCTTGAACGTGCCGGCCGTGGGCTGGGTGATCACCAGGTCGCCCTTGATCACGCCGCCGCCCTCGGGCACGTCGGCCACCAGCGCCAGCGCGCCGCCCCCACCGCCCGAGTCGCCACCGCCCGAGTCGCCGCCACCCGAGTCGCCGCCGCTCGCGCTGCCGTCGGCGCCCGCGCTGCCGGCCGGGGCGGGTTCGTCGCTGAAGTCCTCGCCGTTGGTGTTGCCCGAGTTGCTCGTGCCGCAGGCCGCCAGGACCGCGGTGGCGCCCGCTGCGCCCGCGCCCAGCAGCACGAACCGGCGCGTGGAGCGCGTGCCCGGACGGCCCGTCTCCTCGGCGGGGAGCTCAGTATCGGTCGTCGGCTGCACGTCTGTCATCGGTTAGCCCTCCAGTGCCTCGACCGCATGAGTGGTCACACGGCGTCAATGTCGTATACGCGCTCGCGGCTGCCCTGGTTCAGGCGCATCGCGAAATTATCCGTCCCAGGGACGGCGTCTTGTAGGTCTTTGTTGGTCTTTGCCCGGCGGCGCAACGGCACCTTTACCGGAACGACGCCGCCCGGCCGAGGATAAGATTCCGACCGGGCGTCGTAGCTATGAGTTACCTGAGACTCTGCTGGACTCCGGGTGTCAGACGGTCGCCCGAGCCCGCGAGCGGGTGGCCCGCGGCTTGCTGCCGGCGGCCGGCGCACCGTTGGCCTTGGCCGCCCGGGCCACCGCCGCGGCCGCGCCGGCCGGCTCGCCGGTGAGGCCCAGCATGTGCCGCAGGAATCCGCCGGTGTGACTCTCGGCCACCTCGGCCACCTCCTCGGGGCGGCCCGTGGCCAGCACCAGCCCGCCCTTGCTGCCGCCCTCGGGACCCATGTCGATCAGCCAGTCGGCCGTCTTGATCACGTCGAGGTTGTGCTCGATGGTGATCACCGTGTTGCCCTTGTCGACCAGGCCGTTGAGCACCAGCAGCAGCTTGCGGATGTCCTCGAAGTGCAGGCCGGTGGTCGGCTCGTCGAGCACGTAGACGGTGCGGCCGGTGGACCGCTTCTGCAACTCGGAGGCGAGCTTGACGCGCTGCGCCTCGCCACCGGACAGGGTCGGCGCCGGCTGGCCCAGCCGAACGTACCCGAGGCCGACGTCGACCAGGGTCTTGAGATGCCGGTGGATGGCCGGGATCGGCTCGAAGAAGCCGGCCGCCTCCTCGATCGGCATCTCCAGCACCTCGGAGATGGTCTTACCCTTGTAGTGCACCTCGAGCGTCTCCCGGTTGTATCGGGCGCCCTTGCACACCTCGCACGGGACGTAGACGTCCGGCAGGAAGTTCATCTCGATCTTGATGGTGCCGTCGCCGGCGCAGTTCTCGCAGCGGCCGCCCTTGACGTTGAACGAGAACCGGCCCGGGCCGTACCCGCGCACCTTGGCCTCGGTGGTCTCGGCGAACAGCTTGCGGATGTTGTCGAACACGCCGGTGTAGGTAGCCGGGTTGGACCGCGGGGTGCGGCCGATCGGCGACTGGTCGACGCCCACCACCTTGTCGACGTGCTCGAGCCCGGTGATCCGGGTGTGCCGGCCGGGCACCATCCGGGCGCCGTTGACCTGGTTGGCGAGCACCGTGTAGAGGATGTCGTTGACCAGGGTGGACTTGCCCGAGCCGCTCACCCCGGTGACCGCGATGAACTGGCCCAGCGGGAAGTCGACCGTGAGGTTGCGCAGGTTGTGCTCGCGGGCGCCCTGCACCACCAGCTCGCGCCCGGCGGTCTGCGGCCGCCGGGTGGCCGGGGTGGGGATCACCCTGCGCCCGGACAGGTAGGCGCCGGTCGGCGATTGCTCGTTGGCCAGCAGGCCCTCGACCGAACCGCTGTGCACGATCTGGCCGCCGTGCTCGCCGGCGCCCGGGCCGATGTCGACGATCCAGTCCGCGGTGCGGATGGTGTCCTCGTCGTGCTCCACCACGATCAGCGTGTTACCCAGGTTGCGCAGCCGCACCAGGGTCTCGATCAGCCGGTGGTTGTCGCGCTGGTGCAGGCCGATCGACGGCTCGTCCAGCACGTAGAGGACGCCGACCAGGCCGGAGCCGATCTGGGTGGCGAGCCGGATACGCTGCGCCTCGCCGCCGGACAGGGTGCCGGCGCCGCGGTCGAGCGACAGATAGTCGAGGCCGACGTCGACCAGGAACCGGAGCCGGGCGTTGATCTCCTTGAGCACCCGCTCGGCGATCATCTTCTGCCGGTCGTCGAGCTCGACCGAGGCCAGCAGCTCGGCGCACTCCCCCACCGACAGGTTGCACACGTCGGCGATGCTCTTGCCGGCGATCGTCACGGCCAGCACCTCGGGCTTGAGCCGGGCCCCGCCGCACTGCGGGCAGGGCACGTCGCGCATGTAGCCTTCGTACTTGTCTCTCGACCAGTCACTGTCGGTGTCGTTGTGCCGCCGCTCGATCCACTGCACCACGCCCTCGAAGCCGGTGTAGTAGGAGCGCTCGCGGCCGTACTTGTTGCGGTAGCGGACGTGGACCTGGTCCTCCGCGCCGTACAGGATGGTCTTCTGCGCGCGGGCCGGCAGTTGCCGCCACGGCGAGTCGACCGAGAACTTCTCGGCCTCGGCGAGCGCCTCCAGCAGCCGCATGAAGTATTCCATCGTCTGCCCGCCGGACCAGGGCTGGATCGCGCCCTCACGGATCGACCGCTCCACGTCCGGGACGATCAGCTCGGGGTCGACCTCCTTCTTGGTGCCCAGGCCGCTGCACTCGGGGCAGGCGCCGTACGGCGCGTTGAACGAGAAGACCCGGGGTTCGAGGTCCTCGATCGCGAGCGGGTGGTCGTTGGGGCAGGCCAGGTGCTCGGAGAAGCGGCGCTCGCGGCCCGGGTCGTCGTCCGGCAGGTCGACGAAGTCGAGCAGCACGATGCCGCCGGACAGGCCGAGCGCGGACTCGACCGAGTCGGTGAGGCGCTGCTTGCTGGCCGCCTTGACGCTGAGCCGGTCGACCACCACCTCGATGGTGTGCTTCTCCTGCTTCTTGAGCTTGGGCGGCTCGGTGAGCGGGTGCACCACGCCGTCGACCCGGGCCCGGGCGTAGCCCTTGGCCTGCAACTCGGCGAAGAGGTCGACGTACTCGCCTTTGCGGCCGCGGATCACCGGGGCGAGCACCATGAACCGGGTGCCCTCGTCCATCGCCAACACCCGGTCGACGATCTGCTGCGGGGTCTGCCGGCTGATCCGCTCGCCGCAGACCGGGCAGTGCGGGATGCCGGTGCGCGCGAACAGCAGACGCAGGTAGTCGTAGACCTCGGTGATCGTGCCCACGGTCGAGCGTGGGTTGCGCGACGTCGACTTCTGGTCGATCGACACGGCCGGCGACAGGCCCTCGATGAAGTCGACGTCGGGCTTGTCCATCTGCCCGAGGAACTGCCGCGCGTACGACGACAGCGACTCGACGTACCGGCGCTGCCCCTCGGCGAAGATCGTGTCGAACGCGAGGCTGGACTTGCCCGAACCGGACAGGCCGGTGAACACGATCATCGCGTCGCGGGGCAGGTCAAGGTTGACGTCACGCAGGTTGTGTTCGCGCGCGCCTCGAATAGTCAAACGGTCGGCCACCAGCCAGCCTCTCCGAACATGTGTATGAGTCGAGCAGAGCCGCGGACACTCTAGCCAGGGGGTGTGACAAGTTTTGCCCCCGGCCGCCCCGTTCAAGCCCAGCGCCTGGCACATGACGCACATTCCCGCAGATCGGAGGGGGCTTTTTACCTCTTTAGGGTGGCGGGTGGGGCGGTTGGATGGGTCACCCGGGCGGGGGGACCGCTAAATACCGTACGTCCCACAGCCGGACGCCGCCCACCTCGCGCGACGGGCCCAGCGCGTCGGTCAGCGTGGCCAGCACCGCGTCCCCGTTGCGGCTGCCCGGCACCAGCACCACCACGGCGGCCCGCCAATAAATCAGGTCGGCCTCGATCCGCCGCCGGTCGGTGGTGGTCAGGTCGGGCCGGAGCCCGTACTGGCGCACCCGCCACAGCAGGTCGGTGGTGAACCGGCGGGGCGCGTTCCACGATCCGGTCAGGTCGCCGGGCGGATTCGCCGGGCCCATGAAGTACCCGCGTGGCGTGCGCACGTCCAGCCGGGTCAGCGCCGACCAGCGCACCCCGGCCCGGCCGGTGGTCACCTCGGGCAGTGGCACCGGCACCAGGGTGCGGTCCTCGGACACGTACCCACGCCACATGCCCTGGCTGATGAACGCGGGCAGCGGGTCGGCCGGCACCACCGGCAGCGGCTTGGGCGCGAGCGGCACCAGCGCCAGCACCAGGCCGACACGGAACCAGCGGCGGCGCCGCTCGGGCAGGTCCCCGGCCCGGTCGGTGGCCAGCGCCAGCAGCACGCCGGCGACGGTGGCGGCCACCATGGCGAACCGGGTCACGCTCACCAGGTCGATGATCGGCAGGTGACTGACCAGGCCGAACGGCAGCGGGATCGGGGTCTGGTGGTTGGCCACCCGCAGCCACGGGCCCATCGACACGACCAGCAGCACCAGGCCGGCGATCGCGGTGGCCCGGGCCGCCACCGAGCGCCAGAGCATGATCACCGAGACCACGATCATGACGAGCCCGGCCGGGCCGAAGAACGTGTTCTCCTCGGTCGCGCTCACGCTCAGCTTCTCGGCCAGCGCCGCGTTGCCGGCCAGCGACTGACGGGCGAACGCCGGCAGCGAGAGCAGGTCGGTGACGTACTTCTCGGGCAGGAACGGCTGGCCCTCGTAGTGCTGCGGGCCGTAGAACTGCACGTACAGCGGATAGGCCAGCAGGACGACCGCCACCCCGGCCGCGACACCGAGCCCGGCCAGATAGCGCGGCACCAGCGCCAGGCTCTCCCGTCGCGCCATGATCCCGTACGCGAGTACGAAAACCGCCAGGGTGAGCGCGGTGAACAGGAGGATCTCCTCGTTCACGAACACCTGGAGCACGATCAGCAGGCCCAGGATCACGCCGCCGCGCCACACCCGGCCCGGCTCGCGCAGCCGCAGCACCTGCCACACGATGAACGGCACCACGAACTGGCTCACGAAGTTCACGTGGCCGTTGGCGTGCGAGATCATGGTCGGCGCGAAACCGCACCACAGGCCGCCGACCCAGGCCGCGACCCGGCTGGTCACCAGGTGCCGCGACAGCACCCAGTACCAGGCCGCCGCGGTGCCGGCCAGGCCCAGGGTGAGCGCCAGCACCAGCGCCACGGCCGGGCCGAGGAAGTGGGTGACCGGCGCGAGCGGCACGCCGACGGCCAGCACCGAGGTGTTGGCCATCATGTTCACGCCGTCCGGCACGTTGATCCGGTCGGTGAAGAACGGGTTGTCGCCGTGGAACAGCACCCGCTCGCCGTGCTGGAGGAAGAACAGGAAGACGCCGTGGTCGTCCTCGTTGAGCGAGAGCACCCGGCCGTCCGGGTCGCGCCACAGCCGGCTCAGCGCGAGCACGGCCAACGCGAGGTAGCTGAGCAGCGACCACAGATCGGCGCGGCGGGTCACCGGAGCCGGCGCAGCCGAGGGGACAGCCGGCTGTTCGACAACCTCGTCCACCGCACGCACCGGTGCATTCTTGCAGAGGCGCGCTCAGGGCCGCCGTCGGCGGTGACCGGCCAGACCGGCCAGCCGGGCCGACTGGCGCGCGCTCTCCACCTCGACCTCGCGCTGCAGTTTGCGCCAGCTGTCCAGGCGGCGCGGCGACAGTGTGCCGTCGGCCACGGCCGCGGTGACCGCGCAGCCGGGTTCGGCCCGGTGCCGGCAGTCGCCGAAGCGGCACAGCGCCGCCAGGTCGGCGATGTCGGCGAACGCCCGGTCCAGTCCGGAGGCGTTGTCGAGCAGGCCGACGCCCCGGATGCCCGGGGTGTCCACCACGGCACCGCCGCCGGGCAACGGCACGAGATTGCGGTACGCGGTGGTGTGCCGGCCCTTGCCGTCGGCGTCCCGGATCGCCTGCACCGGCATCACGGCGGTGCCGGCCAGCGCGTTGACCAGTGTCGACTTGCCGGCTCCGGAGCGGCCCAGCAGTGCCAGGGTGCGGCCGGGTACCACGTACGGCCGCAATTGATCGACGCCGGGCTCGGCCCGCACGCTCACCGCAACCACCGGTACGCCCGGCGCGAGCTCGGCGAGCTGCCGGGCCACCGCCTCCGGATCCGCCGCCGTGTCGCTCTTGGTGAGCACGACCACAGGTTTGGCGCCCGACTCCCAGGCCAGCGCGAGCAGGCGCTCGACCCGGGGCGCGTCGGGTGCCGGGTGCATCGGCTCGACCACCGCGACCGAGTCCATGTTGGCGGCCAGCAACTGACCCGAGGCGTCCTTGTCGGACGTGCGGCGGATCAGCGCGGTGCGCCGCGGCAGCACCGCCTCGACCGTGATCCGGCGATCGGGCCACCGCCGCAGCGCCACCCAGTCACCGGTGCCGGGCAGGTTGACCGGGTCCTGGGCGGCGGCGAGCAGCACGTTGCCGGCCAGACTGGCGCGGGTGACGCCGGACGCGGCCAGCACGGTGCAGACACCGCGGTCGACGCGCAGCACCCGGCCGGGACACGCGTCGGAACGGTCGAAGGGACGGTACGCGGATACGAAGAAGTCGTCCCAGCCGAGCCGGGACAGGTCGTGCGACATAGGAACCCTTTGCGGAAGGGGAGGGCGCCGGGTCAGGCGCTGGCCTCCTGGTGAAGGGACGCGGTAATGAGGAACGGCACGTTCTCCACCTCCTTCACGAAGACGATCTGCGCGTCTGGCACCGACGGTACGGTCCGCACTACCCGAGCGAAAGCGAATTCTCTGCCACTAGGGTTGGGTGGTGACGATGGATCCGCTGGTCCTGCTAACCGACGTCGACCGCGCCACCGAGGCCCTGTGCCGTACGGCCGCCGACCTGGACCCGGCCGCCGTGGCCACGCCGTCGCTGCTGCCCGGGTGGACGGTCGGCCACGTGCTCACCCATGTGGCGCGCAACGCCGACGCGTACACCAATCTGTTGACCTGGGCCCGCACCGGCGTCGAGACCCCGGCCTACGCCTCCACCGAGGCCCGCAACGCGGCGATCGAGGAGGGGTCCGGCCGCCCGCTGCGCGAGCAGATCGAAGACATCCGGGCCGCGCACGAGCGGTTCGCCGACGCCGGCGCCGCGATGCCGGCCGCCGCGTGGACGTTCCACCTCGACTTTCTCGGCCAGTCCGCGGCCGCGGTGCCGTGGGCGCGGCTGCGCGAGGTCGAGGTGCACCACGTCGACCTCGGCGCCGGCTACACGTTCGGCGACTGGTCGGACGCCTTCGCGCTGCGCCTGCTCCGCGAGATCGTCACCGGTGCCTCCGCCGAGTGGCCCGCGATGGTGCTGCGCCCGTACGGCACCGACCATCCGCTGACGATCGGCAAGGCGGACGAACCGCCGGTGGTCGGCGGGCCCACCAAGTCGCTCGCGGCGTGGCTGGCCGGCCGCGCCGCCGGCGGTGACCTGACCGTCTCGCCGGACGGCGAGCTCCCGACACCAGTGAGGTGGAAGTGATGACCTACACCGGAGACGTGACCAAGGGCGGCCCGGCCGCGGTGCGCACCCTCGACCAGCTGACCATCAGCAAGGTCTCGGTCGGCCCCATGGACAACAACGCCTACCTGCTGCGCAGCGGCGACGAGCAGGTCCTGATCGACGCGGCCAACGACGCCGACACGCTGATCGCGTTGATCGGCTCGGGCGGGCTGAGCACGGTGGTGACCACGCACCGGCACGGTGACCACTGGCAGGCCCTGGAGGACGTGGTCGAGGCCACCGGCGCCCGGTCGCTGGCGCACGCGGCCGACGCCGTGGAGATCCCGGTGGTCACCGACACGCTGACCGAGGGCGACACGGTCAAGGTCGGCGACTGCACGCTCGAGGTGATCCACCTGGTCGGCCACACGCCCGGCTCGATCGCCCTGCTCTACCGCGACCCGGCCGGCACCGCGCACCTGTGGACCGGCGACTCGCTCTTCCCCGGCGGGCACGGCAAGACGATCCGGCCCGAGGACCACATCTCGCTGATGGACGACCTGGAGGCCAAGGTGTTCGGCCAGCTCGGCGACGACACCTGGTTCTACCCGGGCCACGGCAAAGACTCGACGCTCGGCGCCGAGCGGCCGCATCTGGCCGAGTGGCGGGAGCGGGGCTGGTAGGCCCCGCCCCCGGCGGCGTCAGCCGCGGCCCTGCTGGGCCTCCTTGGTCACGGTGATGCCGTCGGCGAACTCGACCATGCTCTCCGCCGTCCAGCCGCGCGCGTCCCAGATCTGCACCAGCATCCAGATCCCGTTCGGCTGCTTCACCCACAGGTTGCGGGTGTGACCGGGGTCGTCCGGGTCGTTGATCACGCCCGGCTTGCCGCCCACCGTGACGTTCTGGCCGGTCGGGGTGGACTTGTCGTCGGCCGACTGGAGCATGACCGCGATCTTGCCGACGAAGCTGTCCGGGTGCTGGTCCTTGATGCCGATCGGGGCGATGGTGAGCGCACCCGGGCTGACGCCCTGCACCTCCCAGCCGTCCGGCACCTTGTCGATGGTGAAGCCCTTGGGCTGCTCACCCTTGTAGGCGACGAGCTTGGTGGCCACGGTCTGCGGCGCGACCGGGGCGACGGCCTCCGGCTTCGGCTGGGGACTGGCACCGCCGCTGGTGCCGTAGGCGACCGCGGCGGCGATGGCGGCCACCGCGAAGACGGACGCGCCCACCTGCTGCACGGCCCGGCGGCGGCGCAGCGCCCGCTTGCCACGGGCCAGGTCGGCGTCGATCTGGGCCGGGGACGGCACGACGGCCGGCCCCGCGATGGTGTCGAGACGGTCGTGCAGATTGGTCATCGGATGACTCCAGTCAGGGGAAGTTCGGTCGGCGCCAGGACGGTCCGCAGCCGGTCGAGGGCCCGGGCCGTCTGGCTTTTCACCGTGCCTTCGGAGCACCCGAGGGCGTCGGCGGTGTCGGCGACGTCAAGGTCGTAGAAGTAGCGGAACACCAGGGCGGCCCGCATCCGCGGCGGCAGTTCCCGCAGCGCGAGACGCAGGCCGTCGCTGCGGTCGTCCGGGTCCGGCTCGGCGTGCGGCCGGTCCGGCAGGTCGGCCACCGGCCGTTCGTGGCGGCGCCACCACCGGCGTTTCTCGTCGGTGAGTGCGTTCACCAGGGTCCGGCGCAGGTATCCCTCCGGGTTGTCGGCCCGCCGGAACGCCGGCCAGGCCACGTACAACTTCGTCAGGGTGGACTGCACCAGATCCTCGGCGAGGTGCGCATCACCCGCGGTCAGCAGCGTGGCAGTCCGCACCAGTCCGGCGCGGTGGCTGAGCACGAAGCTGTGGAACTGCTCGTCACGCTCGTTCGTCACGTGCCCTCCTTCACTTTCACAGCCCCCTGACGATTGACGACCATGACGGGGTTGCATTCACCGCAGACCTCGGGCAACTTCCTCCATCTCGGCGGCGGAAAACGCCGCGTTGCCACCGACCGTGATCACCACGTGATCCGGCGTGGTGATGACGACCTCGTAATTGCTGCTGCCGTGGGCAACCGTCCGAGCGTGCCCGGCGGGGACCTCGAACGCCCGCACCGGCCGGGTGCCGAGCGCGGCCCAGCTCGCCAGCCACTCCCCCACCTGCGCCGCGGTGACCGGTGGCTCCGGCGGGAGCGGCCGCATCACCGTGACGAAGAGCCCGACACCGACGCCCCGGTCGAACCGGCGGGTGGCGGTCGTCGCCCACGCGCCCGCAGGCGGCGTCGGAACGTCGATCAGGCTGCTGGCGCCCAGGTCGGCCAGGGTCTGGCTGGACGTGCTGTCCCGTTTGACCCGCACGGCCCCGGCCGGCAGGTGGGTGATGCTCACCCCGTCCAGCAACCCGCCGACGGCCGGCGGGTTGGTCGCCACCATCGTCGGGGCCTGCCGCATTGCCGGCCACAGCAGGAAGACGGCCGCCAGCACGGCGACCGCCGCCCCGCCCGCTCCGAGCACCCGCACCCGTCGCCGTCGCCGTACCCCGCGCCGAACCCGGTCCACGAACGCCTCGGTGACCGGAATATCCCAGTCCTGGCTCAGCATCACGGCTTCCCCTCCTCGGCCGGCAGATTCGCCCGCAACGCGGCCAGCCCGCGTGAAACCTGCGACCGCACGGTCGGCGGGCTGCACCCGAGCAACTCGGCGATCTGCTCGTCCGGCATGTCGTGCAGATAGCGCAGCGCCACCGCGGCCCGCTGCTTGGGCGGCAGCGCGGCGAGCAGGTCTTTCACTTCAGACGTGGCATCCACGGCAGCGATCGCGGCGTCCTCACGCGCGTCCTCGCGAACCGCGGCGACCGGAACCGCGCGCCGTCGCCGTCGCCCGTTGAGGAAGAGATTCACCATGGTCCGCTGCGCATAGCCGACCGGGTTACCGTCCCGCCGGACCCGTCCCCACGCCAGCCCGACCCGGATCAACGTCTCCTGGGCGAGATCTTCCGCCTCACCCCGGTCGAGCGTGAGCACATGCCCGAAGCGCAGCAGGCCAGGGCCGACCTCGCGCACATAAGCCTCGAAGTCGGCCCCCGGAAACCGTGTAACCCGCACGCTTTGATTACACCGATCCCCGCTCCGGCGTTGCACCACCCCGAGGACCATTCCACCCACCCGGAAGCGCCACCAGCTAGCTCTCGAAGGGATTTACCACCGGCACCCCCGTACCGGCCACGTCGGCGATGTTGCGGGTCGCCAACGTCAGCCGATGCACCTTGGCCGTGGCCGCGATCAGGCCGTCGATCGTCGGCGGCCGCGCCGCTGCGGTGAGCCGCCCCCACTCATCGGCGACCGCGGCGCTGACCGGCAGGATCCGGTCACCGTAGACGCCGATGAGGCCGGCCAGCCACGCCTCGAGGGCCTCTGCCTGCCGGGGCGCCCGCGGTCGCACCTGTTCGATGCCCTTACGCACCTCCCCCACCACGAGGGAGCTCAGATACATCTCGGCGCCGGCATCGGACTGCCGGCGCAGCCAGGCGAGCACCCGGGGATCCGGCGACGCCTTCCGCGGTTCCGAGATGACGTTGGTGTCGAGAAGGAAGCCCATCGTCACTCCGACAGGTCGACCTCGCGCGGCAGCTCGCGGCTGCGCTCGAAATCGAAGTCGATGCCGACCTGCGGCTCCTGTAACAGGTAATCGGTGAAGCTCATGCGTTCTCCTTTGAGACGGCGGTACTCCGACATGGTCAAGACCACTGCGATCTCCTCGCCATGCTTGGTTACGATTTGCGGCTCTCCCGATGCCGCGGCCCGGAGCAACTCACTGAAACGCTGTTTCGCCTCTTGAACCTGCCAGCGCATAAGCAATCAAACCTCTACCCGATCAATCTGCTGTCCAGACTGTCTAGACCGTACCCCGCCGCCCATCCAAAAGCAAAGCCTCACTACGGCCCCCGCCTGGATACGCTGTGGGCAGGGCGGCACGACGGGAGGAATCGGTGAACCTGCGGCACGACCCGATGCGATGGGGACAGCCCCAGCCGCACACCCCCGAGCCCTGGCCCTCCGCGCACCCCGGCGGCGGCCCCGGCCTGCCCGGCTGGCTCGAGGAACGACTGTTCGACCAGCGCATCGTCATGATTCGTGGCCCGCTCACCAACGAGGCCGCGAGCAGCATCGCGGCCGCGCTGCTCACCCTCGACGCAGCCGGCCCGGCACCGGTGCAGATGCATCTGGCCGGCGACGGCGGCGAGTTGGCCGCGGCCCTCGCCGTGATCGACGTGGTCGACGCCATGGCCGCACCGGTGCACGCCCTGGTCACCTCGCTGGCCGGCGGGGCGGTGGTGGCCGTGCTGTCCGCCGCCGAGAAACGCGCGGCGTACCGGCACGCCCGGTTCCGGCTCACCGAGCCGCACGCCACCGGGGTGACCGGCACGGCCGACGAGGTCACCCGGGCCGCCGGCCAGCACCTGCGCGAACTCGAGGAGGTCGTGCTGCGGCTCGTCGAGGTGACCGGGCAGTCACGCAGCCGGATCGAGGACGACCTCTCCGCCGGGCGCAACCTCAGTGCGCAGGAGGCCGTCGAGTACGGGCTGATCGACGAGATCGTCGGCAAGGCATGAAAAAAAAGGCCCCCGGGTTCCCGGGGGCCGTTCTCAGAGCACGGGTGTTACGCGACCTTGACGCCCATCGAGCGGGCGGTGCCGGCCACGACCTTGATGGCCGCGTCGAGGTCGTTCGCGTTGAGGTCGGGGAGCTTACGCTCGGCGATCTCCTTGATCTGCGTCGCGCTGAGCGTGCCGACGGTCTGGGTCAGCGGGTTCGACGCGCCGGACTGGATGCCCAGTGCCTTGCGGATCAGGAAGCTGGTCGGCGGCGTCTTGTAGATCAGCGTGTGGCTGCGGTCCTCGTAGACGGTGACGATGACCGGGATGATCTCGCCCCGGTTCTTCGAGGTCGCCTCGTCGTACTCCACCTTCACGGCACGCATGTTGGCCCCGGTCGGACCAAGCATCTTGCCGAGGTCGACCATCGCGGCGTTACCCGCCTCAAGCGCGAGGGTTACCTCATGGGTCTTCTTCTTGGGCGGCATTGCGTAGGGCTCCTTAGGGTGAGCTGCACGAGGCCGCCGACTTGGGGATAAATCAAGTGCAGCTCGCCAGCATCATCAACACACGACAACCCCGGGACCTTACTACCGCGTCGAAGGACGGGTCAAAACCGGGCCCCGGGTTCCACCGTTCAGTGTAGCTCGGCCCGGTGTGCGGCCCTCGGGCGGGTCAGTACCGGTCGCAGTAGCACGACTTCATCAACGACCGCACCACGTACACGTAATCAGGGCTCGGCACCTTCTTGCCGGACGCGTTCGCCTCGACCGTTCCGACGCCCGCGTGGTACGCACCGATCACCAGGTTGAGCAGGCACCAGGACGACACCGACTTGCACTTGGCGGCGCTCAGGTTGTAGCTGCCGCCGAAGTACAGGTCGCCGATGTACTTGGTGAGCCAGGCCAGGTAGTTGGCACCGAGCAGCGCGTTCTGCTTGTAGTTGTGCACGTCGTACGTCTGACCGAAGCGGTTGTTGATCATCGAGACGGTGTCCGGCATCAGTTGCATCAAACCCCGGCCGCCGTCGCAGTTCACGATGTTGGACTGCCAGCCGCTCTCGTTCCAGGAGATGCTGCGTACCAGGTCGGACGGCACCGCGAGACTCGGCGCGCTAGTCGGCCAGTAGCGCTTGGCCGCGGCCGCGTTCAGGGCCGACTTGGCCGCGCCCTTCGACACCTTCTTACCCTCGTACGTGGCACATGCCGGCGCCTGGAAGTTGTTCGGGTCCGCGGTGGGCGTCGGCTTGGTGGCCTTCGGCTTCGACGTCGACGCCGATGAGGGCGCGGTCGAGGGCGACGGGGGCGGCGTCGGCGACTCGGTCAGCGGCTCGAAGATCGGCTCGTCCGCCGACTGCGCCGCGGCCGGCACGTCGGCGGCGGAATCAGAGTCGGCGGAGGCGCCGCCCAGACCGCATCCGGCCGCCACTACCAGAGCCGTTACCGCCGCCACCAGCAGTCGAACACGCTGCGCCATCGACGAAGTCCTCCCCGTTGACCATCGGGCGAACGCTAACAGCAGTACGCAACGTCACGCTGCCCCGTTACGACCCCGGGACGCCAACCGCAACCCAGACCGGGGAGAATGGACCCATGCAGACCCGCACCGACCTCCGCAATGTCGCCATCATCGCTCACGTCGACCATGGCAAAACCACGCTGGTCGACGCCATGCTCCGACAGGGCGGACAGTCACACGCGCGCGCCGAGATGGGCGACCGCGTGATGGACTCGATGGACCTGGAGCGGGAGAAAGGCATCACCATCCTGGCCAAGAACACGGCCATCAGCTACCAGCCGGCCGACGGCGTCCCGGTCGTCATCAACATCATCGACACCCCGGGCCACGCCGACTTCGGCGGTGAGGTGGAGCGCGGCCTCACCATGGTCGACGGTGTGGTGCTCCTGGTCGACGCGTCCGAGGGCCCGCTGCCGCAGACCCGCTTCGTGCTCCGCAAGGCGTTGCAGGCCCGCCTCCCGATCATCCTGGTGATCAACAAGGTGGACCGCCCCGACGCCCGGATCAAGGATGTCGTCGACGACACGTACGCCCTCTTCTTCGACCTGGACGCCGACGAGTCGCAGATCGAATTCCCGATCATCTACGCCTGCGCCCGCGACGGCATCGCCTCGCTCGCCCAGCCGGCCGACGGCACCGTCCCGCAGGACAGTGACAACCTCGAGCCGCTGTTCACCACGATCCTCGACACCATCCCCTCCCCGACCTACCACGAGGACGCGCCGCTCCAGGCCCATGTGGTCAACCTCGACGCGTCGCCGTTCCTCGGCCGGCTCGCCCTGTGCCGGGTGCGCGAGGGCACGATCCGCAAGGGTCAGACCGTCGCCTGGTGCCGCACCGACGGCACGGTCGACAAGGTGCGCATCTCCGAACTGCTGATGACCGAGGGCCTCGAGCGCAAGCCGGCCGAGAGCGCCGGTCCCGGCGACATCATGGCCGTCGCCGGCATCCCCGAGATCATGATCGGCGAGACCCTGGCCGACGCCGAAAACCCGATCCCGCTGCCGCTGATCACCGTCGACGAGCCGGCCATCTCGATGGTCCTCGGCACCAACACCAGCCCCATGGTGGGCCGGGTCAAGGGCAGTAAGGTCACCGCCCGCATGGTCAAGGACCGCCTCGACCGCGAGCTGGTCGGCAACGTCTCGCTCCGCGTCCTGCCCACCGACCGCCCCGATGCGTGGGAGGTCCAGGGCCGCGGCGAGCTCGCGCTGGCCATCCTGGTCGAGCAGATGCGCCGCGAACAGTACGAGCTCACCGTCGGCAAGCCCCAGGTGGTCACCAAGACCGTCGACGGCAAGATCCACGAGCCGGTCGAGCGCCTCACCATCGACGCCCCCGACGAGTTCATGGGCCCGATCACCAGCCTGCTGTCCTCCCGCAAGGGCCGCATGGAGCAGCTCACCAACCACGGCACCGGCTGGCTGCGCATGGAGTGGCTGGTCCCGGCCCGCGGCCTGATCGGCTTCCGCACCGAGTTCCTGACGGAGACCCGCGGCACCGGCATCATGCACCACCTCTTCGAGGGCTACGAGCCGTGGTTCGGCGAGCTACGCACCCGCAGCAACGGCTCGCTCGTGGCCGACCGCGCCGGCGTGGTCACCGCCTTCGCGATGACCAACCTCCAGGAGCGCGGCCAACTCTTCGTGGAACCCACCATCGAGGTCTACGAGGGCATGATCGTCGGCGAAAACTCCCGCCAGGACGACATGGACGTCAACATCACCAAGGAAAAGAAGCTGACGAACATGCGCTCCTCCACCGCCGACGAAACCGAAAAACTGATCCCCCCGCGCAAACTCTCCCTCGAACAGGCCCTCGAGTTCTGCCGCGAGGACGAGTGCGTAGAGGTAACCCCCCACGCGGTCCGCATCCGCAAGGTGATCCTCGACCAGCAGACCCGAGGCCGAGCCGCCGCCCGCCGCAAACACCAGCAGCAGTAACCCTGGCAACGGCCCGGCTCACCCGCGGTGGGTCCGGGCCGTCCTTCCCTACCGCTTTTTCAGACGTACGCGACGACCAACACTCCCCGGACGACCGCCAAGCCAGTCGCTGCTCCAGGCCGTCCCCGGCCGCCGGGCTGTCCTGCATGGCTAAGCCACGCCCCCACCCCACCCAGGCCGCGGCCACCGCCCAACCCGAGGTCCCGGCCACCGCTGTGGCACTTCACCGGCCGCGCATCAACCAATGGCGAAACTCGAGCTGTCTGGGTGCACGAAGTCTTCAACTCGGGCCGGCGGTGGCTTGCGTGGCAGGACAGCCCGGCTGTCGCGGCAGGGGCAGTAACCCGGCAGCGGGATCGCGGCGGCAGCCGCCGGAGGCGGAGTTCGTCACGATGCGGTTGGCCGGCCCCGCCTGGCGTACCTCCAAAAAAGCATCTGCCGCGACCGGCTCCCTAAGCGGGATAAAACGCCCAGATTCCGCCTTAGAGACGCGCTGACCATCCCGGGGCGGGCCTCGGGATGGTCAGCGGTGTCGGGTGTCAGGTTGGGGTGTTCAGTAGTTCCTTGCGGCGGTCTCGGGAGGACTTGACGAGACTCGCGACCGTGGCTATGCCCAGGGTGCCGACGATGACTACCAGGGAGAGCCAAATCGGGATCTCGGGGGCCCAGGAGACGTGGTGGCCGCTGTTGATGAAGGGGACGCTGTTGGTGTGCAGGGCCTCGAGGACGAGCTTGACGCCGATGAAAGCCAGCACCGCGGCCAAGCCGTAGTTCAGGTAGACGAGGCGTTGCAGCAGGCCACCGAGGAGGAAGTAGAGCTGACGCAGGCCCATCAGCGCGAAGACGTTCGCGGTGAAGACCAGGTAGGGCTCCTTGGTGATGCCGAAGATCGCCGGGATCGAGTCGAGGGCGAACAACAGGTCGGTGGTGCCGATCGCGATCATCACGATCAGGAGCGGGGTGAACAGGCGCTTGCCGACGCTGTCGGTGGTGGTCAAGCGGCCGTCGCCGAACGAGGAGGAGACCGGCAGGGCGCGCCTCGCCCAGCGGATCAGGATGTTCTCCTTGAAGTCGTCCTCGTCGTTCTCACCCTCCTTGATCAGGGTGAACGCGGTGTAGACCAGGAACGCGCCGAAAATGTAGAACACCCAGGAGAACTGGGAGATCAGGGCGGCGCCGGCGGCGATGAACGCGCCGCGCATCAGCAGGGCCAGCACGATGCCGATGAGCAGCACCTTCTGCTGGAGATGCCGGGGCACCGCGAACCGGGCCATGATGATCACGAAGACGAAGAGGTTGTCGACGCTCAGCGAGTATTCGGTCAACCATCCGGTGTAGAACTCGCCCGCGGCGGTGCCGCCGGACGTGATCCACACACCGGCGCCGAACAGGACTGCGAGGCCGACGTAGAAGGCGACCCAGCTGCCCGCTTCCTTCATGGAAGGTTCGTGCGGTCGTCGTCCGATGATCAGCAGATCAACGGCGAGGATGGCAACGAGGACAACCAGGGTGACAATCCACACCCAGGCGGAAACGTTCAAATTGAGCCTCCGGCAGACACGGTTCGGCGCCTTGCCCGCTCAGAATCGACCGAACACAGCGTCGTGCGACTGTCGGAGGTCTCTTCCGCCGCCTGCGGCGACCACCGGCCCCGGGTCGCCCATGAGGGCGGTCCGTGTTGACGAGACCGATGCGAGGGAATACTCCCCTCCCACGGCAGCCATTGTGTCTCATGACGCGACGCAACGGCAGGGCACCCCGGGAAACGTGGCCAGTCTCTCGGCCACTCCGGCGTGTTCCTCAGGCCAGCGTAACCCTTCGACGTCACCTGATCGTCATACCGAAGTCTATTCCGTTCCCGATCAACGCGATGAGCTGCGCTTATATTGGTCGGGCATCCTAGGAGGCTAGTTTGGTTGATTGCTGGGGGGTGGTTGCGGGCTGGCAGTGGCGAACTCGGGGGGCCGCCTGCGGTTGAGGGCAGGCGGCCGGCGGGTCAGCGCGGCGGTGGGTGGGTTAGCGGCGGTAGCGGGCTCGGCGGCCCTGGTCGGTGAAGCCGAGGCGGCGGTAGAGGGCGGCCGCGCCTGGATTGTTGACGTTGACGGTGAGCCAGGCCTCGGTGCCCTCCATCCGGCTCAGGGACTCGCGCATCAGGGCCTCGCCGATCCCCCGGCCGCGGGCCTGCGGCACGACGCCCACCTGGACGATCCAGCCGTCGGCCGCAGCGACGAAGCCGACGTCGCCCAGATCGGCAGTCGACGCCAGGAGGGACCAGCCGGGACGGAACTCGTCGTCCGATGCGTAGTCGGCGATCCACTCTTCGGCGGGCGGATCGGGGAAGCCGGGGCGGTCCCGGAAAGAGGCCGCATAGACGGCGTGGAAGCGGGGCGCGGTTTTGGCGGA
Organism: Paractinoplanes rishiriensis; assembly: GCF_016862375.1. Classification (GTDB taxonomy): domain Bacteria; phylum Actinomycetota; class Actinomycetes; order Mycobacteriales; family Micromonosporaceae; genus Actinoplanes; species Actinoplanes rishiriensis. The sequence goes on along the minus strand of NZ_BOMV01000054.1, from coordinate 8,908 downwards.
CCACTCGGAGCAGGTGGTGCTGGGTGGCCAGGTGGGGGCGGTGATGCTGGAGGGGTCGATGCGCATGACGTCTTCGGCGAAGAACTGACGGAGGCCGCGCGCGGTGAAAAGCTGGTCGGCCGCGTCGGTCAGCGACTCGGTCTCGACGACGACGGCCGCCGGCGCGCCGCCTTCCGCCAGCGCGAGCGGCGCCCCAGCCTGACCTGCCTCGGCCAGGGACAGCGCGTGATCGAGCACTCGCGCGCCCAGGCCGCGGCCCCTCGCCGACGGATCGACCAGGCCGGTCACGATCGGGCCGGTCGGGATCGGGCCCGTCGGGATCGAGCCCGTTGGGATCGGGCTGTTGGGGCCGGGGCTGACGGCGCCGGCCGCCAGCAGGGAGCCGTCGGCGGCGCGCAGTGCGAACGTCTCGCCCGGCGGCGCCTGCCACCGGCGTCGCAGGAAGCCCGGGTCGGCGGCCAGCGGAAGCCCGCCGTCGGCGGCCAGGCAGCGGCCGGCCAGTCGCACGAGTTCGTCGGGGATGTCGCCGGCCAGCGCGGACCGGGCGGGCTCGTCCGTGGAGGTCACCGGGCGAGGCTAGCGAAACCTCCTCACTTCACGCCTGCCATATCCATGCCGCGCAGTTCCTTCTTGAGTTCGGCCATCTCGTCGCGGATCCGGGCGGCCAGCTCGAACTGCAGCTCGCGGGCGGCCGCCAGCATCTGGTCGTTGAGGTCCTGGATCAGCTGGGCCAGCTCCGCGCGGGCCATGCCCTTGCGCGCCGGGCCGGACGATGCGCGCGCCTTCGACCTGGTCTCGGGCACCGGGGCCTTGCCGCGGGACATCTGCCGGCCGCCGCCGCCGACCATCGGGCCGCTGACCACGTCGTCGGTGTCCTCGGCCTCGCGGTAGATGTCGTCGAGAATGTCGTGGATCTTTTTGCGCAGGGCCTGCGGGGTGATGCCGTTCGCCTCGTTGTGGGCGATCTGCTTGTCGCGCCGGCGGTTGGTCTCGTCGATCGCGTCACGCATCGACGGGGTCATCTTGTCGGCGTACATGTGCACCTCGCCGGACACGTTTCGCGCCGCGCGGCCGATGGTCTGGATCAGCGAGCGTCCGCTGCGCAGGAAGCCCTCCTTGTCGGCGTCGAGGATCGCCACCAGCGACACCTCGGGCAGGTCGAGACCCTCGCGCAGCAGGTTGATGCCGACCAGTACGTCGTAGTCGCCCTTGCGCAGTTCCTTGAGCAGTTCGACCCGGCGCAGCGTGTCCACCTCGGAGTGTAGGTAACGCACCCGGATGCCGTTTTCCAGCAGGTAGTCGGTGAGGTCCTCGGCCATCTTCTTGGTCAGCGTGGTGACCAGGACCCGCTCGTCGCGCTCGGTGCGGACCCGGATCTCGTGCATGAGGTCGTCGATCTGGCCCTTGGTCTGCTTGACCACCACCTGAGGATCGACCAGGCCGGTGGGCCGGATCACCTGCTCGACGAACTCGCCCTGGGCCTGCTGCATCTCCCACGGTCCGGGGGTTGCCGACAGGAACACCATCTGGCCGACCCGCTCGAGGAACTCGTCGAACCGCAGCGGCCGGTTGTCGGCGGCGCTGGGCAGCCGGAACCCGTGCTCGATCAGGATGCGCTTGCGGGAGGCGTCGCCCTCATACATGCCACCGATCTGCGGGATGGTCACGTGCGACTCGTCGATGACCGTGACGAAGTCGTCGGGGAAGTAGTCGAGCAGGGTGAACGCCGGCTCGCCGGGCTGGCGGCCATCCATGTGCATCGAGTAGTTCTCGATGCCGTTACAGAACCCGACCTGCCGCATCATTTCGATGTCGTACGTGGTGCGCATGCGCAGCCGCTGCGCCTCGAGCAGCTTGCCCTGCCGCTCCAACTCGGCCAGCCGCTCGGCCAGCTCGGCCTCGATGTCGCGGATCGCGCGTTCCATCCGCTCGGGGCCGGCGACGTAGTGCGTGGCCGGGAAGATGATCAGCTTATCGACCTCGCGGACCACGTCACCGGTCAGCGGGTGGAGGTAGTAGAGCTTCTCGATCTCGTCGCCGAACAGCTCGATGCGGATCGCAAGTTCCTCGTACGCCGGAATGATCTCGAGCGTGTCACCCCGGACCCGGAAGGTGCCCCGCTGGAAGGCCATGTCGTTGCGGGAGTACTGGATGTCGACCAGGCGGCGCAGCAGCTTGTCGCGGTCGACCTCCTCGCCGACCCGCAGCTGGACCGCGGTCTCGATATATTCCTGCGGGGTGCCCAGGCCGTAGATGGCGCTCACGGTGGCGACCACGATCACGTCGCGCCGGGTCAGCAGGGACATGGTGGTGGAGTGGCGCAGGCGCTCGACCTCCTCGTTGACCGAGGAGTCCTTTTCGATGTACGTGTCGGTCTGCGCGATGTACGCCTCGGGCTGGTAGTAGTCGTAGTAGCTGACGAAGTACTCCACGGCGTTGTTGGGCAACAGCTCGCGGAACTCCTTGGCCAGCTGGGCGCAGAGCGTCTTGTTGGGGGCCATCACCAGCGCCGGCCGTTGCAGCCGCTCGATCAGCCAGGCCGTGGTGGCACTCTTGCCCGTGCCGGTGGCGCCGAGCAGCACGGTGTGCCGATCGCCGTGCCGGACCCGGCGTTCCAGCTCGTCGATGGCCGCCGGCTGGTCACCGGCCGGTTGGAATTCGCTGACGACCTCGAAACGGCCGTCGAGCAGTGGGATGTCGAGCGCCATGGGGCAACCGTACGTCGGGGGTACGACAAGTTCTGCGGACCGGCTTGCGGAGGGTGCACATTCGGCCCCACGAAACACCGTTGTTACCAGTTGCACCGCTCGCCTAACCTGTTCGGGTAGGCCGCTCGTGGCGGCCGCCCGGCACGTTGACGGATCACCACACGGTCCGTTCGTCCGGCCCGTGGTCGATGCGCCCCGGATCTTCCGGCGCGCGCACCCACGGTGGTCGCGCGCAGCGCAGACCGGCCGCCGCGAGCGCCCTTCTTTGCGCTTTACGGTGCCGGCTCCCAGCCCACCTCTTCGGCCCAGTCGTCGGCGGCCCGCGCCTCGGTGTCGAACCACGGTTCCTTCGCCAGGCCGTAGGACCATCGATCCGCGTGCTCCAGCTGCCACCGCGCCTTGGCCGCCGCATACTCCTCGCGGGCCGCCGGCACCGCCCGCAGGTGATCGCGCATCAGCAGGGCGAACCGCCAGCCCGGCGAGCCCACGACCCGCACGTGGAGGTTGACCGGGCGCCCCGGATCGGCCGACCCGTGCAGCCGTTTCGGCCAGGTCTCGCCCGGTATGCCCCGCGCGTTGTCGGCCCACTCCCCCGCGCGTCTCGGCAGCCCCGCGGCACCGAGCCGGCCGGCCACCGCGTCGGCGTCGGACAGCGTGCGCACCGCCAGCATGAGGTCGATGATGTCCTTGGCCGGCAGCCCCGGCACCGCGGTCGACCCGATGTGCGCCACCTGCGCTTCGTCGCCCAGCACGTGCCGGATCCGGGCGATCAGGCGCGCCGCCTGGGCCGGCCAGTCCGGGTCGGACTCGACGATCCGTAATTCCTGGCCGGGCCGCGCGCAGGCTCCCAGCCGTACATTTGCCTCGAAAAGTTTTAATCTCTCCCGAAACAGGCAATCGACGTGGGAGTGCAGGTCATCGAGGGTGCCGTCGTTGCTGATCAGCACGTCGGCGACGGCTCGGCGCTGCTGGTCGGTGGCCTGCGCCGCGATGCGCGCGCCCGCCTCGTCGGCGGACATGCCGCGCGTCTCGGCGAGCCGGTGGATGCGCAGCTCACGGTGGGTCTCCACGATCAAAACCAGGTGGTACGAGGCGGCCAGCCCGGTTTCCACGAGAAGCGGTACGTCGTTGACCACGACCGCGTCGGACGGGGCGGCGGCGGCCAGTTCGGCGGCCCGCTCGCGCACCCGTGGATGAATGATTTTTTCCAGCCGGCGGCGGGCCACGTCGTCGCCGAACACCCGCGCGCCCAGGGCCGGGCGGTCGAGAGCACCGTCGCCGGTGAGCACACCGGCCCCGAACTCCGCGACGATCTCGGCGAGCCCCGGAGTGCCGGGCGCCACCACCTCGCGGGCCAGCACATCGGAATCGATGAGCACCGCTCCCAGGTGGGCCAGCCGCTGCGCGACCGCACTCTTGCCCGCACCGATCCCGCCGGTCAGCCCCACCTTCAGCACCAGTCCAGTATTCCCGGCGCCCGGGGAACGGCAAAGGCCGCCCCGACCTGAGTCGGAGCGGCCTTTTCGCTGATCAGCTAGTTCAGCTCTTGCCGCCGGCGAGCTTCTCCCGCAGCGCGGCGAGAGCCTCGTCGGTGGCCAGGGTGCCGGACGGCTCCTCGGCCGCGCGCGCCGGGGCCGGCGAGCTCGACGAGGTGGCCGAGGAGGCAGCGGCAGCACCGCCACCGGCCGCGGGCGGCGCCGGGTTGAGCGCAGCCTCGGCGTCGGCGTCGCGGGACGCCTGCACCTGCTTGGTGTGCGCCTCCCAGCGCTCGCGGGCGTCGGCGTACTGCTTTTCCCACGTCTCGCGCTGCTTCTCGAAGCCCTCGAGCCATTCACCCGTCTCGGGGTCGAAGCCCTCCGGGTAGATGTAGTTGCCCTCGTTGTCGTAGGTCGCCGCCATACCGTAGAGGGTCGGGTCGAAGTGCTCCTCGCCCTCGACGAAGCCCTCGTTGGCCTGCTTGAGCGACAGCGAGATCCGGCGACGCTCCAGGTCGATGTCGATGACCTTGACCAGGACGTCGGAGCCCACCTGAACGACCTGCTCGGGCAGCTCGACGTGCCGCTCGGCCAGCTCGGAGATGTGCACCAGGCCCTCGATGCCGTCGTCCACCCGGACGAAGGCGCCGAACGGAACCAGCTTGGTGACCTTGCCCGGCACGATCTGGTTGATCGCGTGGGTCCGGGCGAACTGACGCCACGGGTCTTCCTGGGTCGCCTTCAGCGACAGCGAGACGCGCTCGCGGTCCAGGTCGACGTCGAGCACCTCGACCTCGACCTCCTGGCCGACCTCGACCACCTCGGACGGGTGGTCGATGTGCTTCCAGGAGAGTTCGGAGACGTGCACGAGGCCGTCCACGCCACCCAGGTCGACGAACGCGCCGAAGTTGACGATCGACGAGACGACGCCCTTGCGGACCTGGCCCTTCTGCAGCTTGTTGAGGAACTCGGTGCGCACCTCGGACTGCGTCTGCTCCAGCCACGCCCGGCGGGACAGGACCACGTTGTTGCGGTTCTTGTCCAGCTCGATGATCTTGGCCTCAAGCTCCCGGCCGACGTACGGCTGGAGATCGCGCACGCGGCGCATCTCCACCAGGGAGGCGGGCAGGAAGCCACGGAGACCGATGTCCAGGATGAGACCACCCTTGACGACCTCGATGACCGAACCACGGACGACGCCGTCGTCCTCCTTGATCTTCTCGATCGTGCCCCACGCGCGCTCGTACTGCGCACGCTTCTTCGAGAGGATCAGGCGGCCTTCCTTGTCCTCCTTGGTGAGAACAAGTGCCTCGATGTGGTCACCGACCGACACCACGTCCGCGGGGTCCACGTCATGCTTGATCGACAACTCACGCGAGGGGATGACGCCCTCGGTTTTGTAGCCGATGTCGAGCAGGACCTCGTCCCGATCGACCTTGACGACGGTGCCTTCGACAATGTCGCCGTCGTTGAAGTACTTGATGGTCTCGTCGATCGCGGCGAGGAAAGCTTCCTCAGATCCCAGATCGTCGACGGTGACCCGGTTGGCGCTCGAGGTGGCCTCGATGCTGCTCGTCATGTGGACAGTTGCTCCGAACGGATGGTTTCGTGGTGTCTCGCGTCCCGCGGAACTGCCGGCGGGCACGGCACGAACGAACAAAAAAGGACCGGCGAACCAGAGGACCGGGATCCTTGCGATCGATCATGTCGAGACCGACGACCACGGAACCTGCTCCCTGCCGAGGCACACGATCCGCGAGCGCATCGACTAGCTTACCGTGCGCATTACCACAGGTTGCAAGGCCTCCTGACCACGGCGGCACAATGTTCGGTGCAAACCCCGCACCGTGCCCGTAATATGCCGAATCAGGACGGCGGGTCCGCCTGCCGTACCGTTGCGCACGTGATCGAAACCCCAACGCCCCCCACGCCCGAGACGTCGGTGCTGCGCCGCCCGGTCACCGACGCCGAGAGCCGCTTCGCGAGCCGTGCCTGGTGGGATCTCGACGCCGACGACTACCAGGCCGAACACGGCTCCTTCCTGGGCGATCTCGACTTCGTCTGGTGTCCCGAGGGCCTGCGTGAGGCCGATGCCCGGCTGCTCGGCGAAGTCCGCGGGCGCCGGGTGCTCGAGCTCGGCGCGGGTGCCGCGGCCGGCGCCCGGTGGCTCACCCGGCAGGGTGCCGAGGTGGTTGCCATGGATCTCTCGGCGGGCATGCTGCGGCATGCGGGTGCCGGGGCAAAGCGTTCGGGGGTACGGGTACCACTGGTGCAAGCCGACGCGCTGGCCCTGCCGTTCGCGGAGAGCGTATTCGACGTCGTGTGCACGGCCTTCGGGGCGATCCCGTTCGTGGCCGACTCCGGAGCCGCGATGCGCGAGGTCGCCCGGGTCCTGCGCCCCGGCGGCACCTGGGTCTTCTCGATCACCCATCCGATGCGCTGGATCTTCTGGGACGAGCCGGACGAGTCGGGCCTGGTCGCCCGAAACTCCTACTTCGACCGGACCCCGTACGTGGAAACCGACGAGCGGGGCCGCCCCACCTATGTCGAGCAGCACCGCACCCTGGGCGACCGGGTCCGCGAACTGGTGGCGGCCGGCTTCGTGCTGCGCGACCTGATCGAGCCGGAGTGGCCGGCCGGGCACGAGCAGGTGTGGGGCCAGTGGAGCCCGCTGCGCGGAAAACTGTTCCCCGGAACGGCGATCTTCGTGGCGGAGCTGCCGGCCCGCTGAACCTCGTTTCCGCCGGCCGCCGCGGGGTATCCCGTGATCATGGCCAATAGCGGTAAAGCCCTTAAAAAGGGCGACAGGGTGACCTGGCGCAGCCACGGTCAGGACGTCGAGGGCCGCGTCGTGCACCGGATCACCGAACGCGTCGAGGCCGCCGGCCGAACCGTGGACGCCTCACCCGAGGAGCCACAGTTCAAGGTCAAGAGCGACCGCACCGGACGCGAGGCCGTCCACCGGGCCGAGGCCCTGCACCGCCGCCCGTAGTAACTGGGCCCGCCGCTCGCCGGCGGGCCCAGTCTCAAGTCAGACGGGTGCGCCGAGAGCGCCGGCGTCAAGGAGCGCGGCGAGCACGGTGAGGCCCGCCGGGATGAGGCGGTAGTAGACCCACGTGCCGCGCCGGTCGCTGTCGACCAGTCCGGCTTCGCGCAGCACCTTGAGGTGGTGCGAAATCGTCGGCCCGGTCAGGTGGAACGCCCCGGTCAGGTCACAGACACACACTTCGCCGCCGCCGGCCGAGGCGATCATCGAGAGCAACCGCAACCGCACCGGATCACCGAGCGCCTTGAACATCGGCGCGAACTTGCGCGCCTCCGCGGCGTCCAGCGGTCCCTGCGCGAGCGGCGTCCCGGCGAGCACCGTGGCGGCGGGCTGCTCGGTCGTTTGGCTCAGCATCGGCCCAGCCTTGCAGAGTGTCGCAACCGCCGACACACCGCCCACCGAGCCGCCAAAAGGGTTCCCCACTCGGCATATCGCCGACCCATCACATCCCACCTCCGCGCAAACATGCCGATCCCCGGCAGGCCTGTCCGCAATTCGTCAAGCCCGATATACGCCTCCCCGGCCGCGCCAGCAACCCGCCCTTTCACAAACCACCCCCCACCGGACGAAAACCGCCCCCGCTAGAGCCCGTTTCGCGCCATGCCGCCGCCCGCCGCCCGCCGCCCGCCGCCCGTGGCGCCGAGCCGGCCGGACGTCATTGCCCCGGGACCCACCCGGCATTGCCCCCGGACCCACCCGGCATTGCCCCAACGCGCAGTCCGCGGCACCAGCACCATGAACGCGGGCGCCAGCACCGTGAGCGCCAGTGCCAACACCGTGAACGCTCGCCGAGCCAAGCCACCCAGCGCGATGCCCGTCGACTTGATGCCCGCCACGCGCAGCAGTTCTCCAAGATCCGGGGCGGTGCTCCGGGAGCTTGTCGAATTGGCGCCTCCGGCTCACGCCTCGACTTTCGCCATTGTCCGGTTGCGTGGGTTATGCCGTGGTGATCGCTGCGGGCGCGCTCCACGAACGGCGCGGCTCTTCTCCTGCCGCCGGGCACCGCCACCGCATGCCGGGATCCGCTGGCCACATCGTGGGCTTGTCCTGGAATGTGGACGATCATTCCACCCGCCGGGACACCAGCCGAAGCAAAAGCCAGGTAACACCCTATAAGGGCGGCTGGAGGCTGCGGCTGGAGGCTGCGGCTGGAGGGCACGGCTGGAGGGCACGGCTGGAGGGCACGGCTGGAGGGCACGGCTGGAGGGCACGTGGCGCGGCATTGCCGGGTGCGGCGGTGTGCAGGCGACGCCTGTCGAGGGCTGGCGCAGTCAACGCGGAGCGGGCGCTGGCTCGGGCACTGCTCAGCGGGCGCCGGACACCGGGCACCGGGCACCGGGCGGGCACCAGGCAGTGGGCAGGCACCACGCGGCGGGCGCTAAGAGGGCGGTGGGCGCGCTGGGGCGATCGCGGAGGGCGCGGCATGCGTGGGGCACTGACGAACGCGTCCGCAGCAGGGCGCAGACCTCGTCCTCAGGAAGCGAGGACCGCTCGTCCCACGGGCGAGCGTGAGCCGCACGATGGGCGCGAGACCGCGCGATCTGCGCGAAGGCGCACGCCCATGGGCGCGAACCGCGCGCCGTGGGGAAGGGCCGCGCGTGGGGTGGGGCCGCGCGTGGGGTGGGGCCGCGCGTGGGGTGGGGCCGCGCGTGGGGTGGGGCCGCGCGTGGGGTGGGGCC
>NZ_BOMV01000053.1 GCF_016862375.1 Paractinoplanes rishiriensis | reverse complement strand
GTGGGGTGGGGCCGCGCGTGGGGTGGGGCCGCGCGTGGGGTGGGGCCGCGCGTGGGGTGGGGCCGCGCGTGGGGTGGGGCCGCCCGCCTGTGGGCGGGCGCGGGGGTCAGTGGTCGGCGCCGTTCCAGTCGCGGCCGGAGCCTACGGAGACCTCCAAGGGGACGGACAAAGGGTGGGCGTTGCCCATTTCCTGGCGTACCAGGGACTCCAAGGGTTCGCGTTCGCCGGGGGCCACGTCGAAGACCAGTTCGTCGTGGACCTGGAGGAGCATGCGGGAGCGTAGGCCGGCGGTGCGGATGGCGGCGTCGACGCGGAGCATGGCTACCTTGATGATGTCGGCGGCTGAGCCCTGGATGGGGGCGTTCAGGGCCATGCGCTCGGCCATCTCGCGGCGCTGGCGGTTGTCGCTGGAGAGGTCGGGCAGGTAGCGGCGGCGGCCCAGGATCGTGGCCGTGTAGCCGTCCTGCATGGCGCGGCGGACCACGGCCTGGAGGTAGTCGCGGACGCCGCCGAAGCGTTCGAAGTATTCGCCCATCAGGGTCTTGGCCTCGTCGACCGAGATGCTCAGCTGGTTGGACAGGCCGAACGCGGACAGGCCGTAGGCGAGGCCGTAGTTCATCGCCTTGATTTTGCGGCGCTGGTCGGGGACGACCTCCTCGACCGGGACGTGGAAGACCGAGGACGCCGTCGCCGCGTGGAAGTCGAACGCCGAGTTGAACGCCGCGATCAGCGCCTCGTCGCCGGACAGGTGCGCCATGATGCGCATCTCGATCTGGCTGTAGTCGGCGGTCATCAGCTGCTCGAAGCCGTCACCCACCACGAAGGCCCGCCGGATGCGCCGGCCCTCCTCGGTGCGGATCGGGATGTTCTGCAGGTTGGGGTCGGTGGACGAGAGCCGCCCGGTGGCCGCCACGGTCTGGTTGAACGTGGTGTGGATGCGGCCGTCGTCGGACACCGACTTGAGCAGGCCGTCGACCGTGGACTTGAGTTTGGCCACGTCACGGTGCCGCAGCAGGTGTTCCAGCAGCGGGTCGCCGGTCTGCGCGAACAGGCTCTGCAGGGCGTCGGCGTCGGTCGTGTACCCGGATTTGATCCGCTTGGTCTTGGGCAGGTTGCGCTCGGTGAACAGGATCTCCTGGAGCTGCTTGGGCGAGCCCAGATTGAACTCCCGCCCGACCACCTCGTGCGCCGCCTGCTGGGCCGCCTTGACCTCGGCCGCGAAGTGCGCCTCGAGTTCGGAGAGGTAGTGGGTGTCGGCCTCGATGCCCAGGTGTTCCATCTCGGCCAGCACCCGCGACAGCGGCTGCTCGACCTCGGTGAGCAGGGTCTGCGAGGCGCCGTCGTCGCGGGACAGCTCTTCGGTGAGCACGTCGGCCAGGTCGAGCGTGGCCCGGGCGCGCAGCATCAGGTTTTCCTCGGCGGCACCGTCGTCACCGAGGCCGTCGAAGGTGAGCTGGCCGTTGTCGGGTTCCTCGACCCGCAGCTCGCGCTTGAGGTAGCGCAGCGCCAGGTCGGTCAGGTCGTACGCCCGCTGGTCGGGTTTGGCGAGGTAGGCCGCGAGGGCGGTGTCGACCCGGACGCCGTCCAGTTGCCAGCCGTGCGCCCGCATGGCCAGCAGCGCCGGCTTGGCGTCGTGCACCACCTTGGGCCGGTCGGGGTCGGCCAGCCAGGCCGCCACCGCCGTCTCGTCGGCCTGGTCGAGTGCGGCCGGGTCGAACCACGCGGCCGGGCCGTCGCCGGTGGACACCGCGAGGCCGGTGAGCGTGCCGGTGCCGCGGCCGAACGTGCCGGTGACCGCGACGCCGAGCGGGGCCTCGCGGGCGTGCTCGGCGAGCCAGCCGGCCACCTCTCCGGAGCGCAGCACCTGGCCGGCGATGTCGAAGCCGGACTCGGCCTCGGGCTCGACCGCCTCGAGGTAGGAGTAGAGGCGCTCGCGCAGCACCCGGAACTCGAGGGCGTCGAAGACCTGGTGCACGGCCTCGCGGTCCCAGCCGTGCCAGCGCACGTCCTCGGGGCGCAGCGGCAGCTCGAGGTCGGTGACCAGCGCGTTGAGGTCGTAGTTGCGCAGCACCTCGGCCAGGTGGGTGCGCAGGTTGTCGCCGGCCTTGCCCTTGATCTTGTCGGCGTTGGCCACGATGCCGTCGAGACCGCCGAACTCGTTGATCCATTTCGCGGCCGTCTTGTCGCCGACGCCGGGCACCCCGGTCAGGTTGTCGCTGGTCTCGCCGACCAGCGCGGCCTTGTCGCGGTAGCGCTCGGGGCGTACGAAGTATTTCGTCTCGATCGCGTCCGGGGTCATCCGCCAGACCTCGGAGACGCCGCGGACCGGGTAGAGGATCGTGACGTGCTCGCCGGCCAGCTGGAACGCGTCGCGGTCGCCGGTGGAGATGACCACCTCGAAGCCGGCGTCGCGAGCCTGGCAGGACAGCGTGGCGATCACGTCGTCGGCCTCGTAGCCGGCCTTTTCGACGACCGGGATGCGCAGCGCCTCGAGGATCTCCTTGATCAGGCTGACCTGGCCCTGGAACGGCGCCGGGGTCTCCGACCGGCCGGCCTTGTATTCCGCGTATTTCTCGGTGCGGAAGCTGTGCCGGGAGACGTCGAACGCGACGACGATGTGCGTCGGTTTTTCGTCGCGCAGCATGTTGATCAGCATGGAGGTGAAGCCGAACACCGCGTTGGTGTGCTGCCCCGTCTGGGTGCTGAAGTTTTCCACCGGCAGCGCGAAATAGGCCCGGTAGGCCAGTGAGTGGCCGTCGAGCAGCAGCAAACGGGGGGTCTGGGCGTCGTCGCTCACGTCAGGGAACTCTAGACCCGGGGTACGACAGGAATGGTGCCGACCCCTGTCCGTTTTACAGCACTTTGCTCAGAAATGCCCTGGTTCGTTCCTGCTGCGGGTTGCTGAGCACCTCGGCCGGGGCGCCCTGTTCGACCACCACGCCGCCGTCCATGAAGACCACCGAGTCGCCGACCTCGCGGGCGAAACCGATCTCGTGGGTCACCACCACCATGGTCATCCCGTCCCGGGCCAGGTCCTTCATCACGTCCAGGACCTCGCCGACCAGTTCCGGGTCGAGCGCGCTGGTCGGCTCGTCGAACAGCATCAGCTTGGGCCGCATGGCCAGCGCCCGGGCGATCGCCACCCGCTGCTGCTGGCCGCCGGAGAGCTGCCCCGGATAGTTCGTGACCTTGTCACCCAGGCCGACCCGCTCGAGCAGGGCCACGGCGCGGTCGCGTACCTCGGACTTGGTCTCTTTTTTGACTTTGCACGGCGCCTCCATGACGTTCTGCAGCACCGTCATGTGCGGAAACAGGTTGAACCGCTGGAACACCATGCCGATCGCGCGCCGCTGCCGGGCCACGTCCCGGTCCTTCATCTCGTGCAGCTTGCCGCCGCGCTCGTGGTAGCCGATCAGCTCGCCGGCCACGAAGATCTTGCCGGCGTTGATCTTTTCGAGGTGGTTGACGCAGCGCAGGAACGTCGACTTCCCGGACCCCGAAGGGCCGAGGACGCAGCACACCTCGCCGGACCGGACGACCAGGTCGATGCCCTTGAGCACCTCAAGCGAGCCGAACGACTTGTGCACGTCGTCGGCGCGTACCATCTCCTCGGTCATGTCGCCCCACTCTCCGGTGTGATCCGCCCACCCTGCTCGACCTGGATGTCCCGCAGCCGCTGGCGGGCCCGCCCGGTGGCACCGTATCCCTTGCTGAAATGCCGCTCCACGAAGAACTGGGCGGCCATCAGGACGGTGCAGATGATCAGATACCAGATCACCGCGGCCACCAGCACCGGGAACACCACGAAGGTGCGCGCCTTGATCGCGTTGAGCTGGAAGAACAGCTCGATGCTGAGCGGCACGAACGCCACCAGCGAGGTGTCCTTCACCATCGCGATGACCTCGTTGCCGGTGGGCGGCACGATCACCCGCATCGCCTGCGGCAGCACCACCCGGCGCAGTACCTGCGAACGGGACAGGCCCAGCGCGACCGCCGCCTCGGACTGCCCGGGGTCGATCGACTGGATGCCGGCCCGCACGATCTCGGCCATGTACGCGGCCTCGGACAGGCCCAGCGCCAGCATGCCGGCCACGAAACCGGCCAGCAGGTCGCTGGCCCGGATGCTGTAGAACTGCGCGTTCAGGTCGTCGATGCCGAACAGCCGGCCGATCTGCTGGTCGAACGGCAGGCCGAAGCCAATCCGGTCCCACAGGATGTTCAGGTTGCCGAACAGCACGCACAGCACCAGCCGCGGCACCGCCCGGAAGAACCAGGTGTAGCCGAACGCGACCGCGCGCAGGATCGGGTTGTCCGACAGCCGCATGATCGCGATGATCACGCCGAGCACGATGCCGATCAGCATCGACCAGACGGTCAGCAGGAGCGTGCCGCGCAGTCCCGCGAGCACCGGCTCGGTGAACATCACGCCGCGCTTGCCGGGCTCGTAGGACAGGAAGATGAAGCTCCACCGGAACTGCTCGTTGGTGAGCAGCACGTGCAGGAACATCGCGGTCAGCACGCCGAGGACCGCGATCGTCAGCCAGCGGCCGGGGTGCCGCACGGGCACGGCCCTGATGGGTTCAGGCCGTGCCCGTGCGGTCTCTGTCTGTTCGGACATCCCGCGGTCAGACCGTCGGGTTCACCGCGGGGTCGGTGATGCCGCCCGCCTCGACGCCCCACTTGGCCAGGATCGTCTTGTACGAGCCGTCGGCGATCAGCGCCGCCAGCGCGCCCTCGATCGCCGCGCCCATGGTGTCCGCCTGGTCCTTGGGCAGCACGTACCCGTACGGCGCCGAGTCGTAGATGTCGCCGACGAGGGCCAGCTGGCCGTTGGTCTGCTTCACCGCGTACGCGCAGATCGGCGAGTCGGCCAGCATCGCCTCGTCCTTGCCGGTCACCACCGCGTTGGTGGCGTCGCTCTGCGCCTGGTACTGGTCGATCGTGATGGCCGGCTTGCCCGCGTCGGTGCATTTCTTGGACCGGGCCGTCAGGTCGTCGACCTGCACGGTCGCGGTCTGCACCGCGATCTTCTTGCCGCAGGCGTCGTCGATGTTGACGGTGGCGCCGGCCTTGGCCGCCCACTGGGTGCCGGCCTGGAAGTAGGACACCATGGTGGTCTCCTTCATCCGCTCCGCGTTCACCGTGAACGAGGACACGCCGACGTTGTACTTCTTGCTGGTCACGCCGGGGATGATCGCGTCGAACGAGGCGGGCTGCCACTCGGTGGTCAGGCCGAGCTTCTGGGCCACCGCGTTGAACAGGTCGACGTCGAAGCCGATGACCGTCTTGCCGTCGGCGTCCAGGAACTCGTTGGGCGCGTACGTGGCATCGGTGCCCACGATCAGCTTGCCGGCCGCCTTGATGTCGGCCGGCACCTTGTCGGCCAGGCCGGTGTCGGCCGAGGCGGTGGTGACCGGGCTGCCGCCGGTGCCGGTGCTGCCGGTCTCCGAACCGCAGGCCGCCATCGAGGTGGTCAGCGCCGCCGCGAGGGCCAGTCCGAGGATCGCCCGCCGGCCAGGGGTGGTGCGGAACATGCGATGTCTCCTCACAGAGAGGTGTGTTTCAAAGGGGTTAGGCGACGCCCAGGTAGGCGTCCTTGACCGCCGGGTCGTGCAGCAGTTCGGACCCGCTGCCCTCCTTGACGATCCGGCCGGTCTCCAGAACGTACGCCCGATGCGCCCGGGAGAGCGCCTGCTGCGCGTTCTGCTCCACCAGCAGCACGGTCGTGCCCTGCTGGTTGATTTCGACGATGATGTCGAAGATCTGCTGAATCAGCTTGGGCGCCAGACCCATCGACGGCTCGTCGAGCAGCAGCAGCTTGGGCCGGCTCATCAGCGCCCGGCCGACCGCGAGCATCTGCTGCTCGCCGCCGGACAGGGTGCCGCCGGACTGCCGCTCCCGCTCCTTGAGCCGCGGAAACAGGCCGAACACCCGCTGCAGGTCGGAGTCGACCTCGGTGCGGACCTTGCGGGTGTACGCGCCCATCTCCAGGTTTTCCCGCACCGTCATGCCCGGGAACACGCCCCGGCCCTCCGGCGACTGCGAGACGCCCCGGACGACCCGCAGGTCGGCCCGCATCTTGGTGATGTCCTGCCCGTCGAAGTGGATCTTCCCCGACGCCACCGGCCGCAACCCGGAGATGGCCCGCATCGTGGTCGACTTCCCGGCGCCGTTCGCGCCGATCAGGGCCACGATCTCGCCCTGGTCCACGGTCAGGCTGATGCCGTGCAGCGCCTGGATCCGGCCGTACTCCAGGGTCACGTCGGACAACTCAAGCAGCATCGGTCGGCACCCCCAGGTAAGCGGCGATGACGGCCGGGTCGTCCCGCACCTCGGCGGGCGTGCCCTCGGCGATCTTCTTGCCGAACTCCAGTACCACGATCCGGTCGGTGACGCCCATGACCAGGCGCATGTCGTGCTCGATCAGCAGCACCGTCACCCCGGTGTCGCGGATCTTGCGGATCAGGTTGAGCAGTTCGACCTTCTCCGCCGGGTTGAAGCCGGCCGCCGGCTCGTCCAGGCACAGCAGCTTCGGCTCGGTGGCCAGCGCCCGGGCGATCTCGAGCCGTCGCTGCTCGCCGTAGGCCAGGCTGCGGGCCAGTTCGCCGGCCCGCCCCTCGATGCCGACCAGCGACAGCAGTCCCATCGCCTTCTCCCGGGCCGCCCGCTCCTCCAGCGTGTGCCGGGACAAACCAAAAAACCTTTGGCCGGTACGGCGTAACTGCTGCAACGCCCGGGCGGCGCCCCCGGTCGCGGTGATCTCGGTCCGTTCCTCCGGCTTCACCGGCACCCGGTAGGTGCGGAACAGCGCGCCGACCACGCTGGTCTTGTGCCGGGCGTCCGCGCCCACCAGCACGTTCTCCAGCGCCGTCATCTCCGGGAACAGACGGATGTTCTGGAACGTCCGCGCGATACCCATCCGGGTGATCTGGTGACGCTTGCGCCCCACCAGTCGTTGACCACTGAGGCGGATTGCGCCCGCCGACGGCCGGGCCACGCCGGTGATCGCGTTGAAGCAGGTGGTCTTGCCCGCGCCGTTCGGGCCGATCAGGCCGAGGATCTCGCCCTCGTACATGGTGAAATCGACGCCGTTGAGCGCCACCACACCGCCGAAGCGGATGGTGACGTTGTCGACCTCCAGCAGCGGCGTCTTGCCCGTCAGCTCACTCAACGACAGTCGCCTCCTTCGCCCGATCCTTGAGTTCGACAGTGCGCCGCCGGCTCGGCAGCAGGCCCTGCGGCCGGAAGATGGTCATCACGATCAGCGCCAGGCCGAAGATCAGCAGCCGGTAGTCGGCGAACTCGCGGAACCGCTCCGGCAGGTAGGCCAGCAGGATCGCGCCGAGCGCCACCCCCAGCTGGTTGCCGGCGCCGCCGATGACCACGGCCGCCACCCACAGGATCGAGGTGAACAGGTCGAAGCCCTGAGCGTTGATGAACGTCTGTTTGCTGAAGAACAACGCGCCGGACAGGCCGCCCAGCGCCGCACCGATGGCGAACGCCCACAGCTTGTACTTGAAGGTCGGCACGCCCATCACCTCGGCGGCCTCCTCGTCCTCGCGGATCGCCAGCCACGACCGGCCGACCCGGGAACGCTCCAGCCGCCGCACGCCGAGCATGCAGATGACGACCAGGGTCAGCGCCAGCCAGTAGTACCCGAGCACCGCCGAGACGCTGAAGATCGGCCGGCCCGCGGTCGCCCCCGGGAACCAGTCCATCCAGGCCGGCCACAGCGCCTCGGCCGGCGGCGGGACCGCATTGATACCCCGGTTGCCGTTGGTGATGTCCGAGTTCAGCGCGAACACCCGGATGATCTCACCGAAGCCGAGCGTCACGATCGCCAGATAGTCGCCGCGCAGCCGCAGCGTCGGCCAGCCCAGGATCAGGCCGGACACCATCGTCACCGCGATCGCGATCGGGATGCACACCACCCACGGGTACTTCACCACCACTGGCGAGTTCGGCGAGCCCAGAATGGCCACGGTGTAGGCGCCGACCGCATAGAATCCGATGTAGCCCAGATCCAGCAGGCCGGCCAGACCGATCACCACGTTCAGGCCGACGGCCACCAGCACATACACGGCACACAGGAAAAGCACCGAGGTGAAATCCGTGTCCGGGGTGGTCAGCAGCGGCAGTTCCAGGCCGGGCAGCGAATACAGCAGCACCAGGAAGGCGCCGATCGCGCCGATCCGCCACGCCCGCGGCAGATCCGACCAGCGGTCCCGCAATCCGGTGACCGCCCGCAACCGGCCGTTGTCGGCCTTCCGCAAGGATTCAATTACGCTCACGCGCGCGCCTTCCCCAGCGATTCACCCAGCAGACCGGTCGGGCGGAACAGCAGCACCACGACCAGCACGATGAAGGCGACGACGTCCATCCACTCGTTGCCCCAGATGCCGGCGCCGTAGTTCTCCACCACGCCCAGCAGCAGCCCGCCCAGCAGCGCGCCGCGCAGGTTGCCGATGCCGCCCAGCACGGCCGCGGTGAAGGCCTTGATACCGATCAGAAAGCCGACCGAGTACGTGGTCAGGCCGACCTTGATGTCATAGAGGACCGACGCGGCGCCGGCCATCATGCCGCCCACCACGAAAATCAGCATGATGACGCGGTCCTTGTTGACGCCCATCAGCGCGGCGACGTCCGGGTTCTGCGCCACCGCACGCACCCCACGGCCCAGCCGGGTGCGGTTGATGAACACGTCCAGGATCACCATCATCGCCAGCGCACTGAACAGAATGCCCAGTTGGAGGTTCGTGATGTTGGCACCGAACAGGGTGAACTGGGTCTTCGGCTGGACCAGGCTGGGCATGCCCCGCGGCTGCCGGCCGGTCAGCACGCCGACGGTCTCGAACAACGCCACCGAGGCGCCGATCGCACTGATCAGGAAGATCAGGAAGGGCGCGTTGCGCTTCCGCAGCGGCCGGTAGGCCAGCCGTTCCACCACCAGGGCGGTAGCCCCGGAAGCCGCCCCCGACGCGACGATGGCCACCAGGATCAGACCGATGACACCGAACGTGCCCGGGGCCGACGCACCCACATCGAAACCCAGGGCGGCCCAGACGATCGCCGTGGTGAAGGTGCCGATCATGAAAACTTCGGAGTGCGCGAAGTTGATCAGCCGGAGGACACCGTAGACGAGCGTGTAGCCGAGCGCGACAAGAGCGTAAATGGACCCTTGGGTAAGGCCCGTGACGGTGAGCGCCATGAAATTGTCGCCCAGGAATTCGAAGTTCAAAGCTACTCCAGCGCAGACATGCACACAGGCCGCGCGGCCGGAAGCGAAGCTTCCGACCGCACGAATCCGTAGCGTGGCGAACTAGGGAAAAGCCCCCCGAGAACTAGCTCTTCGGGGTCTCCTCGACCGCCACGATCTGGCCGCCCTTCACCGTGTAGGCCCAGACCGCCACCGACTCCGGCGCGATCTCGCCGTTCTCCTGGAACTTGAAGGTGGTGGTGACGCCCTGGCCGGTGTAGCCGTCGACGAAGGTCTCCAGCTTCTCCCGCGTGGTGTTACCGGCCTTGATGCCGGCCAGCAGGATGTTCGCCGCGTCGAACGCCTCGGCGGAGTAGGTGCTGGCGTCCCGGCCGGTCGCCGTCTTGTAGTCGGCCGCGAACGTGCCGCCCGCCTTCTCCGGCGGAACACACGGGCAGGTCAGGATCGCGCCCTCGGCGCTGGCCGCTCCCGCGCCGTCGACGAAGGCCTGGTCCTTCACGCCGTCGCCGGCGATGAACTTGGCCTTGCCGCCCGCGTCGCGGAACTGCTTGATGAACGGCGCGGCCTCGCGCAGGTAGCCACCCCAGAAGATCGAGTCGGCGCCGGACGCGTTCACCTCGGTCACGAGCGCACCGAAGTCGGTCTGCTGCTCCTTGACCACGGCCGACTTGACCACGGCCGAGCCCAGCGTCTGCTTCACCTGGTCGGCGAGGCCCTTGCCGTACTCGGAGGCGTCGTCGATGACGAAGACCTTCTGGACCTTCATCACGGACTTCATGTAGTTGGCCGCGCCCGGGCCCTGCGACGCGTCGTTGCCCAGACCGCGGTGGAAGGTCTTGTCACCCTGCGTCGCCAGCGCCGGGTTGGTCGCGGACGGCGTGATGATGACCACGCCCTCCTTGCTCAGGATCGGGTTGGCGACCTTCGACTCGCCGGAGAACGCCGGGCCGACGGTGCCGAGGATCTTCGCGTCCTGCACGACCGCGGTCGCCAGACCGGAAGCCTGGGCCGGGTCGCCGGCCGAGTCCTTCTCGACCAGTTCCACGGTGCAGTTGGCGTTGGCCTTGTTGTATTGATCCACAGCGAGCTTGGCGCCGTCTCGGATGTTGATGCCGAGTTGAGCGTTACCGCCGGTCAGCGCGCCGAAGAATGCGATCTTGTAGCCGCAGTCGGAAGCCGTTCCGGTGCCGCCGCCGCCGTCGCCGTCGTCGCTGGCACAAGCGGCCGCGCCGGCGAGCAGCCCGATCATGGCTACCCCGCTGATGGCTCGTGCGAGAACCTGCCTCAAGGTTGGAACCCCTCCTCCAAACGAACCCACCGAGCCACCGCAGGCCGATTGGCACTTGCGTGCACGCACGACCACACTGCGCCCGTCATGGGGCCGGACGCTATCCCAGAATGCGGGCTCCCCAAAAGACTTCGATCAGGCTTTCATCGAACCGTTACGTGCGATGACTCCAGCCTGATGAGGGGTGTTACAAACGCACTACGCCAAGATCAACTAGTGGGCTGCTGGGCGCCGCCCGCCTCCTGACCCTCCGCGAGGATCCGGTCCGCCACCTCACGCATCGTCATCCGGTGATCCATTGCGGTCCGCTGGATCCACTTGAACGCCTGCGGCTCGGTCATCTGGTATTTCGTCATCAGCTCGCCCTTGGCGCGCTCCACCGACTTGCGCGTCTCCAGCCGCTCGGACAAACCGGCGACCTCCGACTCCAGGACGGCGATCTCCGAATACCGGGAGAGCGCGATCTCGATGGCCGGCACCAGGTCGGATTTCTGGAACGGCTTGACCAGATAGGCCATCGCCCCGGCGGCCCGGGCCCGCTCCACCAGATCACGCTGGCTGAACGCGGTCAGGATCACCACCGGCGCGATCCGCCCGCCGGCGATCCGCTCAGCGGCCGCCAGCCCATCCATGATCGGCATCTTGATGTCGAGGATGACCAGGTCCGGGCGAAGGTCCTCGGCCAGGCGCACGGCGGTCTCGCCGTCACCGGCCTCCCCCACCACGTCGTAGCCCTCCTCGACCAGCATCTCGGCCAGGTCCAGGCGGATGAGGGCCTCGTCCTCGGCGATCAAGACCCGCTTGCGCTCGGCACCAGCCTGCGTGTCGGCCACGGAACCCTTACCCCCAACACTCCCGAAGTTGCGACACCCCGGTATGTGGGTGTCGCCGCCCTAAGCGTAGTAGGTAGGCTGTCGGAAGCTCGTCCCGGCGGGACCAACCCGATGAGGGTGAACCAGTGGTGACCGAGCGAGCCGGCCCCTGTATTCCAACCGGCAGAGAAGATGGTCTCAAACACCATACAGTGTGGGTTCGAATCCCACCGGGGGCACAAGAATTGTCATACCCCTCCGCCACCATTTGGTTGTGCATCCGCCACACCTCCGGGAAAAAGCGCTCCAGTTGCACGCCGCCGGCGTGCCATTCAGTGAAATCTGCCGCCGGCTGAGGTTGTCGCGCAACACGATCGCCTGCTGGCTCTACAAGCGGCGCACCGCGGCCTCGAAGACCGACACCCGATACCCGCGCTGCGATCACCCCCGGCGCAAGATCGACGACGCCCGGTCCTATGCCTACCTCCTCGGGCAGTACCTCGGCGACGGCCACCTGTTGACCACGCAGCGCGTGCCGCTCCTGACGGTCACCTGCGACGTGCGCCACCCCGGGCTCATTCACGAGATCTCACACGCCATGGAGGCCTGCGGCGCGAGGACGGTCGGTTATCAGGAGCGCGTCGGCTGCATGTGCGTCCGGGCGCATTGGAAACATTGGCCCTGCCTGATCCCGCAACACGGGCCTGGTGTGAAGCATCGTCGAAAAATCCAATTGACGGATTGGCAACAGGAAGTGGTGCACGGCGAGCCGGAGCGATTTCTGCGCGGCCTGTTCCACTCCGACGGCAGCCGATTCACCAATCGTGTCCTCCGGAACGGCAAGCACTACGCCTACCCGCGTTACACCTTTGTTAACGAATCCACCGACATCATGCTCCTCTGCCGGAGCTCGTTGGATCAGCTCGGCATCGCGTGGCGGATGGCTCGATCGAACACCCTGTCCGTCGCGCGCCGGGAGGCCGTCGCCCGCCTCGATCGGTTCATCGGCCCGAAGTGGTGATTTTGATCTCCAGCTCGGCGCAGAACCTGCCCACCCGGTCCTCGCCACCGGCCGCCGCGACCAGCCCGCTGCTTTCCGCGCTGCTCATCGGCCTTCGTCCGCGCCACGCCTCGCACCAGGTCAGCGCCGTGACGCTCGGCGCCGGCGTCGGTGACGGCCGGGTGCCGACCTGGTGGGGGCCCGTTCTCGGCGCTGGTATGCCCAGCGCCGAGAACAGGCGGTGCGCGTGCTGCTGGGCTTCCCGGGGGAGGTTGCCGGCGCGGGCCGCGCCCCCGAGCGCAACGAGAGCCAGCGCGACCGCCACCGGGATGGCGGCGGCCGCGCTGCGCGCGCTCCTGGGAGTTGGGGCAGCACGTCGGCGGTGCGCGGTCCAGGCGGCGACCGCGGCCTTCTCGCCAGCGAGTTCCTTCGACGTTGCCGGTGCTCGTGCGGCGTCGAGGAGGTGTCGCAGGCCGGGATGGCCGGGGTGGTCGCCGGCGACCAGTCGGTCGGCGTCGGCGGGGCCGATCCGCTGGATTCGCCGGGTGCGCATCGCTTGTAGGAGAGCGCGCGGGGACCTCATTCCGTTACACCCTCTCTCGGACCTGGGGATGTTTGGCGAGGCGGCGCAGCCCGCGCATGGTGGCGATGCGCACGGCGCCGGGACGTTTGCCCAGGATGTGGGCGGTGGTGGCGACGTCGAGCCCGGCCACGACCCGGAGCATGACGGCTTCGGCCTGGTCGGGTGGCAGGGTGGCGATGACGGTCAGGGCCCAGGTGGTGCCCTCGCCCTCCAGGGCGCCGGTGGCGGCGTCGGGTGCGGCGGGTGGCGGCGCCGACGGGGTGCTGCGGCGGGTGCGGCGGCGTTCGTCGTGGGCGCGGTGCCGGGCGATGCGGAACAGCCAGCCGCGGAAAGCGCCCAGGTCGCCGTGGAATCCGTGCAGGTCGCGGATGACGTGCAGCCAGGTTTCGCTGGCCACGTCCTCGGCGTGCTCGCCGATGACGACGTAGAGGTAGCGCAGCACGGCGGGCTGGTGGTGGCGCCAGAGGGCGGCGTAGCCGTGCCGGTCGCCGGCTTGGGCGGCGGTGAGGGCGGCGTCGAGGTCGGCGGGTGCGGTGGGGGTACGCACCCCCGGACTACTACCCGGATGCGGCTGGGATGGAACTGGGAATCTGCGCGAACGCCGGGCCGGTGCGGGGTGCGGATGCTGTCATGGCAGGGACACCTTCGGCTGGAGGCCTAATGTTGTGGTCCGGTTCTGCCCCCCTGACCGTCGTTCGCGACACGATGTGGGGGTTTCTCCTGTTCGCCGGTGTGGCCTGGCTGGCGATCGCGTGGAGTGTGCTGCGGCTGGAGCCGACCGACCTGGTGGGTGTGGCGGGGCCGATGGTCCTGTTCGGGGCGTTGTGCGAGGGGGTCCGGGCGCTGGCGGGTACGCGTACCTGGTGGTTGAACGCGGGTACCGGGGTGCTGTTCGCGATCACGGGTGTGCTGATCCTGGCGAATCCGGGTTCGAGTTTTGCGAACACGGCCGCGCTGGTGGGCTGGTACCTGATGGTGCGCGGCGGCCTGGACGTGGCGGTGTCGACGATGAACCGGGGCACCGACCGCACCTGGGGGCTGATGATGGCGCTCGGGGTGGCGCAGGCCGGTTTGGGGTTTTACGCGTCAGGGCCGTTGGCGCGCTCGGCCGACCCGATCATCCTGCTGCTGGGCGGTCTCGCCGTGCTGCGCGGAGTGGCGGATCTGGTGACGGCGCTGCGGTTGCGCGAGGTGTCGGGCGTACGGGCTGATGTTTTGCAGTTGTCGCCGGAGCGGGCGGATGGCGTTGCCGGGTACTCGGCGGGCCTGACCGATTTCGAGGAGGAGCCGGCGCATGCGCGGCACCGGGCCGAGACGGCGGCGCCGGACACGTTCCACGACGAGGTGGTGCGGCGCACGCGCGACCTGGACGAGATGATCGCACAGGCGGGAGTGACCGGCACGACCGAGGGCGCGCACCGCATTCCGGACAATCTTCCCCCGGCGCCGGACACGCCGGAGGGTGCGGCCGCGGAGGCCGCGGACAAGCATCGCTGAGTCGCCGTCCCCGGGCCCCGTCCGGGTGTGATCGGGAGTCCGGCCAGTCGCCGGGCCGGGATCACACCGGGCGGGGCTCTACTGTTTGCGCTCGCCGATGCGGCGCAGCAGGCCCTCCTGCCCGGCGCTGGCGATGTGCCGGCCGTCGCGGGTGAACATGCGGCCCATGGCGAGGCCGCGGCTGCCGCTGGCCGACGGGCTGGTGCAGTCGTAAAGGAACCACTCGTCGGCGCGGAACGGGCGGTGCAGCCAGAGCGCGTGGTCGAGGCTGGCCCCGATGACGCCGCCCGGTCCCCAGACCTCGCCGTGCACCGACAGCACCGAGTCGAGCAGCGACAGGTCGGAGGCGTAGGTCAGGGCGCAGGCGTGGATGAGCGGGTCGTCCGGCAGCGTGCCGTTGATCCGCATCCAGACGCGCTGTTCCTCGCTGGCCACCCGGTCGCCGGGCGGCACCCAGCCGGGCACGCCGACGTAACGGACGTCGACGGCCTGCGGTGCGGACGCGAAGATGCCGGCCCGGCTCGGGTAGCGCTGCACCCAGTCGAGCATGGTGGGCACGTCGTCCGGTCCGGGCACGTCGTCGAGGGGTGCCGGCGAGTGGTGGTCGAGCCCTTCCTCGCGGACCTGGAAGGACGCCGACATGAAGAAGATCGTCTTGCCGTGCTGCTGGGCGGTGGACCGGCGGACCGAGAAGGACCGGCCGTCGCGGATGGTCTCCACCTGGAACCGGATCGGTTCGGTCGGGTCGCCGGGGCGCACGAAGTAGCCGTGCAGGGAGTGCACGAACCGGTCCCGTTCGACGGTGCGGCCGGCCGCGACCAGGGCCTGGCCGGCGACCTGGCCGCCGAAGACCCGCTGGGCGCCGGTCTGCGGGCTCTCGCCGACGAACGCGGCCGCGTCGACCTGCTCCAGGTCGAGAACCTCGAGGAGCTGGTCGACGGCGGCCTGTCCGAAGAGCGGCAACGTCAGTCCGTCGCGGTGTCGGCGAGCGAACCGATCTGGTGCACGCGCAGCGTGTTGGTGGAGCCGGGGGCGTTCGGCGGGGAGCCGGCCACGACCACCACGTACTCGCCGGGCTTGGCCAGGCCGAGGCCCAGCATCTTGGCGTCGACCTGCGCGAACATCTCGTCGGTGTGCTGCACGAAGTCGGTGAGGAAGGCTTCCACGCCCCAGCTCAGGGCCAGCTGGTCGCGCACCTCGGGGACCGGGGTGAACGCGTACAGCGGCAGGTCGCAGTGCAGCCGGGAGAGCCGCCGCACGGTGTCGCCGGTCTGCGAGAACGCGACCAGGGCCTTGGCGCCGATGTTGCGGGCGATCTGCGACGCGGCCACGGTGAGCGCGCCGCCGTGGGTGCGCGGGTCGTGCTGGAGCCGCGGCACCGGGATCGAGCCGGCCTCGGTGGTGGAGACGATCTTGGCCATGGTGCTGACCGTGAGCACCGGGTATTTGCCGACGGACGTCTCGCCGGAGAGCATCACGGCGTCGGTGCCGTCGAGCACCGCGTTGGCCACGTCGGAGGCCTCGGCGCGGGTCGGCCGCGAGTTTTCGATCATCGATTCGAGCATCTGGGTCGCCACGATGACCGGCTTGGCGTTTTCCCGGCACAGCTGCACGGCCCGCTTCTGCACCAGCGGCACCTGGTCGAGCGGCAGTTCGACGCCGAGGTCGCCGCGGGCCACCATGATGCCGTCGAAGGACAGCACGATCTGCTCGAGGTGGTCGACCGCCTCGGGCTTCTCCACCTTGGCGATGACCGGGACGTGCCGGCCCTCCTCGGCCATGATGCTGTGCACGAGCTTGATGTCGTCGGGCGAGCGGACGAACGACAGCGCGATCAGGTCGACGCCCAGCTGCAGCGCGAAGCGCAGGTCCTGCTCGTCCTTGTCGCTGAGGGCCGGGACGCTGACCGCCACGTTGGGCAGCGAGACGCCCTTGTTGTTGCTGACCGGGCCGCCCTCGATGACCAGGCAGCGGATGTCGGGCCCGTCGACCGCGGCGACCTCGACCGCCACCTTGCCGTCGTCGATGAGCAGCCGGTCGCCGACCTTTACCTCGTGCGGCAGCTTGGTGTAGGTGCAGGAGACCCGGTCCGGGGTGCCGAGCACGTCGTCGCTGGTGATGGTGACGAGGTCGCCGGTGTTCCACACGTGCGGCCCGTTCGCGAACTTGCCCAGCCGGATCTTGGGACCCTGCAGGTCGGCGAGCACGGCGACGGCCCGGCCGGTCTGCTTCGCGGCCTCGCGGACCAGCCCGTACACCTTCTGGTGGTCGTCGTGGCTGCCGTGGCTGAAGTTCATGCGGGCCACGTCCATGCCCGCCTCGACGAGCCCCAGCATGCGCTCCGCGGACGCGGTGGCGGGGCCCATGGTGCAAACGATCTTTACGCGGCGTGTCACGGCCATCAGGCTAGTCTCTCTCTCGGTTCGGCCCGGCAGCCGACCCCCGTCGGCGGGGTGAACGGCGTCTGTCTGGCGACAACGAGGCCTCCCCACCCGGGGGGTGGGCGCGCTGCGTCGTCGGGCGGGCTTCAGCGACCGCGGGCAACAGCTTATCGGGAGGCTTACGCCGGGTGCGGCGACAACCCCCTATCCGGTACGCGACGGCACCGTCGACCACCGGAAACACGCCGCGGCCCGCCGCGGCGACGCGGCGGGCCGGGTGGGTACTGCCGTAACGCGACTCTCGCGTGAGTGGTCACACGCCCAGCGGCTGCGCCCCGGCCGGCACCGGCGCCGGGAGATCGCCGGCCGCGCCCAGGTAATCGTGGACGGCGGCCGCCGCGGACCGGCCCTCGGCAATCGCCCACACGATCAGCGAGGCGCCGCGGTGCATGTCGCCGGCCACGAACACGCCGTCAGCGGTGGTCTGCCACCGGGCGTCGGCGTCGAGCACGCCGCGCCGGTTGCGGGTGATGCCGAACTGCTCGAGCAGCGGCTGCTGCTCGGTACCCTCGAAGCCGATGGCCAGCAGCACCAGGTCGGCGCGCAGGTCGCGCTCCGAACCGGGGGTGACGGTGACCGTGCGGACCCCGTCGATGCGCTCGACCACCACGTCGGCGACGCGCACCGCGTGGACGTTGCCGTTGCCGTCGTCGACGAACTCCTGGACGGCGACGCCGAACACCCGGTCGCCGCCCTCCTCGTGCGCCGGGTAGTTGCGCAGGATGACCGGCCAGGTCGGCCACGGGTGCCGCTCGGCGGCGCGCACCTCGGGCGGCAGCGGGTACTGGTCGAGCTGGATCACGTTGGCCGCGCCCTGCCGGTGCGCGACGCCGAGGCAGTCCGCGCCGGTGTCGCCGCCGCCGATGATCACCACGTGCTTGCCTGCGGCGTCGATCGGGGTGCTGTCCTGCAGGCCGGCGACGACCCGGTTGGCCGGCACCAGGTGGTCCATGGCCAGGTGCACGCCGTTGAGCCGGCGGCCCGGCGTTTCGGTGGCGTCCCGGCCGGCCAGCGCGCCGGCGGCCAGCAGCACCGCGTCGAAACGCTCGCGCAGGTCGTCGGCCGTGATGTCGACGCCCACGTTGACGCCGGTCTCGAAGACCACGCCCTCGGCCGACATCTGGGCCAGCCGGGCGTCCACCACGTTCTTCTCGATCTTGAAGTCCGGGATGCCGTAGCGGAGCAGGCCGCCGATCCGGTCGTCGCGCTCGAAGACCGTGACCGCGTGCCCGGCCCGGGCCAGCTGCTGCGCGGCGGCCAGGCCGGCCGGGCCGGAACCGACCACCGCGACCCGCCGGCCGGTCGGCGCCGGGGCCGGCTGCGGCCGGACATAGCCCAGGTCGAACGCGTGGTTGGCGATCTCGACCTCGACCTGCTTGATGGTCACCGGGTCGTCGGAGATGCCCAGCACGCAGGCCGCCTCGCACGGCGCCGGGCACAGCCGCCCGGTGAACTCCGGGAAGTTGTTGGTGGCGTGCAGCGACTCGGCCGCCGCCTGCCAGGCCCCGGTGCGCACCAGGTCGTTCCAGTCCGGGATGCGGTTGCCCAGCGGGCAGCCCTCGTGACAGAACGGGATGCCGCAGTCCATGCACCGGGTGGCCTGGTCGCGGATGAGCTCCTCGCCGGCCGGCGGGTACACCTCCCGCCAGTCCCGGATGCGCACCGGCACCGGGCGGCGCTTGGGCAGCTGCCGCTCGTACCGCAGAAAGCCGTTCGGATCAGGCACCCTTGACCCCCATGACCGCCTCGTCCACATTGCGACCGGCGGCTTCGGCGGTCCTGATCAGCTCCATCACACGCTTGTAGTCGCGCGGCACCACCGCGGTGAACCGCCCGACCGCGGCCGGCCAGTCGGCCAGCAGCTTCTCGGCCACCGCCGAGCCGGTCTCGTCCAGGTGCTTGTGCACCAGGGCGCGCAGCGTCTGCTGCTCGTCGGCGGTCAGCGGGGCCAGGTCGACCAGTTCCGGGTTGACCCGGGTGGGCAGCAGGTCGAGCACGAACGCGGTGCCGCCGCTCATGCCGGCCGCGAAGTTGCGCCCGGTCGGGCCGAGCACCACCACGGTGCCGCCGGTCATGTACTCGCAGCCGTGGTCGCCCACGCCCTCGACGACCGCGACGCCGCCGGAGTTGCGCACCGCGAACCGCTCACCGGCCCGGCCGCGCAGGAACACCTCACCGGCGGTCGCCCCGTACAGGATGGTGTTGCCGGCGATGATGTTGTCCTCGGCGACGAACGGCGCGCGCTCGTCGGGCCGCACCACGACCCGGCCCCCGGACAGCCCCTTGGCCACGTAGTCGTTGGTGTCGCCGATCAGCCGCAGCGTGACACCGCGCGGCAGGAACGCACCGAACGACTGCCCGGCGGTGCCTTGCAGGGTGAACGTGATGGTGTCGTCGGGCAGGCCGGCACCGCCGAACCGCCGGGTCACCTCGCCGCCCAGCATGGCGCCCACGCTGCGGTGGTCGTTGCGCACCGGCAGCACCTCGTCGACCTTGTCGCCGCCGCTCAGCGCGGGCTCGGCCAGCTTGAGCAGCCGGTTGTCGAGGGCCTTGTCGAGGCCGTGGTCCTGGGCCACGATGCCGCGCCGGGCCGCCCCCTCGGGCAGTTCCGGCACGAACAGGATCGGCGCCAGGTCGAGGCCCTTGGCCTTCCAGTGGTCGACCGCCTTGCGCACGTTGAGCACCTCGGCGTGGCCGATCGCCTCGTCGATGCTGCGGAAGCCCAGCTGCGCGAGGTATTCGCGCACCTCCTCGGCGAGGAAGAGGAAGAAGTTCTCGACGAACTCGGGCTTGCCGGTGAAGCGCTCGCGCAGCACCGGGTTCTGCGTGGCGATGCCGACCGGGCAGGTGTCCAGGTGGCAGACCCGCATCATGATGCAGCCCGAGACGATCAGCGGCGCCGTGGCGAAACCGAACTCCTCGGCGCCGAGCAGCGCCGCGATCACCACGTCCCGGCCGGTCTTGAGCTGGCCGTCGACCTGCACGGTGACCCGGTCGCGCAGCTTGTTGAGCAGCAGCGTCTGCTGCGCCTCGGCCAGGCCCAGCTCCCACGGGGAACCGGCATGCTTGAGCGAGTTCAGCGGGGATGCACCGGTGCCGCCGTCGTGCCCGGAGATCAGGATGACGTCGGCCTTGAGCTTCGCGACGCCGGCCGCGACCGTGCCCACGCCGATCTCGCTGACCAGCTTGACGTGCACCCGGGACTGCGGGTTGACGTTCTTGAGGTCGTGGACCAGCTGGGCCAGGTCCTCGATCGAGTAGATGTCGTGGTGCGGCGGCGGCGAGATGAGGCCGACGCCCGGGGTGGCGTGCCGGGTCTTCGCGATCCACGGCCACACCTTGTTGCCGGGCAGCTGGCCGCCCTCGCCGGGCTTCGCGCCCTGCGCCATCTTGATCTGCAGGTCGTCCGCGTTCACCAGGTATTCGCTGGTCACGCCGAACCGGCCGGAGGCGATCTGCTTCACCGCCGAGCGGCGCAGCGGGTCGTAGAGCCGGTCGACGTCCTCGCCGCCCTCCCCGGTGTTCGACTTGCCGCCGAGACGGTTCATCGCGATGGCCAGCGTCTCGTGCGACTCCGCCGAGATCGAGCCGTACGACATGGCGCCGGTGGCGAACCGCTTGACGATCTCGCTGGCCGGCTCCACCTCCTCCAGCGGCACCGGGGTGCGGTTCTTCTTGAACTCGAACAGCCCGCGCAGCGACCCGGCCTCGGCGGCCAGACCGTCCACCTTCTCGGTGTACTTGCGGTAGACGTCGTACTGCTTGGAGCGGGTGGCGTGCTGGAGCAGGAACACCGTCTCGGGGTTGAACAGGTGCAGCTCCCCCTCGCGGCGCCACTGGTATTCGCCGCCCACCTCGAGCCGGCGGTGCGCCCGCTCGGCCGGGTTCTGCGGGTACGCCTTCTCGTGCCGCGCCTTGACCTCGGCGTGGATCTCGGCCAGCCCGGAGCCGCCGATCCGGCCCGAGGTGCCGGCGAAATACCGCTGCAGCAGCTTGTTGTCGAGGCCGACGGCCTCGAACACCTGCGCGCCGCAGTAAGAGGACACGGTCGAGATGCCCATCTTCGACATGATCTTGAGGACGCCCTTGCCGAGCGCCTTCACGTAGTTGCGCACCGCCACCCGCGGGTCCAGCCCGGCGAGCGGGCCGGTGGTGATCAGGTCGTCGACCGACTCGAACGCCAGATAGGGGTTGACGGCGGCTGCGCCGTACCCGATCAGCACCGCGGCGTGGTGCACCTCGCGGCAGTCACCCGACTCCACCACCAGGGCCACCTGGGTGCGGGTCTGCTCGCGCACCAGGTGCTGGTGCACCGCGGCGGTGAGCAGCAGCGACGGGATCGGCGCCAGGTCGGCGTTGGAGTCCCGGTCGGACAGCACCAGGATCCGCACGCCGTCCTCGATGGCCTCGGACACGTGCCGGCAGATCTGGGTGAGCCGCGCCTTGATCCCGGCCGCGCCGTCGCGCAGCGGATAGAGCCCGCTGACCCGGACCGCCTTGAACCCGGGCAGGTCGCCGTCCTCGTCGATGGACAGCAGCTTGGCCAGCTCGTCGTTGTCGATGATCGGGTAGGGCAGTACCACCTGCCGGCAGGACGCCGGCCCCGGGGCGAGCAGGTTGCCCTCCGGGCCGATGGTGGTGGCCAGACTGGTGACCAGTTCCTCCCGGATGGCGTCCAGCGGCGGGTTGGTGACCTGCGCGAACAGCTGGTGGAAGTAGTCGAACAGCAGCCGCGGCCGGGTGGACAGCGGCGAGATCGGCGTGTCGGTGCCCATCGATCCGAGCGGCTCGGCACCGGTGCGCGCCATCGGCGCCACCAGGATCTTGAGCTCCTCCTCGGAGTAGCCGAACACCTGCTGGCGCCGGGTCACCGAGTCGTGGGTGTAGATGACGTGCTCGCGCGGCGGCAGGTCGGCCAGGTTGATCAGCCCGGCGTGCAGCCACTCGTCGTACGGCTCGGCGGCGGCCAGCTCGGCCTTGATCTCGTCGTCGTGCACGATCCGCCCCGAGGCGGTGTCCACCAGGAACATCTTGCCCGGCTGGAGGCGGCCCTTGGCCACCACGGTCGCCGGGTCGAGGTCGAGCACGCCCGCCTCGGAACCCAGCACCACGAGGCCGTCCGCGGTGTGCCACCAGCGCCCCGGCCGCAGGCCGTTGCGGTCGAGCACCGCGCCGATCTCGGTGCCGTCGGTGAACGCCACCGCGGCCGGGCCGTCCCACGGCTCCATCAGCGAGGCGTGGAAGCGGTAGAACGAGCGCCGCTTCGGCTCCATGCCCGGGTCGTTCTCCCACGCCTCCGGGATCATCATGAGCATCGCGTGCGGCAGGCTGCGCCCGGCCAGGTGCAGCAGCTCGAGCACCTCGTCGAAGCTGGCCGAGTCGGACGCCTCCGGCGTGTTGATCGGGAACAGCCGCTTGATTTTGCCCGGCAGCACCGTGGACTGCAGCAGCGCCTCGCGGGCCGCCATCCAGTTCTTGTTGCCCCGGATCGTGTTGATCTCGCCGTTGTGCGCGATGAACCGGTACGGGTGGGCCAGCGGCCAGGCCGGGAACGTGTTGGTGGCGAACCGCGAGTGCACCAGGGCGATCGCGCTGGCCACCCGCTCGTCGGTCAGGTCCGGGAAGAACTCCGGCAACTGGTCCGGGGTGAGCATGCCCTTGTACGTGATGGTGCGCGAGGACAGCGACGGGAAGTAGGCCCCGATGCCGCGCTGCGTCGTCTCCCGCTCGGCCTGCTTGCGGATGCAGAACGCGACCCGGTCCAGCTCGATGCCGTGCAGCGCCGCGCCGGCCGGCCCGGCGGGCGAGCCGGTGAGCCGGTGAGCGGCCAGGAAGACCTGCTTGATCGCCGGGCGGGCGTCCTCGGCGGTCTGGCCGAGCCCGTCGGCCACCACCGGCACGTCCCGCCAGCCCAGCACCTCGCCGCCCTCGACCAGGGCGTACTTCTCAATGACCTTGACGGCCCGCGCCGCGTCGCCCGCGTCGGTCGGCAGGAACACCAGCCCCGTGGCGTAGAAACCGGCCTCGGGCAGCGGCACGTCGAGAACCGCGCGGTAGAACGCGTCCGGGACCTGAAGCATGATCCCGGCGCCGTCGCCGGTGTTGTACTCGGCGCCGCGGGCGCCCCGGTGGTCGAGGCGGATCAGCGCCGACAGGCCCTTGGCGACCACATCATGGGAGCGGCGTCCGTGCAGGTCGGCCACGAAGGCTACACCGCAGGCGTCGCGCTCCTGCTGAGGGTCGTACAGCCCACGGTTTGGCATTTTGTTTTCCGCCGCGGGTTGGTTCGGTCCCTGGGGGTGCGGATATGCCACCGGGCCTCCTGTCGTCGCTTGGTGTTTGTATCCAGGTCGGGACGACGTCGGCCCTGCAAAGTCTCTAGAGTCTACGTTAGCGGGCACCGATCTCCGCCAGTTCGGATGGATCACACTTGCACCGGGACGAAACAGCCGTCCCAGCCCCATCAGGTAGGGCCCACGAATACAGGTGGGCGCGGCGTCGGTGCGATTCGATAGTCTCGCGCGGTGGCGCAACCGGATTCCGACGTCTTCGTCAGGCTCGAGCGTTTCTATGACGCTCTCCCCCGACCCTACGCACGTGTGGAGGAAATCGGGGGTCTCGTGCTCTTCGTCCGCGAGGGCGAGGGTTGGCCCTACTACGCCCGTCCCCGGATAGGGGCGGACACACCGTCCGCCGCCGATATTACTGCCGTTCGCCGCCGGCAACGAGAGCTGGGCCTGCCCGAGGCTTTCGAATGGGTGCACGAAACCTCACCCGACCTGCTGGCGGTGGCCCGCTCGGCCGGCCTCGAGGTGCTGCTGGCGCCGCTGCTCACCCTGGATCCCGCCGCGCTGGTGCCCGACCTGCCGGTGACCGGCGCCACCATCCACCTGCTGGACCCCGAGGCCAGCACGTACGCCCAGGACCTGGCCGCCTCCCGCACGGTGGCCCAGCTGGCGTTCGGCTCCCCGCACGGCAGCACCCCACTGGAGGAGGCCGCGGCGCTGCACCCCGAGAACACCCCGATCCTCCCCGAGCCGTCGGTCTCCGCGGCCCTGGTCACCGAGGTGGCCGGCCCCGCCCAGCGCGACGCGGCCCTGGCCGAGCTGAGCGACGCCCTGGTGCAGAGCTTCCGCGAACGCTCCGCCTCCGGCGCCTACCGGACCGCGGTGGCCACCAGCCCCACCGAGGGCATCCTGGCCACCGGCGCCGTCATGCGCTCCGGCGACGTGGCCGAAATCGCCGGTGTGGCCACGCTCCCCGCCGCCCGGGGCCGCGGTTACGCCTCCCAGCTGACGGCAACCTTGGCCCGAGAGGCCCTGAAGGACGGCGTCCACCTGATCTTCCTCTCCGCCGGCGACGACGACGTGGCCCGCCTGTACTCAAAGGTGGGCTTCCGCCGAATCGGCACCGCCTGCATAGCCGAACCGGCCCCGGTCCCTCTCTAACCACGCAAACCCACCCACCCGCGCGGCCCACGGGTGGGCGCCGCCGCCCGGCCGGTGAATTGCGGCAGCGCCCGGCGTCCAGTGCGCTCGCAGCGATCACCACGCCGGCTCCTCGGCCGAAAGGTCTGGAATGTGGGTTTGCTCCCGCGGCGCACGCGGAATAGTGGAATCGCCGTCCACCGATGGGAGCGCTACCGCCTTGCCCACCGCGACACCCCCGTCAGCCGAACGACGAATCGACGCGCTGGCCCGGGACTCGCTCCTGTTCGCGGGCCAGTAGCGCCAGCGCCCGCACGTCCGCCTCGCGCGGCTTGGCCAGGCTGAACGACCGCGGCCACAAGCGCCCGCCCAGCACCGCCGTCACCTCCGCGATCACCACCAGGGCCTGGCTCAGCAGGTAGAGCAGCGTGAACATGCCCGCCACCGTGGCGAACACGCCGTACACCGGGCCCGCCGCTCGCACCAACCGGGCCAGCAGCGGGGCACCCACGTGCAGCAACAGGGTCAGCACCAGGGCGCCCGCCGCCGCGGCCGGCCACAGCGCGCGCAGCGCGGTCGGGCGCACCAGCAGCATCCTGGTGCCGAACAGCAGCACCGCGAACGCCACCACCGCCGTGGCCCACGACCCCAGGCCCACCACGGTGAGGCCGCCGGCCGCCAGCACGCCGGCCAGGAGCAGCAGCAGCGCGCCGACGACACGCAGATACGCGCCGAAAATGCCGGGTAGATCGCGACAGGGGACCGCGGCCACGTGGTTGACCGTCCGGTACGCCGCGAACACCACCCCGGTCGCCGAATAGAGCAGGCCGATCACGCCCACCACCAGCGCGGCGGGCGCGGTCGGCAGCGCGCTCGCCGCGTGGTCCACCGTTTCCTGCAGGGTCGGCGGCACCATTGCCACCACCAGCCGGTGTCGCAGGTCGTCGTTGTTGACCAGCACCCGGGACACCACCGCCACCCCGAGCAGCAGCAGCGGGAACATGCTCAGGAAGCCGTAGTACGTGATCAGCGCCGCATGCCGCGCACCGTCGTCGTCGAGGTACTTGCGCAGCACCGCCCACGGGACGGCGAGAAGCATGCCGCCATCGTGGGCTGGGCACCGCGCGGGCGGGTCATCCGCGGCGGGTGAGCGTCACTCCGGCGGGGTCCAGTCGGCCTGGTTGCGGGAGTGGCCGCCCAGGATTCTCGGCCGCATGTGGTTGAGCGCCGCGTCCCTCGCGCGCAACGCCAGCCGCCCCCGGGCCTGCACCACCGCCGACATCCGCCGGGTCTGGCGCACCACGCTGGTGGTGCGGGGACGGCGCAGCCGGCTGTACGCCTCGATGGCCGTCCGCAGCTGAGGGCCGGGCTGCGTCTCGGCGACCAGGGAGCCCAGCGTGGCCGCGTCCTCGAACGCCAGGCACGCGCCCTGCCCCAGGTGGTGCGGCATGGCATGGGCCGCGTCGCCGAGCAGCACCACGCCGCCGGGGCCGCTGGCGAAGCCGTACGCCCTGGGCAGTGGTCGCAACTCCCGGACCTCCTGCGGCACCAGGTCGTCGGCGTGCGTCGCGGCCAACAGGTCGCCCACCGGCGGATGCCAGTCGGCGAACCAGCGGCGCAGCAGGGCCAGTTGGGTCGCCGCCGGTTCCGGGCGGGGCGCACCGGCCGCGGTCGCCACCCAGTAGATGCCGCCCTTGCCGGCCGCGCGCTCGCCCAGCGGGATCGACACGAACCGGTAGCCGGCGCCCAGCGTCTCACCGCCGGCCGCTTGCTCGGGGGTGAGGCGGGGCACCCGGTAGCCGGGGATGACCGCCTGCCAGGCCGCGAAGCCCGACCCGACCGCGACCGACTCGGGGGCCAGCGCCCGCCGGATCGGGCTGTCGATGCCGTCCGCGGCCACCAGCAGGTCACCCTCGACCAGGCTGCGGCCGTCACCGACCGCGGGCCGCTGCTTGCGTCCGGTGCGGACCGTGGTCACGTCGAAGCCGGTGCGGATCTCGACCCGGTCGCCGAGGCCGGCCACCAGCGCGTCGTACAGATCCTCGAGATGGACCACGGACGGCGCCGGACCGGCACCGTTGCGGCTGCGCGGCGGCACCAGCCACTGGCCGTCGGGCCGCCGGACGCCGCCGTCGGGCAGCGCGGAGGCGATCGCCGACCAGCCGCCGTCCGGGTCGATGGATTCCAGGGCGCGCCGGCCGTTCGACCACAGCACCAGCGCGGTGGGCGGCGCGGCCACCCGCTCCCCCCGCTCGAGCAGCACGACCTGCCAGCCCGAACGCGACAGGGCACCGGCGGTGGCCAGTCCGGCCATCCCGGCGCCCACCACCACCGCGGTACGCACGGACCCGGGCGTCAGTCGTCGGCCGGACGCGAGGAGCCCGAACGCGGGGAGCCCGGGGCGTCGGTCTCGACGTCGCCGCCGGTGACCGCCTCCGGGCCGTGTCCCGCCGCCGCGCCGGTGGCCAGGACCGCCTCGCCGGCGCCGGCCGGGCCGTCCGGGTCGACCGGGTCCTTGGGGTGACCGCCCGCGGCGATCTCCAGGGCCCGGTCCTCGTCGGTGTCGGGTGGCAGGACACCGGTGCTCTGATAAGCCCGGAACCTGGCCTCGCTGACCAGTTGGTATGCCTTCGGCGCGCGCTTGTCGGCCGGCACGTCGTCGACGCTGATCGCGGAGATGTCGCTGTCGGCGACCGGCTCCGGAGCTGTCTCGGGCGCGTCGTCCGGCACCACGTACGCCCGTGGTCCGCGTACCACCGCGAAGTAGACAGCCGCCGCCAGGAACAGCAGGATCGCCGTGAACACGTTCAGGCGTACGCCAAAAATGTGGTTTGCCTCGTCGACCCGGAGCATCTCGATCCACAGGCGGCCGGCCGTGTATGCCATCACGTAGAGCGCGAACGCGCGGCCCCGGCCGAACTTGTAGCGCCGGTCGAGCGCCCAGACCAGCACCGCGACCCCGATGTCCCAGACCGCCTCGTAGAGGAACGCCGGATGGTAGAGGTCGGGCTTGACCACCGGCTCGCCGTCGACCGTGAGCGCGTGACCCGGATTCGCCTGGTCCATGTCGTGCACCTGGAGGCCCCACGGGAGCGTGGTGACCTTCCCGTACAGCTCATTGTTGAACCAGTTGCCGAAGCGGCCGATGGCCTGGCCCACCGGCAGGCCCGGCGCCAGGGAGTCGGCGAAGACGACGAACGGGATGCCGAGCTGGCGGGACGCGATATAGGCACCGACCGCGCCGCCGGCCACCGCACCCCAGATGCCGAGGCCACCCTCCCAAATGTAGAGGGCCCGGATCGGGTCACCGCCGGCGCCGAAGTATTCCTGCGGGCTGGAGATCAGGTGGTAGACCCGGGCACCGAGGATGCCGAACGGCACAGCCCACACGGCCATGTCCAGCGACGCCCACGGGGCGACACCCCGGTGGCGCAGCCGGACCTCCATGATCAGGACGGCGGCGACGATGCCCAGGACGATGCAGAGCGCATACGCCCGGATGGGCAGGCCGAGCACGTGCCAGACGGATGTCGTCGGACTCGGGATCGCGGCGATGTTCACGGATGCACACGCTACCGTCGCGACCGTCGCCGCGGAGCGCCAGGGCGGGCTAGTTTTCCGGCTTCCGTACGCCCTCGGCCAGCTCGCTGCTCAGCGCCCGCAGCCGGGCCAGCCCGGCGGACCGGTCGGGGGCGTCCAGCACGCACCGGATCAGCGCGCTGCCGACGATCACGCCGTCCGCGAACGCCGCCACCTCGGCGGCCTGGCTGCCGTTGCCGACGCCCAGCCCGACGCCCACCGGCATGTCCCGGTCGGCCTGCCGCACCCGGGCCACCAGGTCGGGGGCCTGCGACGACACCGAGGTCCGGGCGCCGGTGACGCCCATCAGCGCGGTGGCGTAGACGAAGCCGCGGCAGTTTGCCACGGTCATCGCGATCCGCTCGTCGGTCGAGGACGGCGACACCAGGAAGGTCCGGTCGATCCGGTGCTCGTCGGAGGCGGCGATCCAGTCGGCCGCCTCGTCCGGGATCAGGTCCGGCGTGATCATGCCGGTGGCACCGGCCGCCGCGAGGTCGCGGGCGAACGCGTTCACCCCGTACTTCTCAATGGGGTTCCAGTACGTCATCAGCACGACCGGCGCGCCGGCGTTCGCGACCGCCTCGATGATCCGCAGCGTGTCGCGGGTGCGCACACCGCCGGCCAGCGCGATGTCGCTGGCCTTCTGGATCACCGGGCCGTCCATGACCGGGTCGGAGTAGGGCAGCTCGACCTCGATCACGTCGCAGCCGGCCTCGTGCATCGCGATCATCGAGGCGATGCTGTCGTCGACGGTCGGGAAGCCGGCCGGCATGCAGCCGATCAGCACCGACCGCCCCTCGGCCTTCGCCCTGCCGAAGATCTCCGAAATGCTCACGCTGAATCCCCTTTGGCATGCCCTCCTGGCCCTGCGCCCGCTTCGCTCGCTCCGGTGCAGGCGGTCATGCGACCTCCCCCGGGACCAGCATTTCAACAGGGTTCAAGATGCCGAAATAGGCGCCCGCGGTGTGCACGTCCTTGTCGCCGCGGCCGGACAGGTTGATCACGATGGTCGGCGTGCGGCCGA
Organism: Paractinoplanes rishiriensis; assembly: GCF_016862375.1. Taxonomy (GTDB): domain Bacteria; phylum Actinomycetota; class Actinomycetes; order Mycobacteriales; family Micromonosporaceae; genus Actinoplanes; species Actinoplanes rishiriensis. The sequence goes on along the minus strand of NZ_BOMV01000053.1, from coordinate 34,062 downwards.
GCTCCTCGCGCAGCTGCGGCACGATCCGCAGGGCACCGGCCAGCGCGTGCGCGCTCTCGATCGCCGGGATGATGCCCTCGGTGCGGCAGAGCAGCTGGAACGCGGACATCGCCTCGGCGTCGGTGACCGGCTCGTAGGTGGCCCGGCCGGTGTCGTTGAGCCAGGCGTGCTCGGGGCCGACGCCCGGGTAGTCCAGGCCCGCCGAGATCGAATGCGACTCGATGGTCTGGCCGTCGTCGTCCTGCAGCACGTACGTCCGCGCGCCGTGCAGCACCCCCGACGAGCCGCCGGTGATCGACGCCGCGTGCCGGCCGGTCTCGACGCCGTCGCCGCCCGCCTCGAAGCCGTACAGCCGCACGTCCTCGTCGGGCACGAAGGCGTGGAAGATGCCGATCGCGTTGGACCCGCCGCCGACGCAGGCGGCCACCGCGTCGGGCAGCCTGCCGGTCAGCGCCAGCACCTGCTCGCGCGCCTCCACCCCGATGCCGCCCACGAAGTCGCGCACGATCTCGGGGAACGGGTGCGGGCCGGCCGCGGTGCCGAGCAGGTAGTGCGTGGTGTCCACGCTGGCCACCCAGTCCCGCAGCGCCTCGTTGAGCGCGTCCTTGAGGGTGCGCGACCCGTTGGTCACCGGGATCACGGTGGCGCCCAGCATCCGCATCCGGGCCACGTTGAGCGCCTGCCGCTCGGTGTCGGTCTCGCCCATGTAGACCACGCAGTCGAGGTCGAGCAGGGCGGCCGCGGTCGCGCTGGCCACGCCGTGCTGCCCGGCACCGGTCTCGGCGATCACCCGGGGCTTGCCCATCCGCTTGGCGAGCAGCGCCTGGCCCAGCACGTTGCGCACCTTGTGGGCGCCGGTGTGGTTGAGGTCCTCCCGCTTGAGCAGGATCTCGGCACCGGCCCGCTCGGACAGCCGGGTCGCACGGTAGAGCAGCGACGGCACGCCCGCGTAGTTGAGCAGCAGATCGCGGAACTCGGACTGGAACACCCCGTCGACCTTGGCCGACCGGTACGCGGCGTCCAGCTCGTCGAGGGCCCGGACCAGCGCCTCCGGCACGAACCGCCCGCCGTACCGCCCGAAGTGCCCGGCCAGGTCGGGCAGCGTCGGCGCGGTCACCGGACCGGCCGTGGGGTGGCCGGGTGGTTGCCCGCGTTCACCAGTTCGGCCACCGCGTCCCGCGGCGACTTCTGGGTGACCAGGCCCTCGCCCACCAGCACCGCGTCCGCGCCGGCCGACGCGTACCGGATCAGGTCGTGCGGCCCGCGCACCCCCGACTCGGCGATCTTGACGACGTTGTTGGGCAGCCCCGGCGCGATCCGCTCGAACACCGACCGGTCGACCTCGAGCGTGCGCAGGTCACGGGCGTTGACCCCGATCACCTTGGCATTGGCTTCGAGTGCCCGGTCGGCCTCCTCCTCGTTGTGCACTTCGACCAGCGCGGTCATGCCCAACGACTCGATCCGCTCGAGCAGGCCCACCAGCACGTTCTGCTCGAGGGCCGCCACGATCAGCAGCACCAGGTCGGCACCGTGGGCGCGCGCCTCGTGCACCTGATAACTGGAGACCACAAAGTCCTTGCGAAGCACCGGGATCTGCACCGACGCCCGCACGGCGGCGAGGTCGGCCAGCGAGCCACCGAACCATCGGCCCTCGGTGAGCACGCTGATGCAGCGGGCGCCACCCGCCGCATACTCCCCCGCCAGCTCGGCCGGATCGGGGATGTCGGCGAGCGCACCCTTGGAGGGCGATGCCCGCTTCACCTCCGCGATCACCGCCACGCCAGGCTTACGCAGCGCCGCGTAAGCGTCTATCGCCGGCGGCGCCGCCGCGGCCTGTTCCCGAACCTGCTCCAGCGGCACCTGTTCCTGCCGGGCCGCCACGTCCTCGCGCACTCCGGCGAGGATCTCCTCCAGCACGTTCTGCGGCCCGCCAGTGCCCGCTTCCGCCTGCTGATCGGATGTCACGTAATGACTCCCCTCTCCGGGTGTCCTCCGCCCGATGCTAGGAGGTGGTGGTCATCGGCGACCCCCCGGGGTATGGCGCGCCTCACCTGGTGGGCTGGGGCATAATGCCGCCGCCCGCGAGAGGACACGCCACCTCGCTGAGCGGAGTCTGTCACTTCCGTCACGCCGGCACCGCCCCGCGCCCCACCGCTGCGCTGGGCCCCTTCCTCCGAACGGCGGATACCACAACGCGTACACGGCATTGTCACGCCTCGGAAATACGACCCGGCGATGATGAGTCCCAGGCACACTGGTTCCCGGCAACCATCGACCCGACCAGCATCGACCCGACCAGGAGAAATGATCGACGTGGAGGCGACCATGGCCGGCATCAGCCAACTCACGCCAACCCACAGCACACCGGCGCCCGACCCCGAGCCCGACCCCGTGGGTTTCGCCGAGGTCTCCCGAGTGGTGGTGGCCGCAGCCGCCGACCTGGTAACCGGCGTCCAGCGCGCCGTAGTAGGCCCGGCCAACGTCCGCACGGCCCGCGACAACGCCTGGGACGCCATGCTTGCCGACCAGGCACGCAATCAGGCCCGCATAGACCTCACCCGCGAGGTGGCCATGCTCGTGCGTCGCTCACGCGTTTCCGCGGGCTGATAAACCAGAGAAAGTACGCGTCTCCCACACCAACCCGGAATTTCGCCCGGCACCTGCCGTCCCGGCCTCCCTGCCGCAGCTTCCGGGCTGTCCTGCAACGCACTCACCCCACTCCAGCCCCACCCCACCTGCGTCGCGCTCATAAATCCCACATACCCCGATATCTGCCCTTTTAACGTCCTAACACTGACCAAGACGCGGCCCCCGCGACCCCCCGGAATCCCCAAGATCCACGCGACGGGCCGCCGGCACGGTCGGCACCAGACCAGGACGGGCCGGTCGGAAGTTGATCAGGTGCCAGCGCCGCTCTCCCGCATGTTGTGCGCCGTGCTCCCGCATGGTGGCCGCCGTCCCAAGGGTGGACATCAACCCCCGGTCCAGCATGACGCCCAAGCGCGGGTGACCGTTTGGAGCGGCACGCCCAGAGCGCGACCGGAGCCGCGCCGCGGAGCGGCCCGGCCAGAACGGAGGACGTACCGGGGCGAAGCCCGCAGGACCCCGCTCAGGTGGTGGGATCGTCGCCGCGGTCCAAAGCGTCCCAGGCCGTCCGGGAATCGATCGGGCCGTCGGGAGTCGGCTGCGGGGCCGGGCGCTCCGGGCCGGCGGGTGCGGGCTTTCGGTCGTACCGGGCTGACATGGTGGGCCAAAGATGGCCGTGACGCGCTGCGGTGAGGCCGCCCACTGTGATGATCGCGCCGCCCAGCGCGCACACCGCCGGCCACGCCGTGCCGCCCGGTCCGGCCTCGCCCGGGTTGAGTCCGAGCCGGCCGATCACCGCACCCACCGTCACGCCGGCCCCGGCCAGGGCCAGCACGCCGCCCAGCATGCGGCGCGACCAGCCGCCGGTGGCCAGCAGCGCGCCCGTGCCGGCCAGCGCCACCAGGGCCAAGCCGATCACCCACGGCTCCGCGTCGGCGCCCGTCCGGATGTGCCGCAGCGGGGACATGCCGGTGCGCGGGGTCACCTCGATCGACCACGTGCGGGTCACCGCGTACAGCGCCAACCCCGCGCCGGCCAGGCAGGCCAGCAGGGTCAGGCCGTAGGTGCGGCGGGTGGTCATCGCGCGGCGCGCAAGGTTTCGGCTGAGGCGATGGCGGCCAGGACCGCGGCTGCCTTGTTGCGGGTTTCGGTCTCCTCGGCGGCGGGGTCGGAGTCGGCCACGATGCCGGCGCCGGCTCCGACGTATGCCACGCCGTCGCGGATCAGGGCCGTGCGGATCGCGATGGCCATGTCCATGTCGCCGGCGAAGCCGAAGTAACCGACCGTGCCGCCGTACAGGCCGCGGCGGGTCGGTTCCAGTTGCTCGATGATCTCCATGGCGCGGACCTTGGGGGCGCCGGACAGGGTGCCGGCCGGGAACGTCGCGGCCAGGGCGTCGAAGGCCGTCCGGTCGTCACGAAGCTCACCGGTCACCGTGGACACGATGTGCATGACGTGGCTGTAGCGCTCGATCCGGGCGAACTCCGGGACCTCGACCGTGCCCGCCTTGCAGACCCGGCCCAGGTCGTTGCGGCCCAGGTCGACCAGCATGACGTGCTCGGAGCGCTCCTTGGGGTCGGCCAGCAGTTCGGCGGCCAGGGCGTTGTCCTGTTCGGGGGTGGCGCCGCGCCAGCGGGTGCCGGCGATCGGGTGCAGCAGCGCGCGGCGGACACCGTCGTCGTCGTTGCTGACCTTGAGGTGGGCCTCGGGGGATGAGCCGACGATGTCAAAATCATCAAAGCGCAAGAGATACATGTACGGGCTGGGATTGGTCGCCCGGAGCACGCGGTAGACGTCGAGCGGGTTGGCGTCGGTCGGGCGTTCGAAGCGTTGCGCCACCACGATCTGGAAGCACTCGCCGGCCCGGATCGCCTCTTTCGCCTCGTCGACGGCCTTCTGATATTCGCCGGGGGCGGTGCGGCTCACCGGCTCGCCGGCCGGGCGGCGGTCCACCGTGGAGATCATCGGCGGGGTGGGGCGGGAGAGCGCGGTGGTCATCGCGTCGAGTCGACCGACGGCCTGGTGGTAGGCGGCGAGGCGGGCCGCGTCGTCGGCGTCGTCGGCCAGCACCGCGTTCGCGACCAGGATGGCCGAGCCGTCGTAGTGGTCGAGCACCACCAGGTCGGTCGCCAGCATCATGCCCAGCTCGGGCAGCGGCAGGTCGTTGTCGGCCGTCGCCGGCAGCCGCTCGAAGCGCCGGACCAGGTCGTAGCTCAGGTAGCCGACCATCCCGCCGGTCAGCGGCGGCAGGTCGTCGTCGGCGTGACCGTCGGCCAGCGCCGCCACCGTCTCGCGCAGCGCCGTCACCGGGTCGCCACCGGTCGGCACCCCGGCCGGCGGGGTGCCCAGCCAGGACGCGGCGCCGTCCCGCTCGACCAGGGTGGCCGCGCTGCGCACCCCGATGAAGGAGTAGCGCGACCAGGCCGCACCGGACGGGCCGGCACCCTGCTCGGCCGACTCCAGCAGGAACGTGCCGGGGCCGCCGGCCAGTTTGGTGTAGACGCCCACCGGGGTCTCGCCGTCGGCCAGCAGCCGGCGGGTCACCGGGATCACCCGGCGCCGCTGCCGCAGGAACGTCGTCTCGTCGGGGCGGACCGCGCCGCTGGTCATCGGGCCTCCGTGGGGGTGGTGACCGGCAGGTCGTCGAAGAAGCAGGAGTGTGCGCCGGTGTGGCAGGCCGCGCCGACCTGCTCGACGGTGACCAGCAGCGCGTCGCCGTCGCAGTCGAGCGCCACCGATTTCACGTACTGGTGATGGCCGGAGGTGGCGCCCTTGACCCAGTACTCCCGGCGGCTGCGCGACCAGTAGGTCGCCCGGCCGGTCGTCAGGGTGCGGTGCAGGGCCTCGTCGTCCATCCACGCCATCATCAGCACATCGCCGGTCGCGTGCTCCCGCACGATCGCGGCGACCAGGCCGTCGGGGGTCCGCTTGAGGCGGGCCGCGATGGCCGGGTCGAGATCGGTCTTCACTACCACGCGACGATTCTCCCCTGCCCGGCCAACAGTGCCCGACGCGCCCCGGCCGGGCCGGTCCCGACACGGCCCACGATCCGGGCACTGGGGATGTGCGGGGACGCGAGGGACGGTACCGTCGTCGTGCGCCGCGCCCGGCCCAGGACGCCGGTGCCCACCCGCCGCACCCGGGTCGCGCAGCTCAGCGCGGGTGGCGCAGCCTCGCCGACGGGAGTCTTACGCCCATGGAGCCGACGTCCAGTCCCGACAACCAGCGGTCACCGCGCGGCCTGTCCCGCTTCTGGCCGGTCCACCGGGAGTCCGAGGACGAGACGGCGGAGGCCGATCCGCCGGAGTCGCCGGTCGCCCTTCCGGGTGAAACCCAGATGGTCGCGCTGGGCTCCCGCCGCGGCGCCGAACTGATCCTGCCGCCCGGCGTGTTCGCGCCGAATTCCGGCAACCCCCACTCGCCCTTCGCGTCGACCGCGCGCGGCCCGGCCGGCGGGCCGTCACCCGACGGCCCGAAGCCGCCGCCCGGCCCGGTTGGGTCGTCCGGCCCGGCTGGGTCGCCCGGCCCGGCTGGGTCGCCCGGCCCGGCTGGGTCGCCCGGCCCGGTGCACGGCGGCGCACCGGTTCCCCGCGCCCCCGGCGGACCGGGCGGCAAGGGTCCCGCGGGTGGCGGCCTGCCCGGTTCCCCGGAGGGCGATCCGGATCACTCCGGCGCGTCGGAGACCGGGGAAGGCACACCTCCGGCCGTAGAGTCCTCGCGACCCAGTCCGTGGGACCGCGATCCCGGCTCGTTCGGGGGCTTCGGTCTCGGCGGCCGCAACGGACGGTTCCTGTTCGGCGGGCGCAACCAGCCCGCCGGCGAGCCCCGCTCCGGCCTGAACGGCCATGCGACGCCGGAACTGAACGGACGGGCGAAGAGGCCGGGCGACCCGGCGTCTACTGTGGATGCCCCGGCGCCGGGCGAGGCCGCCGACCCCGCGGATTCCATCGACGAGAACGGGCGTGATCACATGAACGGACGGGCCGGCGTTCCCGGTTTCACCGCTGCCGGCGAGTCCGGCCCGGCCGGCGACCGCACCGACACCCACGCCGAGCCCGGCCCCGCCGAGGCGCGCCGCCAGGCCACCGGCTGGGCCTCGGTGCCCACCTCGAAGCACCCGGTGGTCAGCCCGACGTCCGGCACCCCCGCGTCGGCCCCGCCCGCACCGGTCCACCCCGCCTCGGGCCCGCCGTCGGCGGCCCAGCCCGCACCCGTCTCGGGCGCCCCGGCGACCAGCGGCCCGCTGACCGGCACCCCGGCGAATGGCGGCGCAATGAATGGCGCCCCGGCGAACGGCAGCCCGGCGAACGGCAGCCCGATGAATGGCGCCCCGGCGAATGGCCGCCCGTTGCACAGCGGCCAGGCCAATGGCGGCCCGGCGAATGGCCGCCAGGCGAATGGCGGCCCGGCCAATGGCGGCCAGGCCAATGGCGGCCAGGCCAATGGCGGCCAGACCAATGGCAGCCAGACCAATGGCAGCCAGACCAATGGCGGCCAGGCGAATGGTGCCCCGACGAGTGGTGCGCCCGCCAACGGCACGCCGGCAAGTCCGGTGTCGCCGGGCTTCCCCGCCGCTTACGGCCAGCCGCCGTCCTATGTGCCCGCCCTGCCCGATCCGTCGACCGGCCCGGTCTCGGGCGTCCCGGCACCGCGCGCCGCGGCGGGCGTGGCCGCCCTCGGCGAGACCCTGGCCACGCCCACCGACGAACTCCCCAGCCGCCGCGCCGCCGCGGCCAACGGCCCGAACGGGCCGCTCGCGAACGGGCCGCTCGGCAAGGGACTCGGCGCCAACGGAAACGCCCTGGCCGGACCGGTCGCGGGCGGCGCTCCCGCGCTGGCCACGCCCGTTCCGGGCCAGGCGCCCGGCGCCGATCAGGCCGACGCCGTCCCGGCGGCACGCCCGGCCGAGGGCGGTGCCCGCCGCGCCCGCGAGGACGACACCCTGAACCCGCCGGCCGGACGCCGCGCCGCCAGCCTCGAGGACGAGGGCCAGCACCAGCCCGGACGCCGCGCCGCCCTCGACGACGACGGACCGCACGCGGCCGGCCGCCGCTCCGCCACGCTGGAGGACGAGGCCGGCCGCCGCGGCGCCACGCTCGACGACGGCTCGTTCCCGGTCGGGCGCCGGGCCGCCACCCTCGACGACGACGCCCTGCTCCAGCTCGGACGCCGGGCCGCCACCCTGGACGAGGACGAGCCGTTCGCGCTCGGGCGGCGCTCGGCCAGCCTCGAGGACGCCGAGCCGGCCCGCCGCGGCCGCCGCGCCGCGCCCGAGCCGGAGGAGGACGTCCGGGACGAGCACCCGCTCCGGCCCGGTGACGTCGCGGCGGGGCACATCGCGTTCTGGGACGACGATGCCACCCGCCACTTCCGGGCCGCCTGGCACGAGGTGAAGGCCGAGTTCGTGGACGACCCGGTCCGGGCCCTGACCCGGGCCCACGACCTGCTCACCGACGCGGTCAACGAGCTCACCGAGGCGCTGCTGGCCGAGCGCGACGAGCTCGACCCGCTGCGCGGTACCGACACTCCGGACACGGAGAGCATGCGGATGGCGATGCGCGGTTACCGGGAGTTCCTGGACCGCATTCTCGCTCTGTAACCAGCTATACCGGGGCGGGCCAGACGTACGGGAGATCGTCCGGCACGTCCGTGAAAACCGTCCGGTAGAAGTCCGGGTCCTTGCGCAGCAGCGCCGACCGGTGGCTGCGGTGCAGATCGTCCGCGCCCAGCCACGGCGGCAGCTCGCCGGCCGCGGCCAGTTCCGCCTGCGTGCGGACCACCGTGCGGCCGGTGCCCTCGGCCAGGTCGGCCACCAGCGTGCCGGCGCACGTGTCGGCCCGGCCCTCGGCCGTCCAGACCGCGCACATGTCCAGCCCGTACCTGGTCAGCGCCTCCTCGTAGCCGCGCCACATCTTGACCGCGGGATGGTGCCGCCAGCCGTACCCGGGGCGGGTCAGCCCGCGGAGCACCTGGATCGTCTCCACCCGCTGCTTGCCGAGCCGCCGGGCGTCAAGGGCCGCCGCGCTGGCGACGAAGTCCGCGTACGGCAAAAAAGGTCTGCACGTTCCTGCTCTTTCCCGGCCTCCGCGGAAAAACCCACTTCTGCTGCGTCCGGAATTCATCTAGCGTTGAACTCAACGGGCGATGAAATCGGAGGACGTCATGGAGAACGCGATCGAGGTTCGGGACCTCGTCGTGGAGCGGGGGCGGCGCCGGGTGCTGCACGGCATCGGCTGCGCCGTTCCGCGCGGGAGCGTCACGGGGCTGCTCGGACCCAGTGGCAGCGGCAAGACCACGCTGATCCGGGCGATCGTCGGCGTGCAGATCGTGCAGTCGGGCACCGTCACCGTGCTCGGCCGGCCCGCCGGGAGCGCGGCACTGCGCCGCACCGTGGGCTACGTGACCCAGTCGCCCAGCGTCTACGCCGACCTGTCGGTGCGGGAGAACGCGCGGTACTTCGCCGCCCTGCAGGGACTGGGCGCGGCCGAGGCCGACCGGGCGATCGCCGACGTGGGCCTGGCCGACGCGGCCCGCCAGCTGGTCGGCAACCTGTCCGGCGGGCAGCGCAGCCGGGCCTCGCTGGCCTGCGCCATGGTCGGCACACCCGAGTTGCTGGTGCTCGACGAGCCGACCGTCGGGCAGGACCCGGTGCTGCGGGCCGACCTGTGGGCCAAGTTCCACGCACTCGCCGGCGCCGGCACCACGCTGCTGGTCTCCAGCCACGTGATGGACGAGGCGGGCCGCTGCGACCGGCTGCTGCTGATCCGGGACGGCCGGCTGATCGGCGACGACACCCCGGACGCGATCCGGTCCCGGGCCGCGACCGACGACCTCGAAGAGGCATTTCTGCGGTTGATCAAAGAACAGGAGGTGGCGACGGCATGAGCATCCGGATAACTCTGGCCACCACCGGCCGGATCCTGCGGCAGCTGCGGCACGACCGGCGGACCGTGGCGTTGCTGATTGTGGTGCCGGCGGTGCTGCTGACCGTCCTCTATTTCATGTACGACGGCTCGCCCAGCACGTTCGACCGGGTCGCCCTGATCATGCTGGGTGTCTTCCCGTTCACGACCATGTTCCTGGTGACCAGCATCGCGATGCTCCGCGAGCGCACCAGCGGGACCCTGGAGCGGCTGCTCACCACCCCGCTCGGCAAGATCGACCTGCTTTTCGGGTACGGGCTGGCGTTCAGTCTCGCGGCCGCCGTGCAGGGTGCGGTGGCGACCGCCGGGGCCTACTGGCTGCTCGGCCTGGACACCACCGGCAGCGCCGGGCTGGTGGTGCTGATCGCCGTGGTGAACGCCGTGCTCGGGGTGGCCCTCGGCCTGCTGTGCAGCGCCTTCGCCCGCACCGAGTTCCAGGCCGTACAGTTCCTACCGGTGGTGGTCGTGCCGCAGATCCTGCTGTGCGGGCTGTTCGTGCCGCGGGCGCAGATGGTCGGCTGGCTCGAGGCGATCAGCGGGGCGCTGCCGCTCACGTACGCGGTGGACGCGCTGATCGAGGTGGGCCGCTCGGTGGAGGCCACCGCGACGATGTGGCGCGACGTGACGATCGTGGCCGGCGCGGCCGTGATCGCGCTGATCCTGGCCGCCGCGACCCTGCGGCGCCGGACGTCCTAGGGAGAGTTGTTGGTCAGGCGGAGCGGGCGGCGTCCCGGCAATCAGGACACCAAGACGTCCATCCTGGAGGCTGCCCGCCGGACTTTCGCCGACAAGGGCTACGACCAGGCGTCGATCCGCGCGATCGCGGGCGAGGCCGGCGTCGACCCGGCGCTGGTGCATCACTACTTCGGCACCAAGGAGAAGTTGTTCCTGGCGGCCATGAACGCGCCGATGAACCCGGCCGAGTTGATCCCGAAGGCCCTGGCCGGCCCACGCGAGGGCGCCGGCGAGCGGCTGATCCGGGCGGCGCTGGGCGTGTGGGACTCGCCGGCCGGAAGCGCGGCGCTGGCCATCTTCCGCTCGGCGATGAGCAATGAGTGGACGGCCCGGCTGCTGCGCGAGTTCGTGGTGACCCAGATCCTGCGCCGGGCGGTGAGCGAACTGGTGCTCGACCCGGCCGAGGCACCGCTGCGCTCGTCCCTGGTGGCGACCCAGATCGCCGGCATCATGGTGGCCCGCTACGTGCTGCGGATCGAGCCGCTGGCGAGCGCCGACCCGGAGATCATCGTGGCCGCGGTCGGGCCCAATGTGCAGCGTTTCCTGACCGACCCGATGCTCGAGGTCTTCCCGCTGAATTGATCGACTTACGCTTGTCGCCGGTAATACAGGCGTTCGTGATAGCGTGACCGCGTTGCAGTTTTGATCCCATTGACGTGGTTGAACACCTGTGTTTGTGCTTCGCCCGGTGGCTGCGATCAACACGGCGACGCCGAGCACCGCAGGTTGCGGTCCTCAACAGACCACGAGGAGTGGGTATGGCATCTGGCACCGTCAAATGGTTCAACGGTGACAAGGGATTCGGCTTCATCACGCAGGATGGTGGCGGCGGCGACGTTTTCGCGCACTTCTCCGCAATCGCGACGAGCGGCTACCGCACGCTCGAGGAAAACCAGCGCGTCGAATTCGACATCGAGCAGGGCCCCAAGGGCCTGCAGGCGGCGAACATCCGTCCGCTCTGAGCCGGGTCTGAGCTGCGCCACGGCGGTCCACCGTTCGGTGGGCCGCCGCCCTTGTGTCCTCAGGCTGGTGCCCTCAGGCAGCTGGTGCCCTCAGGCCGGCTGACGGAGCGGCAGCCGCACGGTGACCGTGGTGCCGGGGTCGTGGTGGGCCGCGCTGACCGTGCCGTGGTGCGCCTCGACGATGGCGCAGGTGACGGCGAGACCGAGCCCGGCTCCGGGCGTCGCGGTGTGCCGCGCGTTGGTGGCCCGGAAGATCTGCCGGAACAGGCGGGTGCGGTCCTCCTCGGGTACACCGATCCCGGTGTCCGTGACCGATAGTTCCGCGACCTCTTGGTCGGTGCTCAGCCGCAGCAGGATGTGGCCGCCCGGCCGGCTGTACTTCACGGCGTTGGACAGCAGGCTGTCGATGACCTGCCGCAGCCGTTGTGGATCCGCCTCGCCCACCAGGTGGTCCGGCGCGTCCACCTTGAGTTCGAGGCCACCGGCCTCCGCGGCCGGACCGACCGCGGCCAGGCAGTCCCGGGCCGCGCCGGCCAGGTCGGTGGGCCGGGGATGCACCGTGACGTGGCCGCTGCGCAGCCCGGCGAGGTCGAGCAGGTCATCCACGATCATGGTGAGCTGAGCGGTGTTGCGCTGCACCGCGGCCAGCATCTCCCGCGTCTCCGGATCGCCGGAATCGTCCTCGGACAGCATCTCGATGTTGGCGGCGATCGAGGTGAGCGGGGTACGCATCTCGTGGCCGACCAGCGCAACGAAGTCGTCCCGGATCCGATCCAGCTGCGCGCTGAGGCCGGCACTGCGCCGCCGGGACAGCCACTGGCCGATGTGGTCGGCCACCGAGCGCAGCGCGCCCACGATGCTCTTCTCGTCGTCCTCGACGGTCCCGGCGTAGCAGGCCAGCACGCCGATCGTGGAGTCTTCCCGGATCGGCACTGCCACCGCGGCCCGGCCGGCCGGGTCCGGCACCCACCGGGGTTCGCCCGTCTCCCACACGTCGTCGACCAGGCCGATGCCCGGATCGACGGCCGGGCAATCGGGTGCCGCCCACCGCCCGGCCGCCCGTGGCTGACCGGTGACCTCGTCGAGCAGCCACAGTTCGGCCAGCGGCCAGCCCAGCGTGCGGGCGACCGCCTCGGCGATCCGGGGACCGGCCTCGGTCACCGTGGTCGCGGCGACCAGGGCCGCGGCCACCTCCAGCTCACAGCCCCGGAATCGCTCGGTGCGGCGCTGCCGGGTGACGTCGTGCAACGCCATCACGGCGCCGGCCAGCCTACCGTCGGTCTCGCGGATGGGTGCGGCGTTCGCCAGAAAGCTCCGCGCCGACTCGCCGAGCGGCCGGATGACGATCTCCGCGTCCCGGACCGGCCTGCCGGCCAGCGCGTGGCGCAGCGGTATCTCGTCGGCGGGCAGCCGGGTGCCGTCCGTGCGGAACAACGCGGACTGCCATTCCTCAACGTCGAACGGGCCGGTCCCGGACAGGGCGAGGGCGACCCGAAGCGCAGGATTGACAAAGATCATGCGCCCGTACGAATCACACGCGGCGACGCCCGTGTCGACGTTGTCAAGGATCGCGTGCAGAAAGCTCTCGTCGGTGGCCATCTCGTCGGCCATGTTGCCCATATTACGCCGAAATAAACCGTCTAGTCGGCGCAGCGGTGGCAGAGCACCGGATGCAGCAGGTGGGCGAGGTCCTGCCGGTCGGTGACCGGCCGCGGGAAGGCGAGCCGGGCCAGCTTGTCGTCCAGGCGGACCATGAAGCCGTACCGGTCCATCCGGACCACCTGCGGCTCTGCCCGGGGCTGGAAGGTCGAGCCCAACTGCCGCCGCACGTACGCGCTCATCTCGGCCAGGTGGTGGTCGGCCAGGTCGGCGATCAGGTCGAACTCGATCTGGCGCAGCGGGTCGGGGGCGGCCGCCGCGAAGTCGTCCGGGTCCACGTCGACGAGCTTCTCGTTGCGCTCGTAGCGCACCTCGGCCACGTCCATTCGGTGCAGCACCTTGCTGCCGCCGACGTCGAGCAGGTCGCCCGAGGCGTCGATCTCGGCGTAGTCCATCGCCGCCTGCTTGGCCTCGTCGCCGTCGAGCCGGGTGGCCCAGCCGGACACCCACACCCGGCCCAGCGCGGGCGAGCCGGCCATCGGCGGGACGTCGGTGATGTCGAGCACCATGGCCGTGTCGTCATATGGGTTTATCTGGGGTTTTCCGCCGCGGGTGGGCTCAGCGCCCGGCTGCGGGGCCAAGGCCGCGGCGAACGCGCCGTCCGACGGGGAAAGCAGCAGCACCCGGCCCTGTGCGTCGGTCACGTGCCGCACCGGCAGCGGACCCGGGCGGCAGGCGATGTGCGCTACCGCGGGCAGGTGCCCGGCGGCGAGCGTCCGGGCGACCTCGGCATGGGTGGGCTGCATGAGTGATACCTCCGGGCACAGGTTAGGCTTGCCTTAGTAAGGTGAGGCTAACCGTAACACCCGCCAACTAGTCAACTCAGCCTCAAGCGCAAGTGATCCCGGAGACTTCATGAACAACTCTCGTCCCAAGGCCAAGCTGTCCCGTGCGCTCGGCATCCCGCTGACCCCCAAGTGCGTGAAGTACTTCGAGAAGCGGCCGTTCCCGCCAGGCGTGCACGGCCGCAGCCGGCGCAAGACCTCGGACTACCAGGTCCGGCTGCTGGAGAAGCAGCGGCTGCGGCACCAGTACAACATCAGCGAGGCCCAGATGCGCCGGGCGTACGAGGACGCACACCGGGGCGAGGGCAAGACCGGCGAGAACATGGTGAGCCTGCTCGAGCGCCGCCTGGACGCCGTCGTGCACCGCGCCGGCCTGGCCCGGACCGTCTACCAGGCCCGCCAGCTGGTCGTGCACGGCCACTTCACGGTCGACGGCAAGAAGGTCGACCGCCCGGGCTACCGGCTCAAGCCGGGCCAGATCGTGCAGGTACGGGAGAACAGCCGGCCGAAGCCGCCGTTCCAGATCGCCGCGGCCGGCGCCCACCTGGCCGGTCCCACCGCGCCGTACCTGTCGACCGCGGTCGAGGACCTGCGCACCGAGCTGCTGCGGGTGCCGGTGCGCACCGAGATCCCGGTGCTCTGCGACGAGCAGCTGGTCGTCGAGTTCTACGCCCGCTGATCCGCTGAACCGTCAGGCCGAGCGGGTCTGTTCCAGCCAGGAGGCGTACAGCTTCGCGTAGATCGAGCCGGTCTGCGCGACCAGGTCGGCATGCGGGCCGCGCTGCACCACGCGGCCCGCATCCACCACCAGCACCTCGTCGGCGGACTGGGCGGTGGACAGCCGGTGCGCGATCGCCACCGTGGTCCGGCCGCGGGTCACCGTGTCGAGGGCGCGTTGCAGCCGCACCTCGGTGGCCGGGTCGACCGCGCTGGTGGCCTCGTCGAGCACCAGCAGGTCCGGGTCAGCGACGTAAGCGCGTACGAGTGCCACCAATTGCCGCTCGCCCACGCTGAGCGCCTCGCCTCGCTCGCCCACCGGGGTCTCGAGCCCGGCCGGCAGGCCATCGAGCCAATCAGTCAAACCCAGTTCCGTGAACGCCGCGGCGAGCTGCGCATCGGTCAGGGCGGGCTCGGCGAACCGGATGTTCTCCGCGATGGTGGCGTCGAACAGGAAGCCGTCCTGCGGCACCATCACCACCCGCGAGCGCAGCGACGAGAACCGCACCGCGGTCAGCGGCGTGTCGGCCAGCAGCACCTCGCCGGACGCCGGGTCCATCAGCCGGGTGAGCAGCTTGGCAAAGGTGGTCTTGCCGCTGCCGGTCTCGCCCACCACGGCGAACTTCCGCCTGGCCGGCAGGAACTGGTCGACGTCGGCCAGCACGGTCGGGCCGCCGGGGTAGTTGAACGAGACGCCCCGGAACCGCACCGACAGCGGGCCGGGCGGCAGCGCCACGCCCACGTCGTCCGGGTCGGCTACGTCCGGCTCGAGGTCGAGCACGTCCAGCACCCGGCGCCAGCCGGCCACCGCGTTCTGCGCCTCGTTGAGCATGTCGGTGGCGATCTGCACCGGCTGGATGAACAGCGTCACCAGGAAGAGGAACGCGGTCAGCTCGCCCACGGTCAGCTCGCCGCCGACGCCGAGCAGGGTGCCGACCACCACCACCGCGGCCAGCGCCAGCCCGGCCCCCAACTCGCCGGAGGAGAAGCTGGTCACGCTCGTCCGCAGGGCCCGCCGCTGCGCCTGCTCCAGCCGGTCGATCGAGGAGTCGAGCCGCTTGCCGGTGCGCCCGGCCACGCCGTACGCCCGAATCACCAGCGCGCCCACGACGCTCTCCGCCACCGAGCCGAGCATCACGCCGGTCCGCTCGCGGACCGCGCGGTAGGCCGCGGCGAGCCGCCGCTGGAACAGCCGGATGACCGCGACCGAAGGGCCGAACGCGAGCAGTACCACGATGGTGAGCTGCCACGAGTACGCCAGCATCACCAGCGTGGACACCAGCAACTGGCCCGAGGCGAGCAGCAACTGGACGCCGCCGAACTGGAGGAACTGGGAGATCTGGTCGACGTCGCTGGTCACCCGGGACACCATGGTGCCGCGCCGCTCGGACTGCTGGTGCAGCATCGACAGGTCGTGGATGTGCCGGAACGTGCGCGACCGCAGCGCACCCAGAGCGGTCTCGCTGACCGTGAACAGTCGCCGGGTCATGAAGTAGCCGGCCACCGCGGACACCGCGATCGCCACCAGGGTGAGCGCCACGGTCCGGGCCACGAAGGCCAGGTCGGGGCCGCCCGCCGCGCGGATCCCGTGGTCGATGCCCTGTTGCACCGCGATCGGCACCGCGACCCGGCCGGCCATCTGCACCACGGCCAGCGCGATCGTGCCGCCCAGTCCGGGCCGCAGCTCGGGCGAGAGCGCCAGCCCGCGCTTGATGGTGGCGAACGTGCCGTCGGTCGTGGTCACTGTTCCACCCGTTCCGACTCGGCCTTCTCGTACGCGGTGACCAGGTCGGCGTAGCCCGGGTTGCCGGCCAGCAACTCGGCGTGCGTGCCGGTCGCCACCACCTTGCCCTGCTCCAGATACACCACCTGGTCGGCCATCGCGATCGTCGCCCGCCGGTAGGCCACCACCAGGATCGAGGCGCCGGCCTCGCGCAGGGCGGCCAGGATCGCCGCCTCGACCCGCGGGTCGACCGCGCTGGTGGCGTCGTCGAGCACCAGCAGCCGGGGCCGGCCGGCCAGCGCCCGGGCCAGGGTGAGCCGCTGCCGCTGGCCGCCGGACAGCGAGGTGCCGCGCTCGCCCACCGCGGTGTCCAGGCCCTCGGGCAGCCGCTGCACGAACCGGTCGGCCTGGGCCAGCCGCAGCGCCGACCAGACCGCGTCGTCGTCGATGCCGTCGCGCTCCAGGGTCACGTTGCCGCGCACGGTGTCGTCGAAGACGAACGGGATCTGCGGCACGAGCGCTGCCGTGCCCGCCAACGCCTCCAGGGAGAAATCCGGCAAGTCGGTTTTGTCGATGTATATTTCTCCGGCGCTCGGGTCGACGAGGCGCAGCGCCAGGGCGGCGATGGTCGATTTACCCGAACCGGTCGGCCCCACCAGAGCGACAGTCTTGCCCGCCGGCACGGTGAAAGAGACGTCGTGCAGAACCAGGGGGCCGTCCCCGTACCGGAAATCGACGGAATCGAAGCTGACCGTCGCCGCGCCGGTGTTGTCCGGGGCCGAAGAACCGTAGGCCAGGTCACCCGTGCTGGACAGTACGTCGTGCACCCGGTCCCAGCCGGCCACGCTGCGCGGCAACTCGGCCACCACCCAGCCGATCGCCCGCACCGGGAAGGCCAGCACGGTGAACAGGAACGCCACGGTGACCAGCTCGGACACCGTGATCGCGCCGGTCTGCAGGCGCCAGACGCCGAGCAGCAGCACCGCCAGCGTGCCCACGCTGGGCAGGCTCTCCATGATCGGGTCGAACAGTCCGCGCAGCCGGCCCACCGCGATCAGCGCGTCGCGCAGTTCGGCCACGAAGACGCCGAACCGGCGGGACTCGTCCGCCTCGCGGCCCATGGTCTTGACCACCAGGGCGCCGTCGAAGCTCTCGTGCGCCACCGCGCTCACCTTGGCGCGCAGCTGCTGGGCCCGGATCTGCCGGGGCGACATCGACCGGGAGTAGAGCACGTTGATGCCGAACAGCGTCGGGAACAGCGCCACCCCGACCAGGGCGAGCACCCAGTCGGTGGCGAACAGCGCGGCCACCGCGGCCACGATCATCACGATCGTGCCGACCGCGAACGGGAACGGCGCGATCGGAGCGAACGCCGCCTCGACGTCGGAGTTCGCGTTGGACAGCAGGGTGCCGGTGGCGTGCTGCTGGTGCCAGGACGGCGGCAGGGCCAGGTATCGCCGGGTCACCGCGCGCCGGTAGCGGGCCTGGAGCCGGAACTGCATGAACCCGGCACCGAGCCGGCGGGCGAAGACGGTGCACACCCGCAGCAGGCTCACCGCCAGGAAGGCCAGCGCGGCAATGACCAGCGCACCGGTGGCGGCCCGGCCGTCGGCGAAGGCGGGCAGCACCACCCGGTCGATCACCGCGCCGACCACGTACGCGTTGGCGATGACCAGCAGACCGAACAGGCTGCTGCCGATCGCACCCGCGAGGAACAGGCGCGGCTCCGCCTTGATCGTCTGACCGAGTACCCACAGTCCCCGCCCCAGCACGTCCCGGCTGGCCCTGGTGCTCAAGTTTTCCTACCCGCCTGGTAAGCATTCGCCGGCACTCCCGGCCTTACCGGTCCATCCTGCCGAAACGATGGTGATCGTTCACACCGATGACAATGTGTCTACCATCACGTTCGTGACCACCTATGCGAAGAATGAGCGGCGGCTGCTCAGTGACCTGCTGCTGGAGCGCGGCCCGGACGAGCCCACCCTGTGCACCGGCTGGACCACCCGCGACCTGGCCGCCCACCTGGTGGTCCGGGACCGGCGACCGGATGCGAGCGCCGGGCTGCTGGTGCCGCCGCTGCGCGAGTACGGCGAGCGGGTGCGCCGGGCGACCGCGGCCCGCCCGTACCCGGAGATCGTCGCCGAGGTGCGGAACCCGCCGTGGTGGAGCCCGGTGAGCAATCCACTGCTGGACGAGCTGACCAACGCGGTCGAGTTCTTCATCCACCACGAGGACGTGCGGCGCGGCCGGCCCGGCTGGGAGCCGCGCACCCTGGACCCCGGGCAGGAGCACGCGATCTGGCGGGGCACCCAGTTCACCGGCCGCATCGCGCTGCGCCGGCTGGGCCTGCCGGTCACCGTGGTGGCGGACGGCCAGGGCACCCTGGTGTCCGGCGACCATCCGCAGCTCACCCTGTCCGGCCCGGCCGGCGAACTGGCGCTGTTCCTGTCCGGCCGGCAGGCGAACGCGCGGGTGACGATCGACGGCCCGGCGGAGGCTGCGGACCGCCTGCGCACGGCCCGGCTGGGCCTGTGATTGGCCCATCTGAACAGCCCAGAATTGGTCCAGTCGAAGGGCCAATCGACGCCTAGATTCGGCGCATGAAGCTTTCCGTGGCGCAAGGCACCGCCCTCAGCGTCGGCGCCGTCCTCGGCACCGGCGTGATCTCCATGCCGGCCCTGGCCGCCGAGGTGGCCGGTCCGGCCTCGCTGGTCGCCTGGGTCGCCCTGATCGTCCTGTCCGCGCCCCTGGCCTGGACCTTCGCCGCGCTCGGCGCCCGGCACCCGGACGGCGGCGGCGTCTCCACCTACGTCCGGCTGGCATTCGGCCCGCGCGCCGCGGCCGCGGTCGGCTGGTGCTTCTACTTCGCCGTCCCGCTCGGCGCGCCGGCCGCGGCCGCGTTCGCCGGCGGTTACGTGGCCGACGTGCTAGGCGGCGGCCGCGCCACCATGCTCGGCACGTTCCTCGGCATCGTCGGCACGGTCTACCTGATGAACTGGTTCGGCCTGCGGATCTCCGGTCGGGTCCAGTTGGTCCTCACCGGGGCGCTGGCCGTCCTGCTGCTGGCCGCCGTGCTCACCGCGCTGCCGCACGCCCGGGCGGTCAACCTCACCCCGTTCGCCCCGCACGGCTGGGCCGGCGTCGGCGCCGCCGCGGCCGTGCTGGTCTGGGGCTTCGCCGGCTGGGAGGCGGTGTCCTCGCTGGCCGCCGACTACCGCAACCCGCGCCGCGACGTGCCCCGGGCCGCGGCGGTGGCGGTCGTGGTGGTCGGCGCGCTCTACCTGGCCGTCGCGGTGACCAGCGTGCTGGTGCTCGGCCCGGCCCTGGCCGGCAGCCCGGCCCCGCTGGCCGACCTGCTCGCGGTCGGCGTCGGCGGCCCGGTCCGCGAGGTCACCGCGGTGGTCGCGGTGCTGCTCACCATCGGCGCGGTGAACGCCTACCTGGCCGGCGCGTCCCGGCTCGGCGCGGCCCTGGCCCGGGACGGCGCGCTGCCCGCCCGGGTGTTCGGCAGCCAGCGCCGGTCGCTCACCTTCGTGCTGGCCGGCGCGCTGGTCTCGGTGGTGCTGCCGATCGACCTGCACACCTCGATGCTGCTGGTCACCGGTTGCTTCACGCTGGTGTACGTGATCGGCACCGCGGCCGCGCTGCGGCTGCTGCCGCCGGGGCGCACCCGGGCCGGCGCCGCGGTGGCGTTCGCCGCGGTGCTCGGGCTGCTCTGGCTCACCGGGCCGCCGGCCCTGCTCAGCCTCGTGGTGGCGGCCGGCGCGGTCGGCTATCAGGCGTGGCGGTCCAGCAGGTCCGCGAAGATCGTCAGCCCCTCGCCGATCAGCGCCGGGTCGACGGCGCCGAATCCGAACACGAAGCCGTCCTGCCCGCTGTAGGCGGTCAGGTCGTCCACCGCCAGGCCGGCCGCGGCGGCGGCCGCCGCCACCGGTGCCGACCGGCCCTCGGTGAGCAGCGCGGTGACGTGCAGGCCGGCCGCCGAGGGCAGCAGGCGCAGCCGGGGCATGCCGTCCAGCGCAGCCACGATCCGGGCGTGCCGCGCCGCGTACGCCTTCCCGGCCCGGCGCACGTGCCGGGCCAGCAGGCCGTCGTCGATGAACCGGGCCAGCGCGGCCTGGAGCGCCATCTGGCCGAAGCCGTCGCCGAGTTGCCGGGCCGCCGCCACCGCGTCCCGCAGACCCGGCGGCACCAGCACGAACCCGGTCCGGATGGCGGGCAGCATGCTCTTGGAGAACGTGCCCAGATAGAGCACCCGGCCCGCGGTGTCCAGCCGGTACAGCGGTTCCAGCGGCCGGGACGAGTAGCGGAACTCGCTGTCGTAGTCGTCCTCGACCACCGCGGCGGGCCGGGACCGGGCCCAGCCGAGCAGTTCCCGGCGGCGGGCCAGGCTCATCGGCCGGCCCAGCGGGAACTGGTGTGACGGAGTGGTGTAGACCAGCCGGCAGCCGGCCGGCAGCGCGGACACCAGCAGGCCCTCGTCGTCCAGTGGCACACCCACCACCCGGGCGCCGAGCGTCTCGAACAGCCGCCGGGCCGGCGGGTAGCCCGGCTCCTCGACCGCGACCACGTCGCCGGGGCGCAGCAGCACCCGGGCCAGCAGATCGAGCGCGTGCTGGGTGCCGTTGGTGATCAGGACGTCCTCGGCGGTCACCCGCACCGACCGGGCGTAGCCGAGGTAGCGGGCGATCGCGGCGCGCAGTCCCGGATGGCCGTGCGGCGCCGCGTAGGTGCCCGGGTCGTTGGCCCGCAGCCGCAGTTCCGCCGCGACCAGCCGGCGCCAGGTGTCGAACGGGAACAGCCGCACGTCCGGGATGCCGGTGCGGAAGTCGTACCGCGGCGCGGGCCGGCTGCCGCTGGTCGGTTCCGGTGCCAGCGGCAGCCGCGGTCGCAGCGGGTCGGTGCCGGCCCGGCGCGGCCGGTTCGGGGCCGGCACGTCCGCCACGTACGTGCCCGAACCGACCCGGGACGACAGGTAACCCTCGGCCACAAGCCGCTCGTACGCGGTGCTCACGCTGCCCCGCGCCACCCCCAGGTCGGCGGCGAGCCGGCGGCTGGCCGGCAACCGGTGCCCGGCGGGCAGCCGGCCGTCCGCGATGGCCTCGCGCAGGGCGCGGTAGACCAGCACCGTCTTCTCGCCGCTCCCCCGTACGTCGATGACCAGGTCCACCTGCCCATCAAACCCCACCTCGCAGCCCGTGCTAATCGACGCCGTAAATGTTGCGCGGATCGCCGGCGCTAAATACCTTGCGCTAGGTGACCGGGCTGATGCGCAGTGCGATCGGGGCCCGGTCCATGTGGCGGGCCGGCGCGTGACCAGTCTCTGGCGCAACCGGGAGTTCAACCTCCTGTGGACCAGCCAGTCGCTGTCCGACCTCGGCGGCGCCATCGCCATGCTGGCGGTGCCGCTGCTGGTGCTCGAGTCGACCGGCTCCGCGGTGCAGGCCGGCGCGGTCGGCACCGCCGCCCTGGTCACCAAGGTGCTCTGCCGGCTGCCCGCCGGGGTGCTGGCCGACCGGGTCGACCGGCGCCGGGCCATGCTGGTCTGCGACGCCGTACGCCTGCTCGCCTTTCTCACGCTGGCCGCCGCGGTGGCCACCGACCGGGCCGGCCTCGCCGTGATCATCGTGGTGGCGGTGCTGGACGCGATCTGCTCGGCGCTGTTCAACACGGTCGAGCACGCCTCGCTGCGCAGCATCGTCCCGGCCGCCCAACTGCCCGCCGCGGTGGCCCGCAACGAGGCCCGCAGCTACGGCACCTCGCTGGCCGGCCCGCCGCTGGGCGGGCTGCTGTTCGGCCTCACCCACGCGCTGCCGTTCCTCGGCAACGCCCTGTCCTACCTCGCCTCGCTGGTCGGCGTCGCGCTGATCCGCAAGCCGCTGCAGGCCGAACGCGACGAGGAGCACCCCGGGCACGCGGCGGCGCTGGCCGAGGGGCTGCGGTTCGTCTTCGGCAACCCGTTCCTGCGCGCCGTGCTGGCCATCGCGGCGCCGCTCAACTTCGCGCTCAGCGGCACCATCTTCACCATCATCGTGACCCTGCAACAGCACCAGGTCTCGCCCGGCGTGATCGGGCTGACCGAGACGATCGTCGGGGTCGGCGGGCTGGTCGGCGCGTTCGCGGCGCCCACACTCCAGCGCTGGCTGCCGTTCGCCCGGCTGATCCGCTTCATCACCTGGGCCGCGGTCGGCGTGCTGGGCGCCAGCGCGATGATGACCACCACCGTACTGGCGGCCGTGCCGGTCGCTCTGGCCGTGTTCCTCGGCCCGGCCTGCAACGCGGCACTGTTCGGCTACCAGGCCGCGATCACCCCGGACCGGCTACAGGGCCGGGTGCTCAGCGTGATCTTCCTGGCCGCCATGTCGGTGGCGGCCGCGGCCCCGCTGCTGGCCGGCTTCTTCGTGACCGCCTGGGGCAGCCCGGTCACCGTGCTGATCTTCGCCGCCTCGGTGGCGGTGGCCGCGCTGACCGCCAGCCTGGCCGCCGGTATCCGCACCATGCGCCCGATCGAGGAAGCCGCTGCGGCCCAGCCGGGTAGATAGACTTGAAATTCAACGTTTGTCGGGCCGGGCGTGGCACTAGCCGTCCCGGCGCGCTTTCAATACCCTGCGGTAACACCAAGTTACCGACCCCCAAACATGAGTTCGTGAGGCGGCGCCCGATGGCTCTCGAGGTTCCTTACCGCTCGATCCCCGATATGTTCCTGAAGCGCGTGGCGGCGACTCCCAACGGTCAGGCCTTCGCCGTTCCCAATAACGATGACAGCGGCATGATCTGGTACACCTGGGCACAGGTGGGAGACCGGGCCAAGGCCATCGCGGCCGGCCTGCGCTCGCTCGGCATCGGCCTCGAGGACCGGGTGGCCATCCTGTCCAACACCCGGTACGAGTGGGTCCTGGCCGACCTGGGCATCAACTGTTCCGGCGCGGCCACCACCACGGTCTACCCCACCACCGAGCCCGAGGACGCGAGCTACATCGTGGCCAACTCGGGTTCCAAGGTGCTGATCGCCGAAAATCCGCAGCAGGCTCTCAAGATCTCCGGGGCCGACACCAGCGTGACCCACGTGGTGCTGCTCGACGGCGCGGCCGACGCCGGTGCCACCCCGCCCCAGCTCACCCTGGCCGAGCTGGAGGAGCGCGGCACCGCGGCGCTGCGCGACAACCCGGCTCTGATCGAGGAGGTGGTCGAGACCATCGCGCCCGATCACCTCGCCACCCTCATCTACACCTCCGGCACCACCGGCAAGCCCAAGGGCGTGCAGCTGCTGCACCACGGCTGGGTCTGGCAGGGCGTCGCGCAGGAGAGTCTCGGCCTGTTCGAGTCGACCGACCTGCAGTACCTGTGGCTGCCGCTGTCGCACTCGTTCGGCAAGGTGCTGCTCTGCGGCATCGTGCATGTGGGCGTGCCGACCTACGTCGACGGCCGGGTCGACAAGCTGGTCGAGATGCTGGCCATCGTCCAGCCGACGCTGATGTGCGCGGCGCCGCGCATCTTCGAGAAGGTCTACAACAAGACCGTCACCACGGCGCTCGGCGCGGGTGGCGCGAAGGCCAAGATCTTCAGCTGGGCGGTCGGCGTCGGCAAACAGAAGGTCGCGCTCGACCAGGCCGGCAAGCCGATCCCGTTCCCGCTCAGCCTGCAGTACGGGCTCGCCGAGAAGCTGGTCTTCTCGAAGCTCCAGCAGCGCCTCGGCGGGCGGCTGCGGGTGCTGGTCAGCGGCTCGGCGCCGCTGAGCCGGGACATCTCCGAGTTCTTCGCGGCGGCCAACCTTCCGATCATGGAGGGGTACGGCATGACCGAGAGCAGCGCGGCCAACTTCGTCAACCGGCTCGGCAAGCTCAAGATCGGTACGGTCGGCCAGGCGCTCGGCGACCTCGAGTGCAAGATCGACTCGGACGGCGAGGTGCTGCTCCGCGGCACCCCGGTGATGCGCGGCTACCACGACCTGCCGCAGGAGACCGCCGAGTCGTTCACCGAGGACGGCTGGCTGCGCACCGGCGACATCGGCGAGCTCGACGGCGAGGGCTACCTCAAGATCACCGACCGCAAGAAAGACCTGGTCAAGACGTCCGGCGGCAAATACATCGCGCCGTCGGCCATCGAGGGCCAGTTCAAGGCGGTCTGCCCGTACACGTCCCAGGTGGTCGTGGTGGGCCAGGCCCGCAACTTCGTCACCATGCTGATCGCCCTCGACGAGGACGCCATCCTCGGCTGGGCCAAGGACGGCCCGCTGGCCGGCAAGAGCTACGCCGAGGTGGTGGCGGCGCCCGAGACCGAGCAGCTCGTCGAGGGCTACGTGAAGGAGCTGAACCAGAAGCTCAACCGCTGGGAGACGATCAAGAAGTTCGCGATCCTCCCGCGCGACCTGAGCATCGAGGCCGGCGAGATCACCCCGTCCATGAAGATCAAGCGGCGCAGCGTCGAGACCAACTTCGCCGAGCAGATCGACAAGATGTACGCGGGCAGCCTCGCCCAGCTCTGAGGTTCGTTGCACGCGGCCGCCGGGTCACCCGGCGGCCGCGTAGCATTTCCGGCCGTGCCCGACGAACCGCGTGACCCCGCCCAGCGCAAGGCAGACGTGCTCGCCAAGCTGACCGCCCCGGTGGCCGACGTCTGGGTCGCCACCGCCGAGGGCGACCGGCCGTTCCTGGTGCCGCTCACCGCGGCCTGGCACAACGAGCGGATCGTGCTGGCCACCGCCCGCACCACGCCGGTTGCCCGCAACCTGCTGGCGAACGGCCGGGCCCGGCTCGCTCTCGGGCACACCCGCGACGTGGTGCTGATCGACGCGGTTCTGGAGCGGACCGCCGAGGTGGCCTCGTCCGGCGCGCTGGGCGAGGCATACGCCGGCCAGAACGACTGGGACCCGCGGACGGCTGGTGAGTCGTACGTCTTCCTGATTTTGCGCCCGGATCGCATCCTGGCCTGGCGCGAGGAGAACGAGATCGCCGGCCGGACCCTGATGCGCGACGGCGCCTGGCTGATCTAGGCGATCACCGACGGGGTACGCCAGGACGGGCGGGGCCGGTCGAGGTCGTAGCGCACCGCCGCGATCCGCCGCACCGCCTCGGCCAGTTCCTCGGCCGGCAGCGTGAACGGCAGCCGCAGGAAGCGCTCCAGCGTGCCGTCCAGCCCGAACCGGGGCCCCGGCGCCAGCCGCACCCGGACGTCCTCGGCGGCCCGGGCGAGCGCGCTCGAGATCGGCCCGTCCAGCTCGGCCCAGAGCGTGACCCCGCCGGCCGGCACCACGAAACTCCACTCCGGCAGCTGCTCGCGCAGCGCCGCCACCAGCGCGTCCCGGCGGCCGCGCAACTGGGCCCGGCGGGCCGCGACGAGCTGCGACGACTTTGCCAGCAGCCGGACGCCGACGAGTTGCTCCAGCACCGGGCTGGCCATGTCGACGCCGACCCGGATGGCCGCGAGCCGCTGCACCAGCGGCGCCGACGCGCGCACCCAGCCGATCCGCAGGCCGCCCCAGTACGCCTTGCTCATCCCGCCGATCGACACCACCCGCGAGTGCCGGTCGAACACGGCCACCGGCGGCGGCATCTCCACGCCGTCCAGCGGAAGATCCACAAAGGACTCGTCGACGATCAGCTCGGTGCCGGCCGAGTGCGCGGTGGCCACCATCCGCTCGCGCAGCGCCGCCGGCATCAGGTGACCGGTGGGATTCTGAAATTCCGGGATCACGTACGCCACCCGCGGGCGCGACTGGCGCAGCGCACCCAGCAGCAGCTCGCCGTCCCAGCCGGTCGACGTGTCCAGGCCGTGCGTGTTGATCCGGGCCCGGCGGGCGGACAGCGCGGCCAGCGCGTTCGGATAGGTCGGCGCCTCCACCAGCACCGGCGACCCGGCCGGCACCGAGAGCCGCAGCACCAGGTCGAGGGCCTGCTGGGTGCCGGCCGTGATGAGGATCTGCTCGGCTGAGGTGGTCACCCCGCGGGTCGTGTACCCGGCCGCGACCGCCTCGCGCAGCTCCATCAACCCGGTCGGGTGATAGCCGGCGCTGCCCAGGTACCGTGGCAGGTCCTCGGCCGCGTCCCGGGCCGCCGCCACCAGCTCGTCCGGCGCCGCCGAGGCCGCCACGCCCATGTCGATCACGTCGCGGTCGTCCTCGGCCGCCCACAGGCCCGAGGTGGCCACCCGGTGCCCGTTCGGCAGGGTGGTCCAGCTGCCGGCGCCGCGCCGGCTGGTGAGGTGGCCGGTCTCGCGCAGGGCCCGGTACGCGGCGGTGACCGTGGTGCGGCTGATGCCGAGCGCCTCGGCCAGCTCGCGCTCGGCGGGCAGGCGTACGCCGAGCGGCAGCCGTCCGTCGGACAGCAGACCGCGCACGGCGGCGGCCAGCGCGGCGTAGTCGGGGCTCCGGTGCCGGCCGGGCAGCGAATGCCACTGGCCGAGCAACCGGGCCAGTTGGCCACCACGCACCGAGCTCGTCATAGCCACCTCCCGCGAATTGGCACTTCAGCCTCGCCCAATTGGCCTTCAGAGTTGCAGTTGTGACTTCCAGTGGCAACAGAGATCGTCGTCTCACCCGGCGGCTCGTCCAGCTCTTCGCGGGCCTGATCCTGTACGGCGTGAGCATGGCGCTCATGATCCAGTCGGCGCTCGGCCTGAACCCGTGGGACGTGTTCCACCAGGGCCTCACCCGGGTGACCGGGCTCAGCTTCGGCTGGATCGTGCTGCTGGTCGGCATTCCCGTACTGCTGCTCTGGATCCCGCTGCGCCAGCGGCCCGGCTTCGGCACGATCGCGAACGTCGTGGTGGTCGCCGTCGCGGTCGACGTGGCGCTGGCCGTGCTGCCCCTCGGTCAGGGACTGACGGCCCGGACCGGTTATCTGGTCTCCGGCATCCTGCTCAACGGCCTGGCGACGGGCCTGTACATCGGTGCCCGATTCGGCCCCGGCCCGCGCGACGGCCTGATGACCGGTATCGCCGCCCGCTTCCCCCGCTTGTCGCTGCGCCTGGTCCGCACCTCGATCGAACTGGGCGTCCTCGGTGCCGGGTTCCTGCTGGGCGGCACGGCCGGTCTCGGCACGATCGCGTACGCGCTGGCCATCGGCCCGCTGGCGCAGTTGTTCATACCGTTGTGCACGGTCCCGGACCGCCCCCGAGCTGCACTGCCCTCAGTGGACTGCCCCGCCGGCTGACACAGGTCAGTGATCATCCGGACACATTTGCTTCCGGGCGGGCCCCGATTTCGGCATCATTGCCGCATGGGGGCGGGCGGATGGCAGTGGAACGACGCATGGATCTTCGTGTCCGCGGTCATCGCCGCGCGACTCGAACGGGACCGCGCGATGCACGCCGCGCTCCCGGTCACCGGGGCGAGCCTGGCCGACGTGCTGGCGGCCGCCGATTTCCTGCATCACAGCGTGCCCAGCCGGGCCGAGCTGGAGGAGTCGGTGCGGCGCCTGGCCGGCGCCGGCCTGCTGGTCGTCGAGGACGACCTGGTCGAGGTGGCCCCGGCCGGTGAGCAACTGTGGCGCACCCGCCCGTTCAGCGGCCTGTCCTCGGCCGTGATGACCCTGCAGGCCCAGCTCAACCGGGGCACCGCACCCGGCGACTCCGGCTGGACCCTGGACGAGCAGACGTACGCGACCGCCGTCCGCGAATATTCGATCCGCCTCGCCGACGGCCGCTGAACTTCCCCTAACGCACCGGGTGGCCGGCCTGGCGCAGGCTGTCCTTGACCTCGCCGATGCTCAGATCTCCGAAGTGGAAGACGCTGGCGGCCAGCACCGCGTCCGCCCCCGACGCCACGGCCGGCGGGAAGTGCTCCACCGCGCCCGCTCCCCCGCTGGCGATCACCGGGATGTCGACCACGGCCCGCACCGCCTCGATC
The DNA here is from genome assembly GCF_016862375.1 of Paractinoplanes rishiriensis. Lineage (GTDB taxonomy): Bacteria > Actinomycetota > Actinomycetes > Mycobacteriales > Micromonosporaceae > Actinoplanes > Actinoplanes rishiriensis. The sequence goes on along the minus strand of NZ_BOMV01000053.1, from coordinate 6,127 downwards.
AGCTCGAGGTCGAACCCGGCCTTCGTACCGTCCGCGTCCATCGAGTTGAGCAGGATCTCCCCCGCGCCCAGCTGAGCCACCGTGCGGGCCCACTCGATGGCGTCCAGCCCCGCGCTCTTACGCCCGCCGTGCGTGGTGACCTCCCACCCGCTGGGCTGGTCGGCGGATCGCCGCACGTCGAGCGAAAGAACCAGCACCTGGTTGCCGAACCGCTCGGCGATCTCCCGGATCAGCTCCGGCCGCGCGATGGCCGCGGTGTTGACACCGACCTTGTCGGCGCCGGCCCGCAGAAGCACGTCAACATCCTCGACCGAACGCACGCCGCCGCCGACGGTCAGCGGGATGAACACGGTCTCGGCGGTGCGGCGCACCACGTCGAGCATGGTTCCCCGGTCGTCCGACGACGCGGTCACGTCGAGAAAGGTGAGCTCGTCGGCCCCGGCCGCGTCATAGGCAGCGGCCAGCTCGACCGGGTCACCCGCATCCCGCAGATCGACGAAGTTGACCCCCTTGACCACCCGTCCCGCATCCACGTCGAGACAGGGAATCACCCGCACCGCAACCGTCATAAGACCAGCCTAGTGACCCTCCCACCGGCAGTGCCGCGGCGGTGCCCGCCGCACTGGCTCGACGACCAGGGGGTGACCGGCGATGGCTCCAGCCATGGCCAAGCTGCTCACCGCGCGGTTGCAAGATCTTCCACTGGTGCGCGAGGGCTGAGGGCCGCCGGGCGCACCAGCCCGAGCAGGATGCCGCCCACCACCAGCACGCCGCCGGCCACGTCGATCAGGTGGATCGGCTCGCCGAGCACCAGTGCGGCCGACGCCATCCCGAAGAACGGCACCAGCATCGAGAACGGGGCCACGGTCGTCGCCCCGTACCTCTTGAGCAGGAAGCCCCAGCCGGCGAAGCCGGCCAGCGTGGAGAGCAAGGCGATGTAGAGCAGCGCGGCGACCGCCTCGACGTTGATGGCGCGCAGCGCCGCCAGGTCGGTGGCCGGGCCGTCGACCAGCAGCGACAGCACGATCAGCGGGCCGCTGGCGACCGCGCTGACCCAGACGATGAAGCGCAGCGTGTCCGGCGGGGCCGCCTTGCGGGTGAAGATGTTGGCCAGGCCCCAGGTGGCGGCGGCGCCGACGATCAGCAGGAACGCGCCCAGGTTGGTGGTCATCCGGCTGCCCACCAGGACCACCCCGGCCAGCGCGACGGCCAGGCCGGCCACCTGCAGCGCGCGCGGGCGCTCGCGCAGCAGCAGGACCGCGAACAGCATGGTGAACACCGCCTGGCTCTGCAGCACCAGCGAGCTGAGCCCGGCCGGCATCCCGGCCGCCATCCCGGCGAACAGCAGCGAGAACTTCACCACGCCGAGAGTGAGACCGGTGGCAATCACCCAGCGCCACGGCACCCGTGGTCGGCCCACGAACAGTAGCGCCGGAAAGGCCGCCACGGTGAAGCGCAGCGCGTTGAACAGCAGCGGCGGGAAGTGGTCGAGGCCGGTCGAGATGGCGACGAAGTTGATGCCCCAGACGGCGGTCACGGCCACGGCGATGGCGATGTCACGCGGTTTCACGTGCTCAGCCTGACGGCCGGCGACCATTAAGCACCATCGAATAATGCTTCAGCGACAATGTAGGGTCGCTACATGATTGACCTGGGTCGGTTGCGGGCCCTGCACGCCGTGGCCAGCTACAAGACGGTGCTGGCGGCCGGCGACGCACTGCACTGCACGCCGTCCGCGGTGTCGCAGCAGCTCGCCAAGCTGGAACGGGAGACCGGCGCCACACTCGTCGAGAAGGACGGGCGCGGGCTGCGGCTCACCGAGGCGGGCCGGCTGCTGGCCGGGCACGCCGAACGCGTGCTGGCCGCGGTGGACGAGGCCGAGTCGGCGCTGATGGCGCACCGCGACACGGTGACCGGCCGGCTGAACGTGGCAGCGTTCGCCACCGCCTGCCGCGCGCTGCTGCCACACGCCCTGCACCGGCTCGCCGGCGAGCACCCGCAACTGTCCACCGGGCTGCTCGAGGTCAACCCGCACGAGGGGCTGGACGCGCTGCACCGCGGTCACGTCGACCTGGCGGTGCTGGACGACTGGCCCGAGGTGGCCCTGCGGTATCCGCCCGGCGTCACGTACGTGGAACTCGGCTGGGACGTGGCCGACCTGATCGTGCCGAGCGGGCACCGGTTGACCGGCACCACCTCGCTGGCCAGGTGCCGCGACGAGCGATGGATCGCCGCGAAGGCCGGCGACATCTGCCACGAGTGGCTGACCCGGGTGCTGCCGGGTGTGCAGCCCGACTTCCACGTGGGCGAGTTCGAGACCGAGCTGACGCTGATCGCGGCCGGTCTCGGGGTGGCGATCATCCCGCGGCTGGCACGGCCCCGACTGCCCGACGGCGTCCGGGTGGTCCGGGTGACCCCGGAGCCGCGCCGCCGGGTCGTGGTCGCGTGGCGGGAGGCGTCGGCGGCCCGCCCGGCCATCAAGGCGGCCGTGCGGGCCCTGCAGTCAGCCTGGGACCGACTCGAGAGCAGCTAGCGCCTCGGCCACCGTGAACGCGCCGGCGTACAGCGCCTTGCCGGCGATCACGCCCTCCACCCCGATCGGCTCGAGGGTGGCCAGCGCCCGCAGGTCGTCCAGGGTGGACACGCCGCCGCTCGCGATGATCGGCTTGTCGGTGGCGGCACACACCTCGCGCAGCAGGTCGAGGTTAGGACCGCGCATCATGCCGTCCTTGGTGATGTCGGTGACGACGTAGCGGGATGCGCCCGCCTTGTCGAGCCGGGCCAGCACCTCGTACAGGTCGCCGCCGTCCCGGGTCCAGCCGCGCGCCGACAGGGTGCGCCCGCGCACGTCCAAGCCGATCGCGACCCGGTCGCCGTACTCGCCGCAGATCCGGTCGCACCACTCCGGGTCCTCCAGGGCGGCGGTGCCGATGTTCACCCGGGCCGCGCCGGTGGACAGCGCCCGGGTCAGCGACGCGTCGTCCCGGATGCCGCCGGACAGCTCCACCTTCACGTCGAGGCGGCGCACCACGCCGGCCAGCAGGTCGGCGTTCTCGCCCCGCCCGAAGGCCGCGTCCAGGTCGACCAGATGCACCCACTCGGCGCCGTCGTTCTGCCAGGCCAGCGCGGCCTCCAGCGGATCGCCGTAGGCCGTCTCGGAGCCGGCGGCGCCCTGCACGAGACGCACGGCTTGACCGTCGGCGACGTCGACGGCCGGGAGCAGGGACAGGGTCACGGGTTTCTCTCCTTAGTTCAGTCTTTGCGGCCCAGGACCAGGACGACCAGGGCCGGCAGCGCCAACCCGATCACCACGGTCAGCACGATGCGCAGGCCCGGTTCGGGAATCCACAGCCAGACCGCGGCGATGGCCAGCAGCGGCACGACGACGATGCCGACCCGCTGCCGGCGGTTGCGTTTGTAGAGCCGGCCGGTCCGGCCCACCCGCACCCGCGGCTTGACCCGCTGGATCAGCTCACGACGGCGCTGCCGGCGGGCCACCCTGCGGGCACGGACGGCCTTCTCCCGCTCCAGCACGGCGAGTCGCTCGGCGCGCCGCTTCGCCCGTTCCTTGGACACCGGCGTTACAGCCCGGCGACCCAGTTGCGCAGCAGCGCATAGCCCGCGTCCGCGGATTTCTCCGGGTGGAACTGGGCGACCGCGAGCGACCCGACCTCGACCACCGCGGCAAACGGCAGGTCGTGGCTCGCGGTGGTCACCTTGGCGCCGGCCTGCTGCAGAGCATCAAGATCCGAGGCCGCGTACGAGTGGACGAAGTAGAACCGGGACTCAGCGGGCAACCCGGCAAGGAGCGCCGACCCGTCCGCGATGTCGACGGTGTTCCAGCCCATGTGCGGGATGCGGGCCGCGGTCAGCCGGCTCACCACGCCCGGCAACAACCCGAGCCCCTTGGTCTCCACCCCGTGCTCGACGCCCGAGTCGAAGAAGATCTGCATCCCCACGCAGACCCCGATCACCGGACGTCCCGCGGCCACCCGCTCGGCGATCACCGGACCGGCGCCCAACGCGTCGATGCCTGCCATGCAGGCGGCGAACGCGCCCACCCCCGGCACGAACAGCCCGTCCGCAGCGGCCGCCGCATCCAGGTCGCTGGTGACGGTCACGCTCGCACCGGTCCGAGCCACGGCCCGCTCGGCGGACCGCAGATTGCCCGACCCGTAGTCGAGCACAACCACGGACTTTGTCATGCGCCATCCCCCGGAAGCAGCCACGCGACCCCACCGGCGGTAGCCAGCGCCGCGAGCACGCCGACCAGGATCACACTGAACTTGGAGGCGCCCGCCTTGACCAGCTGGATCACGCCGCCGACCAGGAAGCCGGCCACGATGAACAGGACGATCGCCATCACAGCACGCCCTTGGTCGACGGCAGCGCCCCGGCGTTGCGCGGGTCGATCTCGACGGCCTCGCGCAGCGCCCGGGAGAACGCCTTAAACTGCGCCTCCACCACGTGGTGCGCGTCCGGCTTGCCGCCGTCGCGGGCGGCCCGCAGCACGCTGACGTGCAGGGTCACCTTGGCCGCGAACCCGAACGACTCGAAGATGTGCCGGGTCATGCTGGTCGGGTAGACCGGCCCGATGTACGGCGCCAACTCGGGCTCGTCGTGCACCACATAGGGCCGCCCGGACAGGTCGACCGCGGCGCGGCAGAGCACCTCGTCCATCGGGATCGTGGCCGACCCGTACCGCCTGATGCCGGCCTTGTCGCCCAGCGCGCGCGAAAAGGCATCGCCGAGGGCGATGGCGGTGTCCTCCATCGTGTGGTGCGCGTCGATGTGCAGGTCACCTTCGGTGCGCGCGGTGAGGTCGAAGCCGCCGTGCTTGGCCAGCTGGTTGAGCATGTGGTCGTAGAAGCCCACCCCGGTGGCGAGGTCGCTCTTGCCGGTGCCGTCGAGGTCGATCTCGACGAGGACCTTGGTCTCGTGGGTCACCCGCTCGACCCGGGCAGTCCTACTCATGTCAAAGCCTCCAGGAACGCATCGGTCTCGGCGGGAGTGCCGGCGGTGACCCGCAGCCAGCCCGGCAGGCCGACGTCGCGGATCAATACACCGCGGTCGAGCAGCCGCTGCCAAACGATTTTCTGATCCCCGCCCACCTCGAACAGCACGAAGTTGGCATCGCTGTCGGCCACCCGGAATCCACGTGCGCGCAGCGTCCCCACGATCCGGTCCCGCTGCACCTTGATCACCTCGACGTTCGCGAGCAGGGCGTCGCGTTGCGCCACCGCGGCGCGCGCGGCCGCCTGCGTGATGGCACTGAGGTGGTACGGGAGCCGCACCAGCTGGACGGCGTCCACCACGGCCGGATCGGCGGCGAAGTAGCCGAGCCGCCCGCCCGCGAACCCGAACGCCTTGCTCATCGTCCGGCTCACCACCAGCCGGGGGTGCTGAGGCAGCAGCTCCAGCGCGGTCGGCGTGCCGGCCCGCCGGAACTCGGTGTACGCCTCGTCGACCACCACCATCCCCCGCGCCCGCTCCAGCACGGCGCCGACGACGGTGGAGTCGAGCGCGGTGCCGGTCGGGTTGTTGGGCGAGCAGAGAAACACCACGTCGGGGTCGTGCTCGTCGAGCTGCGCCACCGCCGCGTCCGGGGTGAGCCCGAAGTCCGGATCACGCAGCGCGCCGATCCACCGGGTGCCGGTGCCCTGCGCGAGCAGCGGATGCATGGAATAGGAAGGACCAAACCCGAGCGCCGTACGCCCCGGCCCCGCGAACGTCTGCAGCAACTGCTGCTGCACCTCGTTGGACCCGTTGGCCGCCCACACGTTGGCGGCGACCAGACCGTGCCCGAGGTAGTCGGCCAGCGCAGCCCGCAACGCCACCGCGTCCCGGTCCGGATAGCGGTTGAGGTCCCGAAGCTCGCCCTGCACCGCCTTACCAACAGCCTCAACCACGTCATCGGGCAGCGGATACGAGTTTTCGTTGGTGTTCAGCCGCACCGCAACATCAAGCTGCGGCGCCCCATAGGGCGTCTGCCCCCGCAGATCATCCCGAATAGGCAGATCCTCAACACGGAGCGAGCGCACACCCGCAGCGCCCGCGCCACCCGCAGCGCCCGCGCCACCCGCAGCGCCCGCGCCACCCGCAGCGCCCGCGCCACCCGCAGCGCCCG